>OZ244893.1:2942500-4483943 GCA_965221485.1 Alphaproteobacteria bacterium | reverse complement strand
CCATCAGCGGCGTCCCGGCGAGCGCCAACGGGGCGTTCACGGCGACCTTCACCTTCTCCGAAGCGGTGACCGATTTCGCCGCCGATGACCTCACCGTGACCGGCGCCACCACCGGCACCCTGACCGCCGGCACCGGCAATACATGGACCCTGCTGGTGACCCCCAGCGCCGACTACAACATCACCGTGCGCGCCGCTGCGGCCACCGACGCCGCCGGGAACGGCAATGCCGCGGTGTCAGCCAACGGCAGCTACGACACCTCGGGGCCACAGGTCAGCTCGATCGAGCGCCACACCCCGGCCACCTCGCCCACCAACGCCGACACCCTCACCTGGCGGGTCACCTTCAGCGAGGACGTCCAGAATGTGGACCCGGCCGACTTCGCCATAAGCGGCACCACAGCGACCCTCGCCGTCGCCGCTGTCACCAACGCGCCAAGAGCCTATGACGTCACCGCCGCAGGGGGCGACCTCGACGGCCTCAACGGCACGGTCACCCTCTCCTTCGCAACCGGCCAGGACATCACGGACCCGGCAGGTAACAGCCTGGACACCTCCGTCACCCCGGCGCCCAATGAGAACAGCTTCGATGTCGACAACACGCCGAATACGCCCATCATCGTCTCCCTGACACCTGGTGACCAGCAGTTGGACGTAACTTGGGAGTGGAACGATAATAACTGCATTTTCGATGATAATCTGTCCGGTTTCGAGCTTAACTACAAGAAATCAAGTGCGAGCTGGCGTAAGGCTTGGGAAATTTACCCTGACAGCAACAATGCCGACAGTGGCGCCTTCGTTATATATAACAAAAATCAGAGGAATTTCACGATTAAGGAGGGCGCCAAAACTCATGAAACCGCACCCCTAGTGTTCACAGGGGTTGCGCTGGATAATGTAGCGTACGATGTTCGTATAAGTGTGCGGAGTGGGTTGTGTAATCAGTGGAGCTCCTGGAGCCCAGTCGTAAGCACGACCCCTACCATCACCATACCCTCGGTCAGCTCGATCGAGCGCCACACCCCGGCCACCTCGCCCACCAACGCCGACACCCTCACCTGGCGGGTCACCTTCAGCGAGGACGTCCAGAATGTGGACCCGGCCGACTTCGCCATAAGCGGCACCACAGCGACCCTCGCCGTCGCCGCTGTCACCAACGCGCCAAGAGCCTATGACGTCACCGCCTCGGGCCCCGCCCTCGCAGATCTCGACGCAACCGTCACCCTCTCCTTCGCAACCGGCCAGGACATCACGGACCCGGCCGGCAACGCCCTCAACACCTCGGTCTCGGGCACCAACGACAACACCTACGTCCTCGACAACACGGCGCCAGTCCTGACCATCAGCGGCGTCCCGGCGAGCGCCAACGGGGCGTTCACGGCGACCTTCACCTTCTCCGAAGCGGTGACCGATTTCGCCGCCGATGACCTCACCGTGACCGGCGCCACCACCGGCACCCTGACCGCCGGCACCGGCAATACATGGACCCTGCTGGTGACCCCCAGCGCCGACTACAACATCACCGTGCGCGCCGCTGCGGCCACCGACGCCGCCGGGAACGGCAATGCCGCGGTGTCAGCCAACGGCAGCTACGACACCTCGGGGCCACAGGTCAGCTCGATCGAGCGCCACACCCCGGCCACCTCGCCCACCAACGCCGACACCCTCACCTGGCGGGTCACCTTCAGCGAGGACGTCCAGAATGTGGACCCGGCCGACTTCGCCATAAGCGGCACCACAGCGACCCTCGCCGTCGCCGCTGTCACCAACGCGCCAAGAGCCTATGACGTCACCGCCTCGGGCCCCGCCCTCGCAGATCTCGACGCAACCGTCACCCTCTCCTTCGCAACCGGCCAGGACATCACGGACCCGGCCGGCAACGCCCTCAACACCTCGGTCTCGGGCACCAACGACAACACCTACGTCCTCGACAACACGGCGCCAGTCCTGACCATCAGCGGCGTCCCGGCGAGCGCCAACGGGGCGTTCACGGCGACCTTCACCTTCTCCGAAGCGGTGACCGATTTCGCCGCCGATGACCTCACCGTGACCGGCGCCACCACCGGCACCCTGACCGCCGGCACCGGCAATACATGGACCCTGCTGGTGACCCCCAGCGCCGACTACAACATCACCGTGCGCGCCGCTGCGGCCACCGACGCCGCCGGGAACGGCAATGCCGCGGTGTCAGCCAACGGCAGCTACGACACCTCGGGGCCACAGGTCAGCTCGATCGAGCGCCACACCCCGGCCACCTCGCCCACCAACGCCGACACCCTCACCTGGCGGGTCACCTTCAGCGAGGACGTCCAGAATGTGGACCCGGCCGACTTCGCCATAAGCGGCACCACAGCGACCCTCGCCGTCGCCGCTGTCACCAACGCGCCAAGAGCCTATGACGTCACCGCCTCGGGCCCCGCCCTCGCAGATCTCGACGCAACCGTCACCCTCTCCTTCGCAACCGGCCAGGACATCACGGACCCGGCCGGCAACGCCCTCAACACCTCGGTCTCGGGCACCAACGACAACACCTACGTCCTCGACAACACGGCGCCAGTCCTGACCATCAGCGGCGTCCCGGCGAGCGCCAACGGGGCGTTCACGGCGACCTTCACCTTCTCCGAAGCGGTGACCGATTTCGCCGCCGATGACCTCACCGTGACCGGCGCCACCACCGGCACCCTGACCGCCGGCACCGGCAATACATGGACCCTGCTGGTGACCCCCAGCGCCGACTACAACATCACCGTGCGCGCCGCTGCGGCCACCGACGCCGCCGGGAACGGCAATGCCGCGGTGTCAGCCAACGGCAGCTACGACACCTCGGGGCCACAGGTCAGCTCGATCGAGCGCCACACCCCGGCCACCTCGCCCACCAACGCCGACACCCTCACCTGGCGGGTCACCTTCAGCGAGGACGTCCAGAATGTGGACCCGGCCGACTTCGCCATAAGCGGCACCACAGCGACCCTCGCCGTCGCCGCTGTCACCAACGCGCCAAGAGCCTATGACGTCACCGCCTCGGGCCCCGCCCTCGCAGATCTCGACGCAACCGTCACCCTCTCCTTCGCAACCGGCCAGGACATCACGGACCCGGCCGGCAACGCCCTCAACACCTCGGTCTCGGGCACCAACGACAACACCTACGTCCTCGACAACACGGCGCCAGTCCTGACCATCAGCGGCGTCCCGGCGAGCGCCAACGGGGCGTTCACGGCGACCTTCACCTTCTCCGAAGCGGTGACCGATTTCGCCGCCGATGACCTCACCGTGACCGGCGCCACCACCGGCACCCTGACCGCCGGCACCGGCAATACATGGACCCTGCTGGTGACCCCCAGCGCCGACTACAACATCACCGTGCGCGCCGCTGCGGCCACCGACGCCGCCGGGAACGGCAATGCCGCGGTGTCAGCCAACGGCAGCTACGACACCTCGGGGCCACAGGTCAGCTCGATCGAGCGCCACACCCCGGCCACCTCGCCCACCAACGCCGACACCCTCACCTGGCGGGTCACCTTCAGCGAGGACGTCCAGAATGTGGACCCGGCCGACTTCGCCATAAGCGGCACCACAGCGACCCTCGCCGTCGCCGCTGTCACCAACGCGCCAAGAGCCTATGACGTCACCGCCTCGGGCCCCGCCCTCGCAGATCTCGACGCAACCGTCACCCTCTCCTTCGCAACCGGCCAGGACATCACGGACCCGGCCGGCAACGCCCTCAACACCTCGGTCTCGGGCACCAACGACAACACCTACGTCCTCGACAACACGGCGCCAGTCCTGACCATCAGCGGCGTCCCGGCGAGCGCCAACGGGGCGTTCACGGCGACCTTCACCTTCTCCGAAGCGGTGACCGATTTCGCCGCCGATGACCTCACCGTGACCGGCGCCACCACCGGCACCCTGACCGCCGGCACCGGCAATACATGGACCCTGCTGGTGACCCCCAGCGCCGACTACAACATCACCGTGCGCGCCGCTGCGGCCACCGACGCCGCCGGGAACGGCAATGCCGCGGTGTCAGCCAACGGCAGCTACGACACCTCGGGGCCACAGGTCAGCTCGATCGAGCGCCACACCCCGGCCACCTCGCCCACCAACGCCGACACCCTCACCTGGCGGGTCACCTTCAGCGAGGACGTCCAGAATGTGGACCCGGCCGACTTCGCCATAAGCGGCACCACAGCGACCCTCGCCGTCGCCGCTGTCACCAACGCGCCAAGAGCCTATGACGTCACCGCCTCGGGCCCCGCCCTCGCAGATCTCGACGCAACCGTCACCCTCTCCTTCGCAACCGGCCAGGACATCACGGACCCGGCCGGCAACGCCCTCAACACCTCGGTCTCGGGCACCAACGACAACACCTACGTCCTCGACAACACGGCGCCAGTCCTGACCATCAGCGGCGTCCCGGCGAGCGCCAACGGGGCGTTCACGGCGACCTTCACCTTCTCCGAAGCGGTGACCGATTTCGCCGCCGATGACCTCACCGTGACCGGCGCCACCACCGGCACCCTGACCGCCGGCACCGGCAATACATGGACCCTGCTGGTGACCCCCAGCGCCGACTACAACATCACCGTGCGCGCCGCTGCGGCCACCGACGCCGCCGGGAACGGCAATGCCGCGGTGTCAGCCAACGGCAGCTACGACACCTCGGGGCCACAGGTCAGCTCGATCGAGCGCCACACCCCGGCCACCTCGCCCACCAACGCCGACACCCTCACCTGGCGGGTCACCTTCAGCGAGGACGTCCAGAATGTGGACCCGGCCGACTTCGCCATAAGCGGCACCACAGCGACCCTCGCCGTCGCCGCTGTCACCAACGCGCCAAGAGCCTATGACGTCACCGCCTCGGGCCCCGCCCTCGCAGATCTCGACGCAACCGTCACCCTCTCCTTCGCAACCGGCCAGGACATCACGGACCCGGCCGGCAACGCCCTCAACACCTCGGTCTCGGGCACCAACGACAACACCTACGTCCTCGACAACACGGCGCCAGTCCTGACCATCAGCGGCGTCCCGGCGAGCGCCAACGGGGCGTTCACGGCGACCTTCACCTTCTCCGAAGCGGTGACCGATTTCGCCGCCGATGACCTCACCGTGACCGGCGCCACCACCGGCACCCTGACCGCCGGCACCGGCAATACATGGACCCTGCTGGTGACCCCCAGCGCCGACTACAACATCACCGTGCGCGCCGCTGCGGCCACCGACGCCGCCGGGAACGGCAATGCCGCGGTGTCAGCCAACGGCAGCTACGACACCTCGGGGCCACAGGTCAGCTCGATCGAGCGCCACACCCCGGCCACCTCGCCCACCAACGCCGACACCCTCACCTGGCGGGTCACCTTCAGCGAGGACGTCCAGAATGTGGACCCGGCCGACTTCGCCATAAGCGGCACCACAGCGACCCTCGCCGTCGCCGCTGTCACCAACGCGCCAAGAGCCTATGACGTCACCGCCTCGGGCCCCGCCCTCGCAGATCTCGACGCAACCGTCACCCTCTCCTTCGCAACCGGCCAGGACATCACGGACCCGGCCGGCAACGCCCTCAACACCTCGGTCTCGGGCACCAACGACAACACCTACGTCCTCGACAACACGGCGCCAGTCCTGACCATCAGCGGCGTCCCGGCGAGCGCCAACGGGGCGTTCACGGCGACCTTCACCTTCTCCGAAGCGGTGACCGATTTCGCCGCCGATGACCTCACCGTGACCGGCGCCACCACCGGCACCCTGACCGCCGGCACCGGCAATACATGGACCCTGCTGGTGACCCCCAGCGCCGACTACAACATCACCGTGCGCGCCGCTGCGGCCACCGACGCCGCCGGGAACGGCAATGCCGCGGTGTCAGCCAACGGCAGCTACGACACCTCGGGGCCACAGGTCAGCTCGATCGAGCGCCACACCCCGGCCACCTCGCCCACCAACGCCGACACCCTCACCTGGCGGGTCACCTTCAGCGAGGACGTCCAGAATGTGGACCCGGCCGACTTCGCCATAAGCGGCACCACAGCGACCCTCGCCGTCGCCGCTGTCACCAACGCGCCAAGAGCCTATGACGTCACCGCCTCGGGCCCCGCCCTCGCAGATCTCGACGCAACCGTCACCCTCTCCTTCGCAACCGGCCAGGACATCACGGACCCGGCCGGCAACGCCCTCAACACCTCGGTCTCGGGCACCAACGACAACACCTACGTCCTCGACAACACGGCGCCAGTCCTGACCATCAGCGGCGTCCCGGCGAGCGCCAACGGGGCGTTCACGGCGACCTTCACCTTCTCCGAAGCGGTGACCGATTTCGCCGCCGATGACCTCACCGTGACCGGCGCCACCACCGGCACCCTGACCGCCGGCACCGGCAATACATGGACCCTGCTGGTGACCCCCAGCGCCGACTACAACATCACCGTGCGCGCCGCTGCGGCCACCGACGCCGCCGGGAACGGCAATGCCGCGGTGTCAGCCAACGGCAGCTACGACACCTCGGGGCCACAGGTCAGCTCGATCGAGCGCCACACCCCGGCCACCTCGCCCACCAACGCCGACACCCTCACCTGGCGGGTCACCTTCAGCGAGGACGTCCAGAATGTGGACCCGGCCGACTTCGCCATAAGCGGCACCACAGCGACCCTCGCCGTCGCCGCTGTCACCAACGCGCCAAGAGCCTATGACGTCACCGCCTCGGGCCCCGCCCTCGCAGATCTCGACGCAACCGTCACCCTCTCCTTCGCAACCGGCCAGGACATCACGGACCCGGCCGGCAACGCCCTCAACACCTCGGTCTCGGGCACCAACGACAACACCTACGTCCTCGACAACACGGCGCCAGTCCTGACCATCAGCGGCGTCCCGGCGAGCGCCAACGGGGCGTTCACGGCGACCTTCACCTTCTCCGAAGCGGTGACCGATTTCGCCGCCGATGACCTCACCGTGACCGGCGCCACCACCGGCACCCTGACCGCCGGCACCGGCAATACATGGACCCTGCTGGTGACCCCCAGCGCCGACTACAACATCACCGTGCGCGCCGCTGCGGCCACCGACGCCGCCGGGAACGGCAATGCCGCGGTGTCAGCCAACGGCAGCTACGACACCTCGGGGCCACAGGTCAGCTCGATCGAGCGCCACACCCCGGCCACCTCGCCCACCAACGCCGACACCCTCACCTGGCGGGTCACCTTCAGCGAGGACGTCCAGAATGTGGACCCGGCCGACTTCGCCATAAGCGGCACCACAGCGACCCTCGCCGTCGCCGCTGTCACCAACGCGCCAAGAGCCTATGACGTCACCGCCTCGGGCCCCGCCCTCGCAGATCTCGACGCAACCGTCACCCTCTCCTTCGCAACCGGCCAGGACATCACGGACCCGGCCGGCAACGCCCTCAACACCTCGGTCTCGGGCACCAACGACAACACCTACGTCCTCGACAACACGGCGCCAGTCCTGACCATCAGCGGCGTCCCGGCGAGCGCCAACGGGGCGTTCACGGCGACCTTCACCTTCTCCGAAGCGGTGACCGATTTCGCCGCCGATGACCTCACCGTGACCGGCGCCACCACCGGCACCCTGACCGCCGGCACCGGCAATACATGGACCCTGCTGGTGACCCCCAGCGCCGACTACAACATCACCGTGCGCGCCGCTGCGGCCACCGACGCCGCCGGGAACGGCAATGCCGCGGTGTCAGCCAACGGCAGCTACGACACCTCGGGGCCACAGGTCAGCTCGATCGAGCGCCACACCCCGGCCACCTCGCCCACCAACGCCGACACCCTCACCTGGCGGGTCACCTTCAGCGAGGACGTCCAGAATGTGGACCCGGCCGACTTCGCCATAAGCGGCACCACAGCGACCCTCGCCGTCGCCGCTGTCACCAACGCGCCAAGAGCCTATGACGTCACCGCCTCGGGCCCCGCCCTCGCAGATCTCGACGCAACCGTCACCCTCTCCTTCGCAACCGGCCAGGACATCACGGACCCGGCCGGCAACGCCCTCAACACCTCGGTCTCGGGCACCAACGACAACACCTACGTCCTCGACAACACGGCGCCAGTCCTGACCATCAGCGGCGTCCCGGCGAGCGCCAACGGGGCGTTCACGGCGACCTTCACCTTCTCCGAAGCGGTGACCGATTTCGCCGCCGATGACCTCACCGTGACCGGCGCCACCACCGGCACCCTGACCGCCGGCACCGGCAATACATGGACCCTGCTGGTGACCCCCAGCGCCGACTACAACATCACCGTGCGCGCCGCTGCGGCCACCGACGCCGCCGGGAACGGCAATGCCGCGGTGTCAGCCAACGGCAGCTACGACACCTCGGGGCCACAGGTCAGCTCGATCGAGCGCCACACCCCGGCCACCTCGCCCACCAACGCCGACACCCTCACCTGGCGGGTCACCTTCAGCGAGGACGTCCAGAATGTGGACCCGGCCGACTTCGCCATAAGCGGCACCACAGCGACCCTCGCCGTCGCCGCTGTCACCAACGCGCCAAGAGCCTATGACGTCACCGCCTCGGGCCCCGCCCTCGCAGATCTCGACGCAACCGTCACCCTCTCCTTCGCAACCGGCCAGGACATCACGGACCCGGCCGGCAACGCCCTCAACACCTCGGTCTCGGGCACCAACGACAACACCTACGTCCTCGACAACACGGCGCCAGTCCTGACCATCAGCGGCGTCCCGGCGAGCGCCAACGGGGCGTTCACGGCGACCTTCACCTTCTCCGAAGCGGTGACCGATTTCGCCGCCGATGACCTCACCGTGACCGGCGCCACCACCGGCACCCTGACCGCCGGCACCGGCAATACATGGACCCTGCTGGTGACCCCCAGCGCCGACTACAACATCACCGTGCGCGCCGCTGCGGCCACCGACGCCGCCGGGAACGGCAATGCCGCGGTGTCAGCCAACGGCAGCTACGACACCTCGGGGCCACAGGTCAGCTCGATCGAGCGCCACACCCCGGCCACCTCGCCCACCAACGCCGACACCCTCACCTGGCGGGTCACCTTCAGCAAGGACGTCCAGAATGTGGACCCGGCCGACTTCGCCCTGGCCTTCACCAGGAACGGCACCCAGCTAGCCAACATCACGGCGACCCTGGCCGTCGCCGCTGTCGGGAGTTCGCAGTCCGTCCATGACGTCACCGCCTCGGGCCCCGCCCTCGCAGATCTCGACGCAACCGTCACCCTCTCCTTCGCAACCGGCCAGGACATCACGGACCCGGCCGGCAACGCCCTCAACACCTCGGTCTCGGGCACCAACGACAACACCTACGTCCTCGACAACACGGCGCCAGTCCTGACCATCAGCGGCGTCCCGGCGAGCGCCAACGGGGCGTTCACGGCGACCTTCACCTTCTCCGAAGCGGTGACCGATTTCGCCGCCGATGACCTCACCGTGACCGGCGCCACCACCGGCACCCTGACCGCCGGCACCGGCAATACATGGACCCTGCTGGTGACCCCCGGCGCCGACTACAACATCACCGTGCGCGCCGCTGCGGCCACCGACGACGCCGGGAACGGCAATGCCGCGGTGTCAGCCAACGGCAGCTACGACACCTCCGTACCCTCGGGCATCTCGATCGAGCGCCACACCCCGCCGAGCTCGCCCACCAACGCCGACACCCTCACCTGGCGGGTCACCTTCGGCGAGGACGTCCAGAATGTGGACGCGGCCGACTTCACCATAAGCGGCACTACCGCGACCCTGAGCGTCACCACTATCGGGGAGTCGGCAGACATCTATGACGTCACCGCCTCGGACGGCGACCTCGCAGGCCTCAACGGCACCGTCACCCTCACCTTCGCGCCCGCCCAGGACATCACGGACCTGGACGGCAACGCCATCAACCCCTCGGTCACGGGAACCAACACCTACGTCCTCGACAACACGCCGCCAGGCCTGACCATCACCGGCATCCCGGATAACGTGGACGACGAATTCACAGTAACCTTCACCTTCTCGGAACCGGTGACCGGGTTCGCAACCGAAGACATCACGGTGGAAGGCGCCACCCTCTCCGGGTTCAGCGGCTCCGGTACGACCTACACAGCAACGATCACACCCTTCGACAGTTACACCATCACAGTAGAAGCCAATGTGGCCACGGACGCAGCCGGCAATGGTAACACCGGAGCAAGCGCTTCCAGTGAGAGTGGCGGACAAGGCGAACGTCCCGTCGACCCCGCACCGACGGTCAGCTCGATCGAGCGCCACAACCCGACGGGCTCGCCCACCAACGCCGACCGCCTGACCTGGCGGGTGACCTTCAGCGAGGCCGTGCGGAATGTGGATGCATCGGACATCTCGATTGGCGGCACCACGGCGACCCCGTCGGTCGCCGCCGTCGGGAGATCGCAAACGGTCTACGACGTCACCGCCTCGGGCGGCAACCTCGCCGGCCTCGACGGAACGGTCACCCTCACCTTCGCGAGGACCCAGAACATCAGGGACCTCGGGAACAATGCCCTCAACACCTCGGTCAGAGGGACCAACAACACCTACCTGGTCGACAATACGGCACCGACCCTGACCATCACCGACGTCCCGTTGAACACGACTGGCACTTTCACGGCGACCTTTGCATTCTCCGAACCAGTGACCGGTTTCGCTGCCAATGACATCTCGGTGACCGGCGCCAGCCTCTCCGGGTTCAGCGGCTCCGGTACAACCTACACTGCAAGAATCGCGCCGTTCCGTGATTACACCGTCACAGTTGCCGCCAACGTGGCCACGGACGCAGCCGGCAACGGTAACACGGCAGCAGGCGTCAGCTACGGCCTCTACACGGACGTCGCTGATACCGTCAGACCGAACCCTCTCTCGATCGAGCGCCACCGCCCGGCCTCCTCTCCCACCAACGCCGACACACTCACCTGGCGGGTCACCTTGAGCGAGACCGTAAGGGACCTGGACGCATCTGACTTCTCGATTGACGGCACAACCGCGAGCCTGACCGTCACCACCTTCGGAACCACGCAGTCCGTCTTTGACGTCACCGCCGCCGGCGGAGACCTCGCCGACCTCGACGGAACGGTCACGCTTACCTTCGCAAACGACCACGATATCAAGGACTGGGTGGGCAACACCCTGATCAGCACCACCCCGACAGGAGCCAATGAAAACAACTACGTCCTTGATAACACCCGGCCGCTTATTGTCATGAGCGGTGTGCCCGCATCGGCAGCATCGGAAGGCTTTACGGCCACTTTCACCTTCTCCGAACCAGTGACCGGCTTCGAAGTCGGAGACATCACCTTGACCGGCGGCACCATCGCAACATTCAGCGGATCTGGCGAAAACTACACAGCAAGGATTGTACCCTTCCGGGATTACACCATCACGGTCGCAGCCGACGTAGCCTCCGACGCAGTCGGGAACGGCAACACGGCAGCAGGTCTCAGCAGCGGCGTCTTCTCAGGCCCCCCCGATACGCTTAGCCCCACCATCGTCTCGATCACGCACCAGAGTCCGCAGTCGTCTCCCACCAACGCAGATACCCTCACCTGGCGGGTCACCTTCAGCGAGCCTGTGAAGAATGTGGACGCGGCAGACTTCACCGGAACCGGCACCACGGCAGACCTGTCCGTCACAATGCTCGGAACCTCGCAAACGGTCTATGACGTCACACTCCGGGATGGCAACCTTGCCGGCCTCGATGGTACGGTCACGCTCGGATTCTCAAGCGATCAGGATATCAGGGATATGATCGACAACCCGCTGGTCAGCTTCACCCCGACCGGTACCGACAACAGCGTTTACATCCTTGACAACACACCGCCAACGCTGGCCGTTTCCGGGATTACTGTCTATAAAACCGGCAGTTTCACTGCGACCCTCGCCTTCTCCGAACCCGTCGTCGGTTTTGAAGCCGCTGACATCTCGGTCACGGGAGGATCAGGACGCGACTTGACCGAGGTGACGGCCGATCAGGTCTGGACGCTCCACATCACGCCCAATACGCCAGATGCACGGATCATGTTTTCGATGCCGGCAGGCGCTGTGACGGATCGTGCCGGAAATGCGATCGGATCCACCACCGTGGAGCCCGACGTTTCACCCCTGGATGTCCTGGAACAGGACGCCCTGAAAGATACGCTGGCAGGCATTGCGCGAGCGACACTGTCAGACGCATCAGCCATACTCTCCAGTCGGCTGGATACCGCGCCGGGAACAAGGGCGGTGACGCTCGCAGGCGAGGCCATCCCGATGACCCGACACCCTGTACCGGAAGCGGACCCGTGGCAAACCTCGACGTTCGAAAGTCGTGCCGTCGACAGCGACGCCCTCCTCACGCAAAGTGAATTCACCCTTTCGCTGACCGACTCGTCTGGTGGTGGATTTCATGAATGGACCCTGTGGGGACGAGGCAACCTGGAGGGTTTCGAGAGCGAGACGTTTCTCGACGGAGAAAACCGGGTAACGTTGCAATCCGGATGGATAGGCTTGGACAGGCGTGTCGGCGGAGTCCTGGCCGGCTTTGCCATGTCCCACGCCCGAGCCTCGGGAGAATACCGCTTCGCCAACCGCGAGGGAGATCTGGACACCAACCTGACAACGGCCTGGCCGTATCTCAGTCTGGGAACCCATGACGGTGGCAACCTGCGCTTTCTCTTCGGGATCGGCAGCGGAGATGCGGAACACCGCGCGTCAGACGGAAGCACGGATACGGCCGATCTCTCCATGACACTGGGAACGGTTTCGGGGCGCTGGCCGGTGACCCGGCTGGACAGGCTGGACCTGTCCCTGATCGGTGATGCAGGACTGGCCCGGATGGCAACCGATACCAGCGATGGAGCACTGTCGGATCTTGATGCCGATGTCTGGCAGCTCCGGGGCGGTGTCGAGGCGCGTTTCGAAAATCTTGGCGACGGATCCCGTATGTCCCCGTTCGGCTCTCTGGCAGTCCGCCATGACGGAGGAGACGGAGCGACGGGAACCGGACTTGAGGTTTCCGGCGGATTTTCGATGGGATGGCCGGGATCGCGGTTCACGCTTGATGCGGAAGGACGCTGGCTGGCCTTCAATTCTTCGGATCACCTGCAAGCATGGGGGCTTGGACTGGAAGCCCGTTTGGCGCCCGAGGCGGACGGCCAGGGATTATCGTTCTCTCTCGGACCGCGCTGGGGTCTGCAGAATGCTGGTGACCTGGATCCGGACAACGCATTTTCTAACGACTGGACCACAGAAGATGTGCGCGGCGCCCTGACCGCCCGTGCCGGGTATGGGCTGCGCCTTGGCTCCGGAGTGGCAACAGCCTACGGTGAGGTGGACCTCGCCTCGGAAGGAGCACAGCGTCAGCGCGTGGGTCTGGAGTTCGGTTCGTCGGGATCAGACGGCCTCAGCCTTGACCTTGGAGGCGAACGTCGAACAGATGGCGACGGAGCGCCTGACTTCCAGTTTGACCTTCAGCTGAAAATCAAGATGCCGGATGGCTCCGGCCCCGCCTTCCCTGCCGCCGCACTGACCAGCCGACAGCATCGACCCCGGACAGACGCCGCTGTTAACGCTGCGGCCAGGGACGAGACCCGGATATCCGGCTTCCCGGCCGCCACGTCTCTCCCCGTCCGTTCGAGCGAAACAGAACCGGCTCCGGCAGAAAACGCCGTCAGTGACACGCCCGCACCCGCTGAACCAGATCCGGACAAGCGCGCATCCAGGCGCGGTGCAGCAATGGCTGCAGGATACCAGGTCCAGCTGGCGGCGATGCGGACGAGGACAGGAGCAGAAGCAGAGCGCCGTCGGCTGTTGGGCCTCCATGGCGACAGTTTGGGCCGGGACGGTCTGACCATTGAGCGGAGCAAGTCGACGGGCCCGGCCGCCTTCTGGTTTGTGCTCATCCCGCATATTCATCCCACCAAAGGTGAAGCCGCATCCCGATGCGCCGATCTGAAGGCAAGCGGCCGTGACTGCTACATCCGCCGCATGGGGCCCGGTTGACCATGTGCCATCACAGTCAACCCTGCCCGTGACGTGCTGACAGACTGCCTCATCACCCAGGAACAACCAGCCTTCTGTTTCCAGCCGTCAATCACAATCGCCAGCTTTCATGAACCCCCTTGGTCTCCATCAACCGTAACCGAAGGCCGCCCGGTTCCGGCCGGCTCTCATCTGCCACCCGGAGCCATAACATCCTGAAGGAGCCACCCATGACTCCCGCTTCCACACTTGCCTACACCGTCCGGAACAGTACGGAATTCATCACCGCACCCGGTGTGTTCGACATGATCTCAGCCAAAATCGCCGACCGGATCGGCTTTCACGCCCTCTACATGACAGGATCCGGAACCGTCGCCTCGCATCTCGGCCTGCCCGATGCCGGCATCGCCACCTATTCCGATATGGTCGAAAGAGCCGGACGCATTGCCAGCGGAACAACAACCCCCCTGATCGCCGACGCGGATACAGGCTATGGCGGACCCGTAAATGTCCGTGAAACCGTGCGCGGCTACGAACGGGCCGGCGTTTCCGCAATCCAGATCGAGGATCAGGCATTTCCCAAGAAATGCGGCCATCTGACTGGCCAGAAACTGATCCCGGCCGAGGAAATGATCACCAAGATCCGCGTCGCCGTCGACAGCCGCGCGTCCGACGAGACCCTCATCATCGCCCGAACCGACGCGCGGAAAGCCGTCGGGCGGGACGAGGCACTGCGCCGCTCCGAACTCTACATCGAAGCGGGGGCCGATATCCTGTTCTACGAAGCCCCCTCCGATGTGGAAGAAATGCAGGATATCTGCAAACGTTTCAGCAGCAGCGTCCCGCTGATGGCCAATATGGTCAATGGCGGCGCCACCCCGGTGATGACACCGGACGAACTCCGGGCCATGGGATACCGCCTCGCAATCTTCCCGGCCGCTGGTTTTCTTGCTGCCTGCGAAGCGCTGACATCAGCATATACCGCCTTGCATGACCAGGGTCGGGTCGAAGGAAACGGCACCAGCCTGTTTCCTTTCAGCGAATTCAACGACTTGATGGGATTCCCCGACGTCGTTGCCTTCGAAGACCGCTACAACGCCTGAACCAGTCCGAACGGAAACGCCGATCCACATCCCCATGATCGCGGCGCCGGAGAGGCCTCCGTCACCCCCATGACCGCTGTCACCCCGTCCCAGACCCCCAGAGGCACCCGGATCTATCTCGATCACGTCGGCTGGTTCGTGCGTGACATGGACCAGGCCTCTGTAGCATTCCACCGCCTCGGTCTCCCCATGACGCCCTTGACCGTACACCACAACGCTCTCCCCGACGGGACACGGGTCCGGTCGGGAACGGCCAATCGCTGCGCAATGATTCATCGCGGCTACCTCGAAGTCCTGGTACGTCTCGAAGACATCGATTCGCCCCTGACCCGCGAAATGAAAGCCTCATGTTCGCGCTATGAAGGGCTCCATCTCATCGCCTTTTCCGTTGCCGATACAGAGGCCGCTGCAACCCGGCTGCAAGCCGCCGGGTTCGATCCGGCACCTCCCGTCGCCCTGCGAAGACCAGTAGCCCTGGATGACGACGGTGAAGCAGAAGCGCAGTTCTCCGTACTGCGCCTCGCGTCGAATCCGATGCCGGAAGGACGCGTGCAGATCCTGAGCCACGAAAGCCCCGATGCCATATGGCAGCCATCGGTGACCGCCAGCCGGAATGCGCTCCAGGCGCTCTCCGGTGTCATGATTGTCACCGCCGCGGTCGATGAAACCGCGGCCCGTTACGCCCGCTTCACCGGCTGTGCCGCCCGGCCTGTTGGACAGAATTTTCGAATTAGCCTTGATCGCGGAGAAATCGTCATCTGCACAGCCGAATCCTGTGAAACCGTGCTTCCCGGGATTCACGTTCCCGATCTTCCGTTCATGGCGGCGGTTGCCATCGAAAGCGGCGATATCGCGGCCACAAGATTTTTTCTGGCGGAAGCAGGAGTCCCCTTGCTCGGAGACCTGCCGGACCGGATCATCGTTCATCCCGATGCGGGCGCCGGAGCAGCCTTCGTTCTCCACGCACCCGAAACCGACCCCTTTGCTCTCCCATGAGCGATTTCTGGGTTTTCGGATACGGGTCCCTGGTCTGGCGACCGGGAATTCCCTTTGCCGAAAACAGACCGGCTACCGTCCACGGCTGGACCCGGCGATTCTGGCAGGGTTCAACCGACCACCGCGGGGTGCCCGGTGCGCCTGGTCGCGTCGTTACCCTCGTCCGGGAGCCCGGTTCCGTGTGCTGGGGGCGTGCCTTTCGGCTGGATGGCCGCCACCGGCACGGCGTCATGGACTATCTCGACCATCGCGAGAAAGGAGGCTACTCGCTCCAGGAGGTCAACCTGAGGCTCATGGACGATGGCACCCGGGTCCAGGGCCTGGTTTACGTGGCCATGCCGCAAAATCCGAACTGGCTCGGCGAAGCACCGCTTGATGAGATTGCAGAGCAGGTCCGCCAGTCAAAGGGGCCGTCCGGGCCCAACAGGGAATATGTGATCGCGCTGGCCGAAGCGCTCCGCTCAATGGGCGCCGAGGACGCTCACGTCTTCGCGCTGGAAATGCGCCTGGTTGACGAAAGAAGAGTCAATCGCTCGGGGAATTCCTGATTCCCATGCTGTTCGCCGCCTGCGATCCGGGACGGCTATTCCTCATCTTCAGTGTCTTCGCTCACCTGCGGGCCTGAATCCTGCCCCTTGGCCTCTTCGTCGCGGTCAATAAGCTCTATGATCGCCATGGGAGCGCAGTCGCCATAGCGGAAACCGGCCTTGACGCAGCGGGTATAGCCACCTGGACGGTCACTGTAACGCTCCGCCAGTGTCGTGAACAACTTTGCAGCTATTTTCCGGTCGCCATGAAGTCGCGAGACCGCAATGCGCCGCGCATGCAGGTCGCCCCGCTTGCCCAGCGTGATCAGCTTTTCGACCACCGGGCGTAATTCTTTCGCCTTTGGCAAGGTCGTCCTGATCTGCTCATGCTTGATCAGGGCCGCCGCCATATTGGCCAACATTGCCTTGCGATGGGCGCTCGTGCGGTTGAGCTTTCGGCCACTCATGCGATGACGCATTGTTCAATCCTCTCTTCCGGCGCTCTCAGAACGGCTCCTCAAGCCGCTTGCGCATATCCTCGATATTGTCGGGCGGCCAGTCGACACATTCCATGCCAAGCGTCAGACCCATCTGACTGAGGACCTCCCGGATTTCGTTCAGGGACTTGCGTCCAAAATTCGGGGTCCGAAGCATCTCCTGTTCGGTCTTCTGCACCAGATCTCCGATATAGACGATATTGTCGTTCTTCAGGCAGTTGGCCGACCGGACCGAAAGCTCGAGCTCGTTGACCTTGCGCAAAAGGTGACGGTTGAAATCCAGTTCGGCAGATTCGTCCGACACCTCGATGGCCCGCGGCTCCTCGAAATTGATGAACATCGTCAACTGCTCCTGGAGAATACGGGCCGCAAGCGCGAGCGCATCCTCCGGGGTCACGATGCCATTTGTTTCGATCTCCATGACCAGCTTGTCATAGTCGGTCCGCTGACCGACGCGGGCATTCTCCACCCGATAGGACACCCGCCGCACCGGACTGAAAACAGCATCTACAGGGACCAGACCGATCGGATCATCTTCGGAACGGTTTTCCGACGCCGGAACATATCCCTTGCCGCTGTCAATCGTCAGCTCCATGGAAATCCGGCTTTCCCGGTCCAGCGTACAGATCAGCTGATCCGGATCAATGATCTCGACATCATGGCTGGTCCGGATCATGCCGGCCGTGATCTCACCCGGGCCCTGACCCTCCAACGTGACCCGGCGCGGCCCATCCCCGCTCATCCGGATCGCCAGAGACTTGATGTTCAGGATCACATCGGTCACGTCCTCCCGGACACCGGGGATCGAGGAAAACTCATGGAGCACACCAGCGACCTGTACCGCCGTCACCGCAGCCCCTCGCAGCGAGGACAACAGCACACGGCGCAGGGCATTCCCCAGCGTGGTTCCGAACCCCCGCTCCAGCGGCTCCGCTGTGATCGTCGCCAACCGGTGCTCATCAGCGCCCCGCTCGACCACCAGCCGGGCCGGCTTGATGAGATCATGCCAGTTCTTCTCATTGGCCATCATCAAAAATCCCTTTCGGAGCAAGGCTCCGCGAAAATATCGTTGATTTTCTGGCTGCCCGCTGCAGGGGCGGCACCTTCACACCCGTCGGCGCTTCCGCGGCCGGCAACCATTATGTGGAATGGGAGTGACATCGCGAATGGCCGTAATGGTAAACCCCACCGCCTGCAGGGCCCGCAATGCAGACTCCCGGCCCGAGCCCGGGCCCTTGACTTCCACTTCCAGGGTTTGCATCCCGTGTTCCTGCGCCTTCCGGCCCGCATCCTCACCTGCCATCTGGGCGGCGTAAGGGGTCGATTTTCGCGATCCCTTGAATCCCTGCGAGCCCGCCGAAGACCAGGAAATCACGTTTCCCTGGGCATCCGATATCGTGATCATCGTATTGTTGAACGTCGCGTTGACATGCGCGACCCCGGCGCTGATGTTCTTGCGCTCGCGCCGGCGAACGCGTGTCTGTGCCTGTCGTGCCATTCCCTTCTCCGCCGTCCCCGCCGGTCACTTCTTGCCGGCAATCGGACGGGCCTTGCCCTTGCGCGTGCGGGCGTTGGTGTGCGTCCGCTGCCCTCGAACCGGCAAGTTGCGACGGTGCCGCAACCCGCGATAGCAACCCAGGTCCATAAGACGCTTGATATTCATCGCCTGCTCACGGCGCAAGTCACCCTCAATAACATGATCGCGGCTGATCACATCACGAATCCGGCCGAGCTCGTGATCCCCGAGATCATTGGCACGAACATGTCCGTCCACACTCGCTTTCTCGCAAATCTGTGCCGCCGTACTGCGGCCTATCCCGTAGATATAGGTGAGCGCTGTCGCAACCGGCTTGTTGGGAAGGTTCACACCCGATATGCGTGCCACTACGCCATCTCCCTTACGCTTTCAAAGTCGGATCTTCGCTCGGCGTCCCCGCGACCGGGCTGCGCGATTATAGAAACAGGACCGCTTCTGTCAAGCATCACGCCCGTCCAGAACCCCGGAGATTTCCTGTGCAACCTCGTCCATGCCGGCCATCCCGTCCACTGTCCGCAAAACCGACCGGTCCCTGTAATAGGGAAGCAAAGGCGCAGTCTGGGCATGGTAGGCCTTGAGGCGAACGCGTACGGTTTCCTCCCGATCATCCTCACGCCGGATCAGGGATGTCCCTCCGCAGACATCACAGACACCGTCCACTGCCGGTCTTTTGAACTCGTCGTGATAGCCGGCACCGCAGTCGGCGCAACTGAACCGTCCGGCAATCCGGGCTACGAGAGCGCCATCATCAACCTGCATCTCGATGACATGGTCCAGGCTGGCGCCGCTTTCCTCAAGCATCCGGTCCAGGGCCTCCGCCTGGGCAACCGTGCGCGGAAACCCGTCCAGAACAAAGCCACCGGCACAGTCCGGCTCGGCCACACGATCCCGTATCATCACCACCATCACGTCATCGGGAACCAGCTCGCCCCGTTCCATAATCTCCTTCGCCCGCTTGCCAAGATCACTCCCTGATGCGACCGCCGCCCGCAGCATGTCTCCGGTGGAGAGCTGGACCAGACTCCGCTCATCCTCGAGACGCTTCGCCTGGGTTCCCTTGCCGGCGCCGGGCGGGCCCAGCAAAATCAGCTTCATCGGCGGCGTCCCCGCAACCGCGACCGGCGCACAAGCCCCTCATACTGATGCGCAATCAGATGGGACTGGACCTGCGCCACCGTGTCCATCGTCACCGTGACCACAATGAGCAGACTCGTCCCTCCGAAGTAGAACGGCACCCCGTACTGGGCGATCAGAAGCTCCGGCATGATACTGATCGCGGTCAGATAAGCGGCTCCCACAACCGTCAGACGCGTCAAAACATAATCAAGATATTCCGCCGTATTCCGGCCCGGGCGGATGCCGGGCAGAAAACCGCCATAGCGGCGCAAATTGTCCGCAGTCTCCGTCGGATTGAAGACAACCGACGTGTAGAAGAAGGCGAAGAAGATGATCAGCCCGGCATAGATCAGAAGATAACCGGGCTGGCCGCGGCCAAGATAGGCCGTTACAGCCCCCATCCATTCGGGCCCCGAACTGGCCGAGAAACTGGCAACCGTGATCGGCAGCAGCAGTAGTGAACTCGCGAAAATCGGCGGAATGACACCCGCCGTGTTGATCTTGAGCGGAATATGCGAACTCTCGCCGCCAAACATCCGGTTGCCCTGCTGACGCTTGGGATACTGCACCAGAACCCGACGCTGCGCCCGCTCGACAAACACGATAAAGGTGATCACTGCCACCGAAAAAGCCAGAAGGAACAGGATGACCAGCGCCGACAGCGCTCCCGTCCGGCCCAGCTCCAGCGTGCCCGCCAGAGCGGCCGGAAGATTGGCCACAATTCCCGCGAAAATGATCAGCGAGATTCCATTGCCGACACCCCGCGCGGTAATCTGCTCTCCCAGCCACATCAGGAAAATGGTGCCGCCCACAAGCGTGATCACAGTTGTCGCACGGAAAAACATTCCCGGATCGATCACCGCCGAGCCCTGGGAGCCCGTCATGCCCTCAAGCCCCACCGAAATCCCGTAGGCCTGAAGCGCCGCCAGAAACACCGTTCCGTAACGGGTATACTGGTTCAGCTTCTTGCGCCCGACCTCGCCCTCTTTCTTGAGAGCCTCGAAGTGAGGATGGATCGCCTGCAGAAGCTGCATGATGATCGCCGCGGAAATATACGGCATGATATTGAGCGCAAAGATCGTCATGCGGCCAAATGCGCCACCCGCAAACATGTCGAACATGCCGAGAATGCCGCCGGCCTGCTGCTGGAAAATATCCTTCAGAATGGCCGGATCGATGCCAGGCAGGGGAATCCAGGTCCCCAGCCGGTAAATGATCAGGGCCCCCAGCGTGAACCAGATTCGCTTCTTCAGTTCCGTCGCTTTGGCCAGATTGGAAAAGCTGATCTGTGAAGCGAGCTGTTCCGCCGCCGACGCCATGGTCTAGCCCTCGTCCGAATCCTGGGCACGCCTCTCCAACGCAACGAACTTGCCGCCCGCTGCCTCAAGAGCCGCAATCGCACGTGCCGAAGCTCCGCTGATTTCCACCGTCACCGCTGATGTAATGGTCCCCCTGCCAAGCAACCGGACGCCGTCGCGCACAGACTTTATCACGCCGGCCGCTGCCAGCCCGGCTTCCGTCACGGGCTGACTGATATCGAGCTTCCCGGCATCAATCGCCTTTTGCAGCCGACCGAGATTGACCACGCGGTAGTTGCGGCGAAACCGGTTCCGGAAACCCGCCTTGGGCAGGCGCCGGTGCAGCGGCATCTGGCCGCCCTCGAACCCGAGAAGGGAAACACCGCTTCTCGACTTCTGTCCCTTGTGCCCGCGGGTTGCGGTCTTGCCCGTGCCGCTGCCAATACCCCGGCCAACACGCTGCCGCGGTGTTCTGGCGCCGGGCCGGTCCGACAATTCATTCAGACGCATTTTCCCCTTCCCGCGCATCGCCATCCGGCAGGTCCTCGACCCGCAAGAGGTGCCTCACCTTGTTGATCATGCCCTGCACCGCCGCGGTATCTTCAAGCACCCGGGACCGATGCATCTTGTCCAGTCCCAGACCCCGAAGCGTGGCACGCTGGTCACCCGGCCGCCCGATCGGGCTCCGGACCTGCGTCACACGAACACGCCCCGACGCTGTCATGCGTTCTGTTCCCGTCCGCGATCGGGACGATGGCCGAGAATATCCGACACCTTCCGACTGCGGCGGCTGGCAACCTGGCGCGGCGCCTGAAGCCGGCGCAGCGCATCAAATGTGGCCTTGATCATATTGTGCGGGTTCTGGCTGCCCAGTGACTTCGCAACAACATCCTGAACCCCGAGCGATTCCAGAACCGCCCGCATCGGACCGCCGGCGATAATTCCTGTCCCTGCCGGAGCCGCCCGCAGGATCACCTTGCCGGCACCGAACCGGCCATAAACGTCGTGATGCAGGGTCCGCCCCTCGCGCAACGGGACTGTGATCCGGTTGCGCTTCGCCTTCTCGGTCCCCTTGCGAATGGCCTCCGGGACTTCCCGCGCCTTTCCGGACCCGAAACCGACCTCACCCTTCTGGTTGCCCACAACAACCAGGGCCGCAAAGCCGAAGCGCCGGCCGCCCTTCACCACTTTTGCTACGCGATTGATACTGACGAGCTTGTCGACCAGATCGCTCTGTTCCGATCGTGGTTCCCGTTCCCGTTCCCGCCGGGGATTGCGTGCCATCCGCGCTCTCCTAGAAGTTCAGCCCGCCTTCGCGGGCCGCGTCGGCCAGGGCGCGCACCCGGCCGTGATAGAGATAGGGGCCGCGGTCAAAAACCACCTCGGTGATACCCTGCGCCACCGCACGGTCAGCAACCAGCTTGCCGACCGCTGCCGCAACCCCGCAGCCATTGCCGCTTTCCACCGCACCCTCCAGGCTCGAAGCCGACGCCAGTGTGCGGCCGCTGGAATCATCGATGAGCTGCGCATAAATGTAACGGTTGGACCGGAACACCGAAAGCCGGGGCCGCCCCTCGGACCGCTTCCGCAGCCGCCGGCGGACGCGCATGCACCGCCGCATCTTGACGCTCTTGTCCCGTGCCATTGCTACTTCTTCTTGCCTTCCTTGCGAACAATGATTTCGTCCGAATAACGGATACCCTTGCCCTTGTAGGGCTCAGGCTTGCGGAATGCCCGGATCACCGCCGCCGTCTGCCCGACCTTCTGGCGGTCAATGCCTGTAACCACAATCTCGGTCTGGCTCGGGACCGCAATCGTGATCCCGTCCGGAACCGGATAGCGTACCTCATGGCTGTATCCCAGTTGCAGCACCAGGACCTCGCCCTGGAGCTGGGCCCGATACCCCACCCCCGAAATCTGAAGGCGGCGCTCAAAACCCCTGGAGACACCCTCGACAATGTTGTTCAGGAGCGATCGCGTGGTCCCCCACAACGCCCGCGAACGCTTGGACTCATCCCGGGGCGAGACCCGAATCTGACCGTCGGCATGGTCCACCGAAACTGAATCGGTGACCGTCATGGACAGTTCTCCGAGACTCCCTTTCGCCACGACTTCGCGACCGGCAACACGGACATCGACGCCGTCGGGAATGACAATGGGCGACAGCCCTACACGTGACATGACAACCCTCCCGATGGCATCGGCAGTCGCCGGGGATCAGAACACTTCACAGATCACCTCGCCGCCGACATTGGCCGCACGCGCCTCACGGTCCGACATGACACCATTGGGCGTCGACAGGACCGAAATTCCCAAACCGTTATAAACCCGGGACAGGTCCTTGATTTTCGAATAAACGCGACGGCCCGGCCGCGAGACCCGCTGGATGTGACGGATAACCGGCGCACCCTCATGATATTTGAGCTCGATCCGGATCTGGGACACACCCGGACGGATCTGCTCGGTCTCGTAACCGCGGATATAGCCCTCGCGTTTGAGAACCTCAAGGATATTCGCCCGCAATTTCGAACCTGGCGAAAGGACCGCCGTCTTGTTGGCCCTTTGCCCGTTGCGAATGCGAGTGAGAAGATCGCCAATCGGATCAGACATGCTCATGATGGCACTTTCTACCAGCTGGACTTGACCATTCCGGGAATCATGCCCGACGAGGCAAGTTCCCTGAGTGCAATGCGCGACATCTTGAATTTGCGGTAGACACCGCGGGTTCGACCGGTGACCTCGCAACGATTGCGGACCCGCACCGGTGACGAATTGCGCGGAAGCTCCGCAAGCTGCATCCGGCTCCGGAACCGGTCTTCAACCGGCAGGTTGCGGTCATTGGCAATCGCCTTGAGACGCGCTCGCCTGGCCTCGTATTTTCTGGCCAGCCGGGCGCGCTTCCGGTTGCGTTCAATGGCGCTCTTCTTTGCCATGGTGTCCTCCCTGCCCCGTCAATTCGTAAACGGGAAATTGAAGCCCCGGAGAAGGGCCCGGGCCTGCTCGTCGTCAGGGGCTGTGGTGCAGACCACAACATCCATCCCCCGGAAATCATCGACCTGGTCATAGTCGATCTCGGGAAACACGATCTGCTCACGCAACCCCATCGCATAATTGCCCCGGCCGTCGAAACTCTTCGGCGACAGTCCCCGAAAGTCGCGCACCCTGGGCAGCGCAATATTGATGAGACGGTCGACAAATTCATACATGCGTTCGCGCCTCAAGGTGACCTTGACGCCAATATTCATTCCCGCCCGCAACTTGAACGTCGCCACCGACTTGCGGGCGCTGATGATCACCGGTTTCTGCCCCGATATCACGGTCAGGTCCCGGGAAGCGCCCTCAATCTTTTTCGAGTCCGCGACCGCCTCGCCAACGCCCATATTGAGCACAACCTTCTCAAGGCGGGGAATCTCCATCGGATTGGAAAACCCGAACTGCTCCTGCAGGGCGGGCCGGATTTCACTCCGATAAATTTCGCCAAGACGACTGGCCATGACGACCTCCCTAGTCGATATCCTCGCCCGAACGACGGGCGAAACGAACCTTGCGGCCATCTTCAAGTGTACGGAAACCGACACGTGTCGGTTTGCCGCTCTCGGGATCAAGCAAGGCAAGGTTGGACAGATGGATCGATGCCGACTTGTTCACAATCCCGCCCTGCTGGGTCTGGGTCTGCCTCTGGTGGCGCTTCACCATATTGACATCGGAAACCAGCGCCCGCCCTTCATCCGTGAGCACCTTCACAACTTCACCCTTGCGGCCCTTGTCGCGGCCCGAAATCACCACGACCTGATCCTTCTTCCTGATCCGAGCAGCCATGATCCCGACTCCCCTAGAGAACCTCGGGCGCAAGCGAAATGATCTTCATGTAACGCCGGGCGCGCAGTTCCCGCGTCACCGGCCCGAAGATTCGCGTCCCGATCGGTTCATTGGCGTTGTTCAGCAACACCGCCGCATTGCGGTCGAACCGGATGGTTGTCCCGTCTTCGCGATGAATTTCCTTGGCCGTGCGGACGATCACCGCACGGTGAATTTCGCCCTTTTTCACCCGTCCCCTGGGAATCGCTTCCTTGACCGTGACGATGATGACGTCACCGATGGTGGCCCAGCGCCGCTTCGATCCGCCGAGGATGCGGATACACTGGACCCGGCGCGCACCCGAATTGTCCGCAATCTGCAGGCTGGATTCCGGTATGATCATGCTTGCGGCTCCCCGGCCCCGGCCTCGTCAGCGGCGATCACTTCCCACGACTTCGTCCGTGAAACCGGCCGGCACTCGCGAATTCGGACAAGGTCGCCGGTGCGGAACCGGTTCTCCGGATCGTGCGCCGCAAATTTCTTCGAACGGCGGATGATCTTCTTGTAAAGGGGATGACGCACCTGCCGGTCCACCCGGACAATCACCGTCTTGTCCGGCCCGTCAGACACCACAGTCCCCCGCAGGACTCGCCTCGACATCACGCACTCTCCTGACCGTCAGCCAGGCGGCGACGTTCGTTTATGATCGTTTTGATGCGCGCGACATCGCGGCGCACCTCGCGCATCCGGCTGGTCGATTCGAGCTCGCCTGATGCCGCCTGGAAACGCAGGTTCAACTGCTCGCGTTTCAGGTTGTGCAACGCATCGCTGAGCTCATCGGGCGTCTTGTGCCGCAAGTCTTCCGCCTTCATCATGACGTCAACTCCCGGCTCCGATGAGCCTCGTCACCACCCGGGTCTTGATCGGAAGTTTGGCCGCTCCCAGCTCAAGCGCCGTCTGCGCCATATCCCCGGAAACCCCGTCGATCTCGAACATGATCCGTCCCGGACGGACCCGGGCTGCCCAGTATTCGGGCGTGCCCTTGCCCTTGCCCTGCCGGACCTCTGCGGGCTTCTGCGACACCGGCACATCGGGAAAAATGCGGATCCAGACCCGCCCGGACCGACGCATATGCCGTGTGATCGCACGGCGCGATGCCTCGATCTGCCGCGCCGTGATCCGTCCCGGCGCCAGCGCCTTCAACCCGTACGACCCGAAATTCAGGGTCGTCGCGGACTTGGCCTTGCCCTTGATCCGGCCCTTGTGGGCCTTGCGGTATTTTGTTCGTTTCGGTGCAAGCATGATCCTGGTCCGGTTCTTCGTGCCTAGCGGCTGATTTGCTGTTCCTGAAGGCGCTTGTCCTGGGCCATCGGGTCATGAGCCAGAATCTCGCCGTTGAACACCCAAACCTTGACGCCGCAGGACCCGTAGGTTGTGCGCGCGGTCGCGGTCCCGTAATCGACATCGGCGCGCAGCGTATGCAACGGCACCCGGCCTTCCCGGTACCACTCCGTCCGCGCAATCTCGGCGCCGCCAAGCCGGCCCGCACAATTGATGCGAATGCCGAGGGCGCCAAGCCGGATCGCTTGCTGCACCGCGCGCTTCATGGCACGGCGGAATGCGACCCGGCGTTCAAGCTGCTGTGCAATATTCTCGGCCACCAGCCGGGCATTGATCTCGGGCTTGCGGATTTCCACGATGTTGAGATGGATCTCGCTCTGGCTCAGTGCCGCCACATCGCGCCGCAGCTGCTCGATATCAGCACCCTTCTTGCCGATCACGACCCCCGGGCGCGCCGAATGGATCGTGACCCGCGCCTTGCCGGCCGGCCGCTCGATGACGACACGGCTGACTGCCGCCTGCGACAGACGCCCGAACAGGTAATCCCTGAGCCGGATATCTTCCAGCAAAAGGTCTCCATACTGGCCGTCATTGGCGTACCAGCGCGAATCCCAGGTCCGGTTGATGCCGAGGCGAAGTCCGACCGGATTGACTTTCTGACCCATTACGCCTCCTCCTCGACTTCCCGCAGCACGATCAACAGGTTGCTGAAGGGCTTCTGGATCCGCCCGACCCGGCCACGCGCCCGGGCCCGGAAGCGTTTCATCACCAGCGACCGGCCCACCGTGGCTTCCGAGACCACCAGACGATCAATATCGAGCTGGTGATTGTTCTCCGCATTTGCAATCGCCGACTGCAAGATCGACTTCACCGTCCTCGCGATGCGCTTTTGCGAGAATGTCAGCTCCATCAGCGCCTCCTCGCAGCCCATTCCGCGAATCGAACTGGCCACCAGGTTGAGTTTTTGCGGGCTGACGCGGATGCGATTGCCATACGCGCTTGCCTCCTCATAGCCAAGGCGGCGCGGCCGTGATTTCTTTCCCATCTCAGCGCCTTCTCGCCCGCTTGTCGGCCGCATGACCGAAATAGGTCCGGGTCGGCGCGAATTCACCGAACTTGTGGCCGACCATGTTTTCCGTGACCAGCACGGGAATGTGCCTGCGTCCGTTATGTACGCCGAAGGTGAGACCGACGAACTGTGGCAGGATTGTCGAACGGCGCGACCAGGTGCGAATGACGTCCCGGCGTCCCGACGCGCGTACCGCTTCCGCCTTCTTGAGGAGATAGCCGTCGACAAACGGACCTTTCCAGACTGAACGGGCCAAAGGAGCGCTCCCTATTTCTTCTTGCGGCGTCGGCGCATGATCATGGCATCGGACCGTTTCTTGCCGCGGGTCCGTGCGCCCTTGGTGGGCCGTCCCCACGGAGTCACAGGATGCCGTCCGCCGGACGAGCGGCCCTCGCCGCCGCCATGCGGATGGTCGACCGGATTCATGGCGACCCCGCGCACCTTGGGCCGATGGCCAAGCCAGCGGCTGCGGCCTGCCTTCGCCAGGTTTATGTTCTGCTGATCCGCATTGGAAACCGCACCGATCGTGGCCATGCAGCGGGCGGGGACCATCCGGAGTTCTCCGGAAGACAGCCTGAGCTGCGCCCGACCCGAATCCTTGCCGATCAGCTGGACATAGGTGCCGGCTGCGCGCGCAATCTGACCGCCTCGGCCCGGCTTCATTTCAACATTATGGATGATCGTGCCAACCGGAATATTCTCCATCGGCATCGCGTTGCCCGGCTTGATGTCGGCACGCATACTGGCAATCACCACATCACCGGGACCGATCCTTTGCGGCGCCAGGATATAGGCCTGCTCGCCGTCCTCATAATTCAGGAGTGCAATGAAGGCCGAACGGTTGGGATCGTATTCGATCCGTTCCACCGTCCCCGGAACGTCAAACTTGCGGCGCCTGAAGTCAATGATCCGATACAGGCGCTTGTGGCCGCCGCCCCGGCGGCGCTGGGTGATCCGTCCGTGATTGTTGCGCCCGCCGCTCTTGCCGAGACCTTCGGTCAGCGTCTTGACAGGCCGCCCCTTCCACAGGTCAGACCGGTCGACCAGAACCAGGCCGCGGCTCGAGGATGTCGTGGGCTTGTATTGCTTGAGTGCCATCGTTCAGACCCCCAACATCACATCAACCGAATGACCGTCTTCCAGCGTCACAATCGCCTTCTTGTAATCCGACCGGCGACCGGGCCGTCCCCGCACACGTTTGGTCTTGCCCGACTGGCGGAGCGTGTTGACTGACTTGACCTGCACATCGAACAGGGTCTCGACGGCTGCCCGGATCACCGGTTTGGTCGCCGTCAGCGGCACACGAAACGTAACCTGGTTGACCTCGGCCCCGGCGCTCGATTTTTCGGTGACAACCGGAGACAGTATGACGTCACAGGCCGCGTCATGCGTGATCTTCACGTTGCGATGATATTTCCAGCTCATGACAGCCGCCCCTGAAGGTGCATCGCGGCGTCCCTGGTGAGGACCAGCATGTCGCGCCGCAGGATGTCATACACATTGGCCCCCTGTTGCGGGAGAATATCGACATGGGGCAGGTTGGCCGCCGCGCGCGCCAGATTGAGATCTGTTTCACCACCGGTCACGATCAGGACGTTGCGCCAGCCCAGCGCCGCCAGCTTGTCCGCGAGGTCGCGGGTGCGCGGCGCGTCCAGGCTGGCCTCCTCGAGAATGGCCAGCTGGCCTGTTGCCTGCTTGCTTGACAGGGCGGAACGCATCGCATGGCGGCGGACCTTTTTCGGAAGCTTGTGGGCATGGTCCCTCAATACGGGTCCTGCAGAAATGCCGCCGCCGCGGCGTCCGGCCGCCGTTCGCGAACCGGCCCGGGCCCGGCCCGTACCTTTCTGGCGATGCGGCTTCGCGGTGGTTCCGCGCACTTCCGACACCGTCCGCACCTTGTGGGAACCCGACCTTCGCCTGGCCAGTTGCCAGTTCACCATGCGCGCCAGAAGATCGGCCCGGACCGCGGCACCGAATACCGTATCGGCCAGTTCGATCGTTCCCGACGTTTCATTATCGAGCGTGACGACATCGCACTTCATGACGGATCGCTCCCGCCTTCTTCCTTCGCTGCCGGGCGCAGCCCCGCCGGAAACGGCGCTTCCTCGGGCAGCGGCCGCTTGACGGCATCCCGGATCTCGACCCAGGTTCCGACATGGCCGGGCACATTGCCCTTAACCAGAATCAGGCCGCGTTCCGCATCGGTGCGTATGACCCTGAGGTTCTGCACCGTCACCCGCCGGTTGCCGAGATGGCCGGCCATTTTCTTACCCTTGAACACCTTGCCCGGGTCCTGGGCATTGCCTGTCGAGCCATGGCTGCGGTGACTGATGGATACGCCATGGGAGGCCTCGAGGCCGCCGAAATTGTGGCGCTTCATGCCGCCGGCAAAACCCTTGCCGATGGACACGGCGGCAACGTCCACATCCTGCCCGACCACAAAATGATCGGCCACAAACTCGTCTCCGACCTCGAGAAGCGCGTCCTCGCTCACCCGGAACTCGCGGAGACGGGTCTTTGGCTCGACCTCGGCCCGCGCAAAATGCCCCCGCATCGGTTTCGTCACCGTCTTGGGCCGGGCCTGGCCGGCACCGACCTGGACCGCGTTGTAGCCATCGTTGTCCGCTGTCCGGACAGCAACCACCTGGCACGATTCCAGTTCGAGCACGGTCACGGGAACCCGTTCGCCCCCGTCGAGAAACAGCCGTGTCATGCCCGCCTTGCGGGCGATCACCCCCGATCGCATGGCTAGAGCTTGATCTCGACATCAACGCCGGCGGCAAGGTCGAGCTTCATGAGCGCATCCACCGTCTGGGGCGTCGGGTCAATGATATCGAGCAGGCGCTTGCAGGTCCGGATCTCGAACTGTTCGCGCGATTTCTTGTCAACATGAGGGGAGCGCAGGACGGTGTATTTCTCGATCTTGGTGGGAAGGGGAATGGGCCCCCGCACCTCGGCACCGGTCCGCTTGGCCGTCTCGACGATTTCATTGGTCGAGGCGTCCAGGACCCTGTGATCAAACGCCTTCAGGCGTATCCGGATATTCTGGTTGTCCATGTTCCGTCCCCCGCAGGCGCCCCGGTCCCTTACTCTCCGATTGCGGCGACGACGCCGGCGCCGACGGTGCGTCCGCCTTCGCGGATCGCAAACCGCACGCCTTCATCCATCGCAATCGGCGAGATCAGGTCAACCTCCATCGAGACATTGTCTCCCGGCATCACCATCTGCACATCCTCCGCAAGACGAACCTCACCCGTCACATCCGTCGTGCGAAAGTAAAACTGGGGACGGTAGTTGGAGAAAAACGGCGTGTGACGACCACCCTCCTCCTTCGTCAGGATATACGCCTCCGCCTTGAAACGCGTGTGCGGCGTAATCGACTTCGGGGCCGCAAGAACCTGACCCCGCTCAACCGACGTCCGGTCAACACCGCGAAGAAGACACCCCACATTGTCTCCCGCCTCACCCGAATCCAGAAGCTTCCGGAACATCTCAACACCAGTCACAACCGTCGTCGACGTGTCCCGGATCCCCACAATCTCAACCGGGTCGCCAACCTTCACAATCCCGCGCTCAATCCGACCCGTCACAACCGTCCCGCGGCCCGATATCGAAAACACATCCTCAATCGGCATCAAAAACGGCTGGTCCTTCGCACGCTCCGGCTGCGGAACATAACTGTCAACCGCCGCCATCAATTCCAGAACCGAAGACCGGCCCAGAGCCTCATCCGAACCCTCAAGCGCCATCAACGCCGAACCCTTCACAACCGGAATGTCATCCCCCGGAAAATCATACGAACTCAGCAACTCCCGGATCTCAAGCTCGACAAGCTCGACAAGCTCCTCGTCGTCAACCTGGTCAACCTTGTTCATGTAAACAACAATCGCAGGAACACCAACCTGACGCGCCAGAAGAATATGCTCGCGCGTCTGGGGCATCGGACCATCCGCAGCACTCACAACAAGAATCGCACCATCCATCTGCGCCGCACCCGTGATCATGTTCTTCACATAATCCGCATGACCCGGACAGTCCACATGCGCGTAATGACGGTTCTCCGTCTCATACTCTACATGAGCCGTCGCAATCGTGATCCCACGCTCCCGCTCCTCGGGAGCCTTGTCAATGTCGTCATACGCCGTGAACTCGGCTCCACCCGACTCCGCAAGAATCTTCGTGATCGCCGCCGTCAACGTCGTCTTGCCGTGATCAACATGACCAATCGTACCCACATTGCAGTGAGGCTTCGTCCGGTCAAACTTCTGCTTCGCCATGTCTATGGTCTCCGGATTGAATCAGGCCAGGCTGGCGCGGACTTCCTCCGCCACGCCCTGAGGCACCTGTTCATAGTGATCGAAATGCATGCTGTACTGGGCCCGGCCCTGGCTCATGGAACGCAGATTGTTGACATAGCCGAACATGTTGGCCAACGGCACCATCGCCCGAATGACCCGGGCATTTCCCTGGGAGTCCATCCCCTGAATGCTGCCCCGTCTCCCGTTGAGATCGCCGATGATATCGCCCATATAGTCTTCCGGCGTGACAACTTCCACCCGCATCATCGGCTCAAGAAGCCGAGGCGCCGCCTTTTCGACGCCTTCGCGCAGGGCCGCCCGCGCCGCAAGTTCGAAGGCCATCACCGAGGAATCCACATCGTGGCTGTCGCCGTCCGTCAGGGTCATCTGCATGTCCGTGATCGGAAACCCTGCCAGAACTCCGCTGGTTGAGGCCTCCATGAGTCCCTTTTCGACGCCCGGGATAAACTCCCTGGGAACCGCCCCGCCCACAACGGTCGAGGCGAAGTTCAGCCCGCTGCCGGGCTCGGCCGGCTCAAATGTGATCTGGATCCGGGCATACTGGCCGGCACCGCCGGTCTGCTTCTTGTGGATGTAATCCACGTCAACCGGCCGGGAAATCGTTTCGCGATACGCGACCTGCGGCGCCCCGACACTGGCGTCCACCTTGAATTCGCGTTTCATGCGGTCAACCAGGATTTCGAGATGAAGCTCACCCATACCGCTGATGATGGTCTGGCCGCTCTCCGCATCGGTCTGCACCCGGAATGACGGGTCTTCCTGGGCAAGGCGCGACAGCGCCGTTGCCATTTTCTCCTGATCCCCGGTGGTGCGCGGTTCCACCGCGACCTCGATCACAGGTTCCGGAAACTCCATGCGCTCCAGAATGACCGGAGCGGAGGGATCGGAAAGCGTGTCTCCGGTGGCCACCGTCTTGAGACCGGCCAGGGCCACGATGTCGCCTGCCCGTGCTTCCTTGATGTCCTCGCGGGTATTGGCATGCATCAGGAGCATGCGTCCGACCCGCTCGCGCCGCCCGCGCACCGGATTGAACACATTGTCGCCCGACTTCAGGATCCCGGAATAGATCCGCAGGAATGTCAGTGTTCCCACAAACGGATCGACCATGATCTTGAAGGCCAGCGCCGCAAACGGCTCGTCCTCGCGATTGGCGCGCATGATCGGGGTATCACCGTCGGCAGACACACCGTGAATGGCGGCGACGTCTGTCGGTGCCGGCAGAAAATTCACCACGGCGTCCAGCAGGGGCTGCACACCCTTGTTCTTGAAAGCGCTGCCATTGAGCACCGGAACGAGCGCATTGGCTGCCGTTCCCTTGCGAAGACACGCAATCAGGGTCTCCTCCGACGGATCGGTTCCGTCGAGCCAGGCTTCGAGGGCGTCATCGTCATGCTCCAGCGCCGCCTCGATCAGGCGGTTTCGGAACGTCGCCGCCTGCTCCTGGTACGCCTCGGGGATGTCCTCATAGGTGAACTCGGCCCCGAGCGTTTCATCCTTCCACACGATGGCCGTCATGCGTATCAGATCAATCACACCGACATAATCACTCTCGGCGCCAAGCGGCAGCTGGACGGCCACCGGAACCGCGCCGAGCCGGTCGCCGATCATGTCGAGACAGCGCAGGAAATTGGCGCCCACACGGTCCATCTTGTTGACGAAACAGATGCGCGGCACCTCGTACTTGTCAGCCTGGCGCCAGACGGTTTCCGACTGGGGCTCGACACCGGCCACCGCGTCGAACACAGCCACCGCTCCGTCGAGAACCCGAAGTGAACGCTCCACCTCGATGGTGAAATCCACATGGCCCGGCGTGTCGATGATATTGATCCGATGGTCGTTCCAGAAACACGTCGTCGCCGCGGAGGTAATCGTGATGCCCCGCTCCTGTTCCTGCGCCATCCAGTCCATGGTCGCGGTTCCGTCGTGAACCTCGCCGATCTTGTAGGATCGCCCGGTATAGAACAGGATCCGTTCGGTAGTCGTGGTCTTGCCGGCGTCAATATGGGCCATAATGCCGATATTGCGACAGCGTTCGATCGGTGTGCCCATGCCCTGACTCTCGGTCTCCAGGTCCTGCCGCACCTACCAGCGGTAGTGCGAAAACGCCTTGTTGGCTTCGGCCATGCGGTGGGTGTCCTCGCGCTTCTTGACCGCCGCGCCGCGCTGCTCGGACGCATCCTGCAATTCGCTGCACAACCGGTCGGCCATGGTTTTCTCGTGCCGCTTGCGCGCTGCGTCGATGATCCAGCGAATCGCCAGTGCCTGGCGCCGGCCAGGCCCGACTTCCACCGGCACCTGGTAGGTCGCGCCACCGACCCGGCGCGACCGCACCTCGACGCTCGGCATGACATTTTCGAGCGCCGTGTGAAACACCCTCACCGGATCCTGACTGGACCGCCGGCGAATCGTGTCGAACGCTCCGTAAACGATTTTTTCCGCCGTCGATTTCTTGCCTTGCAACATGATGCTGTTGATGAATTTGGCAATGATGGCATCGCCGAACCGGGCGTCAGGGAGCACTTCCCGCTTTTCAGCGGCGCGTCTGCGGGGCATCGAACCGTCTCCCTACCTGGGCCGCTTGGTGCCGTATTTAGAGCGGCGCTGGCGACGGTCAGAGACACCCTGCGTGTCCAGCGTGCCCCGGACGATGTGATAGCGAACACCGGGCAGATCCTTGACCCGGCCACCGCGAATCATCACCACCGAGTGCTCCTGCAAATTATGGCCCTCGCCCGGAATGTAGCTCGTGACCTCGAAGCCATTGGTCAGGCGCACCCGCGCCACCTTGCGAAGCGCGGAATTGGGCTTCTTCGGTGTCGTCGTGTAGACGCGCGTGCAGACACCGCGCTTCTGCGGGCAGGCCTCCATCGCCGGCACCTTGTTGCGCGCAACCTTCGGCCTGCGCGGCTTGCGGATCAACTGGTTAATCGTCGGCACGCCGTCCGTTCCCGTTTTCGTACCTGAGCGTATAAACCTGCTCCGGCGGTCCGCATCACCTGCGCACCTCCCGTCGAGCCGGTTTACGACCCAGGATGATTGTCTCTCGTTTGTCCGGTTCCCGAATGTAACGCTGCGTTACGTCCCCAGAAGCGGCGCAATATAGGGGCGCTTTTTCGCCCCGTCAACAGGCTTTTTTAGAACGCACCGGCCCTGTCTTCCGGCCTTTTTTCAGCAACAATCCGGGCTCCCGGTCAGGGACCCCGGCAGCATCCCAACCGGGCTGGCGGAACCTACAGGGCCGCGGCCAATCCGATCGTCTGCAGAGGAGACCATTCCCCGTCGCATCCGACGTCTCCGGATTGGCTTAGAAGGCCGCTTCCGCACCGGTTACAGACGGTATACGGGGCCCTGCAACTTCATCGCCTGTCGGCACAGCCAGACCGCTGTCCCGGCCCCGGGCCACGGGATCCCGCATTTCTGCCCTGTGCACGGGCCTCACCGGTCCTGACATCCCCGGGCACCCACGCGGTCCCGATCCGTGCCAGCCGATACTCTTGCCCGACCCGGAAACAGGGCTCCATTCTGCCGGCCGCCCCGCACCCGCTTCCGCGCGTCAGAAGCGCACCGACAGCGTCCGGTCAGGAAACCTCCTCGCTCTCATGGAACGAGGGCAGTGCTGCCGCAACCGGTTCCGGCATTTCTTCCAGCCTCTCGGCTTCCCGCGTCTCCTCGATCTCGCGGTCTCTTTCATGGGCAATCTGTCTCATCCGGTTGATGAACGCGCCGGTTCCCGCCGGAATCAGGCGGCCCACAATGACGTTCTCCTTGAGACCCACCAGATCATCGATCTTGCCCGAAACCGACGCCTCGGTCAGCACCCGGGTGGTTTCCTGGAACGACGCCGCAGAAATAAACGAGCGGGTCTGCAACGATGCCTTGGTAATGCCCTGAAGCACAGCCGTCGCCTCTGCCGGCTCAAGCCCGTCGGCTTCATGGCGCGCATTGACGGCATCGAATTCCAGCCGGTCCACCAGTTCGCCGATGAGGAAGGTAGTTTCGCCGGGATCGGTGATCTCGACCTTCTGCAGCATCTGGCGGGCAATCACCTCGATATGCTTGTTGTTGATCTTCACACCCTGCAGGCGATAGACCTCCTGGATCTGGTTGATCAGGTAATCCGCCAGCGCCCGCACGCCGAGGACGCGCAGGATATCATGCTGCACCGGACTTCCGTCCATCAGGGGATCCCCGCGCTCCACGATATCTCCGTCCTGAACCGCGATCGGCTTGCCCTTCGGAAGCAGATACTCGACAGACTCGGCAGTCTCGCCTTCCGCACTCTCGGGATCGACAAAGACGCGCCGCTTGTTCTTGTAGTCTTTCTCGAACCGGACACGCCCCGAGATCTCGGAGATAATGGAGAAATCCTTGGGCTTGCGCGCCTCGAACAGCTCTGCGACCCGGGGCAGACCGCCGGTGATGTCACGGGTCTTCGAGGTTTCCAGCGGAATTCGGGCAAGAACGTCACCGGCATGAACCTTCTGCCCCGGCTCGACCGAAAGGATGGCGCCGACCGACAGGAAGTAGCGCGCCTCGGCGCCGGATTCGAGCAGAATCACCTCGCCATCGTCATCGCGAAGCGTCACACGCGGCCTCAGATCCTCACCCTTGTGCTGCTGTTTCCAGTCAACAACGGTCTTGTGCGAGAGACCGGTCGCCTCGTCAGTCACATCCTGCATCGAGACGCCTTCGATGAGATCGACGTAATTTGCCGTCCCTTCCTTTTCGGTGATGATGGGACGCGTGAACGGATCCCATTCCGCGATCCGCTCGCCACGTTCTACCGAATCGCCTTCGTCCTTGAGCAGACGCGCGCCGTAGGGCACCCGATAGGAGGCACGCTCCCGTCCCTGATCGTCGACCAGTGCGATTTCGGTGTTGCGCGCCATGACCACCGGCCTGTCGCTGCGGTCAATAACGATGTTGCGGTTCCGGATCCTGACCGTTGCGTCGAAAAACGCCTCGATACTTGACTGTTCGGTCCCTCTCTGCGCGGCTCCACCGATATGGAAGGTGCGCATGGTCAACTGTGTACCAGGCTCACCGATCGACTGGGCGGCAATGATTCCCACAGCCTCACCCAGATTCACCGGCGTTCCGCGAGCGAGGTCGCGGCCGTAGCAGGCCGCACACACCCCGCCTCTCGACTCGCAGGTGAGCGGGGAACGGATCGCCAGTCCCTCGATCTCAAGCAGGTCCACTGCTTCGGCAAGCGCCTCGTCGATCAGGGTGCCCGCCGGCGCCAGACACTCGCCGGTCTTGGGATTCACGATGTCCTCGGCTGCGGTCCGGCCAAGGATCCGTTCGGATAACGGCTCCAGAATATGACCCCCTTCGATCATGGGCCGAACCGTCAGGCTCTCCGTGGTGCCGCAATCCTCCTCGATGATCGTGCAGTCCTGCGCAACATCAACAAGGCGCCGGGTCAGGTAACCGGAATTGGCTGTCTTCAGCGCCGTATCCGCAAGCCCCTTGCGGGCACCGTGGGAGGAGTTGAAATACTCCAGGACCGACAATCCTTCCTTGAAGTTCGAGATGATCGGCGTCTCAATGATCTCACCCGACGGCTTCGCCATCAGGCCACGCATGCCGGCAAGCTGCTTCATCTGGGCCGCCGAACCACGCGCACCAGAATGCGCCATCATGTAGACGGAATTGACCTGCTCGCCCGGCTGGACCTCTTCAAGCCCTGCCATCATGTCGTCGGCAACCCGGTCCGAGCATTGCGACCAGGCATCGATCACCTTGTTGTATTTTTCGCCCTGGGTGATCAGACCGTCCTGATATTGCTGCTCATATTCGGTGACAAGGTCCTGGGTCTCGCCGACCAGCCTGTTCTTGGAGGCAGGAATCACCAGATCATCCTTGCCGAACGAAATTCCGGCGCGACAGGCATGGGAAAACCCGAGACCCATCATCCGGTCGGCAAAAATAACGGTTTCCTTCTGGCCGCAATGACGGTAGACGAGATCGATCAGATCCTGGATTTCGCGCTTGGTCTGCACCGTGTTGACAACCTCCACCGGGATGTTGGGGTTGTCCGGAAGAACCTGCATGATCGCGAGGCGGCCCGCCGTGGTCTCGAGTCGCTGAACGGCCTGGTTGCCATCCTTGTCGAACGTCGGGACCCGCACCTTGATCTTCGCATGAAGGGTGATCAGACCGGCATCAAGGGCATTCTCGACTTCGCCGGCGCTGGCAAACGCCATCCCTTCTCCGGGCTCACCATCCCGTTCGAGACTGAGATAATACAGCCCCAGCACGATATCCTGGGACGGCACGATGATCGGCTTGCCATTGGCCGGGCTGAGCACATTGTTGGTCGACATCATCAGGACCCGCGCCTCGAGCTGGGCCTCGAGCGACAGGGGAACATGGACCGCCATCTGGTCGCCGTCAAAATCCGCATTGAAGGCCGTGCAGACCAGCGGATGCAGCTGGATCGCCTTGCCCTCGATCAGAACCGGTTCGAATGCCTGGATTCCCAGCCGATGCAGGGTCGGGGCCCGGTTGAGAAGAACCGGATGTTCCCGGATGACTTCGGAAAGGATGTCCCAGACCTCGGGGCGCTCTTTCTCGACCAGACGCCGCGCGGCATTGACCGTCGCGGCATAACCGTACAGCTCGAGCCGCGAATAGATGAACGGCTTGAAGAGCTCGAGCGCCATCTTTTTCGGCAGGCCGCACTGGTGAAGCTTGAGTTCCGGTCCGACCACGATCACCGACCGACCCGAATAGTCGACGCGCTTGCCGAGCAGGTTCTGGCGGAACCGTCCCTGCTTGCCTTTCAGCATGTCGGAAAGGGACTTCAGCGGCCGTTTGCTGGGACCGGTGATGGTGCGCCCGCGCCGACCGTTGTCAAACAGCGCATCGACCGCCTCCTGGAGCATGCGCTTTTCATTGCGCACAATGATATCGGGCGCGCGCAACTCGATCAGCCGCTTCAGGCGGTTGTTGCGATTGATCACGCGTCGATAGAGATCGTTGAGATCAGATGTGGCGAAGCGGCCGCCATCCAGCGGTACCAGCGGCCGCAGCTCCGGCGGAATCACCGGCAGGACATCAAGGATCATCCACTCGGGACGGGTCCCCGACTCGATGAGGGATTCCACCAGCTTCAGCCGCTTGACGAATTTCTTGCGCTTGGACTCGGAACCGGTTTCGCGCAGATCCTCGCGAAGCTCGTCGCGCTCCGCAACCAGATCCATTTCCGACAGGATCTTCTTCAGCGCCTCCGCCCCGATCATGACCTCGAACGCGTCAGCGCCGTACTCCTGCTGGGCATTCTGATATGCCTCCTCACTGAGGATTTGTCGCTCCTCAAGCGGCGAGAGGCCCGGTTCGGTCACTATGTAGCTCTCGAAATAGAGAACCTTCTCGACATCCTTGAGCGTCATGTCGAGCAGCAGAGAAATGCGGCTCGGCAAGGACTTGAGGAACCAGATATGAGCCACCGGCGCTGCCAGTTCGATATGCCCCATGCGCTCACGGCGGACCTTCGACAGGGTCACCTCGACGCCGCATTTCTCGCAGATGATGCCGCGGTATTTCATCCGCTTGTACTTGCCGCACAGGCACTCATAGTCCTTGATGGGGCCGAAGATGCGGGCGCAGAAAAGTCCGTCACGTTCCGGCTTGAAGGTCCGGTAATTGATCGTCTCCGGCTTCTTGATCTCGCCGAACGACCAGGACCGGATGCGTTCCGGGCTGGCGATGGATATGCGGATCTGGTCGAAATGCTTGGCCGGGACGGCAAGGCCCCGGGGGTGCATCATTTCGTTCATGTCGTCTCTCCCGGGTGCGTCACGTTTGCTGATTCAGCTCGATATTGAGGCCGAGGGACTTCAATTCCTTCACCAGCACGTTGAAGGATTCGGGCACCCCGGCTTCAAATGTATCGTCTCCACGAACAATGGCCTCGTAGGTCTTGGTGCGTCCCGGCACGTCATCCGACTTGACCGTCAGCATCTCCTGCAAGGCATAGGCGGCACCGTAGGCTTCAAGCGCCCAGACCTCCATTTCGCCGAAGCGCTGGCCCCCGAACAGGGCCTTGCCGCCCAGCGGCTGCTGGGTGACCAGGCTGTAGGGTCCAATGGAACGGGCGTGGATCTTGTCATCCACCAGATGGTGGAGCTTCATCATGTAAATATAGCCGACAGTGACCGGACGCGCGAACGCTTCTCCGGTGCGGCCGTCGTGAAGCGTGACCTGGCCTGATTCATCAAGACCGGCGCGACGCAGAAGCTGGACAATATCCTCCTCCCGGGCGCCGTCAAACACAGGCGTCGCCATCGGGACCCCCTGGCGCAGGCTGTCGGCAAATTCCACCAACCGGTTGTCTTCCATGTCCATGAAGCGATCATCATAGGAGGCTTCACCATAGAGTTCCCGGATTTCCTGGCGCAGTTCCCCGATGCGGTCCTCGCGCATGGCCTCGTCAAGCATCGCGCCGACACGCTGGCCAAGTCCTGCCGCAGCCCAGCCGAGATGGGTTTCCAGAATCTGGCCCACATTCATTCGCGACGGAACGCCAAGCGGATTGAGCACGACATCAACAGGTGTGCCGTCCTCGAGATACGGCATGTCCTCGATCGGGGCAATCTTCGAAATTACCCCCTTGTTGCCATGCCGGCCCGCCATCTTGTCGCCCGGCTGCAGCTTCCGCTTCACGGCGACAAAGACCTTGACGACCTTCATTACGCCGGGCTGCAGCTCGTCGCCGCCCTGCAGCTTCTCCACCTTGCTGTTGAACAGGCTCTGCAACCGCCGTTCACTGGCCTGGAACTGCTTGCGCAAGGCCTCGACCCGTGTCATCACCTCCTCGTCGCTGACAGTGATCTGGGTCATCTGGCGCGCCGACAGGGACGCCAGCATCGACCGAGTGATCCGGTTTCCAGGCGTCAGCTGCCTCGGACCGGACCGCAGGATGTGGCCGACGAGCAGGGACTCGAGCCGGCCGATGACCGAACGCTCGAGAATTTTCCGTTCATCGTCCCGGTCCTTGGCCAGACGGTCGATCTCTTCCCGTTCGATCGCCTTTGCGCGTTCGTCCTTGTCAATACCGCGTCTCGAGAACACCCGGACCTCGACGACCGTCCCCGAAACACCGGCCGGCAACCGCAGCGAGGTATCGCGGACATCCGAGGCCTTTTCCCCGAAAATCGCGCGCAGCAGCTTTTCTTCCGGGGTCATCGGACTCTCGCCCTTGGGGGTCACCTTCCCCACCAGGATATCGCCTGAATTGACTTCGGCGCCTATATAGACAATGCCGGCCTCATCGAGGTTCCGGAGCGCGTCCTCGCCGACATTGGGGATATCGCGGGTAATCTCTTCCTGACCGAGCTTGATGTCGCGCGCCATGATCTCGAACTCCTCGATGTGAATCGAGGTGAACACATCGTCGCGCACGACCCGTTCGGAGATCAGGATAGAGTCTTCGAAGTTGTATCCGTTCCACGGCATGAAGGCGACCAGCACATTGCGGCCGAGCGCAAGTTCGCCGCGGTCCGTTGAGGGACCATCGGCGATGATGTCGCCCGCCTCCACCTGATCACCCACCCGGACCAGCGGACGCTGGCTGATGCAGGTATTCTGGTTGGAGCGCTGGAACTTGAGAAGATTGTAGATATCGACGCCGGGTTCCGACCGGGACGACTCTTCCGTGGTCTGCACAACGATCCGGGTGGCCTCGACCTGATCGACCACGCCTGCCCGCCGTGCCGAGACGGTGGCGCCCGATCCGAAAGCGACCGCCTCTTCCATACCGGTTCCGACCAGCGGCGCCTCGGCACGCACCAGCGGCACCGCCTGACGCTGCATGTTGGAGCCCATCAGTGCGCGGTTGGCGTCATCGTTCTCGAGAAACGGAATCAGGGCCGCAGCCACCGACACGAGCTGCTTTGGCGAGACATCAATGAGATCGATCTGGTCCGGTCTGGCCATGACAAATTCGCTGGCTGCGCGGCAACTCACCATGGGCTCGATAAACCGCCCGTCGTCATCCAGCAGCGCATTGGCCTGGGCAATCGTGTACTGCCCCTCATCGATCGCCGAGTGATACGCAACCTCCTCGGTCACCACGCCGTCGCGGACAACGCGGTAGGGCGTCTCGATAAAGCCGTACTGATTGACGCGCGCGAAGGTTGCCAGCGAGTTGATCAGGCCGATGTTCGGACCCTCCGGCGTCTCGATCGGACAGATGCGGCCATAATGGGTCGGATGCACGTCACGCACCTCGAAACCGGCGCGCTCTCGCGACAGCCCGCCCGGGCCCAGGGCAGAAAGCCGGCGCTTGTGGGTGATCTCGCTCAGGGGGTTGGTCTGGTCCATGAACTGGGACAACTGCGAAGATCCGAAAAATTCCCGGACCGCCGCCGCCGCCGGCTTGGCGTTGATCAGGTCATGCGGCATGATCGGATCCAGTTCGATCGATCCCATGCGCTCGCGGATGGCCCGCTCCATACGCGTGAGCCCGATGCGGTACTGGTTCTCCATCAGTTCGCCTACCGAGCGCACCCGGCGATTGCCGAGATGGTCGATATCGTCGATCTCGCCATGGCCGTTTCGCAGCCGGACAAGTGTCTTCACCACGGCAAGAATATCTTCCCGCTCCAGGACACGAACCTTGTCGTCGCCCCCGAGTCCGAGCCGGGCATTCAGCTTGACGCGCCCGACCGCCGATAGATCATAGCGCTCCGGATCAAAGAACAGGCTGCGGAACAGACCCTCTGCGGCATCCAGCGTCGGCGGCTCCCCGGGGCGGATCACGCGGTAAATGTCGGTCAGCGCTTCCTCACGGGTCCGGTTGCGGTCCACCGAGAGCGTGTTCAGAAGATAGGGGCCGACTTCCGACGCATCCACCGAGAGCATTTCAAAGCTCTTGATCTTGTGCTCTTCCAGAGTCTCGAGGATCGTATCATCGATCTCGTCACCTGTCTCAAGGAGGACCCTGCCGGTGTCCTCGTCGATGATGTCGTCTCCCAGATACTGACCGTGCAGGTCCTCCCTGGAGATATGGATTCCGGTGAGGCCGTCGGATTCGGCCTGACGGCACAGGCGCGGTGTCATCTTCGCGCCGCTTTCGGCGACCACGCGGCCAGTGCCGGCCTCGACCAGGTCCCTGACCAGCGTCCGGCCTCGCCACGCCGTGGCGTCAAAAGGCATCTCCCAGCCATCGCCATCGCGGGTCAGCGTGATGCGATCATAGAAGTAATGGAGGACCTCGGTCACATCCATCCCGTCGGCTTCCTCGACCGGAAGCATGATGCGCTCGGCCTCCAGCTCCCGGCGCCTTGCGGCCGTTGCCGCGGAATCAAGCGCCAGCAGCAGCGTCGTCACCGGCAGTTTGCGCCGGCGATCAATCCTCACATGCAGGATGTCCTTGACGTCGAACTCGAAATCCAGCCACGAGCCGCGATAGGGAATCACGCGGGCCGCGAAAAGGAACTTGCCGGACGCGTGTGACTTGCCCCGGTCGTGATCGAAGAACACGCCGGGCGAACGATGCATCTGGGACACGATCACGCGATCGGTTCCGTTGATGACGAACGTTCCCTCGTTGGTCATCAGCGGCAGATCGCCCATATAGACATCCTGCTCCTTGCTGTTGCGCATGGACCGCGAACCGGTCTCCTCGTCAACATCGAACACGGTAAGCCGCAATGTGACCTTGAGAGGGGCTGCAAAGGTCATCCCGCGCTGGCGGCATTCCTCCACATCATATTTTGGCGGTTCAAGCTCGTAGCCGCTGAAATCAAGCCGTCCGGTGCCCGAGAAGTCCTCGATCGGAAACACCGAATGGAACACCTCCTGAAGCCCCGAATTCTCCCGCCGGCCAGCCGGGACACCAAGCTGCAGAAACGTATCGTACGAGCTCTTCTGGACCTCTATCAGATTGGGCATTGGCGCAACTGCGTCAATGCGCCCGAAATCCTTGCGTATGCGCTTGCGTTCGGCAATCGACGTTACCATGGACACCTCACAGGGCATGGGGAAACAGGTCCGCACCGGATGCGGACCCGTACAAACGGGGACAGGGGTTGTGCCGCTCTTTGGCCGCGGCACCAACGAAGGTGCAAGGTTACTTCACCTCGACGGCAGCACCCGCATCTTCAAGCTTCTTGCGGATGTCCTCGGCCTCGTCCTTGCTGACAGCCTCCTTCACCGGTTTCGGCACACCCTCCACCAGGTCCTTGGCTTCCTTGAGGCCGAGACCCGTGATGGCCCGTACCTCCTTGATGACATTGATCTTCTTCTCGCCGAAGCTCGCAAGAATCACATCAAATTCCACCTGCTCCTCTTCGGCAGGGGCCGCACCGTTGCCGCCGGCCACAGCCGCGACAGCCACCGGTGCAGCGGCCGAAACGCCCCATTTTTCCTCGAGTTTCTTGGAAAGTTCGGCGGCTTCGAGCACCGTCAGGCCAGACAGGTCCTCTACAATTTTATCAAGATCAGCCATTGTCATATCTCCCGGGCTTGAACTTCAGTTGACAGGTGTGGATCAGGCGGCTTCCTGTTCGGCATGGGCCGAAAGCACGCGGGCGAGCTGTCCGCCCGGTGCCTGCAGGACGCCGGCAAGGCGCGTCGCCGGAGTCTGGATCAGACCGACCAGTTTTCCCCGCAATTCATCGAGCGAAGGCAAGCGCGCCAGAGCGGCCACGCCGGACTGATCGAGAACTTCGGACCCGAGGCCGCCACCCAGTATCTTCAACTGGCTGTTTTCCTCGGAAAAACTGACGGCAACGCGAGCAGCGGCGACAGCATCATCCGACCATGCAATTGCGGTCGGCCCACTGAACAGGTCGCACAGGGCCTCGAACTGTGTATCCTTCAGCGCGAGACGCGTCAGCCGGTTCTTGGTCACCTTGTAACTGGCACCGGCATCGCGCAGCTGCATACGCAACTGTTGCGACTGGGCGACGTTCATGCCCAGCGGGCAGGTCACGACCACCAGCGTCGCAGCCGAAAATGTTTCGTGCAGCGACGCGACCAGCGCTTCTTTCTCAATTCGATCCACCCGGCCATCTCCACAATACTGGAACAGACCCTTCGGAGCCTGCTCGGTGAGCGTCTGGTTCCGCGGCAAACACGGAACCGGTTTGCCTGTCCCAGAAGTTCGAGCCGTGGGCGGTACAGGGCCACCCCTGGTTCAACTCCCGTCTGTGCAGGCGACACGTCCTTAACCGGCCTTTTGGCCGGACCTGCAGTCCCGGACAGGATGGACTCCGGAGCGGCACTGCCGCGCCCCCGGAGGCCCCGCACCGGACCGCCATCTCCGGCCGTCCGGTGCGAATTCGGTTTCAGCGCGCCGTGGCGCGCTCCAGAACCGGGCCAACATCAAGCCGGATTCCCGGCCCCATGGTCGAAGCCACGGATATACGCTTGATATAGGTTCCCTTGGCCCCGGTCGGCTTGGCCCGGTTGATGGCCCCGACCAGCGCACAAATATTCTCGCTCAGGGCCTCTTCGGAGAAGCTGGCCTTGCCGACACCCGCATGAATGATGCCGGCACGCTCGACCCGGAACTGGACCTGACCGCCCTTGGCGTCTTTCACCGCTGTTGCCACATCGGTGGTCACAGTCCCGAGCTTCGGGTTGGGCATGAGACCGCGCGGTCCGAGAATACGCCCGAGACGGCCGACGACCGGCATCATGTCCGGGGTCGCAATGCAACTCTGGAAGTCGAACGTACCGTTCTGGACCTGCTCGGCGAGGTCCTCGGCTCCCACCACATCGGCGCCAGCCTCGCGTGCCTCATCGGCCTTGTCGCCACGGGCAAACACCGCGACCCGGACGGATTTCCCGGTGCCGTTGGGCAGGGACGCCATCCCGCGGACCATCTGGTCAGCATGACGCGGATCAACGCCAAGGTTGAGAGACAGCTCGATGGTCTCGTCAAACTTCGCCCGCGCACCCTCCTTGACCAGTTTCAGCGCATCCTCAAGCCCGTACAGCTGATCGCGATCAATGGTTTCGCGTGCCGTTCTGATTCGCTTTCCAACCTTCACCATTCCCCTACTCCTGAACCCGTATTCCCATGGACCGTGCCGATCCCGCGAGTATGCGGGTCGCGGCATCGAGGTCATGGGCATTGAGATCTTCCATCTTGATCTCGGCGATTTCCCGAAGCTGTGACATCTTGACAGCCCCCACAACTTCCGAGCCGGTTGTCGCGGCTCCCTTTGCGACCCTTGCCGCCTTCTTTATGAAATAGGAGGCTGGCGGTGTCCGGGTCTCGAAGGAGAACGACTTGTCAGCATAGACAGTGATCACGGTTGGCGTGGGAACACCGGGTTCATGGCCCTGGGTGTGTGCATTGAACGCCTTGCAGAATTCCATGATGTTCAGCCCGGCCTGGCCGAGCGCCGGGCCGATGGGCGGCGACGGATTCGCCGATCCGGCCGGAATCTGAAGCTTGATATATCCCTGAACTCTCTTGGCCATTGGCCCTCACCTTCGCTTGCGCATTCAGAGTTTTTCAACCTGTCCGTACTCGAGTTCGACCGGCGTCGCCCGACCGAAGATCGATACAGTCACCCGAAGCCGCGCCCTGCCCTCGTCCACATCTTCCACCATCGCGTTGAACGACGTGAACGGACCGTCGGCCACTCTTACCTGTTCCCCGACCTCGAACGTCACAGACGGCTTCGGACGCTCCACACCCTCGCGGACCTGACGCAGGATTCGCTGCGCTTCGGCATCGGTGAGCGGCGTCGGCCGGTTGCCCGAACCAAGGAAGCCGGCCACCTTTGGCGTATCCTTGACGAGATGCCAGGCATCATCGTTCATTTCCATCCGCGCCAGCACATAGCCCGGGAAGAATTTCCGCTCCGTGTTGATCTTGGTGCCGCGGCGCATCTGCACCACTTCTTCCATCGGAACCAGAACTTCCTCGATGACGTCATCAAGCCCCGTCTGCCGCGCCTGGTCACGAATCGACTGCGCAACCTTGGCTTCAAAGCCGGAATAGACGTGAATGACATACCAGTTCGCAGTCACGCTATGCTCCCAGCCCGAGGATAAACTTGACCGCGACCGAAAGAACCTGGTCGACCGCAAGAAAGAACACGGCCGCAAGGGCGACGAAAATGAACACCATGATCGTCGTCACCAGGGTTTCACGCCGGCTCGGCCACGTAACACGGGCCATTTCCCGCCGCACCTGCTGGATGAATTCCATCGGGTTGGTTTTTGCCATCAAGCCTTTTCCCAAGGGTTCCGGGCCCCCGCTGCGCCCGCATCCACCGAACTGGCAGGAGTGGAGGGACTCGAACCCCCAACCCCCGGTTTTGGAGACCGGTGCTCTGCCAGTTGAGCTACACTCCTAGTTACGCGGTGCGCCCTTACTCTCCGATTGCGGCGACGACGCCGGCGCCGACGGTGCGTCCGCCTTCGCGGATCGCAAACCGCACGCCTTCATCCATCGCAATCGGCGAGATCAGGTCAACCTCCATCGAGACATTGTCTCCCGGCATCACCATCTGCACATCCTCCGCAAGACGAACCTCACCCGTCACATCCGTCGTGCGAAAGTAAAACTGGGGACGGTAGTTGGAGAAAAACGGCGTGTGACGACCACCCTCCTCCTTCGTCAGGATATACGCCTCCGCCTTGAAACGCGTGTGCGGCGTAATCGACTTCGGGGCCGCAAGAACCTGACCCCGCTCAACCGACGTCCGGTCAACACCGCGAAGAAGACACCCCACATTGTCTCCCGCCTCACCCGAATCCAGAAGCTTCCGGAACATCTCAACACCAGTCACAACCGTCGTCGACGTGTCCCGGATCCCCACAATCTCAACCGGGTCGCCAACCTTCACAATCCCGCGCTCAATCCGACCCGTCACAACCGTCCCGCGGCCCGATATCGAAAATACATCCTCAATCGGCATCAAAAACGGCTGGTCCTTCGCACGCTCCGGCTGCGGAACATAACTGTCAACCGCCGCCATCAATTCCAGAACCGAAGACCGGCCCAGAGCCTCATCCGAACCCTCAAGCGCCATCAACGCCGAACCCTTCACAACCGGAATGTCATCCCCCGGAAAATCATACGAACTCAGCAACTCCCGGATCTCAAGCTCGACAAGCTCGACAAGCTCCTCGTCGTCAACCTGGTCAACCTTGTTCATGTAAACAACAATCGCAGGAACACCAACCTGACGCGCCAGAAGAATGTGCTCGCGCGTCTGAGGCATCGGACCATCCGCAGCACTCACAACAAGAATCGCACCATCCATCTGCGCCGCACCCGTGATCATGTTCTTCACATAATCCGCATGACCCGGACAGTCCACATGCGCGTAATGACGGTTCTCCGTCTCATACTCTACATGAGCCGTCGCAATCGTGATCCCACGCTCCCGCTCCTCGGGAGCCTTGTCAATGTCGTCATACGCCGTGAACTCGGCTCCACCCGACTCCGCAAGAATCTTCGTGATCGCCGCCGTCAACGTCGTCTTGCCGTGATCAACATGACCAATCGTACCCACATTGCAGTGAGGCTTCGTCCGGTCAAACTTCTGCTTCGCCATTTTCTTTACAGTCCTTGCCTTCGATACTGTTCACAATTGCCGTTCCGGCGCTTCCGGATTCTGCCCCATGCCCGGGGAGTCCCGTGTCCGGAGCTTCCCGTACCAGGGGATTCTGGAGCGGGTGAAGGGAATCGAACCCTCGTCGTAAGCTTGGAAGGCTTCTGCTCTGCCATTGAGCTACACCCGCCCTGTCTCCATGATTCCGATTTCGTATGTCCGCCGTCACCGTCGCCATCGGCACATCCGCACCCGGGTGACTGCGCCAACATCACCTCCGCAAATTGTTTCTGGTGGAGGGAGTTGGATTCGAACCAACGTAGGCATAGCCAACGGGTTTACAGCCCGTCCCCTTTAACCACTCGGGCATCCCTCCGCGAATTCCAGAACAGCCGCCGGGAAGGCGGAATTAAGGGATCCCGCACCCGTTGTCAATGAAAAAGCATGGCCAAACGGGCCCCGCCTGCCCGCATGGCGAAGCCGCCGCCGTGGTCTGCCCAAGTCCGAGTGCACATTATATACTCCCGGCGTCATGGAATGCAAGAACCACAACCCGACCGGAGACCGTGTCTCCGGCAAGGCGGGTGGCCGCACCCGGGTCGGCAAGGGCGAAAGGGCCCCGGCAACGGGACACTGGCTGTGGGGCCGCCATGCGGTCGCCGCGGCGCTCGCCAATCCCCGGCGCCGGTGCCGCCGGCTGCTGGCGACAGACACGGCCGCCCGCAAACTGGACGCGACGCCGATCGCGGTAACGATAGCCACCTCCACGGCCATCGATTCCCGGTTGCCGGAAGGCGCTGTTCACCAGGGCCTCGCCCTTCTGGTCGATTCCCTGCCCGGGCACAGCCTCGATACTGTCACCAGCCCGACCGGGAAGCCGGTCGTCGCTCTGGTGCTCGATCGCATAACCGACCCGCAGAATGTCGGCGCGATCCTGCGTTCCGCGGCGGCCTTTGATGCTTCCGGGGTCATCCTGACCGGGCGTCATTCCCCGGGCGAGTCGGGAACGCTCGCCAAGGCGGCGTCCGGGGCGCTGGAGACAGTTCCCCTTGTCCGGTCTGTCAATCTGGTGCGGGCGCTCGGTACTCTCAGGGAAGCCGGATTCTGGATTGTCGGGCTCGAGGCGGCCGCGGCCACGGGACTGCCGCAGCTCGACCTCCCGGATCGCTGTATTTTCGTTGTCGGCGCCGAAGGCCGGGGGCTCAGGACACTGGTTCGCGAGACCTGCGATTTCATGGCGCGGATCCCCATGCCGGGTGCAATGGAGAGTCTCAACGTGGGAGCCGGGGCCTCCATCGCGCTCTATGAATGGACCCGGCAGCTTCGTCCCTGAACAGACCCGTGATCGGATCGCAGCAAGACCGGTCACAGTGTAGCGAGGATGTGTGTCTTGGAAGATTTTTCAACCCGTGACGAAGGAACGGCCTCGGGTCCGTTCGGCCAGCCCGTGCGGCGGCTCGAGGACCCTTCCCTGCTGAGGGGCCAGGCCCGATTCGCGGATGATATCCCGCTGCCGGGTCTCCTGCATGCCGCCTTCGTGCGAAGTCCGCTGGCCCACGCGCGAATCGGCTCCGTCGATATCGAGCCGGCAAGAGACGCGCCCGGTGTCCGTGCCGTTCTGACGATGGCGGACCTCGCTGCGGTCCTGACCGATGAAGTCCTCGCGGTCGGTATGCCAAGCAATGCCTATTTGCAGACCCGGGACCGGCCCATTCTCGCGCACCGCGAAACCTGTCATGTGGGCGAAGCCGTTGCTGTCGTCATTGCCGACAGCCGGTATCTTGCGGAAGACGCTGCTTCGCTCGTGATCGTTGACTACCAGGAACTCCCCGTCTCCGCTGACATCGAAGCTGCAGCCCGGCCCGGTGCGCCGCTCGCCCACAGCGATGCCGAACACAACATCCTCGCGGCCTTTTCCATGGGTTACGGCGATACGGACGCCGCGTTCGGTGGCGCTGCGTATGTCGTTGAAGACAGGATGCGCCTGCACAAGGGTCTTGGCATGGCGATTGAGGGGCGCGGTATCGTGGCGCGCTACGACACAGCCGGGGATGAGCTGACGGTATGGCTGGGAACCCAGATGCCGCACATGGCGCAGCGCATGCTGGTTCGTCTGCTTGGCCGCAGTGAGACCAACACCCGCGTCGTGACGCCTGACATCGGCGGCGGTTTCGGTCCCAAGCTGGTCTTTTATCCTGAAGATATTGTCATTGCCGCCGCTTCCCTGCTTCTCGGCACACCGGTGAAGTGGATCGAGGATCGCCGTGAGCATTTTACGGCCTCGACCCAGGAACGTGACCAGGTCTGGGACATGTCCCTGGCGCTGGAACCTGACGGAGGGATCCGCGGGCTGCGAGGTTCCCTGATTCATGATCATGGCGCCTATACGGCCCGCGGCGTCAATGTCGCGCAGAACGCCGGCAGTATCGTACCCGGGCCCTACGAGGTTCCCAGCTATTCCCTGGACGTCAAGCTGGTTCTTACCAACCGGCCCTGTGTCACCCCGGTTCGCGGTGCCGGTTATCCCCAGGGTTGCTTCGTCATGGAGCGCCTGCTCGACAAGGCGGCACGCGAAATCGGGCTGACCCGTGACGAGATCCGCCGACGCAATCTGATCCAGCCTCGGGACATGCCCTATCTCCGGCCGCTGGCCAGCCGTGCCGACAGCGCCATTCGCATTGACGAGGCCGATTTTCCGCGCTGCCTGGAAACCGCTCTCGAAGCTGCTGACTGGCAGGGATTTGGCGAACGCCGGGACCGCGCTGCCGGTGAAGGGCGCCGTCTGGGAATCGGTCTCGCCGTCTATCTGAAGGGTTCGGGACGCGGTCCGTTCGAAGCTGTGATCGTCCGGGTCGGTCCTTCCGGCCGCGTCAGCGTGTTGTCCGGCGCTGCCGCCATCGGCCAGGGGACCCGAACAATGCTGGCGCAGATTGTCGCCCAGACCCTCGGTGTCTCGATGGACGACATCGACGTCGTTACCGGCGATACCTCCCGAATTCCCTACGGGATGGGTGCAGCCTCGAGCCGCCAGGCGGTGACCGCCGGATCATCGGCGCGCCAGGCAGCAATCGAAGTCCGGGAAAAGGCGCTGCGTGTTGCCGCTCACCTGCTCGAGGTTTCCGAAGACGATCTGGACATTGCCGAAGGCCGCGTCGCGGTCCGTGGCGTCCCCGGCATGGGAATGGATCTGGCCGAACTGGCGGGGCGGCTGTCCGGTGCGGCCACCGGTTATGCCCTGCCCGGCGGCGAGGCGCCCGGACTGGAAGCAAACGGTGCGGTCCCCATTGATGGCCTGGCGTTTTCCAACGGGGCTCACGTCGCCGAGATCGAGGTCGATACCGGCACCGGGGAGGTTTCGATCCTGAATTATGTCGTCGCCCATGACTGCGGTGTCATGATCAATCCACTTGTGATCGACGGTCAGATCGCCGGCGGTGCCGCCCACGGGCTTGGTTTCGCCCTGTTCGAGAAAATGGTGTGGGATGAATACGCACAGCCGCAATCCACCAACCTGGCGGAATATCTGGTCCCCGGTCCTGTCGAGGTTCCCAACATCGCAATCGAACATATTGTCGTTCCCTCGTCACAGAATCCGCTGGGGGTCAAGGGGGTGGGAGAGAGCGGCCTTGTTCCGGTTCCGGCCGCCATCGCTTCTGCCATTGATGATGCCCTGGCCGATCTGGACGTTCGGGTGAGCGAAATCCCGGCGGGCCCGATGGAACTGATGCGCTTGATCAGGGCCGGCGAGTCCCGTCATAATGCCGCCTGAGCAAACAGACCCGACCGGGAGCAACGGCCATGGCCCGTTTCAGGAACTATGTGCCTGCTGGCGTCATTCCCGCCACGCTTGCAGCGTTCGACGCAGAATACAGGTTTGACTGGCATCAGACCCGACGCCATCTCGCCTTTGTCGCTGCTATTGACGGCGTTGACGCCATCACGATCAACGGACACGCGTCCGAGATTCATGCATGTTCGGTTGATGAGCAGGCACAGATGCTCGATGAAGCCGGCGATGTCATCGGAGACCGGCTGCCGCTGATTGCAGGGATCTATGCCGATGGCAGTCTTGAAGCGGCTGCGCTGGCGCGTATGGCCGAGTCCCACGGCGCATCGGCTTTGCTCTGCTTCCCGCCGCATTCACTTGGCATGGGCGGGATTCGGCGGCGCCCGGAAATGGGCCTCTCCCACTTCGAAACCATCGCCGCCGCGACGGATCTGCCGCTGATCGTGTTCCAGTATTCCAATGACCTCGCCTATCCGCTGGACACCCTGGTCCGGATCTGCGAGACCGTGCCGAGCGTCAAGGCCATCAAGGACTGGTCACCGCCCCAGGTGCATGAGCGTCACATCAACGTCCTTCACGGGTTGGCACGTCCGGTCAACGTCCTGTCCACCAACTCTGCCTGGCTCCTCTCATCCCTGGTCATGGGCGCGGATGGGCTGCTGTCGGGCGCCGGGTCCGTCATTGCGGATCTGCAGGCGGCATTGTTCGGTGCGGTTCGGAAGGGCAACCTGGCCGAAGCCCGGCGGTTGTCAGCCCGCATCTATCACACGACCCAGGTGTTCTATTGCGAGCCCTTCGGCGACATGCACAACCGGATGAAGGAGGCCCTCGTCCTTCTCGGCCGGATTGACGGACCTGCCGTCGTTCGACCACCGCTTGTCAAGCTGGACGAGGTCGAGATTGCGCGGATCTCTGACGCCCTCGAGGCGGCCCATATCGGGCAGGCAGGTGCTGCCGGGCTCGGCCCGACCGCCATCGCCGCGGAGTAGATGTTTCCCCGCTGGCAGGTCACTTCTGCAGATAGGTCTGGGTCCAGTCCCGGTAATCCGCCTCGCGGGTCAGTCGATCCATCACAGCACCTGAAGCCGTAGCGGAAACGCTGTCGGGAGACCTGCCGCCCTGCAGCTCCCGAAAGGCCTTTCCGGTTGCTTCCACAGCGGCGGCGATCGGTGCGTGGCCCTGAAGGGAAATCCGGACGCCGCATGAGGCGAGAAACGGGCGGTCCCCGAGGCAGCCGGTTCCCGCACCGCCCAGAAAGATCGGGACATCGAGCTCTGCACCGAGCGCCCTGATTGGCTCCTCCTCACTGATTCCGGTCAGAAACACGGCGTCGACACCGGCGTCCTGATAGGCCCTGGCACGCCGCAGCGCTTCGTCAAGATTAGCAATGGCAGCCGCGCTGGTGCGCCCGGCAATGACGAGCGAAGGGTCGCAGCGCGCATCGAGAGCGGCCCGCATCTTGCCCACGCCCTCCTCAAGCGGCAGGAGACGCGGATGACTGGTCTCGCCGAACGGGCGGGGCAAATCCGTGTCCTCAATGGTCAATGCCGCGACACCCGCCGTCTCCAGTTCCTCGACCGTTCGTCGGACATTGAGTGCGTTCCCGTATCCGTGATCGGCGTCCACCAGCAGGGGCAGGCGTCCTGCGCGATTGATTCGGTGGGCCTGGTCTGCGAACTCGGACAGGGTGAGGAGAATCAGGTCGGGCGCCCCCAGAACTGCAAGCGACGCAACCGAGCCCGCAAGCATTGCAACCTCGTACCCGGTTTCTTCCGCCATCCGGACAGAAAGGGGATCCCAGACGGACGCGGGATGGAAACAGTCATCTTCGGCAAGAAGGGCGCGAAAGGCCGTTCGGCGTTCATGCCAGCGCATCAGGTTTTCTCCCCAGTGATCAATCACGATCGCACTACTGCGACAGGGCCCGTTATCATGCAGGGCCCCCGCCCACAGTACTGCTGCATCTTTCCGTTGCAAGCCTTGCCGACGACGCTCTGTGACGCTATATCGGGGTTTCCTTCGCCGGCTTAGCTCAGCTGGTAGAGCATCTGATTTGTAATCAGGGGGTCGGGGGTTCGAGTCCCTCAGCCGGCACCAGCGAGCCCTGCGATTTTCCGCGCTCCGGTTGCAGAAGCCGGCTCAGGGCAGATAGTGCCGCCCAACGGCGATGATCAAGGGCTCGCATGCCCTCCCGGCCGACACCCTGCCTCTCGGACGATCACATCCTGTGAACAGGACCCGGTGTGCCTTCCCGGACCGGACCTTCGCGATAACGAATATTCAAGGAGTGTCGGTCGATCCGAAGGTCACGTCGATCGTCGGAGTACAGTTGACCGAGGCCCGTCCCAAACGACTCAGGAGAGCGCGCCTGTTCGTTGTCTCTCCCTGCAGCCGCGTTCCGGAAGCTGTGATGCGTGGCACCGCCCTGAAGGCTCAAGCGCGGGTCAATCCCGAGAATGCAACGCGGCCGATCACGCCGTGCCGTCCCGGTCGCGGTCCGCCCGGATTATTCTGCTGCTGTCGATCGATGACTTCAGGCGCTGACGCATGTCTGCCGCCCTTGCCGCAAAATCCGTCTCTTTCCCGAGAAGCGCCGCATACAGGATTTCCCGATGCTCCTCCTCGGCCGAGCGTCTGTTGGCAGCTGCTCGCTGACTGAGCGCACTCACCAGTTCTTCACTGATCTTTCGGACTGTCAGTTGGGCCATCGGTCCTGCCTGCCAAATCGCGCTTTCATCGACATCGCCCGCATTTTAACACGTCTCCCGAGGGCGAGAATTCACAGGTCATTGTCACGACGGGGCGACAAGCCCGAAGTTCCCGGGCGCAGGGAGACCGCGTCGCCCGAGAAGGAGCACACGGGCCGCGGCAAAAACGCGGACAGACCGGCCAACATGATGGTCTGCGTAACCTGTGACCCGGATGTTTCGTGCGACTTGTGAAAGCGCGTATTTCTGTCAGGCCGGTCTCTGCGCCGACGATGGCAGATCGTAACGAATGTCTTCTCGCCTTTGTGCCTCTGTTCGCTGGCGGGCATTCACACCCGCGGATCGGCGAATGGCTGACCCATTCTGACCTTTCCGTAGTTGGTTGCATGCATGTCCCAGGACATGAGCATTTGCTGGACGGCAGCATGGACATCGCGCCATGCCCGCTGGAACGGGTTGTCTGTCGAGAGCGCCCGTCCACCCGTCAGACTGTACAGCCGCTCGAGCGCGCTGACGGCGAGGCGCCCCGCAAACGCATCGTTCCGCCGCCACTTCAGACATTCTTCCACAGACGGATTGATCCCCTGATCCAGCAGTCGCGTCGCATCCGCGCAATCCCTTGTCAGGACTGCCCAGGCAGCATCCACCTCGGCCCCGGACTCAGCAAGGCGCAGCCACACCGAGGGCTGTTCCGCGAGCGTCATCCCCGTTACGGTCTTGCGGGCGAGCATATCCTCCTCTATCAGCTCGATCCCTCCGCGCGCGATCCCAAGCGCTGTTCCCGAAAAATGTTTCAGACCGATGCTGAACACGGGAAGCTTGTAGAGCGTGGACGGGTTGATCCTGCTGCCTGGCGACTCCCCGCCCTTGATGTTCGAGGTAAACTGCAAACGCCGGTCGGGTATGAACACCTCCGACAGTTTGATCGATCGACTGCCCGTAGCGGCGAGGCCGGTAGGGAACCAGTCATCCACAATTTCGAAATCTGATCTCGGCACCAATCCGAAATAGTGATTCGGCGGGCCACCATCCTGCGCCAGGAATATCTGCATGTTGTTCCAGTCCGCGACGTCCACGCCGCTGCCAAAACTCCAGAGTCCGTCTACGACCATGCCCCCGTCGACCTTTTTCACGCTGGAGCCCTTTCCGGGAAACGCAGAAGCGACAAGTGCTTCAGGATGATCGCCCCAGATTTCTTCCTGGACTTCCGGCACATGCATCCCCTGAATCCAGCTTTGCACGGCAATGTTGGTCAGATTCCACGCGCTGGATCCGCACCCTCGACCCAGTTCAGCTGCCACATCGACCATTAATGCGAGGTCCATCTCGTGGCCGCCAAACCTCTTGGGCTGAAACATCCGATAGAGATGGGTCTCGACGAACGCCTGATGCGTTGCTTCCGGAATACGCCTGTCCGCTTCCGCCTTGGCGGCCCGTTCGCGCAGTGCCGGAACGAGCGCGCGGGCACTCTCGATAAAGTCATCGCGCGTTAATTCCACCGCTTCCTCCACTGAAGTTTCTTTCGGTCTTGCATGATCCGCCTGCATACCGGCTATGCTTCAAGAGAAGCACCCGGCTGGTCGCCGTTCAAATGCTCTCTTCAGAATTTTCCGGGTAGGTAGCGGTTGGCCGGATCGGGCCCCCTGGCTCCGTCCGGCTCGTCCGTAATGACAAAGTTGAGCTCGTAGGTGACCCCATTCGGATCCTTGACGAATAACTGCCACAAATTCGCGTTGGGAAGATCGTTCTCCCTGAAATCACATCCGTGCGAACGGACGATCTCCTTCATGCTGTCATAGTCCCGGGCAGAGAGGGCGATATGATCGACCGCACCGCCGCCGGCTGTATATCCGCCATCGGCATCACGTGCCGCCTCGCCAGCCAGAATGTGGACCTGGGTTCCGTCCAGATCATACCAGGAACCCGGCACTCCCAAAGGAGGGCGATCTGCAAACGTCATCCCCAGGACTTCCGTATAGAATCGGTCCGTGGCGTCGAGATCGAGTGTCCTGATATTGACGTGAATGATGTCCTGAACCGGCATGTCTTCACTCCTTTCCTGTCAACCTCTCGTCTCGCACCCCGTCGGCGCCTGCATGGACCATAACCCGGGCCTGCGGAACAGAACGGGAAAGCTGGTACGAAGGTTCGGAAGCAGGTTCTCCGCAGACGATCAGGTTCTCGGAGAGACAAGATTGATTGTATGGAGAAACGCTTCTCCGACCGATTGGATACCTGGGCACCCTCGTCAATTTAACACCTGGCTCTAAAAGTGCCATTTTGATGACCTGGTAGTTTCGCATGGTCCTATACCGGGCCTTCGTCAGCAGCAATTTTTCCCGGAAAGAAGGCATCGATCGCGACGATCCGCTCGTGATGTTCGAGTATGCCACATCAACCGGACCGGTTTGCGACCCAACAATCGTCGCAGCTGGGCCCCTGCTGCTGATGAGTTGTGATCGTCACGCCGGACCAGTGTGCTTCTGCCCTCCACCTGAAGCCTGCAGAGACATTAACTCTCCATCCTGGATCCTTGGTCAAGGCGATATGGGCCACCTTGAGAGTTCTTGCGCGGCAAACGGCAAAGAACGGCAAAGAAATGTTGTCCGCTCTCGATGACCCCCGGGTCAGGGGCATTTGGAGCCGGGTCCGTGGCGGTGATCCTGGGAAAAGACTGGAGAGAGCGGAAGGGTGCTTTCATCCGCAGACACCGGACAATGACCCTTTGCGCCTGGAGGCTGATGGTCTGGAAAGTGTCCGTATTGACTGTGTGACGTGTATCCGAAGGAGGGGCAATTCCCACCCCGCACCGAGGGATCCCGCTGCCGACAGACCGTGAAATGCGCTACGATACAAGTGTGAATGGCGGAAACGGGAGGATCCCATGAGCAACGATCAATCCGCATCATTGTCGATGCCTGCCCCCGCGGCAGACAAGCAGCCCCTGAAGTGCAATGTCTATGATTATGCACGCAAACTGGTGAGTACTCTTACACCCATGTTTCCTTATGTGGACGAGGGAGCAATGGTGCCGACTGTTGCACTATTCTATGGCGAGCCCAACGGGGATTACGGTTATTTCGAACATGTGAATACTGTCGATGAAGTGGCGATCGTCTTTGGATCCGGAGCGACGACGGGGAGAGGAAAGGCCGGCCTCGTCCGGGCGAGTGCACGAAGCCACGGCGTCGGCAATCTGCTGCGTGAACCAGATAGTCGGGAAAGCTTTTCTCTTGTGTCTGTGACCCAGCGCCAGTCCACCGGGGTGCCGCAGCAGGAAGCTGTAGCCTTCGCGTGCTCGGAGTGCTCGACCGAGGTCTATCGGGAGGAATTCGATTCGACACCCCCAAAACGCGGCGCCCAACGCCAGGAGGAGGGGCCGGTTGCGCATCTGCACACGATCTACGGCAGTGCACAGGCAGCAATGAACTACAACTCGGATGAGAGGAACCGAACCTGTCCCAAATGCGGCCATGTCAACGCTCGGTTTCCTCTTGGCCGGTGGGGGTGGGATCGTTACCAGGCGATGACCGATATCGTCCGAAAGGCCCATCAAAGCCTTTACGAAACCGCAGAAGACGCAGGTTGAGGAGGCTCCGGAATGGCACGCAAGCAACACTTCGCCGCTTTCGACGAGGCAGTCAAGCGGGGGCCCTATGACGAGTACCCGATGCTACCCGCCGGCATCGACCCGCAGATCTGCCTCAGCCGCAACAACCGGGTGCAGCCATTTTTCCTGATCTGTGAGCACGATACCGTTCTGATCAACATGTCTGGCGAAGGCAGGGTCGAATTCCCCGTCGGCCCCGTGCGCTACGAGACGGTCGAACCGGGCGATTTCGTGTACGTCCCTTCGGGTACCCCGCACCGGATCGTACCAGACGGCGAGTGCATTCAGTTGCGCTACAAGGCGGAACATGCGGGGTTGGAAGCCGTCGCCTGGTATTGCGAGAACTGCGGATCGGAAATTTCCCGCGATGTTTGGGATACATCGGTGGAAATCCCGCAGGAGGGCTACCTTCGCGCTTGCCGGGAATTCAATATGGACAGGTCGCGCCGCACATGTCCATCCTGCAATCGCGAACACCCGGCGCTGGATCTCGCACCGTACGGCTGGGAGACTGTGGCCGCCAAAGTCCGCGAAGATATGAAGAAGGAAGCCTGAGCCATATCTTCCTCCAATAGCGACACAGGCCGCATAATCTCCATCGACGTTCGGCCGTCCAATATACCCGTTGTCGGGCAGGGTGTAGCGGACAGGACGCGCCCCCGCATTCTGGGCAAGATCGCCGACCGGGACTGTTCAAGAGACGTGGCGTTCGTCGTTATGCATCCGGCCGTCAGCTTCCTGAATCACTATGTTCAGGAGCCGTTGGCCAGCCGCGGACGTGCCGGCATCTATACAACGACAGCAGCCTCCTGATGGAGCGTCTGATCCAGGATGTCGGTGCCGGCGTCCGGTATCTGAGGGATGCAGGCTACAAACGCGTGATCCTGATCGGGAATTCAGGAGGCGGCCCGGTGATGTCGCTTTATCAGTCGCAAGCGGAAAATCTGACCATCGAGAGCACACCGGATGGCAGACCCTTTGATATCGTTCCGGAGGATCTGCCGGTCGCGGATGCGGTGGTGCTGCTGAGCGCACATCCGGGACGTCACCAGCAGTTCCGCGCCAGCCTGGATCCCTCCCTCACGGACGAAAACGATCCTCTGTCGGTTGACCCTGTCCTCGATATGTACAATGAGGCGAACGGCCCGCCCTACGCCAAGGACTGGCTTGCTGAATATGAAGCCGCGCAGGGCCAACGCCACGACAGACTTACCGGTTGGGTATTGAAGAAGCTCGGTTACCTCGAAGCAGACGGCCGGATGGACGACCAGGGTTTTGTCATGCACCGCACCTATGCCAAGCCGGGCACGCTGGACCACCGGATCGATCCTAACGACCGGCCAGCCGGCGATACGACAATTTTTGGCAAGGCGCGAGCCGTGAACTATTCGGCGGCCGTGTTTGGCCGCTTCTCCACCTTGCGGTCGTTTTTGAGCCAGTGGAGCCCGATCAGTATTGCGGACGGACCGGTCAGGCTCGCAGAAACCTCCGTACCTGTTATCAATGTCGAATATTCCGCCGACGAAGGTTGCTTTCCGTCGGAGACCGGGCGTTATACGGAAGCTGTAGGAGAGCGGTGCGAAACCTACCTTCTGAAAGGCGCCACCCATTTCCCGTTCAACCAGCCCAATGGCGATGAATTGATTTCCGAACTGGCGGATGTGCTTGCAGACTGGAGCAAGTAATCCTTCTGGCCGGACGCCTTCTGAGATCTGCGTTGCAGGATCAGGAGCGGTCGCCCCATTCGGCGATGGTGTCGGCCAGCTCCGCGATGATCTCGGCGCCGTTTTCCTGCTTGTACGGAAAGTGACGTGCGCCCTTGAGCGTGTAGTCGTCACACCGGCCTTTCGACGCATCCGAATATTCCTGCGAAAGGCTCGGATAGGTGCCCTCGTCAGCGGAGAAGCGAATGTTAAAAACAGGAACAGACGTTTCCGCCAGCCGGGCGGGGCCGTCCGCGGCGCGCCCCAACAGGCTCCACTGACTGAGATAGGAACGAAGCGTCGTGAACCGGCCCAGAATGGAGGCGGAATAGTTCGTCGCTTTCGCCCCGCCCCAGATCGACGACGCAAGGGGTCGGTCGTTGGGATCGATCGCAGGATCAAGAACCTGCGGCCGTGCATATGTGCGGTGAATCAGAAACGCCTCGTCCGTAATTCCTGCCTCGTCCGGCATCGCGTCGATTTCACGAAGTCGGGCAAGCACCCAGTCCGTTATCCGCTGATGGCGGGCGCGTTGCGCCGCTGCGTATCGGTCCAGCCAGTCCTTTTCGTAGGGTGGTCCGTTTTCGGGATTGAACATGTCGAGAGCGGGATCCGTTCGCATAAGATCGCGTTCGTCAATGACTGACGGATCGAGTGACATGCCGAAGTGCCGCCCGCGTCCGATATGGCACGACGCGAGGACGATCGCATCGACAGGCGGAAGGTCTTCTTCGTGGAGGTCGATGGACAGCCCGTCGGGGGTTGTCCCGATGGTGAGGTTTTCGGCCTGCGACTGGTAGAGGGTGCCGACGGATCCGCCGCCGGAGTTTCCGATATAGACGATGCGCTTGTATCCCCGTTCGCGCAAAAAATTGACACCGGCGCCTATATCCTGAATGACCCGTTCCACCAGCAGGGCAGAATCATTGTTCACGTATCGTGTATTGAGACCGAGTACCGCTTTGCCTCGCGCCTGAAGCGGTTCGATCAAGTAGTGGTGCATAAAGTTGACCGCCGGATGCAGCACCAGATAGGCGACATCATTGGAACATCCTTCCTCCGCAAGCCTTCCGTAGATTCGCGGCCGCACCAGATCCTGCACGCCCTGCCGAGGGCTTTTGTCGCCCAGTTCGGCAGCGCGAACGTCAATTGCGATAATTTGACCCGTCATCGGATGTCTCCCTTTCGAAAGCCGACGCGGAATTACGACCGTCTGCTCTCACGCCCAGCGCATTGCCCACCGTTCGAACGAATCCGTGCCACGAACGATCAGAAGCGCATAGAATGAGGTATAAAGCACCCAGGCCCACATTTCCGCGATCTGGTAGCTTTGCGCCGTCAGGGCGATTTGCTGTCCGAGACCGGCCGACGCCGCCAGAAATTCCGCGACCACGATCAGAATGATCCCGAGCGTCACGCCGATCCGGATTCCTGCGATGAGATAGGGCAGGGCCGCCGGCAGGACGATCGCCGTGAACATCTGGTTGTGCGAGTAACCGAATACCTTGCCGACATCAACAAGCAGACCGGGCGTCTGCTTGGCTCCGATATACGCGTTGAAAAGCACCGGAAAAACGACGCCGAGAAAGACAATAATCGTCCGCGAAATGTCTCCGATCCCGAATATCAGGAGGATTATCGGAAACAAGGCGATACGCGGCATGGCCGAGAAAAAGACGACATACGGGTCGGCCACATCTCCGAATTTTCGCCACCAGCCCATTGCGAGTCCGCAAGTGACTCCGAGGACGATCGCGAGAACGACACCCGCAAAATAGGCATATCCGGTACGAAGCGTGTGGAACAACAGGTCACCGCTTACAAGCATCGTCCAGGCGCGATCGGCGATAACAGATGGTGTGCTGAAGAAAAACGTATCCAGCAGTCCGGTTCGGCTTGACGCTTCCCAGGCGCACAGCACGACGACAAGAATGGCGAAAGACAGCGTTCCCGGTCGGCCGAGTAGATTTCCCAGCTTGGAAACCGGCGCCCGCCTCGAGGAGCCGCGTTCTCCTTTCATGCCGTCGCCTGCAGGAGATCCCATACCATCGCCCTCTGTTTCTGAAACACAGTCGAAGTACGGACCGAATGCTCGCGGGGTTTCGGAATCGCAACCTCGATCTCCTGAATCACGCGTGCCGGTCGCGAGGAGAACATGACCACACGATCGCCGAGAAACAGCGCTTCCTCGATATCGTGGGTTACCAGCAAGACGGTTGCGCCCTCTTGCGTGACGATATTGAGAAGGTCCGTCTGCATGGACTGACGCGTCATTGCGTCGACCGAGGCAAACGGCTCATCGCACAGTAACAGGGTCGGCTTTACGGCCAGCGCCCGGGCAATACCCACCCTCTGTTGCATCCCGCCGGACAGCCGCCGTGGATGGAAATCCTCAAACCCGTTGAGCCCGACACGCGCGATTGCGTCCCGTGCCCGGTCCTGAGCCGCATCCGCCGAAAGGCCGCTTGTTTTAAGACCGAAAAGGACATTATCCAGAGCGTTGAGCCACGGCATCAGGCCGAACTGCTGGAAGATCAGCGCCCGCTCTGGACCCGGTCCATCGATAGGCCTGCCGTCAAGCCGCACTTCCCCCTTATCGGGTGCTTCGAGCCCCGCGACGATCCGCAATAATGTCGTCTTTCCCGAACCCGAGGCACCGACAATCGAAACCACCTCTCCCGCTCTCTGCGAAAACGTGATTCCGTCGAGAACCGGCAGCGAGCCTTGCGGTGTTGAAAAGGCCTTGTTGACCCCGATCACCTCAAGGCTGCGGTTTTCCATTTTGATTCGGGTGCGCCCGATCAGTTCAGAATGACAGTCCCAGTTCTTTCCGGACGGCGTTGACGTGTTCAGGCGCAATCGCCTGGCGAACGTCTATGGAGCCCTTGGGCTTGCGCATCGCGATTTCCGACATGGCGACGTCGAAGGAATAATCTCCCTTCGACGGGTCGAGGCGCAGCGTCCAGTGATCCTTGTGCATCGCCCAGACTTCACTCGCCGTTGCTTGCGACTGCACATATGGCTTGTCGGTCAGGACCGACACGGCAAAAGCCTGGTCTTCGCGCAACCTGACCGTCGCTTTCGCCAATCCTCGCAAGAACGCGCGAACAGTATCAGGATGCTCTTTCAGCATCTTGAGAGACGTCCCCCAACCGAGGTTTTGCGCCTCGTTGGTGGGAAAGCCCTGCTGTTTGCGCCAATCGTTGTAATCCAGCAACCGAATAAGGCCGGCTTTGCGCGCTTTGCCGATCCAGTTGGACGAGATATTTGCAATATCGGCGTTGCCGGCCATAAGGGAACCGAAACCGTTGAAAGATTCGAAGCGCTTCACATCGGTGATCTTGATTCCACTCTCCGCGAGGATCTCCTTCCACACATTATCGAGTGTTTCGCCCACTCTCACGGTCTGTATGGTTTTCCCGCGCACGTCGGCAATCGACTTGATACCGCTCGATTTCTTTACCCAGAGTGCATAGGGATAACGGCTCGACACCAGAGTGATCGCTCGGACCGGTGCCCGGCCGCCGATCGAGGCACGGATAAAGCTGCCGCCGCCGAACGCAAACTGCGCCGCGTTTGCAGCGATCGCCTGAACCGGCTCCGTCCATGACCGGAAGCCAATGGCCTCGACGGAAAGCCCTTCATTCTTGAAATACCCTGCTATGAGAGCTCCTTCGAGCGCCGCCCGCTGCACGAGCACCGTAAAGGGGAACGCCACCTTGACCGTTGACAGCGAAAGCTCGGCTTTGGCCAAACCAGGTATTGAAACGGAGATTGCCGCAGCGGCGACAATACCGCTCAAAATTCGTACAGATGTCTTCCAAACCATCGTTTCTCTCCCTGCATATTTTGCTTATCGTTTCGTTTCAGATTACCAGAGTTGACGCGCTGCGCGTTCTTCGTCGGTATCTTTCCACGGGAAGATAGAATAGGCGACCGGGTGAAGCGCGCCGCAGGATGAACAGGTCCGAAGCTTTTTGTCTCCGTTGAACGCATCAAATGCATCTTCCTGAACGGCATAGTAGCCAGCCAGGCCAACTTTTGCGGTCTCCACCTCCGCCATATAGAGCGGATTGAGACATTCCAGGCAGAACCATGCGAAGCGGTCCACTCGTCCTCGTTGAGGATAACCTTCGATAAGAACTGTCAGCCGGCGATCGTCGCCGAGCTTCAGGTTCATCACCATTTCCTGCTGATCATTGATATGCCAGAACCCGTACACATGCTCGGCGTGATGGGGCACGAGTGGTGGCGTGAACTGAACATCCTGGCGCGGCTCCGAAACGATCTTGCCATTCATGATTTTCAGCGACCGACCGGGCTTGAAGCCCTTTCCGTCCGGGCGCGGCTCCGCATAGCGCAAACCGATAAGCATGTCGCCACACGGATAGAAACTTCTGTAACGTAGCTTGGATTCTTCGGTCATCAGGTCCATGGTCATAAGCGCAGCATCCTTGCCGACCAGATCTTTCATCAGATTGTAGGAATCCTGGCTCAGGCGAGCGGAAGAAGACTGCTCGTTCATGCCGCTTCTCCCTTCTCTTTCGCGACCGCGTTTTGGTAGGCTTCGAGAACGTTGTCCCTATTGTACCCCTCATCGGCACAGGAAATAATCGACACCGGTTCGTTGACTCTGGCCTGGCAAGCCAGCCGGAACGACGGATGGTAGCCCCAGCCCTCGATAAAATAGCGCTCGATGTCGTTCGGAGGCTCCAGCTGCCCGTCTGTGACGAGGATGCAGCAGGTGCCGCACAGCGCTTCGCCGCCGCAATACCAGCGCCAGGGCAGGCCCGCATTTTGGGCCCCGGTAAGAAGAGTCCGTCCCTGTTTTACGTCGAACGACTGGTTGTCGCGATTTACAACGATGACTCTCGGCATCTCACCCCCCTATTCGGCTGCCACGGTCGTTCCCGTTTTGCCCAGATGTTTTACCTCGGAGAACACGTACTGCTTCAACAGCTTCATACTGCGAAGCACAAAATCGTCCGGCATGTTTCCGACCTTGACGATCAGGTTCATATGGCCGTGATTGAGCGCAGCATGCATCCGCTTGATCTGTTCGACGACCATTTCGGGCGTGCCGCACAGGACCTGACCGTTCTCGATCCTTTCCTCGACGGGCGTCGCCTTCATCGTTTGGTCCTTGTTCGTCGGCCGGATCAGCACGTCGTCCTCATTGAAGCGTGTCTGTTGAACCACGAGCTGCTGCGCCCGGTTGATCCCGCCCTGAAGCACATCGAAGAAATACTGGGTGCCGCTGTGCAATACTTCCCTGGCTTCCTCGAAAGTTTCCGCCACTGCCGTCGGCACGCCGACCATGAACCGGTCTGGACCCGGTTCCCAGCCATCTTCGCGCGCCCTTTCCTTGTATATTTCCATCAGTCTTAATGCCTGATCGAAGTTTAGCACGCGCAGAATACCCATGACCGCCCTGTGCTCCGCTGCGAACCGCGCCGAGGTCGGACTGCCGCCAGACATCAGGATCGGCGGGTAGGGCTGCTGAACCGGTTTCGGCCAGATCGAGACGGCGCGAAACTGATAATGTTCGCCCTCCCAACCAAAGGGTTCGGGCTCGGTCCAGGCCTTGAGAATAAGCTGGACCGCTTCGCGCATCCGGCTCCATGAATCGTCGGGAGAAATATTGTAAGCAACATATTCATGCGGGATGCCCCGCATGAACCCGGCCATCAGCCGTCCGCCGCTCATGACGTCAATCATCGCGTATTCCTCGGCGATCCGAATGGGATTCGTCAATGGAACGATGGCGCCACTCAACTGGATTTCGGCTGTCGTCGTTCGTTCGGTTACGGCAGCAGCAATCAGGTTCGGATTCGGCATCATGCCGAACGGGCTCATGTGATGCTCGTTGCACCCGATCGCATCGAATCCGCACTCCTCCGCCGCCACCTTCGCGTCGATATAGGTCCGGAACATTTCGATACCGCGGTCGGGCTCGAAGCGGCTGTTCGAGATCGGCCAGCCCAGACCCGCTTCATTGATGTCAGTATACGGCATGTGATGGGTTTGCGAGAATCTCATCGCGTCCCCCCTGTCGTAACGTCCTCTTTTTCGGAAATTTTCTGGTTTACAATGAAGGATTCTCCCCGCAGCAGGAAATCTTCTATCAGTTTACTGACGCGATCCGGCTGATCCAGTTCGAGACTGTGCGCTGCGTCATAGACGTAAACCAGCTGAGAATGCGGGACGCATGATTTCAACATCTGCACGCCGCTTTCGGGGACCCGGGCATCCAGCGTTCCGTGAAGAATCAACGTCTGGCAAGCGATCTCGTTAACGCGATCCTGCAGCTCACTATCACAAGAGGTTCCGAGACCGTAATAGGCAACCGCCTCGCCGTTGGCCTTGCGCATATCGGGCGTCTTCCCGTCGGGAGGTACGCGCTCGGGATGCGCGTAAAGCTGTTTTCGCATGACGTCAGGCTCGAAGCTGAGCGGCGGCGCACCAGCCGGGCGGAATCCGGCAGGCGCGGCAAGTACCAACTGCTCGACCAGGGCCGGATGCTTCACCGCGAACCAGGCGCCGAGCCAGCCACCAAGCGAGGTCCCCACCACGTCACAGGCGCGGCCAGGACCCTGATCGACAAAAGACGCCAGCAGATCTGCCAGGTCCTGTATCGAGGAAACGCCGTTATGTTGCGTCGTGCCGTCGAAGCCGGGCATAACGGGCGCCCACACACGAAATCGGCGACTCAGTCGCTCTAACGCCGGCGATATTCGCATCCCGGAAGCAGGATGAAGGTAGATGACGTCATGTCCGCTGCCAGCTGCAAAATACGTCACCGGTCCCGAGGGCAGGTCCATCGATTTTTCTAGGAAACAAGGTTTCATGGGGAGAGAGCCGCACCGATCTTTCGAAACTTACCGGTCAGGATAGCGCCCCTTATTGTTGCGAAAAACGTTAATTTGGAGAACGCACTATTGAAAATATTTCATCAATGGGGTTCCAAAAGCCGATCGATCGACCAGGCGTGGATGCCATTGAGCCGGTCAACCATGAAATCGACGAATGCCGATACTCTTGGGGACCGATGCGGATTGCTCGCATAGCAAATCTGCACCGGAACGTTTCGAAGGATTGTATCCGGCAAAATAATTTCCAGTCGCCCCGCCATGACATCATCAGCGATCAGAAAATCCATCAGATAGGCCAGTCCCGCACCCGAGAGCGCGGCCTGATGCACCGCCTGGATATCGTTTCCCGTGAAGACCGAATTTACCCGAACCGAAACCGGAGTGCCGTCAGTCGTCAATATCCAGTCGCGCGGCCGCCCGGTTCTCGGATGAAGATAATTCAGGCAACGGTGCGCCGATAAGTCGGCCGGCGCCACCGGATAACCATTTGCAACAAGGTACGTGGGGCTCGCACAAACCGCGTATCCGATATCCGTGACATGACGGGCAACGAATTGACCTCGCTCCGGATTCCCGAGGACGAACGATACGTCGACACCTTCTTCACCCGGGTCTATGGCTCCGTCACGAACGGTAACGTCCACGGTCACACCGGGATGGACAGCCAGAAAGTCTGACAGTGCCGGAATGACGATCTTTCTTCCGAAACCGCGGGGCACCTGAATCTGCAACAGACCGCGCGGTGTGGTTCTGGACTCCGCAAGCATGGCTTCGGCAATTTCCAGATCAGTGAGGATCTGCTTGCAGCTTTCGAAAAAAGACCTGCCTTCGGCGGTAAGCGCGATCCGGCGTGTGGTCCGGTCGATCAGGCGGGTCTCAAGCCGCGCCTCAAGCCGGGTTATCGCCTTACTGACCGCCGAGTTGGACATTCCTAGTTGCCGGGCAGCTTCAGTGAAACTGTCGCACTGGGCCACCCGCACGAAAACCGGGAGTCCGTCGAGACTTAGCTGCCCCGATCGTTTCCGCATGTCGTCAATCAGCTGGCAACCACCGGCGAAATGCCGAGGACCGGTGGCAAACCGGCCGCAAAGCTGGAAAAAGAGGCCCCGCTGTCAGCACTTGTCCATATCTCGCCATCGTTCAACCCGACGAATATACGTTCGGGATCGGCAGGATCGACTGCGATTGACCGCGGCGCTGGCGCGATACGATCCGGTAAACCGCCGGTCAGTTGTTGCCAATTTAACCCGGCATCATCACTCTTGTAGAATCCAGCGCCCGGCCCGCCTTCATCCCGCCACCGGGGTGGCGGCGCGCCGGCACCAGCCGTAAAGAGGACGGTGGGCCGGTCGGGATGGACCACCACGTTGATCAGATAGGGGTGGTCTATTCCATCATCGCACCGGTCAAAATTCTGTCCTCGATCATCACTTCGATACAGGCCTTTTCCCGAGGCAGCGACGATGACGCCGGAATCGTCAGGCAGGATCGTGACTGTGTGGGAATCGAACTCGGTGCCATCAATGATGTTGTTCCAGGTCTGACCACCATCGTTCGAGCGGACCAGCCAGCCCTCTTCGACGGCACCGAAAATCATGGCAGGATCATTCGCGTCGAGACCAATGCCACGCACATGCGCGACATGGGGCGGACCGGGAAAGGTCCAGTCCTTTCGGGACCTGAGCCTGCGAAGGGACTCAAGCTCTGTCCAGCTGTCTCCCAGATCGTCGGATTTGAAAATGCAGGCTGGTTCGGTACCTGCATAGAGCGTTCCCGTTAGCCCGTGACGGGCCAGTGACAAGGCGTGCTTATAGACGAGACCTTCGTTCTTTTCCTGCCACGAGTTACCAGCGTCATCGGTACGCAACACTCCGGTACGTTCCGTCGCTACCCAGAGCCGCTCCGCATTATCCGAATCGGCCAGAATCCACCTGACGCCACCCTTGTCTTCCAGTCCAAGCGGATGCACGTTTGCTTTACGGCTTCCGTGCGTGACTCTGAATACACCGCGCCCGGTCGCAACATACAACATAGTCGTCATACCCGTTTCCCTTGCGACGAACCCGTCGTTCCCGAAGATGTTAACCGATCGTATCTCTATTCCAACACCGGACACTGTCAGTTGATTGCTGCCAGCCTTCCGAGACTTCCCGTTGGTGTTCCCTTGCACGGCGAGTTTCTGCGAGTCGGCCAAAGCGAAGGGGGCTGTTCTGCCTGAATGCATCGCAGTCTATGAGGTGACGATCAAGTTCATACAGGCGAACGGGAAAGATAAGCCAAAACCAGGGAATTCAGCGCGGGAGCAACACACAGACAACTCGCACCTCTTCGGGCAGGTGCAAAATGTGCCGGTATCGGTCTAAACTGACATCGCTTCCGGAAGGTCTCTTTCATCTGACACTGTATCCTCTCGGCAGCGCCTCAGAGACGAACAAGACGCACGAACACAGACAACGCGCGAGGAATTCTTGATCAGCAAACGCCGTCAGCGAAAGCCAGACCCATGATCGATGCCCTGCTGGGAGGCCTCGAGCTGGTGTTCCAATGGCCGACGATCGGGTTTCTGGTGCTTGGCGTTTTTCTGGGAATCTGGCTTGGTGCTGTCCCCGGGCTCGGCGGCATCGTCGGACTGGTCATCCTCCTTCCCTTCACATTCGGCATGGACCCGGCTTCCGCATTCGCGCTCCTTCTCGGCATGTTCGCGGTCACCTCGACGAGCGATACCATCGCTTCGGTGATGCTGGGCATTCCGGGAACCGCCGCCTCACAGGCAACCATACTTGACGGATATCCCTTGGCCCAACAGGGCCGGGCAGCGCGGGCGTTCGGCGCCGCGTTTACCGTGTCCGCCTTCGGCGGCGTATTTGGTGCGCTGATCCTCGCGGTTTCGATCCCGCTGGTCCTGCCCATCATCCTCGCCTTCGGCTCTCCCGAACTGCTGATGCTGGGCGTTCTTGGCCTCGCAATGGTGGGATCGCTCAGCGGCGGCTCGACTCTCAAGGGCCTCATTGTCGCGCTTCTCGGTCTGATGATGGCCATGATCGGTTATGCCGAAACGGCACCCGTTCCCCGATACTGGCTGGGAACATCCTACCTGCTCGACGGTCTGCCGCTGATCCCCGTGGTGCTTGGCCTGTTCGCGATCCCGGAACTGATGGAACTGGCGATCCGGGATTCTTCAATCTCCCGCGTTCCAAGGTATCAGAACCGGGGCGGCGGCACCATGGAAGGCATCCGGGACGCCTTTCGTCACTGGTGGCTGACGCTGCGCTGTGCCGCGCTCGGCACCTATATCGGCATGTTGCCGGGACTCGGGGCCGCGGTTGTCGACTGGTTTGCCTATGGGCATGCCGTTCAATCAGCCAGGGACCCGTCAAAGTTCGGTAAAGGAGACATCCGCGGCGTCATCGCACCCGAGGCGGCGAACAATGCAACCCGTGGTGGCGCCCTGCTGCCCATGGTGGCGTTCGGAATTCCCGGGAGTCTGGGCACCGCCATTCTCATGGGGGCCTTGCTGATCCAGGGTCTCAAACCGGGTCCCGAAATGCTGACGGGAAGGCTCGACCTGACCTTCAGCATGATCTGGACCATTGTCATTGCAAACATTCTGGTTACCGGTCTGTTGTTGATCTGGGCCAACCAGGTCGCCAAGGTCGCCTTCATCCGGGGTCACCTGATCGTTCCTGGCGTCATTGTGTTCGTATTCATGGGCGCGTGGCTGGGCGGTGCCTCCATGGGCGACTGGCTGACCTGCCTCATCATGGGAATCGTCGGGTTTCTCATGAAGCGCGGCGGCTGGCCGCGGCCGCCGCTGGTGCTTGCGCTCATCCTCGGGCCCATTCTCGAAAACGCCTACCAGATCAGCATGAGGATTTACGCAGGGCCCGAATGGCTTGGCCGCCCCATTGTCCTCGTGATTATCGCGCTGATTGTACTCACCCTTGCCCTTTCGGCATGGCGTGTCGCCAGGTCCGGATCGCGCCCCGCTGGACCGGAAGCAGGAGAAGGCCGGGGACGGAATCTCTCGATTTCGGTGCCCCTTGCACTGTCACTCACCGCACTGTTCGTGTGGGCGGGGATCGAATCCATGGAATGGCCTCCGGTGGTGCGGCAGTTTCCGCTCGCCGCCGCACTTCCCGCAATTGCGCTGCTGATCGCACTTCTGTGGATGGAGGGGCGCGATCTGCGACGGTCCGTCCGGGAGAAGGGTACGCTTATTGCGGTGGCCGCCGCCGACGCAGGGGATGCCCTGATCGGGAAAGCAGCTGCGTTCTTCGGTTATCTGGTCGCCATGATCGCCTGCGGTTACCTGTTCGGCCAGTTGGTGGCATTGCCCCTGTTCATGGCAATCTATCTGTGGCGCTGGGGTGGCTACGGCTGGAGCGTAACGCTCAGCTATGCGGGGTGGGGCCTGCTCTTTCTCTTCGTGTTCTACGACCTGATAATGAACGTCTTCTGGCACCAGCCGTTGCTGTTTGGTTGACGGGAGACCGAAACGGACGGTGGGGCCGGGGACCCCTGCCCGCCCGAATCATGGCTGTAATTCCCTTATCGCTGACCGACCTTGGTCATGCTTTTCAGCGTCGCCAGAATATCGTCGTCGACGTTTCGGTAGGTTTTCTGGATCATGAGTGCGGCTTCGGTATCAATGAAGGTCACACCGGTTCCACCAAGCCGTTCCCGTTCGGGTTCCGTATAGGCAGGGTCCTTCGTCGTCGCCTGATAGGATGACCGCAGGATGTCAGCCACATTCCCGGGTGTTCCGGGCGGTGCGAACACCGTCATGGTCGAATGGCCGAGCGCGGCGGAATACCATTTGTAGGTCTTCCAGAGGGGTCCGTCAGGCATTTTTCCATGCACCTCCCTGTAAACCTCCTCGAAGCTCGGTACGCCCGGAAAAGAGGTCGCCCTGATCAGGTTTCCGTTCGCATCAAAATTGGGATGCGACCACAGCGCGATCGCGGATCCGTCTTTCAGCATCGTGTCCTTGAAAAAAACGTAATAGCCGATGCTGCCGCTGTTGGCGGCCTGCACCTCGTTGGACATGAATGCGGGCCGGATCTTGGCCATACCACGATAGCCGCCGATAAAACGGTATTTGGCACCGATCATTTCCATCGAAAGATTGCCAAGGAAATCCAGCATCCGGTCGGCGCGTCGTCCGCCAACATTGAAGGATTCGACTTTCATGACGTCCGCCGGTTTCGCAATACCGGGGGCAACATCGGTGCGCATCAACGTGACGCGGTCGAGGCCGCCGGCACCGACCATGACCAGTTTTTCCGGTACGTATCGCAACGCAGGATCTCCGGCAATAATTCCGGGCGCACTCCACGGTCCCAGATACAATGTCATTCCGTCCGGCCGCCCCCGGTCATACAGAAAGTTGAGCGCCTTGGCACCGCCGGCACCCGACATGTTCTTGACGATCATCTTCGGATTGCCAGGGATGTGCTTGGGCCAGTGCTGAACGAAGGCGCGGGTCAGCCGGTCAAGTCCGCTGCCACCGGGTACCGGGCTGATGACCGTAACCGTCTTGCCACTGTAATAGTCCTGAGCCCCCGATCCGCTGCCTGTTAACACCAGAATTGCAGCGGCCATCGCTGCCAGGGCACGATTTTTCATGGGTTCCTCCTGAATATTGTTGTTTGCCTCGCTATTCTTGCACCCGTCTGATGCGTGCGCCAGAGGCATCCAAGGGAGGGCCATTTCTCCGGTTTCGAACCTCTCGCCGGAATCGGAAACCCGGGAACGACGCTGCCGGGTCTCCTCATTCTCCTTCGTTTCATGCCCCGATCGTTCAGCGCCGGAGACCCGGATACAGCAGTGATGCAATCGAAATCACCGGACCGAGGGCCATCACCAGCAGGGCACCGGACCACGCTTCCGCCACCAGCGCGCCGCCTCCGGCATCAAGGGCGAGGCCGAAGGCAAAGGGGCCGATCACCCCGCCCAGAAAGCCGACAAAGGCCTGGACCGCCAGCGTCGCACCGCGCCGTGCAGGGTCTGCCAATGCGATGGTACCGGCCACTGTCGCTGCATTGCGCCCGTAGGATACCATCCCGAACAGGATGCAGAGCGCCAGCGGAATTTCGTAGCGCATCCCGATTGTCAGACCGATCGCGATGGACAGCAGGAGCGACGTGAAAGCCACTCCGATCAGGACCCTGCGACGGTCAAACCGCATTGCCAGTTCCCCGAACAGCATGGCCGCTGGCGGCCCCACCAGCGCTACCATGGTTGCCCAGACAGTGCCGGCTCCACTGACACTGAAGAGCGGCGGAACCGCCAGAAAAACAAAGAAGCTCACGAACCAGATCCGGCTGGTGAAAACCTCCCAGGCGATCCCGAGAAACGAACCGATATAGCTCATCACCGCCCGGTCGCGGAAAACAGGACGAAAATCAAGGGGCGAACCTGACGCTGCCTTGCCCGGCGGCGACGGCCGAAGGACCGCGGCCACAATCAGAAGTGCGCCCACAAAGCCGAGGCCCGCCACCACAAAGGCCCACCGCCAGCCAAACAATCCGCCAGACAGCCCTCCGATCAGGATCGACAGCCCGGATCCCAGACCAAACACGGCGGTATAATAGGTGGCAGCTCTTTGCTGGCCCCGGCCCGGACCCATCTGATCCGCCAGCGCCTTCAGCCCGGGCGTATAGGTCCCCGCGAGACCGATACCTGTGATGATCCGGAATGCCACTCCGGACCACAGCCCGTCGGCCAACAGGCCAAACCCGACGTTTCCCGCCGCTCCCACAACGGCACAGGCGAGGTAGATTCGTCGCGGATCAACCCGATCGGTCCAGGCCGTGAGAACCGGAACCGTCGCGATATAACCAATGAACAGGGCGCCCCCAAGCCATCCCGCCTGGGCGTTGGAAAGGGACCATTCCCGTATGATTTCGTCGAGCACGGCCGCAGGAGCCATGAAGCCCAACAGCGAAAGAACCAGCGCGAGGCAAAAGGAGGCAGTCAGAAAGACCGGCGAGTTTACCATTCAGATGTCCCCGTGCCGGGAGCGGACGGGAAGCCGGTTGGCCACGGACGGAACAGGCTGACGAAACCCGCCGGTACGGCCACCGAGGTATGGCACAATCGCCGGTTCGGGAATGCCTGTTGCGCCATGACCCCGGCAGACCGGTTTGGGATCCGCCACGTTATCAGGGGACGGTGACCACGATCTTGCCCCAGGCCTGGTTGGACTCCATCAAGGCGTGAGCCGCGCGGATATCCTCGAAACCGAATACCTCTGCGATGGGCAGCCGATACAGCCCTGTCTCAAGGCCCCGCAAATAGTCCCGAAGCGCCGCCGTCTTCATCGGTGTCGACGAGGACGAGAAATATGTGAATTTTGTTGTCGAAGGAATCGAAGCCCCGGGCGCGAAATCCGGAATCACCCACTCGCCGCCAAGAATCCCCGCCATGCACAAGGTACCGCCGCGACGGATGCAGGCGAATGAATCCGCGAGAACACGCGTACCCACGAGGTCAAACATCGCGTCGACCCCGTCCGGCACTGTCTCGCGCACCAGGGGTGCAATCTCGTCACCGCCAATGACCACATGATCGATCCCGAAGGCTGTCATGCGATCCCGCTTGCCTTCGTCGCGGCTGGATGAAAGGACCCTCGCCCCGAGAACCCTCGCATAGTCTGCAGCAACCAGCCCCACCGCTGATGTGCCGCCCCGGATGAGCAGCGTGTGACCCGGTTTGAGGCCCAGTGCAAGATCAAGAGCACCCCAGGCAGTGTGAAAAGCCTCGGGGACGGCCGCGAGCATGGCCCAGTCAAGCACCGTTTCAACCGCGTGCACATGGGCCATCGGCACCGAGACATATTCCGCATAGCTTCCATCGAAGGCGCGCCCCATGCCGCCCGTGGTGGCCACAACGGTCTGGCCGGGTTCGAACGGCGTTCCGGGGGCAGCTTCCACCTCCCCGGCACATTCGATTCCGAGCACTCTCGGAAAGCTGACAGTGGGCGAATGCCCGAGCCTCGTATAGAGCTCACCACGATTGAGCCCGAAAGCCCTGATCCGGATCAGGACCTGGCCCTCCCTGATTTCCGGTCGCGGCCAGTCGTCGCGCAGCCGGAGAACCTCGGGTCCTCCGGGTCGTTCGATAATGACCGCGCGCATTTTTGTGTCAGTCATCCTTTTCTCCGGCTTCCGATCCCGTCGGCGGCGACCCGGCTCCCGGCGCTCGCATGGCCTGCGCATTCCGGATGACCCGTAATGTCTCCGACCAGAGATCAAGCTCGTCGAGACGATCCAGTGGCATCCAGGCCGCATCGGAGACGTCCGAGGCGGCCTGCGGCTCACCTGAAATCCATTCGGCTGCAAAGTCCACAAGTGTATAGTGAAAACGGAGCTGCCCGTTATCGTCGGGTCGGATCGCATCGACCACATCCACCAGTCCGGTGAGCCGTGCTGTCACGCCGGTTTCCTCTTCCAGTTCCCTGAGTGCGGCCGCTCGGGTGGTTTCTCCGAGTTCCTGTCCCCCGCCCGGAATTGACCATTGGCGGGTAATCGGGGGTTTGGCCCGCCTGACCAGAAGAACCCGGTCACCCTTGAAGCAAATGATCCCCACTCCGCATATGGGTTGTGACGGATATTCCCTCCTGCTCATGGCAATCCGTCTCCCCGACGCCTCGGCCACAGAAAAAACGCAAAACCGGCGATCTCCAAAGCGATCAGGATCAACAGGGCCGTCTGATGTCCGTCGGCATTGTAGAGACCCGGTCCAGGTGCCGGAAACAGGCCGATGATGATGCCGACAAACCACTGGATCGCAAAGGCTGAAACAAACGTCAGCATGTTGTGCGCCGTGTTCACCCGCCCCGTCAATGCAGTCGGAAAATGCTGGTTCAGCGCAGCGTATCCCAGTGTCGACCATGATCCGAAGTAACCGAACAACAGACACAGAATCGCGGGAAAGGCTGTCCCGCCTGCAGCGAACACCGACTGGACGGCGATGGAGAGAATGACCCCGACCGTCAACGGCACGACCACCGGAATTCCCGACTTCTGCAGTCGGCCCGCCAACAGCCCGATCGAAAGGACGCCGGCAAACATCCCGACATTGAACAGGAACATGCTCTCGGCAACAGCTGAACGGCTCTGACCGGCGACATCCCGCAGCCACGGCGCCGCCCACAAGGCCTGGTAGGACAGGAAAACACCATTATGCAGACAGACCAGAATCGAAAGGCGCCAGAAGTAAAGGCTGCCATAAATGGGCTTGAGCTCGGCCGCCCACCCGATCCCTTCCCCTGACCGTCGCTTGACCGGGCTCCCGGCAGACCGTTCAGGCACCACGACAGCAATCGCCAGTCCTGACACCACCGACAGTCCAGCCAGACACCAGAAAACGGTACGCCAGTCCACGGTTCGAACAAGAAGTTCGAGAGGAACGGTCGTTGACAGGGCTCCAAAGGTCCCGAACGCGAATATGATGCCATTCACCAGCGGCAGCCGATGACCGGGAAACCATTCGACATTCGCCTTGATTGCCGCCATCAGACAGGCGGAAACACCAATACCCACAAGGGCGCGGCCGACAAGGAGCGTACCGATATCGTCGCCCAGCGCAAACATCGCCGCACCCAGCGCGGCAACCATCATCAGGCAGGCCTGAACCCGCCTCGGCCCGAAGCGATCAAGAACGATTCCGAGGGGCAGCTGGGTGGCAGCAAAGGTGATGAAATAGACGCTGGTCATCAGTCCGAGATCGGCGGCCGTCAGACCGACATCACTGACCAGCTGTGGGGAAATGATCGCGTTGACCGTTCGGAAAAGATACGACATGTAATAGCCGACCCCGAACGGCACCAGGACCGTCAGGATCAGCATGAATGCCGGTTTTGCGCCGGACCGGAAGGCCGGGTCATTCATCGTCGTGCGTCGTTCTTGCGGGGCGCAGGAAATTCACCAGACTGACCAGCTGAAACGCGATGACCACCCAGAATGTCGTCAGGTGCGCCTCCGTAGGGTAAGTGCCGTCCGGCCGGGCAGCAAACAGTTCGATCAGACCACCCATTCCCCATTGCCCGGCGAAGGCAATGATGAACATGCAGAAATTCAGGGTCGTCATGGCGCGTCCCGATATCTCGGCCGGAAACCGGGGCACGAGAACAGCATAGGCAAGATAGGTTGCCGAGGAGAGAAGGCCGAACAGACCCCAGACGATCTCTGTATCGCGGGTCATTCCCAGGGCCAGCGGCACCTGGACTGCAATAAAGAGGGCCACGCCCCAGACAAATACATCAACAGCCCGCACCCTGGTTCGGCGAAGCCGATCTGCAATCACTCCGGTGAGCGGAAGTCCAATAAGAAATCCGATCTGGAGAACGGAAAGGATCCCCGCCCGCCCCGACTGGTCCAGTCCCGCCACGTCACGAAGCCATGGGTCCGCCCACAGCGACTGGTAAGACAGGAAAGCTGTATAGGAGCAGGAATACAGAAAACACAATCGCCAGAAAAACGGGGCAAGCAGTACCTGCCTGTATTCCGCGATCTGGTCCCGGAAGCGTTGCACCGGTTCCGGTTGCTTCGGAGGTTCGGGCACCACAACAAACACCAGGAGCGAAACCAGGACCGTCACGACCGCCAGCACCGCGAAGATGTCGCGCCAGCCCACAATATGCAGCATCAGCTCGACCGGCCTGGTCGCCGACACGGCCCCCAGCGCACCGAAGGTACCGATCAGATTGTTCATCAGCGGTATGCGATCCACCGGAAACCAGAGCGTATTGGCCTTGAAGGCGCCCATCAACGCCGATGACACACCAAACCCGATAAGAGCCCGTCCAAGCAGGAGAAGTGAATACTCTTCGGCGAACGCAAAAACCGCCGAACCGGCCGCCGCGAACAACAGCAGTCCGGCATTGACCCGGCGCGGCCCGAAACGGTCGAGCGCAACGCCCAGGGGAAGCTGCGAAGATGCAAAGGCTATGAGATAGATGCTGGTGAGAAGGCCCAGATCGGCCGGGCCGATCCCCAGTTCCGTCGTCAGATCCTCCGAAATCACGGCATTGAGGGTTCTGAACAGGTAGGACAGGTAATAACCGCATCCGAACGGAAGCACCACGACCAGGACAATGCGAACACCCCTGACAGACCCCGTCTCGGGACCGGTCACGATCTGGATCTCTCATCAAGGATCGCCTGGGCCATCCGAACTCCGATTTCAGCACCGAGAAGGCGGGGGCATCATAACCGTCTCGTCGTGCAACGTAACCTCGACCGCACCCGGCGATCTCCGGCGACACTTCCTGAGCAGACCTGTGCCAACGGTCACAACGGTCCGGCGCATCACTGTCAATCCGGGACTCTTGCGGTGTCCGAAAGCTCTTGTGAAGCCATCATCTCTCGGGGGGGCAGGATTTCTGTCGTCCGGCAACTGGTCCGGCTTGCGGGGCCGCCAGGATCTGTTCATCCCAAAGCCCCGATTCTCATTCCGTACTGATCAGGCATTACGAACATCGAAGATCTGGTTGGATCTGCGAAGTCCCCGGACTGGCACACGACCCGGAGACTGCCTGATGTGAGGTTTGAATGAAGACGTTTATTGGGGCTGTCACCAGCGCCGGACCCGGGGATGGAGAGCCCCTGCCGGACAATGACTCCGGCATCGGGGGTTCCGGCGCGGTATTGCGGGCAGGTGTTGCGGTAGCAGTAGCGATGGTGCCGGTGGCGTGAGGTGTGTTCCGGTCCACCAGGCCGGGAAGCGCGCGAGGCGGTTCGCGGTGCGGTCCGGGAAAACCGTGAAGGCGGTCGCAATGGAAACGGCCTGCATATTGCTTCGGAAGACTCCGACGCCTATTGTGGCCCGGCACGGGGCCGGATCCCGGCATGGAGGCTTGTTTGACCACGATTTCAGTTCGCATCGACCCCGAAGGATCAGACCAGGGCATCACGATCAACGATCTGGTGATTGCCGGCTGGACCGGCCGCGATGTGGGCGCGCTTGAGGAGCATATTCGTGAACTCGAGCAGCTGGGTGTTCCGCGGCCGGGTTCGGTTCCCTGTTTCTATCGCGTGAGTGCTGCGAATTTGACCACAGCAAGCCGGATCGAGTGTCTCGGAGACCAGTCTTCGGGCGAGGTCGAATTCTTGCTGGTCGGCACTGAGGACGGGATGCTGATCGGGCTTGGTTCGGACCATACCGACCGGAACATCGAAACAATGTCGGTACCGGTGTCGAAGCAGATGTGCGCCAAGCCTGTTTCACCGGTGATGTGGCGGTTTGAATCGGTTGCCGATCACTTTGACCAGCTCATTCTTCGCTCATGGGTGACCGAAGAGGACCGGGTACAGCTGTACCAGGAGGGGCCGGTCAGCGCCATGCGCTCCCCGGCGGATCTCATCGGGTTGTATCTCGACGGGGCTTCGCTTCTGCCCTCCGGCATGGCTATGTATTGCGGCACCCTCGCGGCTATCGGAGGCATCCGGCCCGCCCGTCATTTCAGAATGGAACTCGAGGACCCCGTTCTCGATCGCCGCATTGGCCACGCCTATGACATCCACACGCTACCCGTCGTAACCTGAACAGGAGTCTGCAGGAAATGCCGATCAACAAGCAGCACAAGGAATTCTATGCCGTCGACCTCGGCGGAGAGTGGATCGTGCCGGAAGGATACCCCGAAGGGATCAAGCAGAAGATTCTCGTGGGGCATCTGGACGAAGACGGGAAAACGGGTTGCCGCACCCGGTTGCTGAAATTCGATCCCGGCGTCTTCACAACAGAGCCCTTTACGCACGACTACTGGGAAGAGGTTTATCTTCTCAAGGGCGACCTCACGGTGGGCAACGACGAAAAAGGCGAGGGTGGCCGGCGTTTCGAACCGGATACCTATGCCTGCCGACCGCCGGGAACGCCGCACGGACCGTTCAAGTCGGAGGACGGTTGTCTTCTGCTTGAGAGCCATTATTACGACGAAACCCGCTAGATCAGCCGGAACGCAGCAGCGCCATGGATCTCACCGGGAAGCCGATCCTTGAACTCCAGGCCGCCCTCTGGAGCGGCAAGACGACCAGCCGCGAACTGACCGAGCAGGCCCTTGATCGCATTCGTGATCTCCGGGGGGAAGGCCACCGGGCCTTTCTGGTGGTTCATAAAGCCTCCGCTATCGATGCCGCCGACGCATCGGATCGCATGCGCTTGTACGACGTCGTACCATCGCCGCTGGCCGGCCTTCCGGTCTCTCTCAAGGACCTGTTCGACGAACAGGGCCAGCAGACTCGGGCCGCTTCGCGGGCTCTGGACGATGCGCCGCCCGCCGTTAGGGACTCGACCGTAGTTCACAGACTGCGGGCCGCCGGGGCTGTGCTGGTAGGACGCACCAATCTCACGGAGTTCGCCTATTCCGGATTGGGGCTCAACCGGCACTTCGACACACCGAGGAACCCCTGGGATCGTGCAACCGGACGCATCCCGGGCGGATCATCCTCCGGCGCTGCCGTATCCGTGGCCGACGGCATGGCTGTCATGGGCGTCGGTACCGACACAGGGGGATCTGTGCGAATACCCTCTGCCCTGTGCGGTGTGACCGGTTTCAAGACGACGACCGGCCGAATTCCACTTGACGGTGTTTACCCGCTGTCGAGCACGCTGGACAGCGTCGGTCCACTTGCACCGACGGTGGCATGTTGCGTGGTTTCGGAGGCCGTAATGGCGGGGCGGCCCGCGGTTGTGCCAAAGCCGCTGCCCCTCGACTCCCTGCGCTTGGGGATTCCGCAACATTACGTTCTCGACGATCTCGACGACCATGTCGCGGAAGCTTTCGGGACCGCACTCGCACGCCTTTCTGCAGCCGGAGCCCGAATTACCGAGGTAGCCTCGCAGGTGCTGGAGGAAATTCCCGCAGCCATGCCTCAGGGCGGGATCCTCGCAGCAGAAGCCTATGCCCATCATCGAATACAGATGGACGAAAAGAAGGAACTCTACGATCCGAGAGTGTGGACACGCATACGGCGCGGCGAGAGGCTATCAGCAGCGGATCTCATCGACTGCCAGCGCAAGCGCCGGGATATCATGGCCCGCGCAGCGGAAATGTCCCTGCCGTTCGACTGCCTGCTCATGCCAACCTGCGCCGCTGTGGCACCGCCCGTCGGGGAGCTTGACGATGATGAGGCCGCCTATGGCGTGGCCAACCTTCGGATGCTCCGGAATACCACGGTTGGCAATTTTCTTGACCGATGCGCCTTTACCCTGCCCTGCCACGCTGCCGGGACGGCGCCGGTAGGTCTGATGCTCATGGCCGCGACGGGTCATGATGACTGGCTGGCACGCATTGCCCTTGCTGTCGAAACCGTATTGCGACGGACCTGAACAGCGAACCTGCCGGTTGGTATGAACAGCTCAGGTGTTCGCCTCCAACAGCTATGAGGCCGGGGACAGGTCTGCCAGAGGCCATTCAAGGATATGCCACCTGTAAATGTCCTCCGGCAGGGGCGATGGTTCCGGCCGCCCGGCCTCATGCGGCCGCTGTCGGTCAGCTTCGGCAATAGAGAAGGTCTTGTCCGGGACATAGCGGTCCAATTCCTCTTTTTTTTTGTAGCTTGCCGGCTCGCGGCGGTTGCATGGAGTACGAAAATAGGCGAGCCCGCCAGACTGCAGCCGCTGGTGCGGACGTTGTCCGAAACCTTCAGCCGGTATTCAGCAGCGAACCGCTTCAGCGCCCGCCACGTGCGACGTGATGACAGGAGATCCTCCCGGCCGGCAACGGGATTGTCCGCAATGTAGTCGATTATCCTGGTCTTTCAGTGTCACGAAACGTTCTTTCAATACAATGAAGCGATTATGCGTCCCGGATTAAACTCGTTTGCACCGATACAGCTCGGGATGAAACAATTATGTAATTGTTATCACTTCGAAAAACCGCAACCGACCCATATCATTGTACCTAGAGTGGGACGATATCAGGCATAGGCGTTTAGCCGGGATCAGGTGAAGGCACGGGCCAAAGACAGCCTCGGGCCCGAAATCGCCATCCCGCGCATGCTCGCCGCCATCGGATAGTCAAACCGGTCTCTTTCGCAGTGCGAAATCGGCCACCCTGCCCGCCCGGTCTGCCCCTCCCGAGGGTCCGGTTGCCTCCTGCAAGGCACCGAGAGGGCTTCCCGTGTTGCCACGTCTTCCATCTTTTGTGTGTGCCGGCGCCACGACCCCGACGGGGACGGACCGGTGCTCATGTTACTCTCGTCCCCGTCCGCTATCGGCCTTCCCAATATCTCAGTTGGGTCGGCTTCCACATCACTTTTTTCGAGCCCTGCTCAGTGTTCACTCGCGTTGCGGCCCGCATGGTTGCTGAGCCACTTCTGTGCGGCCCTTTGAAACTGCAGCGCTTCAGTCTTTTCCTTTATCGCGATAAACCACGACGGCTGCTACCAACCGGAGTGACAGTTGTTGGTCGGTGTCGCCTGTAACTTTACAGGCTCTTGAATCTACCGGTTTATTTCTGGAGAGAAGTCCGCGGAACCTGGAGACCATTTGCGTTGGTCCAGTACCTGTGCTCGAGGGGACCAATCCTCGTCTTTTCCTGATTGACCCTGAGTCTCATCCTGATTGTCGCGCTGCACGGGGAGGCGGAGCGAACCGCCACGCGGCGCCTGGAGCAGGGTTCGGAAACAGGGAAGGAACGTGGGGAGACGGCACGAGCGAAGGCAGATCGCGGGATTTCCATACCACAACGTGACCGCGGGACAGGGAGAGAGCCCGGAATGTAACAGGGACAATGGATCCCGCATATTTGCTTTAGCATTAAATTCTTGCATATTATAATAAAAAAGATTTTAACGGTTTCTGGAGGTCCCCGTGTCCACACTGCTGATCGGCACGCGACTCAAGGCGTTGCGCGAGGAGCGCAAGCTTTCCCAGGACGATCTTGCACGCATATTCGGCTTCAAGGATCGACAGACCGTTTCGGCCATTGAGACAGGTGCGCGCCGAGTCTCGGCGGACGAGCTCGTGCTGGCGTTGGAGACGCTGGACGTGCCGCTCGAATACTTCACCGATCCGTTTTGTCTCGTCGGCGAAGGCCGCTTTTCGTGGCGCCAGACCGGGGTCCGACCCGAGCAACTCAGCGAGTTCGAAAAGGAGGCCGGACGGTGGATCGCAGCGTTTCGTACTCTGTCCCCACAAGTGGGGCGCGAGACTCCTCTCATGCGCCGGGCACTTGGCTTGACCCGTCATTCTCGCTTCGAGGAGGCCATGCGGGCCGGTAATCGGTTCGTGGCTGAATTCGGTCTCGGAGAGGTGCCCGCAGTGAACCTGGTCGAGGTCGTGGAGCGCGAGCTGGGCATCCTGGTACTCATGGTGGACGCCTGCGAGGGCATTTCCGGGGCGGCCTGCCGCCTGCCCGAACTGGATGCGGTGCTGATCTCCCGTCGGGAAGTCGAAGGGCGCCGACACTTCGACCTCGCGCACGAGCTCTTTCACATCCTGACCTGGGACGCGATGCCACCGGAACATTCGGAAGAAGCGCGAGAGACAGGTGGCAATCGGGTGGAGCAGCTTGCCAACAATTTTGCGGCGGCAGTGCTGATGCCGGCCGAGGCGCTGGAGCGGCACGGAGACTGGAACTTGTTGGACAAGGAACAACTGATCGCGCGCCTGAACGCAGTCGCGGAAGAGCTTCGGGTGACGTCCTCGGCACTGCGCTGGAGGCTGGTTGCGCTCGATCACCTGAAACCGGTGGCGGCGCGGTCCCTGTCAGAAGCAGTCTTGCGCAACAACGGTCAGAAGGTTGCAACGGGCACGGAGCCTGCCCTCTACTCCAGGCCGTTTGTTGAGGTTCTGGCTCTGGCTGTCGATAAGGGACACATCTCGGCGCGGCGAGCGGCGGGTCTGCTCAATATGACCGTGGACGACCTGGCAGACCTGTTCGTGGCCCATGGCGTCGAGCCGCCCCTGGAGTTGTGACCCGCCGTGGTGCGACACCGTGACCCCGTACTCGTAGACACGAACGTCATCCTCGAATGCCACCGCACAAATTCATGGCGAGCGCTGACGGGCGGCTATGCGGTAGAGACCGTCGAGGATTGCGTAATGGAAACGCAGACGGGATTTCAAAGAAGGCGAGCGGAGCAGCAGATTAACGGTTCGGAATTGCGGCGTTCCCTGTCGGCGGTCCATCAGGTGAGCCGGCGCGAGCGAGCGGAGTTGGCCGTAAGGGCGCCTGACATCGCCCTGGATCGCGGAGAGGCATCGCTCTGGGCACACGCGGCCAATCGGGACGATGCCTGGCTGCTGTGCGGGCCGGACAAGGCCAGTCTGCGCTTCGGGATCCGGCTCGGTTTCCGTGAGCACCTGGTAGCCTTGGAACGGCTGCTTGTCGACGTGGGTCATCGTCCAGCCGCAGCGCTGAGAGCAGCTTACACACGGAATTGGCACAACGCGACAGTTGGCCAACTGGTCCTTGCCGAGGACGATGGACTGTGAACTGCCATCTGTTGCAAAGACCATGCGATGCCGAATAGTCACAGAATGCAGAAATCGGATCGGTCAGCGATTCGGACGACATCATCTTCTTCTTCGCCTGAGGACGGGATGGCTGCAAGCACGTTGGATATTCCTTCGTTTGTGCGCCTATTCCAGATACGCACAGCACAAATCACGTGATTTCCCGCTGCAGGCGCCTCGCGATCAGCTGAAATCACGACTACCGGAGAGATGATCCGGGACTTCAAGCGACGATTGTACTGTTCACAAGGAAGATTGACGCCTTCTTTGGCAGGAGCCGCTTGTTGTAGCACCCGGCACTGGCATCGGCATGGTGGGCGATGGCAACTTGCCGGCTGGTGTCGCGGTCATGGAGTCGTCCCGACCATCTGGAGATACAGAGGTTCACCATCATTGCGTCATGGGTGAGATTCATGCGTCTGTCCTTCCGAATTCGATTTACTGCGAGCCTGCAGCGGCCCAGCGGATGAATGCGGGGCTGTGCAGGAGCGCAGGATCCCGGCGGATGCAGGAGCTGACGAGGAATTTGCCGATCTCGCGTCGCACACAGGTGATGATGGCATCAAGGCTGATGTCCTCGGCAAGGCGGTAGAGCGCACCGCAAAGCGCGATCAGTGCACTCGAGTTGTCGGGGATACTGGCGTTTTCCGGATCGTCCAGCACGGTTTTGGAGTGCGGCAGTTCGCACCAGACCCGGAGGAAGGCCGAGAACTCCACATAGGCAGCCTCACTGACGGCACTCCGGAAGAGTGCACGCTCGATGCCGGCATCGACCCGGATCTCGAAATGGACGAACCGGGACGCAAGGGGTGTCGGCATGCGGCGCGCCATACCCAGGTCAGTCTCGCGGTTTCCACAGGCAATCATTGCGGCGCCCTCGGGCAGCCGGTATTCGCCGACCGCACGGATGAGCACCAGCCGATAGAGCGCTGCCCGAACCATCGGTACGGCCGACGGCAATTCCTCGAGGTTGATGAGAAACGCCCGGTCGCCGTCTTCCGGTGGAAGGAACGCCGGCCGAGCCCGGCGGGTTCAGTCATCGGTGTCCGGACACAGCAGAGCCCGTAGGCGGATCAAATTTCACCGCGATCTCGCGACCGTTTTTCAGAATCTCGATGGAAAAGCGCAAGAGGAAATCAGACCTAAACGCTGAAACAACGTAGGAAACAACCCGCGGGGTTTGCTCATTATCTTAGTCCGCGCCCCTCTTTATATTCCCGCACCCGAGCCCAGCCGTACGCAGCCTCAGGTCACACCACGTAAGTGCTATGTACGAAATTCAAACTATTTTTGTTTAATTTTGACAATCTATGTTGGAAATGGGAAAGTGACACCCTTACGCTTTATGTAAGCGATTTTGCCGAGGGAGGAACGAGCCATGGATGCCGAGACCTTGGGCCGCCGATTGCGCATGGCCCGATTGGCGCGCGGTCTCAGTCAGCAGGTGGTCGCCCAGGAATTGGGTGTTGCTCGAACGGCCATCACCCAACTTGAAACGGGTAACAGGTCGGTCTCGACGCTGGAACTTACCGCACTTTCAGATCTATACCTGCGCCGCGTCGCCGATTTCCTGCAGGACCCCCAGGAAGACGATGACGACGACGTTCTCGTTGCCTTGCATCGCGCAGCTCCCGGACTAGAGCAGGATCCGGCCACCCGTGAGCAGGTGGCTCGCTGCATCCATTTGTGCCGGGAAGGTGTGATGCTCAAACGTCTGCTCGGCACTGAGCCTCGCTCCGGACCACCGAGATATGAGTGGTGTGTGCCACGTTCTTCAGGCGAAGCTGTCTCCCACGGCGAGCAGGCTGCGGAACAAGAGCGGCGGCGCCTCGGTATCGGGAATGCCCCCATGACCGATGTCTCAGGGCTCATCGCATGCCAGGGTATTTGGGCATCAGAAGTCGCACTGCCGGATGGGATGTCCGGTCTGTTTCTCCGTCATGCCAGTATCGGCCTTGCGATTCTTGTCAACTCGACCCATCCCAGAGGCCGAAAACGCTTCTCTTACGCGCATGAATACGCGCACGCTCTACTCGACCGGGATCGAGACGTCACGATCTGCAGCACCGACAACTCTTCCCAACTGGTCGAAAAGCGCGCGAACGCCTTTGCCGCTGCCTTTCTGATGCCAAGGGGTGGTTTTCGTGATTTCCTGCGAACCCTCGATAAGGGTCTGCCAAGCCGCGTCGATCACGCCATCTTCGATGCCGCGAGCGGTGGCCACATCGAGGCCGCGCAGCGCCCTCCGGCACGCTCACAACGCATTACTTACAAAGACAACGCATTGCTCGCTCACCACTTCGGAGTTAGTTATCAGGCCGCGTCCTACCGTCTCAAGAGCCTCCGATACATATCCGACAAGGAATGTCGGAGTCTCCTGGACCAAGAAGACTTTGGCCGCAAATTCCTGACGGCTCTCAGTATGTTCTGCGAAGTCGGCGAACCGGAAAGGCCAAGATGCTGGGATCGCGAACTCCGAAGTGAGATTGCCCATCTCGCCATCGAGGCCTACCGCCGCGAGGAGATTTCTCGCGGTCGCGTTCTGGAAATGAGCAAGATGCTGAGGATTGACGGCGACATTCTAATCAGTCTCGCCGAAGCGGCTCGAGGTGGGTGACCGATTCCCCGAAACCTGATCGGCCGGCGATCATCGTCATGGACGCCTCAGTCCTGATCAATTTCCTGTGCATCGACAGGATCGATCTGATCGCCGGCCACTCCCATGCCTTCCTTGCCACCAACCATGTTGCCGACGAAGTATCGGACCGATATCCCGATCAACAGCGACGCTTCGCCTCCGCACTCGATTCCGGGGCACTGACCCTCATTCCCGTTGAAGCTGCTGAAGAACTCCGCCTCTTCGCCTCCCTGTCAGCTACAGGGCGCCTGGGAGCAGGCGAGTGTTCCGCGATCGCGGACGCCGTCCAGCGTCGATACGCGTTGGCCATTGATGACCGTGTCGCCAACCGGCTGGCAAGTCGTTTCGCTCCATCGCTCCACATCGTGACAACACAGGATCTGATCATATCGATGATCCGCCAGAACCTGCTTGGCGTTGACGAGGCCGATCGTATCAAACACGAATGGTCTGATCGGCATCCCTTTCGCCTAAATCTGGACAGCTTTGGGAACTTGTTGGAGTAAACCTCGTAGAGGTGCCGTCCCTTGCTTCTATTCAATCTCGCTAGCCAAATGGCCATAGCCCTGCCGACTCATGATACATGTTCCACGACAACAGGTTAGATTTCGTTTCGCAAGGTGTGCCGTTGCCCGGCCAGAATCCCGATATTTATCAAAGTGATTCAGTGGTTACCGCCGCTTCCTTTTCATGTTCATAAATTCGGGGCTAGGAAAACGGCCGAAAGATCACGGTAAACCCCGAGGCCCATCGCTACGAATAGTTCCGGTAGTTCATAAACTCAGAGAGTTACAGACAACACCAAACCCTACCATCATGTAACTCATGGACGAAGACATGCCATTGACAGGGGAAGAACGGGCGGGAAAATATTCCTTGGAGATACCGACGCCAATAGCAGTATTGTCCGAGTGGGCGGAGAATCGGCCCCCCTTGACTGCGAACTCTCTGGACACCGCAGCGGAAGAACATCGCAGATGCCCACGCGTCACGGAAACAATCCGAAGCGGAGAATCGTCTCCCGGGACAAGCTCGACCTGGATATGCTGCGCTCTCTCGTCGACTGCGCACGCTATACCGGCAGTGCTAACCACAAGCGGTTAGCCGCCGATTACGGATTCCACCCGCCGACGAACCGCGCCCGCACAAGTCTTTGTGCGACGGCGGCGGGCGCAGCCCAAGGCGCGCCGATGCGCAGGCGCTCTTCCGCGAAGGGCTGAACCGCGGTATGATAGGCGGTCCCGTAACGGACGGATTTCCGAAATATGTCTGGGCCGTCGATTCGGAGGGACAAGCCTACGAGTCCAAACTCGGTAGCGTTCCTGAGTATCACGGGTATGCTTTGGGCGCGGACGACGACGCCATGCGCCGACAGGTTGTCAGGGAGTGGCGGTTGAGATGTCCCAAGGACTGACGATTTTACTGTCTTGCGAGGAACTCTCTTCGGATGCGGCCGAAGAGAGGGCCACTGTCGGCCTTCTCGAAGTCGCCGCCAACGGACATGTGATGACCAACGGCGAGAATATCGAACTCGGCGAGCTTCGCCGCGGCCCCCATATCTCCGGCGACCCCCTCGCCGAATGGCTGGTCTGGAACTGGTGGCGGCTGCGCTGGGAACTCGACCGGCCCTCCAGGAGCGAAACCCGCGAAGCTCGCGACCGTTGGGACTTTGCCCATCGGATGACGACCGTGGGCGAAGGCTACATCTGGCCCAACATCTCGATCTGGTCGGACGGAGTGCAATCCTTCATCGAGTCCGAACCGTCCAGAGATCCCGACGACGTCCTGTTCCGTTACATGGGTGCCCCCGGGCGCCAGACGATTGCGGCGGCAGAGATGGAAGAAGGAATTGACCGGTTCGTCGAGGACATTCTGGGCCGTCTCGACGGCGCGGATATCCGCAGCACCAATTTGCATCGCTTGTGCAGCGATCTCACAACTGAACGCCAACAGCCGGATGTTGCGCGCTTCCGAAGACTCGAGGCGCAACTCGGCTACGACCCCGACGAAGCCGATGAGGCTGCAATCCACTTACGTCTCCAGGACGCCTCGGCGCTCGGAGTAGAGGCCTTGGGCGAGGTCGCCGGCCACGCGGCGCGCAAAAGCGGTGCGGCGGAGCGAATGATCTCGGCGCGGGACATCGCGGAAACCGCCGAGGCAAGCGGTTTCGACGTCGACACGCGCGATGTACCCGCGCTGGTCTGTAAACACGACACGGCACGCTGGGCGGGAGGGACCACACCATGGCGCATCGGGGAACAGGCCGCACGCCGACTGCGCCACCAGCAATCGCTTGACGGTCAGCGCGTTTCCGACCGCAAACTCGCGGAATTCGCGGGCACGACGGAGGCTGCGATCACCGACACAGACCGGCTTTCCGAAGGCATTTCTTTCCTGTTCTATCCAGAGGGCAGGTGCGCTCGGCTAACGCTCAGGTCGAAATGGAAAACCGGGAGGCGGTTCGAACTTGCGCGTCTGATCGGCGATCAACTGCTCGGCGACTCGATGACCTGGGCCGACGAACCGCTTGCTCCCGCTACGAGCACTTACAGCTACAGGCAACAAATGCAGCGTGCATTCGCTGCCGAACTGCTGGCCCCGTTCGCCTCAGTGGAGGAAATGCTGGCAGGCGACTACGATTCGAAAGACAGGCAGAACACCGCCGCAAGGCGCTTCGCTGTTTCTCCGATGGTCATCCGGACGCAGCTCGTCAACCATCGCCTGATCGATCGGGCCGACGCGCCGGACATCGCCGATCGCGGCGGCAATTGACGACTGGGCCGCCACCGCCGTCACATCGGGGTCGAAGACACGCCTGTTGCGGTCAGCGGCCATCGTATTAAATGTCGATCTCATGAAGCAGATTACCGCCAGGGAAGCCGGGGATCGGTTCGGTCGCTTTCTCGAATTCGCGCAGCGATCGCCTGAGCGCGTCACCAGGGAGGGACCGGCGGTCGTGGTGATGGTGTCGAAGGAACAGTATGAACGGCTCCGTTGCGCTGCTTGGGAACGCCTGGCGATGACGATGGACGAGATCAGCGAACAGGTCTCCGCGGGCGGTCTGACCAAGGCAAGGTTTGAAGCACTTCTGACGGAGGAAAGCGGAGCGCATCTTCACCGACACCAATATTCTGATCAGCGCGGTCCTGCGCCGGCACAGCGCACCACACATGCTTCTCGATGCAGTGCAGTCGACGAATGGTCTGCTGCAATTCTCCGAAAAGACCTTTGCTGAGCCGCAAAGCCGGCTTGGGCTGGCAAAGTTTGAGATCTGTGTCAGCCAGGAATCAAAAGGGATCTATCTGGCTCAGCTGGAAGCGATCTCCTGATGGGTCCCGAACACCGGGGAGAAGCCCGGCTTCTGCGATCCGGATGACGATAAGCTGCTCGAGACGGCGCTGATTGGGGAAGCCGACTACCTGGTGACGGGGGAAAGCGGTCTCCTCGTCCTGTCTTCGTTTCGTGGCATTCCCGTGCTGAAGCCGAGAGCTTTTCTTGACAGTTTGTCGAGAAAACGATCTGTCGCGGGATTCCCGGGTGTGCATGTTGGTCCGTCATTCGACAGCTCTGTCCCGTCGCCGCTCCCGCAGTCAGTCCGGGACGGCCGCTCAGCGCTGAAGCGTCTTGCACGCACGCTCCCCGGACTGGCAAACGCCATCTGGCTTGGGTCCGAAACCTCATGGCCCGCTATCCGGTCTTACCAGTCGGCGAAGGTGCAAACCACGGCAATCCGACCCGATCCCTTCAGATCCCTCGCCATCAGACCAACCTCCAGAGCCTGTGAACAGACCCGAGAAGTATCCCGAATCACGCAACCCCGATCCGTACCCATAAACGACATCATCGAAGGACCTGACCTCCAGTCCTGGCTTCACCAGTCCGAACGCGCTCTGATGATGCGCTTCCGGTCTTGCGGGCCATACGACTGCTGATTCACAGGAGGCCTGACCGGTATCGGCACGATCGCGTGTCCCTTTGCGGCCAGAAGCTCAGGTTTACTGCACCGGGACGATCAGTCATAAGATGCCGCCGGTTCCCCGTTTCCGATTATCGGCAACACACCGTTCGTCGTTCCCGCTCCTCGACGATGCTTGTCAAGGCACAGCCGCTGGCAAATTCCGCAATCGTTGGGGTCCGGTAAGGTTCATGCGCCGTTACGGATCCCTGGATACCCAGCCACCGGATCAGGGCGCGGATGTACAGCCACCAGGCATCACCGCAAATGCGGCAGCATCTGACCGGACATCAATCTTCCCGTGCGGCGGCCTATTCGGCAGCCTCTTGCACTCCCGGTTCATCAAGAACATCGGACAGGGCATAACGATCAAGAACCGAGTCCACCACCGCGGATGCCCGATCCCAGTCATAGGTCCGATAGGCATGGGCGCGGGTGACAAACTGTGCACCGGCATAGAACATCTCGTACTGGGTATGACGCCCGGCAAACTCGGAGCCGATGGCATCCCACGCCAGCTTCATGAACTTGACCCGGTCCTCGGACGTGCCAATGGCCGATTTCTGCGTGATTTCAATCACACGGGCAAGTTCCGGATCCTCAAAATCCAGCGCCGATGACGGCAGCATGATCAACCCGCCACCCGCCAGCTCCCGTATGGCCGTTATGAAATCCGGGTAGAGTTGCTGGGTCAGAACCTGGGCCGTGTACATCAGATTGCGGTCAGGAACGTAATAGCCGTTATATTCTCCGCCGCCAGCTTCCATTCCGTAAACCAGCCCTTCGACCATGGCCGCCTGGGCAGCCATGTGACCCAGCTTTTCAGCCACCGCCGGCATACCGACGGTTCCGATCGTCTCGCAGATGCGGCGCGCCGTTCCCACCAGAAACTGCATCTTGACCATGAGCCGGATCTGCGCCTGGTAATTCTGCATGTAATGGGCATAGGTATCCTGGAACTGGGCGCGCGCCGTGTCAGTGTCGCGGTAAATGAAAACCCGGTCCCAGGGCACATGAACATCATCGCAATAGACCAGGGCGTCATTCTCGTCGAAGCGCGCCGATAACGGATAATCATAGGCCGTCGTGACAGAGGCCTCGTAGGAACGCCGGGACAGGATCTTGAGACCCTTGGCGTTCATGGGAAGGGCAAACGACAACGCGTATTTTTCCTCGCCCGGCCTGAGCGGCTGAATATTGGCGAACAGGACCTCGTTCGCCATGATCGAACCAGTTCCGAGCATCTTGGCGCCGCGCACCGTAATGCCCGTCGAGTCCTCGTCGACAACACCCGTCGCAAGATACTCGTCCTGCTGCTCACCCGTGCCCTTGTTCCGGTCCGCCTGCGGATTGATGATCACATAGGTCATGTAGGCATCGCTGTCGCGAACCCATTCGAAATAGCCCTGGAGCGCGCGGGCACGTTCCGGTGAATGACGTTCGAATACCGGTAGCCCCATGACCTGGCCGACCATGGACGAGGCAATATGATCGGGAGACCGTCCCAGCCACCCGCCTGACAGGCCTGACCAGGCGGCAATCGCCTTGCGGCGTGTAACCAGCTCCTCGTATGACCGGGTCAGTTGCCAGCAACGATTGACTCGCTCTCCGGACGTCGGACTCTCAAACGTCATGTAATCCAGATGGTCGGGATGCGCCTGGAAATCGTAAAGATCACAGGCTGCCTTCACTGCATTCCGGTAAGCCGGATGGACTGTGACATCATCAATCTTGCGGCCGTCAAGCCACACCTCACGACCATCCTGCAATGATTTGAGATGATCGGCACCGCTCTTCGGCATTTCGATTCTCCTTCGCCCGCCACCGGGGCTGCCAGTCTGGCTTGCAACGCTCGTTTGACGGACTCTTCCACCGTCAGCTTCCGTCCGTCAAGCCTCCGATGCCGGACCTCGTGCCGGATCCGTTCGGTTCCCGGTGTCCCGGGCCCGTGAGATCCAGACACCGCAGGACAATAGTCAGGAAGGTCGCCCGTGTGTACGGGTTTCCCGCCCGATGGTCTAGACCCTCGGATCCAGGGACGGCAGCCCGAAACGGATGCGGCCGGCATTCACCGTCTGGATGTCCCAGGCCACCGTGATCTGCAGCGACGCGGCGTGCAGGTCCTGAAACAGACGCAGGAAATGATTGTCCGGCTTCAGACCGCGCGCTCCGACGAGCGGTCTGAGACGCTCGACGGCCCGCAGGCAAAGCTGTACCGCAAAGGCGTTGTTCCGGCGCCAGCGCGCCCTGTCGTAAATTTCCGGTACCATTTCCGCTTCGGCAATTTCCATCGCATCCGAGCAGTCCTTGAGAAGCAACGCTTCCGCGGCATCGATTTCTGCACCTGCTTCGGCAATCCGGACCTGCGCCGTCGGAAGTTCAGCCATCGCCGCCTGCCCGACAGTCCGGCGCTCGGTCAACTCCTCTTCCATCAACCGAAGCGCGCCCTTGGCCATGCCAAGCGCCGGAGAGGAGAAGACTTTTGTGCCCAGCGTCAAGGGCGGAACCCGGTACAGCGCCCCCCGATTGACGCGGCTTCCCGGGGAAACCCCGCCCATAAGCCGGTGTGACGGTATCGTGCGATGCTCCGGAATGAAAACTTCCCGCAGCCGGACGCTGCGAGACCCGGTTCCAGCAAGACCGGGAGAAAACCAGTCATCGACAACGTCATAGTCTGTACGCGGGACCAGGGCAAAGCGATGCTGCGGTGGCCCGTCTCCCTCATCCGGCGGCACAAAAACCTGAAGATTGTTCCAGTCGGCAAAGTCAACCCCCGAAGAGAAACTCCAGAGACCGTCCGCAACCAGTCCTCCATCCGCCTTTCTGACCTTGCCGCCCTTGACGGGAAAGGACGAGGCAATCATCGCCTCCGGATCCTGGCCCCACACGTCCTCCTGCGCATCCGGCTCATGCATACCCAGAACCCAGGCCTGGACCGCAAGATTGCTGAAGATCCAGCCGCTTGAACCACAAGCCTGACCGAGCTCAGCGCCAAGCCTGACCATCATGCCGATATCCCAGCCAAATCCCCCGTAACGCTCAGGTTGATGAATCCGGAAAAACCCCGCTTTGCGAAAGTCCTCGAAGGTTTCTTGCGGAATGGCACGTGCCTCTTCGGCGTCGGCTGCCCGTTCAAGAAGGATCGGGTAGAGCGCGCGGGCGCGCTCGATCATCTGGTTCCGTTCCAAACCTGCACCCCCCGCGCTAGACCCGCGGATCGCTTGGCTGCATACCCAGCAGGAGTTCAGCCGAAGAGGCCGCGTGCCGGTCCCACGACAGGTTGATCTGCATGGTGGCAGCCTGGATGTCGCGATAGCAGCGCAGAAAATGGCTGTCAGGTGTCAGGCCTCGTGCTCCGATCAGCGGATAGAGCAGTTCGACCGCCTTGACGCACATCACGCCGGCATACGCATTGTTGCGTCGCCACAAGGCCCGATCTGACTGGGTTGTGAGCTTTTCGCCGGCTCCGATGTCCATGGCGACATCGCTGTCGCGTTGCAACAGAGCCCAGGCAGCGTCGATCAGGGCCCCGGCTTCGGAAATCCGCATCTGGGCCGTCTTCAGGGTCGCCATCGCGATTCCGGCCACATTGCGGCGCTCCGACAGATCGGCACATATCGCGTCCAGGGCACCACGCGCCATACCGATCACCGGGCCGGAAAAGATCTTGTTCGCCCCGCACATGGGCGGGACGCGAAATATCGGACCAAAATTCTCCGACGCGCCGATTGTGCGCCCGGCACGCGCCTCGGCGGTATCAAGGGTCCGGTGGTCCGGAATGAAGACTTCGTCGAGCAGGATTGACCGCGACCCGGTCGCGGCAAGGCCTGGCGAAAACCAGTCATCGATAACCCTGTAGTCGGACTTCGGCACCAGAGCCATGTGATGACGCGGCGGTCCGTTTTCCTGGGGAACAAAAACCTGCAGGTTGTTCCACGCCGCAAAGTCGACACCCGATGCGAAGCTCCACAGCCCGGTTGCCACAAGACCTCCGTCAACCTTGCGCACGCGGCCGCCATGCGCGGGAAAGGACGAGGCCGTGCAGACGTCGTGGTCTTCGCCCCAGACCTCGTCCTGCACTTCACGGGAAGCCATCGCCACGATTCCGTTCTGGGCCGCAATATTCGAGAAAATCCAGGCGGCCGAGCCGCATCCCCGCCCGATTTCGGCGGAGATGTCCAGCATGCCCCGATGATCCATTTCGAAGCCGCTGTAGCGTGCCGGCATTTGCACACGATAAAAGCCGGCTTCGCGCATCTCCTCATGCGTCTGGTCGTGAAGGCGCCGATTGTTTTCCGCTTCCGGGGCCCGCTCGCGGAATCTGTCGATGAACGACCGGGCCTGCGCAACCATGGTGTCACGAATTTCGGTCGGCTGCCCGACGCAATCCCTGGTCATTCCTTCGGGCATGGCTCCCACTGTCACCCATTCCCCGTTTCCGACGCAACCGCAGGGTCCTCATGACAGACTGGCGCCCGGGACCGCAAGACCTGTTGCAGTAGCGGCCGGACAGGGTCGCCAAGTCACTGGCGGTTGTCAATGAGGGGTGATTCAGCCCTTCCCCGGGACACCCAGGGGCTTCCTGACCCTGCAGGACAGCCGTTCGGGCGCTCGCTACAGGGTCGGCTGGCGGCCATGCCAGGCATCGTCGAGCAGGACCCGAATCCTGTCAGGGTCATAAGGGTGCGGATTGGGATACCGGTCCAGCATGACGCGATCAGCGGCTTCGCCCAGAACGGATTTCGGCAAACCCAGGTCCTTCAGGCTGGATGGCGCGCCAATGTCTCCGAGCAGGTTGAACAGCTGGAGCGGCCCATCGGACGCCTCGGTGCCAAACGCACGGGCAATACGCTTCATGGCATTTGGCGCGGCCAGCCGGTTATAGGCCGTCGAGTGGGGAAGTATGACCCCGTGAGTCGGTCCGTGCGCCAGACCATAACCACCCCCGAGGACATGGACGACCTTGTGATGAATTGTGGTCCCTGAAGCCATCAGCGTCAGACCGCAGAGGAGAGATCCCAGCAACGCCTGGCTGCGGGCGCCGAGGTCCTTCGGATTGGCAGCAATTCCTGTCAATGCAGCCGACATCTCACGAATGCCCACCTCACCCATCATGTCGGAGACCGGATTGGAATCTGCTGAAAGGAACGAGCTCACGGCATGGGAGACAGCGTTGAGACCGCTTGCGATGGAGATGTCGGCGGGCAGATCCACCGTCAACTCAGGGTCGTGGATCAGGGTCCTGGGAAGCAAACGCGGAGAGCGATAATTCGTCCGGACCCCGTCCGCACCGACTATGCCTTGCAAGGCCGTAGTTTCGGATCCGGAATAGGTCGTCACAATGCTGACAATCGGGAGGTCCTGTTCCAGCGCAATCGCCTTCGCAAGTCCGACGGCACTGCCCCCGCCATAGGACACCAGCCCGTCCGCGCCCGAGTCCTTCGCGGCCTGCCTCCCGCGCTCCACAGCGCGAATCGGCACGAATATCTCAGCCGCATCACAAACCGTTGCAACCCGGTCAGGAAAGCGGGCTGCGAGGGTCTCGCCGATCCCGCGTCTTCGGGGCGTGCAGGCAACCATGGCGCGGCAGACGCCGAGACGGGCGAGTTCGTCGCCGAGCGCCGCGATTCGTCCGGCACCATGCAGGACGCGACAGGGCATCGAGCTGTAGGTAAAAGAGGCAACGGTCATTGCGGGTCCGTTTTCGTAAGCGCATCAGGAACGCCATGGGTACGGCCGAAAAGGCGAACTGGAGCAATTGCGTGGACCATCAACTCTGCCACAATAACGCATCATCATGAATGAGGAGTTTCCATGTCCGAGAACCGGATCCCTTCAAAATTCACCGTCAATCGCGCCAAGGATAACGCTTTCGTCGATGGTGGCCTTCGCGTTTACCGCGCCTATCGCGATCTGGGGATCGCGGAAGCAACCGGCGGACGGGTGCACGCCCAGATCATTCGCACCACCCGGCCCTGTCCGGACGGCGGCAGCGGTCTCCATTATCATGATCTCGAGTTCCAGATGGTGTTTCTGCTCAAGGGAACATCCCGGGTCTGGTTCGAAGGACAGGGAGAAATGACCTTCGAGGCAGGTGACTGCTGGATCCAGCCCCCTGGTATTCAACACGACGTACGATACTACTCCGACGACTATGAAGTCCTCGAAATCACCCTGCCCGCCGATTACGAAACCGTCCAACTGGAAAAGCAAACGGGGTCCTGACCTCGCCGAAGGCTGTCAACGCATCGTCGTGCGGGCAATCCGCGAGCCCATCGAATAAAAAAAGTCAACAAACCGTCATACAGGCTTGCCCTTTGGCTTGCGCCGCTCTATTTATTGTGCACCGCAGCAAAATGAGACAAATCATGAGCACCCCCAAATCGCGTTCGGGCAACGTAACGCGAATGTTCAACCACAGCCCGTCCCCTTACCGCCTGTGCCAGTGGCCCTTCGGCGAACCCGGAACGGAGGAATTCCACTTTTGTCTGGCGCCGACCCAGCCGGGTTATTCCTATTGCCCAAAGCATCTGGAAATGGCCTATCGCGAGCCGGAGCCGCGTCGCCAGGTGGCCTGAAGCCGGAGCGCTCATCCGGCGTCTGTGGCGGACGTGACCGGACCCGGCGGAGTTGATATACTGATCCTCGCGGCTGTTTTCACAGGTCAATCGCGAGGTCAACATGATTGTGCAGACGGCTGAAGCCTCCTCACCGCACTTTGTGATTCGCATGGCGGAACACACCGAGCTGGCGGGGCGCATGGCGCGAGCATTCGGAAACAAGGCGTTTGAGCCGGTCGCCTCCGAATTGCAGTATGTCATTGCCAATCACGATGCCGGGTGGGAAGATCTGGATTCCCGCTTCGTCATCGATCCTGACACAGGGCTTCCCTACAACCTCACAGAAACCCCCTTCGAATTGATCCTGAAGACCAGCCGGGGATCTCCGGACTTCAACGAGAAGCACCATCCGTTCAGCGGTCTTCTTTCGAGCATGCATTCCTGGGGTCTCTATAACGGCCGGTACGGACTGTCGGACATCGTTCTGCTGGACAGCATTGCAGCGCAAAATCGTGATGCGGCACAGGGCATGCTCGATCACGAGGAAACCCGGCAGATGCGCCTCAAGGACGAACTGCGCGGCCACCCCGATACCGCCGGGTGGATTGCCGATGACAGCCTGATGAAGAGCTACAAGCAGCTGCAGTTCTTTGACACCCTTGCGCTTTACTTCAACCGCGTCCATGAAGGCGCAAGACAGACAGCGGTGTTTCCACATGTTCCGCAATCCGGCGCCGAGGATACCGACGTTACCGTGACTCCGCTCGGCGGGGGCACCTACCGCGTCGACCCGTACCCCTTCGCAGATGACCCGCTGAAACTGGAATTCGAGGGGCGCTATATGAACCCTGCCCCGGCGGGCACCACAGAAATGCCCGAAGCAGCCTCCCTGCCGGTCGCAGTCCAGATCGTAACCCTGCAGTCAGCCTGATACGCGCTGACGGCATCCGGTAGCCCCAAGGCCGAAAGGGAACTCTCTCGATTGATCGCTATACTGGCGGGACTCCTGATCGCGATTGCAGTGCTGGCGCTCGACCTGTCCTGGTATGGAGCAAACGATACTGCCGGCCAGCTGATTGGACCGGCCATGATCGTCACGGCCGGCCTCTGGATGAGGACGCAGAGCAGAAGGCCAGGGCGAGCGCTGGCTGTCCTGCAGAGCGGGCGGGCCCCGCACCCGAGCCGATCGGATCACCCATGAACGACGAGATCGAGGCACGCAAACGAGAGCATATCCGGACCGTTCTTGACGAAGATGTCCGCGCCAAGGGCATTACGCCGGGGTTCGAAGACTATGCGTTCGATCACAATGCGTTACCCGAAATCGACCTTGACGCGATCGATCTGTCCGTACTCCTGTTCGGACGACGGTTGCAGGCGCCGTTTCTCGTTTCCAGCATGACCGGGGGAACCAGCCGCGCCCGCGACATCAATCTGGCTCTCGCGGAAGTCGCCCAGTCCCACCGCATTGCAATGGGCGTCGGCTCGCAGCGAGCTGCTCTCCTTCGTCCCGACCTCGAAAACACCTACCGGATTCGGTCGGTTGCTCCGGACATCCTTCTGTTTGCCAATCTGGGTGCCGTGCAATTCAACTACGGTTTCGGTGTCGACGAGGCACAGCGTGCCATCGAAATGATCGAAGCGGATGCGCTGATCCTGCATTTCAACCCCCTTCAGGAGGCGGTGCAGCAGGGCGGCGACCACAACTGGTCGGGACTGCTGCGCAAGCTGGAGGCTGTCGTGCAGGCGCTTGATGTTCCCGTCATCGCCAAGGAGGTCGGCAACGGCATTTCTGCCGAGGTTGCGCGCCGGCTGGCAAACGCAGGATTTGCCGCCATCGACGTTGCGGGTGCAGGCGGCACCAGCTGGAGCGAGGTCGAAGCCTTTCGGCAATCGGACCCCCTGATCCGCGAAATCGCACACGGCTTTGCCGGTTGGGGCATTCCCTCCGCGCAGGCGCTGGTCGAGGTCGTCGAAGCACTGCCCTCGATGACAGTGTTCGCTTCCGGCGGCCTGCGGTCCGGTCTTGACGCTGCCAAGGCCATTCGGCTGGGAGCTTCGCTCGTCGGAATGGCCGCACCAATGCTGGGATCGGTCGTGGAAACCGACGACGCCCTGTCACAACGCCTGGAGGTGGTCCGGGAAGAACTGCGGATCGCCATGTTCTGCACGGGAAGCCATGATCTGGATGCGCTCCGTCATGCGCCCCTTCGACGAGTCACGGACAGCAAACGGCTGTCATGACAGACACGTCCCCGGCTCACCGCAAAAGCGCACCGGCGCCGCGGCCAAAAGATGCCGCGACGGTGATCATCTGGCGCTCCGGGCCAGACGGCTTTGAAGTCCTCATGGGCGAACGTCACAAGGCCCATCGGTTCATGCCGCAGCGCTATGTATTTCCGGGTGGCCGGGTAGACCCGCACGATGCGCGGGTACGAAGTGCGACAGATCCGACACCAATCGTCGCCACCCAGCTTTCACGGACCACGACACCGGGACGGGCGCGCTCCATCGCCGTCGCAGCGGTTCGGGAAACCTTCGAGGAGGCCGGACTGATCATCGGAGCCCCCGATCCGATGAAACACCGCCCGGCGCCGCGGGGATGGGAAGGATTTTTCCGCTCCGGTTTCGCACCGGCGCTTCACCATCTCCAGTACATCGCCCGCGCCGTGACACCCCCGGTCCGGCCGATCCGGTTCGACGCACGATTCTTCATGGTCCCGGCCAGCGAGGTCCTCGGGGATGTGCGGGGATCGGGAGAACTCCAGAACCTTGACTGGATCCCCATCCGCAAGACGGGCAAATACGAACTTGCAATGGTGACGAGAAGGGTCCTGGAATACGCCGAGCAGCTGCTGCAGGAACCTCTCAAACCGTCACCCGAGCAGAAGATTCCCTATTTCAAACCGTCGCCAGATGGCGGACATGTCCTGATCCACCAATAATGGCGGTCGCGACAGGGCCCGCTCCCGGGCTTCCGTCGGCCGACACAGGTTGCGATTCCGCGTCAATGCCCGAAGACGGTCTTTCTCTGCCGCCCGGCGCCGGTGTCCCGAGGTGGCGGAGTTGCCCGAGCCTTCCAATCGTGGCGCTCACCTGTCCATTCTCATGATTTGATGAGGGATACCCTGCTCTTCATCGGAGACAGCGCCTCCTCCAGCTTCCGGCTGCGCTTGACCGCAGCAGAACCGCTATACAGCACGAATTCCGTGCGGCTGCCCGACAGGTCACGTTTGACCAGCGTAAAGTGAGGCTGCGCACGGGTGTTGCGATAAATGAAAAAGGCTGCCATGCCGGGCTCGTGAAGGATCGCATAGTCCTTCCACTCGCCAATCATCACCCGCCGACTGTACAGCGTCAGCAGCTGTTCCAGCTCGCGACGGTCAAACCGCGTATTTCCGCTGCAGGATCCCGAATACCCCGAATTTTTTTTCCTGTAGTCGGACATCTTGACGACACTGGGCATCTGGGTCGATGTTCCCTCCCCCCTGCAACGTCCCCGTTCCGGAATACAGAGACCGCACGTTCCGGTATTGACGACAGTGTGACACATGGTGGCGGCCTGCGCGAATCGGAATCAGCGCAAAATTCCGCGTCAGCAGGAACGATCCGGGTTTGCCAGTCACAGAGCCGGCCGTTATTGTGGCGCCGAAACACACGGAAGCGGAGTGGCCCGGTGGCCGATATCTTTCGCGAAGTCGACGAGGAACTGAAACAGGAGCGCTATACAGAGCTGTGGCGCCGCTACGGGCGTTACGGAATCGCCGTCGTCGTGTTGTGCGTCGCCGCCATGGCCGCCTGGAAGGGCTGGGAGGCCTGGCAAGTTTCCAAGCGTCATGCCGAAGGCCTGTCCTACGGCAACGCCATGCAGCTGTTGCAGGAAGGAAAGACGGCAGAAGCAACCGAATTCCTGGGTTCGCTCGGTCAGCAAACCTCATCAGGTTACGGTATCCTGGCCCGATTCCAGCAGGCTGCAATCAGCGCCAGATCCGGCGATGCAGAGACAGCCCTGCAGCTCTATGACGCGCTCTCCTCCGATCGCAACGTTCCCCGTTCGATGCGCGACCTCGCCACCATACTCGGAGGCCTGCAGGCGCTCGGCCTGTCCTCGATTCCCTCCCAGGCCCTCGAGGAACGGATTGCTCCCCTGGCCGAAGCCGGCAGCCACTATCGGCATATGGCTCTTGAGATTCTCGCGCTCTCGGCACACGGCGCGGGCGACACGGAGACTGCAGTGTCTCATTACCAGAAGATCGTGGACGATGCCGCAGCGCCGCCAGGCATTCGCAACCGGGCGCTGCAGATGATGAACATCATCAGGGGTGGCTGATGCGCCGGAGGCCCGAGTGACAAAACGCGCTGTCTTCCTTGCTGCCGCCTTCCTCCTTTCCGGTTGCTCCGACTGGCTCGGTGCCCCGGAGGAAGACAAACTCGCGGGCGAGCGGATCACCGTTCTGTCAGCCCGGTCAGTCACCAAGGCCGACCCTGGTCTGGCCGGTCTCGAAATCAGACTGCCCGCCCCCCTGCCCAATACCGACTGGCCGCAGGCAGGTGGCGTAGCCAGCCATGCCATGCCCCACCCGGAGCTGGGGGAATCACTTACGAAACTCTGGAGCGCCGATATCGGGACCGGGACCGGCTCGGCGACCCGCCTCCTTGCGCAACCGGTCATCGCCAATGGGCGCGTCCATACGCTGGATGCACGAGCAGAACTTCGTGCCTTCGATGCCGATAACGGACGCCTGATATGGCAAAGGCAGCTGGCGGACGATGACGACGAAGGAATCCTGGGCGGTGGCATCGCCGTCGATGGCACACGTATCTACGCCACAACCGGGACCGGTCAGGTGATCGCACTCAACACAGGAGACGGTGCCGAAATCTGGCGCGTGTCGCTCACGGGCCCCATCCGCAGCGCGCCAACCATTGCCGACGGCCGGCTTTTCACCATTACGCTTCGCAACGAGCTCTTCGCGCTCGATACCGAAGACGGACGGCAGCTCTGGAACTATGGCGGTCTCGGCGAGTCTCTGGGGATCGTCGGAGGAGCAGCCCCGGCTGTCGCCTCCGGCGTCGTGATTGCGCCCCTTTCCTCAGGAGAAGTGGCCGCAGTCCGCGCCGAAAACGGCAGGGTGGTATGGACGGAATCACTCAACCCTATACGACGTTCCGATTCCGTTGCAGCGATCCCCCAGATCAGAGGATTACCGGTTGTCGCGGACGGACTGGTCATTATCGTTGGTCACAGCAATCGCACCATCGGAGTGGACCTCCGAACCGGAACGCGCCTGTGGGAGGCTCCGGTCGGAGGCTTGAATGGCGCCTGGGCTGCAGCGGGCTTCTCTTTCATCATGACCGCGGATTCAGAACTGGTGTGCTTTCGCGACGGTCTGGTGCGATGGGTGACCTCGCTTCCGGGATATGAGGATCCCGACGACCGGAAAGACCCAATCCTTTGGACGGGGCCCGTTCTTGCCGGAAACCGCCTGTTTGTCGCCGGCAGCAATGAAGAATTGCGCTTCTATTCGCCGACGACCGGTGAGGAACTGGGTCGGATGGACCTGCCGGATGCGGTGATGATCACACCTGCAGTTGCCAACAGGACCCTTTACCTGCTGACAGAACGGGCGGAGCTCATCGCCCTGCGCTGAACCCGGATACCGTCATGTCTCCGGTAGTCGTAATTCTTGGGCGACCGAACGTTGGCAAGTCGACACTCTTCAACCGCCTTGTGGGGCGCCGAGAGGCAATTGTCGATCCCTCACCGGGCGTGACGCGCGATCGCAGGGAGGGGGAAGCCAGGCTCGGGAAACTGATCTTCACGGCCATCGACACTGCCGGTTTTGAAGACACACCCTCATCCCGGCTCGAAAGAGCCATGCAGGATCAGACCAGGCGGGCGATCGAGGACGCAGACATCATCATTCTGCTTTTCGATGCCCGCGCCGGGATCACCCCCCTTGACCAGAGGTTTGCTGACGAGGTCCGGAGAAGCGAACGGCCCGTGATACCTGTTGCCAACAAATGCGAGTCCCGTGCCTCCGATGCCGGCCTCATCGAGGGTTATGAACTGGGGATGGGTGAGCCGGTCGCCATTTCTTCCGAGCACGGGCTGGGCATGGCCGATCTCGAAATGGCGCTGGAAACAGCCCTCGGCCTCTCCGCCACAGGAAATCCGTCGATTGAAGCCGCGGGCGACGAGGAAGGGCCGCTTCGGATGATCATCACGGGGCGCCCCAATGTCGGCAAGTCTACCCTCTTCAACCGTCTGCTCGGAGACGAACGAATGATCACGGGTCCCGAACCCGGGACGACCCGTGATGCTGTTGCGGTGCATTGGCGTTGGAATGACCAGGTGATCGAGCTCGTGGACACCGCCGGCCTCAGGCGCAAGGCCCGTGTGACCGAGTCACTGGAAAAGCTGTCGGTGGGGGACACGCTGGAAAAGCTTCGCTTTGCCCATGTCGCTGTCCTTGTCATGGATGCCGAACGGATGCCCGAACGTCAGGACCTCGTCATCGCTCGCCACATCATCGACGAAGGGCGCGCCGTCGTGCTGGCGGTCAACAAGTGTGATCGTCTTGAAAATGAGAAGGCGGCTCTCCGGCGCCTTCAGGATCGCCTCAAGATCTCGCTCCCCCAGATACGCGGCGTGCCTGTTGTCATGCTCTCGGCCAGGACCGGTCACCGTGTCCAGTGTCTTCTGCCCCGGGTGGCCGAGGCCTTCGAGGTCTGGAACCGGCGGGTTCCGACTGGCCCGCTCAATCGCTGGCTTGCCGAGGTTGTGGCACACCACCCGCCTCCCCTCCATCGCGGCCGACCCATCCGTATCCGCTACATCACGCAATCGAAAGCCCGGCCGCCAACATTCCTGCTGTTCACCAACCGCCCTGCCGAGGTTACGGAAAGCTATGTTCGTTACATCGCCAACGGCCTGCGGGACAGTTTCGGATTTCCCGGGGTCCCCATACGTATTAACCTCAGGAAGCCGCGCAATCCCTACGCCTCCGACTAGCCGGCACCCTGTGCCGGAATGCTGACCTCCCCATCAACCACGATCCGCTCGCCATGCCATTGGCAAGACGGCAGGGCCAGCGTCACAAAGGTCTCTGTCACTGCCTCCGGCGGCTTGAGCGTGTTTGGATCCTCTCCCGGATAGGCAGTGGCCCGCATGTTCGTCCGCGTCGGCCCCGGATTGACAAGGTTTATCCGTAATGAGGTCCGTTCCGTTTCAGCCGCCCAGCATCGAACCAGCATCTCCAGCGCAGCCTTGCTGACTGCATAACTTCCCCAATAGGGCCGGCGGCCCTCTGCTGCGCCCGACGAAACGAAGATGGCGCGGCCGGAGGCCGATGCACGAAGCAGCGGTTCCAGCGTACGGATCAGACGCCAATTGGCGTGGAGGTTGATGTCGATGACCTGGTGCCAGGCAGCCGCGTCGATATGACTGACCGGAGCCAGTTCACCAAGCACCCCTGCATTCGCAACCAGAATGTCAAGGCCACCGAACCGCTGCACCAGCGTCGGTCCGATCTTGTCCACCTCGTCGAGCCGGGCAAGATCGAGTTGGATCAGCGTGGCACTCCTTGTTCCCTCCGAATCGCGTCGTATGGCATCGTCAACTTCCTCAAGCCCTCCCCGCGTCCGCGCGACCAGGATGACGCGGGCGCCCTCGGCAGCGAACCGACGGGCAACGGCCGCACCGATTCCACGTGACGCTCCGGTGATCAATGCCAGTCGGCCAGACAGGCGCCCGGTCATGCGAGTTGCTTCATGAAGGACAATTGCGGGCTGTCTCCGGACCGCGTCTGGTCAGTCAGGGGAATCGGGTAATCCCCCGAGAAACAGGCATCGCAATATTGTGGGCAATCGTTGTTTCGACTTTCCATGCCCATGGCGCGATAGAGTCCGTCAATGGACAGGAACGCCAGACTGTCGACACCGATGATGCGCTCCATGTCGCGAAGAACGTTCTGGGCGGCGAGCAACTGTCCGCGTTCCGGGGTATCCACCCCATAGAAGCAGGAATGGGTCGTCGGCGGGCTGGCAATTCGCATATGAACCTCCCTCGCCCCGGCGGCACGCACCATCTCGACGATTTTCATCGAGGTGGTTCCACGGACAATGCTGTCATCGACCAGAACAATCCTCTTGCCCTGAATGACAGTGCGGTTGGCGTTGTGCTTGAGCTTGACCCCGAGATGGCGGATCTGATCCGTGGGTTCAATAAATGTCCGACCGACATAGTGGTTGCGGATGATCCCGAGGTCGTAGGGAAGGCCGGACTGCCATGCGTAACCAAGCCCGGCCGGCACCCCGGAATCCGGAACCGGAACAACGATGTCAGCATCGACATGGGTTTCCTTCGCAAGCTCCATACCCACCTGCTTGCGGCTGTCATAGACGCTGCGGCCCTCAAGCTGGCTGTCCGGCCGGGCAAAGTAAATGAACTCGAAAATGCAGAAGCGCTGGGGTCGATGTTCAAAGGGGCGCAGGGAACGAAGACCATTTTCGTCTATCAGGACCACTTCTCCCGGATCGATGTCGCGCACATGGCGTCCGCCGATGATATCGAGAGCACAAGTCTCGGATACCAGCACATAACTCTCATCGAGGCGGCCGAGGCAAAGCGGACGGACACCATGGGGATCCCGGGCGCCGATCAGCGTACCGTTGTGGAGGGCTACCAGGGAATAAGCGCCCTCCACCTGGCGCAACCCCGTCACGAGACCGTCAATGACGTCATCACATCCGCTGGTTGCAATCAGATGAACGATGACCTCGGTATCGGTCGTGGACTGGAACAGGCACCCACGCGCTACCAGCTGGCGGCGGAGCTCAAGCGCGTTGGTCAGGTTACCGTTATGTGCAATCGCAAAGCCGCCCGACGCAAGATCCGCGAACAGTGGCTGGATGTTCCGCATGACCGTATCGCCGGCGGTGGAATAGCGGTTGTGTCCGATTGCGATATTGCCGGGCAGCCGGCGAATCACCGCCTCGTCGCTGAAATTGTCGCCGACATTGCCGATACCCCGGTGACTGAAAAACTGTCCGTCCCGGAAAGCGACAATTCCGGTCGCTTCCTGTCCCCGGTGCTGGAGGGCATGCAGGCCGAGCGCCGTCAGCGCCGTCGCATCAGCGTGTCCGTGAATGCCGAAGATTCCGCATTCCTCGTGAAGTCGGTCATCATCCCAGGGAGTCCGGCACCCTGCCTTTTTTCCGGCTTCTGTCATCATCGGTCGCGAGGTTCCCTGTCAAGAAAGCCAATGGAAGGCATGAGGACTGTGGCACCACGCTGAAGCCAGGGCAACATCCGGGAGTCGCGGTAAAACTCGGACCGGTCCTCGAGCCCGAGAAATCTCTGACCTGCAACATAACCGCCGCAAAGGATCATGGCACCAACAGCCAGGCCAGCCAGCAAACCCAGAACCCGGTTCAGGAGCCCGAACATGCCAAAGCGAAGGTCCCCCAGTGCGCTCTGGACCACCAGTCGGAAAACGACCGCCAGAACGGCAAAAAGGACCAGGCCAGCTGCAATGTCGGCAATGCCCGGTTCGTTGATCCATTGACGTGCGTAGGGGCGAAGATAGGGAAGACCGTGAAACGTCGCAATGCCGGCGGCAGCCCAGGTCAGGAGCCCGAGAACAAAGCCGAACAGCCCTCTCGACAGTCCGCCCAACCCGCATAGCAGAAGCACCCCGTACACGATGAGATCGGCCAGGCTCATGCGCTTGCCGTCTCGACAGGGTGTGCAGCCTCGTGCGGCGTCGCGAGAAGACCCATCAGGTCGCGCAATACGCGCAGCTGAACGACATGGGCCGACGATGTCATGTCCGGATTGCGGTCGGGGGCCTGCAAAACCGGCGCCCAGATCGATCGAAATCCAAGCTTGATGGCCTCCCGAACCCGCAGATCCGAACGGTTGACCGACCGAACTTCTCCTGACAGTCCGATTTCACCAAACACGACGGTTTCCGCCGCCAGCGGCCGATCATACATCGACGACACGAGAGCGGCCGCAACCGCGAGGTCAGCAGCAGGCTCTGATACCCGGAGACCGCCCGCCACATTGAGATACACATCGCGGCCGGCAAAGTTTACACCGCAACGTGCTTCAAGAACCGCCAGAACCATGGCCAGGCGGCCGGAATCCCAACCGATGACCGCACGTCTCGGCACGCCCGACGCTGTCGAACCGACAAGGGCCTGTATCTCCACGAGGATAGGCCGCGTGCCCTCGATTCCCGCATACACAGCGGTTCCGGCAACCCCGTCGCGCCTCTGGGCCAGAAACAGGGCCGAGGGATTGTCGACCGGGCACAGCCCGCCGCCGGTCATTTCGAACACACCGATTTCGTCGGTAGCCCCGAAGCGGTTCTTGATCGCACGCAGGATTCGAAACTGGTGTCCCCGGTCACCCTCGAAATAAAGAACGGTATCGACCATGTGTTCGAGAATGCGCGGCCCGGCGATCGTGCCCTCCTTGGTGACATGACCGACCAGCACAAGGGTGATTCCGCGCCGCTTGGCCAGACGAATCAGCACTTCCGATGCACTGCGCAGCTGGGACACCGTTCCGGGCGCGGAGTCCAGCGTGTCAAGATGCATGGTCTGGATCGAATCGACGATCATCAGTCGTGGCGGCTTCCGGTCAACTGTCGCAGCGATATCGCCAATGTTGGTGGAGGCCGCCAGATGCACCGGAGCCGAACCCAGTCCGAGCCGGGCCGCGCGCATACGCACCTGATCGATGGATTCCTCGCCTGAGACATAGACGCATTCATGGCTGCCGGAGACGGCCGAAGCCACCTGGAGCTGCAGGGTCGATTTACCGATTCCGGGATCGCCACCAACCAGGATCGCCGAGCCCGGGACCAGACCGCCGCCGATGACCCGGTCAAACTCTGCCACACCGGTCACCAGACGAGATATTTCACCTGATTGTCCGGCCAGTGATTCGAGCTCGATTTCCCGCCCGCGAAGCTTGCCGATGGCCGCCCCGGCGGGGCTGTCGGGACTCTCGGCAACGATGCTGTTCCATGCGCCGCACGCGTCACACTGTCCCTGCCACCGCGCGTATTCCGCGGCGCAGCTCTGGCAGACGTACCGTGTTACTGCGCGCGCCATGAGGGCATCTCCTGGCTGCCGGACGGACCCATTCCGTCAATGTGGATCGGCCCTTCAACAAGACCATGGACAAACTGGTGGACAACCGGATTGCCGCTGTTTCCGATCTGGTCGACGTCACCGGCCCAGGCCACACGACCCTCATGAAGCATGACGATCCGATCACCAATTCGCCGCGCACTGTCCATGTCATGGGTTATGGTGATTGCCGTCGCACCAAGCTCGGAAACGCAGCGGATGATCAACCGATCAATGATCTCCCCCATCAGCAGGTCAAGTCCTGTTGTCGGCTCATCGAAAAACAGTATCTCCGGCTGTGCGGCGATCGCCCGCGCAAGACCGACCCGCTTCTGCGCGCCAGCCGAAAGATCAGCCGGATACCGATCGGCGGAATCAGAATCGAGACCCACATCACCAAGCAGGGTTACAGCCATGTCTCTTGCCGCCTTCCGCCGAATGCCTTTTCGCGAAAGGAGTCCGAAAGCGACATTCTCCCAGAGCGGCAGGGAATCGAACAGGGCTCCGCCCTGGAACAGCATGCCGACGTTCCGGTTGACCCGCTCACGGGCCCGTCCCGTCAGACGGGTGACATCGTTACCATCGATGTAAATCCTGCCTCCATCTGGCGGGAGGAGGCCGATGATCGTCTTGACGAGAACAGATTTTCCGGAACCCGAAGCCCCGATAACCACCAGACTCTCGCCCTCGCGGATGTCGAGATCCACTCCGCGCAGGACCGGCTTTCCGGCAAACGACTTCTCAAGGCCGCGCAGGGACAACTTGATTCCGGCTTCCGTCATCTCGAAAAGAAAGCCTCGGTGATGAAATAGTTCGAGGCGAGGATCAGGATCGAAGCCGAAACCACGGCGTTGGTCGTGGCGGTACCAACACCCTGCGCTCCTCCGCGGGAGTGATAGCCGTGATAGCACCCCATCAGAGAAATGAGAAAGCCGAAAGCAGCCGCCTTGACGAGGCCGGAGATCACATCCAGCGTCTCCAGAAACCGGAGGGTTCCGTCAAGATAGGCACTGCTGTTGAAGCCGAGCTTGTGCACGGCGATCAGATAACCTCCGAACACTCCGATGATATCAGCAACCAGAACGCAGCACGGAAGCATCAACGTGCCGGCAACCAGTCGCGGCACGACAAGATACTTGTAAGGGTCTGTGGACAGGGTGGACAGGGCATCAATCTGTTCGGTCACACGCATGGTGCCGATTTCCGCCGCCATCGCGGCCCCGATGCGTCCTGCCACCATGAGGCCCGCAAGGACCGGTGCCAGTTCACGAGTCACCGACAGCACCACCACAGCCGATACCGCGTCTTCTGCATTGAAACGGGCAAACCCGGTATAGCTTTGCAGCGCCAGCACCATACCGGTGAAGATAGCCGTCAGCCCCACGACCGGCAGTGAATAGTAGCCGATTTCAACAAATTGACGCAGGAGAAGCCTGGGATAGAAGGGCGGCCGTACCAGATGCCCGATACTGACACCCGCGAACAGCGCCAGACGACCGGTCGCGGCCAGAAAATTCAGAAAGAGACGGCCAACAGCTGCGAGAAAATTCATGGGGCGTCGTCGTTGCTCCGGCTTCTGTATCTCCGCTCGTAACGTTGGCCGAGTGCCGTCAGGATCTCATATCCGATGGTCCCGGCCTCGTCCGCGAGGGCGTCTACAGTCTGTTGCTCGCCGATCAGCTCAATATAGCCTCCCGCAACCGCAGCGTCTTTCGGTGCGGCACTGACATCGAAGGTGGTCAGGTCCATAGAAATCCGGCCTGCAACAGGCACCCGGACCCCTGCAAGCCAACCATATCCGCGATTGCTCAGGGCCCGCATGTAACCGTCTGCATAGCCGGCCGACACCGTAGCGAGTCGGCTGCCGGGTTGTGCCTGGCCGGTAGCGCCATAACCGATTGTCGTCGGCTCTTCCACGGTCCGGAGCTGCAGAATCCGCGCCTCGAGACTGATCACGGGCTTCATCGGTTTTGGCGCACCGGTGGAACGGGAAATGCCATAAAGCGCTGCACCGGGACGCGTGAAGTCATAGTGATAGGCTGATCCGAGAAAGATCCCGGCAGAATTGGCCATTGAGGCCGGGGCCGGTGGCAAAAGCCTGCGAAGAGTCTCGAATCGTGTTCGTTGCAGGGAATTGAGAGGGTGATGCGGATCATCCCCGCAGGCCAGATGGGTCATGACATAATCAATGGCCAGTCCGTCGAAGCAACTGCTCGACCGGGCGGTCGCCCTTGTGTCGGCGGCTGAAAGGCCGAGGCGGGCCATCCCGGTATCAATGTGGATGACCGCGCGGTGCACCCGTTCGGTTCGCATGGCATGCCGCTGCCAGAGTGCAATCTGGTCTCGCGAGTTCAGCACGGGGATCAGGTTGGCCTCATCGAAGAGAGGGCCATCGGCAGCATCACCCGGACCGTCAAGAACATAAATGCTGGCGCTTTTGTCGAGCACCCGGCGCAGCGCCACACCTTCCTCCAGTCTGGCAACCAGGAACCGGGTACAGCCCCGGCTGTGCAAAAAACGTCCCACGGGCTCCAGACCGAGCCCATAGGCATCGGCCTTCACCACCGCACCACATGACGCCGGCTCGGAAAGAGCGCATAACTGCGTCCAGTTGTCGGCAATCGCATCTAGGTCGACAGTCAGAATTCCGCCAGGTTTGCGGTCCGAGGTCATGGCCAGACCGAGAAACCGTCTCCCGTCGAAGTCTCCGGACCGTCCGGCACATCGTCCAGATTGTCGAATTTGGTCGCCTCCTTGAAAAAGGCGACCTTGACCGACCCTGTCTGGCCATGACGCTGCTTGGCCACAATCAGTTCGGCACGTTGTTTGGCCTTTTGCTGCCGGTCTTCCCAGTTCTGCCGTCTCCGGTTGTAGTCCTCGACGGTTTCGGCGTCACGGCGGAGCGGTTCCTGGCGTTCCAGATAATACTCTTCGCGAAATATGAACATCACGACATCCGCGTCCTGTTCGATGGTTCCCGACTCCCGGAGATCGGCAAGCTGCGGTCTCTTGTCTTCGCGTTGTTCCACGGCGCGGCTCAGCTGTGACAGGGCCAGAACCGGTACATCCAGCTGTTTCGCAAGCGCCTTCAGTCCTCTCGTAATTTCCGAGATTTCCTGTACGCGCCCCTGTCCCCGGGAGGCGCTGGTCGGCTGGAGCAGCTGCAAGTAATCGACAACGATCAAGCCAAGGCCACCGAGTTGCCGTTCAAGGCGACGGGCCCGGGTGCGCACCGCTGAGACAGTCAGAGCGGGTGTATCATCAATGTAAAGAGGCGCGCCCTGGAGTTCGCTGCTGACCTGAACCAGGCGCCGGAAATCACTGTCATTGAGGCGGCCCTGACGGATGCCGTCAGAATTCACCGAGGCGTTTTCAGCAAGAATCCGGGTGGCAAGCTGTTCCGAGGCCATCTCGAGCGAGAAATACGCCACAACCGGACTGCGCGCCGGTGTCTGCAGGCCGTCCTCGTCCGTAATCATGTCGGGACGGGTCGCCACATTGAAAGCGATGTTGGTAGCAAGGGCCGTCTTTCCCATCGACGGGCGTCCCGCGAGGATGAGGAGGTCCGATCTCTGCAGTCCGCCAAGCAGATCATCGAGCCGATGGAGCCCCGTTGATGCGCCGCTGGGCCCGTCACTGTCATGCGCTGATGTGGCCATGTTTATGGCGCGGCTCATGACTTCCGCGAAACTCGCAAATCCGCCTTCGTAGTCATCTCCCCGGGACAGATTGAAGAGATGCTGCTCGGCATCCTCGATCTGCTCCCGGGACTCTTCTTCCGGATCGTAGCTGTAGGCACGGTTGACCATATCCGTACCGATTTCGATGAGCTGTCGGCGACGATAAAGATCGTAGATCAGACGGCCATAGCTCTCGGCATTGATGATCGTGAAGCTTGCACCGGCAAGCTCGGCAAGATAGCCGTGTCCGCCGATCTTCTCGAACTCGGGTCCATCAAACGCGTTCTTGAGCGTGATCGGGTTGGCCTGCTTCTGGTTGCTGATCAGCTGGACGCAGGCCGCATAGATACGCTGGTGGACGGGATCGACAAAATGTTCTGGCTGCAAGAAGTCTCCGACCCGGTCATATGTACTGTTGTTCTCCAGTATCGCGCCCAAAAGGCCCATCTCGGCTTCATGGTTGCCGGGCGGTTGCCGATACACCGGATTGCTGTCGTCAACGGTCGTCAAGGTTGTTGCCATATTCCTGCTCCCCCTCACGGACTATGCGCAGGGATTGGCGAATCTGCGAGAAAAACAGGGGGTGTCATGGGCGCGGCCTGTGAATTACGGGGATTTCGGGGATAAAAAACGCCTTTATGATTCGGCACGCTCTGATAGTTTCCGGGTATTGCCGTTTTATCCAGAGGACCGGAACAGGCTTTCTGCATGTGAAAGCGTTTACCAGTCCGGGGGAATCTGGCATCCTGAGCCAAGAAACCCATTGAGAGGAAACATGAAGCATCTGAAACTTCCAGCCATCATCCTTGCGCCCCTTCTGTTTGCGACCGGTTGCGATACCCTCTCGCAGGACAACCGGGCCATGATTGAACAGACAATGAAGACGACTGCGGCGCTTGAGAAGTCCGTGCAGGAACTTCTCGACCGTGAAAAAGCCATGTCAGAACAGCTGAAGGCGGCACTTGCAGAAGCCGGTGCGGCCTCTCAATCAGCGTCCGCGGCGGCTGACGCGGCCAGCAAGGCAGCATCTGAAGCCAAGGCGGCGGGCGACAAGGCTGATCGCATATTCCGCAAGAATCTGCGGAAGTAGAACGTCACGCCCCATGGAGACCGGTGCCTCAGCTGGAACGGAGGCGCCGGGTTCATGTATCGAGTATCGGTATCGGAATGCCATGGCGCTCCAGACCGGCCCTTGATACTGCGGACCAGTTGACACGGCTCCGGTCGTCCCCCGCTGCCAGAAGGACCCGGGCGATCAGTTCCGGAGGCCGGACAGGGGTCAGGGTTCCGGTCTCCTCGAGCTCGACAGCCTGGGCCGGGCTCGGATGAATTTCGAGCCAGAGCTGCTCGCCGGCCCTTGCAATCTTGACGTCCTGTTCCACAACCCTGACCGGTGTTCCCAATGGAACCTCGGCATAGATACGTGCGATATCTTCCGGATACAGGCGCACACAGCCATGGGTCGCGCGCCGTCCGATGCCGAAGGGTTTGTTGGTTCCGTGGATGAGATATGCATCCCATCCCAGATAGAGCGCGAACTTGCCAAGCGGATTATCGGGGCCTGGCGGCACGATCGCCGGGAGTTCCGGTTGTTCCTTGCGCACTGACTTCGGTACGTACCAGGTCGGATTGCGCCCTTTGCGGACCACGCGGGTCGTGCCGAGAGGCGTCTGCCACCCCACGTCACCGACGCCAACAGGCGCCGTATCCACGGTCTTTCCGTCCGGATGAAAGAAATACAGCCGCTGACAGGACAGGTTCAGGACCAGACCCTGGCAAGGGGCCCGGGGCAGAAGGTGCGCGGTCGGAAGGGTGATCCTCCGCCCCTCGCCCGGGACCCAGGGATCGATGCCGGGATTGGCGGCAACAATTTCCGTGAATCCGAGGCCGAACCTGTAGGCCAGGTCCACCAGCGAGTCCTCATAGGTCGTGACGTAATGACGGGTCTCGCCGAGCACTGCGGGATATGCGGCGGAGCATGCCGGATCCGCGTCTTCGGCCAATGCCGGAGACACCGCCGGCAAGACCGGCACAGCACCGGCGGCGGCAAGGGTCCGGCAGAAATTCCTGCGGTCCATGGCAGTCACTGACGTCTGATCGCTCTTTTGCGGTTCATGTCGAGAGGCAAGATCATAGCATTTCCTGCCGCCATCGTACACACCCGCGGCACCTCAGGTCTGCCAGATAAACCATGGCGTCTCCGGTGCACCATCAGGTCGCAGCGTTGGCACAACAGAGCCGAGGTGATGATGATCTCGGGATCCACCATAACCGACCATAGCCGCAATTCCGGGCGTCACAAACGCTGCCGGTTCGTCACGGATCCCGCCCTCTGCTCTCCTCCCGACGGGGCCAGGGTTCCTTCCCGTCCGGACGATGATCCCTGCCCTTTCGGAAATAGTGCGGTCAGGCAATCTTGATCGTTCATCCACCGGTCTTCCAGACCAGAGACTCCTTCGGCGATGAACCGCCCTCTCGATCATCAGGAGACGGCAATCATTCTCGCGAACGGGGCTTTTCCGGTGATACATTCCCGTGATACCGGTTCGGTTGCTTGCGAAGTCTTGCAAATATGCTACAGCACCGGATGCCAGTTGGTGAAACGGCGCGATATTTCGTAACCTTGGGGAAAGCACCCGGAATGAGGCTGGGACGGATTTGATGAAACGTGTGATTGTAGGAATTACCGGCGCGACCGGAACCATATATGGCGTGCGGATCATGGAGTTGCTGGGTGCCGATCGAGAGATCGAAATCCACCTGATCATGAGCCGTTCGGCCAAGCTCACCCTGAAAATGGAGCATGATCTCGAGCTTGATTACATCTACAACCTGGCGCATGAGGTTCATGAGCCCGGTAATATCGGTGCCTCGATTTCTTCCGGGTCGTTTCATTCCAGCGGCATGATCATCGCACCCTGTTCGATCAAGACCATGTCGAATATCGCCATGGGCAATACCGGCGATCTGATCAGCCGCGCCGCGGATGTCATTCTCAAGGAGCGTCGCAAGCTGATTGTTGCGATTCGGGAAACGCCGCTTCATCTGGGTCATATCGAGAATCTCGCGCGGCTGGCCCAGGTTGGGGCCGTGATTTTTCCGCCGGTCCCGGCGTTCTACAATCGCCCGAAGTCATTGCAGGATATTGTCGATCAGTCCTGCATGCGCATGCTGGACCAGATCGACATTCATATCGAATCGGCGCCGCGCTGGGGCGAAGAAGGCGGTGTCCCCGCCGTGGGACAAAAAATCACCGGCGGCAAGGCCCCGTGACCCTGGCCGATGATCCGGTGCTGACCCATGGGGTCAGGCGATCGGTTTCTCGTCCTCGAACCGGCTGGCCCCACGGCTTTCGTTACGGTCGGATTCGGCCCGGCATCGTTCCCAGATTTCCGCGCCATAAAAATGGCTGAAATCGTCGTAAATCCGGTCGAACGGAAGGTCCGACCACATCCCGTGATCAACGACATACTGCATGTGCCTGCGTCCCCGCTGATCGAATTCCTGAAGGAGCGCGTCTTCATCGCCGTCAAACTCGGTTGGCGTCACGTCGAACTTGTCACAAAGCTCGATATTGAAGGCCGGTGCCGCCTTGACCCATTTGCCGTCGATCAGCATCACGGCATAACCGTGATGCATGAAGAGCGTCTTGCCGCCCATCACGTCACGAAGACGCTGGCTGCAAAGATGATTGGTCACATCCGAGAGACCGATCGCGCTGGGAACGCCGAGACAGCGCATCACCGCACCCAGCAGGACCGCCTTGGGAATGCAGAAAGCAGCCCCTGTCTCAAGCACATCGCTCGCCCGGTAGCTGTCGGACCGATCGGAAATCCGGTAGGGATCGTAGCGGATGCTGTCGCGCACGGCGTAAAACGCCTTGACCGCCTTCTCACGCTCTCCGGTGGCGCCTTCCGCCGCCTGTTCTGCAAATTCCCGAACCAGCGGATGGTCGTAATCGAGATATCGCGTCGGGTTCAGATAGTCTTCGGTCGGCTCCGGGTAGCCGGATTCGATAAATTCCATATTGCACCTCAGTCTGCGGATCGGGGGAAAATATGACACGTCTGACGGCGTCGCAAGGGCAGACGATTTTCGTGTTTCCGGCAGGTCCGCACCGGTCTGCGCCGGTACTCCAGGCGAGAGTCCGGACCATGGTCCGTCTCGCCCCTGCATCCTGCTGCCTCCTGCCGCTGACGGCGGCACGGTAGGCCGCCCGGCAACCGAATTCCGTCAGGGCAGCCATGGCTGCGCCGCCAGCAAACGCTGATGTCCATGTCCCCCTCGCCGGGATTCTGTGGATGGCCCTGGCGGCCCTCTGTTTCTCGGCTTCCTTCATGACGGTCAAGGCCCTCCAGGATCACGGTATGACTGTTTTTCAGGCCGTGCTCATCCGCCAGTGCTTCGGACTTCTGGTTTTTATGCCGATCCTCGTCCGCAACTGGCATCAGATCCTTGGCACGATTCAGAAACCAAGGCATCTGTTGAGGGCCGCGCTGGGTTTTCTCGGGATGATTTCCGCCTACCATTCGCTCTCCCTTATCAATCTCTCCGATTCGGTTGCCCTCCAGTTCACACTTCCGTTCTTCACGATGATCTTTGCTGTCTGGGCGCTTGGCGAACCGATCCGCGCACACCGCCTGATTGCCACGGCAGCGGGATTTGCGGGTGTTCTCGTCATTGTCAGACCCGGGTTTGCAGATCCCAGTGTTGGAATCCTTTTTGCCCTGGCTGGGGCCGCATTCTATGCGGCCTCGGATGTCAATGCCCGGCGGCTGGCCCGGCATGACCCACTGCGGACGATCATGATCTGGAATTTCCTGTTCACGATACCGATCGCAGCCGTGCCCGCCACATTATGGTGGGTGCCGCCGCCGGCCGAGGCTGTCTGGTCAGTGCTCGGCTTTGCGATTTCGGGGGTTTGTGCACAGTTCTGCCTGACCCGGTCATTCAGTCTCGCCGAGGCCGGACTGGTCTCTCCGATCCTGTTTCTGCGGTTGCCCATCGTTGCCATTCTCGGGTTCTTGATCTTTGGTCAGGAAACCCCGGTCTGGACCTGGCTCGGGGCCTGTATCATCTTCATGGCAACCCTGTGGATGACTCATCGGGAAACCAGCGGACGTTCCTCAGGCGCAGCGTGACAGACACGACCCCGCCGTCCTCGCATCCGTTCCCGTTTCACCGAGTGAACCGCTTCCGACAATGCTGACAAGGATGCGACCGAAAATCGGGACGACTCTTCCGGTTGACAGCAATCGAAAACCGAACAGTTCTGATTTCGGTACGCAACTCCAGACAGTTTTCCCTCAGGCTATCGGCGGCACCGTTGCCTGTTCGGGTGGCTGCCATCGGGCAGCCTTATTGCAACGCCGATTCGTGATGGGTTGCGGCAGGTTCCTGTGATCCCGCATCCGGTCGTTGTTTCTCCCGATAGCGACGATGCTGCCAATCGCACAGGACTTCTGCAGCAAATCATCCTGCCCACCGGCACAGTATCGAAGCTCCGTCAAATCGGTCCCTCATGTGATAGCGGAGGAAAATCGCGGAGGCCAGGACTTGCGATTTGAATACAGGATTGCAAATCGAACAAAATCTCACAATAATCACCCAAACAGACACCATGACAGGACTTATGTCGATGATTGATGAATCCAGCCTGACGAAGGGACAAATCCGCAAACTGAATGCGCTTCGCAAGTCAGTAGGAGAGAAAATCGGAAACAAGGCTTTTCTCGAATGGCAAAAAAGCCAAAAGCGACAAACAATGAAAACAAAGACAGATTTTACCGCGCAAAAGCTTCGTGATGCACTGAATGCACTTGCGGACGATCGCAAACTGAACCTGGGAACATACGGTTATACCATTCGCAGGTCCAAGGGCCGAGGCGCCACCGGATTTGTGATCACGAAAAACACTGGCGGCGTGCCCAAATAACGAGTGGTCGTCAAGCCTGTTGCGGTGCAAGACCATATGAGTGACGACATTTAACGGACCTGGTCCTGCAAGATCTCGCTTGTGTGAATAGACGTCCCGCCATTGGTGAAATCCGCAAGTTTCAAACGCTGACAGCAGCTGTCAAAAAGGATCACAGAGTCAGCGCCAGCATGAGGACTCTGGCCTGAAACACGCTCCCGAGGGTTTTGTGCCCGCCGTGGTCTGATGTGCTTTGCGCCATACCCGGGATCCCGTCGATTTTGGGACCAGATTCTCCGCACCCACGAACATTGACCCGGCAGATCCCGTGTCCGAAAGCCGGCTCCCCGACGCCGGCCTTACCAACCGGTTCATCCGTTGAACAGACCTTGTCGGGAACGATCCGACAGTCAACCCGGCCTCGGAACTGAAGGACAAACTGATCTGACCGTCGCGACCCTGTTGTCAGCACACGCAACAGTGATGGATCAGATCAAACTTTTACTCCCACTCCATTGTTTCCTGGCCACATAACAATTTGATTCCTAACGAATGTCCGATGCGACATTTTCCGCATACCGTCAAAAATACCGTCAGAAAACTACGGTGTTGATTTTGAAAGAAGAATAGAGCGATCGTCGCGGGATCAACCTTTCCAAGTCCATTATCAATCTGTACGGCTTTCTGCATGCGGGAGGAAGTATCAACCAACCCGGTCTTCAGCACGCGCAGGTTCAAATCCTGGGCCCGCAACTGTCGTCAGCAGCAGGGCCTTTTCCAATCAGCGGCATAATAAGCCAAGAATTGGGGGACGCCTTACTCACTGGGCACGTATTCCTCGCCCGGATACGGCAGCCGGGCGACGACATTCCGTAGCATCTGAAGGTAATCCCGCACTGCCATTTTGAACTCGGCCTCATCGCCGATCGGCCTGTCTTTGAACGCGTGAATAGCGTTGCGCCGTTGCTGCACGAGCTGGACAAGCGCCAGGTCGTCCTTGTTCAGGATTTCGCGCAAAGCGCAATATTGGCGCAGCGGTTCCAAGGTAAGCCCGTCGGGCGATAACGGCTCCTGCTTCTTTCTGTTGTAGGCATTCACCTTCTTAAGGTTGTCGATGTCGGCCTTTAACGTCTCGTAGTACACGGAAAGAAACAGCTTGATCGTGCCCTCGATCAGGCTGCCGAGATTGGCCCATGCGAGAATCAGTTCCGCGGGTGATAGCGGTTCAGCCGAATCGCGCATCCAGAGGCGTAGCGAACCGGACAACGACACCTGCCAGTCAAGGCGCGATTTGCCCAGCATCCCGGCGGCTGCGACCGGCGCCCAGCCGTCGCTATTCGACCAGAATTTTGCAAGCTGACCGTTCAGCTTTTCAATCCGCCGATTGACCTCCGCGATCGGGAATTCCGTTACGGGCGTCAGACAGACATCATTGCGGGTCTTGGGGGTCACTTCGGCTTTGATGATTTTCATGAAAACATCCGCCGCACCTAACACATGCCTACGCCGTCCCCGGCCCGGAGAAAACGGGTCGGCGTGTTGGGGTAATCGCTGTTGTCGGTGACATAGAGCAAGAATTGTTCCGCTCTCGTCACGCCGACATAGAAGAGCCGTTTGGCTGGTCGTCTTGATCGTCGGCTTCTATCGGCCCCTCGCTATCATCCAGGTCGTCAATATCGACGGCGTCATCATCGTCCATCGCCGAATCATCGTCGGCATCGAGTTCTTCTTCATCGTCCCCGGGGAGAATGATCGACACTGGCGCGTTAAACGCTCCGGGAGGAAGGCGCAGCGACAATGCCGCGTCCGCCCCAACTGGAACGATCAAGCTGGCGTCGCCATCTGATAACCAATGGAGCAACGCAAGCAGCATGTCGCGCCACTTGGCGTTTCGCCACGACTTCGTGAAGGACCGACGCAACCGGTGCATGCGCTTCGGATTATCAATCGGATTATGACCGTCCTCGGAGAATATCACTCGGCTAATGAGGCGAACATGCGGGAATGGGAACACGCGCGGCTTTGGGGTGATACCGTAATGCCAGTGCAATCGCCGTTTCTCTGAATACCCGATGACTTGGCGCCTTCCGCTCAGTCCATCGCCCCATGAAAAACTCATCTGTCCAGAAGGAACTGAATCGACCTCGCCCCACCAGGCCAGCTGTTCGCTAGCCATTTCATAGGAGCTCAGTGAACGTTCCTGCAGCACGAGTTCCATTGCCTGACGTACCAAATTGCCGAACTGATTGTGGGCGTCGAATCTCTCGATGTTCTCTTGGGGCCAGCCGTCCTCAAGAAAATCCTCTGTACTGATTGTGCTGTCCAACTGAAGTGGCAAGTCCGGTCCAAAATGATCCTGAAGATCATGGAGCGGACAAAACGTTAGAAATCCTTGGCGGAATGGAACAATTGGCCACGTCGCGCTACGCATTTGGCGTTTCGCTGCACCTAGAGAAACTCCTCCGCGAAAATCATAGAGATAGATCGTTTCGGGCAGCCGTTCGATAGCAAGCCAATTGCTGACCAGCGGTTCAGGCTCAGGTGCTAAAGACTGAGCATGTCGTAAGTGAACTTCCCTCCAATAGTCGGTGGTTTCGGCAGCCGAGTCGCGATTGCGAGAAACGTGGTAGTTTTGCTCAAGTGTTTCTAAGAGCTCAGCCAGCCCGTCTGCCTAGCTCCTCTTAAAGTCAATGTACTGAGCGTGAGCAATCAAGAATGGAGCATCAAAGTTAGTGAGGCGCAGAGGAATGATGAAATCGGCGTTGCCAATACTTCTCCCAACATTATGGGCAATCTGAATTTCGTTTCGGACGCCTTGCTTTTGCACTCCATGCTCGGTGCCGACGAGCAAAACCTTGCACGCCTTGTTGCGAAGAGCATCCTCCAGCCGGCTTTGCCAGTCTTGCCCGCCGCGCAGTCGGAGCACGTCCGCCCATACTTCATAACCTGCCGCAGTCAACCGCGCCCCAAGCCAGACAGTGAACTCATTGTCTTCCGGATTGGCGTGACTAATGAAGATAGCTCTCCTTTGAACATCACTGTTTGGTTGCTCAGCTGGCTGGGCCATTGGATCCTTTGAAGGTCCCGTCATTGGACCCCCTTCCGTGCAGCTTTGGCGGCAGGCATCAAGAAGGTTTCAAGCTGGCTTAGGACATCGGAAAGCGCCCCTGGGTCGATCGCCACATCTCGTTTGAAGGCTTCCCACTGTTGCTGCTTGACCGACAGGTCGGCAAAGGCTGGCGTTAGGGCGTCCGGCAACCCGCCCGGGACAGTGGTCTTCCGCCGCGCGAAGGTTGCTGCGATCGCCCTTGCGAGGCGCTCGTGGTCAAATTCGAACGACTGGCTGAGTACCCAGATGTCGTAATAGTCCTTCATCCGGCTGTTCGCGGTGCCGAGCGTGACCATCGCCTGGAACTTCTCGGCGACCACCGTCTCGCGCGCGTAGCCCCGCAGGCATGTCCAGTAAGACGGGATAGTCGAGGGCTTCGGGAACCGGCTCCGTCGCATCCCCGAAACCGACGTCCACGTTTGCGGCGATGCGGGCGCCGCTAATATCGGCCGTCGTCCGGAGGCGGAGGCCGCCATATTGATTGTCCTCTCTGATCCGGCTGATTCGCACGCCATCAACGTCGAAAGCAACGCCGTCCTCACCGTCCACGGCCAACACCTCCTTGAAGACATCGACCAATCCCTCCGGTGACGGGTCGCCGTAGCCAAGCAGATCGAGATCGCGTGTGCCGCGATACGGCTCATCGAACCAGGTCATCAGCAGCATCGCCCCTTTGAGCACGAAGCGATCAGCGTGGCGCGATTGCGCCAGCCGGTAGAGCAGCCGCTCAATGGCGTACCGTGTGAGGATGAGATCGAAATTCGGTCCCTTATCCTTGCTGATCTGGAGGAGGCGAGCCCGGATGGACGCGCCGAGATTTTTGATCTCCTTAGCCATTGGCGGTCAGCGCCTCCAGATAGGGGCGTATCACGGTAGCGACGCCGCCGCGCTCGGCGTGCCGGGCGATCTCGGCGGGAGTCGCCTTTCGCTGCCGAAGCGCCTCTTGCAGCCCTTCGAGCGCGACGGACTGGCCAACGGTCCGCCGATGTCGGAAACAGTCAGCGATTGTCTTCGCTACGCCGAAGATCTTCACCGGCACACCTTCGATCTGTACCTTGATGACATTGTCTGAAAGGAGCGCGTCGGTGAAACGCACGATGTGGATCGGTGGCCTCCCCTCCTTGGGCGCCCAATCTTTCGTACCGATCGCCATCCAAACGGCGCGCGGCAGTTGGTCGGTCAGTTCATGGAATGCCAGCGCCGAGACCAGGCAGACCACGCCTTTGGGAACGCGTTTGGCCGCCTCAGCCAGTGTGTGATTGGCGTCGAGCGGCGCATCCGGCAGTTGGTAGAGCCCACGAGCCAGCCGGACCACGTCGCCATCCTCGACCATGCGGCTGATGGTGGCGGCGGTGATCCCGGCATCCCTAAACTCAGACAGGCGGACGATGCACTGATTTCGCAGGAGGTCGGTCGCTTGATCGCGCTGGGTGCCCAGTTTCGGCATTGATACAAAACCATATATCTGTGGATCTGAGTTCCGAGGTTTTGTATCATTTCACCGCACTCGGATAAAGCGAACGCTGACCTAACCGCTAGACACCAAACAGCGACCTAGTACGGGAATGACATGGATTGGCGCGACTATCAGAACAACGCCGCAGAACTTCTCCGCGAAATGGGATTTGACACGGACGTTGAGGAAGTTCTCGAGGGGGCCCGAGGCAAGCACGAGATTGATGTAGTCGCTCGGATGCAGCGCGACAATCAAGATGAGATTCCGCGTCAATCAGGATGAGACAGGGATTGGTGCCCTCAAGCGCAGACACCGGACCAACGCAGACGGGCTCCAGATTCCGGAGACTTCTGGTACCGGATCCCAAATCAAAGCCCGGGACCGCACCCTTTAGACAGGACGATCGGAAAACAATCGGAGCAATCCGGAAAATCCAGAACCCCATCGTCAGAAATAATCCGGGATGGTCACGAACTTATAAAGTGACAATCAACAACAAGCCTCGACAGTGCCGTTAGACGTACCGTCAAAACGAAACGTTGCCCAGCAATAGGAGTTGATAGCCTTTGAGAGAAAAATTAAATTTTTCAGATAATTAACAGGAGACTCCAATAGTCTCCGATAGGCCTGGAGGACAGTCGGATCATTCCCACTCAATCGTTGCAGGCGGCTTGGATGTGACGTCAAAGACGACCCGATTGATGCCTCTGACCTCGTTGACAATCCGGTTCGCCGTGCGCCCCAGAAACGCCATATCAAACGGGTAGAAGTCCGCCGTCATACCGTCTGTTGAAGTGACCGCCCGCAACGCACATACATTCTCGAAGGTACGGGCATCACCCATGACACCGACCGTACGAACCGGTAACAGGACCGCAAATGCCTGCCAGATTTCATCGTAAAGACCGGCCTTGCGAATCTCTTCAATATAGATCGCATCGGCTCGCTGAAGAATATCGATTTTCTCGCGCGTGATCTCACCGGGAACGCGGATTGCCAGTCCGGGCCCCGGAAAGGGGTGACGGCCCACGAGCTCATCGGGCATTCCCAGTTCCCGGCCGAGAGCACGCACCTCATCCTTGAACAGCTCCCGCAACGGTTCCACCAGTTCCAGATTCATCCGTTCCGGCAATCCGCCCACATTGTGGTGGGATTTGATCGTCGCACTGGGACCGCCATGGACGGAAATCGACTCGATGACATCCGGATACAGCGTGCCTTGGGCGAGGCATTGGACCCCACCGATTTTCTTGGCTTCGGCTTCGAAAACCTCAATAAAGGTTTCTCCGATGATCTTGCGCTTTCTTTCCGGATCCACCACTCCGTCAAGACGATCATAAAATAGCTCAGAGGCGTCGCGGTGAATCAACGGGATGTTGTAGTGGTCACGAAACAGCGAGACCACCTGGCGGCCCTCATCAAGCCGCATGAGACCGGTGTCTACAAAAACGCAGACCAGACGATGCGCCAGCGCTTCGTGAAGCAGGACCGCGAGAACCGACGAGTCCACGCCGCCGGACAAGGCACACAACACCCGTTTCTCTCCAACCTGCGCCCGAATCCGGGAAATCGCCTCGACCCTGAAGGCGGACATCGTCCAGTCTCCCCGGCATCCCGCTGCACCATGGGTGAAATTCCGCAGCAGGTCACCGCCATGTGGGGTGTGGATGACTTCGGGGTGAAACTGAAGTCCGTAAAACCGCCGATTATCATCTGCGATAGCTGCGCAAGGCGCGTCATCGCTCGCCCCCACAATCCGAAAGCCCTCTGGCAAGATCTCGACACGATCGCCATGGCTCATCCAGACCGGCTCTTCGCTTCCCCTGCGCCAGACACCATCAAAGATCGCGCAATCCTCCACGACCCGCAGGATGGCCCGGCCAAACTCACGTCGGTCCGAAGCGCACACGCTTCCCCCCAGCTGCTCGACCATCGTTTGCTGCCCGTAGCAGATACCAAGGACGGGCACACCCATTTCAAACACCGCATCCGGTGCCCGCGGCGTATCACGGTCGAGAACCGAAGCCGGTCCGCCGGAGAGGACAACCGCCTTGGGGTCAAACGCCTGAAGACTGTCCCGCGTCACCGCATCAAAGGGATGGATTTCACAATAGACGCCGCTTTCCCGGATCCTGCGCGCAATCAGTTGCGTAACCTGCGATCCGAAGTCAATGACCAGGACCCGGTCCGTCATTGCTTGTGCCGACCGGTGTAAAGACCGGAAAGAAACCGCATGGCGAGACTTCCGGTTCGGCCGGGTTTGCGGTTTGTCACACGACCCATAAGGCCCTTAACCATAGAGGCGCGCAGCCGGTTGTTTTGCATCGGTCCACGCATAGCCGGTCTCCTCAAGAAGTGCGCCGCCAATCCTGGACATCCGGGTTGCAACCCTGACGCCTCCGAGATGTTCGTAAAAGTACTTCGACGGGCTATTGCTCAGACACCATACAATCGTTGAGAGGCCATGAAGCTTCCGGGCGGCACTGGCTGTCGACGCGAACAGGAGGCGACCAATCCCGATTCCGCGGAAACCATCGTCCAGATACAGGGTATAAACCTCGGTCCTGTAGGCAGGATCGCGAGCTCCGCCGGCGCTGGCGAAGCCAACCACATTGTTCTTTCCCGCCACAGCGACATGAACAACCTGACGCCGCCGTTCCCGGGCAAACAGGGTCCGCCGCCACTGCTGTTCCTGCCGCACCGGATCGAGATCGCAAAGGACACGGTCGGGAAGAATTCCGGCATAGGTGGACCGCCAGCTTTCCACATGAACCTGCGCAATTTGCGCCAGGTCATCGAGAGTTGCCGAACGGATCTGGATTCGTGCTGTAACGTCCGTCATGCTCATTCCCCGGGCGGGCGGTAATTGGGCGCTTCGCGCATGATTGACACGTCATGAACATGGCCCTCCCTGTAGCCGGCGTTGGTGACGCGACGAAAGACGCAATTCGTCTGCATTTCCGGGACCGAGCCGTTACCCGTATAGCCCATGGATGCCCGCAGACCTCCGACCAGCTGGTGAATGACAGCATCGACCGGCCCCTTGTAAGGGACCTTGCCTTCTATGCCCTCAGGCACCAGCTTGAAACCTTCACCCGCATCCTCCTGGAAATACCGGTCGGCAGACCCGTCCGCCATGGCTCCCACAGAGCCCATGCCGCGATAGCCCTTGTAGGATCGTCCCTGATAGAGGAACACATCTCCCGGGCTTTCATCGGTTCCTGCGAGAATCGAGCCAACCATGACACTGTCCGCACCCGCGGCGAGAGCTTTTGCCAGATCACCGGACAGACGGACACCACCATCTGCTATCACCGGTATGTCATGCGTCCTGCAGACTTCCGAAGCCTCGAGGACAGCAGAAAATTGTGGAACGCCAACACCCGTCACGGCCCGTGTCGTACAGATGGATCCGGGCCCGATTCCGATTTTCACTGCGTCGGCGCCCGCATTGATCAGGGCCTGTGCACCTTCGGGCGTCGCGACGTTTCCGGCAACAACCTGGGTGCGGTTGGACAGCCGCTTGATCGAACTGACGGCTCCAAGCACCCGGCTGGAATGGCCATGCGCGGTATCGACGACGATGACATCGGCCTCCGCTTCAATCAGCGCCCGCGCGCGGTCAACGCCCTGTGGACCGGTTCCCGTAGCCGCAGCCACGCGTAACCGTCCCTTGTCGTCCTTGGTCGCATCAGGATGCAACCGGGCCTTCTCCATATCCTTGACAGTGATCAGCCCGATACAGCGATAGTCATCATCGACGACAAGAAGTTTTTCGATACGGTGCTTGTGCAAGAGGCGCCGGGCCTCGGCCATGTCGACGCCCTCTTCCACCACAATCAAACGATCCCGCGTCATGAGTTCGCTGACCCGCTGCCCGGGATCGTCGGCAAAACGGACATCCCGATGGGTAAGAATGCCGATCAGCCGCCCGTCGCCGTTCCTCACCACCGGGATTCCCGATATCCGGTGCCCTTCCATCAGCTCGAGCGCTTCAGACAGGGAAGCGTCGGGACCGATCGTCACGGGATTTACAACCATGCCGGACTCGAATTTCTTGACGGCTCGCACCTCGTCGGCCTGCGCTTCGATATCAAGATTCTTGTGAATGACGCCAATTCCGCCCGCCTGGGCCATCGCAATGGCCATCGCAGACTCGGTGACGGTGTCCATGGCCGCAGAAATCAAGGGAATGCCCAGCCCGATTGTCGAGGTCAGCCGGGTCGATGTGTCCGCTTCGCCGGGCAAAATCGCCGATGCTGCAGGGACCAGCAGCACATCGTCAAACGTCAGGGCATCCTGAATTTTCATGCCTTCTCCCATCAGCGACGCAGAGCCAGCCGAGACAGACAGCACACTATAGCCGGGGCGACGAAAAATACAGCCTTGGATCGGACGTTTTCCGGCAGGTATTGCGGTCAGGCAATGGTCGCCCTGATCTGGCGCAACCCGCAGCCGCAGGATGGCCACACACTCTGAATTGGCAATGACCAACGTTGGCAACGCTCCGGGACGCGCACCCAGACGGCGCTGCGACATCTCCCGGCGGGGACAGGCCTGTTCGGGGTCCGCATGATCGCGGCGGACTGCCGTGTCGCAGGGACCTGCCATGCGCAATGCCGAGACCTGTCGTCAAATGCTGGCGACCTCATGGCAATGCCCGAACGCTCCGGGACTCTCGCTCGGCATCCTCCTGATCTCGTCCGGTCAGTAAACGCGACAGCCGTAATCCGCACTGGCGCTGTCGCCCGGCGAATACCGGCTTGCCCCGACGGGGACCGGTTCGACGTCTGAAGCCTGCCTATTCTCCCAGGAATTCCCGGGCTACAAGATAGGTCTCCGGACTGCTGGTTCGGGAGGCCGCGGGTTTTACGGTCCGCACCACGGAAAAGCGCCGGTTCACTTCGCGCATGAGTTCGGGATGTCCACCACCCTCAAACACCTTGACGACCAGACTGCCCCCCTGGCCGAGCGTATCGCATGCAAGCGCGAGAGCAGCCTCGCTCAAGGCCGCGGTCCGCAGGTGATCCGTCGCCCGGTGACCGGTTGTCGGGGCCGCCATGTCGCTTATCACCACGTCCGCGCAACCCCCGAGCGCATCGCGAACGCGCGTCGCAATGTCCGCATCGCGAATATCAGCAACAATCACGTGAGCGCCGCTGACCGGCTCCATTTCGGTGATGTCGAGCGCAACCACCCGTCCCGCGCCGTCCCTGGCTCCGACACGATCGACAGCAACCTGTGTCCATCCTCCGGGCGAAGCGCCCAGATCGACAACCTTCTGGCCCCGGCAGAGAAACCGGAACTTGTCGTCGAGCTGGATAAGTTTGAACGCCGCACGCGAACGCAGCCCGAGTCGCTTTGCTTCCCTGACAAACGGATCGTTGAGTTGCCGATCAAGCCATCGGGTTGAAGATGCTTTCCGCCCCCGTGCAGTTTTCACCCTGACCCTACGGTGTCTTCCTGCAGGTGTTCCACCGGTCTTTCCCGGTCCGGTTTTTCGGGCCAACGCGCTTTCCTGACCTGTGTCCCCGACTGACAAACATAGGACACTTCAACGTGATGGGCAAAAGGGGCATGGCAGCAATCCGGTCTGTCCCGGGCGCGGATTGACGGATCAGTACACCGCGGTGCACTGATCTGTCAGATTTGTTTAGTACAGGGGACGGGCGATGCCTTCCGCGTGCCGGGCCCAACACCGTCTGTTTGCATCATGAGCGACACGGAAGTCCGGCCGATGGCGCTATGCCGTCGCTTCAGTCACCTCATCATCCTGGTCAGGATCCCCTCACGGACACCGCGATCGGCAACCCGCAGGCGCTCCATGGGCCACATACTGCAAACGGCCTCAAGAACTGCGCAGCCGGCAACGACAAGATCGGCCCGTGCCCGACCGATGCAGGGATAAGCCGCCCGTTCGTCCACACTCAGGGCCGCCAATTCCCGGCAGATCCGGCGAATTGCCTCAACCTCAAGCCAGCTCCCGTCAACCAGGGCGCGATTGTAATGGTCAAGGCGCATATTCACTCCGGCAAGGGTCGTCACGGTCCCCGCAGTTCCGATGACCTGGAGATGTCCCGCGGACACCTTTCCGCCGATGCCGTACTCGCGGTCGAACGGAACCAGCATGTCCTTCACCGACTCGACGACTTCCTGATAGTCGTCTTCAGTGAATTCGTGGTTTCCGTATTTCTCGGTAATCTTGACCACGCCACAGGGAAGGGACACGCAGCCCTCAATCGTCACCTGGCCCTGGCTGTGGATTTTGGCGAGAACGAATTCTGCGCTGCCGCCACCCACATCGAAGAGGAGAACCCGGTCGCCGGAAACCTCAAGCAGAGGCAGACACCCCGCCAACGTGAGGTCTGCCTCTTCACGTGCGGAAATGACCTCGAGCCTGATCCCGGTTTCCTGTCGTACGCGCCGCACAAACTGGGAGCGGTTCCGTGCTTCGCGGCCTGCCGCCGTGATCACGCTTCGCGAGCCGACAACCTTGCCACGAGACATTTTCGCAGCACAGACCCGCAACGCCTCGATTGTCCGCACCATGGCCGCTTCGGACAGTTCGCCAGTCGTGCCAACACCCTCTCCGAGACGCACGATCCTGGAAAAGCTGTCCAGTACCCGTAATCCCCGCTGCGCCTGATGGGCGATCAGCAGACGACAATTGTTCGTTCCGAGATCCAGGGCCGCATAGGCCGGACGTCGCGCCGCGCCACTGCGACACCTGTCCTGATATCTCCTGCGCCCTGCGCGTAAATGTCTCCCTGACCGCGCCATGATCCAATCAACCCTTGCCGGGTCCCTCTTTCGGGATCAACTCGCCTGCGCATCACGCGCACGCCCTGAATATTAGCGATTTTTTTGATTGCAGACGAATCGGCCGGCCGCTACGTTCCCGGTCTGCAGAATTCATGGGGAATAGTTTAACGGTAGAACGAGCGGCTCTGACCCGCTTAGTCCTGGTTCGAATCCAGGTTCCCCAGCCACTCTCCGGATCGCGATGAATATCGCGGTCCGATTGACAGACAGGATCCGCACCCGGATCAGGGACAATTCTGCAATTATCGGGAGCCAAAGAACCTGGGCAGTCCTCGCAGCGGCGCTGGCTTCAGTCCGGAAGTACGTCCGGGCAGCCTCCCGAAAACATCGGCAGGGCCCGGGGCAAAACCACGTGGTGTCGCGGCCGCGGCAGATCTCGCAACAGCGCGCTCTTCAGTTTCGGAAGGCGCGGAGGAGATGCGTATCGGACGTGCCACCAGCCGGAATTGCCCCGGAATTAACGATGCGGCACGTCGCGATCGTGCATCACCAGCAAACCTGTTCACGAACCACAGTCGAAGCGGCATTGGCAACCTCTAACTGCTGACACCCGGTCGTTCGAACGTCTTGTCGAGATGGCCCCTGCCGGCAAGATCCCCCTTCTCGAAGAGCCAACTGTATCCTCCCGGCGGATTGGTGAGAATTTCCCAGCAATTGTTGTCCTGGTCCCAGAAGAAAAAACTGTATGTGCCATGCTGCAGTTGGGGACGGGTAATCTTGTGCAGCCCCCAGCGATCGGCCTGATCAACCACGGTCTGATGCGCAGCATCGACTTCTTCCCGGGTTTCCACATCAAGCCCGTTGTGATTGAGGAACGGCATTTCCTCCTCGTCACGCTTTCGTTGCTCAACAACCGCGATGGTATTGGGACCACCAAGACGTATCAAAAGCGAAATCGGGCTCGTGCGAACAACTTCAAGGCCAAGGAATTCGGTATAGAATTCCCGGGTCTTGTCCAGGTTTTTCGATTCCAGGGTTCCGTGCGACAAGAAGTTGAGCTTGAGTGCCGGATCTGTCGCGGTTTCCACGACCGGAGCATCCATGTCCTGTTCTCCCCAATGATTGTATGGCAGTTATTCTACTGGATTGCTCCCAGCTTTTGGAACCCGCGATTTCTTGCAGCCACGATGTCTTTCGGGTCTGCGGTCGACACAGGGGTTTGGTTTCGTTGGCGTTGGTTTCGTCGATGACGTGCTGTGGCGCGGCGCAGCGTTCGTCGACGGAGTGAAAAACGCCATGCCTGAAGCGTCGCCACGTGAACCTCGAGAAGAAACGTCCAACGGCACTGAACCGGCTGGCCGATGAATTCATCGCCGACGAGGACATGCCGGACAGTCCCGAGGCCGGTCAGATTGAGGACTTGATGCTGATCGGCACCTCGATAGGGGGTGCCCGCCCGAAAGCGGTTGTCGAGGATGGTGACGGGCTTTGGATCGCCAAGTTCAACCGACCTGACGACAGATGGAATTACGCCCGCGTTGAGCACGCCATGCTGGAGCTTGCGCGGGCGTGCCGACTGGACAGCTCCCAAAGTCGGATCGAAACCGTTGGCGACCGCGATGTTCTGTTGGTCAAGCGCTTCGATCGTGAAAAAACTGATGCCGGTTATCTGCGCACCCAAATGATCAGCGGACTGACAATTCTTCGTACCGAGGATACGCATCAGCACCGTGATCGTTGGTCGTATGTCCTGCTGGCCGAGGAATTGCGGCGGATAAGCGCCGACCCGAAAGACGATGCGGCAGAACTATTCCGCAGGATGGTCTTCAACGCCCTGATCTCGAACACCGACGATCATCCACGCAATCATGCGATTATCGCCAGGGACAAGGACTGGAAGCTCTTCCCCGCCTATGACCTGACGCCATTCACACCGGTGAGCATTGAGCGGCGTGATCTTGCGATGAGCTGCGGAGATTTTGGCCGCCACGCCCAGGCCGAAAATCTGCTTTCGCAATGCGCGAGGTTTCATCTGGAACGCGATGAAGCCGAAGCGATCATCGCGGTGATGGAGGGACAGATCGCCACGAGTTGGTATAAAACCGCGCGCCGTGCGGGCGTGCCTGAAAAGGACTGTGACGCGATCAACAGCGCTTTCGTCTATCCGGGGTTTCGGCTTGAAGGTTGATCTCGGAACCGCCACTCAGGTATTCGCGGGGGCTTGCAAAGGGCACATTGGATCAGAAAGCACCGCCGGGGCACAAGGCAGACGAAAGTAACAAACGGTTTGCCAGCGTGTTTTATTCGTAGACAGCCCATGAGCTTCGAGCCCGATAGCCGAGGACCAATTCAAGAGCCTCGGATGCTGACGGTCACCAGATCCGACTGTGCAGGAAACACCCGGACGCATAACTCGGCCTCCCGGTGCAATCCCTCGACCATATCCACTCACCGACCTGTCCTTACCGATCAATCCACCAGGGTCAGAGGCCCCCCGGATTGCAAGTCGACCTTTCGTCAGACGACGACCAGGAGTAAGCTGGGGCCATGACGTACTCGGACGGAACATATCCAAGTACCTGCTGGGAATGCAGCACGCGCTGCGGGTCCCTGATCTCACTGAAGGAAGGCCGCGTAACAGCGATTGGCCCCAATCAAAATCATCCCGGATCGAAGGGCGCATTTTGTGTCAAGGGGGTGCGAGGACTTAAGGAGCTGACCTATGGCCCGGATCGGGTTCTGCATCCGCGTCGGAGGATCGGCGAGCGCGGCAGCGGATCCTGGCAAGACATATCCTGGGATTCGGCACTTGACGAAATGGCGGATCGCTTCCTTGACGTGCGCCGGCAATTCGGTCCCGAGAGCCTTGTTGGAGCCGTCTCGAGCGCATTCTTCAGCCGCGGCGCCATGGTTGCCCTGCTCATGCGAGCGCTGGGGTCTCCGAACTGGATGATGAACCAGGATCTTTGCGGTGGATGCCGGGCGTTATCGGACAAAATCACTGGTCTCGGCGTTGTCGGTGGGGAAGATCTGGACCATACGCGCTGTGCACTGGTGGTGGGACGCAATCCGTCAGCAGCCGACCCGGTGCAATGGCAGGCCCTCAAACGCGCCCGGCGGAACGGCGCCCGAATCATCGTCATCGATACCGCCCGTACACCGGCCGCTGACATTGCGGACTTGTGGCTGCAACCGCGGGCAGGAACAGATGCAGCCATCGCCCTCGCCATGATTCATGTGATTGTGACGGAAAAGCTTCATGATCAGGCCTTTGTCCAGCAATGGACCCGGGGCTTCGATGCGCTGAGCGACCGCGCCCGCCAGTATTCTCCGGAACGGGCAGCGGTCCTGACCGGCGTCCCCGCCGAACAGATCGTGTGCGCAGCGCGCATGTATGCGGATGGACCCTCCTGTTTTGTCTCCGGCCATGGCATTGACGCCTTTTCGAATGGCGTGCAGACGTTTCGGGCGTTTCACTGTCTCGTCGCCATTTCCGGCAACATCGACTGCGAGGGCGGCAACATCCGGACGAAGCGGCCGCGTGGTTTCCGCAATTATATCGACCTCCTCCACGATCCCGCATTTTCCCTTCCGCCCGACATCGCCGGCCGCACGCTCGGCGCGAACGACTTTCCGTTTTGGGCCGGTCCCCGCGGATGGCAGACGGCTTGCCACAATCCGACCGTGCTCAACGCCATCCTGACGGGAGAACCCTATCCGGTTCGAGCCATGTATGTGTCAGGCGTCAATATCGCCGTAACCTATCCGGACACCGGACGGGTTATGACCGCACTGCGCTCGCTCGATTTTCTGGCCGTCGCCACGCACATGATGACGCCAACTGCGGAGCTGGCAGACATTATACTGCCCAAGACCACCAGTCTGGAGGAGGAAGAGATCTCGCTGGACCCGTCGGCCCGCATTGTCAGCTATACCTCGCCGGTCAAGGAGCCGGAAGGCGAGGCCCGCTCTGATTTCGACTTTACGACTGATCTGGCGCGGCGGCTCGAGAAACGAGGTCTTGCGACCCACCGGTTCTTTCCCTGGGACTCGAAGACAGATTTCAACCGGTTCCTGCTGGGCGATGAAATTGACTGGGACCAGCTGAAATCCCGGGGCTGGGCAAGTTTCGAACACGAACTGGGCAATTTCGAGACCGCCGGCTTCCGAACGCCCACAGGGAAGATCGAACTCTGGTCCGGACTGCTTGATGAAGCGGGGGTCGACCCCCTGCCAGCCTACCAGCCACCACGGATCGAGCGCCTGGACCCGGCAACCCGTACGGCATACCCGATGGTGCTGATCACCGGTGCGAGGGAGAAAACCTATCACCATTCCCGCTACAGGGATCAGGCATGGGCGCGCAAGGTGTCTCCATTTCCGCGCCTGCAGGTCAATCCCGAAACCGCGGATCAACTTTGCCTTGAGGATGGCGACTGGGTGAAGGTCGAGACTCCGGACGGATCCGGACATTGCAAGCTGAAAGTCAGGATAACCGACGCTACGCCACCCGGAGTTGTCAGGACCGGTATGGGATGGTGGCTTCCCGAGGCGCCCGGACCGGAACGCGGCGCCCTCGACGTGAACGTCAATGCCGCTCTGTCCTATGGCGGCCCCTGGGACCCGGTTACGGGTTCAGCTGATACCCGGGGCCTGTCTTGCCGGATCACGCGGCTGGAAGAAGACCAGATCCCCATGGAGAGAACCGCATGAGCGCCGAAGCCCGGTTGGCAGCCCTGGGACTCACACTGCCGGCTCCCTTTGTCTATCCGAGCCCCAATCGCACCGGTTGTGTACTTGCGGGCAGTTTACTGTTCGCATCGGGCCATCCACCTCCCGAGGGTATGGGAGTCCGCGTGACGGGCCAGGTCGGGAACACAGTCAGCGAAGCGGAGGCCCATGACGCATCCCGCGCGACAGCGCTCAGCATTCTTGCGTCGGTCAGACAGACCATCGGCAGCCTCGATCGGGTCAGGCAGGTGGTGAAACTGTTCGGGATGGTCCATTCGGCTCCCGGCTTCGACCGTCAGTTTGCCGTTATTGACGGTGCTTCCAACCTGATGTGCGAAGTGTTCGGACCGAAGGCCGGCCAGCATGCTCGTTCCGCAGTTGGCATGTTCGCATTACCGCGCGGGTTCTGTGTGGAAATTGAAGCCGTATTCGAAATTCGCCCGCCCTCCTGATCACATGTCAACCCCCGTGCGGAGGGAGTCCGGACCGGTTTGCGGGCTCCTGACGATCTTGAAACCGGTTCAGGGGATGCCAGCAGCATTTTTGGCGGGGCGTCCTTCCGCTCATCGTCTGGCCGACCGTTGCGATCGACGGCAAGTCTGAAGCCCGTGGCTGCCACGAGGCAGACCTGTCCATCTTGCTGATTTACGCGATCGCGGCGTCCGCAAGATCCGGTTGCAACGTGACTCTCAGCGAATGCGATTTCCGGCTTCATCGAACAGAAAGAGATTCTCGGCCGTGAATTCAATCCCCCTGCGCTCTCCGGCACGGTGGATCTCCGCACCATCTACAATCGCGATCAGATCCCGTTCGCCGCCGCAATCGAAATAAAGCAGTGTATCCTTGCCCAGCGGTTCCACCAGCCTGATCCTTTCCGTGACTTCGCCGGAGTCCCCGATGCGGAGATGCTCAGGCCGAATTCCCAGTGTTGACGGTCCGGGACTGATGCCGTCAAAAGCAGCCGGCAGGTTCACCGTAACCCGTCCTCCCTCGAATACAGACCCGTCGCCGTTGGAACGCACGGTGCCCGCTATCAGGTTCATGGAGGGGCTGCCAAAGAAATCGGCCACGAAATAGGATACCGGGTCTGCGTAGATCTCGAGAGGTGTGCCAAGCTGCTCGATCTCACCGCCCCGCATGACCACGATACGATCAGCCAGCGTCATCGCCTCTTCCTGGTCGTGGGTCACATAGACGAAGGTTTTTTCCAGCTCCTGATGGAGGCGGTCGACTTCGGCTCGCATTTCCCGACGTAACTTGGCGTCAAGGCTGGATAACGGCTCATCGAGCAAATACGTGTCCGGTTCCGTGATAAGCGTGCGGGCCAGAGCGACCCTCTGGGACTCGCCACCTGAACACTCGCTGGGCAGCTTGTCGAGCAAATGGGTAATCCGGACCATTTCAGCGACTTCGCGCACCCGGCGGCGGCGCGTCACCTGGTCGACCTTGTGCATGCGCGGACCGAATTCAATGTTCTGCGCCACCGTCTTGTGGGGAAAGAGCGCGTGGCTCTGGAACACCATCCCGAGATTGCGCTCGCTGGGCTCGAGATCATTGACGATCGTCCCGTTCATGGCGATCTCGCCCGAGGTGGGGTCCTCGAAGCCGGCGATCATTCGGAGTGTTGTTGTCTTGCCGCAACCCGACGGTCCGACCATGACAAGGAACTCGCCGTCGTCAATCCGAAGGCTGACATCCTTCACGGCAACAACCGATTGGCCGAATTCCTTGCGGAGGTTCCTGAGTTCGATTTGCGCCATGGCCGACTACCTTCTCACCATCCCGAAACTGAAGCCACGCGCAAGATGCTTCCGAATGACCATGCCGATCACAACCAGCGGAATCGTGATTCCGACGGCAAGTGCAGCCTGGCGGCCATAGACACGGCCTTCTGTCGAACCCTCATACTTGCTCAATTCGACCGGCAATGTCACCACCTCGGTCTTGGACAGAATAAGCGCCAGCAGATATTCGCTCCAGGTCAGGATCAGGATGAACAGGAACGTGGCCACAAGACCGGAGCGCACCAGCGGCAGAACCACTTCCCAGATCGTTCGCCAGCGGCTGGCACCAAGGATCATTGCGGCCTGCTCGACCTCGCGCGGCACTTCGTCAATGAAACTTTTCGTCATCCAGACTGCATATGGGAGTGTGGTCAGGAAATAGACGATCACCAGGCCCAGAACGCTGTCCAGGAGGCCCAGTGTTGCGTAATAGAGCGACAAGGGCGCTACAATGACGATGGGAGGGACCATCCGGAGCATCAGAAGCTGGAACATTCGCATCTCGGATATGATCTGATAACGCGAGACGCCGTAGGCAATTATGGCCCCGAAACCAACAGCCAGGATTGTCGAGGTCAAAGAGATGATCAGGCTGTTTCGGAGAGCAATCCACGGTTTCTGGAGTGACTGGATATATTGCGTGTCCTCGTAGTCCGAGTAATCCGTCCAGACGTTGAGGTAGTTTTTCAGCGTGGGTTCTTCGGACCAGTAGACCGGCGGCCAGGCAAACCACTCATGATCGGGCTTGAATGACGTCGAGATGACCCAGAATATGGGAAATGCGACAATCGCCAGCCACACGAACAGGAGCGCGTAACGACCAGCCTCGACCGCTTTCCTCTTTCCGATGCGGGTCATGGCCATGAGTCTTACCGATCCTCGCCGGCCGACCCGTACATCTGGTCAAGGGACCGTTTCTCGCGGCGCAGGAGATAGATCGCAGCGAGCACGATGGCAATCATGATCATCATCACGACATAGGACATGGCAGCGCCCTTGGAGACCTCGAAATATTGCCAGGTGGTGATGTAGAGATAGATGGGGATTGTCTCGGTTGCCGATCCGGGTCCGCCCTGAAACAGCGACCACGCCTTGGGAAACTCCGCCATCGCCTCGAGAAAGCGAAGTACAATCGCCAGAACGATTACCGGCCGCAGCAACGGAAGCTGGATCTCCGTAAAAATCCGCAGGCGAGAGGCTCCCAGAATCCGTGCCGCCTCCTGCGGTTCTCGCGGCAGGGATGCGAGGCCAGCCATCATGATGATGAAGGAGAACGGAACCCAGTTCCAGATTTCGAGAATCATGACCGTGATCAGGGCCATGCGCGCATCCGCCAGCCATATGACATTGATATCGCGGCCCAGAATCAGGCTCAGGACGTCATTGACGGGGCCCTTCTGGTACAACAACATCTCACCGGTATAGGCTATGACGATCGGGACCGTCAGCATGGGCAGGATAAAGATAATGTAGAAGAACGCCTGGCCCCGGACCTTTCCTTGCAGCAGAAGGGCCAATCCGAAACCGATCACGAAACAACCGATCGTAGAGCCGCCGGCAAACAGCAACGACCGCACCACGGCCCAACCGAGCCGTGGATCGGTTACAACCTCCCTGAAGATCTCGAGAGCAACGAACTCTGCGTCCCACCAGCTGCCCAGATAAATGGAATACTCGTGGAATGAGAAATAAAGCTGCAGGAAAAGGACCGGTGCAAGTACAGCCACCATCAATGCGATGAATACGCTCAGTACCGACCACTTGAACCGCCGGACCGCGCGCATATGCGTCATCTGCCGCTGACTTGCAACCGCCGCCGTTGTCACCCGGTCATCCCCCTGCAAAATTTATGGCAACATCGGGGAAGACATCATTCGCCTTCCCCGATGCCATCAGCCGTCAGGTCGGGACGTCGACCTTGGGGAAAACCGCCTTGTAGCTCTGAAGTTCCTGCTTCAGTCGGCGTTTGCCGATACGGCGTACAATTTTTGCCCACGCCTCCTCGGTATCCTTGAGGACGCGATCAGGTTTTTTCTGTCCGACATAGGCTTCGGACAGATTCTTTGCGAGCTGATCCTGAAACTCGAGGTAACCGGTTAGGTAGATTGGCGGTGACGCGACCTTGAGACATGTCTCGATAGCATCAATACCTCCGGGAGTGTAAGCGGTACGGACCAGATCGCTTGTCATATGACCCTTGTGCCAGGGGTCGTGGAAGGTATTGACACGATCGGCGACGATTTCCTCGGAATTCCTGAGCGAGCCCCACCAAAGGGCCAGATAGGCAGCCTTGTCCTTGTTTTTGGAGTAACGGTTGACAAGTATTGCGCCAAGCGGCGATGAAATCGAACGGTGAACCAGCTTGCCGGAGAACCGGGACCCGGGCGCCAGGCTGTAATGCCATTTCCCTGCTGTCTTGGATTTTTGCGGATTCTCGTTCAGGGCAATGATGCCATCCCAATACTGACAGGCAAATGCCTTGCCGCCCGTGATTCGCGGGATCATCTGGGGCGTCCCCCAACCCGGCGCCTCAGGATGGGACACCTTTCTGACATTGAGATAGGTTTCGACCGCATATTGGCCGGCCGGCGTATCCAGGCTCGGATTCATGTCGTCATCGAAAGGGAACCCTCCGGCGGAGTAAAAATACATGTACCACCAGGTGACGCCATTGGCGCGATTTCGAAGATTGGCAGAGCCGTAAAGATCCTGGTCGGGACGGTGAAAGAACTCCATCAGCTGCTGGTCGTCCTCCCACGTGACCGGGTAACCGAGTTTCTTCCCGTGCTTGTCCTCGAACCGCTTCTGCTCTTCGGGATCCTCCATCAGGTCCTTGCGCGTAAACTGGACGTGAACGTTGCCGTCTGTCGGGATGCCATAGGTCTTGCCCTTGTAGCGCATGAAGTTCCCGTAGGTGCCAACGGCATTGATCGAGAAATCTGCCTTGGCCATGTAATCATCAAGCGGCTCCAGAAGCCCGGCCGAAGCCAGGGACGGAATCATGTTCGAGTCGACGTGGAAGAAATCGAACTCGGGCGACCGGGACAAGGCTTCCGCCATGGCGCGCTGGGGAATGACAAAGATGGAAATGTCCTGGATTCCACCGACCCCAATGCCCGTGGCTTCCTTGAACCTGTTCATGGAAGGGGTCATGGCGACGTAATAATTCGACCAGATCATTCCCTTGAGGTCACCACCGCCCAGACCTCTGGCCGCGGCAATGATGTTGTCGTTCTCACTGGAAGCCAGAGCCATGCCTGGCAAACCAGCCGGCAAGGCACCAAGTGCCGCAATGCTCAGTCCGCCTTTCACGGCCTCTCGTCTCGTAAGTTTGCTCATACGGTCCCCTCCTTCAGTTGCAAGAGTGTCGACGACTGTTTTCGCCGCTGCTCCGGAACCGAGGCTAGCAAAAGGACCCATTCCGGACAACAAAATTGCATTTTGAGAAAATTCTTGTGAAATTGGAAAAAATCAGTGTCAGGGAACCCTCATGAAACCGGCACCTTTTTGCTATCACGATCCGCGATCGATTGACGATCTCGTAACCCTGCTCAGGGATCTCGAGAATGCCAGACTGCTCGCCGGCGGCCAGTCCCTGGTACCGATGCTCAACATGCGTTTCGCGATGCCGGATCACGTGATTGACATGAACCGGATCCCGGCCCTTTCCGGTATCCATGAAGACCGAACGGGTTTCAGGGTCGGAGCCATGACCCGGCAGGTCGACCTTATGCGATCCGGGACACTGATGGGAGCCTGGCCGGTTATCGGCGAGGCCCTGCAACAGGTCGGCCATTTCCAGACGCGAAACCGCGGTACATTCGGCGGCAGCCTCTGTCACCTCGATCCATCCGCAGAACTGGTTTGCATTGCGGCGGCGGCCGAAGCACGGCTGTCCGTGCAAAGTCATGACGGAACCCGCGAAATCGCAATGTCGGACTGGCCTGACGGATACATGACTCCGGCGATACGCGCTGATGAGGTCTTGACGAATATCCGGCTGCCCAGGTGTGAATTCAATGGCCAGGCCTTCACAGAATTTGCCCGCCGGCATGGGGACTTCGCCATAATCGGTGTCGCGGCTCTTGTCTCGATCGAGGACGACCGGATCAGGAAAGCCGCGATTGCGATCGCGGGCCTGGGTGCCGCTCCGATCAGGCTCACGTCGGCAGAAAAAGGGTTGCAGGGAGAAAACCCGGGCGACGATACCTGGCGTTCGGCCGGTGCAGAAGCCGCCCGAATGGACGCCATGGAGGATGCCTATGTGAGCGCCGCCTATCGCAAGCGGCTGGCCGGCGTTCTCGTGGAGAGAGCCCTTGCAAAGGCAGCCAGGCGAGCGAAAGAGGCATGCTGACATGAAAAACAGGCGGCAAATCTCGATGACGGTCAATGGTGCACGGTACACTGGCGAAACCGAAGACCGCAGACATCTGGCCGATTTCCTGCGTCGTGACCTGGAACTGACGGGGACGCATCTTGGATGTGAACACGGCGCCTGCGGCGCTTGCACGGTTCTGGTGGACGACGAAGCTGTTCGCGCTTGCCTGATGCTTGCGGTTCAGGCGGATGGCTCCGAAGTGACCACCGTCGAAGGGCTCGCTGCAGAAGACGGTACCCTTTCGCCCCTCCAGAAAGCATTCCGTGAACATCACGCATTGCAGTGCGGTTTCTGCACCCCCGGTATGCTGATGTCTCTGACGGCCTGGTTACGCGACCACCCCGATCCGACCGAACGTCAGGTGCGCGAGGCCTTGTCCGGCAATATTTGCCGCTGCACCGGGTACCAACCCATTGTACAGGCGGCACTCGCCGTGGCGTCTTCGAGGAAGGAGTAAGACATGGGAGTCCGATATTTCGGAGCCGAGGTGCACCGGGCCGAGGATCCCAGACTGATCACGGGACAGGGCCGATTTATTGACGATATTGTCCTGCCAGGCATGCTCGAAGCGGCATTTGTACGTGCAACACAGGCCCATGCCCGAATTCAAAGTATCAATGGGGAAGCAGCGGCCGCGATTCCGGGAGTTCACGGGGTCTTCACCCTGCAGGACCTGGGTCTGCCCTACAGCGAAAAACGTATGGTACAGCCCTACCCTGCACCCGTTCTCAGGCAATCGATCACGCAATATCCCCTTGCCGGAGACGAGGTCTGTTATGTGGGTGAGGCAATCGCGGTCGTCGTCGCGGAAAGCCGTCATGCCGCAGAGGATGGCGCAGCGCGTGTCGACGTTGCTTACGATCCTCTTCCGGTGGTTGTCGATTGCCGCGAGGCCGTCAAGGACAGCGCACCGCCCGCCCATATCGGTTCACCCGACAATATCGTCGCCCGGATGGCTGTGAAGTTCGGGGACATCGACGCGAGTTTTGCCGAGGCTGATCATGTCTTCCGCGAGGCCTTCCTCCAGCATCGCGGCGGCTGTCATGCCATGGAATGTCGCGGGGTGATTGCGGAAGACCGGTCATACGAGGACAGTGTGACGATTTTCTCGGCAACACAGTGTCCCTACCTGGTACGGCGCAACGTTGCCGCTTATCTGGGCCTCGATGAAGGTCGCGTAAGGGTTATCGCACCCGATGTCGGAGGCGGGTTTGGACCCAAGGCCGGAGTTTACGCCGAGGAGATTGTGATCCCGTTGGTGGCTCGAACACTCGGGCGACCGGTCAAGTGGATCGAGGATCGGCGCGAGCATTTTGTCACCACCAATACGCAGCGGGATCAACACTGGGAACTTGAGGCAGCGGTTTCCGGTGAAGGGCGCCTGCTTGGCGTTCGGGGCCGCGTGATTCACGATAATGGTGCCTATGTTCCCTATGGCTTGCTGTTACCCATGACCTCAATGTCACCCCTGCCTGGACCCTATACGGTTGCTGCTCTTGATGTGTCCCTTGACGTCGTATTTACCAACACGACACCCAACTCCCCGATCCGGGGCGCCGGGAGGCCCAACGCAGCCTATGCAATGGAAAGACTGATGACGCGGATCGCCCGTGAACTGTCCATTGATCAGGCCGAGATACGCCGGCGCAACTATGTTCGCCCCGATCAGTTCCCCTATGCCTGTGGCCAGACCTTCAGGGACGGTTCTCCAATACGCTACGACAGCGGTGACTATGGTGGTTGCCTCGACAAGGCTCTTGCGCTCGCTGACTATGAGAGTTTCCGGGAACGCCAGCTTCAGGCGCGCGCCGAGGGCCGCTTTATCGGAATTGGTGTATCAAGCTGCATCGAGGACACCGGTGTCGGACCCTATGAAGGCGTCACAATCCGCATTCATCCCGACGGCAAGGTTCTGATCCAGACCGGTGCTGCAAGCCAGGGTCAGGGTCACGAAACGATGCTGGCACAGATTTGCGCCGATCAGCTTGATGTGGATATCGACAGCATCTACGTCCGGTCGGCCGATACCGGCGCCTTCCCGCAGGGTGTGGGAACAATCGGCAGCCGGGTCGCCGTCAATGCGGGTGTCGCCGTATTTTCGGCCGCCAACGCCGTGCGTGACACGGCATTGAGGCTTGCCGCCGAAATCCTCGAGACGTCGACAGAAGACCTGCAGGTGGAAGACGGCATCATCAGCGTGGCCGGCGTCCCTGACATGAAGGTAAGCTATGGCGATCTCGCCTCACGACTTGCACCAATGGTGGCAGGCAAGGTGCCCGCAGGGTTTTCCCCGGGTCTCGAAGCCACCTCCTATGACAGTTCACAGGGAATGCCGACCGCTGCAGGTTCCAATGTCGCCGAGGTCGAGGTGGATACCGGGACCGGTGAAGTCCGGGTCTTGCGCTATTCCGTCGGTCACGATTGCGGACGGATGATCAATCCCATGCTGGTGGACGGTCAGATTGTCGGCGGTGTCGTTCATGGTGTCGGCAATGCACTCTTCGAGCGCATGCATTACGACGAAGCCGGACAGCCTCTGAACACGAATTATGGCGAATATCTGCTGCCACTGGCCTCGGAAATGCCACCAATCGAAATTGCACACCAGGAAACGCCGTCGCCACTCAATCCGCTGGGGATCAAGGGTGCCGGTGAGGGTGGAACAATTCCGGCTGCACCAGCTGTGATTGCTGCTGTCGAAAATGCACTCGCGCCTTTCGGCGTGACCATCGATTCATACCCCGTCAGCCCCGAACAACTCTGCCGGTTGATCGATCTGGCGCGGGAGGACACCGGATAACAGAAACCTTTCAGGATTTTCGCATCAGCTGCTCGGCGACCAGCTCAGCAACATCGCTGCTGCTCTGCTCCGGCGGGCTCAACCAGATCATCAGGATTTCTGCATCCTCCACACTCGCCGACGTGTAGGTATGGGCCATCTGGCTGTCGAGATACAGGCTGTCACCCGTATCCAGGCGCACTATTTCGTAATGTTCGGTATGGACTTCTACCGATCCCTTGAGAACATACACAAATTCCTCGCCCGAATGACTCATGAGGCCGTCCGGACCGCCGGGATCCCGACTGCGCACGCGCTCCACCATGGGAGTCATCCGTTTGTGCTGTATCTCGCCGCACAGCGCCCAGATGTCATAGCTCGGGGTCGAACGAAAGCGGGCACTTGATGCACGGGTCACAGTCATCCGCGCGGCGGTCGCAGGATCCTCTTCATCCAGAGAGACCAGCCCGCCCAGCGGGATTCTCAATCCCTCGGCGAGTCTCATAAGGTTGGTAAATGTCGGCGATGTCTGGTTGTTTTCAATCTTTGACAGTGCCGAGACAGATATGCCTGTCGCACTGGAGACATCCGCCAGGGTCTTGCCCAGCCCTTTCCGGATGCCCCGGACCCGGCTTCCCAGCGAGGCCGCTGGAGATGATCTTTGTATTTTTGGTTCCGTCCCCGCCATAACACTTCATTACACTGTGGCGATATTCCTGTCTACGCTTCTACGGTCTCGGTCGAAGGCTGTGATTCGCATAATCGGGATCGCGAGGTTGATCAGGCCTTGTACCGGAGGGCGTCTTCAGGGCAAATGTCACCGTCCACCCCACGGAAACCCGCGTCACCTGCTCATATGAATTCCCCCTAAAGACAGATGGATACACACTGATGACCGGCCCGATTGGCCGGAGCCACCCGACACGCGGACGGTGCGGCCAGGATCATGAGAGATGATCTGGCCACGGTCAGGCACTCAAGAATTCATGCAGGGCAATCCCACCAAATGAAGGGATCCAGTCTTGTTCATGGCGGCCGGGCGAGCGCAGGATCAGTCAGTTCCGCCATGACCTCCAACAAATTCCAGGAGAGGATCAAAGTCGCCTGCATCGGCAGAGCGCAAGGCGGCCATATAGGCTTCCTGTCGGGCAGAAGCGGCCTCAAGGTCAAAACCGCTCGCCCATTCGATGGGCGCATGATCGAAATAGTCCGACAGATAGATATCGGTAGCGATCCGCGCATGCCGTCCATTGCCATTCGGGAATGGGTGGATTTGCACCATACGATGATGAAACCGTACGCCCGCTTCGAGCGGCTCCAAGGTGCCGTTCTCAGCCCAATAGCGGGCATCGTCCAAAAGGGTACGCAGTTGCCCACTGATCTCAAGCGGATCAACACCGATGTTCTTTTCGCGCAGGCGATAGGTACCGGCCCAATCCCAGACCTCGCCGAACTGGCGCTTGTGCAACCTGCACACGAAGTCGTCAGAGAGAATGTCACCGCTGCGCCGGCGTGAAAGCCAGCGCAGGCCTTCGGTGATATTGGCTTGTTCCAGCTCGTCCAACTCGCCGCGCGTTGTGATGTGGCTGAATTTCAGACAGCTGATTTCGTCGGGCTCAAGCGCGGTTGCAGATGGGGAGTGTTCAATTTTCATGACGCCTCCCAAAAGTCCGGGGGACGTTCACGAAGAAGCCGATCCGCCATCCGTTCCACTTCCTCATCCATCTGTGCAGAGGAGAGCGATTGCGTTTCCAGGGCCATATGCGCGCTTGCTCGCTGCACGACGGCCTCGGCCTTGGTGCGGGCCTGGTCGCGTAATATGTCCTCGATCTCACCATCAGGCACGATGGCATAGACAAATCTACCACCCATTGCCTGCACCAAGCGTTCCATGTAGCCGAGCGTTACGCCACCGTCACGCTCTTTCCGCTCGGCTTGATAGATCGCGGGTTTGGTGACACCCAGACACCTGGCAAGTTCAGGCGCAGACATGTCAAGCGCTTTGCGCATTGTGCTGATCCAGCCTTCGCGCGGCGCCTTGAGGCCGGCAAGCTATTCGGCTGGCGTTGCCCCTGCTCCGGATCCGGTCTTCAGATGCTGAATTCGTGAGTGTTGGCGTGGAGCCATCGGTTGAGGCTCTCGCCCCGGAGTCACCAACGGCTATGCACTTCCGCGGTTGACCGTATCAATGGAGTGACCCACGCGAACGAGTGCACAGCCATGAAAAGGACCGAACCCGCGCGCGCCTTATGGCTGCAGTGCTGCTACCGTCCTGCGCGGAGGTGTTCGAGGCCAGGTGTTTGATATCGGATGCCAGTGCAACTCTCGCCATGGGAAGGCGCCGACAACAGGGTTTGCCGCGGTGGTGCATTGCCTGACACACCGGCAGGGTTTCGGGCCGGGGAGTCCGAAGTCCCCGGCACTCCAACTGCTGGGACCCACCGGTGCAAGACCTCAGCGTGGCGGGATAATCGGCAACAGCAGATGCGAGGGTCGATCAGCGTCCGTATGGATGGTGACATCGCCGCCAAAAACCGAGGCCGGCCGATCATCGGGATCATCATGCCGGAAAGGGCCCACCCCGGTGAAAACAGCTCCCAGTGTCCCGAGGCCCTGTGCTCGGCCACCCGGCCATTCATAGTCCCGGCCGCGCACGGTAAGACCCACCCTGTAACCTTTCGGCACCACGATGCAACTGGGCCAGATTTCCACATCGAGTTCATAAACCGCGCCCGGCTCGAGAGGCTGGATTTCGTCATGGGTATGGTAAGGACGGTACGACAGCGTCAGCTCCCGGTCGAGCTTGCGGTGCGACGCCCGCAGCCAACCCTGCGCGACCGGTGTGTGGGGATCCAGTGCGCCCATGAAGGTGACCTCCTTCATGTCTGGCGAAAAGACCCGTACGACAAGGAACAGATCCGCGTCCCGGGTCGATGACGATACCCAGAGCTTGGCTGCCATCGGACCCGTGATTTCGGTTTCTTCGGCCATTGGCGGTGTCAGAAAGGTCACACCGTCTCCGAGGCCGCCATAGGTTACGTTCGCCGCCTCCTTGACCGGTTCACGGTCCAGGGAGTGATTGCGGCCATTCAGATGAAAGCGGGTCCACTCTGTATCAGGAAGTGGCCAGTCATCTTCATGCCGCTCCACAAACGTCTCGCCGGGATGACGGATCAGAAGCTGCACTCTTGGCTGCTCCGACCATCCGGTGTCCTCGCCCTTGAGAAAATGGCCAAAAAACTTCTTCTGGAGCGCGACGCCGTAGTCGGTGTAGAACTCGGTCCAGTGCTCGATGCCATGCACCTCAAGCCATTTCTGGTTCGATGCGGACCGTGTGAATCCTTCGAAATTGCCGCGGGGATGAAGGCCCTGTCCTCCCCAGTTTCCGGAAGAGAATACCGGCACCTCCACCTTCGACCAGTCCGGCATGCGCGACTGCCAGAAGTCCGAGGAATCAAGCGGGTTGTCCTGACAGTCCTTCCAGAAATCGCGTCGGCTGCTGCCCAGTTCCTCATCCGTGAGCGTAGGCGGTCCCGACACCCAGTCGCCATTCATGCGGCTGCGATATCCGTTCTTGCCCTTCCCATGCTGAACCGAAATCACCTGCGACGGAAACCAGGCCCGGCCGAAACTGCACAGGATGCCGCCATGGTGAGACAGGTCGCGGTAAAAGTCTGCCGCCCCTTCCCACACGCAGATGGCGGCAAGGTGAGGCGGTTGCAGCTCGGCGACCTTCCACTGGTTCATGGCATAGTAGGAGATGCCGTTGGCTCCGACCTTGCCGTTGGACCAATCCCGGGTGCCGGCCCATTCGATGCAATCATGAAAATCCCTGGCCTCGCGAGCAGACCAGATATCAAGCAAACCTGGTGACCGCCCGGCGCCACGGGAATCGACCCGAACTATGGCATATCCGTCCGGAACCCACTTTTCCGGATCAACTACCTCCCAGTTCTGATAACGGTTGCTCGAACCGGCAATAACATCCGGATGCTCCTCCGCCATTCGGCGCCACTGGTCCGTATACAGATCCTCGAAATGGAGCAGCTTGCCGTACGGCCCATAGGAAATGATCACCGGATGACGGCCCGCCTCGATGGGCCGGTAGACATCGCAACGCAGGACAATGCCGTCATCCATGGTGATGGGAACGTCCCACTCAATTCTCATGCCATCCCTGATTTCGGTTCTGAATTCGCTCATTCTTCGCAATCCTCGGTGCATACCAACGGCCGGTGCGCTGGCTCCCTTTCCATAGCAAGAGTTTTCCGATACTACAAACCAACCTTTTCAGGAAAATTGTAACGGGAGATACGAGGTGATCCGAAAAAGCGTTGAACTGGTCGATCGCTCGGACATGGTCGGCAAGATGACCGAACGCTTGAGGTTGCGGCCTGATGAAACCGCGATCGTCACAATCGATATGCATCGTGGACATCTGGACCCTGCAGTGGCGACAATGCCGGCCGACACGCAGGATGCGAAACGCGTGATAACCAACGCAGCCGATGTGCTGGAGTTCGCACGGGCCGAGGGTATTCCTGTCATTCACGTGATCCTCGTCTATCGCAAGATTCCAGGCCTCGGAAGCGAGGGGATGTCGGCACCGTTCTGGGCCGTGATGTCGGAAATCACGGATGAGGAAAACCGTCTCACTCCCGGGCGCAAGAGCACGGTGGATGATCACAACATCATGGGAAGCCCCGGAACCGAGATCATTCCCCAACTCTATGACGAGCGGGATTTCGTGATCGACAACAAGAAACGGCTGGACTGCTTCATGGGCACCGATCTTGACCAGTTGCTGGAGAATCTCGGTGCGCGAAATGTCTGCCTCATGGGAATCAATACAAATACCTGTGTGCTCAATACGGCGTTCACAGCCCATAACCGCAACTACGCGACCGTCGTGCTCTCCGACTGCGTCGCCAGCATGTATGGCGAAGACCTGCATGAATTTGGTCTTCAGAATGTCATGCGCTGTCTGGGTTGGGTTCTCGACAATGCCCGGTTCAAGGAAAAGGTCCGGGAGGGGCGCAAGATGAACAGCGGTCGGTTTGCTCCCGGCGAGGATGCGGGCCAATGAACTCCGCAACTGCCGATCCCGTCTTCCCGGCACTCTATTCTCCGCAAGCCATCGGGCCGTTGGCGCTGGCCAACCGTATCGCTGTCGCGCCCATGACCAGGATCAGCGCTGGCCCCGGCGGAACAGCAACCGCGCAGATGGCCGCTTATTACGCAGCTTACGCAAAAGGCGGTTTTGGACTGGTCATGACCGAAGGAGTCTATATCGATGAACGCCACAGCCAGGGCTACGTCGATCAGCCAGGAATCGCCAACGACCGCCAGCAGGACTCCTGGCGTCAGGTTGTCGATGCCGTTCATGCCGAAGGTGTCCCTGTCTTCATACAGCTTCTTCATGCCGGCGCCCTGATCCAGCACAATGATCATGTTACCACCGCAATCGCTCCGTCAGCGGTGCAACCGGTCGGGGAAATGGCACCTCACTACAAGGGCCGCGGCCGGTTCGGTATGCCGCGGGAAATGAGCCAAACCGACATCGACGACGTGATCAGGGCCTTCGGCGCGGCAGCCCGGAGGGCGGCCGAGGCAGGCTTCGACGGCGTAGAGATACACGGCGCAAACGGCTATATCCTGGATCAGTTTCTGACCAGCTACACCAACAAGCGCAATGACGCATACGGAGGCCCCGTAGAACGGCGTGTCCGGTTTCACGCGGAAGTGGTTGAAGGCGTGAGGGAGGCGCTTGACGGCAAGATACCGTTCGGAGTCCGTATATCGCAAACCAAGGTGAACGATCTTTCACACAGCTGGGCTGGTGGTACCAGCGATGCCCAGGCGATTTTCGGGGCAATCGGCGACGCCGCACCATCCTACATCCATGTCAACGCGCATCATGGATTCGATCCCGTATTCGGCTCGGACAAGTCGCTTGCACAGATCGCCCGTGAAACCGTACCGCAGGAGGTCGCCATTATTGCCTGCGGCAAGCTCAACGATCCCGCACGGGCCAACACCATCCTGTCAGATGGAATCTCCGACATCGCCGCTATTGCAAAAGGCGCTCTCGCCGACCCGCAATGGCCTCTGAAGATCCGTCGGGGTGAAGACCCCTGCCCATTCGATCCGGACATGATCCGCCCCTTTGCCACGATTGACAACACGGACGCATGGCGCCGCGCCCGGATCAAAACGCCGGAACAGGCCTGACGGGCCGCGTTGACGACCCCGCAGATTGCCGATTACAGGAACAGGAACCTCGAAACGATATCCATGAACCAAGGACCGGAGAATGGCCAATCACAAGGAATTCACGAACAAGGTGGTTCTTGTCACAGGCGCACAACAGGGAATCGGCCGGGCCACGGCCATTGCCTTCGCCGCTGCCGGCGCCCAGGTTTCCATCAACTGGCATGATGATGCGGGGAAGGCAGATGCAGTCCATGAAGAGGTGCGCTCTCTGGGAGCGCCAGCTGCCCTTGTCAAGGGAGATGTGGGGATCTTCGCCGACTGCCGGAGAATCGTGGAAGAGACCGTTGCGTGTTTCGGACAGATCGATGTTCTTGTCAATAATGCGGGAATGTTCCCGCGGGTTGCATTCCTCGACATGCAGGAACGCGATTACGATTTCGTAATGAACATTAATCAGAAGGGTACGTTTTTTTGCAGTCAGGCCGCGGCACAGGCGATGATCGCATCGGGCACCCGCGGCTGTATTGTCAATCTGTCTTCGCAGTCGATCCGGGGACAGGGCTCGCGTGCCTCACACTATATCGCCAGCAAGCTTGCCATCGTTGGCATCACCCGGGCGAGTGCCCATGAACTGGCGCCCCATGGAATCCGCGTCAATGCTGTGGCGCCCGGCCTCACGGACACCGCGCAACCACGCTACGGAAGTTCGGAGGAAGAACTGGCGGAAATGGCCCGGCAGGTGCCGCTCGGCCGGATGCTGCAACCCGCAGAAATTTCGGATCTCGTGCTGTTTCTTTGTTCGGAGCGTGCGCGAATGGTCACCGGCCAGGTCTATCACGTCAATGGTGGTTCGTATTTCGCGTGACACAGAACCGTGCGTTCTTCCGGATATCCGGGAGAGACGCCTCCCATAGGAAACGGATGCCGTTCCCTGTCTTTCGGTGTCGCGGTAAGGAGCCGCAGACGCGCACTCTCCCCGGGCTGCGACGCGAGACCTCCAGGGGGCCGCGTTCAATGAAAGCCCAGCGCCTTGACCGCATCACCACGCGTCTCTAGGTTCGATCTTTACCAATTCAAGGAGCTCAGGATGACACGCAAGTCCCCTCGCCAGCGCCGCTGGTTCGCAGTCTTGACTGCCTCGCTGTCCGCCCTTGCGGGTGCCATAATGCTGTCGACACCGGCGCTCGCCGCCGACAAGATACGGATCGGGGTTCTTCCTTTCACCTCGCATTCGGCGGCCTTTATCGGGGTGGAAAGAGGATATTTCGCTGACCAGGGCCTCGATGTCGAACTGGTCCGTTTCCAGGCTGCCGGACCGATGGCGGTTGCCATCGCCTCCAACGACATCGATTACGGCGTCACGGCTATTTCCGGGGCCCTGATCAACCTTGCAGCCAAGGGGGCGGTGAAAATCATTGGCGGCGCGCTGACCGAGGAGAAAGGTGTCGACGGCCAGAAAATCCTGGCGTCGAACAAGGCCTTCGCCGAAGGCCTGACGTCCCCTGCAGCGCTCAAGGGCCGAAGCTGGGGCCTGACCGGAACCGGCTCATCGTTTCATTACATGATTGCGCAGATTGCTGCCGCCGAAGGCTTCACAACGGCGGACGTCACTCTGAAACCACTCCAGAAGGTTGGCGCCATCATCGGTGCTCTCAAGTCCGGACAGATTGATGCATGGTCCATCGTCCCGCACATCGCCAAGGCCCTGGGAAATTCAGGTGGGGCAAAAATCATCGGCAATGTCGCCGACTATATTGACGGCTATCAGGTGACAACCGTCTTCACGTCAACACGCAATGCGACGGAAAAGCGCGATCTCACGAAACGGTTTCTCGCCGCCTATTCGCGTGGAATTGCAGACTTCAACGCCGCAATGATCGACCGGACCCAGGGCGACGACGGCCTTGAAGCCACCACCAGGCTGATCCACAAATATGTCTATACGTCCCGACCTTACGATAAGGCGTCGGGCCCCATCCAGGCCGGTTCGATGCGCCTGCAGCCCGGTTGCAGGCTCAACCTCTCATCGGTCGCACACCAGCTGGCGTGGTTCCAGTCAGAGGACCTGGTCAGCAAATCGATCACCATTGATCAACTGGTCGACACAAGTTACGTCCAGACCTATTGATACCGGCGGCCTTCGGCACGCTGCGGCGTCCGGAGGCCGCGATCCGATATGGATATCGAGGTCAAGGGCCTTTCCAAGCAGTATGGCGGCATAACGGTCTTTGATGACCTGACAATCAACATCGCTGACGGCGAAATCCTCTGCGTGGTGGGGCCATCGGGATGCGGCAAATCGACCCTTCTGCGTCTTGTCGGCGGACTCGAGGAGCCGAGCGGAGGAGAGATCCTGCAGATGGGTCCACCGCCTGCAGACTCCCTGAACCCGTTGACATTCGTTTTTCAGGATTTCGCCCTGTTGCCGTGGCGTACAGTCGAGGGCAATGTCAGTCTGGTGCTGGAGGATCAAAAGATCGACAGGTCTGAACGCCGGGCCATCATCGCCGATGTGCTCGCACGCACCAACCTCACGGATTTCAGTGATGCGTTTCCAAGACAATTGTCGGGCGGAATGAAACAGCGCGTGGGAATCGCACGGGCCCTTGCGGTCCGCCCGGCTGTCCTGCTGATGGACGAACCGCTGTCGTCTCTCGACGCACAAACCCGCGAGCTGCTCATGGATGATCTCGTCGATCTCTGGGACCGTGAACGGTTCACCTCCGTCTATGTGACCCACAATCTGGAGGAGGCAGTCCGACTCGGTCACCGGATCGTGGTGTTGTCACGGCGCCCGGCGCGGGTGCGGGCCATCCTTGATGTCCCCGAATCCCTTCGCGATCGGCAGGGGCAGACCGACCTGGTTGCCTTGCGACAGCGCCTGTGGGAAATGCTCCGGGACGAAGCTGCGGCCGCGGATCGGGAAGTCGCACATGTTTCGTCCTGACCGGACTGCCAGACCAATCCCTTTCCGTGGCGGTGGTTTCCGTACCCGCCCAATTCCGATCCTCAGTGTCCTGGTTTTCGTCCTCGTCGTCTCCGGTTGGGAGGCCGGCAGTCGAACAGGCCTGATTTCCGGTCTCGTGCTGCCGGCTCCGAGCGAGGTGGTCACCGCGTTCGTCGAGCTGTGGGAGAGCGGAAAGCTCTGGCAACATGTTGGTGCGAGCGTTCAACGCCTGGTTCTCGGATGGAGTGCCGGCACCATCCTTGGCATTGCACTCGGCTTCTCCATTGGTTTGTTCTCGGTCGTCCGGGCCGGAGCAGCACCGCTGGTAGCGGCTCTTTTTCCGATCCCGAAGATCGCATTGCTGCCCCTCTTCATCATATGGTTCGGGATCGGCGAAGCTTCAAAGGTCGGTCTGATCCTGTTCGGAACATTCTTTCCCACGGTGATCGCAACCTATGGCGGCGTGGACAGTGTCGACCGCACACTGATCCGGATGGGACAATCCTTTGGCCTCAGCTGGTGGTCCATTGTTCGCAAGATCGTGCTGCCCGGTGCGCTGCCCGCCATTCTGTCGGGTATGCGAATCACGGCCGCAATCGCCATCATCCTCATTGTCGCAGCCGAGCTGATCGCTGCGGAAACCGGAATCGGAGCCTATATCCAGATTGCAGGATCACTGTTCGCGATCGATCAGCTGGTTGCCGGCGTTATCGTCCTGTCATTGCTTGGTCTGACGACCAACTGGCTGATCAACACCGCCGAACGTCATCTCCTGAAATGGCGCGACTGAGCCCGCCAGCCAACGTCACCGGGCTCCAGGACTGTCACCGGGGATTGGCCGCAGGTGCCGACAAATTGACCGGATTTTCCCGGACCTGACCTGCGAACCGGCTGGCGCCAAATGCACCCAGCAGTGCTCCTGTCCGGAACACACCTCCGATTTCGGCACCATTCTGTCCGAAAAGGGCTCCACTTAAATACCGCCCCTCGCCGGTGCTGAAAAACCGGGAACGGCTCAGGGGAACATCCGTCCATGAGATGTCCGGTTCGGTCCGGGTATCCCCGAAATCGAGGTCGTAAAATCCTGTGAACCTGACATTCACCAGGCTCCGCCCGAAATTGACATCAATGTCTACGTCGCCAAGAAGCAAGCCAGACGGCCTGGGCAGGGAATGCAAGGTCAGGGAGTCTTCGGACATCAAGCCGGCCACCGCCCGGGCGACCGCCAGACCCCGGTAGGTCGCGATTCCTCCTTCCTGCAATCCTGCCGATGTCATGCCATCGGAAAAAGCGAACAATACGTTGAAACGCACTCCATGCTCTTCATGCAGACCGTCACTGACAACCACGCCAAATCGGGAGGTCTCCAACCAGCCGCCCCACTGCAGAACAAGTCTCGTCGTATATCCAGGCGTGATTGTCGAATGAGAGCTGCGCCATCCCAACATCACACCGGCTCTGTCCCCGAGCAGTGTGTAAGCCTTGTCAGAATCGTCATCCGGAAACGGATAATCGCTGACGGTCCCCGGCTGCCAATATGCTCCCTGGTCCAGTACCATAAGATCGGTACCGATCAGTTCGGTCTCCGCCATTCGAATGCGGGCGTCGCGATCCGCAAGTCCAGCCATATTCATGGACGGAGGCAAGAGGCCATTGGTGTCCTGCCATTCGGAAACGCGGGCGGCCAGAATGCCCGGCAGCGGGTCGTGCAAGGGAATGGTCGTACCCCCGGCTCCCCCACCGGACGAACCATTTCCGGGCACTGGCGGTTCAGGGACGGAAGATCCACCACACCCGGTCAGAAAAAGACTGGCCACCACAGCTGCAAGGACAAGGAACCGATGACGAGGCCTCGTGAAGTTTGTCATCTCGCATCTCCCGACGCAGAACCCGAACCCCGGTAGGCTTCCCGGAAGCAAAATTCACGGGCCGGTCGGCTCCGAAGTCCGGACCATAACAGCAAATCGGGATGCGGCGTTCAAACTTGTGCCGCCCTGTGCCTGTGTTCTGTCGTCCTCCCGGGTGTCGGAGATTGAGAGCTCCACGCTTGCAGTTCCGACATTTGAACCATGTCGCTTTCGCGCACCTGTTCGGACTTGCGGAGGCCGGATCCGACCATCAGACAAGACAACGATAATCTGCCATAATTCCACCGCGAGCACCGTGCATGGGGTCAGCAATCCAGACTGGCCGGCTCTCGGGAGGTTCGATATGGCCGAAATCGTCTTCGCACTGGGTGCATCCCATGGCCCCCTCCTTTCAACACCGCCCGAGGAATGGGACGGGCGGGCCGAAGTCGATCGTAACAACAGGGAACTGGCCTTTCGCGACGGGACGTTCACGTTCGAGGAACTGTTACGCGTTCGTGATGTCCAAGGCTTCAGGGAACAGAACAGTATCAAGGTCCGCCGGGACAGATATGATGATTGCCGGAGGCATCTGGATGAACTCGCGGTCCGGGCAGAGGTTCAATCCCCCGATATCGTCGTCGTGATCGGAGATGACCAGGGCGAATGGTTCCGAAGCGATATCCAGCCGGCCTTCGCCATTTTTCACGGCACCGAAGTCAATAACCGCAAGCTGACGGCAGAAGAGCTCGATGTGCGCAACCGCAACGGAACCGCATGGGCGGCCCGGGTCTACCATCCTCCCGAGGACGAACACTATCCCTGCTCCCGGGAACTTGCAGAAGTCATGGTGCAGGATGCCGTAGCCGATGGTTTCGATGTGACCACCTGCGCCGAGCAGCCAAGGGACGGAAACCAGCTGCGTCGACTGGGTCATGCCTACGGATTTATTTACCGGCGAATTCTTCAAAGCCGTCCCGTCCCGATGGTGCCGGTCATGATCAACACGTATTTTCCGCCCAATCAGCCGACCGTCAGCCGGTGCCTGGAATTCGGCCGATCGCTGGGCCGTGCGATCCGTAACTGGAAGAACGATGCGAAGGTCGGCATCGCCGCCTCGGGCGGTGTCAGCCACTTCGTGGTTGACGAGGACTTCGACCAGCGCATGCTTCGGGCGCTTCAGGACAGGGACTATGAGACCATGTGCCGGGAACCGGAATCCCATTTCCGCTCGGGCACATCGGAAACCAAGAACTGGATCGTTGTGGCTGGTATGCTCGCCGGGTCCGGCCTGGAGATGGATCTGATCGGTTATGTACCGTGCTATCGAACCGAAGCCGGTACCGGAAGCGGGATGGCCTTTGCCTCCTGGCAGTGAGCGTCACAATTCAGAATGCGTCGCAATCGGCACTTCGTCACAGGCTCTTTATTTGACCGAACCGAGCCACGCGGCTCCTCACCTCCGGGACGGCCGCTGAGTCCGGGCGAGGGTGTTGCGAATTCCGTTGGGCAACCGGCCATGAACAGGAAGCTGCATGACTGACAACGCTCTCCGCTTCGGTGTTTTCATGGCGCCGTTTCATGCCCTTGGCGAAAACCCGACCTTGCTGTTCGAGCGTGATCTCGAGCTCATGACACTGCTCGACCGGCTGGGTTACGACGAAGCCTGGATCGGCGAGCACCATTCGGGCGGTTTCGAGACCATTGCGGCGCCCGAGATTTTCATCGCTGCAGCGGCCCGGGAAACCCGAACAATCCGTCTCGGGACTGGTGTGAAATCCCTGCCCTACACGCATCCATTCATGCTGGCTGATGCAATGGTTCAGCTTGATCACATGACACGTGGCCGCGCCATGCTTGGGGTTGGCCCGGGAGCCCTGGCGTCGGACGCAGCCCAAATGGGAATTGACGCCCGTCAGACCCGCCGCATGATGACCGAAGCCCTGAATGTCATTATCCCGCTCCTTGAGGGACAGCAGGTCACCGCGCGAACAGACTGGTTCACGCTTGACCACGCCCGTTTGCAGCACGCCTGTTTCACCCGGCCCCGCATGGAAATGGCCGTGACCTCGGTGCGATCGCCGGCGGGTGCCCGGCTTGCCGGCCGCTACGGACTTGGGCTGTTGTCACTGGGCGGTCATTCCGATGCGGCCCTCGAAGCCTATGCGCACAACTGGGGGATCTATGAGGATACAGCAACGACTCACGGTCATACTGCCGACCGCCGCGAATTCCGGATCGCCCTCATGATGCATCTTGCCGAGACGCGAACCCAGGCGATGAAGGACATCCGCTTCGGCGTGGAGTCGTGGGGCCGCTATGCCCGCGACGTCCTGCCGATCGGCCCGATCCCGAAGGACATCGATTCTATGGCTGAATATGTTGTGCAATCCGGTCTCGCGGTGATCGGCACACCTGACGACGCAATCCGGACCATCACCCGTATGCAGCAAAAAACCGGAGGGTTCGGCGTCGTGATGTTCATGGCACATAACTGGGCCAACTGGCAGGCAACGCAACACAGCTACAGCCTGTTTGCACGCTATGTCATACCGCATTTTCGTGATCAGCTCCGTCACAGGCAAGTCAGCTATGACGATGCTGCAGAGCGCCAACCCCAATTCCGCCAGGCTGTCCTTGACGGCATCGCCAGTGCGAAAAGTGTCGGTGGTCCAGAAACCGGGTGATATCGAGGGATATCCAGGTCACCGGATGGTGAGTGATAGCGGCCGATCCGGCTGACGCCTCTTGGCCAAACGGGCGCGATTTCCCGGGCCGTTGCCAATTCTTCAGAAGTGGGGCAGGCTTGAGCTTGAGACATTTCAGGGGGCTCTCATGCCGGTTCTCGAAATCAGAAAAATCGTGTCGGTCGTCGAAGAAACAAGGCGTGAACAAGGCCAGGGCATTGATCCACCCTCCCGCCAATGCGCGGCCATGGCAGTCATCCGAAATCCCTACGCCGGAGTCTATTCGGAAGACCTCTCGAAGCTGGAGACAGCCGGCGCCGAGCTTGGCGAGCTTCTGGGACGCCATGCAATGGCTGCTCTCGGTATCGCAGCAGATCAGGTCGAAAGCTTCGGCAAGGCGGCAATCATCGGCGAGGACGGTGAGAAGGAGCATGGCGCAGCGGTCATGCACCCCACGCTCGGCAAACCTCTCCGCGCCGTTGTCGGGCCTGCCCCTTCGATCATTCCATCCACCAAGAAGGTGGGCGGTCCGGGAACCACGATTGATTGCCCGCTTCATCACAAGGAAGAACTTTGGACTTTTTCCCATTTTGACGCGATGCAGGTCTCGCTGCCTGACGCGCCCCGTTCCGACGAAATTGTCGTGATCGTCGCCATAACGGATTCGGGTCGGCCGCTTTCACGCGTCGGTGCAGGTGTGACTGCCGCAGACGTGACCACAACATCGTGAGACCCTGCAGGCCATTGGTCGACCAGGCATCTGGTCCAGACCGACACATTCCGGTTTGCCCCCGGATCACGGTTACGGAGGAGACAGCGAGCACCTGAAACCTGCAGATCTCCGTATGCAACGGAACCAATCCTCTCAACACTCATGACTCTTTTGATCGCTGAAAGACGGTCGATCTGGCAAAACAGGATGCGGATCCGGCTGACAGGTCGTCAGGCCTTGAGCCGGATCGGGAACGCAGTTCAGGCTGCCGGTTGTTGCCGATCTGGCGGCCCGTCAAACCACGGCGGTTTCTGTTACGGATCCGGAGTTGGCCTGAATCCATGGCTCGGGCCAGCCGGCATTCCTCCCGACAAGCTCCAACGGTTCAGTTCCTTGTCTGCAACAACGCGCTCCAGTACCCTGCGGACCCTGCCAGGAATGTTATCGAGTCTTGCCTGGAATACTGCTCTTGGAACGGGGGAACTACCGTGAACACCGACCTGTTCGAACCGGACAGCGAAGATCAGATTGAAAACCGGATTCGCATCGATTCCCTGCCCGCCCTTGAAGTCAACCGTATCAAGGTCGACGAGCCCCCGGACGATATCGCGTTTCTGGCCAGTCCGCGGCAATTTCATGAAGGTGATGCCCTGCCCGACGAATATCGCGATCTCCTCATCAAGCTGATCTACAACCATGCGGAGATCCTGGATTCGAAGCCTTACGCCAACATGATCGAGTCCCAGTGGCAGCTGGCCCGGGAGCAAGCTCCGACGCAGCTGGACCTTATGATGATGGCGCGGTTTCATTATGAAGAGCTCAATCACGGATTCATTTTTTCCAAGATCCTGAAGGGCCTTGGTGTCGATTTCAAGAATTTCGAACTGCGGCAATATCTGTTCGAATATGACCGCCAGGACTGGCTTGACCTCGCCTTTCATCATTTCCTGGCCTCAAAGGTCGGGGTTATGCAGATCGCCGAATGGAACGATATGTCCTATGCCCCGGTTGCCAATGTGGTCCCCCGTGTCTTTCGCGAGGAGCGTGGACATGCCGGGATGGGCTATCGCCATCTCCGTGAATTGTGCAGCGATGCCGCCACCCGGGCGGTCGCCAACGAACGGCTTCGCATCTGGTGGCCAATGACCCTCGATATGTTCGGGCGGAGCAATTCCGTGCGCAACAAGCGCTACCGCGCCTGGCGTCTCAAGAAACATACCAACGGGCAGCTCCGCGATGCATTCATCGCCGACACAATTCCCCAGATCGAGGCGCTTGGCCTCGATGTGCCGGATCCCCTGGAAAGTCGGCGATTTCTGTAGGGGTCTGAAGCTATGATTGGTGATGGCTGAAACGCCATCGACAACCATAGATTTTCCAGGCGGCAAACGGGCGAGAAGAACTGCATCACTTGGCAGATGTCTTGGGGGATATCATCTGCACTGTACCGACTCTCTCTTACATTCGCAGAGTTGATAGGCGCGTTGAGAAGGAGGTATCCCATGACTCTGGAAACAAAGGAGCAGATGCAAAACCTGCCACCCAGGCTGACGCGGATGAAAGACGCAAAACGGCTCGGCAAAGCAATTCCGGACCAAACTCCGAAATACAACATTGCCTGATATGGCAGAAGGCTCTCGCAGAGACTACATATAGTAGCAGAATTGGCAGACAGAGGCGAGGTACTCAGGGCGAGGAAATAGCCAGAAACAGCCCTGTTTTCGGCCCGTTGGGCCATCGGTTCCTTGAACGATACTGGGCCCTCAACGGGCACGGACGTACCACCCCCGTGGCGGCCGGATGCCTCAGAATTCCTGTCCGTGGGGCGATAAAAGCCGTTGTGCAACAGGCGTTTAGCCCGAACGGCGCTGGAGCGGCAGCGACCGCTGTCGGCTAAACGGATAGGGGAGGGCGGCCATGATCACGACCGGGACTGAGCTTGTGCCGGACCAATTGTCGGCAAGCTCAGATTCACGGATGCGGCATCCGTAGACGCCTCGGCTTGACGCGCCTCGATTGCACCGCTACAGAATTTGAAATGCTATGCTTGGGTGGACCGTGGACACGGGAGGGCTTGACGGTGGCGAGTATCACGATCCGCAACCTCGACGACGACGTGAAGACGCGCCTTCGTGTCCGCGCCGCGGAACACCATCGCTTGATGGAAGAGGAAGCGCGGGTCACTCTGCGCGATGCCGTCGGACGCAAAGCGAGCTCCCGGAACCTCGTGAGCATCATGCGCTCGCGTTTCGGGCCGGGAGGCGGCGTGGACCTGGAATTGCCGCCACGAGGGCCCGGGCGCGAGCCGCCTTCGTTCGATTGAACCGGCAGTCATGACCGTGCTGCTCGATACCAACGTTGTATCCGAACTGATGCGTAAGGCGCCTGATTCCGCGGGCCAGGGGTGGGCCAGCCATCATACTCTGGAAGACCTTGTCGGTGAGGCGGAGCCTCGCCACGGTGCTGCTATCCTGCCGGCTGGCCGGCGCCGGACATCTCTCGTCTCGGACATCGAGGCGATGCTGCGCGCGCCTACGCCGAGGTCGCGGCCATACGGCGTTCCGTCGGACACCCGATCCCGCCAGCAGACTGCCAGATTGCCGCGATCGCGCGTTCTCGGGACATGGGATTGGCTACGCGCAACTTGCGGGATTTCACCGATATTGGCGTCGAAGTCGTTGCCCCTTGGACAACCCCATAAGCAGCGTCACCGAAGCCTCCCAATGTACTGAGATCGACGCATTGGTTCAGAACGCGGCCTGGAATCCTGTCGTTCCGATCATGCTATTTGGCGTGCTGCTCCTGGAATTAGCGCGTTCCTCAGGAACGCCAGTATTGGTTCAAACTCCAAACACCTGATCTCGTCCTGAAATGCCCGAACCCCACCGGCTGCCATCCCTGCAGGGGCTGACCATCACCCGCATCGCTGTGGATGATTCCCTTACAATTTTCTGTCGTGGCGGAGAGGGTCTGTCAGCAGAAATCCGCATTGATGGCCGCTTCGTCTACAAGTCAGCCACCGACCAGACGCATTTTGGCTGTATCGAAGAGGACCCTTCTACAGCAGGTCCGCTCCTGTCGTTACTTTTTGAGAGACTTGCCGGTGGCTGCGTAACCGGGGAAGCGGCGCTGGACCTGAAGTTTCATGATGGCTCCGGATTGACAGCCTGCGGCGAGGATCATTTTCTGTCATGGGAAATCCGGGATTCCCGGGGGTTGCACGCGGTCTGTCTCGCGGATCGGGATATCCTGATCAGGAATGCCTCCGATGACTGACGACAGGACGGGACAAGCTCTTCCCCGCTGGACTATCGAGGTCACTCCGGAGTCCGTCTGTCGTTGGTATGTGGGTCGCGACGGACGCTTGCCCGACCATATTCCGGTGCACGGTGACGAGGTTCCGCTGACCTATCTCTTCTTTCTTCGCAGCCAGCCGGCTGCCGGGATATCGATCCACACTGTCCTTGGCAGGGATCCGGATCGCGGTTTGTTTGGCGGCGCCCGCTACCACCGGCACCGGGGTGTGCAGGTTGGCGACACCCTGACCGCCACAGCCGCGATCGAGGACCGAAAGACAGTGGTCGGAAAGAGCGGGGACCGGGTGATATCGACACTGGTCACCCGGTGGATAGCGGCTGGCAAACCCGCAGTTACCGAGGCCGTCCAGATGGTTGATCTTCCCCCCGGACCGTTGGCGCCGCCCGCCATTGGTCCTCCAGCAAATCGGGAACTGGAAGAGGTGGGATGCCCCCTCTCCTTTTCCCGCACCCAGATCGCCTGGCTTGCCGTGGAAACCGGAGACTGGAATCCGCTTCACTTCGATTCTGTCTATGCCCGAATGCGTCGATTTGCCGATACTGTCGTGCCGGGGACCCTGATCGCGCCCGTTGCCGAACGTATCCTCAGGGAATTGATCGGGGCACCGCTGGCCAGTCTCGAACTGCGCTTTCGGGCACCCACCTATCCTGGAGAGGAAATCCGGATTTTGGCCGGGTGCGAGGATGGTGGACTGTGGAAGTTCGAGGTTGTGGGCAAGGGCCAGGTCCGGGCTCTCGGTCAGGCAAGGGCCGTCGCATCATGAAAACCGGCGCATTCGAACGGTTGAGAGCTGCGGTCAGGCGCTGCTGGCTCCGGAGCGATTTCTTTCGAACCCGGTGGCGCGATCACGGCCTTCCCCATGGCTGGCTGCCTGACAATCCGGCAGATGTCGCGCGCTTTCCCCTCATCGACAAGCCGGCCATTCTTGAAGCGCAACAATCAGATCCGCCTTGGGGCGGCAATTTGTGTGTGGAGTCCCAGGATGTCGTGCAGATTCACCTCACAAGCGGCACCTCGGGCATCGGCCAGGAGCGTTATGCCTGTACAGCAGCCGATGTCGAGGTCATGGGCCGCAGCTGGGGTCCACAGTTCGAAGCGATTGGCCTCCGGCGCGGAGATGTCGCGCTGTATACGATACCTGTCTCCTTTCTTTGTGCCGGACACTCGGCTCTGGAAGGCGCACGCCTGCACAGGCTGATCCCCATCGCAACCGGGGTCGCGCCGCGGCCGACCATACTCGCTTTTCTTGCCGATTACCGCGCGGCGTATCTCTATGGGACAGAGAGCTTTCTTCTTCAGCTTGCTGCCGATGCAGAGCGCGCCGGCCTGGCAGGCTCCTGGTCCTCCCACTTGAAGGGCATTCAGTCGGTCGGAACCTCGCCTCACCTTCTGAAGGCTGCCCGACAGACATTCGGGGCCCCGCTGTTCGAAGTCTATGGTTGTACCCAGGCCGCGGCAAAGATCGCGACGACCTGCCAGCTGGGCACCGCAACCGGCTCAGTCCATTTCCACGATGAACACATGTATATCGAGACACTGGACCCGGAAACCGATGACCCCGTGACCGAAGGTCGCGCGAGAATTGTGATATCGACAACCTATCGGCAGGCCACGCCGGTATTTCGCTACGACACCGGGGATGTTGTGGAGCTGGTTCCGGCCGGTTGTTGTCCTTGCGGAGATCCACGGCCGGGATACCGTCCCGGCTCTGTCGCGCGAACCGATTCCATGATGAAGATTCGCGGCATGAATGTGTGGCCCCAATCTGTCGAGCAGTTGCTCCTTGCACAGAGCGATGTATCCGAATTCAGGGGGGCGGCACAACGGCGTCAGGACGGTTCGGATGAACTTCTCATTCGCATTCGTCCTGCACCCGGTGTCACGGCCACGGATTCCCTGATCGCGAGACTGGAACGATCCATTCGGGAGGCGACTCTGGTGCGTCCGCACATTGTCCTGGATCCGGATATCCCGGATGCGGACGGAGACTACAAGGTCCGGCGCTGGACCGACGTGCGCAAGTCGGCAGTCAACTGAAGGGCTGCGGAACGGATCCGTCCGACAAGAACTCATCTTCTACATCAATGCCGGAAGCACGGTAGCAATGGCCGGAAACGCCGTCAGAAGAATCAGCCTGCCGGCATCAGCAATCACGAACGGCATGACCCCTCGATAAATGGTAGCGATCGGCAGATCGTCGGCCGTCGCGTTGAGAATGAAAATATTCATGCCGATAGGTGGCGTGATGAGGCTGATTTCCGTCACCACCACGACCAGAACGCCAAACCAGACCGGATCAATCCCGGCCGCATGAACAATCGGGAAAAACAGGGGAATCGTAAGCAAAATCATTGAAATGCTGTCGAGAATACAGCCCAGAACAACATAGACCACCAGCATGCCTGCAAGAAGCAGAAGCGGTGTGTTTCCGAAAATAGTGGACAGGCTGCCAAGTGCGCCGGGCAAAGGAGTCATGTTCAGAAAGTTGGAAAAGACCAGTGCCCCCACCAATATCAGAAAAATGCCAGCCGTCATCCGAGCGGTCTCGTAGAACACATCGAGTGCCACAGAAAAGGCCAGGCGCCGTCGCAGGATCGCTGCCAGCAACGCGCCTCCGGCGCCCACGCCGGCCGCCTCGGTGGGGGTAAACGCGCCCGCATAAATACCGCCGATGACCACGAGAAACAGAACCACCACCTCCCACACGCCAGCGCTCGCACGAAGCCGGTCACGCCAGCCCGTCCGCTGCCCAGGTGGGCCAGACCCGGGACGCATCCGCGTCACCACAGCAATGGTCGCCACATACAGGCCGACCCCCAGAATTCCCGGAAGAATGCCGGCGATGAACAATTTCGAGATATCCGTATTGGTGAGAATACCGTAGAGGACCATGATCACGCTGGGAGGGATCAGGATGCCGAGCGTACCGCCGGCAGCGATCGATCCGGCAGCAAGGGACGGGGCGTAACCCAGCTGACGCATTGACGGCAGCGCGACCCGGCTCATGGTTGCGGTCGTGGCAAGCGAACTTCCGCAGACTGCGCTGAAAACGGCGCAGGACAGGATCGTCGCCCGTGCAAGTCCGCCTCTCCGATGGCCGATCCAGGCGTAGGAGGCGCGGTACAGGTCTTCCGCAAACCCGGCACGGGCAATGATGTTTCCCATCAGGAGAAACAGGGGAATGACCGTCAGGGCATAGTCCCGGGTGGCGTCAACCAGCGCCCGCGCCGAAGAGGTCATGGCCGCATTCACTCCGTTGACCAGAGCAAAGCCCGCCAGTCCGACAACCATCATGGCGACGGCCACCGGAACCCGCAGGAAAACAAGCAAAAGCAGTCCGAGAAATCCGATGCCGGCGAGAAGCATTCGCGATCAGGACCCGGCCCGGCCAGATCTCCGGATCGCGGCGATATCACCACAGGCCCGCACGCCTGCAAGGCTTGCTGACACAACGGTCAGGACCGCCGCCATATAGAGAAAGGGAGACACCGGAAGCTGGAGATAGAGGGTAAGGTCCCCATAACCTGCCGCGGAGGCCGCCTGACGCCAGATCCAGGGAGCCAGGCCCAGGAGGATGGCCGCCAATAGCCCGTTACCCGCTGCTGACAACACCAGACGCCAGGATTTCGAAATCCAGCGGTCAACCAGTGTGACCGTTATGTGCTCGCCCCGGAAGCTGACAAACGGAAGCGCCAGAAAGAACAGGGCGAGCATGACCAGTTCACTGATTTCATACCCGCCCGGAAGCGGGTGGCCGAACACTTCACGGCCTCCCACATCGACCACAGTCACGCCGAGTAGTAACAGCAACATCCCGCCGCAAATGAACGCGGCGCTGGTTCGCCAGCTTGCCGATGCCCGTGAGGGCTTCATCAAAGTCGCGCCCCCACCAGCGCACCGGTTATGGTTCGAGCGCCCTGATCTGTTCCTGGAAGTAATCAAGCGCTGCCTGAGCGTCAACGCCCTTCCCGGATGCCGCCGTGATCCAGTTTTTCTTCATCGGCGCAAAAGCGCGTTCAACAGCATCACGAAACCGGGCGTCCATGTCGGTAATCTGGACCCCGTTCTCTTTCGCGTGCGCCAGACCACGCTGATCTCCCCGGTCCCACGAGCCGCCGATGATCCGCGAGGCATCCTCACCGGACACCTTCATGATCGCAGCACGGTCAGCGGATGACAGGGTTTGCCAGCGGCGTGGATTGACAGCGATGTGAAACGTCACGTTGTAGATGCCGCCCGGAAGCACGGTCGTGAATTTCAGGGCACCGCCAAGCTTGAAGTCGCCAACCGCATTCCAGGGCAGAAACACGCCATCGGCGACACCCCGGTTCACAAGCTGCGGGACCTGTCCGATGCTGGCAAACATGGGAACTGCGCCCAGACTCTTCGACAGGGTTCCGATGGTCTCACCCGGAACACGGAATTTGAGGCCCTTGAAGTCCTCCACGGAGGCAATCGTCCGCTTGGAATTATGGATCAGCCCGGGGCCGTGCGTCAGCGCTGTCAAGACAACCACATCCTTGTGCTCACCGGCCTTCTCGAAGTGTTTCTTGTAGGTGCGCCAATAGGCCACGGAGGTCGCGGCGGCCGTCTGTCCGCCAAAAGGAAACTCGGCGGCCTGGTGCAGTATGAAGCGTCCACGCGTGATTCCGGGCAGGTAATAGGCTGCATCGACAACACCGTCCCGGATCAGTTCAAAATGCGCCGGCGGTGCACCAGCCGATTTGGCCAGAAACTGTATCCGGACACGCCCCTCGGTAGCTGCCGCAACCCGCTCACCCCACTTGAAAACACCGTGCTTGTTGAAGTCGGCCACGGGTGGGCCAAACCAAGAAAATGTCAGTGCAGTCTGGGCGGAAGCCGGCAACGCCAGGCCTCCGGCCAGAAGAAGCGCCACGCAAGCGCCTGGAAATCGGATCATTTTGGTTCCTCACCTTTCTTCGTCATTGAATCACGCGCTCCACATGCCTGGCCACATCCGTTACCCGTACGGATCTGTACCGCTGGCCGTCCAATGTTAATGACGTGGCCGGCGAAGCCTCGATGGGGGCCCAGGAACAGCCTTTCAAGCCGTGCATCATGGGCCATCTTGTTGATTTTTCACTTCGGGTGATCAGTCTGTTCAAGCTCCTCCGATCTGATGGTCACCAGTACAAGACCAACCGGCTGGCCGGCTGGCGGCGGGGCTAATTTGCCAGCGCACGGCCAATCATAACCCATGTCGCAGATGTCTACATCGTGCTCGTTGAACAGGACATCTGATAGGCGGTCATTGCCCCGTTCGTCCCACCCGTGGCCGAAATTTTGCCCGGACAGGGATCCATCGCCAAGCGCGCCGCAGTGGCTTCACCGATCGTTCACCTACAGATGCGCGACAGCCGCATGCAACCCGTGGGACTTAGGATCGCATGAGAGAGCAGGGATTCATTCAGGAAGCGGGATCGGGCAAACTCCCGTGGCTGTGGGACCGGCAATGCCCGGCCAGCGGGCCCGGGCCAGATCTCCCCGAATTCACCCGGATGCAGATAGACGGTCTGATCGATCCCAAGCCAGCCATCGAGGGAATGGACGAGGAGTGGCGACGGCGAGCGGGGTCTGCCCGGGTCTGGGACTGGAGAAACAGGGAGGCACGGATCAATTTCATCGGGAAACCGGGGACGCCACATCAGCTACTGATGCCGACAGACAACTTCTCTTCGGATCCGTGCCCGGGCCGTCAGCACATATGCTGGCGGGTCCCCTGTCCAGGGAACATCGCATGGCTCACCTCTGCTCCGGTTGCCGATGGTGAATACGGATTTCCGGGGCAACGAGATCCCACAAGACCGATTTGACGACCACGACACCCCGTCCGCACGACCATGCCGGCATCAATTCCTTGTCAAAATTTGACCAGCAACCCTTACCTGCAATGCGGTCGCGACGGTCCCTGATCGATCATTCTTGTCTGGCAACGTTGTCCGGGAGGCACTAACCTTCGCCTTTCCATCAGATGACAAGGAGAGTGCGAATGTCCCCGTTTGACAATCCCCTCGGCAATTCCGATTTCCGCAGCCTGATCCCGGAGACTGCGGTTTCACGCCGTATGTTCGTAGCGGGAGCGACCGTCACCACCGGGTTTGCACTTTCGGTACGTCCGGTGCGCGCCACCATGATCAAGACTCCCATGGACGGACTCAAGGGAGGAATGGTTGAGGTTCCGGTTGCTGACGGCAGAATTCCGGCCTATATGGCGATGCCGGCAACCGGTACCGATCACCCGGTTATCCTGGTGGTGCAGGAAATTTTTGGCATCCACGAGCACATCAAGGATGTGTGCCGCCGTCTTGCCAGCATGGGACATCTGGCCATCGCGCCGTCTCTCTATCACCGCCAGGGTGATCCGACAAAATACACGTTCCAGCAAATCCGGAAGCTCATCATGGAGGTGGTGGCGAAGGTTCCGGACAAGCAGGTCATGTCGGATCTCGACGCCACTGTCCGGTTTGCTTCACGGAATAATGGCGATGCTGGTCTGCTCGCCATAACCGGGTTCTGCTGGGGTGGACGAATTGTGTGGATGTATGCTGCCCACAATCCTGACCTCAAGGCCGGGGTGGCCTGGTACGGCCGTGTCGTTGCACGGGGATCGAACCCCAACACGCCGACCCACCCGATTGATATCGCGCACAAGATCAAGGCACCGGTGCTGGGTCTCTATGGCGGTCAGGACCGGGGAATCCCGGTGAATACAGTCAAGGACCTGGAAACGAAGATTCGTGCTGCCGGAAACGACAATGTCGAAATTGTGATTTATCCCGATGCACCGCACGGTTTTCACGCTGATTACCGTCCCAGCTACCGGGAAGCTGCGGCAAGGGATGGCTGGGATCGGCTTGGCGCGTGGCTGAAGCGCCACGGAGCCAGCTGAATACCTGCCGTCACCAGAGGGGGATCTGAAGAATGCCGATGGCCGCCGTGATCCACGAGAAAGGCTCGCCCGACGTATTTCGCTGGGAAAGCGTGGATGTTCCGGCGACCGGACCGGGAGAAGTGCGTTTGCGCAACCGGGCCGTGGGAGTCAATTTTGTCGATACCTATCATCGGCGCGGCATTCCTCACCCTTGGCCGGTTCCGCAACTTCCTCTTGTCCTGGGTTTTGAGGGAGTCGGCATCATTGAGGATCTGGGCCCCGGCGTCGATGATTTCTCGGTCGGTGACCGGGTCGCCTACGCCCTGCCACCACACGGGGCCTACAGCCAGGTTCGCACCTATCCCGCAGAGAAATTGCTCAAGGTGCCGGACTCGCTGCACACAATCGACGACAGCGCCCTCGCGGGATCGATGCTGAAGGGGTTGACCGCCCAGTACCTGCTGCGGCGGACCTACCCGGTCAAGCGCGACGATGTCATTCTGGTCCATGCGGCAGCCGGCGGCATGGGATTGATCCTCTGCCAGTGGGCCAGACACCTGGGAGCCACAGTCATCGGGACGGTGAGTTCCGGAAAAAAGGCTGAGCTGGCCCGGGAAGCGGGAGCCCATCACGTTGTCATCCATGGGCAAGGCGACTTTGCGGAAATGGTGCGCGAGGTGACAGGGGGAGACGGATGCGCTGTTGTTTATGAATCGATCGGCAAGGACACTTTCCATCGTTCCATCGCGTGTCTCCGCCCGATGGGAATGCTGGCAAGCTACGGGCATGCGTCGGGCCCGCCTGATCCGGTCGACGTGATTGAACTCGGAGCTCGCGGCTCCCTGTTCCTGACGCGGCCCGCCATCATGCACTACATGGCGCAGCGGGAAGATCTTGTTCGAAGTGCCGACGATCTGTTCGAAGCGCTGGCCTCCGGCGCCGTAACACCCAGAGTCCATCACCGTCTGCCCCTGAGGGATGCGGCCGAGGCCCACCGGGCCATCGAAGCCAGGGAAACAACCGGCTCGACAGTTCTTTTGCCGTGGGACTGAACCACCGCAGGTGCCAATTCCCGCATGCTTTGCTATAACCGGCGCGCAATCGGGATCAGGAGAGCGGAATGGGCGCGACACCACAGCGCAACCTGCGTGAACTCAGGAATTTTGTCGGCGGAGCCTTCAGGGAAACCGGGAACACCTTCGAAAACACCACGCCCGTAGACGGCACGCTTCTCTCCCATGTCCACGAGGCAACGCGTGAGCTTGTGAACGAAGCCGTTGACGCGGCGCGCAAGGCCTATCGGACGACCTGGGGGCGCCTTCCGCTCAATGAACGCTGCAACCTCCTTTATGCGGTCGCCGATGCCATTGATGCGCGATCCGACGAGTTTATCGAGGCCGAGACCCTTGATACCGGAAAGCCGAGATCGCTTGCCAGCCATGTGGATATCCCGAGGGGAGCCGCAAATTTCCGGGTGTTCGCAGATCTCATCAAGTCGGTGGGAACAGAAGCCTACCAGCAGGACACACCGGACGGAGCCGGGGCTATCAACTATTCGGTACGGCAACCCCATGGCGTGGTCGGCATCATCAGCCCGTGGAACCTGCCGCTGCTTCTCTCGACATGGAAAATCGCTCCGGCCATGGCATCAGGCAATGCGGTCATTCTCAAACCGTCCGAGGAAACGCCCACCACAGCCACGCTTCTGGCCGAAGTCATGAAAGACGCGGGTATGCCGGACGGCGCCTTCAATCTGGTGCATGGCTTCGGCCCGGGATCCGCCGGCGAATTTCTCACGACCCACCGCGGCATCGACGCCATCACTTTTACCGGGGAAACCACCACCGGCAGCGCGATCATGCGGGCCGCCGCCGACAATGTGAAGGCGTTGTCCTTTGAACTGGGTGGCAAGAATCCTGCGATCGTCTTCGCCGATGCTGATTTCAATGCAGCGATCGAGGGCAGCCTGCGCTCTGTTTTCGCGAATTGCGGGCAGGTCTGCCTTTGTTCCGAGCGGGTCTATGTGGAACGGCCGATTCTCGACAGGTTCGTGGAGACCCTGGCCGAAAACGCTCGAAACATGGTACTCGGACGGCCGGAAAACCCGGACACCCAGATGGGCCCTCTCATCAGCCACGAACATCGCGAGAAGGTGACCGGCTATTACGATCTCGCCCGGGACCTTGGCGCAGAAATCATTATTGGCGGCGGCATTCCTTCCTTCGGTGATGAACGCGACAATGGTGCCTTTGTCGAACCAACGATCATGACGGGGCTTTCCGAGGCTTCCCGCATCCAGAAGGAAGAAATCTTCGGACCGGTCTGTCACATCACGCCCTTCGATGACGAAGAAGAGGCAGTCCATATGGCCAACGACACCGAATATGGTCTCGCTGCCACAGTGTGGACCTCCAATCTTTCCCGCGGACATCGGGTGGCACAACAGATGGAAGCAGGCATCAACTGGGTGAACTGTTGGTTTTTGCGCGATTTGCGCACGCCCTTCGGGGGTATGGGGCTGTCGGGAATCGGCCGTGAGGGCGGGCAGCATGCTCTCAACTTCTATTCGGAACAGAAGAATATCTGCATCAAGCTGTAAGGAGAGCGACATGGCCAATGGACGGGACGAGGCCATCTCGGATGCCGCCCAGCGCATCCGCAAGGCCTGGCAGGACGGAACCACCACGCATCCGGTCAGGGATGCCTTTGACGCGGGCGACATCGAGGCCGCCTATGCGATTCAGAAAACCAATACTGACCTCTGGATTCAGGAAGGCCGCCGTGTCGTTGGACGCAAGATCGGCCTGACCGCCAAGGCCGTACAAACGCAACTCGGCGTTGATCAGCCGGACTACGGAATTCTGTTCGCCGACATGGTTGTGGTCGATGGAGACGAAATCCCGTTCGGCGGAATTTCCCAGCCTCGCGCCGAGGGAGAGGTCGCACTGGTTCTGGGTGACGACATCACCGGGGGCGACGCCACCCTGATCGACCTGATCAATGCGGTCGAATATGCCCTGCCGTCCATCGAGGTCGTCGGCAGCCGGATTGCCAACTGGGACATTTCCATCGTCGATACCGTCGCTGACAATGCCTCGTCCGGCATGATCGTGCTGGGTACCCAACCGGTAGCTCTTGAGGATCTGGATCTTCGCCTGTGCGGCATGGTTGTAGAGAACCGGGGGGTCCAGGTTTCCGTGGGAGCGGGTATCGCCTGTCTCGGCAACCCCCTGAATGCAGCCGTGTGGCTGGCCCGCAAGATGGTCGAGGTTGGCATGCCGCTGTCTGCCGGAGATGTGATCATGACGGGTGCGCTGGGCCCGATGGTTCCGGTCACAGCCGGAGATGTCATTGAAGTCCGGATCGGCGGTCTGGGCAGCGTCCGTGCCGCATTCTCGGATTGAGGAACTCAGGATGTCAGAAAAAACCCGGGTTGCCATTGTCGGATCCGGCAATATCGGAACCGATCTCATGATCAAGGTCATCGAGACCTCGACCATGCTGGAGATGGGGGCGCTGGTCGGCATAGACGCGGCCTCGGACGGTCTCGCGCGCGCCCGAAATCTCGGTGTCGCCACCACCCATGAGGGCCTGGAAGGCCTGACACGCATGCCGGAATGGCAGGAGATTGCGCTTGTCTTTGACGCCACGTCGGCCGGAGCCCATGCGCACAACGCCCGCCTCTGCGCGGAGCACGGCAAGACCATCATTGACCTCACACCGGCTGCGATCGGCCCATATGTCGTACCGGTCGTGAACATGGACGCTCATCTTGATGCGCCAAACATAAACATGGTTTCCTGCGGCGGTCAGGCCACGGTTCCGATCGTCCATGCGGTCAACCGCGTTGCCCGGGTGCGTTATGCAGAAATTGTCGCCTCGATTTCGTCCCGCTCCGCCGGCCCAGGGACCCGTGCCAATATCGACGAGTTCACGGAAACGACGTCCCGCGGTCTCGAGGCCGTTGGCGGAGCTGAACAGGGCAAGGCAATCATCATCCTCAACCCGGCGGAACCTCCGCTGATGATGCGTGATACCGTCTATACCCTTTCCGACGAAGTCGACACCGATGCGATCGCCGCTTCCGTAGCCGATATGGTGCGGGAAGTTCAGTCCTACGTGCCGGGATATCGCCTGAAGCAGGAGGTCCAGTTCGAGCGTTTCGGCTCCAACCGGCCGCTGCATATCCCGGGTCGGGGAGACTTTGAGGGCGTCAAGTCTTCGGTTTTCCTCGAGGTCGAGGGGGCCGGCCATTACCTGCCCACCTATGCCGGCAACCTCGACATCATGACGTCGGCAGCGCTGCGTACCGCGGAACGGGTCGTGGCGCGTCATCAGGTGTGAGGAGGGCTGGTCCATGACTCAGGATCCCGAACGAAAGATCTACGTCCAGGACGTGACCCTCAGGGATGGCATGCATGCGATCCGCCACCAGTACGGCCTGGATCACATCAGGGACATCTGCCGGGCGCTCGATGAGGCCCGGGTCGACTCCATCGAGGTCGCGCATGGTGATGGCATCGCCGGCATGTCCTTCAACTACGGGTTCGCCCGCGAGACTGACCTCGATTATATCGAAGCAGCTGCCAGCGTACTTGAGCATGCAACGCTTGCAACCCTCCTGCTGCCCGGAATTGGCACGGTCCATGATCTCCGCGAGGCCTACGAAGCCGGGGCCCGGTCGGTCCGCGTTGCCACCCATTGCACGGAAGCCGATATTTCCAGACAGCATATCGAGTTTGCCCGCAATCTCGGCATGGATGTCGCAGGTTTCCTGATGATGGCCCACATGAACCCGCCCGGACGACTGGCAGAGCAGGCGAAGCTGATGGAATCCTACGGCGCGCATTGCGTATATGTCACGGATTCAGGAGGGGCTCTCCTTCCGCATCAGGTCGGCGAACGCTTCACGGCCTTCAATGAAATTCTGGATCCCGAAACCCAGACCGGCATGCATGCCCACCACAACCTGTCCTTCGGTGTCGCCAATTCCATGGTCGCGCTCGAACATGGCGCCACCCGGATCGATGCTTCCCTCGCCGGCATGGGCGCTGGTGCCGGCAACTGCCCGCTGGAAATCTTCATCGCCGTAGCCGACCGCATGGGGCTCAATCACGGTTGCGACCTCTTCCGTCTGATGGACGCCGCCGAGGAACTCGTCAGACCCCTCCAGGACCGGCCCGTCCGTGTCGATCGCGAGACGCTGGCGCTCGGTTATGCCGGCGTCTATTCCAGTTTTCTCCGCCACGCCGAGACAGCGTCCGAAACCTATGGGATCGACACGCGCGACATTCTGATCGAACTGGGAAAACGGAGAATGGTTGGTGGTCAGGAAGACATGATCGTGGATGTCGCACTTGACATCGTCAATGAACGAGAGGGCAAGCCGTCTGCCTCCTGACGGATGGCGACGCGCTGCACAGGGGAGAACAGGAATGCTCGATCTGGCCGAAATGGCAAGAATCCTTGACGATGCCGCGCGTCATGCGCAGGCAACGGAACAGTTCTCGGATCGCTTTCAATACACGATCGAGGACGCATACGAGGTGCAACGGCTTTCGATCCAGCGCCGCGTGACGCGGGGTGAACATCGAAACGGCATGAAAATGGGGTTTACCAGCCGTGCCAAGATGGCACAGATGGGGATTGATGACCTGATCTGGGGAAGGCTCACCGACGCCATGCTGATCGAGGATGGCGGCGAGCTTTCGTTGTCTGCTTATGTTCATCCCCGGGTCGAACCCGAGATTGCATTCCTGCTCGGACAGGAACTCGATTTTCCGTGCTCGGCCATGGAAGCGCTGGCGGCGGTAGAAGCGGTGGCCCCCGCCATGGAGATCATTGATTCACGCTACGAGAACTTCAAGTTCTCGCTCGAAGATGTGGTTGCCGACAACGCTTCTTCTTCAGGTCTCGTGGTTGGTCCCTGGCAATCGCTGGATGGCGACCTTGAGAATCTGGGCATGGTGCTGGAATTCGACCTGAGGCCCGTCCAGATCGGATCTTCGGCAGCCATCCTGGGGCATCCTGTGCGCTCCCTGGTTGCCGCAGCAAGGCTGTCAGCCGCCGCTGGCGAGGTACTGCAGCCGGGCTGGATTGTGATGGCAGGCGGTGCTACGGCGGCCGAAGCGCTGCGGCCCGGCATTCATGTGCGCAACAGCGTACAGGATCTCGGTACCGTTTCCTTCAGCGTAACTCCCTGAGAGACATGAATTCTTTCCGGAGCTTCAACAGTCCGGAACGAAGGGAATGTCCGATATTTTGGGTGCACGAAGGCTTTTGAACGAAGGCTGCGGAGCGGCCTCCGTTCAAATTTCGACTTGAAAATCTGACCACGGAAGATGTGTTGCAGCAGTTCATCCCCTCGGGCAGACTGCGACCGAATAAAGGGAGGCGGATCAATGGTCGAGGTTCTTGAACGCTTGGTGACCGCCGAAGATGCCAGGTGCTTCCATGACGACGGCGCGGTCCGCATCCGCGGCGTCATCGGCCCAAACTGGCTCGATCTTCTTGCCGACGCCTTCGAAGAAGCCGTAGCGTCGCCGAGCCCCTATGCCAAGAATTATGCACCCGAGGGAAAGCCGCGGTATTTTACGGACCACCGCCTGTTCAGCCGGTTTGAGGGCTTTCGGTCCTTTCTGTTCGACGGGCCGCTCTCTGCAATCGCCGCCCAAATCCTGGGGGCTTCGCATATTGATCTCTATGACGAACATCTCCTGATCAAGGAACCCGGCACACCGACGCCGACCTACTGGCATCACGACATGCCTTATTTCTCGATCGAAGGTTACGATCTTGCAAGCATCTGGTTCTCTCTCGATCCCGTGACCGAGGAAACCGGCGCCCTTCGTTTTGCCAGGGGATCCCACAAGTGGGGCAAGCTGTTTCAGCCGGTGAAAATCGGCCTGAACGAACCGGTGACGATGTTCGACCGCGATGATCTCGTGGCAGAGGTCCCGGATATTGACGGGAATCCCGATCGCTACCCCACGATCACACTTGAGGTCGACCCCGGAGACATCATCGTGTTTCACGGTTGTGCCCTTCATGCGTCCGGCCCCAACAGACGGCCGGACGTGAATCGCCGGGCCCTTTCCTACCGATTTGCCGGCAATGACATTCGGTGGCGGAACCGGTCCGAGTCCCCGCTGATCTTTGAACGCAGCCTTGAGGACGGCGATCCTCTCAGCCTCATTGCAGAAGAATGCCCGCGGGTGTGGCCGCGAAACTGATCGGCGCAGAACAGGAAAGTGCTGCCGTGCCCCCCGGGGACAGCGTGCGTCATCCATGGCTTTCTCTTCGGCACTCGGTCCGGCTTTCTGAAATCTGTTTCCCTGCGCTTGCGCTGTGAACCCGGCGTGGCGATTTGCGGCACTGTGCTCTCCGGTGAGATCATTGGTCTCGCACGGATCATCTCAAGACTCGAGGAGCAGGTCCGGCGAACCGGCCTCCCCCAAGCGATTGCACCCTGGCCTTCCGGCCTCCTGCATCGCTCAAGTATACCGCCACCCTTATGAGGCCTCGGCAACATCGACTGTATCGGTCTGGATGCCTTTGCTCTTGTATTGAACAGGTTGCGGAACCGCGGCCGTGAATGCGGGATATCAGATCGCCGCCATACCTGGAGGACTTCGTTCTTCCCCCATCATTCCGCAACTGAGGACCGTTCCCTCCGCCAGCGCTGCTGTTCCGGTTACCGCGTGCCAGGCACCTTGACAGGCCCAGCGTCCGAGAAGTCTACGGTCGGCGCTGCACGATTACGAACAGGGACAGGGCACTCAGGACCGCGCAACCCAGAATGACCGTGGCCATCGGCAAGGGTGTACCGTCATGCAACAACCCGACGCACACGCCGCTGAGAGCACCCATTCCGTAACGGACCGCACCAATCACCGCCGAAGCTGTACCGGCCTGGTGCGGAAAATATTCGAGTGTCCCTGCAGCAGCGTTTGCATTGATCATATTGAGAGGAATCGTGAAAAGCATGATTCCGAAAACCGCTCCCCACAATCCTCCGATATCGAAAATTATGAGTCCAAACAGTGCCGCAGATCCACAGACCAGCATCATTACCGCAATGCCCATCATTCTGTGCAAGCCACGGGTCAGCACGAGGCGACTGTTAATCAGGCCACCTGCCTGAACCCCGAGCACGTTGACAATGAATACGTAACCGAGCTGTGTCGGCTTAAGCCCGTAATAATCTATGAAGACGAAGGCGGCGCTGGAAAGAAACGCAAACAGGGTCCCAAAAGAGAAACCTCCCGACAGCACATAACCAACGGCACGTCGGTGGCGAAGTACGTTCGCGTAGGCAACCAATAATGAACGAGGATCGATCGCGGCCCGGTTCTCCGTAACCAGAGACTCGCGGATCCCGAGCAGCGTAACGCCCAACGCCAACAGACCGCAAAGGGTCAGGGTCCAGAACACCGCCCGCCATCCCAGCCACACGAGCAGATACCCCCCGATGAAGGGCGCGATCATGGGTGCAAACAGGACGACGGAGAGCATGATTGACATCATGCGTGCCATCACATCGCCCGAGTAGCGATCGCGGATAATGGCGCGAGACAGAACGGTACCGGCGCCACCCCCCACAGCCTGCAGGAAACGAAAGAATACAAGCGATTCCGCATTCCAGCTGAAGCAGCACAGGATCGTTGCCGCGATGTAGAGACCAAGTCCGGACATCAGAACGGGGCGCCGCCCGTAATGATCCGACAGGGGGCCATAACCGAGCTGACCGATCATGAAACCCAGCATGAACGCGCTCAGGGTCAACTGTATTTCGGCCGGCGAGGCTCCGAATTCCCGACGGATGGTCGGAAAGCTCGGAAGATACATGTCGATTGACAGCGGGGCGAGCGCCGCGACAAACGCCAGACAGAAGATCAGAGGCAAGGTCCGATGGCTGCCCTTTTTCCGCGGTACCTCCGAACCGGATCCTGATGCCCTCACGCTGTCGTCATTCGCTGAAGATCACGACCGGCAGCACTTCATGTCCGCGCGAAAGTCGGAAAACGGGAGCACAAGGCCAGACCGGATCGCGCGTTCGGGTTCAAGGGGACGAGCGGCCTTGCCGTTGATCCGGAAGGGCCAGAGGCACGAACCCGTCAAGCCGCGCAGGCCTGCGCTTCCGCGCGTATGAGCCGGTCAATGCGTCGACGGAACAGACCTGCTGACGCGTCAAGGTCGAGGCCCGTCCTGGCCTGGTTGGCATTGCATTCTTCCTCAACCTGAATCGCCTCAAGGATCTCCTTGTCCTCGGCGAATGCAAAACGAAACTGCTCGCTGATGCGCTCACCAATCTCCGGGGCATCGGGCTTGAAACTTCGCACATGCAACCAGCGATCGATGGTACGGTCCTCGGTGACCGGCGTCATGAAATGGCAGGAATAGACCTGGATACGACCGTCGCCCCCACCCTCGAAGCCACCGGTTCCCGCCACGGCAGCTCCAAAATCAATAATGGACACGGACGGTGTGTACATGAGGTAGCGCTGCCACATATCAACCGGACCTGAAAAGGAGCCGAAGGCCTCGACAAATCCGGTAGGCTGTGAAGCTGGCGTCAACCGTTCCGTGAGAACACCCCATTCGGTTTCCTCAAAGGTTACAGGGGCATTGATCTCGTCAGGATTGCCGAGTGTAGCAGGGTGGACGTAGTTGACGTGGGTGGGATCACACAGATTATCGCAAAGCAGGAGATAGTTGGCCCTGACGTCCAGCGCATCACCGTGAGCCACACCCCAGCCGCTCTCGTGATATTGCGGCAGGTCATATATCCCGGCCTCATCCGAGAGCGCCGGATCTCCCATCCAGATCCAGATCATGCCCATGCGTTCAGCAAGGGGCCACGCCCGAACACGGCATCGTGCCGGCAGCCTGTCCTGGGTGGGGGAAGCGACACAGTTTCCGTCACCATCGAACGTCAGTCCGTGATATCCGCACTGGATATCATTGCCCCGCACCCGTCCTTTCGACAGGGGCAAGAAGCGATGCGGACAGAGATCACTGGCCGCCCGAACCCGACCATCGGCACCGCGCCAGAGCACGATCTTCTCGCCGAGAACGGTCACAGCCACAGGATCCGTTGCGAGATCGGCAGACCAACCCGCGACGTACCAGGAATTGCGGATGAAAGGCATGAAGACTTCTCCCCGTCCAGACCATCTTTGCCGCCAGGACTCCAAACCAGGGGCTCGCCGGCACATTCCAGGCCCCAGGTATCTCAGCCGGAACGCTCCGGCGCGCGCTGGCCCTGAACCACCAATAGCCGCACCATACCCCGATACCAGCTCCAATGTGACGAGAGACTGCAGCGAACCAACAGGATTGTGCTTTCCTGGATCAACAGGCGCCCTTCGGCAAGCCGGCGCAAGTGGACCCGGGACGATGGTTCAGTCCCGACATGATGCCCAACCTTAGCCCCCTTCACAATCCCGTCACGAACCGAACGATGAGTTGAACGGGCAGACCCAATTCACGGACACAGGCGCACTCTGCAGCCCCGTCATCATCAATGGTTGCGAGCGCCGGTTGAGTCCATCACCGGGACCGCGTATAGACCGTCGGCATGGGAAACCAACGGACCCGATCCCGATGAGCCCGCCCGCAGGACTGCGCCAGCCATCCGATCTTGTGGTCATCCACAGTTCGGATCTGCATGTGGACGACGGGTATACCGCCCGTGCCTGGAATGGTGACGGCACCGGGCCTCTTGCGGCTGTCATTGATACCGCCCGTCACATTGGAGCGAATATCATCCTTCTGACCGGCGATATCTTCGAACATAATCGCCTTCCCCTCGACCTGTTGCAGCAAGCGACCCGCCTCTTGGACGACGCGCCTTGTCCGGTGGTCATGTTGCCTGGAAACCACGATCCCCTGACGACCGATTCTGTCTGGTATCGCGGCGGATTTATCACTCTCGACGACGTCTTTGTTCTCGGCGCAGATTCTGACACCGTGCTGTTTCCTGAGCTTGGCCTGCAAATCTGGGGGCGAGCCCACATGCATTACGGCGACATGTCGCCACTAGCCTCCCCCGACGACCGGAATGCACCCTGTTATATCGTGGCCGGGCACGGGCACTTCACGGAGGAGATACCGTCTGACGACCAGCTCGCTCCCTCCTGGCTGATTACCGGGGACCAGATCGAGGCTACGGAAGCCGACTATGTTGCCCTCGGTCACTGGAATCGTGCGGTGCACGTTGGCAACGGCGTTGTTCCGGCCCATTACTCCGGTTCCCCCGATCTGGCGAAAACGGTCAATGTCGTCCGGATGGCAATCGGAGGCACTATCGACGTGTCTCGCCAGCCCTTATCGCGTCATCACGTTTCTGGCTGAATCCACCTGTTTTTGAACTCCCGGACGGATCGACGTGAGAGGTCCGCGGCCATGATCGGTGAATGAACGGGGGCAACATTCGGTCTGGGCGGGAAACCCCGCTCTTCCAAGTGCCTGTAATGACCATCCCCGAACTGGCTCCCGGTGGCGAAACAAATCTCCGGCGGCATTCCGAAGCAAGCCGCACCCTGACCCGTCATGCCTCCAGCAAGTCCCGTTTCTGCAGCCAATCTATGGTCAGATTGATAGCCTCTTTCATCTGTTCGGGTTGGTTCAGATAGTAATGCGTTGCACCCTTGATGACGTGATGTTCCTTGTCAGCACTGCCCGCGGCATCGAAGATCATTGATGTATGCGGTTGCGGAACGGCGTCGTCGGCACTGTTTTCAATGGCAAGCAGTGGTACAGATATCCGGGCCGCGTTTGCCGGGCCGTCGGCACGGCTTTCGTCATAACTCCACTGGCTGAGCCAGGAGCGGAGTGTAGAGAAACGCCCGACACCTACGGGTCCACTGTTTACAGTCTCCGGATCGCCAAGGTAGCACCATCTGGGCTTTCGATCGTTCGGATCCACGGTCGGATCGAGGAAGCGTGGATCCGCCATTGTGCGATGAACGACAAAGCCCCGTTCCAATTCCTTGCCGCCTCTCTTCTGCAGATCCTCCAGTGTCTCGCGAACCCAGGCGGTGATCTTGCGATTACGTGCAATTTGCGCGGAGCGATAGCGGTCAACAAACTCGGTGCTGTAAGGCGGCTGATTGTCCGGATTGTAAATGTCGAGATCGGGGTCCCGGTCGTTGGGGTCCCTCTCGTTGCGTACGGACGCGTCGATCCACTCGGTCAGGGTCCTGGCCCGGGACAGGTGCGCCGCCTGGAAGGTGATCGCGTCCGCCGGAATCAGGTTGGCACCAGCTACATCCACAGGATCGCCTGCAGGCGTGTCCGTGATCGTGGGGTTTTCCGCTTGCGCCTGATAGAAGAGTGAAAGCGCGCCGCCGCCTGACCAGCCACCGAGAATGATTTTCTCATAGCCCCATTCATGCCTGGCAGCGCGGATCCAGGCTCCGATGTCGAGCAATATCTTTTCGAATATCAACGCGGAATCGTTTTTGGGATAACGGCTGCCCGCGCAAAGAACATGAACGCCATACGTCGGCAGAGCCCTGGTCACAGGCAGAAGCTGGAGCGTGGACGACGGATGCATGAAGATCATCAGCGTTTTGGACTCCCGGCCCCGGGGAATGTAATGCACGCCCTCAAGATTTACGCGTCCGGCCGCTCCGGCAAATCCGTAGGTCTCCGTAAACCTGGAGACTTCTTCATATTGCACATGACGCCAGGCGGCTTCGGCTTCGAACTTTGATTCTGCCATGTCCTTTCTGCTCCTTGGTGCTGCATCCCGTAGTGGTTCTGGGAGGCCACCAGCATCACACTGTTCCGGGGGAAAGCGCAAGATTCCGTGAATGCAGAGGCCTGCCTGCGCAAGGTCCTTTATTGTTACTTGGCGGCGATGGTTTCTCTGGAAGATTTCCACGTATTCCAGTTCTTCACGAGTTCCCGGGCCTTGACAGCGTGATCGGCGAATATCTGTTTTTCGCGCGCTTCGGTGGAAGCGAATTCAAGCCGATAGCCATTGGGATCATGAAAATAGATCGAGCGGAACATGCCGTGATCGACAGGACCTTCCACCGTGACGCCCTTCGTCTCCAGGCGTTGTTTCCAGGCAACAAGCGCCGCGTGGTCAGCCACACGCATCGCAAAATGGAGATCCATGCCCCATCTTGTCCTGAAGAGCTCATCGGGATCGTCCCCGGGGTTGTCAACAACATCGAAGAAGGCGATGTAGCTGGGCTGGTCCGGATCGCCGCTTCCGATATCGAAGAAGATGTGAATGTAGTTCACCGGCTCGCCCGTGGTCGGGTGACGGTCGATATGGAGCGCCTGGGAGAGAGGAAATCCCAGTAAGTCTTCATAGAAGGCGCGGGTCTCTTCCGCGTCACGGCATCGATATGCGGAATGGTCGAGACCATATACGGGGGGTTGGTTCGGATCCTTGGGATGCAGGGTCATGACCGAACTCCTTTTCCAATCTTCAATGCCGCAGCGCATCGTCCGCTTCGAGCGCCACCCAAAGCCGGGCCGTCTCCTTGCGCAGATAATGAAGACACCCAGTCGCAACGTCGCCCGCCCGCAAGGCCGTCAGTGTGATACCCGGCCCGAAATAAAGGTTCGTTTCGGGCGTGAGCCAGATGTCCCGAGGGACAAGAAACCGATCTCAACGGTCCAGTCGTCGGGACCAGGCATGCGAATCCAGTGTATCCACCTCGCCACCTTCGCACAAAGTCCGTTCTCAAAAGTAGCACATGCGTGGAGGTCGGGGGACTTGATAAACTTGTAGCCAGGATCATCCTGGCAAAGATGGAACTCGTGCATAAAGTCCTGAGCGCCAACCGCCAGGCTATGCGACCGCCGTTCCAAAGCGTAACCGATCTGTTCATCGTGACACTGCTTGCACGCACTTACGGCCGTAAGGTTCGCGTGGGTCACATCCCATTGAACGGCTTTCTTCGAGCGGAATATGTCCCACGAATTGTTCGATCTTACTCAGAATGGCTCTCTGGTGTGCCGGTCCCGCAAGTACTGGCGATAATGCTCCGAAGTTCTGGGGTACGGCCGCAGCCGGCGTCGGCAGCGATATCTGAAACCGCTGTCCCTCTGACAGCTCATCCTCGTCGCCCCGCCTTCCGAACATGAAATAGGACGTCATCGTCTCGCGCGCATCCCCGGTGAACCCGGGATCGAACAGTCCATGATGGATGCCTTGCTTCGGCAGATCGTTCCGGACTGGGTGAAACGAGCATCCGAACACGACTTCCATCGTTTCCGTGAGTTCGAAATAATCGCTTTGCTTGACAAGCGGCTGTTGCCAGTTGCCCGAGTCCGTCGGCAACCATATTCGCCAGCCACCGGGTATAGCATCAGGTTGCCAACGGTCCTCGACAACATCTGGAAGTCAGTTTGGGGGGGAAAGCCATTACTCTCCACTGGCATTCCCATCGGGCCTTAATTCATGTTTTGCCTTCTGCCCTGGACACCGCTTTATTCCTTTATGGCAGCGAAGCACCGCTTTCCAGCTGCAGAGCCCAATTCCGGAAATCTCGATTGTCTTGCAACCGGAGATCCCAAGGGTAAGACAACGAGTCAGGGAATCCTGATCAGGCCCAATCAGGAACGCGCGCCGTCACCGAAACATCCGGGAAAGGAGATCCCGGAGGGAAGGTAATTCGGTGGCCCGAAACCGGTCTGTCGGGCCGTCTGAAGCGGACGTTTCGGGCCCAAGCTGCTGGCGAAACACCGACGGCGAGCTCAAGTTGACCTTCTTCAGGGCAATGATGTTCCAGTAGACGGTGCCGTACGGGAGGCGATGAACACAACCGGGTCCCCTGTGGGGAGGCGGGAACCAGATCCTTGAAAACATCCCGGGCTGCCATCGCTTCAACAAACTGGATACGCGATTGAGGCCGGCACCGTTTGCTGACAAGACCAGTTCTGATCTCGTTCTTGACAATCTGGACTCCCTCGTCAAACATCGGCCAATCGGCAAGCTTGGGAGGTTCTCATGGCGACCACGTTACGCGAGCGTTACGTCCCGAAAAGCGTCAATCCGATGCGGAGTGATCCGCCCGGCACCGTCACATCAATGCCGTCGCCGAACCGGATGCATCATCTGCATATCTTTTCCGACGAAAACTATGATGCGATGGTCACTTTTTACCAGCGGCTCTTCAACGCAGAGATCGTTGCGGTCAACGAGGAACTTGGCCCTCCTCTTACGTTTCTCACATATGACGATCATGATCACCGGGTCGTCATTATCAAGAAGCCGGGATGGGGGACCAGACCCGAGAAGAAGGTCGGAGTCTCCCACCTCGCCTTCTGTTATGCCAGCCTGGGCGAGTTGATTTATGTCTACAAGAAGATGAAAGCGTGGGGCTACCCACCACCCCACTGGACTGTCAATCACGGCAACTCGACTTCCTTTTATTACAAGGATCCCGATGGCAACGAAGTGGAAACCATGCTGGACAACTATTCCAGCCTCGAGACACAGACCTACAAGCGCTATTACCAGTTTACCGACGAATTCGGTCCTATGAGCGAAGGGAACTTCGACCCGGACAAATTGGTCGCGCTCTACGAGTCAGGCATGTCTGAGTCGATTCTGCTGGACCGGGAGGAAGTCCGCCGGATGGTCCGTGAGGGAATTCTCTAGTGGATTGATTCCAACTTTTGAAACCCGCGATTTCTTGCAGCGATGATATCTTTCGGGTCTGCGGTCCAGACGAAGGGTTTGTTTTCGGTGGCGTTGTGTTCGTCGATGAAGTTTTGGATGGCGTCGCGGAGTTCGCCGACGGAGCGAAAGACGCCATGTTTGAGGCGTCGCCGCGTGAGCTTGGCGAAGAAGCCTTCCACCGCATTGAGCCACGAACAGGATGTTGGCGTGAAGTGGAAGGTCCAGCGCGGATGTTTTTCGAGCCAGGCCCGGACCGCCTTGTGTTTGTGGGTGGCATAGTTGTCGAGGATGGCATGGATTGGCTTGCCGGCTTCCACCGTGCGATCGATGCGATTGAGAAAGGTAATGAACTCTTCGTGCCGGTGTCGGGAGCTGTGCTGGGAAATCACCGTTCCGTCGAGGACATTGAGGGCGGCGAACAGGGTTGTTGTGCCATGACGCTTGTAATCATGGGTCATGGTGGCACAGCGGCCTTTCTTCATCGGCAGGCCGGGCTGGGTCCGGTCGAGGGCCTGAATTTGCGACTTCTCGTCGATCGACAGCACTGCCGCATGCGCCGGCGGGGCGACATAGAGCCCGACGATGTCCGTCAGCTTCTCGACGAACGCCGGATCACGCGACAGTTTGAACTGACGCCAGCGATGCGGCGTCAGGCCGTGCGCCTGCCAGATCGCGTGAACCGTCGAAGCTGCCACCCCAACCCGCTGCGCCATCGCCCGCAGCGTCCAGTGTGTCGCCTCATGCGGCGGCGGCGTTTGTGTCAGACGCACAATCTCGGCAATCCGCTCCGGCGACAGCGGCGGCTTGCCCGGCGGACGCGTCTTGTCCCGCAAAAGCCCGTCAACACCCTCCTCCATGAACCGCTCCTGCCAGCGCCACACGCAAACCTTCGACTTCCCGCTCGCAGACATGATGGCATGGGTGCCCTTGCCATCCGCGCTCAAAAGGATGATCCGTGCCCGCCACACATGCTTCTGCGCGCTCTTCGGATCCCGGACAATCGCCTCCAGACGCCGACGGTCCTTGGGCCCCACGGTGAAGGAAACACCCGTGCGCATAGCTCAGCCCCCCTCTATAATCCCTCAACGATATCCAATAACGGAATCACCTGAATAAATCAATCCACTAGGTTATCCGACCGAACCCGAGATATCAGCCGCGGCAAGCGCTTCCTCGCGAACAAGTTGCCAGATACCGTCAACCCGATCCAGAAATCGGGTGTCCTTGGACAATGCGCCCAGATCGGTTCGATCGAAGCGCGTATCGACAATCTCCTTGATCTGCCCGGGGCGCGCAGTCATGACCGCGACCCGGTCTGCAAGCAGCACCGCTTCGCGAACGTCATGAGTCACAAAGACGACGGTCTTGGGTGACCGCTTCCAGATCGCCAGCAATTCCTCCTGCATGATGTGTCGGGTTTGCGCGTCAAGCGCACCGAACGGCTCATCCATCAACAGGATATCGGGGTCGATTGCCAGCGTTCGGGCGATCGCAACCCGTTGCTTCATGCCGCCAGAAAGCTGGGAAGGAAATGCATCCTCAAAGCCTGTCAGATGAACAAGATCAATATATTCCTGGGCGATCCTCATGCGCTCGTCCCGTGCCAGACGTTGCTTCTCCAGCCCGTAAAGCACGTTGTCCCGAACGGTTTTCCAGGGAAACAGTGCAAAGTGCTGGAAGACGATGCCACGATCCGCTCCGGGACCGGTAACTTCCTTGCCATTGACAGAAATTGTCCCGTCTTGCAGAGGAAGAAATCCGCCCAACAGGTAAAGCAATGTGCTCTTCCCGCAGCCGCTGGGGCCAAGCAGGGCCAGGAATTCCTGATCACCGATTTCAAGCGAGATGCGATCCAGCGCGAGGACTGAACGACCACGGGCCGGACGGTACTCATGGATCACCGAGTCAATTGCGATTCCCATAGCCGGCCTAAAGCTCGATCAGATCCATCGCATCCGGGGTGAGGATCCGCGGTCCTTCCTCCTCAATCACGACCTGCGGACCAAATTCGACATAAATACGATCATCCTTGGCTGCCTTGACCTCGACGGCAACTGCCATACCCGCCTGCACCGTCAAATCTCTCGGCGGCTTGCGGTCAACCGTCAGTTTGCCGAATTCTTCCAGATCAGCTACCGACCGGTTGGTCATGGGCCTTCGCCACGGCGCATGGTTGGGTACATCTCCCCTTACCAGCGCCGTCGCCGGGCCTTCGACGCCGTCAAGGCCCACACAATGAATCTGCGGGATCTCGTGATAATAGCCTCTGGAAACGATCGGTTTGTCGACCTCGATATCGAGTTCGGACCACGGGGTTCCGGGCTTTAGCAGCGCCATCGCGCGATCAGTCGCGTCGCGTACCGCGTCGCGCATCGGTTTGTACTCCTCATCTAGTGGACCAAGAGATACCGCGATATGCGGGTGGCTCCAGTAACCGCCGAAGCGGGTATAGTGACCGACGTGAACGACATCGCCTGTGCGAATGATCCTGTCAGTCATCCGACGATTGACTGGATAACCTTCATTGCCGGAGCACAGGATGGTGAAGTGGTCACGCCCAACTTCGTTGCCGGCCTTCAGCGAGGCATACATGACCTCTGCGATCAACTCCGATTCCCGAATTCCGGGTCTCGCATGCGCCATGACGGCATCGATCTCGACATTGGCAATTTCTGAAGCCTTCTCTATGAAGGCAATCTCCTCGGAGCTCTTGATCATGCGAAGCCGCATCATCAGGTCCGAAGCATCCCTGAAAGTTGCATCCGGCAGGAACGCCTTGAGAGCCTGATAGCTCATATACGGAATCGAGCCTTCCGGATTAAAGCCACTACCAACAAGTCCCACGACACCGATGGTGCCGCTGCCGTAGCCAAGGTCGATGATCGTCTCAGCTGCGACCGGAGTCGTATTGCCATGGGTCGCACGAAACTCAACGCCTTCCCAGCCATTCTCCAGATACCACTTGCCCCAATTGTCGAGCAACCAGAGCAGCACCGGGTTACCCCTTGAGGGAAAGATCAAGTGACGCTCGATATGGTCGTTGTTATCAAGCCAGCGACAATTGCCCACCTCGTTCCAGCCCTTGCCAACGATGAACAGGCAATCAATACCGCGTTCTTCCATGGCGGCACGGGTGGCGTTCCATCGACGGTCGCGTTCCGAAAGCGTAAGAGCGTTGTGCGGATTTGCCGTGCGCCCGTCGCGGGGAATGAATCTGGGATCGGCTACCATTTCCAGCTGCCTTCCTTTGCGGGTTCCTGAACAACGCGATTGCGCATGACACCCACACCCTCGACTTCGGATTCGATCACGTCTCCGTCCTTGAGAAACCAGGACGGCCCCTCCTTGTGCCCCATCGCAACCCCTTCGGGTGTACCGGTGCTGATCAGATCGCCGGGTTCGAGCGTCATTTGCGACAGGAACGCCACCAGCTTCGGAATTGACCAGATCATCCGCGCCGTGCGGCTGTCCTGGCGGGTTTCGCCGTTGATACGCGTCCGAATGGCAAGATCCATTGGATCAGAGATCTCGTCACGAGTTACGATCCAGGGACCAACCGGCGCAAAGCCATCGAACATCTTGCCCAGCATCTGATTGCCTTCAGCCCGTTCACGGCGAACGATATCTCGGGCGGAAATGTCGTTCAGAACGGTGTAACCGGCAATTACGTCGTAAGCACGATCTTCTGGTACGTCACGGCAATGTTCCCCGATGACCAGAGTGAGTTCGGTCTCGTAGTCGAGTTGTTCGACCACAGTCGGCTTGATCACATCGTCAAAAGGCCCGGTCAGAGACGAGGTCGCCTTGATCCAGGATGACGGAATCGACATGGGCAACTGCGTGCCTGCCTCGTTGAGATGGGCGAGATAGTTTCGCCCGACCGCAATGATTTTCTTCGGTACAAGTGGGGCATCCAGTCTGACCTCGGCGAGCGACGCGAAAAGCAGCTCCCCGACAGGGCCCCGCGCATCGTGGTTGTCACTGGCGCGATCGGACAGCCAATCGACGGCAGCATCGAGCGCGTCACGCCCGGCGGCCCCAATCGCAAGATGCTCCGTCCAGTTGCCGGGAAAACGGAGTTCCGCGATTTCGCGGCCCTGAGGGTCGTTTTTCTCATTGATCAGATAGGCGGCGTACCCGGCTCTCAGATCTCCGATCAGATTGCCGTCCAGCAAGACACCTGGCCGGCCCGCGGCCGACGATAAACCCCTCTGTCTGTAACGCACGAGCCTCATAACGTCACTCCCCGGATTTCCTCTCGTTACATGTGATCATGATTGGCGCGACGGCGCAACGCAGCAGCAGGCTCACGCCGGGTCGAGAGATGCGTAGTCAACGGACCGGGCAAGATCCAGATGGCGACCGGCCTCCGGTAGTGGATACTTGAGGCCAGTGGCACAGTTGAACAGCACGACACGTTCGTCTGGCGCAACCCTTCCCTCGGACAGTGCCTGCTTGTAGGCAGCATAAGTTGCTGCTCCTTCGGGACACATCATCAGGCCTTCAGTCTTCGCGACTTCGGCCAGGGCGTCGGCAATCTCCTCATCATCAACCGCGGCAGCGAAACCACCGGAAGCGCGAATTGCGCGAAGAATCAGAAAATCTCCTATGGCTGCCGGCACCCGGATTCCTGCTGCATAGGTTGCCGCACCCTCCCAACGGGAGGCAAATTCCTCACCCGCCTCGAAAGCGCGCACGACGGGCGCACAACCCGCAGCCTGAACAGCGACCATCCGCGGTCTCTTCTCTCCGATCCAACCGATTCGAGAGAGTTCGTCAAAGGCCTTCCACATGCCGATCAGGCCAGTCCCACCCCCCGTCGGATAGAAGATCACATCGGGCAGTTCCCAACCGAGTTGCTCGGCAAGCTCCAGCCCCATCGTCTTCTTGCCTTCAATCCGGTACGGTTCCTTCAGCGTCGAGGTGTCGAACCATCCCATTTCCTCGGCTCCGCCCCCGACAATCCGACCGCAATCGTCAATAAGACCGTTGGCAAGCCAGGTTTTCGCACCTTGCAATGCGATCTCACTCACATTGATTGGAGGCGTGTCATCAGGACAAAAAACAAAGGCCTCCAGTCCCGCACGGCTGCAGTAGGCGGAAAGCGCCGCCCCCGCATTACCATTGGTCGGCATCGCCATGCGCGTGATGCCGAGTTCCTTGGCCATCGAGACCGCAAGTGCCAGGCCGCGGGCCTTGAACGATCCGGTGGGCAACCGTCCCTCGTCCTTGACGAGAATCTCTTGTGCCGACAGTTGGTTCGCGATCCGTGGCAACTCGATCAGCGGTGTCATGATTTCCCCCAGACGGACAATATTTTCTGATCGGCGAATCGGCAGAAATTCGCGGTACCGCCAGATTTCGGGGGTACGGCGGGTGAGTGTCTCCTTGCTGATGGCGTGCGAAAGCGCGTCGAGATCATAACGGACAAGAAGCGGCCTTCCGACCCGCGACAGATTATGCACACGGTCCGCCTCATACCGCTCACCCGTCAGGCTGCACTCCAGGTGGGTCACGAATGTGGGAACATCGTCCATCATCTCTCCGAGGCTGTGGCGGGATCGCGGCGAGTTGACCAACCGGATCAACATGAGTCAACCATCAGCCCGTGGTACAGTTGCAGCATTGCGGGAGGAGAGCTTCAGGATGGCATCGGTTGGTATGATCGGGATTGGCAACCTCGGGCTTGCAATTGCACGCAATCTCATCAGCCGCGGACATCAGGTAACGGGCTACCGCCGCTCATCAATGGACGCGTTCCTTGCACTGGGCGGCATCGCGGCAGCAAGCCCCGCAGAAGCGGCTGCCGAGGCCGATCTGGTGCTCAGCTGTCTACCCGACGGTGAAGCCCTGGAAGCAGTGATCAATGGCCCAGAAGGGCTGCTCGCAAGCGGGAAAGCTGGCAGACCGATCTTCGAGTTGGGTTCGTTTTCCATGCCGGCACGCGAGACTGCCCGCGCAGCGCTTGCGAAACTCGACGTGCCGTTTCTCGACTGTGCGGTGAGTGGCAACCCCAACTATATTCGCGCCCGGACCGCAGCCATATTCGTCAGCGGTGAAAAGTCGGTCTTTGATGCACACCGGAAACTGCTGCTCGACATCACGGACAACGTTTCTCATGTCGGCAAGTTCGGCGCGGGCACGGCGCTCAAGGCGATTGTGACCGCGCTCATCCCGGTTCACACGCTGGCCGCCGCCGAAGCGTTTGCGCTGGCAACGCGAGCCGGCCTGGATCGCCAGATGGTGTTCAACGCGATTGCCGGCACACCGGCCAGCTCCGGGATGTTCGAAACCCGAGGAAAAGCCATGATTAAGGGCGAACATTCCCGCGCGGTGACGATCGAAGGTTATTTGAAGAATATCGGCATCGCGACGGAACTCGCCGAAACTGTGGGCGGGGACTATCCGCTCTTCACCACGATGACCAGGATCTTCGAACGAACGATCGCCGCAGGACTCGTCGGTGTCGACCAGTCGATCGTCTTCGAATATCTGATGCATGGCGACGATGGAGTCAGATCTCAGGACTAGACGGTTGTCTCTTCGCGCGCCGTCTCCTGATGCCAGGTCAGGAGGCGGCGACGGATGATCTCCATCGTCTTGATCACCGCAAATCCGACAAGGCCAATCTCGATGATGCCGGCAAAAACGCCCGGAGAGTCAGCAAAGCGGGTGCTGCGCAGCATTGACGCACCCAGCCCCTCACCCCCCATGACCATTTCGGTGACCAGAACCACGATCATACAAATCGGCATGGCGATCTGAAGGCCCGTCAGGATTTGCGGCAGCGCAGCCGGCAAGATGATCTGCCAGAGAATCTGACGGTCGGTTGCGCCCAGACTGCGTGCTGACCAGATGATTTCGCGTTCGACGTTCCGGGTCGCGGCCCAGGTTGTCGCAATGATCTGAAACGACGCCGAAAAGGCCACCATCATGATCTTGGCGAAATCAAAAAGACCAAACCACAGCATAAACACAGGCAGCAGCGCGATCTTTGGCGCCGGCAACCCGATTGACACAATCGGATCGAAAAACCAGCTGACTGGCACCAGCCGTGCCATCAGGATTCCCAGAAGGACACCTATCGAGGCCGCCAGGCCGAACGCAACCAGGGCCCGATAAAGGGTCAGCGCAGCGTTAAGCAATAGCTTGCCGGAGACAAGATCGTCAAAAATGCGCACCACGACACTTGAGAATGCCGGTAACAGGAAGGGGTCGATCGCATTTTGCCGAGCAGTGACCTCCCAGATGATCAGCGCTGCTCCGATCAGGGTAAAGGGACCCAGTGTTTCGAACAGCCAGCGCGCCTTCACCCGGGTCAACTCACCGGGTCCCGGTTCGGATCTGCTGGTCGATTGGCTGACCCGCGACATGGATCTATTCCCGCCAGGCAAGAAGGCGGTTGGTAATCGCGAGATAGAGCCGGTCCGCCAGAAAACCGATCATCGCGATGGTGATTGCACCCGCGAACATGCCACGGAAGTCGCCTGCTTCGCCGAGAAATCCGATCAGGAACCCGATGCCATCATTGGCGATAATCAGCTCGGAACTCACCATCAATATAAACGACAATGCAAGTGCGACACGGATTCCGTGCAGTATCTCCGGTAGCGAAGCCGGGATCACGACCTCGCGAAGCACTTCCGTCTCGCTCGCCCCCAGACCGCGGGCCGACCAGATCAGGACGTCATGCACGCCACGGGCGGCGTTGAACGAGGAGACGACAATTGGCAGCAGGCAGCCGATAAAGATCAGTGTGATCTTCGAAGCGTCACCGAGGCCAATCCAGATGATGGCGAGCGGGATCAGGGCCGATTTGGGCATCGGATAAAAACACTGGATTACGGGCTTTACCAGAATTCGTACAGGTTTGTACCAGGCCATCAGAATTCCGGCAGCCATGCCAAACACAATGGCACAGGCCAGTGCCGAAAATCCTCTCATGATCGATCTGCCGGCCTGATAGAGAAGGTCCTGCATCAGGAGGTTCCAGAAGGCCACGATGATATGGCTCAGAACCGGGAGGGTCAGTTCGGTGATAATGCCGGCCCGCGTTACCGCCTCCCAGACCACCGCGATCAGCAGCAGCGGCGAGTATCTCCTGAAGACGGCTCCCATCTCTGTTCTCTATCCCGGACAAGCGCTGCGAATTGCCGACGAGTTCGACCTGACGGAAGTTCCGCATGGACCCGGCGGTGAGACAGCTGCCCCTGATATTGATGAATACCACTGCTTCGAGTTCACTGCAGAGATCGAAGAACGGCCAGTATATCCCGGATTCGAGAAGCTCGCCGCCCGACCGAGCATCAATGCGAGGCGTGAGAAACCGAATCCGGCATCTCTGTGCAAACACCGCAGCAGTTCCTTGTAACGGAGCGCAAAATCGATCGCGTCCAGATTCGGCATGTCAACCGCGACATTCATTTTTCGTCGGCGGTGCTTCGGTCAATGCCGGAGCGGTCCTTTTCCGCAACCGAGGCTTGCGGATCGGACAAATTCGTAGAGGCCGCGATGTCGAACCCCTCCCGGCCCACACCCGACCATGGAGGTGGTTGTGCAAGTCACCAATCATCGCAACCGGCTCCTCCCCGACAGCCTCGGTCCGGCCGCGGACCGAGGCCGCCCGCCGCAGGACCAGACGCGCTGTTACATGCCAACCTGTTTCCGCGCGTCCGCCGTCAGTGTGGTGTCCGAATGCTTTATGGCGTCAAGGGTCGCGGGAGTGACACCAAGCTTATGGAGATCATCAACGTTTTTCTGAAGGCGCGCCGGGCTGAAGCTTGCATCGATGGTGCGACCGTAATCGCGGTCGGTGAAGACCCAGGAGACATAGTTCTTGGCGGGGCGGCGCATGATCTTCGCCAGTATCTCGGCCGCCGCCTGTCGATTCCCGGGATCATAGGCCCATTGCCGCATACGGATGTGATCTGCCAGAAAATCGACCAGGGCCGTCCGGTTCTTGGCAACATAGTCACGCTTGGCCACCCACATGACTGTCTCCTGCTCGCCCATCGAGTCGCGCATTGTGAACAGCTGCTTGTAATTTCCGTCCCTCTCGGCCATGAAATTGAACGGCAGGACCAGAAAACCGACGTCGATGCGCTTCGTCTGCAACGAGGACAGCATCGCACCAAACCGGACCTCCACGAACTGATAGTCGCCTCCTGGCTGCAGGCCATTCTGGGACAGCATCGACTTGGCAGCAGCATGGACGCCGCTGCCCAGCGCGTTAACCGCAACTCGCTTCCCCTTGAGATCCTTGATCGCCTCAATGCCCGAGTCCTTGCGTACCCAGAAACCGTTGGAGGGGTCCTTTCCCGCATCGCGCAGCACTGAGGCAATGGCCACGATATCCTGTTTGCCATTGACGATGCCCAGCGCGTAGGCCTGGTTATTGACAGCTCCTATGTCGACTTCTCCCGCTGCCAGGGCCGTGAGCGCCGGACCGCTGCCGCGCATGCGGATTGTCTTCACGGTGTAGGTTTTTCCATAGTTCCTGTAAATTGATCTCGGCACCTCATTGATCATCGGTGTTATATGCGCCGGCGCCACCGACCAGTTGATACGAATCTCCAGCGGATCAGCCGACGCTACCGGGACCAGTGCCGCAGCAGCCGCCAAACCGAGTGCGATACGTTTCGGGATCATCCACTCCTCCTGTTTCACAGTTACATCCTCGACCCTTTTTCCAACGCTATCATAGATGTGTTCGCATTCGCAATTGATGCGCTGCCGACAGTTTGCCGGATTGGGCGGGTCAGCCTAAGGTAGGCCCGTTGATGGGAGGACGGGATGCAACTTGGTTTGGGCATTGCGCAGGGTTCTGTCCTCACGCGACAGATCGTACTCATTGGCGACGAACGTCATTGGGCGTCCCTCACCGAGGTCTTCGCCCGGGCTGGACTGTCGGGTTCTCCGCCCCAACCTGCCGAGTCACTGCCCAACTGGCTGGACCGCATTGCCGTTCTCACGCCCGAAGAACGGCGCAGACTGGAAACGGCGCTCAGCGATCATCCCGGAATCACAGAGCCCAGACTTGTAAGTCCGATCAGCAACGCGGCCAAAATTCTGGTAATCGGTGGATGGAGCCCTGTCAGCCGCCCGGAGCTTGCTCCTCGGGATATGACACCACACGTCATGACTCGCTGGATGGAAACCAGAGACTTCCAAAGACCGCCCATCACCGCCTTCAAGAAGTTCTGCTCAGCCGTCGCCGATCCCGGAGCGACACTGTCACTGCCAATCCTGCAACTGGTCCACGGCGCGCCGAGCACCGGAAAGTTCGCCGCCGATGCTGCGCTGGTGGTGGTAATGGGAAAACCGGCCCTTCGGGTTTCCCGGCACACCGCGCTGCGCCATGTGGCTGGTCTGACATTGATGATCGATGTATGGGACGACGAAGTATTCATCGAAGAGTCCCGGGTCCGTCGCGGCATGCTCTCAAAGAACTTGCCGTGTCTCTCGCCCGTCGGGCCTGGCATCCTCTTGGTCAACGGCGCCGGTATCGACGATGATCTGGAGGTTTCATTTTGTATTAACGGCGTCGTCCGTCAACGTTTCTGCATGGCCGACCTCGCCTACAGCATCTCGGAGGTGATTGCGTTCTGCTCGTCCATGGGTCTCGAAACGGGAGACATGCTGGCCTTCGGTGCGCGGATCGCCCTTTCCAATGGGGAACACCCGCTGGATACACCAGCAATGGTCGCACCCGGCGATGTGCTTGAGGCGAGAGCCCCCGGGATGGGCACGCTCGGCGCACATGTCGCCACAGGGCAAGGCTGGGACTGAGCAAAGGAAGGAGGAACACCGATGCGTTTCGTGACCTTCGAAACCGAACACGGCGTGGAACGTTTTGGCTTTCTCAGCCAAGCTGGTCGGATCATTGATCTTGAAGGTGCATTTGCTGCAACGCTGGCGGTGGATGTTCCTGTCGAGCGTGCTTACCAGCTGGCTGCTGCCCTGACACCACCGGATGCCCTGGCTTTCGTCGAGGGTGGAGAAATGGCGCTCAGGGCCGCGCGGCAGGCCAGCGCCGCCGTTGATGCCGGAGAACGCGCCAAACATCGCCTGTCTGGCCCGCGCGGGGAAACCATCGATTTCACGCCGGATACAGTAAAGCTCAAGGCTCCGTTCCCGCGGCCCCGGAATTTCATCGCCTGCGGCAAGAATTTCGACGACCATCTCGTCGAGATGCAGCAATCCAACCGGCCAGTCGCACCCCGAATTCCGAGCGGCCATCCGCAATATCCATCGGCAATCGTGGGGCCGGACAGCACGGTCCCCTATCCGGAAGAAACCCGCAAACTCGATTACGAGGTTGAGATGGCCTACGTAATCGGGCGGCGGGCGTTCTGCATCCAACCCGAGGACGCCCTTGACCATATTTTCGGGTTCACGGTCTATAACGATCTCAGCGCGCGCGATCTGGGCGAACAGGAATACGGTGTGCCGATGCTGACCAAGAACCTTCCCGGATTTGCACCGATGGGTCCCTGTCTGGTGACCCGAGACGAAATCAGGAATCTCGATGCTGTAGGCTTGAAAACGCGCGTTAACGGCGAACTTCGCCAGTCGAGTCGGGTTGCGAACATGCGGTTCAGAATACGGGATCAGATCGCCTTCTGGTCGCAAATCGGGCTGGAACCGGGTGACGTCCTGACCACCGGTACACCGGGCGGCGTAGCCGCTGGACGGAGCGCTGATGAGGAACCCTGGTGGCTCAAACCAGGCGATGTCGTCGAGTGCGAAGTCGACGGGGTCGGCCTGCTTCGAACACGTATCGGTTGAGACCCGGCATCGAACAGGATGCCGAATTTGGTCACTTCGTCAATGGCCGGCAGGGATTTCGGAGTTCGTGGAACCCGCTCCGCCCGCGGACAAGCCGGATCACTTTACCCATTAGCCTCCTGGTTGTTTCGATTCAATGATCCCCAAGGCTCCGCCCGGCAGCCAACCGAATACCCCGGGGATGAGAGGCACCTTCGGGAGCACGGTGTTCAGGCTGCAGGGCGAGATCCATGGCAATATCCAGGGCGTCCTCGAACGCCCCCTCAAGAGCGATCGGCCCTGTTTCTTGTTCACCGGCACGAATCTGAAGCCGGGCGGAGCCGGACGCGTCGTACCGGTCGAGACGGCAGGCCCGAAGCTCCTGCATCATCCAGCCTATGATCCTGCATCGAACGGCATTTGGATCGTGTCCGCTGGCGCACCGTGATGCTGTTGTTTCCCACATTGCTTCAGCGTTTACAGCTGATTTCTTCTCGCGCTCTTCCATCGAGTTTCTCAATTACGGTCGAAAGATCGAGGTGAATTTTGACCCTCCTGCGGGGTCTGTCGTGTCCTGACAGCGCTGGTCCGAACCGCGGCACGTGGGGGTTCTCGTTTGCAGGGCCCGTCTGTTCCCTTCAGGCTTTTCGTGGCAGGCCAGATCCCGGTTCGGGGCGAGCGCTTCGCCGCGATGGCAGTCGCTTTCTTCTTCGAGATTTCCCCCGCCGTGCCTTGGCGGCCGGCCACAGCGCGTCGTCGTCCCTGCCTGTCCCCGTGACTGCCGCTCTCCCACGCAACTGCGTATCGGAGAGCAGATTTGTCCCTGCGAAATACCAGTGTCAAACTGCGGTCCGGCAGGAGTCCCGCATGGAATTAACCTCTTTCACCCTGCAAGCGCCGCCTGGAGCAGGATGAAAAAATATCGCGCGAGTCGCCAATCATCTCGGCTGATACCTCCGGACGTCGATCTCGTCAGCCCGCGCGCGCATCCGATCCGCGTCGGGCCATGCCTGCATTCTGAGCAGCAGGTCCATGCTGAGGCCGAACGCCTTTTCGACCCTGAGCGCCATTTCGGGCGAGAGCGAGGCGTTGCCGTTCACAAGGTCGGAGAGCGTCGCACGGCACACGCCTAGAATCCGCGCCGCCGCCGAAACGCTCAACCCCAGCTCCTCCAGCGCCTCGATCCGGATCAAGGTGCCGGGATGCGGGGGGTGATCCCCATCTTGATGGCGCTGCTGGTCATCAGTGGCAGTCCTCCAGGTTGACGCGCTCGATCCCGCTGTTCCGCTCCTCAAAGGTGACACGCAAGATCGATGTCCGGCCCTCAGGACAGGGCCACCCTCTCCCGGTCAGCGTGGTCTTCAGCCGCGATCGCATCCCGGACCATGCGCCGCATCAGCAGACCGGGACCGTCCACCTGGATGTCAAGCCACGGCTTCGGCTTGTGTTCATGCCGGGCCATGTTCGCCTGTTGAGCTGTCAGAATATCGACATCCTCCTGAAACGCCCCACGCAATTCCCGCTGGAAAAGCTCGTCCATTTCCGGATCGTCAAGCGCAAAATTCCGCGAATGCGCATAAAAATACCAGCATGATGACCCCGTTTCGGGTGTAATGGCATTCAGGTTGAAAAATTCGAATCCCTCGCCGTTTCTGCCGCCCGGGCCACGGACAATGGAGCCCGGATCGTCACCCGGACCGGCGCCGCAACCCGCAGGCAGGCAGCCGACCCACACCGTGTTGTAGCTTGGGACCCGTGTCTCCGTAATCTGCCAGCGATCGATGTTGCCCGTGAAGCGGCCAAACTTCTGATAGAGCGGGGCCGGCGCGGAATCCATGATCCAGCGGGTCATGCGAACCCAGTCGTCTCCGCGCGTCGTGATGATCGGAAAATCGGGGACAGCACGGGTCCCTATATTCCGGACATGCACATAAGCGATGTGGGTGAGATCAAGAAGATTGTCATTGAACAGCTCGTAATGGCACGGAACATGAAACGGAGGGTCACCTTTCACAGGCCTCCAGTCGGGGTGATCCATGACCTGCCAGTCGGGCAAAAGGCTTTCATCCACATGTTCCGGATTGCCCATCCAGAGCCAGACGAAACGGTATTTCTCCAGGACCGGCCACGCTTTCACCGAGCTTCCGGGCGGCACTCTGGCCTGTCCCGGCACCCGCACACACTGACCGGCAGGATTGAATACCAGCCCGTGATAGCCGCACTCGATGTCATCATTGCTCACGCGGCCGCGCGACAGCGGCAGGCCGCGGTGGCAGCAGCGATCTTCCAGAGCCACCACACGCCCCGAAAGGTCACGATACAGCACGACCGGACAGTCAAGAATGGTACGGGCCAATGGCGCGCGGCCGACTTCATGATCCCAGGCGGCTGCATACCACGCATCCTGAAGGAATTCGGCCATGGTCATTCTCCCGATCGTACGGCCCGCACAGCATATCCCCCTGCCCGCACAGGTGACAATTGCGTATACTGCCCGCGTTCCCAATCGAGGATTCCCCATAATGGCGAAGTATCATTCCCCCGACCTTGGCGCCAACCCCGACAACCCGTTTGCGCGCGACGATGCCAACCGTCTGGTCCGACGTTCCTACTGGTTGGGCATGAGCGACCGTTCTCTGGTGCTTGCCATGACACAAGGTATCGGAGCCCCCCTGACGGCTTCCGAGAAGCGGGCCCATCTCGAAGATATCGGGCGCGATCACCTGATTCCGCAGGTCTGCATCCAGGAAATCATACCGCCCACGCAATGAAGGCGGGATGCGCAGGGTCAGGTGCGGATACCGGCGCGGCTCAACAGGGCCATCATGCGGCGCGGTGTGACCGGTAGTTCAGTTACAGCACCCGGGCATTGCAACGCATCATCGATTGCTGACGCAATGGCCGCTCCAACGGCGTTGATGCCGCCCTCGCCGGCCCCCTTGACGCCCAGAGGATTGAGCGGACTCGGAGCATCCTCCGAAAGGAGCAGTTCTGCCGCCGGGATATCCGTTGCCCCGGGCAAGACATAATCGGCGAACGTGGAAGACAGGGGCTGTCCGCTGGCATCATAGGAAAATTCCTCGAACAGCGTTCCCCCTATTCCCTGGGCCAGCCCGCCGGCCAACTGGCCCTCGACCAGCATCGGATTAACGGCGCGGCCCACGTCATAGGCGATGCAGAATCTCTCGACATCGACAAGACCGGTCGCCGTATCTATGGCAACGACTGCCATGTGAAGGCCGTAAGGATAGTTCATGTGGCTAATGTCGCATCGCCCTTCGGCCCGCAGCCCTGTGTCACACTCGTGACGGGCAATCTCGGTGTAGGTCAGGGAAGCTCCTGTGGTTCGGTGCCGGACCATACCGTCACCGGCAACAAGGTCCCGAACCTCCGCCTGCAACAGGGCCGCCCCCTTGAAGATCATAATGTTTTTCAGATTTTCCGCTGCCTCCCGGACAGCGCCACCGGTCAGCGTGGTGGTCCTGGATGCATGAGAGCCATAGCCTTCATCGATCAGATCGGTTCGACCGCTGACGACGCTTATGGTTTCAAGGTCCATGCCGAGATATGCCGCACAGATCTGGGCCATCACCGTCTTGACACCCTGGCCCAGATCGGCGGCACCGGTGACGACCTGAACCTTTCCGTCGCCGCCGATCGAGACGACTGCCTTGTCGGTAGGGCCGAGCCCCGATTTCTCGACAAAACAGGCGAGACCCGCACCTGCGGTCTCACCCCGCGCGCGGCGTTCGGCAACGGTCTTTCGGGTAGTCGCCCAGTCGAAGGCGTCAATCGCCTTTCCGAGCAGGCTTTCGTAGTCCCCGGAATCCAGAATCACGTCAACCTCAAGCGCATCAAGGTTGCGCTCGTAAGGCATGGCAGACGCGTTCACAAAATTCCGCCGACGCACGGCAACAGGCGACAGTTCTGTCCTCGCCGCAATGGCATCCAGAAGCCGCTCCCGTACGAAGGTTCCCTCGAACCGCCCGGGAGAACGATAGGTGGCCGCCGGCGTCTTGTTCGTAAGCCTCACATGGCCCGACACCCGATAGGCAGGAACATGGTAGGGACCCAGCAGAAGCCCTGCCGTCATGTCTGGAACCCGCACGCCATGAGTACGCAAGTAAGCCCCCTGATCATGGAAAAAGCGACCGTCGATGGCGAGAATTCGTCCTTCCGGGTCAATCGCCGCCCTGACCTGATGCCTCTGCTGGCGCGAATGATTGATCGCGATCAGGTGCTCCCGGCGGTCCTCGATCCAGCCTACGGGCCTCATGAGCCGAAGCGCAGCCGCGCACAGGAGAAAGTCTTCCGGATAGAGCTCTCCGCGCACGCCAAAACCACCGCCGATCTGCCCTTCGATCAGCTGCACCCGATCCTTCTCAAGGCCAAAGGCATTCGCGATCTCGTCTCGGTTGGGATGCGCCCTCTTGGTCGCGCCATAGAGTTCGAGGACACCGGTCTCGGGATTCACGCGTGCAACCCCACCGCGGCATTCCAGCGGAACCCCGGTATGGCGGCCGATCGAAACATCAATTTCCACCACATCATGCGCTTTTCGGAAGGCGGCTTCGACGTTACCGAAACCCTTTTCGACTACGGATGCTTCAGTGGAATGCGCACCGTCAAAGTCGCCCGGTTCATCATCTGCATCAAGAAGCGGAGGCCATTCCTCGACATCGACGACAACCAGCGCCGCCGCGTCCTCGGCAACGTAGGCTGTTTCCGCGAACACGACCGCGACCGGCTCACCGACATAGCGAACCCTTTCTGTTGCCAGCACCGGCTGGCGAAACGGCTCCAGGCCCCGATAGCGTGTCTTCCGGAACCCGATGGCCGGAAGTTCGGAAATGTCTGCCGCCGTCCAGACGGCAATGACTCCGTCATGCGCAACAGCCGCCTCCGTATCGATGCCGCGGAGGCAGCCCCGGGCCAGTTCCGAACGGACAACACGCATATGCAGCTGGCCCGGGAACCACCAGTCCGCCGCAAAGGTGCCTGCCCCGTCGAGAAGCGGTGCATCCTCAAGGCGAGGCACCCTAAGGCCTATCGGCTCGGGAAGGGATGAGGGGTTCATGAGAGCCGTTCCATGACCCAACGGGACACTGCGATCAGATCGGCGTCGTGGCCACAGGGGGCGACGAGCTGGATCCCGACCGGAAGACCGGATGGGCCGCTGAAGACCGGCAGCGAGACCGCAGGGGTGCCCAGCAAAGTCCACAACGACTGAAACTTCGGATCTCCGGTATCCTCGAGCCCTTCCGGGGCTTCACCATCGACAGCCGGGGTCAGGATGAAATCGACATCTGAAAATATCGCCGTCATGTCTGCGCGGTACGTATTCATCAGCCGGAGTGCGCTCTTGTAGTCTGCATCAGGAACTTCGTGGCCGCGGCGGATCGTATTCTGCATCTGGGGAGACAGGAGATGGCGGTGCTCTGCCCACTCGCGTTGCAGCGTCATGGATCTCTCGCGATCATTGATGATCGGACGCAAGAGGTTCAGGTCCCGCACCGCTTGCGGCAAGGTGAGTTCGATGATCCCTGCTCCTTCATCCGAGAGGCGGGACGCCGCGTCCTCGATCGCTGCCCTGGTTTCCGGTTTCGCCTGATCCCACATCGCGGTGCGGCAAAGACCGATGATCGAGGGCGCCTCCCGTTGCCCGTCCGATGGGGCAAGGCCGGGTGCCAGCACCGACAGCAGACCTTCGATATCATCCAGGCTCCGGGCATGCAGCCCCAGTGTGTCAAGGCTGGGAGCCGCGGGAAAGACACCGGCGAGATCAATCCTGCCGTAACTGGGCTTGAAGCCGATCACGCCGCAATAGGATGACGGACGCAACACCGATCCGCCGGTCTGGGTTCCGAGAGCCACCGGCACCATAAGGTCGGCGACGGCAGCTGCCGACCCACTGGACGACCCTCCGGGCGTGCGACGGGGATCAACCGGATTTGCGGTCTTGCCCGCAGTCAATCCGGCAAACTCGCAGGTTACATTCTTGCCCGGAACCACCGCACCTGCCGCGCGCAGGGCCGCAACACAAGCGGCGTCTGCGGCCGGGCGATGTCCCTCATAAATAGGGGAACCCATACCGGTCGGCATATCCCCGGTATTCATGATGTCCTTGACGCCGATCGGAACGCCGCAGAGGGAACCCTTGACGGCCGCCTCATCAACTGCGAGGGCCTGGCGGCGGGCAAGGTCAGGATCAAGAAACTCCCAGGCGCCCACGAGGGGTTCCCGCGCCGAGATCCTTGCCAGGCAAGCCTCAATGACCTCTGTTGCAGAAAAGGTTCCGGCCCTGACACCCTGCGCAATATCGCCAGCCGACAAGGAACTGAGCGGGGGCAAGGGCCTGACTCAGACGTGCTGAACCGGCCTGGCGGACCGGATCGCAGTCCAGATCCGGTATGGTGTTGCCGGCATCTCAAGGTCCCGAATACCCAGAGGTGCGAGGGCATCAAGAACAGCGTTCATGACCACCGGCATGGCACCGACGGTGCCTGCTTCTCCGACGCCCTTGACCCCGAGCGGATTGGTAGCGGTCGGAACGGGATTGGTCTTGACATCGATCGGGCTGAGATCCTCCGCTCGCGGCATACTGTAATCCATGAAGGATGCCGTAAGCAGTTGGCCCGTCGTGTCATAAATAGCGTTCTCGAGCAGGATCTGGCCGGCTCCCTGGGCAACACCTCCGTGAATCTGCCCCTCGACCGTGAGCGGATTGAGCACGGTTCCCAGATCATCGACCACAACATAGGTCTTGATTTCTACGATCCCGGTTTCAGGATCGATCTCGACCTCGCACGCGTGACAACCGTTCGGATAGCTCGGCACGTCCGCCGTATAAACGGCCTCGGCACGAAGTCCGCTGCCGGGACCCGCCGCAGGATCGAAAGCTGCGCTGGCAACATCGGCCAGGGAAGCGCTGCGATCCGTACCGCGAACAACAAAGACGCCGTCCCGGAATTCGATGTCCTCCACCGCTGCCTCGATAAGGTTCGCGGCAATGTCCCGTCCCTGATCAAGGATCCTGTCCCTGGCCAGCATCAGGGCTGCACTTCCCATGGCTGAGGATCGCGAGCCTCCGGATCCCTGGCCAAACTCGAGCAGCCCCGTGTCTCCCTGCTGTACGCGCACCTTGTCCGGTGCCAGACCGAGCCATTCGCAGAGCAACCGGCTGTACATGGTCTCGTGTCCCTGCCCCTGCTGGGTCGTGCCGGACAGGATCGTGGCCGCGCCGTCGCGATCAAAGCGGATTTCAGCTGCTTCCCGTCCGGGCGGAGCCGCCCGCTCAATGGCATAGGCAATGCCGAGCCCGCGCAGTCTGCCGGCTCTTTTGGCCTCAAGGCGCCGAGCATCGAAACCTTCGCGACCGATCATCGCCACCGCATCATCGAGATTTCTTGCAAAGTCACCGGAATCATACCTGAAGACCAGTGATGTCTGATAAGGCAGCGCGTCTGCCGGAATCATGTTCCGGCGCCTGAGCGCAATAGGATCGATATCAAGTTCTCGCGCCGCCGCATCGACCAGACACTCGATGATATAGGCAGCTTCCGGCCGTCCGGCCCCGCGGTAGGGGGCCGTCGGATGGGTATTGGTATAAACGCCAATTACCTCGACATGGGCAGCCGGAGTCGTATAGACGCCGGACAGGGTTCCGAGATTATTGACAGCCGGACCACCGCCAAGCGGAGACAGATAAGCGCCGATATTGACATGATTGGTCAGGCGAAACCCGAGAAAGCTGCCGTCCCCGCCGAGCGCCAGGCTTGCTTCGGCCCGATTGTCGCGTCCATGAAAGTCGCTCAGGAATCCTTCACTTCTCTCGCTGATCCACTTGACCGGCCTCCCGGTAATCCTTGTTGCCAGCAAGGCAGCCAGATACTCGGGATAAATGTTGGCCTTGTTACCGAAGCTTCCTCCCACATCCGGCGTGATGACGCGGATCCGGGAGGCTTCGATGTCAAGTAACTGTTCAGCAAGAACCCTTCGGACCACCCAGGGGTGCTGGACCGGCGCATACAAGGTGAAATGGTCCTGATCCGTTTCATGGATGGCAACACAGCCGCGGGTCTCCATGGAATTGGCAAGGACCCGATTGATGTCGAACCTCCGCGTAACAACGCAATCAGCTTGTGCGAAAGCACGCTCTGTCGCCGTCTGGTCGCCGATTTCGTGAACAAAGGCCCGGTTGTCCCCGATCTCGGGCCACAGGACCGGTGCATCCTCCTGCAAGGCCGCAAGACTGTCCGTCACGGCCGGCAGAACCTCATACTCCACGGAAATCAGTTCGGCCGCATCTTTCGCCTGCGCCAGGTTTTCAGCGACGACAAAGGCGATTCCTTCCCCCACCATGCGCACACGATCGATGGCCAGGGGCCAGAAGCCGGGAACGAACGGATCTGCGGCGCCAGGGCGAACCAGTCGGGGTCCGATATGGGGAATCGGCCGCCAGCCGGCGCTTCGGTAATCGGATCCCGTGATGACGGCCATGACGCCCGGCGCCGCCCGAGCCGCGGACACACCGATGGACAGTATCCTGGCGTGACCATGTGGAGCACGGAGCATAAATCCCTGGACCAGGCCCTCCGGGCGGAGATCGTCGAGAAATTCACCGCTGCCAGACAGGAACCGCGAGTCTTCGGTACGGATGAACGGCTGGCTGCTTGCATATCTGTCCATGTTGCCTTCCTGGATGACACGGTTTCACTGGCACGGGCAGTATAATGGTACGCCGGGGAATGCGGTATCCGTCGCTGAAGCGCGCCGCTCGTTGGCGGCAAATGGAAGCCGATCAGCGCAGGCGACGCTTGAGCGCGCCCACGTCTTTACTCATCGCCAAAGACACGGAAACTTCCGGTCTCGCCCGTGGGTGCGGACCGGAGGCGGCCCTTGGCCGTAACCGGAAGGCAGGGACGATGACAGGTGCACCGCCAAGGCGAGACGAACCCGGTCAGGCTCCGGCGCGCTGACGATCATTGATCCGCCTCAGGCCCATCTGGTCATCCGCCAGTCGGAGACTGCGACCAGGTGTGCGAAGATCGGGTTCCGCACCGGGATGCCCCGGAACCTGGTGATCAGAGACCATGAACCCTGATGCGCTGCGTCGGCAACGGGCCATATTCGGGGCCGCCCTTATTTACAAGGCATCCGCGGCCGAACCGGAACCGGTTCAGGAAAATTCGGCTTCGAGCACGGCTTCGATCTGGGCTGCGAATTTTGCCGCGGCAACCGGCAGGGTGCGGCCGCGCAGCTGGCACAGATACAGGATTCCCTCAGGCACGTCCCGACTGTCGACAGGGCGCGAAACAATGCCTTCGTCGCCCTGTCTGGGCAGACCAACCGGAATCTGGAAGGAGACCAGATGTTCGTGTCGGGGGTAGTGGCGAAGCAACTCGAAACTGTCGGATTCGACGGCCACGGAGAGAGTTGAAGAGGACCGCATGAGCGCGAGATCGATCAGGTGCCGCACGCCATACTGCGCGGTTGGCAAGCCGACAGGGAAGGCCGTGCAGTCACGCAACCGGATCATGTCACGTCCGGCGAGGGGGTGATCGTCGGACATTACGGCGTAGAGGGGCTGACGCACCGTAACGAGCACCTGCATCTCACGCAGGCGCACCGGCTCGAAGATCAGTGCGATGTCGGCGGACAAATCGACCAGAGCCTGTTCCGCCGCCGCACGATCCCTCAGGCTCACTTCAAAGGTTACCGCCGGATGTTCAGCGCGATAGCGCGAAATCTGTTCCGGCAGGAAATACGGCAACAACGCCTGGCTGCAGGCAATCGCAACCTTGCCGCGCCGCTCGCCGGACAAATCCGCGATCTGGCTCTTCAGCTTCTCCAGGTCCGAGATCTGATTGCGCACATGCGCAATGAGGAGTTCCCCCGCCGTCGAAAGCCGGACGCCTCTTGGGAGCCGTTCGAAGATGGATACGCCCAACTCTTCCTCAAGCGCCAGCACGCGCCGGTTCAGCGCGGTCGACGTAATTGCCAGCGTCTCCGCTGCCTTCCGTATCGACCCTGCCCTTGCAATCGCATCAATGTAGCCGAGTGGCATCAGGTGACGCGCGGTCATCATTCTGTTCCTGGCTGTCTGCTGCAATTTTTGCAGCATTATAGTGCAAACATAGCAGAAGACAACAGCGCATAGCCGTCTATATCGTGACGTTCCGAATTTCGGCATTGCGCGGTCCCGACGATCGGAGCCGCGAACACCATCATAGAGGAGATGCGATACCATGACCCATAACGGCCCTACCCGCCGCGGATTCCTGAAAGCAAGCGCTGCGCTTGCCGGCGCCGGCGCTGTCGGTGTGCTGCCGGCAGCCTCCCTTGCCAGCGGCCATGGCCGCCTGACCGTAGGCTTTATCTATGTGGGTCCCAAGGATGATTTCGGATACAACCAGGCGCACGCGGAAGGCGCTGCCGCAGTCAAGGCGATGAAGGGCGTCTCTGTCGTAGAGGAAGAGAATGTCGCCGAGACAGTCGATGTTCAGAAGTCCATGGAGTCCATGGTCAACTTTGACGGCGTCACGCTCCTGTTCCCCACCTCCTTCGGCTATTTTGACCCCCATATTCTCGAAATCGCACCCAAATATCCGAAAGTGCGCTTCCAGCACGCTGCCGGACTCTGGCAAAAGGAGGTGCATCCTTCGAATGTCGGGAGTTATTTCGGTTATATCGGGCTCGGCCAATATCTGAACGGTATCGTGGCCGGCCACATGACCAAATCACGGAAACTGGGCTTCGTGGCTGCCAAACCCATCCCCCAGGTTCTGCAGAATATCAACTCATACCTCCTCGGCGCGCGGCAGGTCGACCCGGCCATCACCTGCCAGGTGATCTTCACTGGCGAATGGTCGCTTGCTGTCAAGGAAGCCGAGGCAACAAACGCGCTGGCGGACGCAGGCTGTGACGTGATCACCTGCCATGTCGACGGACCCAAGGTGGTGATGGAGACAGCAGCAGGTCGCGATTGTTTCGTTTGCGGTTACCACGCGAACCAGGCGCCGCTTGCCCCCGAAAAATATCTGACCGGCGCGGAATGGAATTGGCCGGGCGTCTATACCCGCATGGTTCAAACGGTGATGGGGGGCGGCACAATTCCGAACTTTGACCGGGGTGGTCTCGCCGAGGGATATATCAAGATGTCGCCGCTTGGCCCTGCGGTTCCGGACGCAGCACGCAAACAGTTCGAGGCAACGAGAGCCGCAATGATGAAAGGCGGGTTCGCCGCCTACAAGGGCCCTCTCATGGACAACAGGGGCGGCCAAATTCTAGCCCCGGGCAAGGTTCTTCTGGAGACCGATATTGCGCTGGAGAGCATGGATTACCTTGTCGAGGGGGTGATCGGCACCACCTCCTGACCGTACAGGCACATGGCTGCAACCGGGTGGATAACGGGCCGTGAATGGACGGGTGTTCTCTCGCCCGACAGCTGGCTGGCGGCCCTGGCGCGAAGGTCGGAAGCGGTCGCGATCCCGGTGGCTGCCCTTTTGGCAGGGCTCGCGGCCTTCAGCCTGTTCCTGCTTGCTCTCGGCAAGTCGCCTGCCGAGTTCTGTGCCCTTGTCTACAAGGCAGGTTTCGGTACCGCGTTCTCCTGGCAAAATACACTTTCCCGTACCACGCCTCTCGTGCTGGCCGCGCTTTGTGTGGCGTTGCCAGCACGCCTCGGTCTCGTGGTCATCGGCGGCGAAGGGGCCATCGTTCTGGGAGGCCTTGCCTGTGGTGCATTCGCAGGGGCGCTGTCGGGTCTTCCCGCAATCATCGGGGTTCCGCTCCTGGCCGCAGCAGGTGCCGGGGTGGCAGCCATCTGGATCGGCGCCGTGGGGGCGCTCCGCCATTATCGGGGTGTCAACGAGACCATCGCGAGCCTTCTGATGGCTTACATCGCCATCGCACTGATGAACCATCTGGTCGAGGGACCGCTGCGGGATCCTGCGAGTCTCAACAAACCGTCGACTGCGCCCCTCGTCGAACATCTCAGGATCGGTGATATCCCGGGCTGGGATGTGCATTGGGGGCTGGTAGCCGGCGTTATTGGCTGTGTCATATGTTGGGTCCTGATCGAACGCACGACCTGGGGCTTCGCCGCGCGTATTGCTGGCGGCAACGTGCGCGCCGCTGCGGCACAGGGATTGCCGGTGGGGCGGCTGATTGTGGGCTTCACCGCACTGGGTGGCGCCTTCGCAGGCCTTGCAGGCGTCTTCGAAGTTGCTGCCGTCCATGGATCTGCCAATGCTTCTCTGGCCACCGGATACGGCTATACCGGCATTCTTATCTCGTTTCTAGCACGCCACAATCCTCTTGCCATTATCCCCGTTGCGATCCTGCTCGCCGGCTTCGAGGCCTCCTCGGGTCTTGTCCAGCGCCGCATGGATCTGCCCAATGCGACCGTGCTGGTGCTGCAGGGATTCGTCTTCGTCTCCATCCTTGTTTCGGAAACGCTCTATGGGCGTCTGCGCGTCTTTGCACCCGAACGCTGGATTCTACCGCGGTGATCTGCGGCGGTTTTCACCCTGACAGGCGTGGTGGTGCCGATCCTGTTCGGCCCATCGCAACGATTTGCGAAAGACCGCCGGCCGTCCGTACCGCCTTCGAAATCGACGGCCGTCAGGACCCGATCGGGGCACCAGAACTGTGAACGAGACCGACATCGGCCTCTGGGCCATCCCGCTCGCGATCCTCGGTGGTGCCATCCGGGTCTCGACACCCTTTCTTTTTGTTGCTCTTGGCGAGGTCCTGACCGAGCGCTCAGGCCGCATCAACCTGGGGCTGGAAGGCACGCTCGTCTTTGGTGCAATGTCCGGATATGCGATCGCCTATCTCACGGCCTTGCCCTGGGTCGGAGTTCTGGTCGCTGCGGCTGCGGGCGCTCTCTTCGGGCTGTTTCATGGCCTTGTCTGTTCATTGCCACGAGTCAACGACATCGCTATCGGCATAGCCCTCATGTTGCTGGGGATCGGACTCGCCTATTTCTTTGGCAAGCCCTACATCCAGCCGGTTGCTCCCGATCTTCCCGCCATCAGTTTCGGCTGGTGGTCAGATCTGCCCCAGGTTCGGGCCGCGCTCAGGGTCAATATCCTGTTTCTCATTGGCATTGTCGCGGCCGTCCTGCTGTGGTGGATGTTTCGTTCGACGCGTATCGGCCTGCTGATCCGCGTCGTCGGCGACTCGACAGATGCAGCGCGGGCAATGGGCCTGAAACCCGCGGTCATCCGGACTCTCGCCACAGCTGCCGGCGGCGCGCTTGCAGGTGTGGGCGGCGCCTATCTTTCCCTGTTTTATCCGGGCAGCTGGAACGAGGGCATTTCGTCAGGCCAGGGGCTGATGGCGGTCGCACTGGTGATCTTTGCCCGATGGAATCCGATGGCCTGTTTCTGGGCCGCAATTCTCTTCGGCGGTACTGGTGCGCTGGGCCCGGCCCTGCAATCGGTCGGTATTTCAGACGGATATTACCTCTTCTACGCCGCACCATATGTGCTGACGCTCGGCCTGCTCATCGCGACATCCTCGCGCACCCGCGCCCTGACCGGGGCGCCGGGAGAACTGTCAATTTCAAAATAGGAGAGCGGCATGAATGGATTGGGTGGTCTCAACAAGTCCCCGAACGGCGTCGTGATCGGGCTGGTGCAACTTCAGCTTCCGGTCGTAAGGACTCCTGACGACCTTGCGGCACAAACCCGCCGGATCGTGTCCATGGTGGGAAAGGCACGCCGCAACATGTCGACGATGGACCTCGTCGTGTTCCCCGAGTATGCGCTTCACGGGCTGTCAATGGACACCAATCCCGAAATCATGTGCAGCCTGGACGGCCCCGAAGTCGCTGCCTTCCGTCAGGCCTGCTGCGACAACGACCTGTGGGGCTGCTTTTCGATCATGGAAAAAAACCCGGGCGGCAATCCTTACAACTCGGGACTTATCATCGACAACAGCGGCACGGTGAAGCTGTACTACCGCAAGCTTCATCCCTGGGTGCCGGTCGAGCCGTGGGAGCCCGGTGATCTGGGCATCCCCGTCATTGCCGGCCCGAAGGGCGCCCGCATCGCGCTCATCATATGTCATGACGGAATGTTTCCCGAGATGGCGCGGGAGGCAGCCTATCGCGGCGCCGAGATCATGTTGCGGACTGCGGGATACACCGCTCCCATACGGGAGAGCTGGCGATTTACCAACCAGTCCAACGCCTTCTGCAATCTGATGGTCACGGCAAATGTTTGCATGAGCGGGTCGGATGGCGACTTCGATTCGATGGGCGAAGGCATGATTGTCAATTTTGATGGTTCCATTCTGGCCCATGGAACCAGCGGTCGGGCCGACGAGATCATCACTGCCGAGGTGCGCCCTGATCTGGTGCGCGAGGCCCGCCTCCATTGGGGGGTCGAGAACAACATCTACCAGCTTGGCCACCGCGGCTATGTCGCCGTCAAGGGCGGGGCACAGGACTGTCCCTACAGCTACATGACCGACCTTGCCGCGGGCTCATACCGGTTGCCCTGGGACGACGAAATCATTCAGAAGGATGGCACTTCCTGCGGCTTCGACGCACCCACGCGGCTTTATGGGGAAAGGATCAAGGAGGCGGCGATATGACAGCTGAAGCCGAATTCCACGCCATTGCCTCGGACCCTTACCCGTGGCCGTATGACGGTGATCTCGGGCCGGCGAATACCGCGTTGATCGTGATCGACATGCAGACAGATTTCTGCGGCAAAGGCGGCTACGTCGACAAGATGGGCTATGACCTGTCACTGACCCGCGCACCGATTGAGCCCATCAGCCGGGTTCTCGCCGCAATGCGAAGCCGGGGCTATCCTGTTTTCCATACCCGGGAGGGCCATCGTCCGGATCTGGCTGACCTGCCTGCCAACAAGGCCTGGCGCTCGCAGAGAATCGGTGCCGGAATCGGCAAGCCCGGTCCTTGCGGCAGGATCCTGGTCCGTGGCGAACCCGGTTGGGACATTATCGAGGAACTTGCTCCGGAACCGGGTGAGGTCGTCATCGACAAGCCCGGGAAGGGAAGTTTCTACGCGACAGACCTGGAGCTGATCCTGCGGACCAGAACCATCAGGAATCTGGTGATTTGCGGTATCACGACGGATGTGTGCGTTTCCACCACGATGCGCGAGGCCAACGATCGCGGGTTCGAGTGTGTGGTTCTGGAAGACTGCTGCGGCGCCACCGACCGGAACAACCATGACGCCGCAATAAGGATGGTCAGGATGCAGGGTGGCGTCTTTGGTGCGGTCGCCAACAGCACTGCACTGATCGCCGGACTTCCATGACTCTCCGGCACCGTCTCGAAACCGGTGCGCTCGGCGTCGAGACCGTGGGCATGTCCATGCGGTTCGGGGCGTTTACCGCACTTGATCGTGTCTCGATCCGGATCCGGCCAGGGACCTTCCACGCCCTTCTCGGAGAAAACGGAGCCGGAAAGTCGACCCTGGTCAAGTGCATCATGGGCTTCTATCGCGCAACCGAGGGCCAGCTGATGGTGGGAGGCCGCGAGGTGGAGGTGCCAGATCCCAGGGCGGCCCACGCCCACGGGCTCGGGATGGTCTATCAGCATTTCACTCTCGTACCGTCACTGACTGCGGCGGAAAATCTTGTGATCAGCCGTCAGAATGCGCCTGCGGTGATCGACTGGCAGGCCGAAAAGAACAGTCTCGAGTCGTTTATGGCGCGAATGCCGTTCGCCGTGCCGCTTGATCAGGCCGTCAGCACACTGTCCGCCGGAGAAAAACAAAAGCTTGAGATCCTGAAGCAGCTTTATCTCGGCCGCCGCTTCCTGATTCTCGACGAACCCACATCGGTCCTGACACCTGACGAGGCTGACGAGGCCCTGGGTCATGTCAGGACGCTGTGCCGGGCAGGTGAGATTACGGTGTTGATGATCACCCACAAGTTCCGGGAAGTCACGGCCTATGCCGACGAGGTCTCGGTACTCCGGCGGGGCCAGCTTGCGGGATCGGGTCCGGTCGCCGACCTGTGCCATGCCGACCTGGCACGGCTGATGATCGGCGAGGACGTTCGCGTCGAGCCGGCACCGCGCACCGGTGCAGCGGGACCACCGGTTCTGACGGTCGCCGGCCTGCGCGCCCCGGACCGTTCCGGTCTGAAGGATATCATCGTCGATTCTCTTGACCTTCATGCCGGCGAAATCGTTGGTATCGCCGGGGTCTCGGGGAACGGCCAGGTGGAACTGATGGAAGTGCTCACTGGCCAGCGGTCCGTGTCCGCGGGCGAGATACGGGTCAATGGTTTGCCCTACAGTGCCACGCGGAGAGAAGCGCGGATCAACCGCGTGCGCTATCTTCCCGAAGAACCACTGCAAAACGCCTGCGTCGCGCGTATGTCAGTGACCGAAAACATCAGTTTTCGCAGTTTTGACCTGAATGGCCAGGGCTCCCGGATCTGGCTGTCGATGCGCGAAATGAAGACCCGCGCCGCAGAGCTGGTCGAAGCTTTCAAGGTCCGTTACGCCTCGCTGGATGCGCCGATTTCTGCGCTCTCGGGCGGCAATGTGCAGCGAACCGTGCTGGCGCGCGAGCTGGATGGCAGTGTGGATCTTCTGTTGATCTCCAATCCATGTTTCGGCCTGGATTTTACCGCAGTTGCCGAGATTCACGCCCGGATCATGGTCGCGCGGAACGCCGGCACCGCAGTGCTTCTCATGTCCGAAGATCTCGACGAAATCATGGAACTCGCAGATCGCGTGCTGGTGATGTCAGAGGGACGGATCACTTACGACTGTGCCGCTGCGACCGCCGATCTGACCGAAATCGGTCACCGTATGGGGGGCCGCCATTGATGGTCAGTATTTCGTCAGCCCGACCCTTTCCCTATCATTTTGACCCGGCGGCAACAGTGCTGATCGTGATTGATATGCAGCGGGATTTCATTGAAGACGGCGGTTTCGGCGCAGCGCTCGGGAACGACGTGACCCCGCTCCAGGCCATCATCCCGGTCACCGCCCGGCTGATCGCGGCCGCCCGCAGGGCGGGTCTGCTGGTGATCCACACACGGGAATGCCACAGGCCTGACCTTTCCGACTGTCCGCCCGCCAAGCGTGACCGGGGATCGCCGGCACTGCGCATCGGCGATCGGGGCCCGATGGGGCGTATCCTGATCGCCGGAGAACCCGGCGCCGAAATTGTGTCCGAACTCGCTCCTGCTCCGGGCGAGCTTGTCATCGACAAGCCGGGCAAGGGGGCGTTCCATGCCACACCCCTTGCCGATCAGCTCGAACGGCACGGCAAGCGAAGCCTGCTTCTCGCGGGTGTGACAACCGAAGTCTGCGTTCAGACAACAATGCGAGAGGCGAACGACCGGGGTTTTGAATGCCTACTGGCTGAAGATGCGACCGAAAGTTATTTCCCCGAATTCAAGGCGGCGACCCTGGCGATGATCCGCGCCCAGGGGGCCATCATTGGCTGGACCGCGACAGTCGACGAAATCGAGAAAGCACTGAATGGATGAGGAAATGAATGGATCACTCCATATTCCGCTCCTGACCAGCGGCAGCTGGCGGAACCTTGACTTCTCTGCGTTCCGTGAGGGTGTGGAAATCTGCGAGCTCAAGAGGGGCGAACCTGCCGTTGCCGTTCTCCGCTATGCACCGGGTGCAGCTGTGCCCCGCCACCGGCATACCGGGCTCGAAACCATACTGGTACTGGATGGCATGCAGAGCGACGAGCGCGGTGACTATCCCGCAGGTTCCCTGGTTCTCAACGCGGAAGGAACGATGCACTCGGTCTGGTCGCGGGAGGGATGTGTGGTTCTCATCAGCTGGGAGCGCCCGGTTGAATTCCTGGAGGGGGAGCCGTGAGCCGTCAGCTGGAAGGCCTCGGGTTTGACATCGGGTCACTGCATGCATCCTTCGCCGATGGAACTTCGCCAACAGAAATCATCGCCGAAGTCTATCGTCGGAACGAGAAGGTGGATGATCCGGGCATCTTCATTCATCTCCGCTCCGAAACCGACTGCATCGCCGAGGCATCGTCGCTGCCCCCCTTCGATCCCGAAGCCTTCCCGCTGTGGGGCATTCCCTTTGCGATCAAGGACAATATCGATCTCGCCGGCTGCCCCACCACCGCAGCCTGCCCCGCCTATGCCTATCTGCCCGACACTGATGCATTTGCTGTCGCTGCGTTGAGGGCGGCGGGCGCGATCCCCGTCGGCAAGACCAACCTCGACCAGTTCGCTACTGGCCTCGTCGGACTCCGCTCACCCTATCGACCGCCAAGGAACGCACTTGATCCTGATATCGTGCCGGGAGGGTCCTCTTCCGGCTCCGCTGTGGCCGTGGCGCAGGGGATTGTATCTTTCGCACTCGGCACCGACACAGCGGGATCGGGCCGGGTGCCGGCAGCACTCAATAACATCGTCGGGCTGAAGCCGACGCTGGGTGCCATCTCCGCGGCCGGCGTTGTCCCCGCTTGCCGGACGCTGGACACAGTCTCGGTATTTGCGCTGACCGTACCCGACGCCTGGCAGGTGTTCGCGGTCGCTGCCCGCCATGATACCGCAGACGCGTTCTCCCGCGATGTTGCTGTGCCACCTCTCGGCGCAGCCCCGCCGTCAATCAGGGTCGGTGTACCCGATGCTGCAACGCGGGAGTTTTTCGGAGACACGGTGCAGGCCGCAAGCTTCGCTTCAGCACTCGCGCATCTTGAAACCCGTGGCGCCGAAATCGTGGAGCTCGACTTCTCACCGTTCTACGAGATCGGATCCCTGCTTTACAACGGCGCCTGGGTTGCGGAACGGCTCAGTGTGATCGATGCCCTGATGCGGGACAATCCCGGGTCCATACATCCCGTCACCAGCCAGGTCATTGGCAGCGCGACACAGCTTTCGGCTGTGGACGCATTTCGCGGCATCTACCGTCTGGCCGAACTCAAACGCAAGACTGCGCCGCTCCTCGCAGAGGTCGACCTGCTGTGCGTGCCCAGCATCCCCGGTTTCCCTTCAATCGCAGACATCGAGGCGGATCCGACAGGCGCGAATTCCCGCCTTGGCAAGTACACCGATTTCGTCAATCTGATGGATCTCTGCGGGATCAGCGTGCCGACCGGCCCGCGTTCGGATGGGCGCCCCGGCAGCATCACCCTGATTGCATCTGCCGGTGGGGATGTTATGGCGGCAGCCCTTGCAACTCCGTTGCATCAGGCCCTCGCAACACGTCTCGGGGCAACCACAAACCCCGTACCCGTCGCAGCCACGACACGCAACGGACCGCTTCCCGGTGAGATTGCACTGGCCGTGGTCGGAGCCCACATGTCCGGGTTGCCGCTGAATCATGAATTGACATCGCGGGCGGGGCGGTACCTGCAAACCGCAGCGACAGCACCGGTCTACCGGCTCTTCGCTCTGGCAGGCAGCACACCGGCCCGCCCTGGAATGCTTCGCTGTGAGACGGGTGCGGCGATCGAACTTGAAATCTGGGCACTCCCTGCCGAAGGCCTATCCCGGATCATGGCGGCCACACCAGCACCTCTCTCCTTCGGCACGGTCATGCTTGCCGACGGCAGCAACGTCAACGGGTTTCTCGTCGAAAACGCGGGAATCGCCGGCGCAAGGGACATTACCGAATATGGCGGCTGGCGCGCATTTCTGGAATCACACGAGTGAAGAACCGGACCAGCGAGGTCGGATCTCCGTTGCAGACTTGCGTTCCGGAGGGTGCTGCCAGCTGACCTGACCGATACCGCCCGGTCTTCCGCGATCGCGGGATCGACCCTCGTATCATGACCAGCGGCCCGGTCGCATTTTCCCTGATGCAGGCGGAAGATCGGCTTTCTTCGCCATGACAGGCGTACAAGTCATGGTCCGGACCGCGAAATTCTGGCGAGAAGGCGGGTCTTCGGCCGGATCCACCCACCGGCCCGCTGTCTGGTTGAACGGCAGCGGATTGGGATCCCGGCGCGGGACGGCGCCGCACGGACCACGTCCCGGAGATCGAGCATCACGGTCTTCAAACGCCACAAAACCACACCCGGGTGTGGACTCCAGTCTGCCTCGCCCGGTCGGGCAACCGGGACAGTCGGAACACTGCCGGATCATGAGCGTCCCGTGAGCCCGGTTGGAAACGCGAAGCTCTGTGGCGTCCAGAGGGCTCAGCTCGATGTCCCGGGTCGAGAGGTTGCGGGCCTTGCACGCCGGTCATGCTGCAGATCCGGATGCACAAGGGGTTCCGATCGGAGACCGCTCCGGATGCTGCCTTCATGACGTGGGATTCCCGGAAAGCATCGCGCGCTCATGATGCCGTAAACCGGCGCGGGCGATGCCTGGGCTTCTGCCGGGGCCGGGAATGCAGTGTGTCTCCGGGCCTCCCGCACAAGGCGCCGGCATCGGCAGGATCAACTGGCGACCTGCCGATGCCGGGGCAAGTCTATCTGCTGCATGATTTGCAGCAGATAGATGCAGAAATAGCACTATTTTGCAACGCAGCCAGACCGTAACCTGTGCGCCAACTTCCGTGACGAAAGGAGTAATGCGTCATGTCAGATTGTTCCCGGAGACAAATTCTCAAAATGTCCGGCGGTGCCATTGCCGGCGCAGCGGTACTGCCATTTCTGAAGGTGATACCACCCGCCCATGGCCAGTCGCGAGACGTCATGGTGATCGTCAGCGGCCAGACCATCAACTCGCTGGATCTTCATCGGACAGGCACCAACCGGGCCTCATACCAGGTAGCGGTGAACTGTTATGACCGGCTGGTCAGTTTCGGCACAAAAAATACCCCGGACGGCGGACTGTCCTACGATTACTCGGTGATCGAGCCCGAACTGGCAGAAAGCTGGTCGATTTCCGATGACGGTCTGACCATGACGTTCAAGCTGAAGCCGAACGCGACCTTCTGGGACGGACGCAAGGTCACGGCGGCAGACGTCAAGTGGTCCTTCGACCGCGCTGTATCCGTCGGTGGTTTCCCATCGGTTCAGATGAAGGCCGGCGGCCTGATTCGCCCGGAACAGTTCACAGCCCTGGATGACGAGACCTTCGTGATCACGCTGGACCGCGCCTCCAAGCTGACCCTGCCGGATCTGGCAGTACCAGTGCCCTTTATCATCAATTCCGAGGTCGCTGCAGCAAATGCCACTGCTGCCGATCCCTGGGCCATGGAATACCTGCACACCACCACCGCGGGGTCCGGCGCCTACAAGGTGATCGCCTGGCAACAGGGTCAGCAACTGGTGTATGAGCGCAATGACAACTGGGTTGGTGGTCCCCTGCCCGCCTATCGTCGCGTCGTTGTGCGCGAAGTCCCCAGCCCTGCCACCCGCCGTGCCCTGATTGAACGCGGTGATGTGCAAATGTCTTTCAATATCCCCAACAAGGACGCAGCCGAACTGGATGCGCTTGACGGGGTCGAGGTCTACTCCACTCCGATCGAAAACTGCATCCACTGCCTGTGCCCCAACTTCAACTTCAAGCCGTTCCAGGATGCCAATGTTCGCAAGGCGCTGGCCTGGGCGATTCCTTATGAAGCCATATTCCAGACGGCCGCCTATGGCCGCGGGGAGCCTATGTGGGGTGGCGCCAAGGAGCAAACTGGCATCGAATGGCCTCGCAGGTCGCCCTACAGCACCGACATGAACCGGGCGAAGGAGCATATGGCCGCTTCGGACTTCTCGGCCGGATTCGAGGTACCGCTCTCGATCAGCCTTGGACTGGCGGACTGGATGGAACCAACGGCGTTGCTGCTGCAGGAAGCGTTTGCAGAATTGGGCATCAGGACGACAATTGAAAAAATCCCGGGTGCCAGCTGGCGAACCGCTGCGCTCGTCGAAAAACGTCTGCCGCTGCATCTGGAGAATTTCGGTGGCTGGCTGAACACGCCCGACTACTATTTCTTCTGGGCCTACAAGCACGGTCATCTGTTCAACTCGTCAAACTACAAGAGTGACGAGGTCGAGGCCTTGGTGGACTCGACATTGCACATTCCCATGGACGACCCGTCCTATGCACCGAACATCAAGCGTCTCTTTGAAATCGCCTTTGAGGACTTGCCGCGCATTCCGCTCTGGCAGCCCGCTCTGAACGTAGCTATGAACGGTGCAACAGGGTACGAGTTCTGGTTTCATCGCCAGATCGATGTGCGCCCCCTGACCAGGGGAACATCCTGACCCCATGATGCCGGGCCGTACCGGAATGATCCTGCGACGGATGACCCAGGCCGTGCCTGTGGTCGCGGGTGTGGTGGTGATTTCGTTTCTGCTGACCCGCGCCTTGCCGGGTGACCCGGCGGCCTATTTCGCCGGGCCCGCAGCAGACGCGGCCTCGATCGCGGAAATCCGTACGGCCCTGGGGCTGGACCAAACCCTGTTTCGGCAATTCCTCATATATACGGGTGACCTCCTTGCCGGCGATCTGGGCACAGCGATCTCCACCGGCCAGCCGGTTGCTCAAGACCTGGCATCACGGTTGCCGGCCTCGCTGGAGCTGACGCTCTGTGCGCTGATCCTGTCAGCGGGCATCGCCATCCCGCTGGGTGTTCTGGCGGCGACACGACCCGGCACCTGGGTGGATCACCTCTGCCGGGTAATGGTAACCGCAGGCGTTTCCATGCCAACCTTCTTCACCGGCATTCTGATGATTTATGTCTTCTATTATCTGCTGGGGGTGGCACCATCGCCGCTGGGGCGGCTGGATTTTATCCATATTCCGCCGCCCCACGTCACGGGATTCTACCTGATCGACGCTGCGCTCGCAGGAGACTGGTCCACATTCCGGGGTGCAGCCGGACAGTTGATCCTGCCCGCGGTCACGCTGGCCCTGTTTACCCTGGCTCCGATCGCGCGGATGACACGAGCGGCGATGCTGGCAACACTGTCTTCGGATTTCATTCGAACCGCACGGGCTGCCGGACTGGGCCGGGGGAAAGTGCTCTATCGCTATGCCTTCCAGAACGCAATGTTACCAGTCATTACGACACTGGGCATGGTGTTCTCCTTTACCCTCGGCGCCAATGTACTGGTCGAGAAGGTCTTCGCATGGCCAGGAATCGGATCCTACGCGGTGGAGGCCCTGGTCGTTTCGGACTATGCCGCGGTCCAGGGTTTCGTTCTGGCCATGGCGTTGCTGTTTGTGGCTCTGAATCTGGCGATCGACATCATGTATGCGCTGATCGACCCAAGAATCGGGCTGGGCTGATTACCGGAACCGCCCGGGTCAGGCAGACCGGCACGCTCGCCCGTATGGCCTTTGTGCTGCGCGAGAACCCGGTAACCCTGCTGGCCTTCTGTATGTTGACGCTGTTCCTCGGCTGCGCTGTGCTGGGCCCGTCGCTGGTCCCGCATGATCCGCTGGCCACGAATGCCGCGCGGGCCTTGCAACCACCCAGCTGGGCCCATTGGTTCGGCACCGACAATCTGGGCCGAGATGTCTTCAGCCGGGTCATTGTCGCGACCCGGCTGGACATGACCATCTCGGTCGCAGCGGTGGCCATCAGCTTCGTGATTGGCTCCATTCTGGGATCAACGGCAGGGTATTGGGGAGGCTGGATTGACGCAGCCCTGAACCGTTGTCTGGACACCATCATGGCCTTCCCGCTGTTCGTGCTGGCCATGGGAGTAGTAGCAGCGCTTGGCAATACCGTCGAAAACATCATCTACGCAACCGCGATCATCAACATCCCTTTCTACGCCCGCGTGGTCCGGGCCGAGGTCAATATCCGGCGTAATGCAGGATTCGCCCAGGCGGCCCGATTGGCCGGCAATTCCGATCTGCGCGTGCTGGCCGTACATATCTTCCCCAACGCCCTGCCGCCAATGATGGTTCAGGTGTCGCTGAACCTTGGCTGGGCGATTCTGAACGCGGCCGGCCTGTCGTTCATCGGGCTGGGCGTAAAGCCGCCGACACCGGAATGGGGTATCATGGTCGCGGAGGGTGCGAATTTCATCGTCTCCGGCGAATGGTGGCTGGCGTTGTTTCCAGGACTCTGGCTGATGCTGGCGGTCTTCACCTTCAATCTCATGGGCGATGGACTGCGCGACATCGTCGATCCCAGGCGCCGTACCTGATGCTTTCCGTTCACGACCTGTCCGTGGTCTTCGGCACCCGAAGAGGCACCGTGGAAGCTGTGGGCGGACTTTCCTTTGACGTCAACAAGGCCGAATGCCTCGGAATCGTCGGCGAGAGCGGCTCCGGAAAATCCGTCACCGCCTACGCGTTGATGCGCATCCTTGAGACGAGCGGAAACATCCGGACGGGCGATGTCATCTATGATGGAATCGATCTGCGCGATGCGACGGAACCGGAAATGCGTGACATCCGCGGACGCGAAATATCAATGATATTTCAAAATCCCCGCGCTGCGCTCAACCCGATCCGCCGGGTTGGTCACCAGATCGAGGATGTGCTGCGCCGGCATGCCCAGGCGACTCGTGCGACAGCACGCGCCAAGGCGATCCAGGCTCTTGAGGACGTACGCATCAACGACGCCGAAGCCCGCTACGACGCTTATCCGTTCGAGCTTTCCGGCGGGATGTGCCAGCGAGTCGTCATTGCTGTCGCACTGGCCTGCGAACCGCGACTCCTGATCGCCGACGAGCCGACGACGGGGCTCGACATCACAACGCAGAAGGCGGTGATGGACCTTGTGCGCGACCTGGTCCGCGCGCGCGCGATGAGCCTGATCCTGATCACCCATGATCTCGGACTGGCCGCCGAGTACTGCGATCGGATCCTGGTGATGAAGGACGGCAAGATCGTCGAGCAAGGCACACCGTCGGAGCTGTTTGCGACACCGGCCCAGGCCTATACCCGTCGACTGGTCGATGCGACACCGCGTCCAGGCACCACGATTCGCGAGTTGCTGCCCGCAGAGGCACGAACCGGGACACGAGACCACAAGGTTGGTGACCGCGCACTCCTGGAAGTGTCTGATCTGGTCAAGATCTATCGGGGCAAATCAGGTCCGGTACAAGCCGTGAACGGAATTTCCTTCCGGATCAGGGAAGGCCAGTCGCTTGGGCTGGTTGGAGAATCGGGCTGCGGCAAGTCCACAACGTCCGAGATCATCGTACGCCTTCAGGACCCGACCTCTGGCCGGGTCATCTTCGATGGCGATGACCTTGCAGCAACGCCTGCGTCACGGTTTCCGACCCATCCCCGGCGGCGTGAAATACAGATGGTATTCCAGGATGCCACAGACAGCCTCAATCCCCGTTCCACAGCGGCCTCCGCAATTACCGAACCGCTGGCTCGCATTGCACGCCTCGGCAAGAGCGAAACGCGTGAACGGGTGGAGTATCTGAGCGATCTGGTCGGGCTTCCCCGAGAATTGCTCACCCGGTTTCCGCATCAGCTTTCCGGAGGCCAGAAGGCACGTGTTGGCATCGCCCGCGCCATAGCTCTTGATCCGAGACTCCTGGTCCTGGACGAACCGACGGCAGCGCTCGATGTCTCGATCCAGGCGATCGTGTTGAATCTTCTGGTAGATCTGCGGGCCACGCTGGGTATGTCATACCTGTTTGTCAGCCATGACCTGAATGTGGTGCGTCTGTTGTGCGACGAGGTCCTGGTCATGAAGTCTGGCGAGATCGTTGAACGCGGGTCGGCAGATCAGGTGATGACCCGTCCGGTAAATGACTATACCCGCATGTTGCTTGCAGCTGCACCCCGGCCACCCGTGAGAACACGGTAAGACAGGCCTCTCACCCATCGGCCACGCCCGCGGCACTGCCGCGCGGACGCACAGCTGGCACTCTCAGGTCGTCCAGTTCCATTGGCGCACAGCCCTTCCATCACCCGCAGTCGGCAGTTCAGGCACCGGCGTCTCCGGATTTTGGAAACCGTGGCTGCAAACCAGGGTGATGTCGAAAGGCGAGGTTCCTTTCCTGACATCGTGGTTCGCCAGGCGACTTGCTGCGTCCCCATTTCCGGTACCCGCGGGCCTCATCAGTGCTCGACAGAATTTGCAGGGGCCCTTGGAATCTGGCCAGACGGAAAAAGCGGCCGGGCACGGGTCCCGTGTTTCGTTCTCGACCCGCCCGGACAAGACACCAGACAACGCCGAATGGCATGGCCATCGTGATCTCCGCATTCCCGGCGCTACGTTCCGGACAAGTGGAAGCCATCAATTCGGTGCTCCTGACGAAGCGACCCCACCGGACATTCGTCATCACGAATCCTTGACCTGAATGCAGGACCTGTGCTGGCATGTCCCTATTCCGGTAGAGATGCCATCGACGATTTTCGCGCCGCCGCATCCTGCGCCGAACAAATTATGGGGAGAGAGATTCATGAAGCGTCCAGCATGTTTTGTATTCAGCGCCCTGTTGACCACGATCCTTGTTGCCGGCACAGGACAAGCCGCAGACAAGGCCGTCAAGCTCAAACTCAGCTACTGGGTGCCTCCCGTTCACAAACTCACACCGGGCTACAAGGAATGGGCTGCATCCGTCGAAAAGGCCTCTGGAGGAACAATTACAACCACCCTTTTCCCATCCAGCCAGCTCGGTTCGGGAAGAGATCATTACGATATGGTCAAGCGTGGCATCGCGGATTTCGGGTTGATCAACCCCGGCTATACGCCTGGCCGCTTCCCTGTACTGGGTGCTTCCGACCTGCCCTTCACCATCAGGGACAGCCTTCCTGCAGCCCGTGCACTGACCCGCTGGTACAGAAAATATGCGGCCAGCGAAATGCCGGAACACTATGTCTGCCACGTCTTCACCCATGAACGGGCCACGTTTCATACCACGAAGAGGCTGGTCCGGGTGCCATCCGATGTGAAGGGCCTCAACATCCGCTCGGCCAACCAGACCATGTCCCGCTTCGTTACCGCACTCGGAGGCAACCCTGTCCAGGTGCCCATCATGGAAGCCAAGGATACGCTGAAAAAAGGCATCACAGACGGTATTACTGTCACCATGGGCGGGCTGACCGGCACATTCAAGTTCAAGGATGTGGTCAAATTCACCCTGGACGTCCCGCTCTACGTGTCGACGTTTACCCACGGCATCAGCAAGAGGACCTACGACAAGATGAGCGCTGGCCAGCGGACAGTTATCGACCAGCACTGCACAGCGGAATGGTCTGCGAGGACCTACCGCTACTGGTATGAAGCCGACAAAAAGGATCAGGCTTCGGCCCGCGAACTGTCCGGTCACACCTGGACAAAACCTGGCGCGCCCGAACTTGAACAGTGGAAGCAGGCCGCAGTTCCGGTTGTGAAGCTCTGGGAAGAGTCGGTGCGCAAGGCCGGTTACGATCCGGCTGCCGTGCTGAAAGAACTGGAAGCCGAGCTGCGCAAGGAAAACGCGCAGTTCTGACGCTATGAAGCTCATAGTTGCCACCGCGTTCCCCGTCGCGGTGGCAACTCCTTTCCTGAAAACATCTGCAGGGATTACCGCCCTTGGCGCGGATCATTACCCTTATTGAAAAGACCGCAGGCTATGCGATCGGTTTTCTGGCCCTGATCACTTTCAGTGAAGCGATCCTGCGTTACGGTTTTTCGACCCATATCCCTGATGCATTCGTTCTCGGCCAGATGATGCAGGGAATCGCAATCTGCTGGGGAATTGCGACCGCCACTTACGCGGACCGCCAGATAACGGTGGACATCCTGTATACTTTCGGAAGCGACGGTATGCGCCGCGTCTTCGATGTCGTCGGGTACACTGTCAATCTCGGTTTCCTGGCCGCGTTCGGATACGCAATTACCTTCAAGGTATTCGATATCCTGGAAGCCGGAGAAATCTCCAATGACCTCGCCATACCGCTGTGGACCGGTTACTCGCTCGCCTCTGTGGGGATCGTAGCGGCCGTGATCATGGCCGCCATTCGATGGCAGGCAGTGGTCTTCCAGACCAACCGGGGACGCCCGCCGCATGGATGAAGCCACGGTTGTCGCAATTGTCGGCTGCCTGATCGTCGTTCTGCTGATGCTGATGCGCGTGCCGATCGCCATCAGCCTCGGTTCCGTAGCCGTCGTTGGCTTCGGATACATGGTGGACTTCGATGCAGCAATGGGAATTCTCATCGACTCCCCGATCCGAACGGTGACCAATTTCAATTTCAGCGTAATCCCCATGTTCATTCTCATGGGCGTTCTGGTCAGCGCCGGCGGGATGTCGCGAGAACTGTTTCGGGCATCCAATGCCTGGATCGGGCATCTGCCGGGCGGAATGGCAATGGCGACCATCCTCGCTTGCGGCGGTTTCGCGGCAATCAACGGCTCGTCTATCGCGACCGCAGCCACCATGACGCATGTCGCCTTGCCGGAAATGCGGCGCGTGGGCTACGACCCGGGACTGTCGGCGGGTGTGATTGCGTCGGGGGGAACCCTGGGGATCATGATCCCGCCATCGGTGATGTTCATCCTCTATGCCATTTTGACCGAGCTCGACGTCGCGACCTTGTTTGTCGCCGGAATTTTGCCAGGGCTGCTGTCGATCGTTCTTTATTGCGCGGTGATCCAGGTCCTCTACCGCGTCAAGCGGGAATGGATGCCGCGCGGAGAACGGGCCTCATGGCAGGAACGACTGGAGAGCACCAGGGACGTGTGGGCCACCATCGTGCTGTTCCTGCTTGTGATTGGCGGAATCTATGGTGGCTTCGTCACGGTCACCGAAGCCGCGGGACTTGGTGTCCTCGGTGCGCTCATTATCGGCATTGCGCGCGGCCGGCTGGGACGACAGGCGATCGTGGACGCACTCATTGAAAGCCTGAGAACCTCGGCAGCGATTTTTTTCATCCTGGTATCCGCCTTCCTGTTCCAGTACTTCCTTGCGGTCACCCAGGCACCACAAAAGCTTGGAGATTTCCTGACCGGACTGCCGTTCGGAGCTACAGGCATAATCATCCTGATCATGATCTTCTACATCGTGGCCGGGATGCTGGTGGACGGGCTCGCGGTGATCTTGCTTACAATCCCGATTTTCTATCCCGTCGTCCTCCAGCTTGGTCTCGATCCCATCTGGTTCGGTGTCCTGATCGTCATGACGGTGGAAATCGGACTGATTTCGCCACCCATCGGCATGATCTGCTTCATCATGAACAACATGGTCAAGGACATCGGGCTCGTGAACATCTACAAGGGCGTCCTGCCTTTCATCGGTGCGGATCTTGTGCGCCTCGCCCTGCTTGTCGCCTTTCCGGAATCGCCCTGTTTCTGGTCCGGCATATGGGATTCTCCTGATGCGGCCCATCATTCCGTCGCGCCCCGAAGACCGGTCTTCGCAGTCGGTTCTGCAGGCATGGCCTTGATACCGCCAACCGACGGCCTCGTCGCCATCGTGAAGCGCGACTGCCCGACCTGTGCGCTGATCGCTTCCATACTGGAGTCGCTGGAGCAATGCTCTGAACCGCTGTACGTGTACAGTCAGGACGATCCCCGCTTCCCCGAATCTGTTTCGGACGTGTTCGATGACAGCGATCTGGAAATTTCCTACCGTCTCGGCGTCCGGATCGTTCCTACACTGATCCGCATGGAAGGTGGAACCGAAACTGCCCGCGCCGTGGGCTGGAATCGGGCGGAATGGCAAACGGTCACCGGAATCGACGGACTGGGAGCGGGATTGCCAGCAAACCGGCCGGGTTGCGGCAGCCTGACCGAGGAGAAAGATGCGGAATTCCGGCTTCGGGCGCAGTACGGAAATACCGGGCTTTCATCGCGGGAAATTGCTCTCGCACCGAACGCCGACGCGGCAGAGGCCTGTTATGAGCGCGGATGGACCGACGGTATGCCCGTGGTTCCGCCAACGCCCGATCGGGTGCTGAAGGTCCTCGACAGCATCCGTCGCCGGCCTGACGAATCGATCGGGCTGATGCCACCCAACCTGGTCCCCTGCACAGTCGAGAAGATCGCAATCAATGCGGTCATGGCCGGCTGCAAACCCGAATACATGCCCGTCGTCCTCGCCGTCATGGAGGCCGCGCTGCTTCCACAGTTCAATCTCCACGGAATCCTCGCAACAACCAACACGGTGGGGCCGGTCGTGATGGTTAACGGACCCGTCGCAAGGCAGATCGGAATGAACGCCGGCGGCAATGTCTTTGGGCAAGGCAACCGGGCGCACGCCGCTATCGGACGGACCCTGCAGCTCATTGTCCGCAATATCGGCGGCGGCCTTCCCGGAGAAATCGACCGGGCTGTGTTCGGCAACCCCGGAAAATACAGCTTCTGCTTCGCCGAGGATGACTCGGATCTGCGCTGGACCTCCTATGCTGTCGAGAAGGGCTACGCGCGCGAAGCGTCCACCGTAACCCTGTTCGGGGGTGACGGAGTAACACCCGTCATTGATCACGTCTCGCGAACGCCCGAGCAACTCTGCGAGACCTACATCCAGTCTCTGCTCGCCATCTACAACCGTTATCAGGTCAATGAAGTTTCGGCCTTCCTTGTGGTCGGAGGCGAACACCAGAACGTGTTTTTCGAGGCAGGGTGGTCAAAGGAGGATCTGCGTCAATATCTTGAGGAAAGGCTGCAAGTTCGGGTGGGCGACCTTGTACCTGGACGCAGCGGGCTCGGCCCCTTGTCCGAAAAGGAACGAAGCGACCCGGATCGCCTGATCCCGAAATTCCGGACCGGTACACTCAACATCATCCGGGCGGGAGGGCGCGCCGGAAAGTACTCCGCCATTATCTCCGGCCTCGGAAGTTCGGGCATGATGCCTGTAACGAAGGAGATCAATATATGAAAAGAGCAGACCGAATCCTGCTGGATCCGACAGCAGAAATCGCCCCGATCCAGCAGCCCAGGATCGAACGCCCGGCCAGTTTGTCGGGATTGACCATAGGGCTTCTCGATATTGCCAAACCGCGGGGAGACGAATTTCTCGACCGCCTGGAACAAAAGCTTGCCGGGCGCACGGGAAAAGTCCGGCGTTACATCAAGGAGAGGTTCTCAAAAGTTGCGGCACCGGATCTCAAGCAAAAGATTGCGGCCGAGTGCGATGTTGTTATCGAGGCCCTGGCCGATTGAGGCTCCTGCACGTCGTGCTGTATGCATGACATCAGGGACCTCGAAGGCCTTGGCGTTCCCGCTGTTGGCGTAGCCACGACGGAGTTCATCGACGCGGCCCGCATACAGAACAGCTACCTCGGCTATGACCCGGCTGTAATTTTTGTCGCCCACCCGATCCAGGACCGCACAAAAGAGGAGATTCGGGCACTCGCCGACGGTGCGATTGAAGACATCCTTGCCGCCGTGAGCCGCGCGTAATCAGGTCATGTTCTTTTGGAGGGCGTGCCTTGGAGTATGACTATATCGTTGTCGGAGCCGGTTCAGCAGGCTGCGTGCTCGCCAACCGGCTCAGCGAGGATGGCAGCGCTCGTGTGCTGCTTCTGGAGGCTGGCGGCCGTGACCGGCATCCCGGGATTCATCTTCCGATCGCGATGCGACCGATGCTCAACCGCCGCCGGTTGAGCTGGGGCTACGAAACCGAACCCGAGCCCCACTGCTACGGACGGCGCATTCCTGTTCCCCGGGGCAAGCTGCTGGGCGGCACCTCATCGATCAACGCAATGATCTACGCCCGGGGTCATCCGCTCGATTACGACCTGTGGCAGCAGAAAGGACTTGCGGGATGGGGATATGACGGGGTGCTGCCATATTTCCGGAAATCCGAACGAAGCTGGCGCGGAGAAACCCCTTATCATGGCGCAGAGGGTCCTCTGCAGATTTCACCATCCGGAATTCAGAGCCCACTCTACGAGATGTTTGCGAACGCCGGAGAACGGATGGGTTTTGCCCGGATCGACGACTATAACGGCGCCGAACCGGAGGGTATCGCACCCCCCGAATTCACCATCGCTCGCGGACGGCGGGCCTCAACGGCCCGCGCCTTCCTGCGACCTGCACTGCAGCGCACGAATCTCAAGGTAGAAACGCAGGCACTCGCCCACAGGGTCATTCTCGAAAATGGTTGTGCTCACGGCGTGGAATATCGTCAGAAAGGCGATTTGCGGATCGCCCACGCCTCGCGTGAAGTGATCTTGTCGGGCGGAACCTATAACTCTCCGCAACTTCTGATGCTGTCCGGGATCGGCCCCGCGGACATGTTGCGCCAGCACGATATCGGTGTGGTCGTCGACCGGCCGGCCGTGGGCGGGAACCTGCAGGAACACGTCAACACCTTCGCTACCTTCACATGCAGTCAACCGGTTTCATTCGATTCCGAATTGCGGTTCGATCGCATGGCCCTGTCTGTCCTCCGCTGGTTTCTGTTCAGGACCGGTCCCGTCGCCAACATGCCGCTGCAATGCGTTTGTTTTCTTCGCATCAGGCCCGAAAGCGAACGCCCGGACATAGAACTGCTGGCTAACGCAGTAGGACCGGATGCCCATTTGTGGTTTCCTGGAGTTCGCAGGCCCCTCGGGCACCGGTTTTCCTGCCGTATCGCCGTTCTTCATCCGGAAAGCCGGGGGCGGATCACGTTGCGTTCCGCCGACCCCGCCGATCCTCCGAGGGTACACTGGAACCTGTTCGACGACCGCCGGGATCTGGAAACGTTACGTGAGGGTGTCAAGATGGTGCGGCGGATTTTCGCGACTCCACCCCTCTCCGAAGTCATCGCCGACGAGGTGCGTCCGGGCGCTCATGTGACCGCTGATGCCGAAATAGAGGATTTTCTCCGCAGAAACTGCGAAACCGCTTATCACCCGGCAGGAACCTGCCGGATGGGAACAGATAACGATTCCGTGGTCGATGGCGCGCTCAGGGTCCGTGGTGTGCACGCGCTGCGCGTGGCCGATTGCTCTGTCATGCCGGATGTTGTCGGAGCCAACACCAACGCACCCACCATAATGATCGCAGAAAAAGCGGCCGAGCTGATCAGGTCTTCAGGAACTGATCGCCATCGGGCTTCCTGAAAGATGCCGCCCCCGCCGAGAGGACGGAATGGTTTCATGGAGCGGCCTGCCCGTGACAGTATTTCGCACCCGGGTCTGAAGCTTCGTCTGCCTTCTGATCTCTCAACCGGCATTCCGGAGCTGGCGACGTTCCCAGGGTTCTCGGGCGGAACTGTGTACGAAGGCCCTGATGACCTGTGCGACCGCATGAAGTGGTGTAGAGTGCATTTGCGTGAACCATCGTATTCGCGCTGACTGGTGAGAACATCGCATGCTTCCCGTCCCCGTCCTGCGACATTTTTGTGACATCACGGCCGAGCTTGGACCGATCCGCGAGATGGGTGCCGGGCGTGCCGGACAACGGAGGCTCATTCCGATTATCGGAGGGCGCGTCACCGGGCCAGAGATATCAGGACGGATCCTCAATCTCGGCGCAGACTGGCAAACGATCTTCGCCGATGGGACGGCCGAACTTGATACACGCTACGCCATTGAATCCGACGACGGGGCCTTGATCGAGGTTATCAACTATGGTTTTCGTCATGGACCCGCGGACATCATGGAAAGGCTCGCCGCGGGCAAGGATGTTCCGCCCGACAGCTACTACATGCGAACCCAGGCACGGCTGGAAACGGGGGATCCGGGATATGCCTGGGTCAATCGGATGCTGTTTGTGGGAACCGGCGCGCGACAGAAATCGTCAGTACAGATTTCGCTCTTTGTCATCACATAGCGAGATCGCATCTACTGAACTGAACGCTCCTGATTGCTGAGAACCAGATCACTGCAGAATTACGTCAGGAAGTCCGACCGCTGACAGGGTTTCAGTCCAGGCTATGGGGCAGGTATTCCTCAGCTGAGGGCATCGGAGGCCGAACCGTTACTTGACAGCGGTGATATGCAGGAAAAGGATTGCCGGAGCCCTTGTCGATGGGACGTCGGAAGGAGATTGGTCAAATGGAAGCCAGAAAACTTCATCCCGTCTTTGCCGCGGAAGTCACGGGCGTTGACATGGCGATTGAACCCTCGCCGGAGACGGTGGAATTCATTGAGCACACAATGGCCGAATACGCCGTCGTCGTGTTACCCGGCCAAAACCACGTCACCGACGAACAGCATGCCGAATTCTCCCGTTTTTTCGGACCGCGAGAAACCCCGGCCGGCGTCGCAAGCGGCCACCGGACAAAGACATACCGGCTCGGACGTTACCTTTTCGACGCCAGCAATCTGGACGTCGACGGCTCGGTACTTCCTGAGGATCATCCGCGTCGCAAGATGCGAGCCGGCGATGCGCTGTGGCACACGGATTCCTCCTTCAACCCGATGCCGACCAAATGGTCGATGCTGCGCGCAGTCGTGGTGCCGCCGGAAGGCGGACATACCGAATTTGCCGATTGCCGGGCCGCCTATGACGACCTCGACGACGAAACCAGGGACAGGATCGAGCATCTCGCCGCTGAGCACAGCCTCTGGACGTCACGCAGGAATGCTGGCCTCGGATCCATTGGACCGGAGCATGTCGAGGGATTGCCGCCGGTGATCCACCCTCTGGTGCGAACCCTTCCGCGCTCTGGCCGCAAAGCCTTTTACGTGGGTGCACACGCGGGCCGCGTCTACGGTTTGCCGCATGACGAGGGACAGGCACTGCTCGCTCGCCTCACCGAATTCGCAACCCAGCCCAATTATGTCTATACGCATCAATGGAATGTGGGCGACGTTGTCATCTGGGACAACCGGGCGGTACTGCATCGCGCCGGAACGTTCGAAGGCACGACCCTGTTCCCTCGCGACATGCGGCGAACGACCGTCGACGAATTTCAGCCAAGCTGGGCAGTCCTGGGATAGCCGTCCGGTCAAAGCGGGATGATGCGATCGTATCCGCTTGATTGAAGCATTGACGCGGCAGAGCAATCCCGGCGTAGCGGGAATAATCCGGAGGGCAAACGGAGTGACCGAACGAAATTGACCCTGAAGCAAGACAGGCACTCGACACCATCTAATTTGCAAATTAGAAATTTAATTCTATATTACAAAAATGATACAACGAAAGGCGGCGTCGGTTCTGCGTTCCCGGCTCGAAGCCTATCCAGCTGTCGCCCTGATCGGACCTCGCCAGTGCGGCAAGACGACACTGGCTCGCTCTCTCGGCGGGCTGTATTTCGATCTGGAACAGGACTCCGATCGCCTGCGCATCGATCTGCAATGGGAATATGCGGTTGGCGGACAGGATCTCGTTATCCTGGATGAGGCCCAGGCTTGGCCGGGCATATTTGAACGCCTGCGGGGCGAGATCGATCGTGACCGCAGGCGCAACGGACGCTTCCTTCTTCTGGGATCAGTGTCTCCATACGTCATGACGCAAGTGTCCGAGTCGCTTGCCGGAAGACTTTCGGTCATTGAGCTCACTCCTCTGATCCATTCTGAGCTCGATACCGAGCCCCAACGAGAGCGCCTCTGGGCATTCGGAGGCTATCCCGACGGCGGCGTACTCGACGATCGCGGCTTCCCTATTTGGCAAAGGGACTACCTGAACCTGCTGATACAGCGGGATCTGCCCAACTGGGGTCTTCCAGCGCATCCGCAAACAACATACCGGTTGCTGCTCATGCTAGCGGCTGTACACGGACAACAATGGAACGCAAGCCAGATCGGCAAAAGCCTCGGACTCTCCTACCATACCGTCAATCATTACGTGGACTACCTTGAAGGTGCGTTTCTGGTACGCCGCCTTTCTGCCTATCACGCGAACCTGCGCAAGCGCCTGGTCAAGCGACCCAGGCTTTACTGGCGCGATCCAGGTCTCTTGCACGCATTACTGAACCTGGGAGACCGGAACGCATTGCAGAATCAACCCTGGGTTGGGGCGAGCTGGGAAGGATTCGTTATCGATCAGGTACTTGCAACGCTGCGATATACCGACCGACAGTTCGATGCATTCTATTTTCGCACAAGCGATCAACGTGAAATCGACCTGCTGATCCAGACGGAAGAAGAACTCTGGGCACTGGAGATCAAGCTCACAACGAACCCCACCCGAAGCCAGATGGCGCAACTCGCGACAAACGCGGATATGGTAGGAGCGGATCGTCAATTCCTGGTCTGCAAACGCTGCGACTTCATCGAAAGCGGTACCCGAATTCTTTGCGATCTCGAGGGTCTCCTGAACTATATCTGCCCGGACTGAATGCCGAAGTTCAACATCACCCGGAAAGCAGGCACCTGAATCTGTCCCGGGGCTGATGCATGCCCCGATGCATGCCCCACAGTCGTGATGTTGTCGATTTTCAGACAGTCGGGGAGCCGGATAAATCCCTGATATCGTCCTCCCGCTCTGCACCGCAGCTGCGACCGACAGCCAGCCGGATTGTACCGGCGGGCAAGCGCATCGCAGAGCTCCTGCACAAACCGACCGGTCGCTGGCACATTTTTCGGCCCCCTTCTAAACTGTATTGCAACAATGCATCACCGGGACAACTGAACATGAAATTCGAAATGCCCACAGCCTCCGAACTCGCCGAGATCGGCGACCGGTTGGGCTTCAGGATGAATGACGACTATATCGGCGAAGTCCTGACGTTCATGACGCCGTTTGTCGAGTCCTACAACACCGTCGAAGACATGCCCGATGCACTGCCGGAGGTGAAATATCCCGATCGGTCCTGGCATCAACCCGAACGCGACGAAAATCAGCACGGAGGCTGGTACGTCAAGACGACAATCAGGGGTGCCGATGAAGGGATCCTGTCCGGAAAGACCGTGGCCATCAAGGACTCCGCCTGCGTTGCCGACATACCCATGATGAATGGCGCGACTGTTCTCGAGGGGTATGTCCCGGACATGGATGCGACCGTCGTAACCCGGGTTCTCGACGCGGGCGCAACCATTACCGGAAAGTCTGTTTGTGAATATTTCTGTGTGTCGGGTGGCAGCCTGACATCTGCCAGCGGAATCGTGGAGAGTCCGCGAAACCCGGGTCATACACCCGGTGGCTCCTCGACCGGCAGCGCCGCCCTGGTGGCCAGCGGCGATGTTGACATGGCGCTCGGCGGCGATCAGGCGGGTTCCATTCGGATCCCGGCCGCATTTTCAGGCGTCGTCGGTCTGAAGCCGACCTTCGGGCTGGTCCCCTACACCGGAATTATGGGGATCGAGGCGACCATCGACCATACCGGACCGATCACGGCCGATGTGGCCAATAACGCGCTCTTCCTGGAGGCGATTGCCGGCGAAGACGGCTTCGATACACGACAAAGGGTGCCGCAGGTCGACCGCTATACCGAAGCCCTGGGACAACCCGTCGACGGGGTGCGAATCGCCGTCATCAAGGAGGGATTTGGATGCTACGACTCCCATCCTGATGTGGACGCAAGCGTGCGCGCAGCCGCAAGGCATTTCGATTCGATCGGAGCCCAGGTGGAGGAGGTATCGGTCCCGATGCACGAAAAGGGAGTGGCGATCTGGGGCGCAATCTCTCTCGATGCAATCTACAGCGTCATGTATCGTGGCTACGGATTTGGTCAAAACCTGGCCGGAGTGTATCCGACCTCACTCGTGGACCGCATGGCCGCTGCAGCCGGGCGGGAAAACGAATTTCCCGATACCATGCGGTTCGGCATGCTGCTCGGCTATCTGGCCAACCACCGCTACGGCAGCCACCACTATGCCAAGGCACAAAACCAGCGACGGGTTCTGACCGCAGCCTATGAAGCGGTCCTCGACCGGCACGACCTCCTCCTGATGCCTTCGGCCCGAATGTTGACGTCAAGAATTCCTTCGCCCGATGCGGGCTTCCTTGAAACCATGCAACATTCGTGGGAGGCCATCGGCAACACCTGTCCCTTCAACGTCACCGGGCATCCTGCGATATCCATTCCCTGCGGTCTGGGAGACGGTGATCGCCCCGTCGGCCTCATGCTGGTCGCCCGGCATTTCGATGAGTGCGGGCTGTATCGGGCCGCCCATGCCTTCGAACAGTCCTGTGACTGGGAAAAGGCAGGTGTCCGGACGGGTTAAGGCAGAACATCCAAAGTCTGCCAACGCGATCCCACGGCCGGAGTCAGCGCGCGCGATGTCGACCCGAAGGCAATTCCGTCGATGAACAGCATGGGCAGAAGCCGGCAATCGGCCGCTCCGAATGTCTCCCACGCAACATATGATGGCGTTCGTGTTACCCGACATCTCACGAACCCCGGCATCCCCCCGAGCGCAGCCGGCCCCCCGGTGCGGAAAGCCGGGACACTGAAGACAGGCCGGGAGCCTGCACCGGCAGAGGTGAGCGGCACCGGATGCAGGAGCAGACCCATCGTCGCCGCAACAGTGGAGGCAAAAACCGGGAAGCGAGCGGTTTCGCGTCAAGGGGACCATCACATCCAGACCGACCCGTACGCTCACAAAAGTGAACCTCTTGCAAGGCTCGGGGGCCTCCCTCATCTGGAGGTCCGATGATGGCTCAGACGATTTCGGAAAAAATCCTCTCCCGGATCATGGGCCGGAACGTCAAGGCGGGCGACATTATCTATCCGGAGCCAGAACTGGTCACCATACACGACTGGTACGTGGTGAATTTCGATGCAGCTCTCCGGGAACTTGGCGTCGACCGGCTGTATGATCCGGACCGTGTGCTGATCTGCACCGACCATGAGCCTGTCGCCGTCAGTCCGGAAGCCGTCGCGCGCCAGAAGCGCGTTCGCGAAATTGTGGCCAGATACGGGATCACGCATTTTTTTGACGCCGGGCGAGGTGGCCACGGCCATATCTTTCCGGTCGAACTCGGTTACGTGACACCCGGAATGTTCGTGGAAGCCTATGACGTGCACGTCACAAATTTCGGCGCCGTCGGCGCCCTTGCCTTCCCTGTGGTCGTTGAAATTACTGAAGTTCTCTGCTGCGGGTCGGTATGGATTCGGGTCCCCGAGACCGTTCGTGTCAACCTGACCGGTTCCCTCGCTCCGGGTACGACGATACGCGATGTCGCACAGAAACTGATCGCAGACCTCGGCGCAGACCGCGTCGATTATGCTGTCGTCGAATACGGAGGACCGGCGCTTGCCGGCATTGACATCGCGGGCCGCCACACGCTTTGCAATACTCCGATCGATATCGGAGCCAAATCGGCTCTGGTTGAGCCCGATCAGGACACGCTGTCCTATCTGGCACCGCGCGTGACGGGCCCGATGGAGATTGTTCGAAGTGATCCCGACGCCGTCTTTAGAAACGTCATCGAATACAACCTTGATGTGATCGAGCCCCAGGTCGCGGTTCCACCCACACCGGACTGCGTGGTGCCGCTCTCGACGGTTGCCGGAAAAACCGTGCATCACGCCTTTATCGGATCCTGCGCATCCGCCAACCTCGCCGATCTGCGACTGGCGGCGCGCATACTTGAGGGGCGCAGCATTCACCCGGATGTGCGTTTTATCGTCACACCGGGCACCCAGGAAATCATGACCGCGGCCGCCGCAGAAGGGCTTATTCAGGAATTCGTTCGCGCCGGTGCCATGGTGACCGCACCAGGATGCGGCCCCTGCGCCGGCGGTCGCATTGGCGGCGTGGCAGACGGAGAAATCTCGATCAATACCGGCACACGAAATGACTATGGACGGCTTGGATCTTCCGCAGCCGAGATTTACCTTGCAAGCGCGGCCAGCGTGACGGCATCAGCCGTGACAGGCTGCATCACCGACCCGCGAGCGTTCATGACGTCGGCATCTCCGGACAGCCCTTCGGGAGACAGTTCGTGAACTGGACCTATCAGGGACGGTGCTGGAAATTCGGGGACAATCTCGGGATCGATGGTGACATCATGCCCTTCCGGTTCGCACTCGCGAGAGAAATGGACCCGGACGTTCTGAAGCACCATGTGATGTCCGCTGTCGATCCCGACTTCCCCAAAAAGGTCTCGGCCGGCGACATCCTTGTTGCAGGAAAGCGTTTTGGTCAGGGCAATCCGCATATCCAGGGCTTCCTCGGCATTCGCGGGCTGGGCCTTGGGCTGGTGGTCGAATCCATACCACGAGGGAGTTTCCGCAACGCTATCAATGCCGGTGTTCCGTTCCTCACCGGATGTCATGGCATTACCCGGGATGTGGAAACGGGCGATCGACTCGAAGTGGACTTTTCCACCGGAGTCCTGATCAACCACTCCCGCAGTTTGCGGCGCAGCTTCCCTCCCCTCGATGCCCAACTGCTCGAGATTGTGTCGGCGGGCGGGTGGCGGGCCAGTCTGGAAAACCGACTTTCCCGGCAAGACTCTGGACGACCATAGCACCTGCCGGCAAGCGATCAGTCCGGCCGCCCGGACAGCTTCGAAAACGATAACCTTTGACACCCTCTGGCTTCCGGATCCGACCCGTGGCAGCGGACGGGTGTTCCAATAGCTGCGACACTCGGGCATACTTGGCTTTGGGAAAATCCCCGCGGAATCGGGGCTGATACAAACGGAGAATGATGATGAACCAGATGGAATGGTCGCGGCGTGCGTTCCTTTATACCGCATCGGGCATCGGTGCCGCCGCTGTGCTGGGCCGGATACCGGGCGCATCGGCGGCCGAAGGCGAAGCCTTGAGGATCTGGGCCAATCCAGGGGTGCACAAGGTTGGCGCCAAGGACTGGAGCGCCATGGCCAGCCAGGGCGGTATAAAAATCGCAGCCACCGCCAAGAGCGCCCGCGCCGACGAAGCGATCCAGAAAATGGTGGTCGGAGACGGCAACAAGCTGTTTGACGCAGTAACCGACAATGGCGGCGGTATGGAAGACGCGCTGGCTTCACAGGGCGCTGTCGTGCCTCTTGATACCAGCAGGATTCCCAACTGGAAGAACATTCTTCCCGCCTACAACCCCGGCGGGCCCGCTGCGAATACGCTTCGCTACAAGGGCAAGGTGTACGCGACCCCCATCATCGCGAACGCTGACTCGATGGCCTACGACTACAAGGCCCTTGGTTTTCATCCTGACAGCTGGGGCGTGATGTTCGATTCCCAGTTCAAGGGCCGGGTGGCCCTCCAGAACGATTTCGGGCCGACCCTGACCAACATGGCGATCTACCTCAAGGAAAGCGGCAAGGTCGAAATCGGCAATCCCTCCGACATGACCCCGGACGAGGTCAAGGCCGTCTGCCAGTTCCTCATTGACTGGAAGAAGAAGGGTCAGTTCCGTACCTTCTGGGATGGCTTCCAGAATGGCGTAGGTATTCTTGCCAGCGGCGAGGTCCTGATGTCGTCCTGCTGGGAACCCATCCAGATCATTGCCAACCGGAAAACCGGCGACAAGGCCGATATCCGCTATGGCACGATGAAAGAAGGTCACCAGACCTGGAACAACATGATCATGTTGACCAAGGGTGGTCGCCAGCGTGGTATGGATGAGACCTATTACAAACTCGCCAATGTCTACCTGTCCCCATGGTTCGGATCCCGGACCCTGTCAACCCTGGGATTTGCCCCGCAAATGCAGGGTGTGGATGCCTATATCAAGGCAAATCCCCAGGATTTCCCGCCGGAAACGCAGGCAGACATTCTCCATATCCTCAAGACCAAGAACGAACGCTATCAGATCAAGGGGAATTCCTGGCAGAACGTGTTCCCGACCCATATCCGCGCCTATCAGGACTGGTGGGCAAAACTCCAGGCCGCCTGATACCCTGTGGAGACTTCCGAAGGCCAAATAACCGGAAGTTACGGGAGGAGCCGGTTGCAACCGGCTCCTCCCATAAGCCTCTGGAGGCGTATGCTCGGCGAGAATGGCCTGCAAAGGTGGGTGTTCTACCTGCCCGTCATCTTCTTCGTCCTGTTCTTTGCCATCCCTGTCGCCCTGACACTGGTCTGGAGCGTTTTCGAGCGCACCCAGTTCTGGATGGAACCCGGATTTACTTTATTCGCATACGAGAATTTCTTTACGTCCGCACGGGCGGAAAACTACCTGTTTTCCATGCTGCATTCTGCGGCCGCCGTGGTCGTGTCCTTCGTAATCGGCTTCCCAATCGCCATTTTCGTCAGGCGGCGGGTGCCCAAGGCCGCCCAGCATCAGGTCGTCCTGCTGTTTATCTTGCCATTCATGATTTCCGAGCTGGTTCGCGTCTTTGCGATGCGACCGGTCCTGGGACGAAACGGATTGATCAATACGGCGCTGATGGAAATCGGAGTGATTTCCGAACCCATGACAGCGATCCTGTTTTCGCCGCTCGGGGTCATTATCGGCGACGTCATGTCGTTCCTGCCCTTCATGATATTTGCCGGATTTCTGGCCCTCGAAGCCGTGCAGAATTACGTGTTCGAAGTCTCGGACGATCTTGGCGCCGGCCGCATCCGGCTGTTTCGCGACATCATCCTGCCTCTCGCTGCACCCGGAATCTTCGCAGGCTGTGTCTTCATCTTTGTCAATTCCATGGGGGTCGCCCTGGTTCCCACCATTCTCGGAGGCCCGGGAGCCGTGAATGCGGGTCTGATTGCAAATCAGGCCATCGTCGCACTTGATTTTCCCCTTGCAATGGCAATCAGCACGATCATGATCGCCACCCTGATCCTGCTCCTGTACATCGGACATCGCTTGTTCGATCTCACGAAGGTGCTGGAACCGATCAGCTGACATACCATGAACGATGATTTCACCAATCCCTGGTTCAATCGCCTGAAATGGGCCTACCTCTTCGGGGTCGTGCTCGCCCTCCTGCTGCCGGTCTTTTACGTCATTTACATATCATTCAACGAACACGGCTTCGGTGCGCGCATCTATGAGTTCACGTTCGAATGGTACCGGGTGGTTCTCGGAGATGTCCTGCTGGTCGCCTCGCTTGAATGGACCGGATATCTGGCGGTTTGCGCCGTCGTCACCACCATTCCCATGGCGCTGATGTCGGCCAAGTTCTACAAGCGTACGCGACACAAGGTCCCGTTTGTTGCACTGATGATGTCTCCCCTGTTCGTGCCGGCGGATATCATGGGGTCGAGCCTTCTGGTGTTTTTCAAGAATCTTGCCAACGGCTTCGAGTGGCTCGGTGACACGCTGGGTGTCAACTGGTTCTACGGCTGGTTCGAACTGGGTTTCCTGACGGCCCTCATTGGCCAGATCATCTATACCCACCCTTATGCCTTTGTCGTCATTCTCATCACCATGTCCCGTTATCGAATTCAGCAGACAGAAGCGGCCCGCGCCTGTGGCGCCACCGCATGGCAGGCGTTCTGGCAGGTCGAATTTCCCCAGATTCGGGTCGGCATCCTGAGTTCCTGTGCCTTCGTGACCATTCTCTCCTTTAATGAGACCGTGCGCACCGCCCTCGTCAAGGGAGGCTTTGATACGTTCTCCAACGTGCTGGTGGCCCAGATGCTCAATATCGGGATGTCAGGGGAATCCTATGCCATGGCCGGCATCATGAGCATCGTTTCCATGCTGGTTATCGGTTCGATACTGATTTTCACCTTTGTCCGGCGGGAGCGGATTGAACGCAGGGCCCGGGCCATGAATCAGCCGGTGATGTCGAGTTGAGCGACAACTGCTCTCGAAGTCAGGAAAGTCCAGGTATGAATACACCCGCCGACATGGCCGTCACAGCAATCGATCTTGGCAAGAATTACGGAAGTGTGCAGGCCCTGAGGTCAGTCAGCCTTGCGATCGAAAGCGGCCTGTATTACGCCCTTCTGGGACCAAGCGGGGGCGGCAAGACAACCCTGCTCAGGCTGATCGGCGGTTTCATCAGACCCTCATCCGGCAAGGTGCTGCTGCACGGGCAGGATGTCAGCGAGCTTCCACCCAACCGGCGCCCGACCTCCATGGTCTTTCAGAGCTTCGCCCTTTTTCCCCACATGACCGTGGAGCGCAATGTTGCGTACGGACTGAAGCTTCGGAAAATCCCCCAGGGCGAAGTCAGGGACCGGGTCAATGCCATGCTCGATATGGTCGGCCTCGGAGGGTACAACCGCCGCATGCCTCACGAGCTGTCCGGAGGTCAGCAGCAACGTGTCCAGCTGGCCCGATCTCTGGTGCTGGAACGCGATATCCTCCTCCTGGACGAGCCGCTCGCGTCCCTGGATGCGCGGCTGCGGAAGGATATGTGCCTTGAGTTGAAACGCCTGCAGGAGAAGGTCGGGATCACATTCATCCATGTCACCCACAACCAGGAAGAGGCGCTCACCGTCGCCGACAGGATCGCCATCATCGCCGACGGACTGCTGGTCGAGGAGGGAAGACCCCAGGAAATTTACGAGAAACCCAGGAGACGCTTCACTGCCGAATTCATGGGCGAAAACAATGTATTCAGCGGTGTCGTTTCGAAGATCGACGGGAACAGCGTTACCGTCGATCTGGGGATTGGCAGTCTTGACCTCACGACGCCGGATCACGCCGGTCTGGCGGAGGGCAGTGCGGCGGCCGTATCGATCCGATCCGAACTGGCCACGCTGGTTTCCGGGAACCGTCCCGACAATGGTTCATGGCAATTCCTGCCGGCAACCTACATCGACACGGTGTATCTCGGACTGACGATTTCCCATATGGTCCGCCTTGATGACGGGTCCGAAATCGTGGTGCGAACGATGTCAAACGAACCCGATGGCCAGGACCTGGAAACCGGGCAGCCTGTCACAATCGGTGTACCGTCAGGCCACCTTCGTCTGCACCCGGATTGAGATGAGACCTGATCGTCGACAATTCACGGCTCTTCCGTCCTGATGATTGCGGAGGTTACGGACCGGGGATCACGGTTGGTCCAGCGCCCGGCATCAACAGTGGCCATGAAGTCATGACAGAACTGATTGTAGAGCGCAGGTTCCTCCAGATTGGCAAGATGCCCGGTCCGGGGCAACAACACCAGTGCCGATGAGGCGATTGTGCGTTTGAGGAACAGGCCTGCATCCAGACAGGGCTCATCCTCGTCACCGTTCACAATCAGGGTCGGCACCGTCAGTGAAACCATCCGGTCCTCGAGTTCGTACAGCGAGGGTCTGCGTCCCTGCACACCCCTCATGGTGTTGGCAGAACCCTCGCTCGAATGCTCGCAGAGCTGATCGGCGAATTCCTGCCAGCCTCGCGGGTCCTTGTTCTGATACTGCACCCGCGTCGGTCCGAGGGCATAGATCTTGCCAAAGTTCGCCATGGTTTCGGCTTCCATCCGCCTGGCCACCTCTGCCGTTTCCTTCTGAAACTGCTCCCGGACCTCCGGACCCGCACCATACCCGCAACCGGCAACGACGAGTGATCGGCAACGTTCCGGATAAGCGAAGCCGAAATGCAGGGTCGCAAATCCGCCCATCGACAATCCGTTCACATGAGCCTTTTGCACATTCAGCCCGTCAAGCACGGCCAGAACGTCGTCGCGGGCCCTGTCCTGGCTGTAGGAAGCGGGATCCGCGGGCACATCCGACGGAGGGTAACCGCGCGCATTGAAGGCAATGCAGCGATAGCTGCGGGAGAAATACCTCATTTGGGGTTCCCAGGACCGGCAATCTCCTCCGAACTCGTGAATGAATACGAGCGGAATGCCGCTGCCCGCCTCTTCATAATACAGCCTGGTTCCGTCATCAGCGGTGATATGCGGCATCAGCACTCTCCTTCTCTGTCATCAGGTTCAATCCCCGGTACCGGTGGCGGTGCCTGTTCGGCAGAAAAGCCGTATTCGGTTGCTGCCGCTTCCCGCGAGATATAGCCGTTCTTCACGTCACTCGCGACCCGCCAGCGGTCGCGCTCAAGCGGATCGCCATAACCTCCCCCACCCGCCGACTGGAGCCAGACCAGCGTGCCCGGTGCGAGTTCGAGATAGGGGGTCTTGCTTGGCAAGCGCCGTTCCTGTTGGGTTTCCGGATCCAGGACATACTTTGCGTTGGCTCCGGATTGCCCGCCTGACAGGCCGGGCGGCCGCGTTTCGTGGCGATCGGCGCAGAGGCATATCCGCGCATCATCCGCCATGACCCGGAAAGCCCGGACAAAGCCGTTCCCACCCCGGAACTTGCCGGGACCGCCTGTGTCGGAAACGATTTCGTACGCCTCGAAAAACAGGGGATTGTCGAGTTCGTCGGCCTCGATCGGGATATGCCCTGCATTACCGGGGCCATACCGAATGGCATTGACGCCATCACGGGACGCACGGGCGCCGTAGGCGCCGGACGCCAGTTCCACGGTTGTGAAGTAGGAACGCCGCGACGACCCGTGCTGCCGCCCGGCAACCACAACGGTCCCTGTCGAGCCGGAGCCGCTGGCAATGGCGAGATTGCCGATCGCGGGCGCAAGAGCTGTCATGGTGGCATCGAGCACGCGGTAACATACGTCACCGAATCCGACCATCGAATGCGGCTTTTCGGCATCGACAAGCGAGCCGCGACGGGTCCTGACAACAATGGGTCGGTAACTGCCGGCATTGGGGGGATTTTCGGGATCGGTAATCGACTTGACCGCGTATTGCACCGCGGATTCGGCCGCCGAGCGGGAACAGTTCATGCCGCCTGCCGACTGGTCGCTGCTTTCGGTCAGGTCGGCGACGATGTTGCTGCCACTGATCGTCAGTCTGACATCGATCCAGGTTTTTTCTGTCGATCGGCCATCCCCGTCCAGACAATCGCGTGCATGGTAGGTGCCGTCAGGAAATTCCGTAATCCGGAGCCGGGTCATATGCTCGGCGCGCGCGATGATCTCATCCATCGCAGCAACGATGCTGTTGAAGCCGTATCGAGTAATCAGGGCTTCAAGGCGCTTCTCGGCTGTTTCACAGGATGCATACTGGGACCGGAGATCACCAAGTCCGACCATGCGGTTCCTGATGTTGGCCATCAGCATGTCCATGAGACCGGAATTGACCCTTCCCGCCTCGAACAGCTTGACCGGGGGAATGATCATGCCCTCCTGATGAATATCGGAGGTCGCCGGCGAATAGCTGCCCGGGCCCATCCCGCCAATATCCGCCCAGTGACCCCGATTGCAGGCAAAGGCATAGAGTTCGTTGTTCCGGAACAGGGGCCGTGCAATCAATACGTCAGGAAGGTGGGTGCCGCCAAGAAACGGATCGTTGGTGACCAGGACGTCTCCGGGCACGAGCCCGTCACGGTCCAGCACCTCGAGCATCCCCTGGAGTTGCTGCGGCATGGTCGTGACATGAATGGGAAATCCGTTGGGATCCTGCGCCACGATGTCTCCGCGACCATTCATCAGGCAGCAGGACAGGTCTCCCTGTTCCTTCCAGAGCTGCGTATAGGCCGTTTTCATGGTCATGATCTTCATGTCGCGAGCGATTGCGATCAGGGAGTCATGGATCACCGCAAGCGCAAATGGATCAACCATTACCCTCACCCGCCGTTATCCGCTCGATCCATGATGATATTGTCATGATGATCCAGATGGACATGGAAGCCGTCCGGAACCACTGTCGTCGAAGATGCCTCTTCGATCAACAGCGGTCCAGCATCAGAGACGCCAGGTCCCAGGTTCTCGCGCTGCCAGACCGGTACAGTATGAGGATGACCGGTCTCCGGATGGAGCATCCGCCGTCGGCTTACCGCGCCGGGTCCATGCGTCCGGTCACTGCTCCCGGGCAATAACGGAGCGCCGGTTCGGCCGATGGCTCGCAGGCGCACATTGACAAGTTCGATCGGTTCATCCGCTACCCTGTAACTGTAAAGGCGGTCGTGCAACTGATGAAAGCGCTCGACAATATCTTCAAGATCAGCCGTCGCGTCCCGGGTGCGGAGCAGGGGGACGGCAATCTCGGTTGCCTGGCCGAGGTAACGCAGGTCGAGCGCCGGCAAGAGATCCCTTCGTTCCGATGCGATGCCCTCAGTATCCAGGTCCCTTGTCGCTTGATGGCCGAGTTCCGACACAATCGACAGCACATCCTCGAACGGAATTCCGGACATTGGTCGCACCACCGACTGGACGTAATCATGGCTGAAGTCCGCCGTGGCAATGCCCCAGGCCGAGAACAGACCCGGATGGCGGGGAATAATGATGCGCCGAATTCCCAGCTCCCGCGCAACAGCCGCAGCATGCATGGGCCCTCCGCCGCCAAAGGCCAAAAGGGCATAATCACGAAGATCGCTGCCGCTTTCTACGGCAACGGTTCGGACTGCCTCTGCCATCTGGTTGGTCGCCACCCGATAGACGCCAGTGGCAGCCTCTTCCAATGGCAGTTCCAGAGGATCAGCGATATGGTGACGGACAGCCCTTCGGGCGGCTTCCGGATCAAGTGTCACACGGCCACCGGCAAACCTCTCCGCATCGAGGACTCCCATCACAAGATGGACATCAGTCAACGTTGCCAGCGTACCGCCAAGCCCGTAGCAGGCCGGACCCGGTCTCGCACCCATACTGTCCGGACCGACCTTCACCCGGCCCACCTCGTCAACCCTGAGAATGCTGCCGCCTCCGGCCCCGATGGTGTGGACATCAAGCATCGGCACCGCAACGGGAAATCCGGCGATTTCCCGTGTGGTGGTCACTTCGGCAACCGCTTCCCGGACAAGGCAAACATCAAGGGATGTGCCTCCCATATCCATTGTAACGAAATCAGACTGTCCGATCTGCTGGCAGAGGGCTGTGGCTCCGACCACAGCACCGGCCGGTCCCGAAAGGAGCGTGTGAGCAGGGTTCCGCATCACGACTTCAGGCCGGGCAACGCCTCCGTTTGACTGAAAGATGTAGAGAGGCGGCGTGAGACCGCGTTGCGTCATCCGATCCAGAAGAGTCCGGATATAGGTTCGCAGGATCGGCGCCACATAGGCCGCAACCACGGTGGTGGCGGTTCGCGGGAACTCCCTGAACTCCCTCAGTATCTCGCTCGAAAGCACAATATCGACACCCGGAAGATCTGCGGAGATCTGATTTCGGACCTGTTCCTCATGGACAGGATTGAGAAACGAGAACAGGAAACAGACGGCCACGCTCTCGACATTCTCCCGGGCCAGTTCGGCGGTTACATGCTTGAGATCCGATTGATCAAGATCCGTGACGACCTCACCGTTCCGATCGATCCGGCAAGTGACCCCGAGGCGGAGATGGCGTGGCACAAGCGGTTGGGGCCTGTCTTCGTGAACGCGGTAGATCAGACGCTCCGGGCGTGCAAATCTGCCGATTTCAAGAATGTCCCTGAAATTCCGATTGGTGATCAGCGCCGTTCGGGCACCCCGGCGTTCGATCACAGCATTGGTTGTGATGGTTGTTCCATGACTGATGCATCCGACATTTTCAGGGCTGATTTCGGCATCTTCCAGAAGATCACAGAGACCCTCGACGACGGTTTCCGATCGGTCTTCGTGCCGGTTCAGCCTCTTGGTAACGGTGACGGCCCCGTCAGAGCCATCCACGAGAACGATATCGGTGAAAGTCCCGCCGACATCGACCCCGATCCGACAGGACGACGCAAGATCCTTCGAATCCTTCATGACCTGATGCATACGGGCAGTTGCTCCAGGGCGTCTCTCCCAATCACAAGGCGATCCATGTCCCTGGTCAAGGACAGTGACAGCGTGTGGTGGACAGGTTTCAAAATCATCCCCGCACCGGGCGCCGCCCACCTGTTTTCAATGTTCCCCGGTATTGTCCCCGGCGTAAGCGCCAGATTGAAGGGCGGAGGGCACCCGTGTGTTTGTCGGGCTGTTTTCGCACGACTTCTGATCCGGTTCCGGGCACCGCCGTGCACCGTATCCGGTACGCGCGCTACAAATCCCGGATCCGTCTTCCTCCATTTCGCCTCACCGCGACATCCGCCGCCCTCGGGGTCTGCCCCGGCTTCCGGGTCGCCAGGGACGACGTTCGGGTCCGGATTGTCAAGGGAGGCCGACATGGTCCTTCTTTTCACGATGCCGCGGAAACGGTGCCGGCCGCTTCGTCGGTCCTGCAATCGAGATCGCCACCCCTCCGGGCAGGGTCAGATGGCCTGCCAGTCGCCCGATTGTTCGAAAGCATGAGCCGCGCGATAGATTGTCTCCTCTTCCCAGTGCCGGCCGATCAGCATCAGGCCAATGGGTCGGCCGTCCTCCATCCCGCAGGGAAGCGACATCGCCGGGTGCCCTGTGACATTCACACCGCAGGTATTGGCCAGCATCTCCCATGCGACCTGAGCCGTCTGCTGCGGAGAAGCATCCGTCGGCGGCAGCTTTGACGCCTTGACCGGAAGGGTCGGCATGAGCAGGAGATCAACATCCGCAAGCGCCGAGTCATAAGCTGATCGCAAGCGCCGGCGTAAATTCATCGCCTTGGCATAATAGTGGCCCTGATAATGCCGCAGCGAATAATGGCCAAAGATCGAAATGATCTTGATCGTGTCCGCCAACGCGTCTGCGCGCGCGCGCCAGCCGGATGTCGCATCGATCAGGCTGGTGACATAGAGCGCCTGATGACACCCTCCCGCGCCGTTGGAATCCATCATGGTCCGAAAGCCGCCATCATGACCGATCGGAATCCAGATCGCCCTTGTCAGCTTGTGCATCGGCACGGAAACATCCGTCACAATGGCCCCGAGCTCCGCTAGCCGCCGGGCACCCCGGCGCACCGCCGCATCCACATCGGGTTCGGAATTGTGATGGTCGAAGCCCTCCGCGACGATACCGATTTTCAGACCTGCGATACCTTGCCCCAGGGCCTCCGTGTAGCGCCCGACCCGGACATCGGCCTGGCGCGAATCCAGCCCGTCCGGCCCGGCGAGCACCTCGAGTAGCCTGGCATTGTCCGCAACATTGGCGGTCATGGGCCCGCAATGGTCGATCGTCGGTTCAAGGGAAACAGCACCCGTATAGGGAACCAGACCAAACGTGCCTTTCATGCCATAGACACCGCAATAGCTGGCAGGGATGCGAATCGAGCCCGCCTGATCGCCTCCCAGCGCCATTTCGACTTCCCCTGCCGCAACCAGCGCGGCACTGCCCGAGGACGACCCGCCCGCCGAGTAACCGGGGCGCCGCGGATTATGCACCGGTCCGGTCGCACTGGTGCTGCTGGTCCCCGAAACACAGAAATATTCGCATACGGCCTTGCCAGCGATTTCCCCGCCGGCATCAAGAATGCGCGTAACCACCGTGGCATCCACATCGGGAACATAACCCTCAAGCACCGAAGCGCCGTTCATCATCTGCACGCCGGCCACACAGACATTGTCCTTGACGGCCACGCGATACCCCTTGAGCGGACCATCGGCTGCTCCAGTGATCCGGGTTTTCACATACCATGCGTTATGCGGGTTTTCCGACCCTTCCGGGCGGTAACCGGGCGTTCGGGGATAGCGAACTTCGGGGAGATAGTCGGGCACGACATCGAGCGCCTGATAAGCCTTGGCCAGCGGGCCGACGATCTCATGAGTAGCCTCAAGGAATTCCCGAGTGGGTGACATCCCGAGCGCCTCGGCACTCTCGCGAAGCTGATCTAAGGTCGGTTGCTTGAACATCTTAAGGTCCTCCCGTTTCCGGTCGTTCTCCCGGAGCTTCAGACGCCGGCTCGGGCCATGTCGATGAAGTTGTCCAGACTGGTCGCCTCGCCAAGTTGCGAGGGATCCAGTTCGTTGGCAATGGCGCCCTTCTGAATGATAAGGATGCGGTCGGACAGCCGGGACACGAACTCGAGATTCTGCTCCACCAGAACGATTGTGAGATTGAGCCGCTCCTTCAACCCCTGAAGCAGTTCAATAATCTGCTCGACAATTGATGGCTGAATGCCTTCGGTCGGCTCGTCGAGAAACATCAGTGTCGGATTCGAACAGAGGCAGCGCGCGATCGCCAGTATCTGCTGTTCTCCACCACTCAAGGCGCCCCCTTCGCGATCAAGCAGCGGCACCAGCCGCGCGAACTGTTGAAGAATACGCTCGAGGGTAGTGGATTCGTCCTCGCCCGACGCGGCCACCGCAAAGCGCAGGTTGTCGCGCACAGACATCCTGGGAAAGATTTCGCGGCCCTGGGGAACATAACCAAATCCGGCACGAACGCGCCGGTGAACCGGCGCACGGGTCAGATCCCGACCGTCCAGTTGGATCCGTCCACTCTTGGCCTCGATGAAGCCCATCAGGGTCCGGATAAGGGTGGTCTTCCCCATACCGTTGTGACCCAGTATGCCGACCACTTCTCCCTGGTTCACATCGAAGTCGACACCGTTCAGAATCGGGATGCGCCCGTACCCGGCATGAAGACCCGTAACGCTCAGCATTGCCCAGAGCCTCCGGCCTGCTTGCCAAGATAAACATCGCGTACCCGCTGATCGCGCAGGATATCGTCGATCGGAGCCTCAACCAGGATCCGTCCCTGGTGAAAGACCGTGACGGTCATCGCGATCATCCTGATAAACTGTATGTCGTGCTCAACCACAATCATGGTCCGATCGAGGCTCATGTTTCGGATCAGCGCAGCCGTGCGTTCGACTTCCTGAAGTGTCATTCCGGCCGTCGGTTCGTCAAGCAGCATGAGATCCGGATCACTGGCAATGACCACGCCGAGTTCCACCCATTGGCGCTGTCCGTGGGGAAGATGCCCCACAAGGCTGTCAGCCCGATCTCCCAGCCCGGTCAGTTCAAGAACCTCGTCAACCTTGTGCCGGGTCTCCGAGCGATCATGTCGCCGGCGGGCTGCCAGCCGGAAATGCTCAGTAACACTCAACCCGTCAAACAGGCTCGGAACCTGGGTCTTGATCGCGATGCCCCGGCGCGCAATCTCGTGGGGTTCGGCACCAGTAATGTCGCGACCAGCGAGTTCGACGCGGCCGGCTGTTGGTCGCAGCTGTCCGATCAGGCATTTGAAAAACGTACTTTTCCCGGCACCATTCGGGCCGATCAGGCAACGAAGTTCACCCCGATCCAGCGAAAAATTCGTACGATCGACGGCCACGACCCCGCCAAACCGCATGGTGAGACCCCGCGTCACAAGAAACCGGTCGCTGCTCATCGCGGTTCCGAAGACGCTGCATCGACAGCCCTGGGCCGGTTCATTGCCGACGCCAGAAGATCCCGGATGACGGGCACGATGCCTCGTGGGACAAACAGCACGAGCAGTACAAAAACCGCACCCAGAATCAGGTTGATGTCCGCTATTTTGGTCTCGCCGAGCCACGTCGCGGCGTACTGGATGACGACACAGCCAACGACCGCCCCGGCCAGCGTACCCAGCCCTCCGACCAGGACCCAGATAATGATCTGGGCGGTGAAGGCCATGGAAAACACGGTCGGGCTGACATAGGACCCCCAGGCCGTGAACAGAACTCCAGCGATGCCGGCGACGCCCGCGCCGATCGTGAACACAACCAGCTTGTAGCGTCGTGTGTCATATCCGAGAAGCGCAGTCCTCGCCTCGTTTTCCCTGATGGAAATCACAACATGCCCGAACTCGCTGGCAAGCAGCAGGCGCAATCCGACATAGACCAGAACAAGCACCACAGCCGCAAGAAGATAGAGATCACCATAGGCGATCGACATATCGGGGAACCCCGGCACATTGATCGGAGGAACCGACGGGATACCGTTGTAGCCTCCGAGCAGGGCTTTTCCGATCCGGTAGTCGCTTCCCGCCGACGCGCCGACGAAATAGTAGAAGATCAACGATACGGCGAGGGTGATGACAGCCAGATACACATCGCTCACCCGTCCCCAGAACATGAAATAACCGAGAACCGCGGCCAGTATCATCGGAGACAGGATCCCGAGAAGGATGGGGATCGTGCTCTCTCCCATATTGATCACGGCAATGGCGTAGCTGTAGGCACCAAGGCCGAAAAACATTGATTGCCCGAAACTCAGGATACCGCCAAAACCCCAGACCAGCGCGAGGCTGAGGGCCAGGATCGACATGACAATGAACACTGTGAGTTCGAACAGGAGGAAGATTTCTCCGACCAGCGGCAGCAATACCACGAGAATCACGCCGACAGCCACCAGTGCCAGTGTACCGACCCGGTCGAGGGAAGACTTCACAGTCCCTTCCGGAAATAGCGGCCTGTAATTCCGTAGGGCAGCAGCCGCAGCAGCACAATCGCCACAACCAGCAGGGCCACTTCACCGACCACCGGACGCGAGAGAAAGGTCACCGCCTGACTGACCGTTCCGAACAACATGGACGCCGCTCCAGTCCCTGACAGGGCAACTGCACCGCCACCAATCACCGTGATAAAGGCCTTGATCACATAGGTGATTCCTATATCGGGAAGCACGCCGGCAATTGGCGCAAGAATCGCACCGGCCAGACCGCTGAGAGCCGCACCGACACCAAATGTAATCGCGTAGATCCTGTTGACACCGGCGCCCAGTGCAGAAGCCATATTCGCATTCTGCATCGTTCCGCGGGCAATCAGACCAAACCGTGTGTATTTCAGAAACAGATAGACCAGCCCCAGGACAGCCACTGTTACGCCTATGACGAAGAATGTGTAACCGCCTTCGATATAGCGGCCGATCTCGATCGACCCCAGGGGCGGCGCAACACCCTCCTGGTGGTAACCGAGAATGGTGGCGGCCAGACCGATCAGAAACAGGCTGAGCCCCCAGGTGGCCAGTACGGTTTGAATGATTCGGCCATAGAGATGCCGGATGATCAGACGTTCGACCACGATACCAAGGAGGCCGACCGTCAGGGGTGCGACCACCAGCATCGCGATCCAGATGTTTACACCTGCCCCTGCCGACAGCACGAATGCGTAACCACCGACCATCAGGAACTCGCCGTGGGCGAAATTGATCACCCCCATCATGCCAAAAATGATCGCCAGCCCGACGCTGATCAGCGCCAGGCTGGCTACCGCATAGAGGATCTGGATAACGACAACCAGCGCGAGGTCCATCTCCGGGAACCGTTGTCGTCCTGTTCAGATCTTCGGGATATACATCGTGTTTGTTCCGGGCCGCGCAATCAGGTCGCACTGATTGTTCGTATTGGTCGGCGCAATGTCCGGATATCTCTTCAGGATATCGAACTTGCCGCCATTGACCCGTGCCAGATACATATCCATCGAGCAATGATGGGTCGCAGCATCAACCTTGATCGGTCCGCCCGGACCGTCAATCTGGATGCCGGTCTCCAGGACCTCGATAATCTTGTCCCGATCGACCGTCCCGGCCTTGCGCACCGCCTCGGCCCACAGCATCCAGCCGTACCAGTCCTTGGCGGGAACATCCGTCAAATAGCCGTAGTCGGTTCCGAATTGCTTCCGGAAGGCCCCGAGCCAGGCCTTGTTGCCGGGCGTATCAAGATCCTCGTAATAGGAGCCCGCCACAATAATGCCATCACCCACTTCGGGCGGCACCCTCGAGACCTCTCCCGCGGCTCCGAACGTGGTCGACATCATGGGAATGCGCTTGTTCATTCCTGCTGCGGCCCACTGACCATAGAATGATCCGTGGGCGGGGCCGACAAACACGTTGAGGACATAATCGGGTTTCGCCGCCTGGATCTTGCTGATAGTCGGGCCGAACTGGTTGACGTCAAGCGGGAAAAATTCTTCTCCCACCACTTCACCACCGAGGTCCCTTGTCGCCTTGCGGATCCACTGGGCCGTAATCTGGCCGTAATTGTAGTCGGCCGCCAGAATATAAACCTTCTTGCCCCAACGGCTGGCCGCGTCACCGACCAGAATATCAACATAGCCTTCGGGCGTTGAGCCGGTCGCAAAGAAGTTCCGGTCACAGACACCGCCTTCATAGTTGGTGTTGTAGATATAAAGGGTCTTCAGCTTGTGCAGGATCGGACGGATCACCTCTCGCGAAGAACTTGTAAGCCCTCCCTGAACGACAGCCACGCGGTCGCGCAGTGCGAGCTGGTTACCGAACTGGTTGTACATCTGCATTTGCGACTGGGAGTCGTACAGCTTGACCTCCAGCTGCTTTCCAAGCAGTCCGCCTCCGGCATTGATTTCGCCGATCGCCATCTGTGCGCAACGCCATTGATTCTGCCCGAAGCCCTGCAGCGGCCCCGACAGGTCATAGATGGCGCCAACCTTGATTGTGTCGGCCGCCCTGGCGCCCTTCGGCCATATGAATGGCCCGATCGATGCAACCGCGGCGCCCGCGGTTGCGGTCTTGAGGAAGTCTCTACGCTGAAGTTTCATGAATCTTCTCCCCTATTGACCGGAGCCGCGGCCCCCTGACAGAGAGGCGTCTCCCGGCAGGGGGCCTTATGCCCCTTTTCAAGTCTCTGTGACCATTATGAGCCTTGTCCCGATTGGCGCAACTGCGGCTGACCGGCAAGACGAAACAAACCTGCGCGGAAAATCCCGTCACTGACCAAGTATGACCGTTTTCAATGCGGCGGTCTGTTCGGGGGTGAGGGACTTCAGGACCGTCCTGATGTTTTTCTCGGTCTGAGCTGCATCGATATACTTGATGTAACGCTTTTTTTGCGCAGCCTCCTCGACAACCGCCGGATCCGACAGGATCTGATGGGTAGCATCACGCATGATCGTAACAAGATTATCGGGGGTGCTCGGCGCCAGCATGAAAATTCGTCCCAGGCTCTCGACGGTAGCCCGGTAGTCAATCCACCATTGCTGTTCCTGCGTCAGGTCTGGCACCTGTTCGAATACAGTTGGCAGATCGGGAAACAGGATCGACCGCTTCCGGTTCATCGTTGCGATCGCCCGCGCGTTCCCAGCCTGTACATATCTGAATGCTGAAGTCTCTGATACATACATTGCGTCCATCTCGCCCTTGGCCACGGCCAGAGCCGCCGCGCGGCTGCCCTTGTAACCGGTCACCAGTTTGCATTTCAGGCCGAGGACGTGGCAGGTCATGGCAGCTCCGTCCGACATGCCGGAGATTTTCCCGGCGCCGCCCCAGTGAAGCGTCTTGTCAGCCACCATGACCTCTTTGAGGCTCTTGAAGGTGGAATTTGGTGAAACCAGAAAGTTCCAGACCGAATAATCGGCCGTACCCAGAGCCTTGAACTCGGTAAGGTCAAAACGCGCGCCTTTCAGCCCCATCAATTGCTGCAGGCTCGCGCCTGTTCCATTGACAATCGCGACGACAAGACCATGGGGCGGGGCAACTGCGATCTTGTTCAGGGCAACCATGCCGCCAGCCCCGGGTTGATTTTCCACAATGACGCTGGCTCCCAGAACGCGTTCGTAGTGCGGCGCCAGCATCCGGGCATAGGTGTCGTATCCGCCACCCGCTCCGAAGCCAACAATGATCCGGATTGTCTTGCCCTTGTAATAATCATCCGCAGCGACCGCAGACGCCGGAAGCGCCATGGTCACAAACATGGCGAGCAACACGGATACCAGGCCACTGCCTATGCATTTGAGTTTCATCGTCGTTATCCTCCCGAGATCCAACGTGATCAAAGCGTAACACAATCCCGGCCGTGTCGAAAAACTTCGCCAAACCGGTCTCGGCTGGAAATTGCCCGAACCCACCGGCTTTGCGGGCAACATGAAGCGACGGGCGATACCCCCACCTGCAAGAGCCGCGAGGCTGGGGCTGAAAACCGTAAGCATTGCGACACAGGATGGACAGCATCTCATGATCCGCCTGATAATGAAGGTCTCGGACTGTGACAGGAGTTTGTATGGGCCTTGAATACGCACCAAGGGGTCTGATCGGCTGTCTGACTCCGCAAGCCAATACGACGGTGGAACCCGAGATGTCAGTCCTTTTGCCTGCAGGATTTGGCTTCCTGAATGCGCGGCTGGTAAGCGCGAAACCCTCAATGGAGCAGCGACTGGTCGATTACTATCGCCACCTGGACCAGGCCCTCGCCCAGTTCGCAAACGCGCCTTTAAACGCAATCGCTGTCGCCTGTACCGGCGCCTCCTATCTAGCGGGACGCAAACGTGAGGCGGAACTCGTTTCAGCCTGGTCAGGACGCGCCGGCATTCCCGTCGTCACGGCGGCCCTGGCCGTTACAGCTGCCCTTGAAACGATCGGCGCACGCAGGATTGATCTCCTGTCCTGTTATCCACCTGACCTCACGCGAGCCAGCCTTCGCTACTGGGAAAGCCACGGCCTGGAAATCGGCGAGGTTGTGTCCCTGACCGGAGACAGGGGAAGCTTCCATCCCATTTACAGTCTGCGCGCAGACGAGGCATCTGACGCCCTGGGAGTACTGCGCCGGAATACGCAGGACGCAATTCTAATGCTGGGGACAGGCATGCCGACGCTGCGATCCATCGCAGACCTCGCGGGGTCAGATGGATCGCCGGTTCTGTCCTGCATGCTGTGTCTGGCGTGGCGCTGCGTAACGCTCATCAAAGCTCCGGACGCGATGGCAGAGAGCGTCATTTCCTGGAGCCGCGGGGCCGGTTGGGCCCGGCGACTTCACCGGTACAGCGTGGATACTGCCGATCCGAAGTCACAGTCGTAACCGGACGCCAAGGGCGCCGGCAGCACCCGGTCGCAGAGCGGGACAGTAACGACAGCCGGTGACGCGGAAACCGCGGAACGGCAGGTTTGTGTACTGGGTGGAGATATCGGTTACACTTCCCTGCACCGGATCCGGATCCTCCGGTGGTTGGGCCGGAGCCGCAACGACGGCGGAGAAGTGCTTATGAAATTCTCCTACACCCACCATATGCCCTATACCGGCATTGAGCAGGTCGGCCAGGACTGGCCCGTTGCCAACAAGCAGTTCGATACGGAAGAGGGTATGAAGATCTTTCGTACCGGGATCGATACAAAGGTGTTTGCAGAGGCGTGCGGTTTCGACTGGATCGGAAACAACGAACACCACATGAGTCCCTACGGGCTGATGCCCAATCCCAACCTGATCGGCGCCTGCGTTGCGGAGCGGACGACGCGTTCGATGATCCTGCAGTCCGGCAACATTGTTCCGTTGCTGAATCCAATTCGCGTGGCAGAGGAATACGCCATGCTTGACATGATATCCGGAGGCAGGCTGGTTGCCGGTTTCATGCGCGGCATTCCTCATGAATATGTCGCATACAATGTCGCGCCCGGAGAGTCCTACGGGCGAATGAACGAAGCGATCGAGCTGATCAAGAAGGCGTGGACGGAGCCCGAACCCTTCGGTTGGGAGGGAGAATATTACCGGTTTCGTGCTGTTTCGATCTGGCCTCGACCGGCACAGCATCCGCATCCGGAAATCCTCATGTCTGCCAGCAGTGACGCCTCCGCGCGCCTGGCTGCGGAACACAGGGCAACGATGGGCGTTCTCAGAATCCAGAACTATGAGGCAGCGCATCATTCCATCTCCGTTTACCGGGAACATGCCCGCAAGACGGGATGGGAGCCGCAACCAGGGAACCTCATGCTGGCCATGAATTGCTGCGTGGCGCCTACAAAACAGGAAGCCATAGAAACTCTGCAGCGCGGTTACGACTATTTCTTCAACGTCCTTGGCGGCGGGATTCGCACGGCCCAGAGACTGGTTGTCCAGAAAACCCGATATTACAAGGACAAGGAGGACGCGGAACGGCAGACTGCCAAATTGCAGGGACACAGGCAGCTGTCCCTGGAAGAACGAATGGAGCGAGGTCTGGTCATGTGCGGCACTCCGGACATGGCGATCGAGCAGATTACGCGGCTTCACCGGGAATTCGGTCACGGAGTCACCAACCTGAGTGTCAAGATCGGAAACATCCCGGACGAAAGCGTGCATCGCACCATGAGCCTGTTGCGCGACGAAGTGTTCCCGGTTGTGCGAAAGCTGGGATCCGAGCAGAGAGCCGCCGCCGAATAAACCAGCCAGAGAACCTGCGACTGGCGCAGACAAAGTCTTCAGGAATGAGACGATCCAATCATAATCGGCAGCTTCACAGTCGTCGCGGTTCCGGCCCTCATCCGTCACGTCAGGATGCCGGAATTGGGCGATGCCATGATGCAGAAGACCGTCAATCAATATCGTTCGCCGAGAGACAGGGTGAGTTGCGCCGGCGCGAGGCCGGACCTTGCGCGTTGCCCGAATCGTCCCGGACCGGCGTCACGCAGTTGCGGTCAGTGAAGGAAACGACCCGGGTCGTGGTTCAGATCCCCGGACCTGATCCGTTTCCGGACATTGCCCGACACGACAAGGCCTGGTTCGGCGGAAGAACCATGGACCATGATCCGGCCAGTTGTGATCCATGGTTCAGCTCCGCCGTTCTCTTCGGCGGTTCGGGAGATCTCCCGTTGCGCTATCAGAAGGTCAACAGCGAGACTGGGCAAAGGCACGCAACCAGCGCCACGCGGTCCGCACTTCATCACCGGTATATCTGGACCGAGGGAAGAGAAGACGCCCTCGTTCCCATTGTCGCTGCACACGTCAACCGGATGGCGGTCATCAACTGCGACACTCTCAACGTTCCGGAAACGCCAGAAGTTCCTGCCCGGAAGGGAAAGGGGATCCTGCTGTACTCTGCATGTGAGTCCCATGGAGCCCATTGCAGTTTCCCTGAGGCGGACCGCTGCACCCGTGCCTTTGAAACTTGCCCTCAAGTTATCCCGGCAATTCACAGCAGCCATGCGGCACAAATCGCCGACATGGTTTCTGATCGCGGGGAGGCGATGCCACACAAGCCCCGGGTGAAGACATTATCGGACGACTTCAGCAAGAAGAGATCCTGATCGCCCGGAAGACATAAAGGCCGCAACAATGGCGATGCTGGACATACAGGGCCTGGAGGCCAAATTCCCGCTCAGCGACGGCGTGGTCCATGCACTTCGCGGGATCGATCTGGATGTTCCAACCGGCGAATTCTTCGTGCTGCTTGGCCCTTCCGGTTGTGGCAAGACCACCATGTTGCGTTCAATCGCAGGACTTGAGCGACCCAGCGCAGGGGTCATCCGGATTGATGGCGAGCCTGTGTTCGATAGCGGAACCGACATGTTCGTACCACCGGACCGGCGTCCGATTGCCATGGTTTTCCAGTCCTACGCCATATGGCCGCACATGAACGTTTTCGAGAATATCGCCTTTCCCCTGCGTCGCGGTCGCATGAAGATGGCAAAACAGGACGTGCGAAAACGGGTCGGGGATGTGCTTGACATGCTGGGTCTCGACACCCTGGCAGAACGCCCGGTCATCACGCTGAGCGGGGGACAGCAACAGCGTGTTGCACTGGCCCGGGCCCTGGCCCTGCAACCCCGCATCCTGCTCATGGATGAACCGCTGAGCAATCTGGATTTCAAACTCCAGGTGCGGCTCAGGACCCAGATGCGCGACCTCATGCACCGGTTGAGGCTCACGACCGTTCACGTCACCCACAACCAGGCCGAGGCACTCGAGACCGGTGACCGGGTTGCCGTAATGTCAGAGGGCCGCATCATCCAGATCAGCGACCCCCAGACCATATATCATCGCCCACAAACCGAATTCGTTGCACGCTTCATTGGTGACATGAATGTCTGGCCGGCGATCTATCGCGGGGCCACCTCGGGTTTGGCCCGTGTCGATACACCGTTCGGTCCCCTTCAGGCCCAATTGACCGGGAGCAACGGTTTTGATCCCGGTGATGCATGCATGGTGGGCATCCGCCCCGAAGATATCGACATCAGCGACGGATCGACAGAGACGGCAGACAACGTCATCCCGGGCACTGTATCGGCCTCGAGATTCGTCGGTGAAGGCTTCGTGCACACGGTCATGTCGGGAGACCGGTTCGTCCGGGTCAAAAGACATCAGCGACAGGCGATTGGCCACGGCAAGGGGGTCCGGCTGCATTTTCCACCGGAACGGACCGTAGTCGTGACGCCGTCGACCGACACCGCCATGGAAGGACTTGATGACGAATTTTCCGGACGCGAGGCCGCTGGTGAAGCTTAGATGGGGCGGAATCGGCTGGATTTATCTTCTCGCCGGGCTGGGGCTGGCGCTGGTTTGCGTGACCGTTTTCGGGAATATCCTGACCAGCTTCAGTGATTCCGAAGACAGCAGTCGTTACACGATCTCGAATTATGTCGAACTGCTGACGCAGAAGACCCTGGCCGATGTCACGGGCCGAACGGCAATCCTGGGGTTCGGGACTGTCTTCTGGATGTTCATATTTGCGTTTCCCTTCACCTGGCTTCTGGCACGCACGGATTTTCGCTACCGGACCGGCCTGTTTACGCTTCTGACGGCCAAACTGGCCATTCCCGGTTTTATCACGGCCATGTCCTATGTCTGGTTGTTCAATCCGACATCGGGCATCGTCAACACCCTGTTTGGCATGACACGCTTTGCTGGCGGGGAACTCTTCAACGTCTACCAGGTTTCCTGGGTCTGCTTTCTTCAGGGAATCGTACTGGTTCCGGGTGGGGTCTTCATGATGTTGCCTGCCTTCCGAAACCTGGATGCGTCTCTGGAGGAAGCAGCCTGGGTCAGCGGCGTCTCCAGGTATTTCACGACATTCCGGATCGTTCTGCCGCTGCTTGGACCAAGCATGGTCGCCGTTTGCATCTTTTATTTTGTCCTTGGTGTCGAGATGTTCGACTTTGTCGCCATCATCGGCATGCCCGGGGACGTCCTGGTCTTGTGGATTTATGACGCCATAGCCGAGACAGACGGCCCTCCCAATCTCGGTTTTGCGGGTGCTGCCGGGGTGGTGCTGTTCGTGATTTGCGGGGTCGCAATCCTGTTCTACGCACGCTTCCTGAGGCAGGCGCGAAAATACGCGGTCGTGGGTGGAAAGGTACGCGCCACGGCTCCGCAGCCGCTGGGGCGCTGGCGCTGGGCCGCCTATGCCTGGGTTGGTATCTGGGTGACGGCCAGTATCGCAATTCCTGTCATTACGATCATCTGGGTCGCCCTGGTCCCCTTCTTTCAACCGCCGTCACTGGCGGCCCTGGGATCACTCAGTCTCGACAGTTTCCGCGACGCTTTCTCATGGATCGGTGAACCTCTTCGCCACACCCTGATCCTGATGGCCGGTTCCGTCGTAGTGGCCGCTTCGTTGGCGACCAGCATCACCTGGGTCGTGACGCGAAGTCACAACCGGTCAGCGCGTCTTGCCGACAACATCGTGTTTCTGGCACCTGCCGTGCCAACGATTGTGATGGGCGTGGCCTTCCAGTTCATCGGCATCGGAATTTACCACTGGCTTCCCCTGTTCGGCACGATTTGGCTGGTTGCCATCGCCATGGGGACCCGGATGCTGGCCTATTGCACCCGAACCATGAATGCCGCTTCCCTGCAAATCCAGTATGAACTCGACGAAGCCGCCTATGTTTCCGGTGTCTCGATGCTGGAGACATTCCGCCGCATCTTCCTTCCCCTGATGGCACCTGCAATTTTCTATTCGGCACTGATGGTCGGCATGCTGTCCGCGCGGGACCTTACCCTGCCGCTGGTGATGAATACGGGTGGATCCGAAGTGGTCGCGACACTGATCTACAACCTTGAGACCAATGGCGAACAGAATGCCGCCGCCGCGGTGGCCCTGTACATGATTTTCATTCTCGTCATCCTGGCTCTGGTCGCGAGACGAATGACCGGCATGCAGGAAATCCGCGACCATGGGATCAACCGCCGCAAGGGCCTGCGGGGTCTCTTTTCGGGCGCCGATGCGGCTGACACCCCGGGGCCGGGGCTGTTCCGCAAATGGCGGTTCCGGTACGGTAATTGAAGACGGATCAATGGAAGAAACCGACGTCATCCAATAATGCAGAGAGGAGCGATCAAGATGACACGAACCCTTCACGCCGGAATGGCCGGCATAGGACTGGCTGCCCTGATCATGGCCGCGCCGATGATCGCTGCCAGCGCAAACCTGCCTGATGCGGTCAAGAATCTGATCAAACCCGCTCAGGCGGAAGGTGAGGCAACGATATTCGGGACGACGATGAATCCGCGTCAGGTCGCCATGATGAATGAGGGTTTCAACGGGTTTTACGGAACCAGCGTCAAACTCAACCAGATCGGCGGGCGCCACACACGGAAGCGGGTCGAGGTCATCAGGGCGCTGAAAAACAATGTGCCGACGGGCCTTGATGTCTTCTGGACGTCAAGCCCTCGCGCCCTGATCGAGGGCAATGCCCTTATGAAATATGACTGGTCGGGTGAACTCGGTATACCGAAAAATCTCATGGAAGGTGACTACGGTGTCAAGACCCATGACAGTTATCTCACCATGGTCACCATCAATACCAACCTTGTGAAGCCCGCGGATGAGCCTGGCAGTTATGACGACCTGCTTGATTCGAGATGGATGGGGCGGATCGCCATGCCGCGCTCTCCTTCGCCCTGGGTGTATTTCACCTTCGCGTTCGGAGAAGAAAGGACGAAAAATTATCTTCAGACCCTTCTGCGGCAACAACAGGTAAAACTCCTGCCACGCTATCCGGATGTACGTTCACGGGTGATCGGAGGAGAATTCGCCATCGGTATCGGTACAGACGCCTGGGCCGAAATTCGCAAGGGTGCGCCGGTCAGGCATCCTGACGTGAATACCGTGGTTCTGGCCGCCCGGGGGGCCTATATCGTGAAAGATGCCAAGGCACCAAACATCGCCAAATTGTGGGGATACTGGGTCGTATCCCCGGCTGGTCAGAAGACCATTCACGACGTTCGCGGCTACTCGCTGGTCGGATCAAAGACTGGAAACATGTACAAATACATTCAGGGCAAGAAAGTCGTCGACGTACCATTTGACTGGCGCATGAACAACGAGGCGCGACTTTCGAAGACATTTCGAGAGATTCTGCGTGACCGGTAAGGAAATGGGGCAGTTGGGGCCAAAACCATGGTTTTAACGGAAAGATCGGGCCCTGCCGGCAGCGGATTTCGTTGCCGGACCGTCGATCTGCCCTCGGGTCCGGTCACCTATCATGTTGCCGGTGAGGGACCGCCCGTGCTGTATCTTCACAGCGCGGGTGGTATCCGCTTTACCTACGCCCTTGATGAATTGGCACAGCGCTACCGGATCTATGCGATGGTATCGCCGGGGTTCGATGATACTCCGGATCACCCGGGGCTGCAGAACATGCCGGCGCTCGCCGATCTTGCGGTTCAGTTCGCGGAGGCTGTCATCGAGGACGCGTTCGATCTGATCGGTCAGTCATTCGGGGGATTTCTGTCAGCCTGGCTGACTGTACGCCATCCGGATCAGGTGCGTTCCCTGATTCTCCAGTGCCCATCGGGGTTTCGGCCCAGCCACCTTCCACGGGAACCGGCCGGCACCCCTGAAGAAATGCGGCTGAGAATGTTTGCCCATCCCGAACGCTTGCCATCGGGAGAAAAGTCTTCGGAGCAGATTGCCAGCAATCGGGGCTGGGCCCATCACTATCACAAGTCGATAGGTCTTGATGAAGAACTGGTCAACAGGCTTCCCGGCATTGAGCATCAAACACTGATTTTGCAGGGAACCAGGGATGGAATGATGCCACCGGAAAGCGGTCAGCTGCTGGTGCGCAAAATCCCGCGGGCCAAGCTCGTCTATGTCTATGACGCGGGCCACAGCATCGAGGTCGATCAGCCGGACCGTTTTGTCGACCTGGTCGAGGATTTCCTGTTGCGCGGCGAAGCCTTCATCGTCAATCCGGGAAACCGATCCGTATAGACATTCTCCCCTGGCTTGCCATGGGCAGACTTGGCCGCAGGTGGTCCTGCCAGGCGGTGTGCAGGATTCCTGACCTGAATGAAGGCTTCCATGCTGACGACAGTTCCATTGATCATCATGCCGGCTGATATGCGAACGGACCGGGCAGACTGAAAGCGCGCCACGAGAGCCCCAAAGCCGATTGCAATCCCTTACCGGGTCTTGCCTCTTCGTTGCCCCGATCTCACCGTCAAGTCGAATTTGGAGACACAGGATTGGGTGGCCAATCCGGAAGACAGAGGAAACTGTGGTCAGGGGTATCAGGCACCATCGGAAGCAGCACGGCTTCCGGCGATGACGCGGCACGGAACGGTCTGGTGTGGGCGGCAAGCCAGGTCTCGCGTCGTACGGATAACAGGTCGCGCGCGGCGTGATGCAGCAGCGATGATTGTCCTGGCATCTTCGAAATCAGGGCCGTTCTTCACCGTACAAGCCCTTGCCGGTCGTTGTTGGAGCGCGATGAATTTCAAGGACCGTTCGATGGGATTTACTGCCCCCGGGCCCGGAGCCCGTGTGTTCACACAAACGGCTCGTCGATGTCTTGACCCTCCACCCGACGGTTCGTTGTGTCCGTTCGGAAACACTGCAGACGGTATTCAGCCCTGGGAACTCTCGCTGGCCGTTCGGGCTCCGACCGCCTCGGTCCGGGTCATACGGGAGCACCAAAATGTGCTCCCGCATGAACAGCTGCTGGTGTTCCGGACCTGCTTGCGGATCCGATCTATCCGGAGCAGTCAGGCATGCCCTGGTGGATGAAGTGATTTCGCGTCGAATTCCAGATTGGCAGTCATGCGCTTCATGGCCGAGAGAACTGTTGGCCGATCTGCGTTGGAAACGTGAAAGACGGGGGTCGGTTTTTCGGGATCAAGCGGGAAGACAAGCAGTCCGAAACCCCACTGTTTGTCCCCCTCGCGGTTCAGGGCGCGATCAAGAATACCTGCGAATGTATTCATGTCCTTTCGCGCCTTATCAAGTGAAGAGGCAATTACGCTTGTGTCTCTCTGCACCTTATCCATATATCTTCCTGTCTCTGGCTGGACTCATTTCATCTGTCGCGTGATCGCCATTCGCCGGTGGAGCTTGTGATTTCAGTCCTGTCACAGGCAGGGCGTTTCATGAATATCGGCAATGGCGTGTCCCGTATATGTGTTCACCGCAATCCGTTTCAACCCCCGTCCGGACAAAACCATTACGAACGGATCGCGGTTTACCGAACCGGGTCCTGTCGCGCCGGGTTGTGTCCCACCGCGTGGTGTAACAGCGAAAACCCCGCCGGCCGCGGCCGGCCGGCGGGCGGTGGTCACCGTGATCTCCATTAAGGTAGAGATTTACACACAACCCCCCAACGGGAGTACCACGATGACCGACCCCATGATGACCCTTCAGAACCTGCTCGCCAAGAGCTCCGACGCAGACGTCCTGCGCCAAATGATCGGCTACACCGCCCAGCGCAACGGCTATCGCGAACGTTCCTGGGAAACCCGCGCCGGAACCGTGGACCTGCGGATCCCGAAGCTGCGCAGCGGCAGCTACTTCCCGACCTTCCTGGAGCCCCGCCGGACGGCTGAGAAAGCGCTCACCGCTGTCATCCAGGAGGCCTACGTGCAGGGCATCTCGACCCGCTCGGTGGACGATCTGGTGCAGGCGATGGGGATGAGCGGCGTCTCGAAGAGCCAGGTCTCGCGCCTCTGCCAGGAGATCGACACCCGGGTGCAGGCGTTCCTGACCCGCCCCCTGGAGGGGACCTGGCCCTACCTCTGGCTGGATGCCACCTACGTCAAGGTCCGCGAGGGTGGGCGGATCGTGTCGGTCGCCGTGATCATCGCGGTGGCCGCCAACGCCGACGGTCACCGCGAGGTGGTGGGCATGCAAGTCGGCACCTCCGAGGCCGAGACCTTCTGGCTCGACTTCCTGCGCTCGCTCTGCGAGCGCGGCCTCAAGGGCGTCGAGCTGGTGGTCTCCGATGACCATCGCGGCCTCAAGGCCGCCGCCGATCGCGTCCTCGGCGCCAGCTGGCAGCACTGCCGGGTGCATGCGGCCCGGACCCTGCTCGCCCGCGGCCGGCGCCAGGACCGGCGACTCCTCGCCGCGCTTCTCAACACCGCGTTTGCCCAGGACGACGCCCCCGCCGCACAGCGGCAGTGGCGCGGCATCGCTGATCAGATCCGGCCGCGCCTGCCCGATGTCGCCGCCCGGATGGACGCCATCGAGCCCGATGTGCTTGCGCACATGGCGTTTCCGGCCGAGCATCGGACCCGGATCGCATCGACCAACCCCCTCGAGCGCCTCAACCGCGAGATCAAGCGCCGCACCCGGGTGGTGGGGATCTTCCCCAATGTGGCCGCGGTCACCCGGCTGGTGGGCGCGATGCTGCACGAGAAGAACGACGAGTGGGCGGTCGAGCGGGCACGCTACCTGCCGCTGGCCACGAACGACGAAACGTGCCAATCTGGACCTGACGGCTCGTCCGCCCAGGCGGACTGAACCCGTCCTCGACCCACCGGAGTTCACCGACCATCCGGACGCCTGTTACACCACCTCCCGGGACGTGATCAAAAATTGTTGGCAACTGTGACGGATTTCGCCAAAAGACGGTACTCGTTCAATCGTCAAATGATCACGAAACAGCTTTTGCGATGCTGCAGAGGAAGCCCATGACCACGATCAAGGTGCGCTGTACACTGGAGCAAGCCACTTGCGCGATGGGATCCACATACTGAGCTTCGCTGGACGACGCCTCTGGCGAGTTTCTGATCACTGCCGCCATTTCCGGACCGGCAACACGAAACACATGCGTTCAGGGCTCAATCGGCATGTGGATGACGAGCGCATAGTGCGCCAATCGAACTGCTACGGGCCCGATCGGTCAAATCAATCATATGCATTCAGATCCCACAGCTGAGTCCATCATGGAAATTCGCCGCCGGTCTGGCCTGACCTGGGCGGAACTCGGTGACTTGTTCGAGGTCTCTCGTCGAAACATCCATCATTGGGCAAACGGCAAGTCAGTGTCCGCGAGTCATGATCGAACGATCAGAAGAATGCTGGCGGCAGTCCGACATCTTGACAGGGGCGAACAAGAGCGCACCCGTACTGTGCTATTGGCCGTCGACGAAAATATGGGCGTCTCCAGATTTGAACTGTTGAGGGAAGGTCGATTCGACGAAGCCGTAGGGAGTATTGAGGGTGCTCCGGAATTGGAGCGTCCACGTATTCCCCTCGCCAGTGCTGCGTGGGACGAGCGTCGGCCGCCGGCACCGGTACTTCTTCTGGAGGCTGAACAGGGTCGGCCCCACATTCCGTCCAAGGGCCGTGCCGTCCAGCCCAAGCGGACACCCGAGAGCGCGGGCTAACGCTTCATACTCTACGGAAGATGACGAACCGAAGACGACCATGCTCTTCAGATACGGCGTCAGCGAGATGTGTCGCCGGGCACAAATTTGGAATTTCTTCATTTCAAGGATCTTTCGCGTCCGCGCAGTCCTGTTTTCATCCAGGCCGCTGACACGCTGGAGGCAAACAGAGAAGCCGTCGAGGCGGAGTCGACAGCCATGCCGGGCGATGTGCGTGGTGCGGAGATGCTGAGCCAGACCTGCGATATTGTTCGTGGCTGCCACAGCCGGCCATTCGTCGAGGCAGACGAACATTGGATCGTCGAGATCCGTCACCTCAAATGGCCCGCGTCTGCCTGTTTCCCGAACTTTCCGACGACCGTCCTGTTACCGACCTCGACGGCGTCATGAGCGTTGAAGAGGAGGTGCGCAGCAAAAGAACAACTCTTTTGGGACCCGGACGGTTGAATGCAATGGGGGATGACAGCTGCAGTTGAAACAGGGAACCGGCCACAACCGTTTTCAGTCAATCCCGCTGAATATGGTCCGTTGTCTCACCGGTATCCTCCGCGAGGCCAGTAATGCGAATTCCGGCACCCGCCACACCGTGCCGGTGATTGATCCAAATCAGCAAAGACGTCAGCGCCTCCGCAGCAATCGCATTGGCAAGCGGTCCTGCCTCGATGCCGCGCAGACCCGCTGCATTGGCAAGCTGCACGACCCGGGCTCTGGCCGCCGGTGCATCGCCCGTGATCAATACGTCGCAGTCAACAGACCCTTCCGAGTTCTCGAGATGATGGGCCGATACGTTCTGAAATGCCGATACAACCTGCACGCCCTCGCCCAGCGCCAGGGCCGCGATCCGGGCGGCAGAGCCTTCTTCCGGCAGTTGCACGCGACGCACCCTCGGAGGTACCAGCGGAACCGTCACGTCAACCAGGATCTTGCCCTGCAGATCGTCGCGGAGCGCCTCAAGAGTGGCGCGCTGCGCCGCAAAGGGCACGGTAAGTACTGCAATATCACATTTCCTGGCCGCCAGACTGTTTTCCATGCCCGCGGCGCCAATCCTGTCGGCACTGTCCCGCGCCCGCGAAGGGTCCCGCGAGCCGATGATCACCTGGTATCCAGCCCTGGACCAGCGCCTGGCCAATGCAAATCCTTCAGCCCCGGTGCCGCCGATGACAGCAATAACCGGCAAATCGATGCTCATGAAAGGGACGCGCCGTGGGCGTAACGGGTTGCGCGAGTCAAAACCACCGGCTCCAGCTGCGGTGCGGCGGCCGCAGCCGCGCTCCGTTCTCCGGCGACCTCTCCGAAAAGGGTGGATCTCTGGCGTGGTATGCGATCCATTCCACAGATCAGTTCATGCATCGCTTCGGGCGTCAGTTCCTGACCATGCGCGGCCCCGGCCGAACGTGAAATCGTCTCGTTCATCAAGGTGCCGCCGAGATCGTTGGCGCCGGCTTCCAGACACATGCGGGCTCCGTCGGATCCCAGTTTGACCCATGATGTCTGGATGTTTGACAACACCGGATGTAACACCAGCCGCGCCGCACTGTGCATCAGCACAGCTTCGCGAAACGTCGGCCCCCTGCGGGCCTGACCGCGAAGATAGATCGGCGCTTCCATGTGTACAAAGGGAAGGGGTACAAACTCCGTGAAGACACCAGTTCGCTCCTGAAGATCTCGCACGCGCAGAAGATGCCGCGCCTTGTGACAGGGACGTTCGACATGTCCGAACATGATTGTCGCCGTGCTCCGAAGACCTGCGCGGTGCGCGGCTTCCATGACCTCGATCCAGGCCTCGGTCGACAACTTGTCCGGACAAAGGACCGCGCGCACCTCCTGGTCCAGAATTTCGGCAGCCGTCCCCGGCAGTGAACCCAGACCGGCATCGCGGAGCTTCGACAGATATACCTCCACCGGCAAGCCGAGCGTCGACGCCCCTTGTGTCACTTCAAGCGGTGAGAACGCGTGGACATGGATCGCAGGCGCTGCCTCCTTGACCGCCTTGAGAATGGAAAGGTAGGTGTTGCCGGTGTAATCGGGATGGATACCTCCCTGAAGACAGACCTCTGTGGCACCCCTCCGCCATGCTTCGGCAGCGCGGCGTGCGATTTCCTCCAGTGCGAGATCATAGGGTGTGCCCCGCAAATTGGCGCTCAAGCGTCCTTTTGAAAACGCGCAGAACCCGCAGCGATATCCGCAAACATTGGTATAGTTGATGTTTCGATTGACGACATAGGTGATATCGTCACCGGAGACGCGACGGCGCAAGTCGTTGGCAGCCGCCATGACGTCGCCCAGCGCCGCCCCTCTTGCGCCCAGCAACGCGGTGATCTCCCCTTCCTCCAGCCGATGGCCATCAACGGACCGCTTCAGGATTTGGTGGAATTTCCTTGCCCTGCCGCCGGCAGTTGCCGGCGCTGCAGGGCAGCGGTCTGCCACTCCTGGAGACCAGATGTCATTGCGTGCCAGGCCATCACTGTCCATTGCCCGCAAGACGGCGGGGCGAATGGCTGCATCAAGCCAGCCGGATTCAAACACATAGCGCGGATAAACGGGAAGCCGCGGCAACAGCAACCGTGACTTCCTGTTTGTCGAACGCTCCAGTTTCCGAAGCTCGGGCCAGGCCGCCTCCGGGTTGACGTGATCCGGTGTTACGGGTGACACGCCGCCCCAGTCATTGATACCCGCATCGATCAGCCTCGGATAATCCTCACCACTCAGATTGGGCGGCGCCTGAATGGACATGGACGATCCAAACAGGCAGCGCGCTGCTGCAATCGACCAGCACAGCTCATCAAGATCCGGTTCCTCGGTATCCGCCATCCGTGTGCCGGGCTTCGCACGAAAGTTCTGAATAATGATTTCCTGCACATGACCATATCGCCGGTGCAGGTCGCGAATCTCGAGAAGAGCGTGGATCCGTTCCTCTCGCGTCTCGCCGATACCGATCAGGATGCCGGTCGTGAAGGGCACCCGGGCTTCCCCTGCCAGACGCAGCGTGTCAAGGCGCAGAGCCGGGTCCTTGTCGGGAGAGCCATAATGAGGCCCCCCGGGTTCACAAAGATGGGAGGCTGTCCCCTCTACCATCAGACCCATTGAGGCCGCCACCGGCCGCAGTGTCGCAAAATCCGCAGCTGACAGGACACCGGGATTGAGATGCGGCAGCAGTCCCGTCTCTTCAAGCACCAGCCTTGCCATGTCGGCAAGCAGATCAATTGTTGTTTCATGCCCTTCAGCCCTGAGCGCATCACGAGCGACGCGGTAGCGCAGTTCTGGCTTGTCGCCCAACGTGAACAGGGCTTCGGTGCAACCAGCCTCCTGACCGGTCCGCGCGATTGCCAGAACCTGATCGCGGTGGAGAAACGGGGGGACAGCCTTCTGCGGCGGTTGGGCAAATGTGCAGTAATGGCAGACATCCCGGCACAGGCGGGTCAAGGGAATGAAAACCTTGCGACTGTAGGTCACGCGATCACCAAACCCGGCATCGCGCAGCGCCGCGGCGCGTCCCATCAGGTCAGTCAATGGTGTCTTCAGAATACGCGAAGCATCGTTTTCCGCAGATCCGCCCGGCCAGGCCCGGAGACCGTGATCAGTAACCGACAATGATCTCTCCGCTGTTGGGGCTGATCACCTGCCCGGAAATCAGGTTGGTCTCGTCACTCGCAAGCCACGCAACGGCATAGGAAATATCGATGGGTTTGCAGAATTCCCCGAGCGGCATCAGCTTCTCGCGTTCAGCAATATTCTCCGGGGTATTCGAGAGCTGTGTCATGCCTGTCACGACAAAGCCCGGTGCAACCGCATTGACCTTGATTCTCCAGGGTGCGAGTTCGCGTGCCCATGACTTGGTGAAACCGGAAATCGCCGACTTGGCCGCCGCATAATGGCTCGCAAGGGCACTGCCACCCATCGCGTAGATTGAGGAAATATTGATGATCTTTCCGTTCCGGCGCTCCTTCATGGCCGGCAGGACCGTCTGTGTGGCAAAGAACGTGCCACGAACATGAACCTCGAACATATGGTTGAATGTTTCCAGATCGATCTCTTCGATGATGCGCCGGTTGCCGCCAACACCCGCATTGTTGACCAGAATGTCGACGGGGCCGGCCGTGCCCACCGCGTCTGTGAAACCGACAACATCCCGGATGTCAGCAACCAGGACCTGTGCATCGCGACCATGGTTGCGCACCATGTCAGCCGTTTCCCGCGCGCCGTCTTCCTTGATGTCATGGACGATGAGGTCAGCGCCGCGTTCCGCAAGCAGGACCGCATGACTCCGACCCATGCCCCCGCCCGCACCAGTGACCAGGGCCCGCTTGCCTTCCAGTGTCGCCGCCATCTTCCTCTCCCTGTCGGTGGGCATGAATTCCTTCGCTATACTGTGCAAGTCTGATCAATTCCACAACAAGGAACAGGATGCCGAAATGGGCAACCCACATTATGACCCCAGAGCGCATTCATTGATGCGGTTCCACGAGTCTGTCGCGGCCTTCCGCGACGGCTCTGATTCACCGCGTGCTTTCCTCGAGCGCTGCCTGGAGCGGATTGACGCGATCGAGGACAAGGTCATGGCATGGGAAGTGATCGATCGCAAAGGCGCGCGGCGAGCCGCCGATCTCGCAACGGAACGCTATCGGCACGGGACCCCGATGTCCCCCATTGATGGCCTTCCGGTCGGAATCAAGGACCTGATGGAGACATTCGATCTTCCGACTGAATTCGGCTCCGAGATCTTTCGCGGACACCAGCCGGTCCGTGATGCCGCCGCCGTGGATGCCCTGCGCCGGGGTGGTGCCGTCATCGTCGGCAAAACCGTCACCGTCACCCTCGGTGGTGGCGACCCGGCCCGCACCCGCAATCCGCATGATACCCGCCGGACGCCCGGTGGATCATCATCCGGGACCGCAGCTGCGGTCGGCGCCGGAACCATTCCGGCAGCGCTGGGAACACATGCGCGTGGATCGACCATCCGCCCGGCCAGCTTCTGCGGAAGCTATGCTCTCAAGGGCACCTATGGCGCCATCAACCGCCAGGGGGTTTTTTCCGCAGCCGACAGCATGGATCATATCGGTGTCTTCGCTGGCTCACTCTCGGATGTCTGGATCACTGCCCGTCACATCGCGCGTATTGCCGGTGGTGATCCCGGTCATCCAGGTCTATTTGGTGGAAGCCATCCGCCGGCTCCCCACCGTCCCGCCCGGCTGATCCGTCTCGACACAGCTGGCTGGCAGCAAACGGATGAAGCCACCCGGTCTTCCTTTGGAACCTTTATCACCGATCTCAGGGACACCGGCGTCGAGATTTACGATCGAAATGATGATCCGGGAATTGAAGCCTACGAGCAATTATTCGAGGAAATGCCCGAGTTGTGGCGCACGCTGTACCGATTCGAGTTTCGCTGGCCTCTTCTGCAGTACAAGGAGCGTTTTCCGGAAAAGATACCGCCCCGTCTGCTGCGCGGTCTGGCCGAGGCCGAGGGCCTGGGTCAATCCGAATATCGCGAGGCACTGAATCGCCGCGCTCGCATTCGCGACCTGCACCGACAACTGGCAGCCCGCGCCGACGCGTTCATTACGCTGTCATCGCCGGGTCCGGGCCCGGTGGGCATGGACCAGGGGAGCGCCGTGTTCAACGAAGGCTCGTCCGTACTGGGGGCTCCGGCCATTTCCCTTCCTTTGCTCCAGGTGGAGAGTGTTCCGGTGGGTGTGCAGATTCTTGGCCAGTTCGACGGTGACGAGAGACTGCTCGCTGTGGGCCGCTGGATCGCAGAAGAACATTTCGGAATTTAGGGAGACCCGTCACATGGCCAGACTGGACGGAAGAACCTCCATTATCACCGGTGGATCACGGGGCCTTGGCGCCGCCTATGCCCGAGGATTTGCAGCCGAGGGCGCCAATGTTGTCATCGCCGATATCGTATCTGCGGACAGTCTGGTTACAGAAATAGAAGCGAAAGGGGGAACCGTTCAATACGTGAGTACGGACGTCACAAGCCCCCCCTCCTGCGCGGCCCTGGCGACTGAGGTTCTGGATCGGTTTGGACGCATCGATATCCTTGTCAACAACGCCGCCCTGTGGGTTGCGATCGACCTCAAGTCTGTGATGGAAATAAGCAAGGAGGAATGGGACCGGGTGCTTGATGTCAACATCAACGGCCTTTTCAACTGCACACAGGCGGTCGTGCCCCAGATGATCCGGCAGGGTTACGGCAAGATCATCAATATCTCTTCTGGTCGTGCGCTCAAGGGGCATGTCAACCGGCTGCATTATGATACTTCGAAGGGCGCCGTCATTTCCTTCACGCGATCACTGGCCAGGGAACTCGGTGACGCCGGTATCCGGGTCAATACCCTGGCACCCGGAGGAACGATGACCGAAAATGTCCTGGCACGCGATGATGTCCGTCTCCAGATTGCCGAGGGAACGGCGACGCGGGCCATTCGAAGAGAAGAAGTGCCGGAGGATGTGGTTGGCGCCTGTATTTTTCTTGCCAGCGCCGAAAGCGACTTTGTGACCGGCCAGGTTCTCACCGTAGACGGCGGCTCGGCCATGAATTAGCGAGACGTTTTCCGGGAACCGGCGAAACATGCAACAACCCTGTTCATTCCGGACTGGGACAGCGGACAAAAAAGGCGTTCGAAATCATCAATTGACCGGGAATGGGCCGACACCAGAGAAACCGTTAAGAGATAACGGAAAACGGTTCGGTATTGGTCTTCTGAACGGGCAGACGTCACCGCATGATACGGTCACCGACCAATTTCATTGTTAGTGATGGCACAGTTTCCGGGTTCTCGTTATTTCGTCTCACCTGACCCTGGCCCATCTGTCACCCTTCAGCCCGGAACGAAATTCCATGGAGCCACCGTTCCAGTTTCTGAACTCCGATACTCTCGGCGATCCGATGTTCGAAACGGGAGAAGATGTGGATACAATCCTTGCCGAAGCGTGGAGCCGTCTCATCTCTGAACTGGAGCGAATCCGGTCCATGGTCATCCGAGGATGGGCTACCATCACCCCGCAATTTTACCGCTTCGAGACTTCGCAATAGGGTACGGTTTTTGAAAATTTGCATTACAATTTGCAAATTGTAATGCAAAATGTTTCTTGTAAAGAAAAATATGAAAAGGGGCAGAGTGCCATGCACGAATCTTCGGTGTCAAAAAAGGGACAGACCACACTTCCCAAACCCGTCCGGGAAACACTTGGAGTGCAAGCAGGGGACCGCGTGCGCTATGTCATAGCTGACGGAGAGGTTCGCATCCTGCCGGTGCGGCCGATCAGCCGTCTGTTCGGCGTGCTTGATTATGACGGCCCATCAGTGACTGTCGAGGAAATGAACCAAGCGACAGCAGACGGAGCGACAGCCGAGTGATCGCACTCGACACCAATGTTCTGGTCCGTTATCTGGTTCGAGATGACTATAATCAGGCAGAAGCTGCCCGGGCGCTTCTGGACTCGCTGACCGCGGAACGACAGGGCTACATTTGCCGTGAGGTGATCGTAGAACTCGTTTGGGTCCTTGAGCGAGCCTACAGCTTTTCTCGAATCCTGATCGCCGATGTCCTCCAGCAACTCGTGGCAACCGAAGGACTGGTAATTGAAGCCTCCGACGATGTTGCTCGGTCTGCATTCCGCTATCGGGAAGGCGGAGCCGACTTCTCTGACATAATGATCCTTGCTGCGGCACAAAGATTCCGGGCGCACCCCCTCTATACGTTCGATCGAAGGGCCGCGCGACTTCAAGGTGCTACACTCTTGTCTTGAGCAGCCAGCGCCAGAATGCGAGCACAAGCTGCATTTCCGTCGGCTCGCTCGGATTGTCGGGTCCAGAGCGTGACTGGGGCGCTAACGATCTTGCAAAGCACGTACCGCAAGAAGTCATCTGCCTCGTCTCGGCCCTCCAGTCCATGAGCTGACACTCGAAACGCAGAGCAGGGTTTAGATCGCTATAGGCTCAAAGGCGCGGAAACCCAGGACTGAAAATCCTCCAACCCGTATCGTGCGGTTCGGTGAACGCGCGCTTTCGCTCGGCATTGAGTTCCACTTAATTAATGTCGTATCGGTCCTGATCTTCACCCCTGCCAAAACTATGGTGGGCTGTTTTTGCTTCAGGAAGCTCGTCGGTCTCAACGTTGTGCTGGAGGAGCTCCACAATTTCGTGAAGTCGGGCAAAGCCACGCCGGGAGAGATTGTCAGATACGCACGGGACACCAGGATTTGCTCCGTTCTGCGGTTTTAGCCAGAAACGGTGGTCGCCGATGGCGCGTGAAGTGACGAACATTACCACTTCTGTATATGCACGACTGCTAACATCTCCCGTGCGAACCGGGCGAATTTTCAGAGGATACTTGCGCGCTAAGCGCGGGAACGGCTTCTCTCCCGTTTGGGCATTTCTCCTCATAGACGCCGTTTCGTTCTCAAGAGCGGCAGGCCTTATGCCGCTTGGATTGAGGATCTGATTCGAATGACGCGAGACATTGACCTTCTTTCCTTCGCCGAGCACGAAGCCGAGCGTTTTGTTGGAATTTTCGAGGACATCTGCGTTCAGAGGGTCGCGCAAGACGGGTTGAGCCCGGATGCCAAGTACATCGTCACAGAACAAATTCTTTACGATCCACTGTATGTGGCCGTGGCCTGCTTACATCTGCGCGCTTCGGGCCCGCTGTCATCCCAATTGGATTGGGCGATGGCATTACCCCTGGTCCATCTGAGCTCGAATTCCCGGTTATTCCGGATCAACCCGCGCCCATGCTCAAGTCTATCCGTGTGATACCGTGGTGGCCGAAGAGTTTGAGGCCATGATCGCTATCGACCTCGCAAACAGCCAGACAAAAAATGTACGACCTGCTTGCGATATCACGACTGTTCGCTTTCGATGGCGCAATCATCACTGTGGCACTCCGCACCAAATTTATGCGCCGCGGAAGCCCTATTCTGCCCGGGCGGCCACCGTCCTTAGCCGCTGCATTCTCGGACGACCCGAAAAGAGCGCAGCCATGGATCCTTCGGCGCCCGTGAGACGCTGCTGATCAATGAGCCGAATTGCCGACGGTCATTCGCGAGATCGGTAATTTCTGCATGCTGGCAAGTCAAAGGGCCGTCAACGGTGGCCTTATGCCCGCCAGCTGACCTACAGATAGCGGCTGGAGCTCCAAGGCATGACAGCGTTCAGCCACGCAGTCCGGCGGATATCGAGTTCATCGCCTGGCTTGAAACGCGATTGACTGCCGTCGGCTATGAAATGTGGTGGGACGTGCTCAGACTGCGCGGCGGACACGACGGGTAACGCCGGTTGAAAGACGCTCTTCGCAACAAGACATGCAAGGGTTTGCCGGTCGCAACCCGGTATGGGGTGCTAAAGCAAGGCATACAAGCCGAAATTCTGGCTAGTGCTGAAAGTCGGGGTCGAGTCGAAACGCGAGACGGCGATACATCTTCCAGGCAAGCCCGCCCGTTGGAATCGCGTTATTGCCTCGTCGGGCCACCTGTTCCTGCACGCGTCGGCAAAGATCTTCGGGAAGTACATTCACATGCCGACCCGTTGCGAAGACCCGAACCTGTGTCTCGCAGGCATCCACGAGCATATGCATCCCCGCGAATGCTTCGCCGATGGTCCGGCCGACCGTCAACAAACCATGGTTTCGCATGATCATCAGCCTGTTCTGCCCAAGATCCTCAACGATTCTTGGCCCTTCCTCAGCCTCTTCAGCCAGACCTTCATAGTCATGATAGGAGACTTTGCCCCAAAGCATGGCCGAACTCTGATCAATCGGCAGCAACGGCTCGTCGAGCGCGGAAACCACAACACCGGCCATCGGGTGAACATGGAGAACGCAGTTTATGTCTGATCGCAATCGGAATATCGCACTATGAAAGTTGCGCCCCGCGGGCGCGAGCGTGAGGGGGCTCTCCGAAAGATCATTGCCCTCGAAATCCGACTTGATCAGGCTGGAAGCTGTCACTTCATGCCAGCCGATTCCCCTCGGATTCATGATCATGGTGTCAGGACAATCGCCAAGCCGCGCTGAGAAGTGGTTCTGGATCGTATTGTTCCAGCCAAAATGCGAAGCAACGCGAAAGGCAGCAGCCAGATCGGTACGAGTCTGCCATTCTTCGGCGCCTACTTCTTCCGGCTTGATCGGTACAGCAATTTCCCTGGCATCACGTTCGTTCACCTCGGGCTCCCACGACGATTGTTGCTCCACGGCTGTAGACCCGACAGCCTCCGGACGGATTGACTCTTGTGACGGCCTCGTCGGTCTGCATACGGGTCCGGAATAAATTTTTGCAGCAACCGCGATCGGATTCAAGCGAACGTTCGCAAACGGCCATATCCTTGGGCCATTGTTTCTTGCGAATAGACAAACTTTCCCAAATCCCCTTAACAGGCCTGCTTGTTGGCCAATCCTGCCGTTTGGTCCGCGGGCCTCCGCGGACCAGGTATCTTTGACCTGACACTCGATCAGTGGTGGAACCTTGCGCCGGGGTATCAGTTGCGATTGGAAGATGATCACCATGGCCCGCGCAACGCGTTGGCCCAAGTTCACTTCGCTCGCCAGCAGCCGTTGTGGTTGATGAAAGTCATCAAATGACGGAAACACCGCGGTGTCAGAAGGTTGCATGTGAGCGGCCGGGTGACCATTCCGGCCAGACTGCGAGTCAACGCTGGACAGGCCTCGAAAAGAGCGATCCTGAAACCGACCCGGCAAAAGGATGGCGGATGGGAACGAGTGTGACGACCGCATCAGTTCCTTGCCGTCAGGGAATTCTCCGGTAAGCATGGAGGATGCAAGATCGTCATGAACGATGCCACCGACTATCTCCTTGCAATCGATGCCGCAGCCTCGACACCCTTTACATGACCCATCGGGCCAACCACAAAACCGCGCTGGCGCAATCCTCGGGGAACAAGGAGGAAGTCAAGGCGCTCCACCCTTTCGAACAGCGGTCCCGCCTTCTGACCTTCATGGCGCAATCTGGTATCCGGCCATCATTCCGTCGAACTGTACCACTGCCGGCTACCGTCCCGGCAGTTCGCTGCAAAACTGGAAACCAGTTCAACAGGATCGTATCGTGAGGAAGAATCTGAAACGGAACACGCGAACAGACAAGGGAGGGAAAGAATGGCAACTTCCGAGATGACCCGGACCAGCGAGGCTCCTGAAGTGGACAGCCCGGCAGACCAGACGGCTGCTGACGCCCTGCTCATGCGGCTGAGACAGAACGGAGTTGAATACCTCTTTGCCAATGCCGGAACCGATTTCGCACCCATAATCGAGAGTTACGCCCAGGGCGCACTCAGGAATTCGCCCATGCCGGTCCCTCTCGTCATTCCGCACGAGACCGCAGCCGTAGCGATGGCCCACGGTTACTATCTGGTAACCGGCAAGCCGCAGGCGGTCATGGTCCATGTCAATGTCGGCCTCGCCAATTCCGTCATGGGGCTCATCAACGCTGCCAGTGAACGGATTCCGATCTTCATGATGGCAGGTCGTACGCCCCTCACCGAATTCGACCGCCGCGGCGCACGCATGGCACCTATTCATTATGGACAGGAAATGCGGGATCAGTCTGCCATGGTGCGGGAAGTGACGAAATGGGACTACGAACTGCGATACCCGGACCAGGTCATACCCCTGGTAGACCGCGGGCTGGCCATCGCCATGACGGAACCCCGAGGGCCTGTCTTTCTGGCATTGCCGCGCGAACCGCTCGCTGAAACCCTGTCTGCCCATGGGGCTCCCGAAATTCCTACACAGTCCGTTCCCACGCCGGCCCAGCCTGATCCCACCGCGGTGGCAACAGCGGCCGAATGGCTCGCAGACGCACGCAATCCTCTCATCATTGCCCAACGCAGCGATCCCGAAGGTCGGCTTGGCGAGGTTCTTTCCGATCTCGCCCGATGCGCGGCAGCTCCGGTCGTCGAAAGTCACGTATTGCGTAATATCATGCCCACATCAGATCCGATGCAGGGTGGCTACGATGTAGCGCCCTGGATTGAAAAAGCGGACGCAGTACTCGTCATCCATTCGCAGGTTCCCTGGATCCAGCGCAATCACCGCCTTGCTGAAAACGCGAGGGTGATCCATGTCGGCCCTGATCCCCTGTTCCGGGAGATGCCGATGCGCAGCTTCCGCAACGATCTGGCGATTACCGGTGATCCCGCGGCCACCGTTGCTGCGATCGCAACCGCCCTCGGCAAACCTGGTGCGCAGCAGCAAGCCCGTTGCGAGGAAATTATCAGGCTCAACGCTACCCGCCGGGCTGACGCCATGCAGCGGGCGGAAGCAGGAGGCGGCTCTCCGATGACACCCGCCTTTGTCAGCCAATGTCTCTCGGAAGTCCTGGGTGACGACGGCGTCGTCTTCAGCGAACTCGGCGTCAATGCTGCCTTCATGTCCCTGAACGGGCCCAACCGTTTCTTCAGTGCCCCCATGTCGGGCGGGCTCGGATGGGGGATGCCGGCAGCACTGGGTGCCTCGCTCGCGAACCGGGAACGCCTCACCGTCGCCTGTATCGGTGATGGCTCATACATGTTCGCCAATCCCGTAGCCTGTCACCAGGTGGCCGAAGCCCTGGATCTTCCCATCCTCACGGTGATCATGAATAACGGTATCTGGAACGCGGTCCGACGAGCCGCACGCAACGTTTATCCTGATGGCCGCTCGCCACGTATGAACACCTTGCCCATCACTTCGCTTGAGCCGCTGCCTGACTTCCAGAAGATAGCGGAAGCGAGTCGCGCTCATGCAGAGCGCGTGGAGAAAGGGATTGATCTGCCAGCTGCTCTGGATCGCGCGATCGAAGTCATTCGCAAGGAACGCCGCCAGGCACTGATTGAAGTCAGGGTCACAGTCCCCAACTGACCCCCTTCAGTTAGAGGTGTGACATCGTTATTGTCGCGACCAATAGAGCAGAAGCCCGACAACGGTTCGCAACCCTGGCAAGTTCAGGCAACCGGTGCAAAATTCTGTGCGTGATCGTCATCAGGGAGGAACAGATCGCAAATGGCAAACCGACTTCACGACAAGGTTGCGGTCATAACGGGAGCTGCCCAGGGTATCGGCGCAACCTATGCCCGCGCCATGTCAGCAGAGGGCGCCCGGGTGGTGGCCTCGGATATCACGGATTGTGCGAACACCGTCGCAGACATACGCTCGAACGGTGGTGAAGCTCTCGGAATCGCTGCTGATGTGACCGATGATGCCGCCCTTGCAAACCTCGTCAGGGAGACAGAAGCGGCATTTGGCCCCATCGAGATCCTCGTCAACAATGCAGCCTTGTTTGCCGAGTTGCGCATTACCCCGATCATGAAGATGTCGGTAGAGGAATGGGACCGGGTGATGACGGTCAATATGCGCGGCGTATTCCAATGTACCAAGGCGGTGGTCCCGAGTATGGTCCGGAACGGTCGTGGCAAGATCATCAACATCAGTTCGGGTACATTCTATTATGGTGGGCCCGGCCTTGCCCATTATGTCAGTTCCAAGGGCGCCATCATTGCGTTCACACGATCTGCTTCCAGGGAATTCGCGGATATGAACATTCTGGTCAACTGTATCGCTCCGGGACTGACCGAGAGCGAAGGCGTCCGCAATCATCCGGATCTGCACGTCGCGCGGGCCCCAACGATTCAAAGCCGCGCAGTCAAACGGGACATGGTTCCCGAAGATCTGATCGGAACGCTTCTCTATCTTGCCACCGAAGACAGCGACTTCCTGACCGGACAGACGATCAATGTCGACGGCGGCAAGTACAACCAGTAGGGTCGGGCCGGAGGAACAAAAGATGCTTGAACTGTATCACCACGGATCATCAGTCTGCGCGGCCAAGGTCAGGCTCTACCTTGAGGAAAAACGCCTTCCCTGGAACGGCCATTACATCGACATCCTGAAGGGCGAACAGTTCGCACCCGACTATATCCGGATCAATCCCAAAGCCGTCGTTCCCACGCTGGTCCATGACGGCACGGTCATTCGTGAGTCGACAAACATCTGTGAATATCTCGACGATGTTTTTCCGGATAACGCTGTTCGGCCAGAAGACCCCGTTGACCGCGCGGAAGTCCGTTACTGGACCAAGTCCGTCGACGAGGAAGTCCACCCGGCGTGCGGCGCCCTGACCTTCATGACCTCTCACCGCCACACCATCCGGCAGCTGGGTGACGAAGGACTGAAGAAATTTCTCGACTCCACCCCGCCCTTCTCGGTTTCCGCAGAATGGCATGAGCAGAAAAAGGCCTATGTCAAACACGGGCTCGAAGCTCCGGGTGCCCGATCGAAAATCACGCTCTATGACCGTTATCTGAAAAAGATGGAAGAAGCGTTGCAGGATCATGCCTGGCTTGCCGGTGATCGTTACAGCTTTGCTGACATCGCCATGACTCCCTATGTCATGCGGCTCGACATGCTGTCCATGCAGGGCATGTGGGAAAACGGACGCCTCCCGCGCGTGGCCGACTGGTTGGGCAGGATCAAGGAGCGGCCAAATTTCGAAGCTGCTATCTGGCAGTGGATGCCGGAACAGTTGACAGCTGACCTCAAGGCCAACGGAGCCAAGAGCTGGCCCGAAGTGGCCGCCATGCTCGACATCAGGACCTGACCAGAAGCGAGGAACTCAAATTGTCAACGCAGGTAGAAAAAGAACGGCCAATCGAGAACACGAAGGTGTTTGATGGTGAAATCAGCCGGTGCGGTTACCGGCTCAACAAATTCGCAATGTCCCTGACAAGCGCCGAGAACCGGGAAGCTTTCAAGACGGACGAAGAGGCCTACATGGTGCAGTGTGGCCTTACCGACGAGGAACGGCAGCTCATCCGCGACCGGAACTGGAAGGCGATCATGGAGTCGCACGGCGGCAACATATACATGATCATCAAAATCGGTGCTGTAATCGGGCACGGACTTTACCAGATCGGCGCACATCAGCGGGGCGAAACCTATGAGGAATTTCTCTCGACCCGCAATGCCGCCGGGGCACGATAGGGCGCAGAAAATGGCCAGGATAATCGCCGGTATCGGCACCTCTCACGTGCCCTCGATCGGGGTCGCCTACGACCAGGGCAGAACCGGGGAGCCCGACTGGAAACCGCTCTTTGACGGATACAAACCCGTCCAGGAATGGCTGCGCGAGGAGGTTCGTCCCGACATCGCGATCGTGGTTTATAACGATCATGGCGCAGATTTTTTCTTCGACAAATACCCGACATTCGCGGTCGGTGCCGCTGATATCTATCCCGTTGGTGATGAAGGTTGGGGTCGGCGGCCCCTCCCGGATTTTCCCGGTGATGCCGAGTTCTCGTGGCATCTCTGCAACGAACTCGTCTATGACGAATTCGACATCACGATCTGCCAGGAACTTGAGGTCGAACACGGCTTCATGGTCCCCATGCACCTCTGTTTCTCACATGACCCTGAGTGGCCGGTGAGAACCGTCCCCATAGCCGTCAACGTGATACAGCATCCGCTGCCAACGGCGCTCCGCTGCTGGAAACTCGGTCAGGCCATTCGCCGGGCCGTTGCCCGATATCCTGACGATCTGAGGGTTGTCATTCTCGGAACCGGGGGCATGTCACACCAGCTCAATGGCGCAAGATTCGGTCACCTGAATTCGACGTTCGATCAGGATTTCCTGGACAAGATCGAAGCGGCCCCGGGACTGTTGACCGAACTGACCCACCAGACAATCATGGAAGAGGCAGGCGCAGAAGCTGTCGAACTGATCATGTGGCTGGTCATGCGCGGAGCCTTGAGCGAACAGGTCACGCGTGTTCACCGCAACTATTATGCTCCCATGACGACGGGGATGGGTCTGATCGCCCTTGGGGACACGGGCTGAAACGCCAGAACGTGCTGATCCGGCAGTTGGCGGATCCCATCGTAACTGAGCGCAATACCATGAGCGCTGGCCAGGCCATTCACCGTCCGACACGGGGTTTCCGTCGACGGTTCAGGATGTACGCACCTGCAAGAGGGAGACGACAGACATGACCTCGCGGCAGATGAAGCTCGGAATGTTCTACTGGCCCGGCGGCCACCACATTGCCGCGTGGCGCCACCCCCGGTCGGTCGTCGATTGCGGGGCCAACATCCGTCATCTTGTGGAGCTCGGCCAGCTTTCCGAACGCGGGTTGTTCGACATGTTCTTCATGGCCGACAGTGTCACGTTCTGGCGGGGTGATCTGTCCTCGATGGTCAGGGACTCCTTCGGAACTGCCATCGAACCCTTCACCATCATGTGCATGCTGTCACAGAACACGAAACATCTGGGACTGGTGTGCACCTCAACTGCGACCTATGACCAGCCCTATCTCCTGGCACGCCGCTTTGCCTCTCTGGACCTCATCAGTGGCGGTCGTGCCGGCTGGAATCTGGTGACCAGCGGAAACAAGTACGAAGCCGACAGTTTCGGCTTCGAGGCACACATGGAAAAGTCGAAGCGCTACCGTCGCGGCCGTGAATTTGCCCATGTGGTGCGCGGTCTCTGGAACTCGTGGCAGGACGGCGCGTTCCCCCGTGATCAGAAATCCGGTGTCTATTACGATGCGGAGCGAATTCACGTCCTTGAACATCAGGGTGAATTCCTGCGATGCCGCGGACCGCTCAATGTGCCTCCCTCGCCCCAGGGAGAGCCCGTGCTGATCCAGGCCGGAGCGTCGGACGACGGGCGTGAACTCGCAGCTGCAACCGCCGAGGTGGTCTTCGGCGCCTCTCAGACCATGGAACACGCCAGGTCTTTCTATGCTGACGTCAAACAGCGAATGAAAACGTATGGCCGCGACCCGGATGATCTCAAGATCATGCCCGGCCTGTCGGTCAATGTGGCAGAAACCCGCGACGAGGCTGAAGCAAAATTCGAAGAGCTGCAGGATCTGATCGATCCCCGGACAGGCCTCACACTCCTTTCCCAGCGAATGGACTACGATCTGTCGGGCCACAGTGTTGATGACCCGTTCCCGGAAATTCCACTGACCAAGCTCGGCGGCAGCCGCGCAGAAATTCTGGCGCGGACGGCGCGCGACGAGAAGATGACCATCAAGGAGCTCTACCGGCATATTGCCGGTGCTCGCGGTCATTTTCAGATCAACGGCAGCCCGACAGATGTTGCAGACATGATGGAGGAATGGATATGTGAAGACGCTTGCGACGGCTTCAACATCATGCCCCCGATATTTCCCGACAGCCTCAATGATTTTGTCTCGATGGTAGTCCCCGAACTGCAACGCCGGGGTCTGTTCCGCGACCGGTACGAGGGGACGACCCTTCGGGGCAATCTGGGTCTGACGCGGCCACCCTGGCCCGGACCTGCCGTGAAACTGTTCGAGACCGCCGAGGCGGCTGAATGATTACGATCCGCTCCCGTCATCACAATACGTAGGCCGTTGGCCCTGCCGTCACCCTCCTGGCGGCCGGGACCACAACCGGACCCCAGCGGGAAGACAGACCAGGGCATCTTCCCGCTGCGACGCAGGAATGGCCGCGAATGACCGGTTGCTTTGAAGCCCTGGCAGTGCCGACATTCTTTGCCAAGCTGAAACAGGGCGATATACTTCGTGCAGCGCCCGGGATACTCCAGTTGAGGGCGCGCGACCGGAGGAAACGAGAATGCGTGTGCAATCACTCAACCCGGCGAGACTTCCGACACTGTTTCGGAAAGAGTTCGAACTTTGTAATGTCCGGTCCGGCGAAACAATCGCACTTCTGAGCGATCTTGCAACCCGGCGATCCTACGTCGAAGCTGCATTTTCTGCTGCCCAGGATCTCGGTGCCGACACCTACGAGATGTGCGTCAATGCCGTTCCCAGCTGGACCCGGGTGGGTGTTGCCACCATCGGCGCCTGCAAGGGAACCCTTGAGGCCCTGTCCGCCGCCGACATGCTGGTCTGCTTCCATGTGCCGCTGTTCACAACGTGGCTCCGCAAGGTCCGCGATGCGGGGACCCGGGTACTCATGGTCGTGGATCACCCGGACGACCTCGAACAGGCATTGGCGCCCCCCGGTCTCAAGGGTGCCGTCCTGCATGCCGAAAGGCGTCTCGCCGAAGCCAGGACGATGCGCATGTTCAATGCTGCCGGAATGGACCTGACCGTCGAACTGGGCGAATATCCGGTCATGAGCCAGTACGGCTTTGCTGATGAACCCGGCCGCTTTGATCATTGGGGCGGAGGACATGTTCATACCTTTCCGAACGAAGGGACAGCCAACGGGACGGTCGTTATCAGCCCCGGTGACTTCGTTGTGCTGCCCTACAACCGTTACGTGACAGACGAAATTCGAATTGAAGTCCGGGACGGCTACATCCGAAAAATCGAGGGCGGAATGGACGCCAAGCTGATGGATCAGTGGCTTGAAGACAACCGCGCTGATCCGGACGACATGGATGGCCATGCAATCTCGCATCTGGGCTGGGGGCTCAACCCGCAAACCCGCTGGGACAATGTTGCCTTGTACGGTGACGATCCCGACCGCAGCAACGGATCACTGCGATCCTTTGCCGGAAACTTCCTCTTTTCCACAGGTCCGAACTCCCAGGGCGGTGGGACACGGACCACGACAGGGCATTACGACGTACCCATGCGAGACTGTTCCATCATGCTCGACAATGAACTGATTCTCGACAGCGGACGGCTCGTTGTTCCGGAGATGCAGGTCGACCGCGTGCGCCGCTGATCCCCATGAAGATTGAAGAGACCTTTACCGTCGAAGGCCCGATCGAGCATGTCTGGCAACTGATTACCGATCCAGAAATTGTCACGCCTTGCGTACCCGGCTGCAGCAACGTCAAGCGATTGAGCGATTCAGAATACAGCGCCTCCGTGAAGGTTGCCATCGGACCCATCAAAACCCGTTTCAACATTTCGGTATGCCTGACCGAGCAGACATTTCCGATCTATGTCGCATCCGTCACACGGGGCGAGGAAGGTGGAAAGGCAAGCATCCTGAATGCTCATAACGAACTCCACCTCAAGGCTGTCAGCCCCGGGCAAACAGAAATTCGCTATCTCTCGGAAGTATCCCTGGTCGGAAGGCTTGGAAAGTTCGGACTGGGCATGATGACCCGGAAAGCCAGGGCACTGGGGGTCGAATTCTCGGAAAACTTCAGAAACCGGGTCGAGTCAGCCACACAGGAAGCGTGATCTGCACGCCTGAAACCGACCACACCCACTCCGGTTATCCAATCAAAAGGGAGATGAACCATGAACCGCTTCATCACGTGTCTTGCCGCAGCGGCGGCCCTTGCCGTGACGACCGTCGCGCAAGCTGCAGATCCGGTCAGGATTGGCTACACACTGCCCCGTACCGGCATCTTCGCTGCAGCCTCCGCCTCCCAGGACAATGCGTATGAATTGTGGCGGGAACAGGTCAATGCCAAAGGCGGGCTCAACGTCGCCGGAGTGAAGCGCAAGGTCGAATACGTCAAGTTTGATGATCAGTCGGATCCCGGCAAGGTCGTCCAGATATATGAAAAGCTGCTCACCGATGACAAGATCGACCTGGTTTTCGCGCCATGGGGAACCGCGCATCATTTCGCCCTCGCAGGCGTTCTGGAACGCCACAAGCGGCCGATGATGGGAAATACCGCGGCTTCGGTAAAAATCCGTGACCTCAAGGCGAAATACATCTGGTTCCCGGCTTCGGGCATGCCGGACGACCTCGCGGAGTCCCTGGCGGCGCTGATGACCCGGTCCGGTATAAAGACGGCCGCAGTGATGACCTTGCAACTGCCGTTCTCTCTGGAAGTTCGGCAATTCTTGCTTCCGGCGCTCGAGAAAGCAGGAATTGATGTGGTCGTGGCCAGGGAGTATCCACCCACCATCAAGGACATGACCGCACAACTCAGTGCCGTGAAGAGCCGCAAGCCCGACGCAGTCTTGTCTCTCTCCTATCCGGCCGATTCTGTCCTTTACATGAAACAGGCGCGCGCCCTTGGAATTGAGGCTCCGTTTCAGCTGGTTCTCATCGGACCTTCGATTCCTTTCTTCGCCAAGGTGTTTGGAGCGGCAACCGACAATATCGTCACACTCGGGCAATGGTCGCGACACCAGCCCCGATGGACGCGGGCCCAGCCTTTCTACGAGGCCTACAAAAGGAAATTCAACGACGAGCCCGACTTTCTCGATACCGCGCTGGTTTACATGTCGTGCGAGATTGTGGAACAGGCCGTTGCAACGGCCGGTCTCGATCCGGAAAAGCTGCGCGAGGCCTATGCAAGCGGGACCTTCGAAACCATTGGCGGGCCGATTTCCTTCAAGGGTGCACAGGTCACCGCGCCGACACTGATCGCACAGATCCAGGAGGGAGAAACCCATATCATCTGGCCGCCGTCCATCGCGACCAGTCAGTACAGACCGAAGGCCGGTTGGCCCCAATAGGGAGTTTTCCACCTCTATCCGGAAAGGTGTCCCGGCACCGGCATGGACCTGCTGCTTTCGGGGCAGTTGCTGCTTGCGGCACTCGTGACAGGGTTTGTCTACGCCCTCGTCGCGCTTGGCCTCAACCTCATCTACGGGACAATGCGCCTCCTGAATGTTGCGCATGGCGAGTTGGTCATGCTGGGGGCCTACGCAGCTTACTGGCTCTTCACACTGGCCGAAATCCCGCCGCTCCTCTCGCTTTTCGTCGCAGCACTTGCGGGAGCTGCAGCGGGCTGGCTGGCTTACCGGCTGGTCTTTCGCGGAGCGATTCTGTCGACTTCGGTGCTTGAACGACTGGAGGCCAATTCCCTTCTTCTCTTTTTTGGTCTCTCGATCGTTCTTCAGAACATCGCTGCGCTGGCCTTCAAGCCCGACCTTCGCGGTTACCGATATCTCGATTCCGTGGTTGAGCTTGGCGGCCTCGCCATTACGGGCAATCGCCTTTTTGCCTTTGCGGCGGCGCTGGTACTCTGTGCAACGGTCATCCTGTTCCTGCGCCTGTCTCCCTTCGGTCTTGCAATGCGGGCTCTTATCCAGAGCCGGGAGGCGGCGGCAGTCGTCGGAATCAATGTGGATCGGGTACAGGCCGTGAGTTTCGCCATGGGGTTTGGCCTTGCCGCGCTCGCCGGTGTGCTGATCAGCACCACCGAACAGATCTCTCCCTTCATGGGGTTTCCCTTCACGATCGCTGCGTTCGTGGTGATCATCCTGGGCGGGCTCGGCAACATGCGAGGCACAGTTGCCGGAGGCGTGATTCTCGGCGTGCTTGAAACCTACGGTGTCGCGCTGACCGCGCCCACCTACCAGTCGATCCTGATTTACGGTGTCTTCATCGCCATTCTGCTGTGGCGGCCCCAGGGCCTGTTCGGCAGCAAGAGGGTTTCGTGATGCATCGCGTTACCATGCGTCAAATTCTCTTGCTCATCCTCCCCTTTGCCGCTCTTGCCGCAGTGCCCTCTTTGGCCGGAAGCTATGTTACCAGCCTTCTGTTTTCGCTGTTGATGTGGATTGCCCTGACCCAGAGCTGGGTCGTGCTCTCGGGTCTGACAGGCTACATCTCTCTGGGCCACGCCGTCTTTTTCGGTGCGGGCGCCTATGTGATGGTCCTGTGCTGGAATTCCGTATCGCTCTGGGCTTCGGTACTGCTCGCCGGCGCAGTATCGGGATTGCTCGCCATTGGCGTCGGGTATCCCTGTCTCCGTGTCCGTGGGCCTTATTTCGTGATCCTCACCTTTGGTCTGGCCGAACTCATCAAGTTCGTCGTTGTAAACATAGAATCGGCACTCGGTCAGTTCAGCCGGGTCCTGTTTGGAGCGCCCGGTGTTGCCGAGCTTTATCACGCCATGCTTGCGCTGGCGCTGGCGGCCACGCTCCTCACCTACCTGGTTCGTCGGTCCCGTTTTGGAACCGGACTGAGAGCCATTCGCGAAAATGAAGAAGCTGCGGAAACCCTCGGTATTCCGGCAGCCAGGTTCAAGACCCTCGCATTCGCGCTCTCTGCAATCATCCCCGGAATGGTCGGGGCTATTGCGGTTCTTCGTACAACCTATTTCGAGCCCCTGCAGGCGTTCAGCCCGGTCACGTCCTTCACGATCGTTTCGATCGCGATCATCGGTGGCGGCGACGATGCTTCCGGGCCGATCTGGGGTGCACTATTCCTGATCATCCTCCAGGAACTTCTCTGGATTCATTCGCCGCAACTTTATCTGATCATTCTCGGTCTGCTCCTCGTCTTTTTTGTCCTCTGGTCTCCGGACGGGGTTCACGGCTGGATTCACAGGTTCCGCCGCGGGCAGGCCCGGTCATGATGCTGGAACTCCGGGGGGTTACCAAGCGTTTCGGTGGCCTCGTCGCTGTCAACAATGTCACTCTGGAAATGAAGACTGGCGAAAGCGTGGGTCTTCTTGGCGCCAATGGTGCCGGCAAGACAACATTGTTCAGCCTCATTGCCGGCAACCAGCGGCCGGACTATGGGCATATCAGTTTTGAAGGCAAGCGTATCGAGGGGCTCCGTCCTGACAAGATCAGCCGATGCGGAATTGCCCGGACCTTCCAGATCGTTCGCCCATTCCCTGCGATGTCTGTTCTCGAGAACGTCATGGTCGGAGCCCTGTTCGGATCACGACGCACTGGTTCTCTCGCAAAGGCAGAGACTGTCGCAGGACAGATTCTGGAAGAAGTAGGGCTTGCCGGGCTCGCAAATGACCCCGCCTCGTCACTGACTCTCGCAGGCCGGAAACGACTGGAAATTGCGCGGGCACTGGCCGCCCGGCCAGTACTCCTGATGCTCGATGAAGTTATGGCCGGCCTCACCCCGACCGAAATCGACGAAGCCCTCACCATCATCCGTCGCGTGCGTGCCAGACACAATCTCGCCATGATCGTTATAGAACATGTCAAGGGAGTGGTGATGAGCCTTTGCCCCCGCATTGTCGTACTTCATCACGGCGCCGTGATCGCAGAGGGCACACCCGGCGAAATTGCCGACGATCCGCGGGTTATCGATGCCTATCTCGGGGTTCGCCGGTGACGGCTCCTCTGTTCGAAATGACCGGTCTGTCGGCGGGGTATGACGAGGTACGTGTTCTTCATGATGTCACGCTGTCCGTAAGGCAGGGTTCGATCACGGCGCTCGTCGGAAGCAACGGAGCCGGGAAAACCACCCTCATGCGCACAGCAGCAGGGCTTCTCGCACACCAGAGTGGCACGATTCGCTTTGACGGAACCGATATCGGCGCGCGCAATGCAAGCGCTCGGGTTGCGCTGGGCCTGGCTCTTGTTCCCGAGGGGCGGATGATATTTCCGGAATTCACAGTTGAGGAAAATCTGCGCGCAGGCGCGTTCATCGCCCGCGCCCGCGCGAATCTTGCCGCAAATATGAACAGGATGTTTTCACTGTTTCCGCGACTTCGGGAACGGCGCCATCAGCAGGGGGTCACGCTTTCGGGTGGCGAGCAGCAAATGCTGGCTCTTGCGCGCGGGCTGATGTCCGAACCCCGACTGTTACTTCTCGACGAACCCAGCCTCGGCCTCGCTCCCAATGTCGCCAGCATTCTGTTTGAAAGTGTCGCCGGGATCCGAAAATCGGGCGTCACCGTACTCATGGCAGAGCAGGACATTCACGCGACGCTCGCAATTGCCGACTTTGCCCATGTTCTCGAAAACGGACGTGTGACCCTGAGTGGCAGCGGCGATGCACTGCTCGGTGATTCCAGGATCAAGGAAGCCTATCTCGGCGCCTGATCAGGTGGCTGGCCGTCGGTCTCGCGCCCGCGCATGGCTTCGAGCACGCGTTCGGGTGTCATCGGCAACTGGCGCAACGAGATCCCGGAGGCGTGGGCCACGGCATTCGCGATCGCCGGCGCAATGCCAACGATCGGGGGTTCACCAATTCCCTTGGCGCCGAAGGGACCGGTGTCATCGGGATCCTCCACAAGAATGGTCTGGATCCTCGGCGGCGTGTCGAGAATTCCCGGTATCTTGTAATCCATGAAACTCGGATTCGCGAGGCGGCCCGTATCCCACGCCATCTCTTCATAAAGCGCATAACCGATACCCTGGACAACACCTCCCTCGATCTGGCCTTCAACTGCAACCGGATTGATCGCCTTGCCAATATCATGCGCTGACCAGACCTGGAGCGGGCGAATGAGTCCGGTCGCCTCGTCAATTTCCACCTCCACGGCCTGGACCGCAAAGATCCAGGAACCGATCCGTCCGAACGGAAAGCCCTGGATGAAACCCCGCTTGGGATCGAAATTGGCGCCGTCATAAGCCAGGGAATGACTTCCGATCACGGGCCCTTCAGCAACCCAATGTGCATAGCCGGAAATTTCTCCATAGGACAGTTGCGCGTCGGGAACGCCAACCAGTCCGATATATCCACCGGGGCGCATTTCGAGATCATCAACCGCACACTCCATCATGACCGCAGCTCGTTCCTTGAGACCATCCAGAGCGCTGCTGGCGGCGCCGACTACGGCACGGCCGGTCATATAGGTGACCCGGCTGGCTGTCGTTCCCCAGTTATAGGGCGAAGCATCCGTGTCCGGTGTCGCCATGCTGATCTGATCGACGTCAAGCCCCAGCGTGGCCGCGCAAATCTGTGCAAGGACCGTGTCAGAGCCCTGACCGTTGTCGACGGCACCCGTGTTGAGGACGGCAGTGCCGTCCTCAAGAATACGGACGATGGCTCCCGACGTCAGGATCCCCGAAATATGCGGCAGGCAGGCCAGACCGATACTGCGTTTGCGGCCCTGGGAATCGACGGTCACGCGTCGCCGGTTTTTCCAGTCGGAAGCCTCCCTGACCTGTTCCAGACACTCGGTGAGGCCCGCCTTGGTGAGTGCAATTCCGCACATCCACTCATCGCCTGGCCGAACCGCATTCCTGAGCCGGATATCGATCGGATCCATGCCGAGTCTGTTTGCGATTTCATCGATCTGGGTCTCTCCGGCGATGGCAACTTGAGGCCCGCCAAAACCGCGGAATGCGCCGGCCCGCAGTTTGTTCGTATAGACAGCACGGGATTCGAGATAAACGTTCTCGATATGGTACGGACCTCGCCCGAACAGGGCACAAATTCCGGCCACGCCCGGACTGTCATCGGCGTAAGCACCACAATCGAGCGTGATATCAACCTCTCGCGCCACCAGCGTGCCGTCCTTGCGGGCTCCGGTTCGAATGCGAACCCGGGCCGGGTGTCGCGACCGGATCATCTCGAAATCCTGTTCGCGGCTGAGTGTCAGCTTGACAGGCCGACCGGTCTGGCGGGCCAGTGCGGCCACGATTGGCTGGATGGTCTGTTCCATCTTGCCACCGAAGGCACCACCAACCCGCGGCGTTACTGCCCTGATTTTCGCCATGGGCATGCCCAGGGTACCCGCCACATTGGCCTGGACACGAAACACCGACTGATTTCCTGACCAGATCGTGATCTTGCCGTTGGCATCAATATCAGCCAGCGCTGAACATGGCTCCATATAGGCATGGCACTGGGCCTGGGTGTGATACTCGCCTTCGACAACGACGTCGCAACTCTCCCAGGCAGCTGCGACATCGCCCTCCGAAACCTGAATGACCGCCATGACATTGGGAGCGTTGTCAGCCTTGAAGGTCTTGACGTATTCGTCGAACTCCTCGTGAATGACCGGGGCTTCATCAGCCACAGCCGCATCGATATCGAGCACTGCGGGCAACTCTTCGTACGTAACCGAAATCAGCCTCGCAGCCTGTCGCGCGGTTTCCTGATCGATTGCGGCAACAGCCGCTACCGGCTCGCCGACATACCGGACCTTGCCCTTGGCCAGAGCGGTTTCATCCTGAACAAATGGGCCCACGCGATCGAATCCAAGATCGTCACCCGTTATGGCAGCCTCGACTCCGGGCACAGCCAATGCCTCGGAAACGTCATAGGACAGGATCCGTGCATGTGCATATGGGCTTTGCAGCACGGCCGCATGGAGCATGCCGGGCAACGCCATATCATCCGAATAAACGGCGCTGCCAACGATTTTCTCGCGCGCCTCAAGGCGCGGCAGAGAGAGGCCAACAGGATCAGGACGCTCGCTCATGGCGCAGCTCCCCCGTGAGCGGCTTGCCGCACGGCTTCCACCACCTTCACATAGCCCGAGCAGCGGCACAGATTTCCTGACAGCCCCTCCCGAATCGCATCATCGTCGGGCTTCGGGTTGTCGGCGAGCAGCGCGGTCGCCGCAATGATCATACCCGGCATACAGAAGCCGCATTGCACAGCGCCGGTATCGAGAAACGCCTGCTGGACAGGCGAGAGTTCCTGTCCGTTGGACAACCCTTCTATGGTTGTGATCTCTCGCCCTGAGCAGTTGATAGCAAGTGACAGACATCCGCGAACCACATCGCCGTCGATCAGAACGCTGCAGGCGCCGCAAACGCCCTGGTTGCACCCGCGTTTGGACCCCTTGAGTTCGAGGATATCTCGCAGGACGGACAGGAGCGTTTGCCATGGCTGGACGAACGCCTGATGGCGCCTGCCATTGACCTTGAGGGTAATCGGAACCGGATCACTCATGATATGCCCTCCACAACAGCCCTCTTGAGCGCCCGCCGGACAAGGACCGGAATGAGCTGTTTGCGGTATTCGGCACTTCCCCGGAAATCATCGAGCGGATCACTCGCCTCGAGGAGCGCACCGCAAGCAGCGAGAATATCGGGATCAGACAGGGTCGATCCGGTCAGTCTTTGTTCGGCGGCTGCAACACGCACCGGTGCTGGCCCGCAGCTGCCCAATGCCAGGGCGATGTACCGGCAGATTTCACCCTCCAGGGCCGCCACAACTGCTACCGAGACCGTTGCAAAATCACCATCCACGCGGGCGTGCTTTTCATACACTCCAACAGCACCGGCAGGACCGGCCGGCACATGTATTTCCGTAACCAGCTCACCCGGATCAAGGTCTGTCTCGAGATCATCCACAAAGAACCCGTCGGCCCGAAGATCACGCAACCCTCCCGGGCCGGCGATCCTTATCGTTGCATCGGCTGCAACCAGGGCCGCCGGATAGTCGGCCGCCGAATCCCCGTGGCAGATCGAACCACCCATCGTGCCCATATTACGGATGGCAGGATGGCCGATCGTCCGTGCTGCATGGCGAACAACCTGCTGTCCCCCGGTGAGCAACGCGGACGAGGCGACACTCTGATGGGTTGTCATCGCTCCAATAACAACGCTGCCATCATCGCGTCTCTCGAAGCGCTTGAGCGCCTTGATGCGGCGCAGACTGACCAGGATCGGCGGCGCCACAAGCTCCGCATTCATCATGGCAACAAGGGTCGCGCCCCCGGCGAGGCACCGAGCGTCATCGCTGCTTCCGAGGAGAGCTACAGCATTCTCCACAGTTTCCGGCTCATGGAAAATCAAACGGGTCCCTCCTGGGATCGCGGGAGCATGTGTTCATATAACGACACGACGGCTTCAAGCTGCAAGGCCCGGGAATTCCCATGGAGTCCGGTGCATCACAATTCCAGATTTTGGCAACATGTCGATCATCGGACCTGTGGTGAGCGACGACCCGGGGTGACCAGATGAAGGACACATTGTAACGGCGTGCAATCGGAACCGAGGGAGTCCGTTCCCGTCCATGATCGTGTCACCGGACACCGCTCCCGACCGGACAGGGAGGTGCCGGAACCGCTCAGCAGCGATCACAACGACAGCTCACGAACCGAGACGCGCCCTGGCGACCCGCTCCCCGCCGCATCGGTCTGTCGCAATTCATCACCGTCGGAAAGGAGGAACCGGGTGGCCACTCGCAAGGTCCGTCAGCAGCGACCCTGACGAAACAACCGGCATCGCCTGACGACCGATGTCTATCGATTCCAGGCGCCCGCTTCCTTGTAGTAGCGAACCGCACCGGGATGAAAGGTCATATTGGCCTTCTGGGCTGCAAACCCGACGGTCACGGCATCCATATAGGGTGCTGCCTTTCGAATTCCTTCCAGATTGTCCCAGAACAGTTTCGTCATACGGTAGACGGTTTCATCGTCGAGCCCGGCTCTCACGGTGACTCCTAGAATGGCATTATTGACCCACGTGTCAGAATCATTGACCTGGCTGGCCCCATAGACACCCTTCCTGATCACGCCCTTGGTTCGACCCAACGGGCCAAAAAACTTCTTGAGCTCCGGGGTTGCGTCCAGTTCAGCTTCACTGGATACGCCGAGAAAACGAATCTTCGATGTCGCGGCCACCTGTTGCAGCTGGGCACAGGGATCCAGGCAACCGATCGTGTAAACATCAATCTGCCGGTCCTGGAATGCCTGCAATGCCGAGGCAAAATTGAGATTGACGCTTTTGAAGTCCTTTTTTGGCTCAAGCCCTGTGAGGGCCTTGATAAAGGCCAGACCCGTGATCAACTGTCCGCCTGAAGGCGGACCGACAAAGACCCGTTTGCCCTTGATGTCCGACAGGGACTTTATCCCGCTGTCAGCGTAAACAGTGTAGTGGTAGCCTCCCAGTGGGAACCAGAACAGGGTGCGCAAATTCTTGGCCAGTTCCTTGACACCCTTCAGTTTCTTGTAAATTCGGGTTCCCGACACCATCCAGGCGTAAGGCACCGGTGCTGTCATCGACATGTCGATGGAACCCCGCGCAACGTCAACCATGTGTTTGGTGGCGGTACCCGTGGCGTCGACCGTGATTTCAAATTCGTTCTGGCCCTGATTGACCAGGTTCGCGAATGTCGTCATCACGAGATACATCGACGAACCCGGAGCAATGGTCGACATCTTTATCTGACGCTTTTGCGCCTGTGTGGACTCCACGAAAGTGACGGTCAACAGGCCGGCCACGATAGCGACACAAAGCCTCTGGAACATGGCAGTTTCCTCCTACTTCTAAAGCTGTTTCTGTTGTACCGGTGATGAAGCAAACACCCTGTATTCGGCTACAAACAGGACGCCGATCAGGAGGGCGCTCACACCCGCCACGATCAGGTCCGGTACCAGGACGGCCACTCCCGCCACAACCCTCAAGGCGCGCTGCACAGGTCCCAACGGACCAAACGAAAAGGCCCCAAGTCCCGTAGCGAGTGCAACCGTTGATGCGGCAAAGGCGCCCAGGCCCCAGGCCAGGCCAGCATAAGTGAAGCCCGGTTCCACCAGTACGATACTGGAATGATAGACGAAGAGAAAGGGGATCAGAAATCCGGCGACGGCCAGGCGAACGGCAACAATGCCGGTTTCAATGGGTCTTGATCCGGCGATCGGGGCAGCTGCAAACGCTGCAATGGCTACCGGCGGTGTAATCGCCGAAAGAACCGCATAATAGATAACGAACAGGTGCGTCAGCAGGAGGGAAAGGCCCAGCTTGCCAAGGGCCGGTCCGATGATGAGGACAATAATCAGGTAAGCGGCCCCGACCGGTACACCCATGCCCAGCAGCAGGCAGCCTGCCGCCATCACAACGAGAGACAGGAACTGACTGTCTCCCGCTACCGACAGGATCGCAGCCGCAAACTTGATGCCGAGACCCGACATGTTGACCATTCCGACGACGAAGCCGATGGCGGCAACTACAATCATGATCGTGGCACAGGTTCGCCCGCCCCGGATCAGGGCGTCGCGGATCTTGCGAACCGAGCGGAATTCAGGATACAGGAGCAGTGAGAGAACAAACGCTGTGATCAGCCCGTAAAATCCCGCATTCTGCGCGGTACGACCCGTCATCAACACATATACGATAACCCCGAGGGGCACGAAAAACGAAACCGAGCGGATCCAGTCCCTGCCATCAAGCCGGACACGGTCCGAAAGCGGAGTCGGTTCAATTCCCTGTTTCTTGGCTTCGAGCCACACCACTGCAAACAGGCTCAAATAATACATGGCCGCCGGAATCGCTGCGGCAACAATGATCGTCAGATAAGGGATGCCGGTCAGATCCGCCATCAGAAACGCCACCGCACCCATTACCGGAGGCATGATCTGCCCGCCGGTTGACGCCGTCGCTTCAACAGCTCCGGCAAACTTCGACGGAAAGCCGGTCCGTTTGATCATGGGAATGGTGAAAACACCGGTTGTCACGACGTTCGCAACCGCAGCGCCGTTCATTGTGCCAAAGCTTGCACTGCCGATAATGGCAGCATGGGCCGGGCCGCCCCGGAGCGCACCCGTGACCGCAAAGGCGAATTTCAGCAAGGTTGCACCGGCGCCCGATGTCTCGAGGACCGCACCAAACAGAATGAAAACGAGCACAACCTGCCCGACAACCGCGACAGGTCGCCCGAAAACCCCGTCTGTGCTGTACCACAGCTTTTCCGAGATCAGGAACCAGGCGACTTCCGGGATATTGAGCGTTCCGGGAACAAGATTGCCAAACAACAGGATCAGGAGCGATAACAGGCAGACCAGAAACAACGGCATACCGAAATGCCGCAGTGTGAGATAGAAAACGATCGCAACACCGGCAAAACCGACAAGGTATTCGATGACCGTAAAATCGACGAAAAAGTCGAGTTGCTCCGTCATCAGGGTGATCCACAGGTAATAGATCACCACCAGAGCCACCAGCATGCCCACATTCAGAGAGACCGAGCCCCAGGTCACCTCTTCACGCTTCACATCCATGTTGCCGGTCGAAAAACACAGCAGGGATATGATCATCGGAAGTGCGGTTGTTCCGGCCCGAACCCAGACTTCATCAAAGACACCGAACCCGGCCACGTAAATCGCGAAGGCCGCGAGGCCAATAGAGAGGGCATCGGCAAGCCATCGGCTGCAGGCAACAACTGAACCCTTCAACCAACATCTCCTGATCCCGCACCGATCTCATGCCGAAAGCCGCATGTTCACCGGAAAATTCCGATCCGGTCCGATTACGCGCATCATGCCGTTTCAGAACATGACGAACAACCACATTTGCCGCCGGGTCGTTCCGGGAAGGCAACACATCAGCCACGGAGGGCCGGCAAAATTCCCATTCCCCACCTCCATGTTTCCGACGGCATATGACTCCCGCTCAGCGATCCGCTCCTGCACACGAAAGGCACCTGTCACAGCGTCGGCCAAAGGCCTCAAATACCGCCTGTTTCCTGATCAGTGATCAAGTTTTGGGCATCCCGGGGGACGCGCAGTGGTATCCCGGTGGTCCTCGCCCCGTTTCACGAACGGAGAGAACCCGCATTGGGCTTTGGTTCCGGCGCCGGAGAGACCAGGGCCAAGTGGCACAGATTTTGCATCTCTTCTGTCATGCGATGCAATTCAACCAGGCTTTGCTCTCATGTCGGCGGTCCGAACCATGCTTCAGGATGCGATAGCTGCAAGAGGCGCCCCGGGGGTTCTCCTGAAAGACTCTGGTGGTTTTCGGCCTGCAGATACCGTCAGGACGGGACCTCTCTGTTCGCTCCCGGCAAGAATCTTCATCAGCAAAACAAGGCTGGCACCTATGACGACGTGTCGGAACGATGTTGCGACAGTCTTTCCCGCAGCCAGCAGCGGCAACACGAGATTGCCGGAGCCCTTGCGACCAGGCCACCGTTTGTGGTGCCCGGGGGGCCGAATGAAGGGATAGGGGCGTCCACCACAAGGACTATCGGCCCCTTTATCAGCCGCCCTTCCAGGCGCAGCGACATGGCGATCGTGGCGGACAGACACGGGTTCGGGAGCATTCCGGGTCGGATGAAGGGCCATACTGTCATGAAACGTTGCAGAATGACGCTGTCTGATCCGGCGGCTGACGGAAACGCTTCCGATGTCGGTCACTCCCTTGCGGCGTGAAGGAAGACGGGGCGGGCCATCGGTAGGCCGCTGGGCTGACGGCGGAGCTGAGGTCCGTTTTGCGTTGCGATCGGGCAGGTCCCGCCTCTTCCATCTCGAACAACGCTATCCCTGCCGGGTTCTGTTTCCGGTTGCACCTGACGCTGCTCCGCCCGAGGCCGTGATTGCCAATGTTTCCGGGGGTATCGTCGGCGGTGACCGGCTTCGACTGAAGCTTGGAGCCAACAGAGCGGCTTCAGTGGCAATCACGACCCAGGCAGCGGAAAAAGTTTATCGCTCCAGTGGAACGACATCGGAAATGGAGATCACAATTGATGTCGCCCGCGACGCCTGTCTTGAATGGATGCCGCAGGAAACCATCCTGTTCGATGGTGCGAGGTTTCGCCGCCGCACCGATGTCCGACTGGCCCCAGCGTCACGCCTGATTACCGGAGAACTTACCGTATTTGGCCGGCGTGCCCGCGGCGAAGGGTTCGATAACGGATTTCTCCAGGACAGCTGGAGGATCCATCGTAACGGCAAGCTGATCTGGGCTGACTCGCTCCATCTTGCAGCCGGTCTGACGCCGGCCCTGCAGGGCGCCTATGCGTTTGGCGATTCGGCTGCCCTTGGCCTCCTGCTCTGCCACGGGACCGACCCCTCCCTGATTCTCAAATCCGCGCGCGAACATATGGGTGAGACCGCCGGGAGCGGCGTGACCCGGCTGGGAGACCTCGTGATTGCGCGCTTCATGGACACCAACGCCGCCAGATTGCGCAACCGCTACATGCAGCTCTGGAAAGTCATTCGGCGAGACGTAGCCGGATATGACGGGTTGCTGCCGCGGGTCTGGAGTATCTGACAACACCGGGAAAATCGTCATGCAACTGTCACCCAGAGAGAAAGACAAGCTGCTGGTTGCGATGGCCGCCATGGTAGCCCGCCGCCGTCTCGAAAGGGGTGTGCGCCTCAACCATCCTGAAGCTGTGGCCCTGATCAGCGATTACGTCGTCGAGGGTGCCCGTGACGGCCAGTCTGTCGCAGAGTTGATGCGCGACGGGGCAAAGGTTCTGTCACGCGAACAGGTCATGGACGGAATTGCCGACATGATTGGCGAGATCCAGGTCGAGGCCACCTTTCCGGACGGAACCAAGCTGGTGACCGTTCATAATCCCATCCGCTGAGGAGAGACGGCCATGAAACCGGGAGAAGTCATCACACGAGACGAAACGATACACCTCAACGAGGGCCGGGAGACCACAATGCTTGAAGTGGCAAATTCAGGGGATCGGCCAATTCAGGTCGGTTCCCATTTTCACTTTTTCGAGGTCAACGAGGCCTTGCATTTCAACCGGGAAGCCGCCCTCGGATGCCGCCTCGATATTCCGGCGGGGACAGCGGTTCGATTCGAACCCGGCCAGACACGGGAGGTTCGCCTTATACCCTATTCAGGCTCCCGAATCGTTATTGGTTTCAATGGCTTGATCAATGGCCGTCTGGAGGATTGATGCATGGCCCATGAGATCCAGCGGGCGGCTTACGCCAACATGTACGGCCCGACGACAGGTGATCGGCTGCGGCTTGCAGACACCGATCTCATTATCGAGGTCGAAGATGACCGCACGATATACGGAGAGGAAGTCAAGTTCGGTGGCGGGAAGGTTATTCGCGACGGAATGGGCCAGTCCCAGACGACCCGAGCCTCCGGCGCCGTGGATACGGTCATCACCAATGCGCTGATCGTCGACCACAGCGGAATCTTCAAGGCCGACATCGGTCTTCGTGATGGCCGCATCGCTGCGATCGGCAAGGCCGGCAACCCGGACACCCAGCCCGGTGTCGATTTTGCAATCGGCCCGGGCACGGAGGCCATCGCCGCCGAAGGGAAGATTGTCACGGCTGGTGCCCTTGACGTCCATATCCATTTCATCTGTCCCCAGCAGGTTGAAGACGCCCTTTATAGCGGTGTCACGACCATGATGGGCGGCGGAACTGGCCCCGCGGCCGGTACAAACGCGACCACCTGCACCCCCGGCGCGTGGCACATTGCGCGAATGCTTCAGGCTGCCGAAGCCTTTCCCGTAAATCTGGGATTCTACGCCAAGGGCAATGCGTCAGCGCCCGAAGCCCTGGTGGAACAGATTCGGGCTGGCGCCTGTGCTTTCAAACTTCACGAGGACTGGGGGACAACCCCGGCCGCGATCGACACCTGTCTGCGGGTTGCTGATGATCACGATGTTCAGGTTCTGATTCACACCGATACCCTGAACGAGTCCGGTTACGTTGAAAAAACAGTTGATGCGTTCAGGGACCGGACCATCCATGCATTCCATACGGAGGGGGCCGGGGGTGGCCATGCACCAGACATCATCAAGGTCTGCGGCGAAGACAATGTCCTGCCTTCATCGACGAATCCGACCCGACCCTTTACCGTAAACACCGTCGACGAACATCTCGACATGCTGATGGTGTGTCATCACCTGGATCCGAAAATTCCGGAAGATGTCGCATTTGCCGAAAGCCGTATCCGCCAGGAGACCATCGCTGCCGAAGATATTCTTCATGATCTTGGAGCCTTTTCCATCATCGCTTCCGACAGTCAGGCCATGGGCCGGATCGGGGAAGTCATCATCCGAACCTGGCAGACAGCCGACAAGATGAAGAAACAAAGGGGAAGCCTCCCCGAAGAGACGGCAGACAATGACAATTTTCGGGTGCGTCGTTACATCGCCAAATACACCATCAATCCGGCGATCGCGCAGGGTGTGGCAGACCATGTCGGCTCGGTTGAAGTCGGAAAGCTCGCTGATCTGGTTCTCTGGGACCCGGCGTTTTTCGGCGTGAAGCCGGATGTCGTTCTCAAATGCGGAACCATAGCCGCCGCTCCGATGGGAGATCCGAATGCTTCGATTCCAACTCCCCAGCCCGTGCATTACCGCCCCATGTTCGGTGCGTTCGGCAAGTCCCTGACGAGCAGTTCGGTCAGTTTCGTGAGCCAGGCCGGCCTTGAGGCCGGTCTCCGTGATTTCCTCGGGCTGGAGAGGGACATGATCGCGGTCACCAATACCCGGGGCGGTATTGGCAAACGGTCCATGATCCTGAACGCCGCAACACCATTCATCGATGTCGATCCCGAGACCTACGAAGTCCGGGCCGATGGCGAACTGCTGAGTTGCGCCCCCGCCGAGGTCCTGCCCCTCGCGCAGCGCTATTTTCTCTTCTGATGCACCGCGCGACCCGAACGGCGCCCGCAGGCCAATGGCCGGTCCGGAAAGCGATCGGATCCGTGACGCTGGATTATCATTCCAGGCATCGCAGACGTCTTCGACTGGACTGCGATGAGGCCGGCGCCGTGCTTCTCGATCTGCCGGAAACGACAACACTCTCTCATGGGGACGGCTTGCAGCTCGAGGATGGTCACTGGATTCTGGTGCGGGCGGCCGAAGAGGATCTGACAGAAGTCTGTTCGGGAGACGCGGAATTGCTTCATCGGGTCGCCTGGCATCTCGGCAATCGACACTGCCCTGCGGACATTGGACCGGACCGCATACGGATTCGGCGCGATCATGTCATCGAGGAAATGCTGCGGGGGCTTGGATGCAGTCCGGTGCCGGTCCGCACCTCGTTCAATCCGGAGCGTGGCGCCTATCACCACCATCAAGACCATAACTGAGATGGCGATGATCGATCCTCTCCTGATTCTGATGTCCTGGTTGTCACCTGGTTATCCGGTTGGCGGTTACGCCTATAGCCACGGCCTTGAGACCGCTATTTCGGATGGTGACGTCACAGGAGGCGCGGAGCTGAAAGACTGGGTCACAACCGTCCTTCTCTACGGCAGCGGCCGTGTTGACGGCGTGCTGTTCCGTGAGGCGCACCGGTCTGTTCGATCGGGTGACCGTCAGCGTCTCGCGGAAATTGCCGAATTCTCTGTTGCTTTCCAGGCCACCGCCGAGCTCGCCCTGGAGAGCCGCTCACAAGGAGAGGCGTTTCTCAGGGAAACCCGGGCCGCCTGGCCCGCAGACAGACTCTCATGGATTGAAGAGCCCGCTCCCGCCTACCCTGTTGCCGTCGCAGTAGCGTGTGCAGCCCACGATATCGATATGAGGCCGGGCCTGGTCGCGTGGTACCACGCCGTTGCTTCCAACCTGATTTCTGCAGCTGTTCGGCTGGTCCCTCTGGGTCAGACCGAGGGCCAGAAGGCACTCGCCGCCCTGGCAACGACCATGGCGGATGCCGTCCGACAGGCAGAATGTCTTGACTTCGATGGCATCGGCACGGCAGCACCGCGGCTCGAGCTTTTATCCATTCGTCATGAAACCCAATATACGAGGCTGTTCAGATCATGACATCAGCACATCATGGCCCACTCCGCATTGGCGTTGGCGGGCCCGTCGGATCCGGCAAGACGGCTCTTCTTGACGCTCTTTGCAAGACCATGCGTGATACCTGGCAGATCGCTGTCATCACCAATGACATCTATACCCGTGAAGATGCCATGTTTCTGACCCGTTCCGGGGCCCTCGCTGCAGAGCGGATTGCCGGCGTGGAGACAGGGGGGTGCCCGCACACGGCCATCCGCGAAGATGCGTCCATCAATCTGGCCGCCGTCGCTGACATGCGCCAGCGTTTTCCGGATCTTGATCTCGTGATCATTGAATCGGGCGGTGACAATCTCGCGGCCACCTTCAGCCCCGAACTTGCCGACCTTACGATCTACGTGATCGATGTCTCCGCCGGTGACAAGATCCCGCGCAAGGGCGGCCCGGGGATTACCCGGTCTGATCTTCTGGTGATCAACAAGATCGATCTGGCTCCCCATGTTGGAGCCGATCTGTCGATCATGGATCGGGATGCGCGCAAAATGCGGGGAGATCGTCCCTTCCTGTTTACCAATATCCGCTCCGGTGAAGGTGTGCCGGCAGTCGTGGCATTCCTTGAACATGCGGGCGGATTGCAGGAAAGCATCAACGCACGTTCTGGCTGAGGCAACCGGAAAACACGCTGTCCCGGTTTCAGCGCGCCGTTATTGATACCTCATCTGTCTGGTTGAAAGGTTCGAACGCCTCGAGAAACGCGTTCACGTCCGTTGCGTTACCCTCGAGCACGATCCGGTTGCCGGCAATGGCTTCGTCAAGGGTCGTCCGCCCGAACACCCAGTCAAGGAGGAAGGCACGGTCGAACCGGACAGCGGCGTCCGGATGAGACGGAGGTGTTTCGTGGAACTGACACACACCTCTCCGAATTTCGAGGGCGCAATGTTCCCCGGAATCCGTGGTTTCGAAGGCCACGCAGAAATGCATGTCCATGCATTCCTCCGCCTTGAGGCGAACCGTCAGCACCTTCATGATGGAGGTCAGGGCAAAACCGCGAACCTGATCGGGCGATCCGAGGGCCATGCCGCCGGCCGCAAGGTCAAGCCGGCCGTCTAGTTCGAGCGCCGATGTCAGCCCCCAGTTCCGCCAGATCGCGTTTTTCTGTTCATAGGCCCAACGCCGCAACGCGTCAGATTTCAGGATGCGCGCCTCCTGGTCCGTTGTATCGGCGCGAATCACCCAGGTCAGGATGTCTGCTGCCCATTTCGGATCGTTACTGGCCAGCGCGTCCCTCGCCCTGGCAAGAACAGCTTCCCGGCCACCCATCATTTCGACATAGCGCTGGCCGCGCTCGGCCCAGGGAACGGGGTCGAGAGTTACCGGATCGCCCTGGTACCAGCCCAGATAACCGGCATAGATCGCAGGTATGGCGTGCTTGTAGGAACCATAATACTCGCCGAGCCATGGATGATCCCGCAGCCGTTCCGGCATCACCACAATGTCTGCGATTTCTTCCGGACGGTAGCCCTTGTTCATGTAGCGGAGGGTCTGATCATGCAGGAACTGGATCGCGTCGCGGTAGTCGGTCAACAATTCCGCGATTCTCTCCCGACCCTCAACCGGGCGGCCATGGTGGGGAACCAGTATATCCGCTTCAAACGATCGCAACCGGTCCAGACCCTGCGCCCATTCCATGGGATCGCGGAATCGCGTTCCCCGCAAGGCGTAGATGTTGGGAAAGGATTCGTAAATCGCATCGGCAGACAGGAGAACCCGGAAGTCTGGCAGCCAGACAGCGCACTGGTCCTCTGTTTCTGACGGGATATGGTGGATTTCGAACCTGATCCCGCCAGTCTCCCCGCGATAGGTCGTATCGAAGGTCCTGGTAGGCGGTACAAATGTTCGTCGACCAGGCCTCTGGGGAGGTCCCATTCCGGCTCCGACTGTACCTTCTTCACCCACCGGCAGTCGCATTCCGAACTGGTAAAAGGCCCGGCGCCCGAGAATCGGCGCAATCAGTCCGACATCACGGGCAACATGCTGCACCAGAGACTGCTGCGCGATGACCTCTGTCTTGCCGGACTGGATATCCTGGAGCGGCACGAAAGCCGGTGCGCCGCTGACATGATCGGCATGAAAGTGAGTATAGATGATGGTGCGGATGGGTTTTTCGGTGATCTTCCGGAATTCGGCCGCCACGGTTTCTGCATTGTCCATTCCTGTCATGGTATCGACGAGGATGCAGGCGTCATCGCCTTCGATCAGCGTGCAATTCACGATGGTGTAACCGAAGGCGCAGTGGATGAAATTCCGGAGCGTATAGACTTGCGGTGTCATGGAAGCCTGGTGGCGCCTCAGATCCGGATGGACGGACGGGGAGGATTGGGTCATGGGCAGCTCTTGTCTGGCAGTTTCAGAAGGACGGATTGTACGGATTTCGTTCAGGCCGGTGTGGAAGAAGTCGTCGCGTTTGATGGAGCTGTGGTGGCAGGATCACGCAGAATTCCGGTGTAACAGGCCATGATCAGGGCGTTTTCGTGCTCCTTCGCTGTTGCCTTGAAAGAACCTGATCCCGGGATATGCCTTTTTGCATAGTCAAGGTGGAGCCCCCGGATATTCACACAGGCCTGGATGACATGAATTTCCGGTCTCCGAACGCCCGGCGTGTCAGGATCAATGTCATTAATACCAGGACACTCATCAGGGGTACGAACCATCACCCTGCCTCCGGCTGGAGATCCTGTCATGTTTCTGATGTCGGGAGCCGGTTCATCCATCAACGGAAATGGAACTCTGCATCACAGCAAGACTCCAATTCGGATTTATCATTTTTTCTGTATTGGCGCACCAGCCCCCTCAAAAAACACCCGCCTCGCAAGGAGGCGGGTGCAACGAATGACTGTCAGGTTAACTAAGAAGCCGTTCCGCAGGCTGGTCTATGGGCCCTCCATACGAGACCCCGGTAAGGCTCTTGGCATCAGCCTGGTTTCCTGTCTGTGTTCACCGATGTTCATCGTTGCGCAGACCGAACGCCGTAACGTACTCAGATGTGTATCTGCCGTTGTCACCGTTTACCTTCACTGTGCCTGCGATTTCTTGTGCCGTGTCGCCAAAAACCGCGCCATGAAGACTGACTACGAAATTATTCAGAATGTATGCATTGGTTGCCAGAGTGGAGCCTGTACCCCCTGACAGCTTATTGCCGTCAACGGTTATATTTTTGACGCTGTAATAAGGTGTACCGAAAGGAACAACACCGCCCCCCTGCAGATAGATGTCCAGTTCAGCTGTTCCCTGTGCAAAGTTGACCCTGGCCTCGGCTTTATCAATAAACTTCCCTGAACCTAAATCTGATGATCGGAATACGGTATGGTGGTGCCCGGTATAGGTTGCAGTACCAATCGCGTCTGCCACCGTCGCGGGCGCCCCGTCCTTGACGAAAACAAAGATGCCACCATAGTCACCGTCGCCGGGTTCGATAAAGGGATCATCATCCGATGCCCAGGAGCCGAACGAAATATATTCATAGACTTCGTCGGCACCCGTGCCCCAGCGGTTGTAGTGGGACAGGTGGTAATTTCCGCTGAACGAAGCAATGCCAAGGTCCAGCTTGACATCATGGGGCCCCCAATCCGACGGTGGACTGGTCACATCTGCCACCACATTGAGTCTTTCATTTTTGGGCGTATCCGGATCGTCCTTTGCATTGCCACCCAAGGTGATCCGGCCGTCCGAATTGATCAGGATGGCACCGGTGGCCAAGGTCTCACCCGCTGCTCCGGTCAGGTCGTCCACTGCACGGCCATTCTCTGACCACGGTTTCGCCGCATTATGGGCATCCCGCGCAGCAGAAAGGGCCGTCGCGATGTTGGTCGCATCCGTCGTCACAGCCGTCAGGTCGCGACGGATGTCTTCCTGATAGGCCTTGGTCCCTCCGGAATCGGGATCCTCCTGCTCGGCAAGACCTTCAGCTGCGTCATGCGCCCGGGCCAGCAGGACTGAAAGAGCCCCCGCTGCACGGTCCTGATCCGTGGCCCACGGAATTCTGGCAAGGAGATCATCAAGCGATGCCTTGGTCGCATCCGTGTCCTTGTAGGTCTTTGTGATCGCAACCACATCAGACCAGCCCCGGGCCACGTTGGCAGAAATCCGGGCCGCCAGATACGAGGCTTCTGCCTCGGCCGCCGACTTGGCGCCCTCGGACTCCGAATCCGTATCACCGGCTGCCAAAGCCGCTGCCGCAGCCTCCTCGGATGCCATCTTCGCAGCGTCCCTGGCCGCTTCAGCCGCAGCGGCGGCTTCGGACGCTGTCGTGGCGCGCGTGTTGTAGTCCGCCTCTGTTTTCAAGGCGTCGTCGTAGGCCTTCTGGGCGTCGTCCACGGCCTTCTGGGCTGCGGCCTGTTGTTCTGGGGTCGCATCAGAGGCCAAAGCGTCCCGGGCCTCCTTGGCATCATCCAGAGCCTGCTTGGCAGCGGGTACTGCCGCTACGGCCGCTACCTCAGCCGTACGGGCATCCTCTGCCTCTGTCGCCTTTTCAGCCGCTGTTTTCGCCGCCTCAGCCGCATCCCCGGCCTTGTTCGCGGCGAGCCGGCGCTGCACGCCCTGCTTTTGCGCAGCAAGTCTGTCATTGTCGATCCCGGTCTGGGTCGCCCGGGCTATATCCGCTTGTGTCTTCGCCTCAGTGGCAAATCCGGCAGCCGCCTTCGCACTCAGAGCCGCGGCCGAGGCCGAACTCTGGGCCGCAGTCTTCAGGTCCGTAACCGCCTGATCCGAATGATTGACCGCATTGGCTTTCGCCAGCGCCGCATCGGCTGCCGCCAGAGCCGTATCAGCCGCAGCCTTGGCATTGGCCGCCGCCGTACTCTGCGCCTCGGCTTCATCCGCATCCAGGGTTTCATATGTCGCAGCAATCGTCGCAGCGGCGGCTGCATCCTCAGCATCCTTTGCCGCATCAGCTGCATTCTTTGCAGCCGTGGCCGCCTTCCCGGCTGCCTCCGTGGCAGCTCTGATCGCGGCCAGTCTCTCCTCTTCAGCCTTTTTCGCCTCGTCTGTCTTTTGATCCACATAATCCTGATCAAACGGGGTCGTGTCAGGGCCGTCGCTGCCGCCCCCGCAACCGTAAAGCGCAACGGATCCCGCAACCGCCATCGCCGTCAGCCATACTCTCTGGCGTCCTGTCTTCATGATCGTCTCCATCAGAACCATTCCCGGGCATGCAAAGCCCGGTCGTATGAACTCATAGGTGTCTCATACCCACTGTACCTGTTACGGCAGGTCGAGGAGGTGGCCGGATTATGTGGCGGTCAAGATCTTGCGTCAAGGTTCAGTCTGGAGCGGACGCCAACAGGCGCTTTGGGTTTCAACCCACTTGCTGCCATCCTCGACGTTCTGTCCGTTGCGGACAGGTCGGGCCAGGAGATCCGAAAAACCACGCGGCCCTGCGCCGCAATGTGGGAAACAACAGCACGTGGACGCCCCGCATTATCGACGCCAGATCATCATTGCACCCCGGCTGCCACGTTCAAACCCGAACCAGGCTCGCCTCTGCAAAGAGCAGGATATCGAAGATCTACAGAGGCGCTCGGAACAGCGCAGGCTTCCTTGAGCTCTTTGAAGGGAATGCTCGCCCTGTCTGACACCAGTGCTGATAGGTGCGGGTCCCGTCCACCCGTAGCATCGAATGTCAATCTCGTCGGCCCGCCACCGCTTCCGGACCCTGCTGCAGAGTGGCTGTATCACTGGAGGGAGACCAGGCTGAAACTTCGGGCCCTCTCGATCCGTAACGTGACGTCAGGAAGGAGAATCACCGCTCTGTAGCGTAAGTCAACAAGACTCGCACCGCGCAACTGTCGCCCGGTTGGATGATGGATTGCCTTTCTGTACCTCGCGATCCCGCGAGAGGCGCGCAAATTCAGTCCTCGTAGGGCATCCCGATATATTCGACAGCCAGAAGTTGTTGCGCGGCCTCCGAACGAAGCAGCATGTCATAACCGTTCTGGCGAAGCTTCTGCTCGAACGCATCCTCGTCGGGAAAGACATGCAGGAGTTTCGTCATGCGCCAGGAAAAATTCTCGGCGCCCCAGACACGCCGCAGGGCCATTTCGGAATATGTGTCCAGATAATGGTCGTTCCGCTCCCGGTAGTGCGAAGTCAGAGCACGAGACAGGTAGTACACATCCGAAAACGCGAGGTTCAGACCCTTGGCTCCTGTCGGCGGTACAATATGTGCCGCATCACCGGCCAGAAACATCCGTCCATAACGCATCGGTTCAGCCACAAAACTTCGTAGCTGCGCGATTGATTTCTCGATCGAGGGACCCGTCTCGATCTGCGCCGCCACTTCTGCAGGAAACCGTGTCGTGAATTCTTCCCAGAAACGGTCATCCGACCAGTCCTCGACCGTATCGGAACTCCGGCACTGCACGTAACATCGGCTTAACCGGGGGCCGCGCTGGGCCGCCAACGCAAAACCGCGCTCATGTCGGCAGTAGGTGAAATCTTCCAGTGGCGGCACTTCGGAAATTATGCCCAGCCAGCCAAACGGATAAACCCGCTCGTAGGTTCTCAGAATTTCCGGCGGGATGGATTGACGGGATACGCCGTGAAAGCCGTCGCACCCCGCGACATAGTCGCAATCCAGGCGATGAACCGTTCCGTTCCGTTCATACGTCACATGCGGTGAATCGGTTGCAAGGTCATGGAGCGCCACGTTGGCGGCTTCATTGATGACGCAGCCACCGTGACGCTCGCGGGCTGCATACAGATCCTCGGTGATCGCCGTCTGGCCATAGGCCATCATCTGCTTGCCGCTCCAGCGGAACGTGTCAATGAAATATCCGGGCTTGTCCTGCCAGACGATAGCCGACCCGTTCTTGGGGCGTCCGATGCGGTCCATCCGTTCCGACAAACCGACATCGCGCAGAAGTTTTACCGATCCGGCTTCGAGAACCCCGGCGCGGATCCTGGAAAGCACGTAGGAGCGGCTGCGCCGCTCAAGGACCACATTGTCAATATTGTTCGCATCAAGGATGTGCGACAACAGCAGACCCGACGGGCCGCCACCGATGATCGCAACGCAAGTCCGCTTCGGGTAGGCACTCATACTCCGAGACAGTGCATCATTCGGTGCGGCCCGTCACTACGGGTCAGGCGTACTCAACCGCCACATACTTGTCCCGGTCCACGCCCATGAGATTCTGACCCTCGATACGGATCAAACGGGTCGTGGCGGCGCGGCTGGGCGAATGAAGATCTCCCTCATTATACAGATAGGCAATTCCTGGCGTGAGGTCATAGACCTTCTGCTCCCGGACCGTGCCAGGCTCTCCCCCTGCAGGTGCTGTGAGTTTCTCCCAGTCGGTCATCGTGGTCACACCCTCCGCCTGGCCATAAATGGCCCAGCTCGGCCCGTGATCATGGGGGTTGGAGCCACGGGCGCCCTCGAAAACATGGGCGAAGATGCAGAACCTGTGCTTGCTGTCTTCATACAACAACGTGCGCTCGGACCTGTTCTCCGGTCCCAGATGTTCCGCCACGAAATCCGGATCCGTACAGGCCTTTTCCGTGTACTTGCGCATCTCCTCGCGACCGGAAACACCGGGATGGCGGTCCAGTGCTGCGCGGCAATCGGCGGCAAACTGATCAAGCGTGTATGCCATGCTACGTTCTCCCTTTGATCCAACGGTATCCAGTCTAACCCATCAGCGCGCAATGTAAAACTCTGGCGACTATCAGGAATTTCCTGTCGCCGAACCTGTCAGTCAAACACCGTCTCCGAATAATGTCCCGGATCGACGATCGCCTCGATGACCGTGGGATGATCGGCCTTGAGCGCTGCCGCCAAATGAGATCGCAGGGCCGTACCATCCCGCGCAACCACGGCCGGCACCCCGAAATAATGTTCGGGCGGATCCCGATAGTCTTCCTCCTGCAAGGCTGTGCCGTAATGCGGGATCTGCCGCCGCTCCTGCTTGACCTTGATCAGTCCGAGCCAACGGTCGTCAAGCACCACCACCGGCAGTGACAGGCCGAGCCGCTTGGCTGTTACAAGTTCTCCGCAGGTCATCTGGAAACATCCGTCCCCGATCAGACAGACCACGGGTTGTTGGGGCCGTGCCAGTCCGGCTGCTATGGCGGCCGGCAAACCGAAACCCATCGACGACCAGCCATTCGTAATCAGGAACCGGTCCGCCCCAGGAACATCCCACTGGCTTGCAATCTGGTGCGTGTGCGCACCGACGTCGAACGCCAGAATTCCGTCAGCCGAAAGAACATCGCGAACGATGTCAATGACCTGGTGGGGTGCAAAATCCGGCGAAACCGGACGCAAGGCCCTCTGAAACTCCGACCGGTGGGTGTCCAGCTCTTCGGGAGTCCAGTTGTTTTTGGCAGGTTCGAAATCGCAAAACACTGACAACGCAGCATCAAGATCACCGACAACCGTGAGCTTGCAGTCAACCGAAGGTGGAAGGTCCGGTTCTTCGATGTCGACCTGAAGCAAGGGGGCATGTCCGATCCACGCCTCGAATTCGACCTCGACAGTATCGTAGCCAATACCGACGATCAGATCAGATCCCTGCAGGAACTGCCGTTGCATCTGGCGTTTCGCACGCTCGATGCACCCTATGGCCATGGGTGCCCCGTCATCAACCAGCCCCTTCGCCATGGTCGTCGTTGCAAACGGCAACCCGTGGCGCTTCAGGAAACGGAGAAGAAGACCGGAATTCCTCATGCGCAGGGCATTGGCACCGATGACCACAATCGGCCGTGATGCGGCACGGATCAATGCCATGGCCTCGACGAGGCTGGCCCGGGACGGTGATGCCGCACCTTTCGGGTCAGCGATGCGAGGCACCCGCTCCTTTGCCGGAGCGAGGGCTACGTCCTCCGGCAAGTCGAGATGAACCGGGCCAACCGGCTCGGAAAGCGCAAGAGTCACGGCTTCCGCAACCTGATCCGCGACCTCGCCGTCGCGCAGAATCAGACTGGCCTTGGTAATGGGGCCGAACAGCGTCTGGTGATCAATATACATTTGTATTCGCCGACCCATCTGGTGTGAGTCGAGATTGCAAGTGATCGCAATCATTGGAGAGCGATCCAGAAACGCGCTGCCAACACCGGTGGCAAGATTGGTTGCGCCGGGCCCGAGCGTCGCAATGGCGAGGCCGGGTACGCCCGTCAGGCGTCCTGTGACATCGGCAGCAAAAGCTGCCGAGCCTTCATGTGCTGTCAGGACAAAAGGCAATCCGTGACGACGCATCGCATCCATCAGCGGCAAGACGTTGCCACTCGGAATCCCGAACCCGTGCTCCACCCCCGCACTTTTCAGGGTACGGACAATGAGTTCCGCATTGTTCATGCTCGACTCCTCCATTCACATCATCAGGGAATAGCGCCTGAAGACCCCACTGACAACGGCTTCGCTGAGACTCCGGGGATCCACATTGACAGGCGCGCCTCCAGGACACAGTCTCGCCGCATGACAAACCGCCGACTTCCGGTTTCTGCCATACTCGCCTGGCTCGGCATCGCGGCCGGACTTGTCGTCTATTTCCTGCCCGCTCCCGTTAACGCGCCCCCGGACATGATGCCCATCGCCGGCGTGGTCATCGTGGCCGTGTCCCTGTGGGCCACCGCCACGTTGCCGGAATATTTCACTGCAATCATTTTCTTCCTGCTGGCCATGGTCTTGACAGACACAGCGCCTGCCACCGTTTTTTCCGGCTTCGGATCGACCGCCATCTGGATGGTGTTCGGCGGCCTTGTCATGGGGGCTGCCATCCAGGAAACGGGCCTTGGCCGAACGTTCGCCACCGTGTTCCTCAGGATCTTTCCTCCCAGTTATTTCGGGCTGTTGGCCGGGGTTACGGCAGTCTCCGCAATCCTGACCTTTTTTATTCCGTCCAACACAGGGCGGATCGTGATCATGTTGCCGATCACCCTCGCCATGGCCGACCGGCTCGGTTTCGCGGTCGGGCGTCCGGGTCGTATCGGCCTTCCTCTCGCTGCGGCCTCCGGATCCATCTATCCCAGCTTCGGTCTCCTGCCTGCAGCAGTTCCCAATCTCGGCTGGCTCGGCGCTGCGGAAAACATTCACGGGCTGGAAATCACCTATGGCGAGTATTTTGTCGCCAATTATCCGGTCCTCGGCCTCGCGCCAGCGCTTGCAATACCGGTCCTCGTCCGTCTGCTGTTTCCTGATCGACTCGACGTGCCTTCCGGTCTGGTTCAGACGGCAGCGTCGTCGCAAACGCAGAGGCGCCTCGCCCTGCTGTTGATCGCGGCCCTCGGCTTGTGGATGACCGACTTCATCCACGGGGTCTCCCCCGCCTGGGTCGCACTCGGTGCCGCAATCCTTTGCATGCTACCGACGGTCGGAGTCCTGCCGACGCGCGCCATGGTTGAGAAAATCTCCTTTGCTCCATGGTTTTTCGTGGCAGGTGTGATCGGCATGGGCGCCATGGTCGCCGACGCCGGTCTCGGCAGTTACCTCGGCTCACATCTTGCTGAAGCGAACCTGTTCACCAAAGGCGCAGATTTTTCTAATTTCATGCTCCACACCGCCATCGGTTGGCTGGTCGGTCTGGCCACGACCATTCCCGGCCAACCGGCAATCATGACGACTCTCGTTACCGATATCGCAGCCGTTACCGGCTGGTCACCACGCACCGTGCTCATGACCCAGCCCCTGGCCTGGGCCATGGCGCCATTCGCCTACCAGTTGCCGCCGTGGATTCTGGCTGCCCATCTTGCGGGCGTACCGGTGCGCACACTGTTTTCGTTTCTTGTGATCATGGCCGGATTTGCATGGATCATCCAGATGCCGCTCCAGTTCCTGTGGCTTCATGTGCTGGGACATTTCGGATGAATGAGTCCGTCAGCGTTCCGGCGTGTTCCACAGATCGCCATCTCCGCTCATCAGGATTGCGATCGGGCGGGTCGGTGCGAACTCGGACAATACGATCATCAAAATGACCGTCAACGGCACCGCAAGAAACATGCCCGTCAAACCCCAGATGGATCCCCAGAATACCAAAGAGATGATCACGACCAGCGGCGAGATGTTGAGCGACTTTGCCATCATGCGGGGTTCGATGACATTTCCGACCACAATCTGGATGGCTCCAATCGCGACCACGACAATCAGGAAAGGCGGAAGGTCGGCAAACTGCAGGAGCGTATGTAACGCCGGGAGCAGAATGCCGAGAAGCGAGCCAAAGGTCGGAATGAAGTTCAGCAGAAAGATCAGGAAAGCCCAGAAGCCGGCAAAATCGACGCCAACCGCGACCAGAACCAGATAGGAACAGAGTCCGGTTACGACCGAAAGAAAAGTCTTGACCGAGAGATAGCTCCGGGTGGTGTCCTGGATATGGTTCAGGATTCCGCGGACTTCTTCTCTCCGCTCTTCTCCCGGACAAAGCGCCTTGAGCTTGAGCGGAAATATGCGCTGCTCTCCGAGCAGGAACAGGACATAGATCACGACCAGTCCCGTATCGCCGGCAATGCTTGCCACGGCGGCGGCGATCTTTCCGATGAAGGCGCGAACATCGAGAGTGTCGACCACCTGACCAATGGTCGGCACATGATCGAACCCTCCGATACTCGCCGCTGCCTCCATCAGCTTGCGAATATTGGCCTGATAATCCGGGGCTTCACGGCTGATGGCCTCGATGCTGCCGCTGAACAGTTCAACAATCAGGGCAACGGCCAGAAGAATGGTCACGATCGAACCTGTCAGCGCCACCCACTGGGGGATTCGCGCCAACTTTCCATAGATCCCCGTCAGCGCATTGATCAGATACCAGATGATGACGGCAATGACGAACGGGATCAGGACATCACGACCCACGGCCAGAAGATAGACCGTGAGCGTGAAAATGCCGAAAATGGCGCCAAAGGTGAGCAGACCCGCCTGCACGCTGCGGACCCGTTGTCAGCGTCGCAGATATGCTCCTGCTCTAGGTTCCAGTATCAGAGTCGGGATCATAGGCGACGGTCACCTTTATACCTTGCTCGCGATAGTATCTGGCTGCTCCCGGATGAAGATTGCCGGCGATGGCGGCAGTTGCGAGATTGAGGTTGAGTGTATCCTTGGCCCATTTGGCCATCTGGTGTGCCTCATCGATATGGGTCCAGAACGCCTTGACCATCTGGTAGATCAACTCTTCCGGCAGGTCCCGCCGCGCGACGACCCCCACCCAGGCACCCGTCGTCAGAACCGGTTCGGTATTGACCTGATTGTCGCCGTAAGTATCCGGAGCAATCGACAACATCCGCCGCGCCGGCTGAGATATGTAGCGCTTCCAGGCCGGATGATCGAATTTCTTTTCGTCGAGACCCAGAATTCGGATCTTGTTGTTGAGTGCAATCTGCTGGATCTGCGGGCTTGGCGCATTCGTGACCGGAATCCAGACGTCAAACTTGCGATCCTGGAATGCCTGGGCCGCAGGTCCCCAGCCCATTCGAACCTGCTTGAAGTCCTCTTTCGGCTTGAAGCCCGTCATGGCTTCAACGATGAGGCGCATGTTGCGGGTCGCCACGCCACCGGGCGGTCCGAGAAAGACCCGTTTGCCCTTGATGTCCTCAAGCCTGGTGATACCCGAATCGGCATAAACGACGATCTGATAGGCCCCGAGCGGATAGGAGAACAGCATTGGCATCCTGTGGACGCGCGTGGCCCCGTCCTTCAATCGTTTGAACGGCCCGATCTGGCGACGCATGAGCTGCATACCGGTCGCCGCTCCCATCGCAAAATCCATCTTTCCCTCGGTCACCAGGAGCATGTGCTGCGTTGCGGCGCCGGTCGCCGAAATCTGGATTTCCGTATCCGGAACATACTTGTTCACAATCGTGGCAAACGCCGTATTCACAATGTAGGGCGTGGTTCCCGGAGGAAAGCTGCCAAACTTGTAGAAATTCTTGGCTGCTGCCGGCGTGGCAGCAGCGACGGTCAGGCCAAGCAGCCCGATCATCAGTCTCCTCGAGATCATGTCATTCTCCTTGTTTCGCGTTCTCACACTATCACCCATCCGCAGTGCCTGCGACTCTGCCCCGGCGGTACCGCACCCGGTGCCAGATAACGAGCCCCACACCGGCTGCGAGGGCAATGATCTCCACCGACGTAACCGGCAACAGGATCAGAAAGCCGCACGCCGTTCGCAGAATGCGCTCGACGGTTCCCACCGGACCCAGCTCACATCCCGTGGCACCCGTCGCAATCAACCAGATCGCCACCGGAAGCCGTACCATGATCCAGAGGAAACTGATCCATTCGAAGTCCACCACAAAACTCATGCTGGGGTTGTAGACAAGAACGAACGGAATGATGAAGCCGACTGCGGCGATCCGAATCGCCTGAAAACCGGTCATCATCGGATTGGCCTCGGCAATCGGCGCAGCGGCATAGGCGGCGATCGCAACCGGCGGGGTGATATTGGAGAGGACTCCGTAATACAGCACGAACAGGTGCACCAGAAGTTCGTTGACGCCCAGCTTTGTGATCGCCGGCCCCATGACCAGCACAATGATGAGATAGGCAGGCAGGGTGGGCAGGCCCATTCCCAGCACAAGGCAGGCCAGGGCTGTCACCAGCAGCGCCAGCCAGACCGTTCCCTCGCTGATCTCGGCAATCATTCCGGCAAAACGGATGCCGAGACCGGTCGTGTTGACGACCGCAATCACGATTCCGATAGCACCGACCGCCATCATGATCTGGCCGCATCGCTGTCCCGCCTTGACGAGGGTCTGGAGCAGACGCGACGGTTCGCGCCGCATTTCCGGATTGACCAGAACACCTGTGACAAGTGCGGCGAGCAGCCCTACAAAACCGGCCATTGCCGGGGACCGGCCTGCAAACAGAACGGCGATGAGAACGATGATCGGCACCACAAATCCCGCCGACTGAATCAGGTCGGTTCGGGACAGTTCCGGCCGTTCTTCAATCGGAAGCGGCCTGATCCCGCGCCGGACAGCTTCCGTATATACGGTGGCAAACAGACTGACATAGTAGAAGAACGCTGCCAGCGCCGCGGCCGCACAGATGACGAGATACGGCACACCGATCAGTTCGGCCATCAGAAAAACAACAGCAGCCATAACCGGCGGCGTGAACTGGCCGCCCGATGAGGCTGCCGCTTCCACGGCTCCGGCAAAGGCATTGGGATACCCTTGACGCTTGATCATCGGAATGGTGAACACACCGGTTCCGACGACATTGGCAACCGTGCTTCCGGAAATGGTTCCGAACAATGCCGAGGCCACGATCGCCGCATGGGCCGATCCTCCGCGAATCCGCCAGGTCGCCCAGACGGCAACACGGATCAGCACTGCAGACGCTCCTGTTGCTTCCAGAACCGCGCCAAACACGATGAATATCAGTACGATCCGGGAGACAATGTCCGTCGGCAAACCGAACACGCCATCAAAACTGTACCAGATGGCTCCGATCAGTTCCTGGAAAGCAGCGCCGCCGTGACGCAGGAACCAGGGCAACCAGGGCCCCAGAGTCGCATACACAAGAGCAACAAGGCAGATGATCGCAAGGACCGGCCCGATGGTCCGGCGCGTGAGTTCCAGTATGACCAGCACGCCCAGCCCGGCAATCGCGATCTCATGCGGTTCGAATATGCGCACTCCATCCCAGAGGTCTTCATAGACCGACAGAAACAGATGGATGCAAATCAGAAAAGCGACGAGCAGGACAACATCGAATAACCACAGGCCGGCTCGAATGACAGCAGGTGCCTCGGGATATCTTCGGGCCAGAGGATTGGAAAGCAGCAGGATGACAGCGCCGATCCCGATGGCGCCACCGCGCTGAATCCCTTCGTCGAACAACGCGATACCGGCGACATAGATGACAATGAGTGCGAAGCATACCGAGATGACCGAGGCGCTGTGCCTGAAAGCCGAGTCGAAGAATCGCATGTCGCCCTTCTCTCTTTCCGGCCACATCCCTGTCAGAACGGAACCTTACCAGTTGATGCAGGCGTGACACAAATCGCCCTGTCATCCGCGCCTCGGGTCGTGAGGAACGCGTCATGGCGGCCGGTTTACTGATACACCGCATGCATGAATGTTCTGCTTCAGGGCGGCGCAGGAATGGATAGTTTCGATTATGCGAGGGCGAGAGAGCCCGGACCAGCAGGGCTTCAGGTAGTGTATGAAACAGGCAGGCCTGTTCTGAATGCCCCGTGCCTCATCTGCGATGCCACGCTCTGCCCCGCCCAACCCTGAGGATCTGGCGCAGAGCGGCCTCGCAGCGGTGACAGGCCGCCCCTCCCTTGTAGCGGACCTTGCAATGTCGGTTATAGCGTGAGGAAAGTCCGTCCCGTTCAAGAAAACTGGGAATGCTTTCGATCTCGCCCCGCGGTTGTTCCATCTTCGGGCGCAGCTGCCACGCGCACGTGCCCGATCCGATAGGCAGGCCGGTTCCGATCCCGTTCGGCGTTGTCGCCAGAAACACGTTCTGCACCCGAGAGGACTTCGTTCTCCGCATCGTTCCGCTCCGGGACAGCCCCGAGTTCCGTGCTTTCTCCCTTGATGATCCCGGGTTTGCCCCACCGACAGCCGATCCGGTCCCGGGGCTCGATTTTCAACAGACCGTCAAGATCTGAATGGGAGGTCACCGAATTTCTCTTGTGGCAGACTTCGGGAGCGTCGTTACCATCTTGGAGGGCGCGCTGTTCAGAATGGCCGGCGGAGACCGCGGGCTTCGAGGCGCGGTACGACTTCTTGCAGGAACAGCGGGAGATCATTCAGGTAATTGGGAAGCCCCATCGCAAGCGCATCACACCCCGCCTCCGCGAGCCCCGCGAGCGCTTCCGCAACATCATCAGGATCACCGACGATGGGTGTGCCGCCATTGGCAGTTGCCGCCCGAAGGTGAAACCGGCGCCTTGCTTCCTCCGGAACTTCTGGCCGGTCAAGACCGCGCTCCACCATCATTGTCCGGCAGGCTTCGCTGTCAGCATGCTCGACGGCATAGTAATGGTGATACTCGCGGGCTTCCTTGCGGGACGGCCGGCAAACGACACCCGCATTGGTAAACAAACCGATATCACGGCCCAGTGTACGTGCCTCGCTGCGTAACGATCGGCTGTCCCGGCGCAAGGTGTCGAGGTCGTAAAAAACGTTGAACAGCATGTCTGCATTGTGAATGGCAAACGTCCGGCCGCGGCCGGATGTGCCGGCGCTTACTATCATCGGTCGCGTGCCCCCGACAGGCTTGGGTTCCAGAACAGTCCCCCGGGTGCGGAAAAATTCGCCATCGAAGTCAAACGGTTCCGCCTCTGTCCAGATCCGTGTAACGAGATCAATCCATTCCTGACCAAGGTCATAGCGGCGCTCATGGGAACCGAGTTCAACCCCCAGCATATCGAACTCCTTCTGATACCATCCGCAGACCACATTGAGTCCGAACCGCCCGCTGCCCACGTGATCGGCGGTCACGATCTGCTTTGCGGCCACGACCGGACTGTGGGCGGTTACGTGTACGGTCCCGAATGCCATGATCTGCCGGGTCGCAGCCAGGATGGCGGACGCCCAGGCCAGAGTCTCGAAGTTGGCGCCATTATGATTGGTGGCACCGCCATAGCCAATCCATCGCCCCAACGGCAGGATGAAGTCGAGACCGGCTTCATCGGCGAGGATCGCGAGGGTCCGGCAATTTTCCCAGCTGGCTTGCCAACGTTCCGGAAACGTTGAGCAGGCAAGGCCGCCATCGCAATTCACGCCAAAAAGACCGATAGCGAGTTTGTTTCGCGTAAGCTTCCTGATCGGCTTCATGGATCGCTTCATTACCCCTCTGTTTGGGTTGACATCATAACTGGCCGGCTTCTGGTTCCCTTGACCCTTCCGTGGTCCCGTCATGTGGCATGCCGGTTCTATATGGGCGACGCATTCATTTGCGTTCGGGTCGCAGGAGAAGAAGATTGCTTCCAATAATCAGGGTGGCTCCGGCAACGCTCCACGCTGTTGGTGCTTCGGCAAAAAAGACGAAACCGATCACCGCAGAATAGACGATACGCATATAGTCGAACGGAACAGTTATTGTTGCCTCCCCGGCCGCGAAGCCGTGAGTGACGAGGGCCTGCCCCGCAATCCCGAGGCAGCCGACGAGAACCAGAATGGCCAGTTCCGGGACCGACGGCCACACCCAGACCATGGCCGCGGCCGGAGCGGAAAACAGTGTCGTATAAAATGCATAGTAGAACACGATGCGCCGGGTCGGTTCGGTCGCAGCCAGTTTCTTGATCGCTATCACCACCAGACCACCGAACAGGGCCCCGCTTGCTGCGACCAGACCATCGGGATCAAATCCTCCCCCAAACGGTCTCAACATCACGAGAATCCCGACAAATCCGACCAGAGCAATTCCGGAGCGTCTCTTCCCCGCCACTTCGCCGAGAAACAGAAAGGCAAGAACAATCATGAAGAGCGGCCGCGAGAACTGAAGCGCCATGGCATCGGCAAGAACCATGTGGGTTATCGCGTAGAAAAAACAGAAATTGCCGCAGGCACCGACGAAACCACGCCAGGCGTGGAGACCCGGACGCGTCGTCCGGATCACCGAGAATCCGTCGCGCACAAGGAGCCAGGGCGCAAAGACCAGAAACCCGATCAGGGCGCGAAAAAACATCAATTCGAAGGCGTGGATGGTTTCCCCCAGGAGCTTCACGAGAGCTGCCATCACGGTCAGGAGAAATGCTCCGGCAGATACGCAGAGTGCACCCCTGATATTCCCGGACCAGCTTTTCCAGACAGCTCCGGGGTTCCGTGGGAACAAGTTCAACGGGGAGAAATGTCGTGGCGATGCAATTCCTTCCGGAGGCCTCCGGAACAGGTCAGGAAATACATGCGGAAGTCGCCCGCAAGCGACCAGACAGGGTACTGGAATGTTGCCGGCCGGTTTCTTTCGATCAGGAGGTGCGACAACCAGGCCGGCCCGTAACCTGCGACAAGCGACCCGGGCAGGTACCAGAGGTTCCCGGTTGCACCAAGACCGAGAAGACAGGCAATGGCCAGCGTGGTTCCCACGAAATGGAAGCGACGGGTTCCTGGTCTGGAATGTTCCGACAGGTAATAGGGCCAGAATTCCCGAAACGACTGGAAATCGCGTGATGCGCTCATGCCCCAGACTATCCGAGAAGGTTTCGTACCGGAAGGGGCTATGCCCCGATGGTACGAAACCTGGACCACAACGCTATGAACAGGTATTTGCAGGAACGCCTGAACCAGACCTGGGCTCTGTCCGCACCTGATCTGACCCGTCATCCTTCCGAGATGCCGCATCGGCAACACTGTGTCCGGTCCGGAGACAAGAGGCAAAAGGCGATACCTTTTTCACGCTGCGCGCCCCTGGGCCGCGTCCGGTTGAAGCACAGCGCGCAACAGTGAAGAGTCCACCATGGCAGAAAAAGGAGGTCCACCCATGGACGACGCCCGTACAACCGGAATGGTCAAGCGCCTTGATACGATGCTCCTGATCCGCTCGCGCACCATGTCGGCGAAGTCACGGGCAAGGGCGCGCTTTACGAGGTCCCGAGAGAGTTCATTCGCGATCTGGTTCGCCGCCATATGGAAAGAATGCTGGAGACCGAACACGGTGATGTTCGGGCGCTTATTGTCCAATCCCTGTATGAGAACGTGCATGCATCGTGAAGTGGTGACGATCTGGCTGATGCCCGCAAGGCCGCATCCGGGCAAGTTGTCATGTAGGCTGTCGTCCGCAGCGCGCTGTTCAAGCGTCAGCTTCCCGGCATCACTGCCAGCCGCCGGGTGCGCGCCGGTTCACCGATTGCTCTGAAATTCGTCGATCAGATCGAGGAAGACGTTCGCTTGATCGCGGGTCCCCGGACCTGTCCGGTCTGCGGCACCGGGACCGTGGCCGTTCTGTACGAGACCGTGTGCCGTCAGGCCGCAGATCACCCGAACGCCCGAACGCCATCCCCTCCCCAGCCTTGGCACCGTCATAACCACGTCCGTCAACCTCAACCCAATCTTGCTGCACTCTGGCTGCCACCGAACCCCGCGTCCCGGCATCATGACGCAACTGACAACAGGATCGAATCCGACAGGTTGCCGCCACATCAGGGGTCCAATCCGTCTCTGCAAACCGTGATCCAGGTCGCGGAAGCGCCGAAAACCAGAAACGGATCATATCAATTTTCCCCACCGGCTTCTGAAGATGGGTTAAGTTCAGGTCATGTCTGATCGCTACACACGTCTCGCTCCCGAAGGCCGGGTCAGCCGCAGTGTCTACACGGATCCGGACGTATTTTCCGCTGAAATGGAGCGCATCTACGGCCGGGCGTGGCAGTTCGTGGCCCATGAAAGTTGTATCCGTGAACCCGGAGACTTCGTTACCGCTCACATGGGACTCACCCCGGTGATCGTGGCGCGGCATGGCGACGGGTCGATCCATGCCTTCGCCAATCGATGTTCCCATCGGGGAATGCGCGTGTGCAGCGCCCGTCGCGGCTCGAAACGACGCTTTGTCTGTCCCTATCACGGCTGGGCGTTCGGTACAGACGGGCGGTTGCTGGGCATTCCCCATGCCGGAGGTTACGGCGGGAAACTGAGGGGCGGCGATCCCGCTCTGGCACTGAAACCGGTAGCCAGGGTAGAGAGCTACCGCGGGTTCGTATTCGCGACCCGTGACCGCCAGGCTCCCGGCCTTACGGAGTATCTCGGCCGGATGACGCGGGCCATCGACAACATGGTTGACCGCGCACCGTCGGGTTCGCTTGAAATGACCGGCGGCGGCTTCCGGCAGGAATATCGAGGCAACTGGAAACTCCATATGGAGAATGCCAATGACCTGATGCACGCCTCGATCGTTCATGTCTCGTCTGTCGAGACCGCTCGCGATGTCGCAACCGATTTTCCCGACAGTGCCGAATCGCATGCGCTCGAAATGTTCAGGGGGAACGGCCTCCCGCTGCAACTCATGGACAAGGTCGCAATTCACGGCACGACCCGGGGCCATTCCTTCATGGGCGCCTTCTACTCAGAAGGCGCTATTACCCAGTCAACCGATGACGATCCCGCAAACGCAGCCTATCGCCAGGCCATGGTGACCGCCTATGGTGAAAACCGGGCCGGGGAAATCATGGGCTGGGACACCTTCAATCATCTGATCTATCCGAACCTGATTCTCAACCCCAAGCACCAGCAAATGCGCCTGTTGCAACCCGTAGCTGCCAACCGCACCATCGTGCATTCGGCGTGTTTCCGGCTGGTCGGCGCTCCACCCGAAATGCATGCCCGCGCGGTCTCGTTTCTGACGGCGCTCAATTCCCCGGCATCACAGATTACGGCTGACGACATTGCTGTTTTCAATGGCGTGCAGCAGGCGCTGCAGGACTCGCAGGCAGAATGGATCAATCTGGAACGCGGCCAGAACTCGGACAGGCCCGATGTGGAAGACGGCCTGGTCGGTGCCGTGGGTACCAGCGAACTGCCCTTGCGGGCGCAATACCGCGCGTGGCGCGACATGATGGCGCAACCACCGCCGTAACGCCCCGCCCCGTATCACGAGCCGGGTCAGGAGGAAGTCACCACCGGCTGCAATGCAGACCAGAGACCGGTATGGGTTTCGAATCCAAGTCCGGGGGCTTCCGGGCGTGATGCCGCCCCGTCCAGAAGGTCTATTCCGGCCGGCAGGCCCGTCATTGGACTATCGGTTCGAGGCGCGACTTCGTGTGCACCAAGACCAAGGCCAGCCACGGCGTGAAACGAAAGGAGGTGCCCCGCATGGGGAAAAAACCGTGTCGGCGCCCATCCCTTGTCGGCGGCCATGGCCAGGATGTTCCGGTATTCCACGAGTCCGTAGGAAAGGGCCGGATCGATCTGGATCACATCCCGGTCTGGACAAAGTCCGCCGTAACGGACCAGGTTGGCCGCCTCCGAGAACGAAAACAGGTTTTCACCCGTGGCAATCGGCGTAGTCGAGTGTCGGGCGATCTGCTCCAGCAGCACGAAATCGTGCGGATGGCATGGCTCTTCAATCCAGGCCAGTCCATAGGGCGAATATGCCGCCAGCATCGAGAGGGCATCATCCGGAGAATCGCAGGCACAGTTGACATCGACCGCGAGGCGACGACCATCGTCTCCGAGCAATGGAAGAACGGCCTCGATCCGGGCGCAATCATTCCGTATCCCGTCACGTCCGCATTTGATCTTGATCCGGTGAAAGCCCAGATCGAGACAGGATCGGATTTCATCCCGCAATGCCTCGAGATTTCCGGTTTCGTAATAATGCCCACCGGTCGCATAAACGGGGATACGCGACGGCCCGGAAGCGCCAGCAAGATCCGAAAGGAGGCTCCAGAGCGGCACATCCTGGGCTTTGGCGGCAGCGTCCCAGAGCGCCATGTCCAGCACTCCAACCGCTCCGGCCCGATCGCCGTCACCCCCCGGTTTTTCGTTGGCCATCATCGTGGCACGGGCGCGAACCGGATCCGGGATCCCGTCGGACCCGGCCAGATCGGAAGCCGCCAACAGCCGTGGAGCGAACCTTTCGCGAATCAGCCCTCCCTGGGCATAGCGTCCGATCGACGAGAAGCCGTAGCCTGTTACGGGCTGACCGGATCCGAAGTCGACATCAATGGCCACCGCTGACGCAGTCATCCCGTCAAAGGCAATCCCTGCATTTTCCATGGGAGCTGCGAGGGACACGCTGGCTTCCCGAATGTCGGTGATGCGCATATGGACAGTCTATCCGGGTCCGTGCAGTATGGGTGTGCGGTCAATGCAGGAGGAACATCGGCGATGGGCAAACTTCGGCATATTGCAATGCAGGTTCCAAACCTTCAGGAAACGGCGCGTTTCTATGAAGAGATTTTCGAACTCGACCGGGTGCGGGACGTCGAAACGGAATACGGCAATGCGGTCATGTTGTCGGACGGCACTGTCAACCTGACCCTGCTCCACTTCCCCGAAGGAACCAAGGGAGGGATCAACGGGCCGGACTGGGCGGGCCTTCACCACTTCGGCTTCGTGGTTGACGACAAGGCTGCAGCAGGCGCCCTGGTCGAGAACAGGGGCGGCTCGTTTTTCATGGAACTGCCAGATAATGTTCCCGGCATCGATGCGGAAACAAAGTACAAGGATCCCAACGGTATCGTGTTCGACATCTCGGATCACGACTGGGCGCAAAGCGAGCGAAAGACACAGAAACCATCCACGCCCTGAACGCAAGACGCTCAGTCGAGCCGGGCGATCGCCTCGACCTCCACCATCATTTCCGGATCGGCAAGGCGTGAGACTTCAATCAGGGTCGAGGCAGGCGCGCCTGTCATGACCCGCTCGGAAACCCGCCCCGGCTCCTTGCGCAGCCCGGCGCGAACCGAGAGGAAGCGATCAATATCGGTCACGAAAATCGTGAATTTGATCACATCCGAAAACTCCGCTCCGGCCGCCTTCAGCACATCTTCCAGATTGGCGAAGACCTGCTCGATCTGGACGGCCATGTCGCCGGCCCCCACCAGACGGCCGGCCCCGTCACGTGGTGTAATTCCGGAAGTGAACAGAAACCGGCCCGACGCGATCACACCGGGACTGTGAGCATTCGTCTGCTCGTAAGCCTTGCCGCTGGAAACCGGAGTCCGTTCCATAGCCCGAGATCCTAGTTTGCTCTCGGGTCTGGCAACCGGTTGCAACCGAAATACCATTCGTTTGGCTGCATGCCGAGACCATGGGTCATCCGGTTTGTGAAATTGAAATAGGCAATGACGTCGGTCAGATCAAAGATCTCCTCGTGGGTCAGACCGGCTTCATAAAGCCTGTCGCGGTCACTTTCGCCGACGTCTGCCGGTGCCGTCGTCAGTTTCCACGCATGATCAAGCATCGCCCGCTGACGGGGCGTCAATGTCGCCTCGCGATAATTCACGGTGAGGATATCACCAAGGACCGGATCCCCTGACACCTCGCGCACCGCCTGACCATGCGATGTGATGCAATAGACGCAACGATTGGCACAGGAAACGACGACGGCCACCATTTCCCGTTCCAGCCGGCTGAGCCGGGTGTCGCTGGACAGCATCAGTTCGTTGTATTTGGCGATAAAGGTCCGCATCTTCGCGGGACGGAGGGAAAAGACCTTCATCACGTTGGGCACATGGCCCAGCTTTTCCTGGCAAACATCCAGATATTTCTGAAGGTCTTCGTCCAGGGTCTCAGGATCGGGTATGGGCAGCGCTCCGATACTGGTCAGTTGTTCAGGGACTTCACCCGAACTCTGGCGGGATTCGGAGCTCGGAGACTCCGCATGACGGGTTGACATTCGCTTAACCTCCAGGGGTGCCAAAATTTTGCCTGCGCCGGATGGTCCCCGGCCACCGACGCGTCCAGTCCTGTTCGCTGCGGCCGTTCCTCATTTCCTCACGCATCACCACGGCCTGTCGCGGTCACCGCCCGCGTTCCGATCGGGCCGTGTTCAGATAATGATGCCAGAGGATGCGCGCTGCAACACTTCGCCAAGGACGCCAGCTTTCTCCAAGCCTCGCAAGTTCTTCCGTATCCGGCCGTTGTTGAAGGCGCTTGACGTCCCGGGCGGCCGCCTGCAGCGCGATGTCTCCCACCGGCCAAACATCGGGGCGCATCAGACACATGAGCAGATAGACATCTGCCGTCCACGGGCCGATGCCCGTAATTCTCGTCAATTCACTCCGGACCTCGTCATCATCCATCCGCGGCAACCGTTCGATCCGGAGGGATTGATCGAGAATGCTCTCGCCGAGGTGACGGATATAGCGGGTCTTCTGCCGGCTGACACCGGCTGCGCGAAATGCCTCATCCGACAGTCTGACCACCTGCTCCGGCGTGAGGTCACCGGCAGCTGCTGCAAGTCTTGCATGGGTTGCCCGCGCCGATGCCAGGGATACCTGCTGCTCGAGGATCAGCAGGACAAGGGTCGCATAGCCTCCCGGACGCCGTCGCACCCGTGGCTTGCCGAAACGCTCGATGACAGTGCACAGATCGGGATCACGCCGGGACAGTTCGTTGATCGCAGTCTCCAGATCCTGATTGGTCAGTCGTCTGCTCATCTTCTCCCGCAGGTTGAAGTCTCGGGATCTTCCGCGACAGCGGTTTCTATGTCATAGAAAATGGATGATGGCAAAACGCAGCTTGAGGCGGGAGGTCACCCGATTTGCGCCGAGTCCGACAGGCTACCTTCACCTCGGCCATGCCTTTGCAGCTCTGACAGCCTGGAATGCGCGCGGACCTGGGGGGCGGTTTTTTCTGCGCATCGAGGACATCGATGCGGGTCGCTGTCGTGATGAGTTTGTGGAGGCCATATTCGAGGACCTGTCGTGGCTGGGCCTCGAATGGGAAACTCCCGTCCGCCGCCAGTCGGAACACACCACCGATTATCGCAAGGCTGTACAGGTCCTGACGGATCTCGGTCTGGTTTATCCCTGTTTTTGTACCCGCGCTGACATCCGTGCAGAAGTAGCCCGGGCAGGACAGGCACCGCACGGTCCGGAGGGCATTCGCTATCCCGGCCTGTGCCGTAAGCTGCCGCCCGCGCGGCGTGACGAGCTCATGGGGCGGGGTGTCGCCCATGCCATGCGACTTGACATGGATCGTGCCGCAGCAGCAGCCGGACCACTGACCTGGATCGAACGCGGCCGCCGGATCACAGCCAACCCCCGGGCCTTCGGGGACATTGTGGTAGCGCGCAGGGATGCTGCGTCAAGCTATCATGTCGCGGTCACGGTCGATGACCACCTCCAGGGCGTCACGCTGATTACCCGCGGCGAAGACCTGGCCCCCCTGACCGATGTCCACTGTCTGCTGCAGTTTCTGCTCGGTCTGGAACCCCCCGCCTACAACCATCACCGGCTGATTACGGATCACACCGGGCGCCGTCTCGCCAAGCGGGACAAGGGGTTGACCATACGCGCGCTCCGCGAGGCCGGGCACACTCCGGGCGAGGTCATCGCTCTCTCGGGTTTCAGGGACTGATCAGCCCGCTGCCAGCTACTGCCTCAGGCCCTGCAGGATTTCCTCGTAGTCCTGATGGGTCGGCTCCAGCAGTCCATGCCGAATGAAGAAATCGATGTTGACGAGATTGCAATTGAACTTGAACGCAAATCCCTCATCAACAATCTTCATGACGTCGCGCGCAGGCATGAGCCGGAACTCCGAAATCTCACCGTCATTATTGACAGGTATGAAATCGGGCGGGAGTTCCATGTCCCAGCAAAACATTGTATCGGGCCTGAAACCCAAATCATCATCCATGGCGTAGGATATCCCCCCGACAGGAATGGCGCGGCATGCCAGGGCTTCCGGCACACTGGCTTCCTCTGCAGATTCCTTGATCACGTTTTCAAGCAGGCCCAGCCCGACCGGCTGCCCGCCAGCCACCATATTGTCGAGTTGCCCCGGACATACCGGGCGATCTTGGGCGCGCACCCCGATCCACATGAAGAGTTCGTTTTCCTTGCGAGTGAAGCCGTTGACATGCACACCATAGGCCCGTGTCCCCAGAAACGGTGCACCGGCCCGTTCGATTTCAAAGGCGGGTGCCCCTATCCAGCGCTCACCCACCGGATAGAATTCTCCGCGCCAGTTGCCAATAATCCCCTCGTCTGCGAGCCGGGACAGGACCTCGTTCACGGCGGTGCTTCGCATTGTATAACCGGTCAAGCCCGGGGCCAGGGTCACATGGTCAGAAGCCACTACGAAGACCTGCGAAAACCGTTGCAGATGCCGGGCATTATCCTTTCGCACATGGCCCAGTTTCCGGCCGTCGACCAGAAAGGGCAAAAATTGTTCCGGGTTGTGGGCATTACAGCGAACAATGTGATCGAGATAGCTCACGGGACGGATCTCCTGGGCGCTTCCAGCCGTCGTCACGAAACTCCGGAGGGGCGCGATTTCTCCTTGGCGGCCACGGAAAGAAATTGTCCGCCCGGTGGAATCAGCGCATAGTCTGATTCATGAACTCCGTTCTCACAATATTGATCATTCTCGCTGCGCTTGCCACCTTCGCTGCACTCGCATTCGGGATCATTTCGATGGTGCGGGGTGGTCAGTACAACAGTCGCAATTCCAATCGGCTGATGCGACTCCGCGTCATATTTCAGTTTTGTGCGATTGTCCTGCTTGGCATCGCATTTCTGGCATCTGCAGACTAGGGAAACGATCCCGCCTCAATCTTGACACCGGTCTCATCTCCGCTAGTTTGCGCGCCTGCACCAAGCAGGCAACTACGCCCATGCCACGGCAGTTGAAGGAGAACACCGACCGATGAAAGTTCTTGTCGCCGTCAAGCGGGTCATCGACTACAACGTCAAGGTTCGCGTGAAGGCGGATCAGACCGCCGTCGAGACAGCAAACGTCAAGATGTCGATGAATCCGTTCGACGAAATTGCTGTCGAAGAAGCCATCCGGCTGGCCGAAGCCGGAATCGCAACCGAGGTGATCGCGGTATCCCTGGGTGTGAAGCAATGCCAGGAGACCATCCGTACGGCCCTTGCCATGGGTGCAGATCGCGGCATACATGTTCTGACAGAAGAAGAGCTTCAGCCGCTGGCGGTTGCCAAGCTCCTTGCCGCCATTGTGAAGGAAGAGAAACCGGATATCGTGCTTCTCGGCAAACAGGCGATCGACGATGATTCGAACCAGACAGGACAGATGCTTGCCGGGCTGATGGGCTGGCCGCAAGGCACCTTCGCATCAAGGATTGAAGTTGCAGATGACAAGATTGTCGTCACACGAGAGGTCGATGGCGGACTCGAGACGGTTGCGTTGTCGCGTCCCGCCATCATCACAACGGATCTTCGGCTGAACGAGCCGAGATATGCTTCACTCCCCAATATCATGAAAGCAAAACGTAAGCCTATCGATCAGAAGACACCGGAAGAGATGGACATTGATGTTGCGCCCCGTTTCACCACCATCAGGGTCACAGAACCTCCGGTGCGTGACGCCGGAGTCAAGGTGGCAAGCGTCTCCGAACTGATTGACAAGCTCAAGAACAAGGAAGGGGTTCTCTGATGGCCGTTCTGGTAGTTGCTGACCATGACAATGAGGCTCTGGTCCCGATCACCCTGAACACCATCACGGCAGCATCGGAACTGTCCGGCGATATCGACGTTCTGGTAGCGGGATGCAGTGCTGATTCCGCTGTTGCGGAAGCTGCCTCGATCGCCGGTGTCAGCCGGGTCCTCCTCGCAGAAGACGACAGTTACCAGGCTCTGCTTGCCGAAGCCGTCGCGCCGCTGGTGGTGCGGTTGGCAAGTGCCTATTCACACGTTCTCTTTCCCTCCAACACGGTCGGCAAGAACATCGCGCCTCGCGTTGCGGCCCTCCTCGACACGGCCCAGATATCGGATGTCGTCGAAATTGTTTCCAGCGACACATTCGTTCGGCCGATCTATGCCGGGAATGCCATGGCGACCGTACAGACCTCGGAGTCCATCACGGTAATGACCGTTCGCGGCACCGCATTTCCGGCTGCGGAAACAGGTGGCAGCGCCGCAGTGGAAAGGATCGAGGCTGCAGAGGATCCGGGATTGTCGCGTTTCGTGGGCACCGAACTCTCGAAGTCGGAACGCCCCGAGCTGACATCGGCGCGTGTCGTTATTTCAGGAGGCCGCGGCATGCAGTCCGGCGAAAATTTCGCACTCATCGAGAAAGTGGCGGATCGCCTCGGAGCAGCCGTCGGCGCCTCTCGCGCCGCTGTTGATGCCGGCTTCAAGCCCAATGAATTCCAGGTTGGTCAAACCGGAAAGGTGGTCGCCCCGGAACTCTATATCGCAGTGGGAATTTCCGGCGCGATCCAGCATCTTGCAGGCATGAAGGATTCCAAGGTGATTGTCGCAATCAACAAGGACGAAGAAGCTCCCATCTTCTCGGTGGCCGACTACGGGCTGGTCGGCGATCTGTTCAAGGTGCTTCCCGAACTCGAGAAGGAGCTCGATGCCCAGGATGTCAATCCGCGCTGATCGGCCATCGACGGATGCCGGCACGGACGTTCAGTCCACCCGCGCCCGGCGATAAGCGTTTCGGTCCGGGCATCACCGGAATGATCAGGAAAGAACCGTTGCATCATGGCCGCGTAACCCATCGAGAGATGGGAAGCGACAGAAAGGCGCAAGCGTGTTCCCCGGATTCGGGATCCGGACGGCCCACCTTGCGGTTTCCGCTGATCGGCAGTTTCTGACGTCACCACCCCCGACGAATTAACGGAAACCGGCGATCAAGGCGGTGCCCCAACGCGTGCTTCCACTGCGGCATGCTTCAATATCTGGCCACAGATATGCTGGCCATATACGTCCTTCTGTGACGGATATCTGCATGGTGATGTCGAAGGAACGGCCGTTCCGACTGACAGTTTGAAGTTCAGGAACCGCGCATTTTCAAAAAATACCAGCCTCGCTCATCGGTCTGTGACCGTCCAGAGGGGTCGACGACATCAATGTGCGGTCCATCCAAATCCCCGACGTTTCGCGTTTCCAAAATGGCGCCACGGGAGCGGGAAATGGCGGCAATCGGCCTCGCCAATGGGCTTTCCGGACCTGCGTCGATCTGCTGCGATTTCGGCGTAGACGCGGGCAGCAGCACTGTCAAACGGCAAGATTCATTGCGCGAAGCCCGGGTCCAGACATCGCTTCATGGGAGCCTCCAGCATGGTGCGTCGTCTGCCGGCCGGCAGGATCGCCAAACCATAGAGAAGCTCTGCTTCGTTGATCACAGTTAATTGGAGGTCTTCCGCATCATATCCTGCAATCCCCGCCGCGACGGCCTGTTCCATGGCACGCCGGAGACCTTTGGATCTGCCCTTTTGACAACAATCGATGCGGTTCCTCCCGGCTGATTGTTGATTTGTCCCGAAATCTCAGGCTTCCGCCTTGCGGTTCCCGCCTCGGCACCCTATTTTGCCGACGTTCCGGATCTGGTGCACGCTCCCGGGCCAGGAGGCCATGACGAAGCATGACGCGATCCTGTCAAGCAGTCCGATCCTCGGAACCTCACCAGCTTCGCAATCTCGACAAGATCCGGACGTTCTTCAAGCCACAAAGTCAAGTATTCAAACAGGAGACAAGATTTCATGAATATGGCCAATCCCCAGGATCCGGGTGCGACGCCGGAAGCCATGAGCGTATCAAGGCTCGGTATCATAGGCGCAGGACAGATGGGTGCGGGGATCGCCCATGTAGCGGCGGTCGCCGGTATCGACGTGGTCATAACTGATGTCGGACACGACCAGCTCACCCGAGCCAAGTCAGTGATCAGGAAGGGTATGGAACGCCAGGTGCGCCGCGAGAGCCTGAGCGCGGAAAATATGGATGCGGCCCTGGAGCGCATTTCCGCAGCCACAGAATTTACAGCCCTTGCCGACTGCGACCTGGTCATTGAAGCCGCAACGGAGGACGAGACGGTCAAACGGGCAATCTACAAATCGCTCCTGCCCAATATCCGGCCCGATACAATCATTGCATCAAACACCTCATCGATTTCCATCACGCGACTTGGTGCCTCCACCGACCGGCCCGAGAAATTCATCGGCATGCACTTCATGAACCCTGTTCCTGTCATGCGGCTGGTCGAGCTTATTCCCGGTATCGCAACCGACAAACAGACCCACAAGGTGATCGAAGGCCTGACATGGCGTCTCGGCAAGACACCGGTCGTGTCTGAAGATTTCCCGGCCTTTATCGTCAACCGGATCCTGCTCCCGATGATCAACGAAGCCGTATACACCCTCCATGAAGGAATCGGCTCGGTGGCTGACATCGATACCGCGATGCAGCTGGGGGCCAACCACCCGATGGGACCCCTGCAACTTGCCGATTTCATCGGTCTCGACACCTGCCTGGCTGTGATGCAGGTGCTTTATGAAGGCCTGGGGGATACCAAATACCGGGCCTGCCCCCTTCTCGTGAAATATGTAGAGGCCGGCTGGTATGGCCGTAAATCAGGTCGGGGCTTCTATGATTATTCCGGAGAGCAACCGGTTCCCACCCGCTAGAACGTCGGCACATTTCGAAGATCCGGCCATGCCCGAGCCGGTACCCGTCCATGACGGCCTGTCAGACCTGGTGACCGACTATGACGGACTGATCCTGGACGTATGGGGTGTGCTGCATGACGGCATGCAACTCTATCCTGACGTTCTGACAACCCTGGATCGTCTCGCGGACACGGGAAAACAGATCGTCATGCTGACCAACGCGCCGAGGCGAAGCGCCGTTGTGGCACAAACATTGATCGCGATGGGCATTCCGTCTGGCCATTGCCGGTTCATTCTCTCGTCGGGAGAAGCCTCTTACCTGGACCTTCGCGACCGTGGTGACCCGTTCTATCGCGGTGCGGGAAACTGCTTCCTTCACATCGGTCCCGAACGCGACCGCAGCCTTTTTTCGGACCTTGGCCTTGAGGAAACCGATACAGTCGACAAGGCTGGCCTGATCGTCAATACCGGTCCCTGGGGAGATGAGGAATCCCTGTCAGATTATGAAGATATTCTGGGCCGCGGGGCAGAGCTCGGCTTGCCGATGCTCTGTGCGAACCCGGACCTTGAGGTGGTCCGCGGAGGCCGTGTCGTGATATGCGCGGGAACGCTCGCCGCTCATTATGAGGCGCTCGGGGGCCCGGTTCGCTATCTGGGCAAACCCCGACCCGAAATTTACGAGTATTGCTTCCATGTCTTCGACGGAATCGATCGTTCACGAATTGTAGCCATCGGTGATTCTCTCAGAACCGATATTGCCGGTGCCTGCAATGCCGGGATTGATTCCATTCTTGTTGCCGCCGGGATCCACGCCCGTTTCCTGAAAGTGTCCGAGAACGACGGACACCCCGACGGTGAGCGGCTGGTCAGCTTACTTGAGGACTGGAATATCCGACCGACAGCTCTCATTCCATCGCTTCGCTGGTAACCTGAGCAGGACCGAACCGGGGGGCCGCCATCTGGCTCGCAGTCGCTCGGCTCCCTGGCAGACCCGCACCGGGCCGCCTGCCAATCATGAACAGGTTTGAAATGCGTGTTCCCGAAAATCCTGAATCGTGGGGTACGCCCCGGACGAGCCAATCGTCAACACGGGTCCGTCAAGCCGGGTGTATCAATGGTGTTGCCCGGAGCGCCGGTCGACTTCGCAGCGACGCACGAAATATCCTCCGCGACGGCGGGACAGCGAAAAATACCGACGGCACACATGGGGCTGCCAGCACACCACTGCCGATTGCTGAGAGGGTTTGCAGGGATCACGCCAATCCGGACACGTCAGGACAACAGAACCGGCACCACCGTCATGGACTGGTCGCGTCGCGCAACGAAATCCGGCGGCTGAGTACAGCCAGGACGATCATGGTGAGGGCGCCAACCAGGAAAGGCGACTGGGTGCCGAGCGCGACAAAGGTCAGTCCCGACAATGACGGTCCGACGATACGGCCCATGCCGGCAAAGGTCTGACCGAGACCCAGAAGACTCCCCCGCTCATCGGGTTCCGCTACCCGGGAGAGCAGGCTGTTGAGCGACGAGGTATTGGCCGCAACCCCGAAAATCATTAGAAACGCGGCCAGATAAAGGCCGATGACACCGGTTGATAACGCCATCAACAGGGAGCCCGCCGCAAGGGAACAGGCTCCCATCGTTACCATGTTGCGCTCCCGGAAGCGCCGCGCCATCGTGCCAATGGCAAACCATTGCAAGGCCACGTGGCAGAATCCCATCCATGTGTAGAAATAGCCGTTCTCCCGGGGGCCCCAATCCCAGACACGCTCTGACCACAGAACGATGATGACTTCAATTCCGGCGAAGACAAACGGTGTCAGGAACATCAGACACAGAATGAGGCGGGTCTGGGGATTGGCACCAGCCTTGAGCCAGGCTGCAATCCCGCGGTTGCGTCGCGCCCGTTTCCGCTGCTCTGTCGTCACAGATTCCCGTAGAAGAAATACGGCAAGCAGGAAGGCGACAGCGGAGAAGGCAGCAGCGGCAAGGTAAGGTGCAAAGAAATCGGGAAGGCCCGTGCCGCCCGCTCCGGCAAGCAACCCTCCGATGGCTGGACCGGCCACGAACCCCAGACCAGCCGCTCCGCTGAGCCGGGCGATCGCCGTAGTCCGATCTTCGGGCCGGGTAATATCCGTTACCAGCGCATGGGCTACACCCATGTTTGCCGCCATCGCGCCAGCGAAAAACCGGGCAGCAAACAACATCCACAATGTCGTGGTCGCTGCGAGCAGAAGGTAGGCACACAAACTGCCGAAGATGGTGAAGAGAAGGACCGGCTTGCGCCCGATGCGATCGCTCAGCCAACCCCAGAACGGACCGAAAACAGATTGGGCGAGCGTGTAACTGACAGCAACCAGGGTGACGATTTCGGGGCCTGCGCCGAAAGCCTGGGCGTAGAGTGGCAGCAGCGGCAGCACGATGCCGAAACCGACCAGATCGACAAAGACCGTGAGAATCAGGGGATACACGTTCATGGCGTTGCTACGTCAGACCGGCAAGGCCCGACACCAGACTGCACTGCCAGGCGAGGTCGCTCCGGGATCAGTGTTGTCAAGGCTCGTACCGTGCACCACGCACCGGCCACGCGGGCTTCACTGACCGGACCGCTTCCCGCCATCTCAGCAACGGCAACACCGGGGGGACTCCTTGACGAACCCTTTCAGACCGTATAGAAGGTCGCGGTTTCGGTCGCAGGCGGCCGCCGTTATGGCAATATTCGAGAGTCAGAGCATGTCCAGACGCTGCGCACTCACGGGCAAGGGTGTGATGACTGGCAACAATGTCAGCCATGCCCACAACAAGACCCGCCGTCGCTTTCTGCCCAATCTGCAGAATACCTCGATCCAGTCCGACGCGCTTGGCCGCCTCGTTCGACTGAGAGTCTCGGCCCGAACCCTGCGCACGATCGAGCATAACGGTGGGCTTGACGCCTATCTCCTGGGCACCGCCGATTCCCGCCTGACTTCCGAGGCGCGGGCGCTGAAGCGCAAGGTGAAGATGTCTCTCGCCACAAGCCGCTGAACGCCGATTCCATTCGACCGGCCTTCCCCGCGGTCAAGCGGCCCGGGAATGCCGGAACCGGCCCTGCGGCCCGCGAAGTTTCCGGTCGTCGAAAAGCGACGACAGTTCATCAAGCATCACGTCTCCGAGCTGCTCAGCATCCATGATCGTGACGGCGCGCGCATAGTAGCGTGTCACATCATGGCCAATTCCGATTGCGGTCAGTTCGACTTCTTCCCGCTGCTCGATATTGGCAATCACTTCCCGAAGATGACGTTCAAGATAGTTTCCGCTGTTGACTGACAGGGTCGAGTCATCGACCGGTGCACCGTCCGATATCACCATCAGGATCTTGCGCTGTTCGTGGCGCCCGGATAGGCGTGAATGCGCCCACAACAGTGCCTCGCCATCGATGTTTTCCTTCAGCAACCCTTCCCGCAGCATCAGTCCGAGGGACCGCCGGGCGCGACGCCAGGGGATATCCGCCGCCTTGTAGATGATATGGCGAAGGTCATTCAGTCGGCCCGGATTGGCGGGCTTGCCGTCGGACAACCACCGCTCACGGGACTGCCCCCCCTTCCATGCCTTGGTTGTAAAGCCCAGAATTTCCACCCGAACGCCGCAGCGCTCCAGGGTACGGGCGAGAATATCGGCGCTCATCGCCGCCACCGAAATCGGTCGTCCCCTCATCGAGCCGGAATTGTCGATCAGCAGCGAAACAACGGTATCCCGGAAATCCGTTTCCTTTTCGATCTTGTAGGACAGGGGGTGCAGGGGATTGGTCACCACACGAGAAAGGCGCCCTGCGTCGAGAAGCCCCTCTTCCAGATCAAACTCCCATGACCGGGACTGCTGGGCCAGAAGTTTGCGCTGCAACCGGTTGGCCAGACGTCCGATCATGCCCTGCAGGTTGGCCAGCTGCTGATCAAGATGGAGGCGCAGACGGTTCATCTCGTCGGCATCGCACAGATCTTCCGCATCCACGACCTCGTCAAAGTCCAGGCAATAAGCCCGGTACAGCGGAGTACGCTTCGACGCCGAACCATCCGGTCGGCGTTGCTGTTGAGACTCGTCTCCTTCCTCGTCACCCATCTGGTAATCGAGCGCATCCTGGGACTGCTCCGACAACTCGTCCTGGCCTTCCTCTGAGTCCATGTCCGCTTCGGACTCCTCGCTGCCCTGCATGTCCGAGGTCACGCCGTCAGAATCTGCATCATCGGAATCGGCGTCGTCCGCATCCTCGTCGTCGGCCTCGTCGTCCTGTTCTCCCTCTTCCTGTTCCGAAGCTTCCGCCTCCTCGTCCATCAGGTCCAGCTCAACAAGGAGATCCTTCAGGGCATCGGCGTAAGCCTGCTGATCGTTGATGGAACCACATAACTGGTCAAAATCCGTACTGATCTTGTCGGAAATCCAGTCTTTCCAGAGGCCAACCAGCTGCTCTCCGCCTTCCGGCAGGCTTTCTCCGGTCAGCTTCTCACGGACCATCAACCCGAGCGCCTCGGCCAACGGAGCATCCTCGCGGACGTTGACACGCGTATAACCGAACGCGTCACACCGGTCCTCAAGGGCAGCGCGCAAATTGCTGGCAACCCCGGCCATCATGCGCGCACCCAGCGCCTCCACGCGGACTGTCTCAAGGGATTCGAAAAGCGATCGCGCGTTTTCGCCTGCCGGTACACATCGGGAATGGATGTCCTCGTCGTGAAACCGCAGTCGCAGCGCCATCGCATCAGCCTGCCCGCGCAGGGCCGCCTTTTCATGTTCCGAGAAGTCACGCGACGGCATCGGCAGCCGCGCCTGGCCTTCGACCATGCGCGCCTCCGATCCATAGACCAGCGTGAGATCCTCCCGTTCGGCGATGGCGCGCATCGCCGCTGCGGTAACCCGGCGAAACTCTTCTGCAGGCTGATTGTTGCTCATTCCTTACCGGCCTCGGGAGTCGGTCTTCTCCGGCACGCGCTGGTTCAGTTCAGGGAGGTCCTCGCCAAAACAACGCTGGTAGTATTCCGCTACGGTGGATTTCTCCAGATCATCGCATTTGTTGAGGAATGTCATGCGGAAACTGGTAGCGATATCACCAAACAGGTTGGTATTTTCTGCCCATGTGATGACGGTCCTGGGAGACATGACCGTCGAGATGTCACCAGCCATGAACCCTGCACGCGACAGATCTGCCACTCGCACCATTGAGGCAATCATGTCCCGACCCTGTTCCGTATCATAGGCGGGAGTCTTGGAAAGAACGATGGCCACCTCATCCTCATGAGGCAGGTAATTCAAGGTCGTCACCAGGTTCCATCTGTCCAGCTGCCCCTGATTGATCTGCTGTGTTCCGTGATACAGGCCCGTAGTGTCTCCGAGGCCGACCGTATTTGCTGTCGAGAGCAGACGGAAGGCCGGATGAGGCCGCAGGACACGGTTCTGATCCAGGAGCGTCATGCGGCCGTCGGCCTCAAGAACCCGCTGGATGACAAACATTACGTCGGGCCGTCCCGCATCATACTCATCGAAAACCAGTGCAATCGGATTTTGCAGGGCCCAGGGCAGGATTCCGTCGCGAAATTCGGTAATCTGTTTTCCATCGCGAATGACGATGGCGTCCTTGCCGATGAGATCGATACGGCTGATATGGCTGTCCAGATTGACGCGAACGCACGGCCAGTTCAGACGTGCAGCAACCTGTTCGATATGCGTCGATTTTCCGGTGCCATGATAGCCCTGGATCAGCAATCGCCGATTGTGGGCGAAAGCAACGAGGATCGCCAATGTGGTATCGTGATCGAAACAATAGGTCGGATCGAGTTCCGGCACATATTCAGAGGACCGGGTGAACGCCGGCACTTCCATGTCGACATCTATTCCAAAGACCTCCCGGGCAGATATCGTGGTATCGGGCAAGTCTATTTCGCCACTGGCGGCAATGACATGCTGAGTCTTTGTAGCCATCAAACTCCATTCCTTGAGAGAAATTCACGCATAGTGATAGCAGATGCTATTAGGTGCGGTAGCCGCACCGCAAGATTGCATAAGCGTGATTGACCAATTTTAACCGTTCTTCGGCTTTGCTGTCGCGTCCGTTTGCATCGGGATGCAGCGACTTTGCAAGTATTTTGTAACGCTGTCTGATTTCGCGCTGCCCGACCGGCGGCGTCAGCCCCAGAGTGGCAAAGGCCTGGCGCTCTGCTGCCGTCATCGACCGCAATTCCCTGGCTGCAGTCTGTGCCTGATCGTTTCGGCCGCCGCAAGCCTCAGCCTGTTTCCGCAGTTCATCCCGGTTTTTGGCCCTCGTTCCAACCAGCGTGCCCAGCGGCCACGATGGACGCCGCCAAACCGTATCCCGCCTGATTTCGGCTTCCACGTCCTGCTCGCTCATCCCGGCACAATAATTCCAGGCGGCGTTGTACTCGCGAACATGTTCAAGACAAAACCAGGTATAGGACCGCAGGCCAAGCCGTGATACCGGCGCAGGATAGACACCTGCGTCATTGCATTCCGAATGCGCACAGATATGGGCCGAGTCCTCCGGTCCACCGCTCCTGTTCAGCACCTTTTCTTCCATTGCAGCAGTATGGTCTTATCAGGCGCCGCTGGCAAGTTTGGAGCTGCCAGCCCGACCGCCATAACCAGACCTGTTCCGGGAGAAAACGCCTGATTTGACGCTTGACCGCAAACTGGCAGACCCACGCCAGGGTGGGTCCATCGGTTCCGCCCCGAGACGGGAGGCGGCAGCCTGAAAATCGACAGCGAGGCGAGACCTGTCAGAGGTCTCTGCAGATCAACGAACAGAACGGGGCGCTGGACGTCAAGACGACGTCCAGCGCCATGCCAGGTGAACAACCGGACAACATGGTTCATCTTGCAGAGCACAGGTCCTGCAGGAATAATCACGCTGTTCCTGCCAGACACTGCCGCTGTTGCAGACAGACCTGTGCTGCCCTGTCGATCGGGATTGATGGCAGACCGTCTGATGGGCCTGGTACCGGACCCGATACCGCAACCGGTGCAGACAGATGTAAGGGTATCGCTGCAAGCGGTTGAGGCGGCCGCCCGAAATTCCCGAACAACGGGTGAGTTGGTGGAAATAAGGTGGAACCTCGCCGCCGAAGGAACGGTCTGGCGGGGAAATCCCTGGTCCGGAAACTCTGGCGACTGCCCGGACATTGCAGCAACCGCAGGTTGGATCTAGACTCCCGCCTTCGTTACGACAGGTGTCCACATGCTTCAGGGCAAGCGCATCTTGCTGATCGTTTCCGGTGGAATCGCAGCCTTCAAGAGCATCGAGCTCATACGGCGCCTTCGCGAAGGAGGAGCGTCGGTGCGATGCGTGCTCACCAGGGCATCCATGCAATTCGTAACTCCGCTCTCCGTATCGGCTGTCAGTGAAGACAAGGTCTATGAAGATCTGTTTTCACTCACGGATGAAGCCGAAATGGGGCACATCCGTCTGTCCAGAGAGGCGGACCTCGTTGTGGTGGCGCCGGCAACCGCGAATATTCTGGCGAAAATGGCCGCCGGAATCGGCGACGATCTTGCGACAACCGTTTTGCTGGCAACCGACAAGGACGTGATCGCGGTGCCTGCCATGAACGTTCGCATGTGGACCCATCCGGCAACCCGCAACAACGTCAGATGTCTGGAATCCCGCGGGGTCCGGTTTGCAGGGCCTGCCGAGGGCGCCATGGCCTGCGGAGAATTCGGACCGGGACGCATGATCGAACCGGAAGAAATCGTTACTGAAATCACCCGATATTTTTCACATTCGCAAGCCTTGTCTGGGTGCCGCGCCATTGTCACCAGTGGACCCACCATCGAAGCCATCGACCCGGTCCGGTTCATTTCCAACCATTCATCAGGAAAGCAGGGCCACGCAATCGCGGCAGCCCTCGCGGAGTTGGGCGCCGAAACCATACTGGTGTCGGGCCCGTGCAGCGAACCCGATCCCGAGGGTGTTGAGATCGTCCGCATCGAATCTGCACGGGACATGCTTGACGCTTGCGTGTCGGCGCTGCCGGCGGATGTGGCCATTTGTGCCGCCGCTGTCGCTGACTGGCGACCGGCAGACATCCCGCCACAAAAGATCAAGAAGACGGAACCGGGCACTCCGCAAGAGCTTGCCCTGATTGAAAATCCTGACATCCTTGCCACCCTCGCCCGCGCTGACAACCAGCGGCCCCGACTGGTGATCGGATTTGCGGCAGAGACCGAGAATGTGGTTGATAACGCAATCGCGAAGCGAAACCGGAAAATGGCCGACTGGATCCTTGCAAACGATGTTTCTCCATCAGCCGGAACCTTTGGCTCCAACGTCAATCGCATCCATCTCGTGACAGCAAACGGGGTGGAGGACTGGCCTGTAATGACGAAGACAGAGATTGCACGGCAACTTGCCGGCCGAATTTCGGAAACCCTCGCCGGCACCGCCTCGTCATGAGCCCTGTCAGCGTTCTGGTCAAACGCCTCCCGCACAACCCGGATCTTCCCCTTCCCTCCTATGAAACCGGTCAGGCTGCGGGACTTGATGTCCCCGCCGCTGTCGACGATCCTGTTATGCTCGCCCCGGGAGAACGCGCCATGATACCAACCGGTCTGGCCGTCGCTGTTCCGGAAGGTTACGAAATCCAGATGCGTCCGCGATCAGGGCTGGCAATCAAACATGGTGTCATCCTGCCCAACGCGCCCGGAACCATCGATGCGGACTACCGAGGAGAAGTCAAAATCATCCTTCTCAATCTCGGACAGGAAACTTTTGTCGTCACGCGGGGCATGCGCATTGCCCAGATGATCGTGGCACCGGTCTGCCGGGCCGCACTCATGGAGACAGACTCGTTGCCCGAAACCGAGCGCGGGAGCGGCGGGTTCGGATCAACCGGCTGATAGTGTGAGGCGCAGTCTGCCAGCCTGCATCTCCTGCCGCCTGGAGTCCGTTTCTGCGGGAGCAATGTTACATCCCCTGCGGGCCCGGGGTGTCTTGCAGCGACTGTTCTTGTAATGGAATTTTCCGAACAACAACTTCTTCGCTACGCTCGCCATATCGTACTGCACGAGGTGGGAGGAACCGGTCAGGCACGCATCACCGAAGCGCGGGTTCTGATCGTCGGCGCCGGTGGCCTGGGAACTCCCCTCCTCCAGTATCTCGCCGCCGCCGGCGTCGGTACGATCGGCATCGTCGATGATGACACCGTTGACCTCTCCAATCTCCAGCGTCAGGTCATGCATGCCACGGAACGGGTGGGCTGGCTCAAATCGGAGAGTGCGCGGCAATCCGCGCGGGACATCAACCCGGAAGTGACGGTGGTTTCACACCCCTGTCGGCTGACCGCTACCAATGCAAGGTCCCTGATCGCCGATTATGAAGTGATCGCTGACGGCAGCGATAATTTCGACACCCGGTTTCTCGTGAATGATGCCTGCCACCTGATGTCACGAACCCTGGTTTCGGCGGCTGTTCTTCGTTTCGAGGGCCAGGTTTCGACTTTCCGGTCCGGTCTGGGTACCGGAGACCCCTGCTACCGATGCCTGTATCCGGAGCCGCCACCACCGGGAATGGTTCCCAGCTGTGCGGAAGGAGGCGTTCTGGGTGCGCTGGCAGGAGCAGTAGGATCACTGCAGGCGATCGAGGTTCTGAAGGAAATCATGGGCATAGGCGACAGCCTCGCGGGGTCCCTGCTGATTTGTGATGCACTGGCAACCACAATGCGCAAGTTGAAGCTGCCCCGGGATCCTGATTGCAGGTTATGCGGCACATCACCAACGATCACCGACCTTTCCATCCACGCTGGAAAGACCGCAAGTCATGGCATCCCCTGAAAAACTGTCCCTGATCATTCAGGATGGCAGCTACGATCGTGTTCATTACGCCCTGGTTCTGGCCAGTGCCGCGCTCGCGGTCGGCAAGTCGGTCACGCTTTTCTTTACAATGGATGGTACCCGGGCCCTGGTGCCGGGCTGGGCCGATCCGGAGCGCGAGACCAGCTTCGAAATGGCCGGCCTCGCAACCTTCGAGGAACTGCTCTCCGCCTGCCTGGAGCTCGGCGCCTGTTTCATGGTCTGCGAACTCGGATTGCGCGCCGCCAATCTCGAACGTTCCGATCTGAGAGGCGACCTGACGATCACAGAGGGGAGCGCCGTCAGCTTTCTCACCGACGCATCAGCCACCGGCGCGATGCTCTATGTTTGACGACCTTACTGTTCCAATCGGGAATTCCAGAGACCGGTTCATTCTCTACCGGCATCCCCTCGGCCGGCAACCGGTTTTGAAAGGAAACCGTCGCAGGCGCGAGCCAGCGTTGACGGATGCAGATGGCAGACAGCATCGGGGAGCATGATCACCGGATTTGCCCTGATCGTTGCTTTTTGGGTGAGGCCGAGCCGCGCGAAGATGTCTCAGAAACCGTCCCGTCCCCTGTGGTCCCGGCACGTCTCAGATCTCGAACACCCGATCCGGCGGATTATGGCCATCGACGAAGCTCTTGATATTGACAATGACCCGCTCTCCCATCGCAATTCTGCCCTCAAGTGTGGCCGAACCCAGATGCGGCGCCAGCACGACATTATTGAGTTTGAGAAGGCGCGGCTCGATCCTGGGCTCGCGCTCATAAACATCGAGCCCGGCCCCGGCGATCTTTCCCTCTTCCAGAAACCGGGCCAGAGCGGCCTCGTCAATGATTTCGCCACGCGCCGTGTTGACGACAAAGACATGGGGTTTGAGCAAACCTAGGCGACGCTCATCCAGCAATCGATGAGTTTGTTTCGTGTGGGGGCAGTTGACGGATACGAAGTCCATATGGGCGAGCATCTGGTCCAGGTTCTCCCAGTAAGTTGCCTCAAGATCCTTTTCGATATCCACATGAAGGCGCGTGCGGTTGTGATAGTGAACCGTCATGCCAAACCCCTGGACGCGCCGCGCCACAGCCTGTCCGATCCTGCCCATCCCGATGATGCCAAGCCGCTTGCCTGATATGCGATGGCCGATCATGAAAGTCGGAGACCATCCCTCCCATGCCGAGGACCGGACCAGCCGATCACCTTCCACCAGGCGGCGCGGCACAGCCAGCAGCAGCGCCACCGTCATGTCGGCCGTGTCATCTGTCAGCACCCCGGGCGTATTGGTGACAACAATCCTGCGTTCGGAAGCAGCCGCCAGATCGATGTGATTGACACCCACTCCGAAATTGGAAATCAGCTTGACTGACTCGGGCAATCTTTTGATCAGCGCCGCATCCATGCGATCTGTGACCGTCGGTACGATGACATCGGCTCCGTCGGCTGCGGCGATGATTTGATCAGCCGTCATCGGAGTGTCGGTCGGATTGAGACGGGTCTCGAACAGCTCCATCATTCTGGTTTCGATATCCCGCGGAAGGGTGCGCGTCACAATCGCTGTAGGCCTGGTATAGGTCATACTCTTTCCTTTCGCGGATCAGATGCCAAAGCCGCTGTGTTCCCGGTTGCCCAGCGGAACCCGTATCGCAGAGGGGTACCGGCAACAGGCCCCACCTTCTGAAGCCCGATCATGCCCGACAATTTCAATTCCGGTATCACACGCAACACGAACCGGCAATGGCCAATGGATGGATACCGGAAGACCGACAAGCGCAGCGGCTGCAGGGGCCTTGTCATGGCCGATGAAATAGTCATCCCTTTGCGCATCACTGGTTCGAAGGCTCGCGGAAGGGTTCTCCTGTCACCCGATCTCCCCACCGGGTGGTCAGGATCATGGTTCCGGCCACGCCGACGACGATGACAGACGACAGGCCAGGGAAAGGATTGTAACCCCGGATTTGAAAAAAGTTGCCTACAAACCAGCACGGGACGGCTATCGCGACGAGAAGCACCAGCCAATGGACGGGTTTTCCGAGAAAAAGCCTCCGCATCACTGCAAACCCATTCTGGCAAGGTCGCGATCCCGCGTCGGGGAACATCGAACCAACCGCGTTGCGATCAGAATCGCTGCACCCAAGGCATTCAGTATGAAGCCGGACGCCCCGGCAAGCGACAGGAGAGGTGAAAAAATCAGACCCAGCGCTCCGGGAATCAGGACAAGGCGGGAGAGCATTCCCAGCCGCCCATCGTACCAACCCTTTGGGGCAAGCGACAGCAACCGGGCGCCGCCCACACCACCACTGTCAAATATTCGATCAACCACAGCGGGCCTTTAAAGACAAGACCGGGATTGCAGACACAAGCGAAAGAGACCGGATAGCTTGCAATACCGGTCCGGGCTGACTCGAACCCGTGACCATCAGCGGACTACGGGCGATGGCAACAGCTGCGAATGAGACGGACGCAAGAGGTGGCGTGATTGTCGACACAACACCCAAACAGAATGCAAACATGGGGGCGGTCATGAGCCTGATACCAATTTCGATCAGTGCCGGAACAATAAGCGCTGCGACGGCAATGTAGACGGCCGTCCTCGTGAGTCCCATGCCAGCACTGATAACGACAACAGCCATCAGAACCGGAAGAACGATCAGAATTTCGCCCGACAGGTCGGTCAGGCGTTCGTGAATTCAGCCCGAGGCCCGAAACGAATGTCGACACGATGAGAATACCGGCTCACCCACAGGCGCCCGACCCCGGTACAGTCGACCGCACCTCCGCGACAAGCGGCGGGTGCAGACCCCATGGATATTTGCCTGATGGTTCCGAAATCCGGGTGCTTATGCAATATCCAGGACTAAAGTCTGCTCGTCACAGGGTTCCGGTTGCCGCTCTGTGTCAGGGACCATCCCGGCCTCGATCCGAAGTTCCGGGCCCAGAAGCTGCGGTCCGGAATGCGCCCTCGCATGATTCCTGCGATGCGAATTCGAAATCATGAACGTCGCCACGCAGCGGAACTGATGCCGCACAACGTCTTCCGGTAACGCCGGATCTGGTGCTGTCCCAACCCTCCGTCCTGCCTTGACGGCCAGGAAACTTTTGCTGCAAAGCTGAATTTGAATCTTGAGGTTCGGGGCAAACTCTGGTTGGTTCGGACTTCCGGCCCAGCGAACCCCGCCATTCCTGCGAACCGGAACGAACGCCTGGGCGTGGAAGCATCAAACAGGATTGGGCGTCATGAAAGTCACCCCGAGCCGTCTCGCCATCATAATGGTGTTGGGAGTTGCCCTCTTGGCCCAGGAGACCGGCACAACCGCAGCACCGCTGCCGCGTTTTGCCTCCCTGAAATCAGACGAGGTCAATTTGCGAACCGGGCCGGGCACCCAGTATCCCGTGGACTGGGTACTGACCTATCGGCACATGCCGGTCAAGATCATCAGTGAACATGAGAACTGGCGAAAAATAGAAGACTGGTTCGGTTCCGAAGGATGGATCCACCATTCGATGCTGTCCGGACGGCGTACGATTCTGGTCACCGGAGACTTGCGGCCGCTGCGCCGGGCCCCTGACGCCAATTCGGAAATCCTGGCGACGGTGGGAAAGCGGGTTCTCGGCAAATTGCTTGATACGCGAGACGGCTGGTGCGAAGTCGAGATTGAGGGCTATCGTGGCTGGCTTCGCGAAAGCCATGTCTGGGGCCTTCTGTCAGACCGCCTTTCTGACTGATCCGGCCTGTTGGGGTAGGAAGCCAAAGGCAGGCCTCCCCGAACGATACGGTGGGTCCGGGGGCCGGTTCTGCAACCCAAAGCTCAACACACAGGACCTTTCCCCGAAAGCCGGATCCCTATGTTTCGTCAAGATCGGTCGCTAGCGCCCTCCGCACCGCATCCGGCATGACTGCCATGTGACCATATCCCGGATGTTCGATGGCAACGACCACATCGCCTTGTCCGGTACGAAACCGTTCCGCGTGCTCATATTCAAGGGGAAAGCGCACAAATTGAACGCTTGAGGCCTTGCCGGCAGCGTTGGTGCGATCCACATCGATCTCGGGCACGCCGGCGATCCTGTCACCGCCAATCATGACCGACATTGTTTCCTCGACCCCTCCGAGTTGTCCCAAGATTCGTGCGCGGCGGTCCGGATCACTGATTTCGAACATCACGGTCGCCACCAGTTCGCGTCCATTGGGTATGAGCGGATTGTAGGCGTCGAGTTCGCCTTGAATCATCTCCTCACCACCCTTTTCAACATGCAGCATTTCGTGGATCTGGTGCCACATGGTGTCGAAACTCTCAAAATAGAATGTTGCGTGGGGGCCTACGGCCATACGACGGTGCCTCTTGAGCCTTATGGCCTCCTGCCGGAATTGCTTGCGATCCCGGGCATAGGTTTCCATGGGCAGAATGTCCTCACGTGTGACGAGTCTCTTTCCGGCCATGCGGGTCATCCCTGATAGGACCGTGCCAACAGACGGATTGGATGCGGAATCTGTTCCGGCACATCCGTCGGATCCTCGGTAAGCCGAGCCATGCCTTGTCCGATATGGACACCGGCGAGCGGACATTCGGAAACCACGTATCTGCTTGCAGCTTCGATGGCACGACGGGCCACCGGACGACCAATCTTCAAGGCTACTTCGAAATTGTCCTTCATCATGCCCCACGAACCGCCATGGCCCGAACAGCGCTCGATGACAGTCACGTCAGAATCGGGAATCAGGCCCACCAGTTCCGCCGCCTTCTGGCCCATGTTCTGGGCTCGGGCGTGGCAGGCAAGATGGACCGTCACCCCCCCTTCCAGCGGTTTCATCCCGTCAGCCAGGCCTTCGGATTTTGCAATGTCGACAATATATTCACTGACATCCCGGGTGGCTTCGGACAATCGGCGGACATCCTCGTTACCGGGCACAAGCAGAGGCCATTCGAACTTCAGCATCAGGGCGCAGCTTGGTGTCAGGGCCACAATTTCGTAGCCGTCATCCAGATAGGGCACAAGCTCTGCAGCAACGCTGCGCGCAAGTTTTGCCACACCCTCGATATCACCATGTTCAAGTTTGGGCATACCGCAGCAGGCAGGGTGAACGACAACCGCCTCGACGCCATTGCGTTCAAGGACGTGAATGGCGTCTTCGCCCATCTCGGGATCATTGTAGTTCACAAAGCATGTGGCATAGACGACAGCCTTGCGACCGAAGGCGGGCGCATCGCGATTGATATCCGGCCTCCTGCTCCGGGCCCGGGCTGTAAGCGTCTTGCCATGAAACCGCGGGATCGCCGCATCACGATCGATGCCGGAAGCAGCTTCCAGCGTGCGACGTGTCAAAGGATTGCCTTCCCGCGTGGCCCAGTTCGCCAGCGGTGCCACCGGTGCAACCAGCTTGCCGTTGCGATCGGTTCTGGCCATCTGGCGCGTCGCAAATGCGACCTCGCGCTTCTTGAACTCCACAGCCCGGTAACGCAGCATCAGATGTGGCAGATCCAGATTGAACTCGTGAGGCGGAACATAGGGACATTTGGTCATGAAGCACATGTCGCACAGCGTGCAGGCATCAACGACTGGCTTGAAGCTCTTGGAGTCCACCGTATCAAGCTCCATGCTCGGAGCTTCATCGATCAGGTCGAACAGGTGTGGAAAGGAATCGCAGAGATTGTGACATCGGCGGCACCCGTGGCAGATGTCAAACTGCCGCCGCATTTCCTCGTCCAGTTTGTCCTCGTTGTAGAAATCGGGGTCCTCCCACGGAACCGGATGGCGTTCCGGGGCTTCCAGGCTTCCTTCACTCACACTTGCCTCCAACATCTGCTTCAATGCGGGCGCCAATACGCCTTTTGCCGATTGCCCGTCGCGATGGCAAATATCGTCTCGGGATGATACGGCGGTTTCGGGCGCCGCTGGTCTGCTGACACATTCCTGAAAGGTCCTGATACGAGCAATCGAGCCAACATCGAATTCGTCGGGACCACAGGATTGAAATATAGGCAGGACGGTCAGAAGGGTCAATATTTTAGAACTCTTCTAAACAAGTAAATTTGATTTAGCGATTGAGTCAGTTGTCACAATGAGGGGTATGCCCTGCTTCACCGTCCCTGACCGCGTGACACACCTCGGTTCGTGAAGTGGCGCCTGGCATATTATGACGGGCAACCTGACCGCACGGGTTGGTGACAGGGTGATTTGCCATGACCGGGAGCCGTAATCTCCAACGTTTGATCCCGTCGCTGGTCCGGCAGATCCTGAAGAATCGTTCGCAGGCAAGCACCTCTGGTCGGTGGCCTCCTTTATATGTACCGGCCCCCGCTCTAGAATAGGGCCTGGGGGGTTTGAACAGGGATGAAGTGGGATCGGATGCAAGGTGGGCTCTGCGGAGGCCTTATCCTGTTGGCCGTGCTTCCCGCCATGGCCGGGTGCGCCCCGGCTGGTCCCGATACAACACGAATTGAGCGCAATTTCCGCGCCTTGCCCGCGCCGGAAGGGATGCGCGCGGCTTTCCCCTATTCGGCGCTGACGGTTGCCGCGGGACGCATCACTGTCCGGATTGCCAGGCGAGAGTACGATCTCGAAACCCTGACAGTCACGCCACCAGGCCCCGGGCCATTCCCGCTCGTCGTGATTTCGCACGGCGTTCCGGCAGACAGGAATGCCGCTGCGAGGGAAAGGAAAAACCTGCGCCTTTATCTGCCGCTTGGTCAGGATTTTGCCCGACGCGGTTACAAGGCCGTGGTGTTCGCGCGTCGCGGATTTGCCTCCTCATCGGGTTCGTATCAGGAAGGCTACCAATGCTCGGACCGGACCGGGCTGTCCCTCGCGCTCAGTGCGCGCAGCGGTGGCCGCGATTTTGCTGCTGTTATCAAGGCATTCGCGAAGCATCCGAATGTCAACAGCGCGACGGTGGTCGCTGTGGGTCAGTCAGGCGGAGGACTTGCGGCGTTGGCACTGGCCTCCAGTCCGCCACCGGGTCTGGTTGGTATCATCAGTTTCGCGGGAGGACGGGGAGGCATGAAGAAAGACGGCCGGCGGATTCGCGGCAATTGCAATGAAGAAGGTTTTGTGAACGCCTTTGGCCAACTCGGAGAAAGCGCCACGGTTCCCGCATTGTGGTTGTATTCGACGACCGACAGACTGTTCTGGCCCGAACTGGTGGACCGGGCTTTGAACGCCTACACGATCACCGGGGCCCCGGTAAGCCTCGTGCGGGTTGGAGCCTTGCGGTTTGCCGAGGACGGGCACCTTCTGTATCGAGGCAGAGAAGCCGCAATCTGGCGCCCGCTGATCGACCGATTCCTGGATGCCATCGGCGCGCCGAACCGGAAAGTCCCTCCCAATAGCTGATCCTGGCAACCCTGGCCCGGTGCCGGTGACGCGGTCTCGTCAAAGCCAGCGTCGGTGAAAGACGTGACCTCGCCGTCGGTGACGACGCAATAGTCCAGCAGACGGATGTTGACCAGCGACAGCGAGCATTGGAGACGGTCCGTCAGGCAGCGGTCCAATTCGCTGGGCTCCGACGCCTGGCTGGGGTGGTTGTGAAACAGGACAACCGCTGCGGCGTTCCGGTCGAGCGCCTGCTGAAGGACGACCCGTGGATAGACCATCGTCGGGTCGATGATTTCCTTGAAGAGTTCGACAATCTCGGTCAGCCGGTGCCGTAAGTCGAGCTACACCACGCAGCACAGCTCGCTGCAGCGGCCGGAGAGCTTCAGGCGCAGGAATTTCCTGAACTCCCGGGGTGACGAAGGCGTGCGGCCGCTCCTGCGGCGCTGCGCCAGAACCGAAAGGGCGAGCGACACGACGGAGGCTTTCTTCATGTACCCTTACCACAAAGGCCGCAAACCGGTCAGAGTTGGGGATGAATTGATGCGGTGGTCTTTCCGGGCGGTGGATCTTGCGGGGTTTTGAAAGTTCTGCTTCCAAGCGGCCAGAATCGGTGATAACCCTGTGACTTGATTGATTTGAATCGGCCGGCTGGCTGTCCTTGGGACAGTCCGCCATTGCGTACGAGCAGCTATGTAGAGGCCAGACATGTTGAAGTTCGCGACGGTGATCTCGGTAGTGACGTGTAGTGCTCGATCCACCCCCCCGCGGGTACGAGCCCGGCGCAACGACTTCCTCGCCCTTGGGGTGCTGTTCCTTCTGATTACGGCGCCATGGTTCGAGGCGCAGGCAAGCAACCACCCGCCCGCACGGCACAAGGTCGAGAGGGTGCTGCCGGCGGAACAGGAAATAGAGGGTGATACTGTTGAATGGCGTCTGGAATTTACAATAGATGTGCAGATTTCCTCGACCAACGCCTTTTATCTGAAAACAGTAGAGTTTGAGCCACCCGCGGGTAACAGGCGTTGGGACTCGGGGATTGTGACGTACTCGAAGCATAACAATTCGAACAAGGTGTATGATGTCAAATTCACAAATTTTGGCGGCAGGGAGGGTGTTCTCGCATTTGGCATCGACGCGCAGTACATAACAGCCAACGGGCAGAATGCGGTATACAATTGGACCTACCGTGGTGATAACAGTGTAAGAGATACGGTTCAAAACGCACATTACCTAGTCGACAACATCCACCCGACACCCGAGATTACGGGAATTCCGGAGGAAATGAAAACGTTGTCGCATCAGGTCACATTCACGTTTCACGAAGACGTTACCGGGTTCGCACTTGACGATATCAGTAGCGACAATGGAACGTTTTCCAATTTCAGCAAAACGAGCGACAGGGTGTACACGGCGGATCTGACGTTGGCACGGAAAGACTCTGTCACGGTATCGGTACGCGCGAATGCGGCCGAGGATGGACGGGGGAATGACAGCCTAGCGAGTTCGTTTTCGGCAACGTTCGATACGAGCCCTCCAAGGGTCACTTCCATCGAACGACAGGACCCGACGGATTACCGCACGGACGCCAATTCGCTGAAGTGGCGAGTGATTTTCAACGAAGACGTGACGGGAGTTGCAGCGGAGGACTTCACCGTGTCCGGGACGACGGCCGGCTTGAGCGTAAACACCTCGTCCGGAAGGCAAATTGACGTGACCGCCAGCGGCGGTGATCTGGAGAATTTAGACGGTGTGGTGCGATTGAGCTTCAAGGACGGATACACGGTTACGGACATCGCGGGCAACGCACTGACCAACCCGACGCCGACAGGATCCATAAAGGACAGCTATTCGCTGGACAATACCGCTCCTTCGGTGGTGTCGATTTTGAGGACCACGTCGAATAACACCACGCCCCAGAAATATGAGACGAATGCAGGCTCGGTGTGGTGGCGGGTGACATTTAGCGAGAGAGTGACGGGGGTCGAGTACTCGGATTTCTCTTTGTCCGGGAGGGATTCGGTGACGGGGAAGACGTTGTTCGGCGGGACCGGGGCGTGGGAGGTAGAGAATTCCGGCGGGACCCAGTATCGCGTACACGCCAGTGGTGGCGATATACCGACTTTTAACGGTGTGATGACGCTGAACCTCAAGACGAGCCACGGCATAAAAGATGAATTCAATCGCCCGCTGACAACGAGGACGCCGACGGGGGTCAATGAGAACAGCTTCTTGCTGGACCGCATCAGGCCGACGGTGACCATCAGCGGGGTTCCGCCGGTGGCCAACAGCGCATTCACGGCGACGCTGCGGTTCAGTGAGGCGGTGGAGGATTTCGACGTAACGGACATCAATGCCACCAATGCAACGCTGTCGTCGTTCACGGCCACGACGGAGGGCCAGGAGTGGACGGTGGAGGTGACGCCGACCGCGAATTACCAGTTGGCAGTGGCGAAGGATAGGGCCAGGGATGCCGCGGGCAATGGCAATACGGCCAATGACGGCAGTGGGGCGTCGGGAACCTACGGAGGCGTGACGGCGAGACCCGAGACTCTGACGATGGACGAGGGTTCGTCGAACAGTTTCACGGTGGTGCTGGATGGGGCGCCCACAGGGGATGTAGCGGTGGCGCTGACCTCGGACAATGAAGATGTGAAGCTGGACAACGGGACGCTGACCTTCACGACAGAGAACTGGAACCAGGAGCAGAGAGTGACGGTGCAGGCGTTGGAGGACGACGCGGATGTGGCGGCCGACTTCGCCAGGGTGACGGTGAATCCGTCAGGCGGGGGTTATGACGCGGTGGCGGATGAGACGGTGGCGGTCACGGTGACGGACAACGACGCAGCAGGAGCGGGTATGACGGTGAGTCCTCAGAGCCTGCCGATTTCGGAGGGTTCGTTGGGGAGCTTCAGAGTGGTGCTGAACGCGGTGCCGACGGCAGATGTGACGGTGGTGCTGACGTCGGACAATGAGGCAGTGACGCCAGGCCCGAGGACGCTGACCTTCACGACAGAGAACTGGAACGCGGCGCAGAATGTGACGGTGCGGGCGTTGGAGGACGGCGATGCAACCGACGAGAGCGCGACAGTGACGGTGAATCCGTCAGGCGGGGGTTATGACGCGGTGGCGGATGAGACGGTGGCGGTCACGGTGACGGACAACGACGCGGCAGGCGCGGGTGTGACCGTGAGTCCTCAGAGCCTGGCGCTTTCGGAGGGTTCGTCGGGGAGCTTCAGAGTGGTGCTGAACGCGGTGCCGACGGGAGATGTGACCGTGGCACTGACGTCGGACAATGAGGATGTGACGCTGAACAACGGGACGCTGACCTTCACGACAGCGAACTGGAACGCGGTGCAGACCGTGACGGTGCGGGCGTTGGAGGACGGCGATGCAACCTCCGACTTCGCCAGGGTGACGGTGGATGCGTCAGGCGGGGGTTTCGACACGGTGGCGGATGAGACGGTGGCGGTCACGGTGACGGACAACGACGCGGCGGGCGCGGGTGTGACGGTGAGTCCGGAGAGTCTGACGCTTCCGGAGGGTTCGTCGGGGAACTTCAGAGTGGTGCTGAACGCAGTGCCGACGGGGGATGTGACGGTGGCGCTGACCTCGGACAATGAGGATGTGACGCTGAATAACGGGACGCTGACCTTCACGACAGCGAACTGGAACGCGGTGCAGACCGTGACGGTGCGGGCGTTAGAGGACGGCGATACAACCGGCGAGAGCGCGACGGTGACGGTGAATCCGTCAGGCGGAGGCTATAACGCGGTTTCGGATGAGACGGTGGCGGTCACGGTGACGGACAACGACGCGGCAGGCGCGGGTGTGACCGTGGTACCGGCAAGCTTGGCGATGGAAGAAGGGGACACGGAAACGTTTACGGTGGTGCTGGATGCGGAGCCGATGGGGCCGGTGGTGGTGACGCTGGCGTCGGACCATGTGGAGGTGACGCTCGAGCCCAAGTCACTGACGTTTACGACATCAAACTGGTTCGCGGTACAGACGGTAACGGTAACCGCGCTGGAAGACGTGGATACAGTGAACGACAGCGCTGGGCTCACGGCGAATCCGTCAGGCGGGGGTTATGACGCGGTGGCGGATGGGACGGTGGCCGCGACGGTGACGGACAATGACGACCCGTTGGCGCTGGCGGAGATAGCGGACAAGACCTACAGGCAACATCGGGAAATTGAGGCATGGACCCTGCCTGCAGCGACCGGCGGTGGTGGCGGGGAGGTGACCTATAAACTGAACCCGGCCTTGCCGACAGGCTTGGTGTTCGATACTGCGACGCGGCGGCTGTCGGGGCTTCCGACGGTAGCGCAGGGGGCGACGGAATACAGCTACTCGGTGACCGGAGCGGATGGCAGCGTGGTGTCGAGGGCGTTTCGGATGACGGTGCTGGAGGGGCCAAAACCGCCAACGGAAGAGGAGCGACGGGTCGTGAAGGCCGCACTGACAGATGTGGCGCGCAGTGCGCTGTCGGGAGTAACGGAGGCGATGCGCGGGCGATTCGGCGGTGCCGGGTGTGTGACGGCGTTAACTCTGGCGGGCGAGGAAGTGAAACCTGTGGCTGCGGAGGCGGCTGCCGGCAGGGAGGCGCGTGAGCAGCGACAGGGTGAGCGTGGGCTGGAGCCGAGAGAGGCTCTGGGAACGAGCGCGTTTCAGTGGTCGCCGGGATGCGCCGGTGGAGAAGAACGTGTGGGGCAGTGGACGCTCTGGGGGCGTGGAGATGTGCGGAAGTTTGGCGGCGATGTGGACCAGGGGAGCTATGAGGGCACCCATTTGAGCGGCTGGGTCGGGGTGGACCGGCAACTCGGAAAGGGATTGATAGCGGGCGCTGCCGTGTCGCAGGGATCGGGGCGAGTGAAGCTGGATGTTGGCGAGGGGAGCGCGAAACTGCGAGCGGATTTGACGACGGCGTGGCCGTATATGCGTGTGGAGACGGAAGAGAGCGGAGTGTTTCAATTGGTACTGGGAGCAGGGCGTGGGACAGTGACCTATGACCATTTAGAGCGGGAAGAGGAGAAGGCGGACCTCGAATTGATGGTGGGGTCGGTGAGCGGGACACGACAGATCTGGAACCGGGACGGGATGACGTTATGGGCGACCGGTGAAGGCGGAATGGTGCAGGCGAAGACGAGCGGGACTGAGGGCGATGCCTTGGTGGGGCTGCGCGCGGAGGGGTGGCGTCTCCGTGGCGGAATGGAAGGGAGTTTCCGGGCCTTGCGGTTGGTAGGTTCAGAAGCGGCGCTGACGCCGCATGGATCGGCCATGGTGACCCACGATGGGGGTGGCGATGTATCGGGAACGGGACTGGAATTGTCGGCCGGGGCGCGTGTGGAGACGGGTAACCCGCGGTTCGGGCTGTCGGCCACGGCACATTGGCTGGCGCTGTATTCGGGTGGGCGCGAACGGGACTGGGGCGGCAGCGTGGAAGCGGTATGGCGTGCGGACGCAGAGGGACGCGGGCTGTCGTTGAAGTTGGCGCCGACCTGGGGTGTACAGGCAAGTTCGACGAGCGCAGGGGTTTGGGAGGCGACGGATGTGTTTACGAGTTGGCAAAGCCGTTTTGACGGCGGTGCGGCACTGACCTCCCGACTTGGCTACGGTGTGGCGATGGATGGTGGGACGCTGACACCGTTTCTGGAGGCGTCGCTTGGCGGCAGTGGGGATGGCTGGCGGCGCATGGGTGCCGGAGCCGAGTTGAAGTGGCAGACGGGTGTTGCAGCGGCCGTGGTTGGAGAGCACGATCATGACACCGACGGCGCGGGGGACTCCCGCTTCCGCATCGACTTACGCATGCGCTTCTGAGTCCGCATACAACACAAATTGAGAGAAATTTCCGCGCCTTTCCCGCACCGGAACGGGGGCTCGCGGCTTTCCCCTATTCGGCGTTGACGGTTGCCGTGGAACGCATCACAGTCCGGATTGCCAGGCGAGAGTACGTTCTCGAAACCCTGACTGTTACGCCTCCAGGCCCCTGGCCATTCCCGCTCGTTGTGATTTCGCACGGCGTTCCGGCAGACAGGAATGCCTTTGCCAGGGAAAGGAAAAACCTGCGCCTGTATTTGCCGATTGGCCATGACCGGGCGCGTCTCGGTTACAAGGCTGAGGTGTTCGCGCGTTGCGGATTTGCCTCCTCATCGGGTCCATATCAGGAAGGCTACAATTACTCTGACCAGACCGAACTGTCCTTCGCACTCAGCGTTCGCAACGGCGGCCTACGACGCTTCTGCCTGTCCCCGCGGGTTCACTGTGGCCAACCCCATGGTTTCCAGGATGGCTGGCAGAATCGGCGCATCAGGATCCGGCATCTGGTTACAGACTTCAAAATGGTTGGCGTTATGCAGGACAAGTTGGGTCATCCTGTTACCGGCATTGATCCAGGCTTCAGCAAATTCCCGATTCTGGCGTTGAAACTCATCCAGCTCCCCCGTCCCGTAGCCGATCACGAGCGGGCATCCCGGAACCGGGATCTGGTGAATCGAACTGTTGCGCCGTGCCGCCCGTTCCGTGAGATCAAGGTAGCTGTTGCGATGACTGAGACGCACAGGTTCAAGGTCATACATGCCACTGAAACAGGAACCGCTCTTCACGAGATCAACAGGCAACCCGTATTCACCTTCCCAGTCGGTCACAAGTGTCATACCGCACAGATGAGCCCCCGAAGAATGCCCGATCACATGAATATCGTCCGCGTTCCATCCATAGCGATCAGCATTCCGGTAGGTCCAGACGATCCCCGCCCGGCACTGACGGACCATCTCGTCAAGCGACACCTTGGGCGCCATGCTGAACTCCAGCACCACCATGCTGGCTCCCGCGGCAACAAAGGGCGGGGCCATGAAGGAGTAATGTGACTTGCTGGTCCGGGTCCAGGCTCCGCCATGCAGATAGATGGCAACCGGTCCCCCGTCTCCGGAAGCCGGAAAGATATCCAGTCTTTCGTCAGCACTCGGGCCATAGACAACATCGGTAATGCAAGGCTGGTTCCTGCGCACCTCTGCGCTGACCTCGAGGTTCCGTTGCGAGTATTCCTCCACATTGGGGACCAGCGACGCCTGATTGTAATTGGCATCAAGCTGTTCCTGGGTGTAATCACGCCAGACCAGCTCATTCATCGCGCCGTTCTCCCTCGTTCGGACTCCCCGTCCCTCTTATCGCCTCTGCGGCGGATTGTCATCCCCCGCAGCCCGGTGGGTCCTTGATCGCATTTGCTTGTCGAACCAGGCATTCAGGATGACGCCTGTAAACACCACAGCACCACCCACCCATATCCATATTTCGGGCAGTTCGGAAAAAAAGTACCAACCCGCCAGACCGGCAAATATCAGTTTGGTGAAGTCCGCCGGCAAGACGACGGTTGCATCAGCCTCCCGGAACGCCTGTGAAAGGGAAATCTGCGTGCAGCAACCAAAAAGCGCGACCAGGATTATGTAGCCGAAATCATGCAGCGACGGCCAGCTCCAGAAGAATAGCGCCGCAACAAAAGCGAATGGTATTTGCAGTAACGAAGCATAAATCGTGATGGTGACAGGCGTTTCCGTGCGAGCCAACATCTTGATCACAACCAGAGCGACGCCCCAGGTCATGGAGGAGAATAACAACAACATCGATCCAAAACTGATATCGACCGACCAGGGGCGCAGGATGATCAAGGCACCCACCAGACCCAGCAAAAGCGTTCCTCCCCTTGCCGGCGTAATCCTCTCACCGAGAAAGAGAATGGCAGCGATGGTTGCCAGCAAAGGCGCCGTAAAGGTCAGGGCGACCACCTTGGCAAGCGGCTCCAGTGTCAGCGCCAGAAAATATGCCAGCATCGCGACGACATTCAGAAAAGCACGAAGCCCATGCAAGGGTAATCGTTGGGTCCGCAGGGGATTGGCTGTACGGGGCAGCATGAAAGGCATCAGCAGCATCACACCGATGACATGCCGCAGGAAAGCGATCACAAAAGGGTGAACATCATCTGCGACATGCCGAATGGATACGGTCATGCCAACGACCCCGAGAGAAGCAAGCATCATGAGCCCGATACCGCGCATGGGCGCCGGAACAGCGTGATAAAGGGTCAGGAAACGTTTTCGAAAAAACTGCAATGGAGCGTCGCCGATCATTTTGACACCTCGGGTGTCTCTCGCTCTGTCCCACATCAGACAGCGCAAGGCAAGGAGGGTCCCGGGCCGTTTGCGGCTTCGGAACCCTGACCCATTCAGGACGGCCTCGGCTTGTATCAGTCTCTGGGGTCAACGCTGCACATGCACCCTCTTGCCGGCTCCCCGGACCGCACGAAAGACTGCGTGGTTCCGGATGACGAGTTCATGACGAACGCTTTTGCACTCGCATGACGGCTACTGCGCATCGGCACTCCATCGGCTCGGTTCGGCGCGAAGTACCACACCCGCAACTCGACCTGAGCTGTTTGACGGCGTTTCATCGACAAACCAGGGTCCCGGACGCATGCCACCCGTCACCAGAACGTTCCAAGCGGTTGCAAAACTGCAGGCCGCCCCCGATCCCAAGCGATCCGGAAAGCCGGAACCTGCAAGCGCGCAAGTTCGAAAAGAACCCAAGAGCGACGCGCTTGCCGACTGATCCCGATCCCCTCATCATGAGGTCCATGTCGGACCGGAGTTTCACAGTGTGACCAACAGGGGCTACAACGACCTTCACGATCATCTCAAGGCCCTGGACGAGGCCGGACTGCTTGTCACCGTCGACAAACCGGTCAACAAGGACTCCGAACTGAGCCCCCTCGTGCGATGGCAGTTTCGCGGCGGGATTCCCGAAACCGAGCGCAAGGCTTTCCTGTTCAGCAATGTCGTCGACGGAACCGGCCGATCCTTCGATATCCCGGTCGCTGTCGGAGCCCTGGCCGCCAACGCAGCTATTTACGGAATCGGCATGGGAGTCGCGATTGAAGACATCGGCATCCGCTGGAAAGAAGCAACCGCCAACCCGATCCCGCCCGACATTGTCGTCGACGCACCCTGTCAGAATCGAATTTTGGAGCACACGGACCTGCTCTCGGGAAACGGACTGGATCGGCTCCCGGTTCCCGTTTCCACGCCAGGCTACGATTCCGCCCCCTATCTTACAGCAACAGCCTGCATCACCCGTGATCCGGACAGCGGCATTCAGAATGTCGGGACCTATCGCGGAGGACTGAAAGCTCCGGACCGCATCGGCCTCAAGCTGTTCATGTCGCTTGGCCAGGGAGCAACGTCTCATTGGCAAAAATATCGGGCGCGTGGCGAACCCATGCCGATCGCAATGGTTGTGGGCGGTCCTCCTGCCGTATCCTATGTGGCCCCTCAGAAGCTGCCTTTGGAGACGGACGAACTTGCCGTTGCCGGAGGGATCGTGGGTACCGCCATTCGGGTTACCCGCGCCCATACGGTGGACCTCCTGGTGCCGGCCGAAGCAGAAATCGTGATCGAGGGTCTGGTTGATACCGAATATTTCGAACCGGAAGGCCCCTTTGGCGAAAGTCACGGTCACGTCAATCTCGAGGAATACAATTTCATCTTCAATGTGACGGCCATTACCCGGCGCCACAATGCCATCCTTGCGACAATCATGAGTCAGGTCACCCCTTCGGAATCCAGCGTGATCAAGCGTGTAGCCTATGAACCTCTCTTCCTCGACCACCTGACCCGCCAACTCGGTATTGCTTCGGTCAGTCGCGTTGCCATGCACGAGCCGCTGACCAATCTCCGCAAGGTTCTTGTGGTACAGTTCTCACGGAATGCACCGCGCACGGAGATCTGGCGCGCCCTGCACGGAGCGATGACATTGCAGGCCCCCGTCGGCAAGTATCTCATCGCCGTTGATGAGGATATCGATCCCGACAACCTGGACGCTGTTTTCTGGGCCATGTGCTACCGCGCGAACCTCTCGGAAGATTGCGAAATTCTTCGCCACCGGCCACTTGGACACGGCCCCAGGACCGGAGCGAACGAGGATGCGACCCTGCTCATCGACGCAACGCTCAAGACTCCCATGGCCCCTGTCGCGCTGCCAGGCCGTTCCTTCATGGAACGGGGGCGGGAACTCTGGGAAAGCCTGGGTCTGCCGCCCCTGAAACCGGAACCGCCGTGGCATGGTTATGAACTGGGTGACTGGTCCGAAGAATGGTCCCGGGCAGCAGGCCGCGCAGCCGCAAGCGACTGGCTCACCAACGGAGCGCTGACTTACCAGCAGCGAAGAAACGATGTTGTGCCCAACCAGGCCCTGCCGAAGGACGGGGATCCGTGATGTCCTTTCCATGAATCAAGATGAACCCGCGCCTCGCAAGGTCAACGATCCGCTCAGTACGGGCTCTGCCTCGAGGAAGCACTCTCCTGCGCCGTGATTGACCTTCATGCCTGGCCGACCCCCAACGGTCACAAGATCTCGATCATGCTGGAGGAATGCGGCCTTCCCTACCGCATCGTCGCCGTCGATATCAATCAGGGACAACAATTCGATCCCGACTTCCTGGAGATCAGCCCCAACAACCGCATTCCGGCCATTGTTGACCATGAACCGGAGGACAAGGGCGCACCCCTGACTGTTTTTGAAAGCGGTGCTGTGCTGATCTATCTCGCCGAAAAAACCGGAAAGCTCCTTCCGCCGCCCCGCTTCGGGCGCGCCCGAACCGCGATTCTGCAGTGGTTGATGTGGCAGATGGGCGGACTGGGACCAATGGCCGGCCAGGCACACCACTTCCGGCAGGCCATGGGAGGCGTCACCGTCCCCTACGGGATCGAGCGCTATTCCCGTGAGGTGCGCCGCCTCTATGGTGTCATGGAACGCAGGCTGGGGTCGTGCCCGTATCTTGGTGGAGACGACTATTCCATTGCCGACATTGCCTGCTGGCCCTGGATCCGCCCGTCGCGGCGACAGGGAATCGACAAGACCGAATATCCCGCTGTCAAGCGCTGGTTCGACAGCATCGCTGAACGACCAGCGACCCAGGCAGGGATGCAGCTCCTTGCCGAGCACCGCGGTTCAAGAAGCATGACCTCCGAAAGTCGCGACATACTGTTCGGCAACCGTCGACCCGGACCATGATCCCGTGATCAATCCCTCAAGGCCAGGGATCCGGCACCGAAGCCTGCCTTCCGCTTCCCGGTCGACTCTTCACCCTCGGTAAACACAGCGTTGTCTCTCCAGGACCCCGCCCCTGATCACGAAGCGGTCAATGGGCACCAGGATTGCCGCCTCTCCTGGCTTCTTCGCGAACCGCATACCAGTTGGAACCAAAGATCACGATACCGCCGAGTAGCGTCCACAGGCTGAGCGCTTCAGAGTAAATCAGAAATCCGAGTAAACCCATGAGGGGAAGACGCAGAAAATCGAGAGGAAAAATAATCGTAATGTCCGCCAGGGCAAGGGACCGTGCCATTGCGTAGTGAGCCCAGAGGCCCGCCAGCCCCCAGACAATGATCCAGGGCACGTCGGAAAGGCCCGGTGTTACCCAGTCGGCAATGAACACTGCCGGAAGCAGGCCCAACGGCAGCTGGAGAGCGTTCATGAAAAAGAGGATGCCCTGCGGCGTCTCGGTACGCGTGAGATATTTCACCAGAACGCCCGAGCCGGCGAAACACGCTGATCCCATCAGCATCACGAAGCCTGCAAGGCTGAATGCCGACCCCTCGGGCTGCAGGATGATCAGTACGCCCGCGAAGCCCAGGATTGTCGCAACCCACTTGTGCCTCCACATGGTTTCACCAAGAAACACGACCGCAAGAAGTGCTGTGAAGATTGGTACGGAAAACTCGATTGCCGTCAGGTCCGACAGGGTGAGATGCGCGATTGCATAGATCCAGCAGATCTGCGCGCCAAACTGTACCAGCGCCCGCCCGGCATGAAAGGGCAGTCTGGTGGTCCGGAGATCGACAAATCGCTTGCGGGCGATGAAGGGAAGGACCACGAGTACGCCGATCAGACTCCGAAAAAACAGGATTTCGAAAGTCGACATTGTGGTCTGCAGCTCACGGGCGGAAACGGCCATGGCGCAAAAACCGGTCATCGTTCCGCAAAACCACAGGACAGCACGCGGCAGTGGCGGCAGTCGGAAAACGGAGATCATCGCACCCTCCGAACAAACGACTCCGCAGTGGAACCGACAGGGCGGCTCATCGATCCTTCTCTTCTTTCAAACGCTTCCGGATCGCGCGTTCGCGCATGGTGATATAGGTCGTGCTGAGTACGATGATGGCCGCGCCGGGCCAGATCCAGACATCCGGCACTTCGGAAAACAGGAGAAACGCCAGACCGGCTGTGAACGGCAAACGCAAGAAGTCGATCGGCGCAATAATACTGGCATCAGCAGCCTTGAGGGCGGTTGTGTACAAAAACGGCGCCAACGTTCCAAGAATTCCAAGCACAAGAATGGGCATAAGGTCGTTCCACGTTGGTGTGACCCAGAACACCATGGCAAACGGAACAGAAAACAGGCCGACAAGACAATTGGTGTAGAACGTCAGTGCCAGCGGCGTCTCCGTGTCGACCATGGTTTTCAAATAGATCACCGTCGCCGCATACAGGACTGCTGAGCCGAGTATCATGGCTTCGGGCCATCCGAATGCAGCGACCCCTGGCCGCAAGATAATCAGCATTCCGGCGAAACCTACCAGTGTCGCCGCGATCCTTCTTCCGCCAACGCGCTCGCCAAGAAACAGCCAGGCCAACAGCAGAATGAACAGCGGCAAAGTAAAGTGGATCGCCACTGCCTTGCCGAGAGGAACGACGGCAATAGCGCCAAACCACAGGATCATGCCACCAAAATTGACTACTGCCCGCTGCAGATGCATCAGAGGCCGGCTTGTTCGCAGCAGGTGAAACCCCTTCCACACATACCATGGCATCAGGAGAACGATACTGATCGACATCCGCCAGAAGACAATCTGAAACGGCGACATCGTATCGGACAGGTTCCGCACGGCCGAATGGATGGTGGCGAACAGCAGCATGGAAACAACTGCAATTGCGATGCCGGTAACCACCCCGCCCCGAATATTCCCCGACAGGACTGCCGCAATGAGCCGGCCCTTCATTACAAACCCCAAATTTGTCGGGAGAATTCACAGATGCTCACCGGGCGGGTCCACCCGCCTCCGGACCAATGTCCGAACCCCGGTTCTGCCGGGCTTCCCGCACCGAAATATTCCAGACACTCAGGAAAATGATTCCGGCACCGATCCAGACAAAGAGGTCCGGAACCTCACTGAAAAGGGCAAATGCAAACACCGCGGTGAACGGCAGGCGCAGAAAGTCAAACGCACTCAAAAGACTCGCGTCCATGGTCTTGAGCGCAATGGCTATCAGTACTGGCGGAATCATGCCGAAAACACCAAGGCCGATAATCGGAAGGATATCATCCAGCGTGATCGGTGCCCAAAGGAGAACGGTAGGAACGATGCACCAGAGGCCCATCACCAGATTTGTGTAAAAGGTCACAGCCAGAGGAAGCTCCTCGCGTACGAGAACCTTCACGCAAATCGTTGCGACCCCATAGAGCGCTGCCGAGCCAAGAATGGCAAATTCCGGCCAGCCCGGTTCGATCAGTCCCGGCCTGAGTATGACGAGGACTCCGGCGAAACCTGCGAGGACCGCAAGAATGCGACGAAACCCGATACGCTCGCCGAGGAAAAGAACAGCAAACAGCACAATAAACAGGGGCATGGTAAAGTGAATGGCGACCCCCTTTGCCAGGGCCACATGTTTCAGGGCCCAGAACCACAGGACCATACCAATGAAATTCGTGGTGGCGCGAAACAGGTGAAACGCCGGACGTTTCGTCCTGAGCTGATGCAAACCGGACCATGCGAACCAGGCCCCGATCGCGACAACGCCGAACAGGGCGCGGATGAACACAATCTGGAACGGTGACATCGTATCTGACAGCAGACGCACAGATGGCGGAACCAGACCGAACAGCAACATCGCGATCACGACAAGGGCAACACCCTTGACCGTCATGGCCGCCACCTGGCAGGGCGCGGGCGCGGTCCGGCGGCCGCGGCGAAACCCTGTCGCGGGCGGCGCAGGCGCCAGACATCAGCTCGTGGAATGAATCTGCTCCCACAATTCCCGCAGCGCCTTGCGGTCAACCTTCCCGCGTTCGTTCTTCGGAATTGCGTCCACACCTATGATTTGGCTGGGGATCTTGGCTTTCGGCAGAACCCGAATGCACCGCGTTCGCAAGTCTTGTTCTGTGGATTGCGCTCCTGGCCGCAATTTGACAAAGCTCACGATTTCTTCGCCATAGACAGCGTCTGCCACACCTATCGTCGCATTGTCCTCGATGTCCGAAAAACCGGACAGAACATTGTCGATCTCCAGGGGTGAGACATTGATGCCCCCACGGATGATCACATCTTTTGCCCGTCCGGTGACATAAAGATATCCGTCCTCATCAAGATAGCCCAGATCACCTGTTTTGAGGCGTCGTCCGTGAAGCCTCTCGATCTGACCGCCTTCATAGAGATAACCCCAGCCCAACTGATCGCCGCCAATCTCGATCTCCCCAACAGCCTTCCGGGGCAACTCGGTGCCCTCGGGATCAAGAATTTTCAGGTCCTGGTAGAGGCCGGGTTTGCCAACGCTGCCAATACGACGTTCACCGATATGATTGCCGGCAACGACGCCACCCTCACTCATACCATAGAGTTGAAGCAATTCGACGCCGTAGGTTTCCTCGAAACGACGATGCTGCTCCACCATCAGCGGCGCTGTCGATGAAGACATGAATCGCAGGGACTTCATAGCAGTTCGATCTTCCGGCTTCATTTCCCGGCCCAGCAGCATGTTGATCACGGTCGGCACACCGATCACCATCGTCGGTTGGAAGTTCCGGATCCAGTCGAAAAACCTCGATTGCGAAAAACGACGGGAAAACAGTATCGTAGCGCCAGTCACCAAAGCCGGCTGCAGGCATAGCATGTGCGACGAGGCCCAGCCGAACGACCGGTATTCGAGCATTCGATCACTTGCCGAAAGTTTCCACATGTCGATCGTCTGCTCCGCAATTCGAAAATAATTTCCGAAGCTGTGGATCACTCCTTTGGGGGCTGCCGCCGTCCCCGATGTAAAGCTCATGACACAGGGAGACTCTGGTCGACCGGACCGGAACCAGGGCATGTCCTTGTCCGAACAGGTGTTGAGCGCCTCAAACAGGCCGCCGTCCCTGGCGCGGTCATTCCCGGCACAGTCGCCGAACCGGATCCAGTCGGATTCGGGCCGAAGTCCGTCCAGTTCTACATCCTCATGCCAGAGAACCAGACCCGGTGCCAACCGATTGAGCATTTCGTTCACATGATGGGCATTGGCGTCCAGACTGACTGTGCAAAAAACGAAACCGTGGCGTTGAATGGCAAAATAGAGCGCGAGCAACTCCAGACAGTTATCTGACAGGACGGCGATCCGCGATCCCGGCGGCAAGTCCGTTCCCGACAGGAAGTGGCCAAACCGGTTGCACAGTCCCATCAGTTGACCAAAAGTCAGTGACCGGCCTCCCTGATCAATCGAAACCAGAAAGGGCTTGTCCGGATCACGTTCCGCATGCCCCTGAAGAAGTTCGCCAATCGGACGGTAGCGCGATTGCAACGGTGCGGCTGCTGACCCCTTTTCTGACACTGTTTCGGCTCCCGTCATGTCAGTCCGGAACCGCCGGCAAAGCGGAGATACCCCTTTCGCATGTTCTAAGGCTCCCGGCTTCCCGGACGATTGCGCATCTGAATTCAGTCCGCTCCGCAGTTGGTCCGGATCGGTTGAAGTGCCGCCAGCCGTCCGGGAGATCGTGATGGGGTTTGTAATACTCCGCGTCAGAGCCGGGTATCTCCGGCGCTTTCCCGGCCCCCGTCAACTTCGACATTGGACCAGACGCTGCCGGCACCTGTCGTGACGGTATCCGTGAGCGCAATGCCTCGCACCATTGAGTTTTTCCTGCAGCCCTGCAGGCAAGGCCCCGACTTTTTCTTGGCTCAGCACGTTCCCTCTCGCCCCGGTATTGACAGCGGCCAATGGCCTGTTCGCCGGCGTGATCTGTTTCACAGGTTTTACGCCGGTCGCGCGCGATGCGAAAGCTGTGCGTCCGTCCCGGGGTTCGAATCGCCAGCTCTCCCTGTGCTACGATGGAGCCACGAGATCAGGGAAGGGGCCATCATGGCATATGAAGGACCGGTTATAGACCTCTCGGACCGCATCGACGACCGGATCAGGGAGGACGGAGAATTCAGGGTTCACCGTTCCGTCTTTGAGGATCGGACGCTGTACGAGGCGGAAATGGAATTCTGTTTCGAGAATCTTTGGAATTTTCTCTGTCACGAAAGTCAGGTTCCGGAGCCGGGTGACTACTGGGCTACTCATATTGGCACGCAGCCGGTATTCGTCCATCGTCAGGAAGACGGCTCCCTGAAAGCCTTTGTCAATGCCTGTTCGCATCGGGGTGCCATCATTACGCCGCTGCGCCAGGGCAACGCCCGCGTTCTCACCTGCCGTTTCCATGGCTGGAGTTATCGCTGCAGTGGCGAGTGCATCGGGATCAAGAACCAGGAAGGAGGATATGGCCCGGCGTTCGATCGGACCCGTTACAACCTCACCGAACTGGCGCGGGTCCAGTCCTACCGGGGCTTTGTATTCGGATCCCTTGTCGACGAAGTCCCCTCTCTGGATGAGTATCTGGGACCCGCCCGGTTCTTCATCGACCTGTTTGCCGATCAGTCTCCGGAGGGTCTGGAAATCGTCAAGGGGTCCCAGACCTATGTATGCGAACACGACTGGAAAGTGCAGGCCGACAACGTTACGGATGGCTATCACGTTTCCACAGTGCACCGAAACTTCATGAATACAATTCTCGCGCGGGAAGCCCGCGAGCAACCCCGGGGCTTGCTCAAGACCGAGGTTGGAAGAATCAAGGGTGATGTGCGGAACGGTCAGTATTACCTTGGCAACGGCCATATGTGCATTTGGGCAGAACGGTCAAGTCCGGAAGGAGCGCCACTGGCGCCAGCGACACAGGAAATCGAACAGCGCGTAGGCGGCATCAGGGCAGACTGGATGCTGAGGCGCGGGCGCAACCTCCTCGTCTTTCCCAATCTCGTCCTCAACGATCTGGCCTCCACCCATCTTCGCACCCACCGGCCTCTCGGCCCGGGAAAATGCGAAGTCACAATCTGGTGCATCGCACCGAAAAACGAACCTCCGGACGCCAGGTTTGCGCGTCTCAGAAAATTCGAGGACTTCTTTCTTGTCTCGGGACTCTCGACTTCCGACGATGTCGTTTCTCTTGACACCGCCCAGGAGGGTTTTCATGGGTCGGAAGCTGGTTGGAACGTCTATGACCGTGGTCTGGGGACATTGGGGCAGGGACCGGATGCCGTCGCCATTGAAGCGGGGTTTACTCCGGAGTCTCATGGAACCAGCTGGGACCATGAGGCGTGTTACGTCGGCTGGTATCAACATTGGCGCCGACGCCTCGAGGAGGGATCGCAACGAACGAACATGGCAATCGCAGCACAATAGAAAATTTGGGCGGCCAAGGGATCCTGCTCCGTCCTCACCCACAGATCATCAAGGATGCACCGGAAAACGCGCTGAACATCTTAAAGTCTGGAGAAGCAGCGACGATCATCCTCCATGCTTGTTGGCGCCTTCGAACAGTATCAGCCAGCCTGGTGAAATATCCCTTCCTTCCCGCAGTCCAGGCATCGCGACCAGATCCAACAGCTTCTCGCAGGATTGCTGACGTTGTTGCCAGTGGTGGCACGACGATCATTGGGTGCAAGCGTCCTATCGAGGTTGCCATGGAGAAGGTTCTGATCGGAATCCCGAGGCCACGATACAGGGAGTGATGCCGGAGGCAGCGCCGCAGGTGACAAAACCTTGGGGTCGATGGTGGGCATCAGGGACCCGAACCGGCCGCAATGCCGGACGGCTGCAGTCCCGGATCCAGTCTTCAGATCGTGATCAGTCCACTGATAACCGGGGTCTTTCAGTGCCTGACCGTCGCAGGGAGATCGCACCGGCGGATGCCTGGATCACGGACTGACGGCGTTTGATCAGGAATCAGGACTGAATGCCGGGACGGGCGTTGGCCCCGGTCTCGCAGGCAGGGTGTCGCCTGAAAATACGTCGGATGACCCGCTGGCCCGGTTATCGGAAAACAAATTCAATATGAAGCCCGTTATCCGAACTCCTGATCCTTGTCTGCCCTCACCGCCAGTACGCGCGGCGCTACAGTAATTTGACCAATGCAACGACCAGTCCACCCTGGGCGGTCACGGCGCCTAACAATCATTTCAATATTTCTGCCTTGACCCCTGCGTTGTCAGCCCTGGTTTCCTGGTGAAGGGCATCCATCCCGGCCTCAATCGCTGCGATATCAGCCTGGATTGCCAGGTTGGCGTCGAGAAGAGCGAGATGTTTTTCGGTCAGGGTCGCCCGTCTGGGAAAGGCATTTAGGCCGGCAAACAGGGTCAGCCCCTCGTCAAAGACCTCTTCCATGGTCTGCAACGGACGCCCGATTCCCCATAGTTTGAGGGCCAGCAGGGTGCGAAAGGCGGCGGCCGCGGACCAGCCGCCTCCCGGTCAGGTTGGTCGGCGGGTGGCGACATGCTATCTTGCATTCACCGCAATGACGCCATCGCAAAAACGTTTGGGACACTCCAAAATTGTCGTGGTGAAGGGATACCTGCAATGCTCGCACCCACTTCCATCTTTGTCATCGTTGTACTCGTGGTTGCGCTGGCTCTGGTTTTCATGGGAGTCAAGACGGTCCCGCAGGGTTTCGAATACACGGTGGAACGGTTTGGCCGCTACACCCGGACTCTGGTGCCCGGACTGCATCTGATCGTCCCTCTCATTGATCGAATTGGGCATCGCCAGAATGTGATGGAGCAGGTCATGGACGTGCCGTCCCAGGAAGTCATCACCAAGGACAACGCGATGGTCACGGTCGATGGCGTCGTGTTCTACCAGATACTCGACGCCGTCAAGGCATCCTATGAAGTCCGGCGTCTTGAAATCTCGATCCTCAACCTTACGATGACCAACGTACGAACAGTCATGGGCTCGATGGATCTCGACGAACTCCTCTCACAAAGGGACAAGATCAACGCAGATCTTCTGCGGGTAGTGGACGCGGCCACCTCTCCATGGGGCGTGAAAATCACGCGGATAGAAATCAAGGATATCACGCCACCAACACAGCTTGTCGACGCCATGGCACGACAAATGAAAGCGGAGCGTGACAAACGGGCAACCATTCTTGAAGCAGAGGGGGTGCGCCAGTCGGAAATCCTGCGGGCAGAAGGACAGAAACAGGCGCAGATCCTTGATGCGGAAGGCAGGCGCGAAGCCGCTTTCCGCGACGCGGAAGCGCGGGAACGTGAAGCCGAGGCCGAGGCACGTGCTACAGACATGGTCTCGAAGGCCATTGGTGATGGCAACATTCAGGCGATCAACTACTTTGTCGCACAAAAGTATGTCAACGCCCTCGAAACCATCGGGAGCGCCCGCAACCAGAAGATTGTGCTAATGCCACTCGAAGCGTCCAGCGTCATTGGAGCCGTTGCCGGCATCACTGAAATTGCCCGCGAAACCTTTGCGTCACCGGCCAGCGTCGAATCGGGGAACCGCGGATCGGTTCCGGCTGCGGGCACCGATTTTTCCGGCCGCACGTAGGTCTGGCCATGCTCGAATTTTTCGAATCCATCACCTACTGGTACTGGCTGACGCTGGGCGCAATTCTCATGCTGATCGAGATCCTGGTACCGGGTGTCCTGTTTCTCTGGATCGGCATCGCTGCAATCCTCACGGGCATAGCCTTGGCCATCTTTCCGGACCTGGCCTGGCAAATCCAGATCGTCGGTTTTGCAGTCCTGTCCCTGGCGTCACTCCTGTTGGGCCGACGGTTTGTTGCCTCCCGGCAAGCCCCCACCGATCACCCGACACTCAACCAGCGGGGGCGGCATCTGATCGGCAATACCTACACTCTCGAGACCGCCACAACAGGCGGAGAGGGCCGCGTTCAGGTTGGTGACAGTCTTTGGAGAGTCCGGGTCAGTCCTCAGGGACGCGACCTTGAGGAAGGCACACGAATTTCGGTCATTGACGTTGACGGAACCACTTTGATTGTCAGTGCCACGGACGCACCATAGGATTGCCCGACAGACAACCGGCCCCTCGGGGCCGAAGGCCCGGCCACAGCGTCATGCATCACATCCATAAAACCGCGGAACCTCGGTACCCGCAGCCTGCCTGGCCAAATTCCACAGGGTCGCCTGAACTGTAATTGCCGCTGGATGCTTCGTGGTTGCCGTTCCAATCGTGGACCCGATGCCGAATGAGTTCCCTGCCGGTCATCGGCCCGAGAAGTTCGGGCGGCGTTTTTCCATGAACGCGCGGCGGCCCTCGATATAGTCCTCACTCGCATAACAGGCTTCAATTTCGGCACGGACGCGATCCATGTCACGCTTGTCCTCGTCGGCCACTGCATTCCGGATCGAGGTCTTGAGCGAGCGGAGCGTCAAGGGCGCATTCGCAACAATCCGCTCTGCCAGAGCCGTTACGGCTTCATCCAGCCCGGCCTGCGGAACCACCCGGTTCACCAGTCCCATCCGGCGCGCCTCCTCCGCCGAATATCGGTCACCCGTAAAGAGAATTTCGGATGCGTGAGCCGGACCGACGAGGTTAATGAGATTGCGCACTGCGCCGTAACCGAGCCCGAGACCCAGCCTCGCCGGCGGCAGCCCGAAACGTGCGGTTCCCGACGCAATCCGGATATCGGCATACATCGCCGTCATCAGGCCGGCACCAAGGCAATAGCCATGGATCATGGCGATCATCGGTTTCGGAAATGCAGCCATCGCCGCACCAGCCCGTTCGGATGCCCTGTCATAGAGTTGTCTCGCATCCTCGCTGGCACGCTGTTTTTCAAACTGGGAAATGTCGGAACCCGAAATGAATGCCTTGTCCCCTGCCCCGGCGAGAACAACCACCCGCACGGTCTCGTCGGCTTCGTAATCGGCCATGATGTCGGGAATGGCCAGCCGCATCTCATAGGTGATGGCATTGTAACGCGGCTGGTGATCATAGATCATCCAGCCGATACCATCGGACTTCCGGGTAACGATCCGTCCCGATTGCGCATCGGCCGGCCTTGCTGACTCAGCTTTGTCCTCGCGTCTCGACTGCTTTGACGCCGTCATCACTAAACCACCCCCTGCTCACGAAATTCGGCGATGGTTTCCGCTCCGTAACCGAGCGCGGACAGGATATCCGCCGTATGCTCACCGCGGCCGGGCGCGGCATTGCGAATCTCGCGGGGCGCCCGGCTCATGTTGACGGCCTGTCCCACAAGATGGAGTTCGCCGAGGGCCGGTGACCGGGCGGGCGCTGCCATCCCAAGGTGCTGGACCTGCGGGTCTTCGAACACCTTGTCAATGGTGTTGATCGGTCCGCAAGGGACGCCGGTCCTGTTGAAGTGGTCGATCCATTCGCTGCAACCCTTTTGCTTTGTATAGGCAGAAATGTCGGCATTGAGCTGATCACGATTCTTGAGCCTCGCCTTGTCGTCAACATAATCTGGATTGCTGGCAATATCCTTGGCATCCAGGGCGGTACACAATCGTTCGAACATGCTTTGTCCACCAGCCGCGATATTCAGATAACCGTCACTGCATTCGTAGACTCCGGTGGGAATCGCGGTGGGATGATTGTTTCCGGCTTGTCCTGGCACTTCCTGCGCCATCAGCCAGCGGGCCGCCTGAAAGTCCAGCATCGCAATCTGGGCCTCGAGAAGCGATGTGTGAACCCACTGACCCTGGCCCGACACTTCCCGTTCCAGCAGGGCCACCATGATACCAAGGGCGCAATACAGGCCGGCTGACAGGTCGGCGATTGCGGTGCCGACACGAACCGGTCCCTGGCCAGGCAAACCGGTCACCGACATCAGCCCGCCAAGACCCTGCGCAATCTGGTCCACACCGGGTCGTTTCTGATAGGGACCGTCCTGACCAAACCCGGAAATCGATCCGAGAATGATGCGGGGATTGACGGCCTTCAGGCTCTCATAATCAACCCCGAGCCGATACTTGACGTCAGGCCGATAATTTTCGACCACCACATCGGCGTTTTCTACGATCCGGTAGAAAACCTCCCGTCCTTCCGGTGCCTTGAGGTTCAGCGTCATGGAGCGCTTGTTTCGGTGCAAATTCTGGAAATCGGGGCCGTGGCGATCGCCCGTGAGCCCTTCGGGCAATCCGGGGGCCTGGGGGATTTCGACCATCACGCAGTCTGCACCCCAGTCCGCCAGCTGTTTCACACATGTCGGTCCCGCGCGAACCCGCGTAAGATCGATGACTTTGAACCTGCTGAGTGGCAAGGGCGATCCCGACACTTCCATGTCTCCCGAAATTTGCACGGACGGGGCACAGTGCGGTTACATGGAACGGGAGTCAACCAGCGGCTGGCCGATGTTCAACAGTCGGAAACGGGAATTGCGAACGCCGGATAACCTGCTGATGGTTGCCTTCAGCGCCATTCTTCCGGATTGGCCAAAATCAATAGTTAAATCGAATTCAAGCGTCGGATATGACCTTTGAATTCAATGCCATGACTGCTCCGCCGCTCTCCGGGCGCGCCTCTCAAAAAGACTCGTTTGAAGTGTCGTATTTCTGCGAACGGTTTCACGGATCGGATCGCCATTTTGGCAAGCACAGCCGCATATCGGGTGAACGGGGTAGCGGGATCAGCATCCGCAGAGGCGGAGGGGACTACCTGGTCCTGGGGGAGATCGACCGCATAGCCGGTTTCGATGATGCCGGCTCTATCGTTACCGGACCTGCCCTTGATCGGGAATTCGGGACCGGGCGGACTGACAATTAGCCCGGGCGGAGTCTGTTGTTGGCGGCAACGATCAAGCGGCTCCGTCTTCAAGAAGTAACGATTTAAAAGGACTCTGTCCCTGGCTTCCGCAGATAACGTCACCCCTGGCCATGTTCGGCGGACCGTCGATGGACGTTTCGCATATAACGGGCGATGTCTGTATCCGTATTTGGCAGTTGCCAGTGAGCATCCCAATCGTTTGCGCCTGAACAGGGTGAGCTGCCGCACGAGGCCCGCCATTTTTGGGACGGAACCTGGGGCAGAACCCCGGACAATGCCCGTAATCTCGCCGATGGCGCTGACCTGCAGTCCATATATTGCGACACCGAATGGAAGGGGCTATAACGGCAACAATCCTGATCGGAGTGTAGCTCAGCCTGGTAGAGCACTGTCTTCGGGAGGCAGGGGCCGGTGGTTCGAATCCACTCACTCCGACCACAATCCCATCAAGATCGGGAACAAAATCCGACCGGACGGGGGCAGACACCTCTCTCCGGCCAAACTGTCTTCAACCTGTGCCATCAGAATTGCAGCAATGCAATCAAGCCGGCAGCGAGGAACAACAATGGCATTCTACGAACTGCGTCAATACAGGGTTCAGCCGGGAAAAATGGAAGAATGGCTCCAATTCATGGAAAACGACATTATTCCTTTTCAGGTTTCGAAAGGTGCTGTGATTTGCGGCAGTTTCCGTGGCGAGGAGGACGATTCGGTCTATGTCTGGCTGCGTCGTTTCTCCAGCGAGGCAGAGAGAGAACGGATCTATGAAGCAGTCTATGAGAGCGATTACTGGAAGAACGAAATTGCGCCACGCTTGCCCGACCTGCTTGATCGTGATGGAACGGTGATTACACGCGTCGAGCCGACCTCGCGTTCAACCGTCCAGTAGGACCTTCCGGACGACCCTGGTCGTGCCACTTCTCCTGCGATGGGAGTCCATCCCATCCGGGTTCGCTGCATAACAGACTCAGAGACAAAGCATGCCTGAATGCCGGTGACCGAGCAACGCTCCCAGAAACCGCTGCTCGGCATTCTGCTTTTGTGCGCAGGGGTTGCCCTGTTTGCCATCGGCGAGGCTTTTGTCAAAACGCTCGCTGAACGGTTCGATATTGTCCAGATCGTCTGGGCCCGTTACGTGTTTCATGCGCTGGTATTTCTGCTGGTGTTTTCGCGTGGAGGTATCTGGCGCCAGATTGCAACCCGGCGTCCGGTCCTGCATGTCGGACGCTCGGTGACGCTCGTGATCGGTACCGCCAGTTTCTTCACCGCTCTCAAATACCTGTCGCTGCCCGAAGCCGCTGCCATAAACTTCATTGCACCGCTTCTCGTCACGGCGCTGTCAATACCGTTTCTTGGCGAACGCGTCGGCGCCCGTCGCTGGACGGCGATACTGATCGGTTTCTGCGGCGTTATTATCATCATCCGGCCCGGGCTCGGGGTGATGCATTGGGCGGCCGCACTCCCGCTCCTGACGGCTGTCTGTTACGCCTTCTATCAGATCCTCACCCGCATCGCGGGCCGGTCCGAAAGCACGGAAACCAGCCTGTTCTGGACATCGGCGATCGGGGTTGTGGTCATGTCCTGTATCGTACCCTTTTTCTGGACACCGCCGGATGCCGTTTCATGGGTGATGATGGTGGCCACCGGCGGCCTCTTCGGGCTTGGGCATTATCTGCTCATCAGGGCCCTCGAGATTGCTCCTGTCTCGACGGTATCGCCATTCACCTACACACAAATCATCTGGGTAACGATACTCAGCATCATGGTATTCGATCAGTTTCCCGACCATTTCACGGTTCTGGGAGCGCTGATCGTGATCGGCAGCGGGCTCTATGTGTGGAACCGGGAACGACGAACCTATTTGCAATCCTGACCACAGCCGGAGTGCCAGACGGTAAACGTTCCGGAAGATCGCCGCCAGGTTGCTTCCATCACATGATCACCGGCAGGTCCCGGGAAACCTGGCGGGCACCGGCTGCTGCCTCGTCGGGATCAATGTCGGGATTCCACTCCGTTGCAATATACCTTCCACCCGTTCGACCGGAGGAGTCGTCAGAGCACAACCAGAGGATTGCGGGATTCATGATGTCTGGAGGATAGAGCGGTTTACCGGTAACGCCGGTTGCCATCCGGGTTCGGGTCGCGCCGCCAGGAAGCAACACGTTCACAGTCACGTCATGGGACAAGAGTTCCCGGCTCCAGGCGACGCTCATGGATTCGAGAGCGGCCTTTGACGGGCCGTAGGGTGTGTTCATGGCGCGAACCATGGATCGATCGCTGGTGGAGACATTTACGATGCGGCCGAATCTCTGGGCAACCATGTGCGGAGCCGCTGCAGCGCTCATTTGGAACGTGCCGGTAACATTGGTCGCAATGGCCTCTGCCCAGCGGGAGCCATCTGTTTCCCAGAAGGGAACAGGGGCACCGCCCGTGGTCTGCCGGACGTAATCAATACCACGTGCTGCGTTGTTGACGAGGCCGTGGACAGCACCGAACCGATCAAGCGTTGACTGTACCACCCTCTGGCAATCGTCGGGGCTACGAATATCGGCAACCAGGCCCAGTACCTCACCGGGCAAGGCCTCCGCCTCCGCCAGTGTCGCTGCAAGGGTTTCGCGTTCGCGCGCAACGATGGTGGTAACATTGGCACCCCGTTCCAGAAGGGCCAGCACCAGGCATCTCCCGATGCCCTGCCCCCCTCCGGTCACAATCACAGACCGCCCTGTCAGGGAAGGATAGGCATGGGGTCCCTGCGGGCCCGTGACGGGACCATGGGACAGGTCACTCACGATGCACCTCTGGACGTGACGTGCTTCCCCGGAACCCAGCCGCTGCCCTGAAGCGTGTCCAGTCCAAACGCGAGCGGACTCGGTTCGAGATCTGTTGCCATGGTATCGTTCCAGCGATTGAGCCAACCAAACAGACAGACCGTAGCGACAAGTTCAACGATCTGGTCCTCATCGAAATGCCGCCGCAACTGCTTGAAATCATCCGCGTCAACGGCGTTGGGTGAAGCACCGGCGCCCTGAGCCATTCGCAGCGCGGCCCGTTCCGCATCGTCAAACAGGTCACTGGTTTCGTATGACCAGATTGCAGCTACTTTTTCCCGAGCGACCCCATCCACCGAAGAGGCGGTTTCAGCGGTATGTGCTGAACAATACTGGCACCCTGCCGAACGGCTGGCCATATACGCCACCATCCGCTTCAGGGACATCGGAACCTTGCCAGGGACGCCGATGACTTCTCGCGCCAGCCTTTGAAAGGCACGCAGAATGCCGGGAGCCCGCGCCATGGCAAGGAAGCTGTTCGGCACAAAACCGAGCGCCTGTTCGGCACGCTGGAAGATGTCCTCAAGTTCCGGTACGTCTTCCCGGCGAACTGGTGTCACGTGGGTCATGATCAACTTTCCTTTGCGCTCAGCATCCGGAATCCGCCAATATAGTCACCGTCCCCCGGTGACGGAATCCCGCCACAATCGTCTGGCCTGAAACCCGTCTCCAGTCAAACGAGCCACCACCATCATGACCGCTGCCAGAGATCTTCCCTACTGTTTCCCGCCCCACCCCAGCCCGCGCAAACCCGTATATCGATTGCCCGAAAATTCGGTGGATACCCATTTTCATATTTTCGGACCTCCGGAGGTGTTTCCCTGGGCGCCCGCCGAACAGCGAATATACACACCACCGGCCTCTCCCCTGTCACACTACCGGATGCTTGCCGAGCATCTTGGGATTGACCGGGGTGTCGTGGTGCAGCCCATGGCCCATGGGTTCGACAATTCCGTGACTCTGGACGCGATTGCAAGGTCGGAAGGCCGCATGATGGGCGTGATCAAGATGAATGCCGAAACCACCGACCATCAGCTTGAAGACATGCATGGCAGGGGTATTCGCGGTGCACGGTTCAATCTTCATGTTCGCGAAGGCGGGTCCTACGACAAAACGGAGATTGAAAACGCCATCGACCGCATTCGGCCGCTGGGCTGGTCCGTCACCTTCCACGCCCGGGCCATCGATCTGGTGAATGACGCGGACTGGTTCGCAAGACTTCCAATCCCGGTGATCATCGATCATTACGCCCGCGTCAATTTCGGCGATGGAGTCGAGCAACCCGCATTCAGAAACCTGCTGGAACTGTTTCGGAACAACGCACACATATGGGTGAAAATCTCCTGTATCGAGCGCTGTTCAGCAGCGGGGCCTCCTTACGCGGATTCCCTGCCGTTCGCTCACGCTCTTCTTGAAATCGCGCCGGAACGCCTGTTGTGGGGGACCGACTGGCCCCATTCACAACGATACAGTCTGGGCGAGCAGTGCGACACCGGAGAGCTGGTCGACATGATCCCGCAACTCATCCCGGACGAGAGTATGCAGCATCAGATTCTTGTAGAGAATCCGCTCAAGCTGTTCCCTTTCGATCACGGAACGCCACCATAAAGACCCGCGGCATCCGCCGTTTCGGTCCTGGCACGAAAAAGCGGCAGTTTGCCCAGCCGCCTGCTGCAAGCGATCAGGTGGTCGGAAATGCCTCCAGCACACCACAGGTTTCGCGGCCGAAAAGAGGCGCCCCGGTTCGCTGCTGCAAATCATCGAAGGTGATGTCAGCCACCTTTTCTCGCGCTGTCACGCCATCCCGGCCTATGTCAAGCACAGCGATATCGGTATAAATGGTCTTGACGACGTTCCCTCCGGTCAGCGGATAGGCACATTTCTCGACGATCTTGTGCCCGCCGGCCTTTGTGTTGTGGGTCATCATGACAAAGACCCTGCGTGCGCCCACGGCAAGGTCCATTGCTCCTCCGACACCAGGTATGGCGTCCCTGCTTCCGGTCGACCAATTGGCCAGATCTCCCTGACTGGAAACCTGAAAAGCGCCAAGCACACACACATCGATATGGCCGCCCCTGACCATGGCAAAGGAATCTGCATGATGGAAAAACGACCCGCCCGGTAAAATCGTCACCGGCTTCTTTCCGGCGTTGATCAAGTCAGGATCAGCCTCGTTGTTTCCCGGTTCTGGTCCCATGCCAAGAATTCCGTTCTCGCTGTGAAATACGATTTCCCGCCCTTCAGGAATATAGTTCGCAACCAGTTCAGGCATTCCGATACCCAGATTGACATACATGCCGTCATCGATGTCCTGGGCCACGCGCCAGGCGATCTGGCGCCGGGACAGGGTCTTGATCATGGAGTATCTCCTGGCAAATAGCGGAAACCACTAAAAATCAGATCCCGCTCAACGACCGGGTCCGAAACCTCGACGACCCGATCGACAAAAATTCCGGGCGTCACCACGGTCTCGGCGGGGATGACACCAAGGTCCACGATCTGTCGCGCCTGAACAACCGTCGTTCTGGCGGCCATGCACATGACGGGAGCAAAGTTTCGGGCGGCCATACGATAGGTCAGATTGCCCCATCGATCTGCGAGTTCTGCCTTGACCAGGGCAACATCGGCGTGAAGAGGCCCTTCCAGAACATACTCCACGCCGTCAAACACGCGGACGTCTTTTCCTTCGGCCAGCGGTGTGCCGGTAGTGGTCCGGGTATAGAAGCCTCCGATCCCGGCCCCCGCCGCACGAAGACGTTCGGCCAGGGTTCCCTGCGGTATGATTTCCAGCTCGATCTTTCCGGCGCGGTAGAGATGTTCGAAGACTTCAGAATGGCTGGATCGCGGGTAGGAGCAAATCATCTTTCTGACGGCGCCCGATTCGAGCAACGCCGCCAGCCCCACATGGCCGTTTCCGGCGTTGTTGTTGACCACGGTCAGCTCACGCACCTGGCGGTCAATCAGGGCATGGACCAGTTCCGTCGGATTGCCTGATTCGCCAAATCCACTGATCAGAACGGTGTCCCCGTCCTTTATGACGGCGACCGCCTCGACAATATCGTCGACTGTCTTGTTGATCATCCTGTCACTCCGACACCGCAGGCAAGGAAGTACAATCTTGTTGCCCGGGGCGCAACTGCCCATGATACTGCGCAGTTCCGGATATTGACGGCTTCGGCCATTCCGCAACGATCTCCGTCCGTATGCACCCGACCGCAGAGCAGGCACTCTGCAGCGGCCGTCTCTACAAGCCTGGTGCCAGCGCATCCCGGCACCGGATGCTTTATCAGGAGGAGAGAGTTGACCTCTCCGGAAGTCCCTTTCAGACTCGGAGTCCTGAATCCGGCCTGAACGTCCCATGTCGACATTGTGCAGAGACTGCCTTGACCCGTCGCTCCCTGATGGATCGTCACAGTGTGATGCCTGTCATTCGAGGCGCCTGGTTTCGCATCCCGAACTCACAGAACTCACCATCGCGCATCTGGACTGCGATTCCTTTTATGCCAGTGTCGAGAAGCGCGACGATCCGACTCTCAGGAACAAACCGGTCCTGGTGGGCGGACAGAAACGGGGAGTGGTCATGGCGGCCTGCTATGTCGCTCGCCAGTTCGGCATTCGCTCGGCAATGCCAATGTACAAGGCGTTGCGCGCCTGTCCTGACGCTGTTGTCATTCGGCCCGACATGGCGAAATACGTCCGGGTCGGGGGCGAAGTACGGGACATGATGCGGAAGGCAACGCCTCTGGTCGAGCCGATTTCCATTGACGAGGCTTTTCTTGATCTCGGAGGAACGGAACGCCTTCATGACGGCAGCGCGGCGCGAACACTGGCCCGGTTGTCACGCGACATCGAGGAGGTTCTGCGGATCACAGTCTCCATTGGCCTGAGCCACAACAAATTCCTCGCCAAGCTGGCGTCGGGTCTGGAAAAGCCCAGAGGTTTTATGGTCATCGGGCGACAGGAAGCAACCTCGATGCTTGCCGAACTTCCTGTATCGAAAATCTGGGGAGTTGGCGCGGTGACCCAGGATCGCCTTGCAGCTGAAGGTATCCGGACGATTGGTCAGCTCCAGACCCGGCCGGTAGAAGAACTGGTTCAGCGTTACGGAAAGCTCGGCCGTCGCCTGACACAGCTTGCCCATGGCCGGGATACCCGGCTCGTGACGCCGGATACCGTCCGCAAAAGCCTGTCAAGTGAAACGACATTTTCCGACGACGTGAGTGACGTGGAAGAACTCAAACGCCGACTGTGGGTTCTTGTGGAAAAAGTCTCCCGGGAAGCAAAGAGCAAGGAAATCGGTGGCCGGACCGTCACCCTCAAGCTCAAGACAAGGGATTTTCGTGTCCTGACACGCTCCCGAAGCCTGTCCCATCCCACCCAGCTTGCGGAGGCGATTTACAGGGTCTCTGTGCCGCTCCTTGAACGGGAAGCGAAGGGAACACGGTTTCGACTTCTCGGCATCGGCCTGTCGGAACTGGCCACAGCTGATGCCTGTGACGTCATTGATCTGGCCGATCCGGACGGCCTGCGTCGAAAGAACGCGGAACTGGCCATGGATCGCCTTCGCGAGCGCTTTGGTGACGAGGTCATCAGCAAGGGGCGCAGCCTCAAGGTCCAGACCATGCAGGACGAAACGTTTCACTGCTGAGACCATTGTCGTACCAGGGCGGGACGGACACGATAATCGTTTCCATCATGATCATCCCCGCTCCGGCCGGATGTATTGTGAGTGGCTACGCCAGCCGAATGAAAGCCAATCGAATCCAACGCTCTTAACGCCGCATGCGGCGCTTCATCACCGCGTCCGGAAACTGTGCTCCTGTCATGTGCATGGCATCGCGCAACCGCCCATAAGGCTATCCAATTCGTCGACAAGCTCCAGGCCGGCATACCCTTCTCTGTCCAGGCCATCCAGATGGACTGCGGCGCGGAGTTCAAGGCGAGCTTCGAAACCGAATGCCATAGACGTGGCATCGACCTCTGGGAGCTGCCATCCCGGTCCTCCTAACTCAACAGCCACGTCGAACGCCGCAACGGATGGTGGCGCTACGAGTTCCATTCCGTCAGGGACCTTCCCGACGACTTCTATACACTCATCCAATGGATCGACGCCTGTACAGACGAATTCAACACCCTCAAACCCAACCAGGCCCTTGGCGGACAAACACCAGCGGAGTACCTAGCCAATCTGACAGTTGATGATACCTCCAGCGTCTCAACGGTCATGAACTGGGACAGGTTCTGGAATCACGCGTTCAGAAGGAATACAGTGCAGAAAGAGCGACAGCATAAGCAGAAACGATCGGCGGATCTTCGCGGTGAGGTTGATCTCGACGAGAAGGGTCGATTGCGGTGGCCTCGGCGGCATCCAGGGTCCCCCGGCGTGGACCGTGCGATGACGTCGACGATGTGTGTGGATCCAGGCATCGCTGTTTGGCGAGCGTGACGAGTTCAGAGCTGGGAGGACGCCGACATGAAGACCATCACCGTGTCAGTCGACGACGACACCTGGCGCCGTTCCCGGGCACGGGCAGCACGGCTTGGAACCTCGGTCCCCGTGCTGGTGCGCAGCTATTTGACCGAGCTTGCCCACGAAAACCTGGATGACGGCATAGAGGAGGCCGACGCGGCGTTGTCCGAGTGCGATCGTCGGCGTGACATGCTGAACCAGGTGCTGGCGGACTTCGACGCGCGGGGCGTAGGTCTGGACATATCCGACAACCTGTCCCGGAACGCCCTGTACGATCACGATTAGCCTCGGAGGCACTCGGTTTCTTCGCCACGCGAAACTGAGCAAACGAACTGGTTGTGATGGCAACACCGTGCCCACAATTACTGGGATGCATTCGCTTGTTGTTTCCCGCATCGATTATAGGGCTGTCGGAACGACAAAATCACTTTTCCTTGGTCCACTGGATCATGGAAAATAGGCCTATTGGGGCTACCAAAGCGATGTGGCAGATCTTTGATGCCGTCTCGATCTGTCATCGAGCACATGCTTCAGCGAAGATTTCGGCGCATTATTACCCAATATCGGATCGGACTTATCAGGGACCTGCTCTCGCATCGAATACATCGCATTCGAAAGGAGCTTCAACGATGACGAAGAACCTCATTTCACTCCTTGGCCAAGCGAGAGATTGGGGAGCCAGAATATTTACTGCATCCCCGAGTGAGCCAGCGGAAATGACATTGGGAGTGTATCGAAGGGTGTCAGAGAAGCTTACCTTGGTTGGCCGGCTGTCCTGCGAAGGTGAAGAATACGTGTTCCGCTACGAAAGTGGTTATTCGGGAAATCCCATTACTGCATTCCCGAGACTGGACAAGGAGTATCGCTCGACAGTCCTCTGGCCATTCTTCGCGATTCGTATTCCCCCTATGGACCGTGAAGATATGCGGAAGGAAATAGCAAACCGTTCGCTGGGTCAGGACCAGGTTCTCGAGCTTCTGGCGGCTGTAGCGAAGCTGTCCGTATCTAATCCATACGAGTTCAGGTTGGGTTGAGATACCTCAACCAAACATCACACTCCGCTTGCAATCAACTTCGCGAAAGAAAACGCGACGAGCGCGCCAGTTACTGGCCGCGGCAGCGAAATGCCAAGACTCCGCGACAGTATGAGCCTGGTAATCAAGTGCGTCGATCCCTTGCAGGGGCGATGGTGTGACCCAGACTCTGTGGCTCAGATCAGCGGACCTGGGTGATCAATACTTCGCCTGCAATGCCAAGGGCGCATATCTCGTCGGTAGGATGGTCTGACAGGCTTGTAAAAGTTCAGACAGACATGAGACGCCGCTCTCGAAACGAAGTTGACGAAATGGCGGGGCAGTCGCTATGAGGACGCCTCTGTTTTCCTCGTCGCCAAGGTGATCATGAGACTCCACTGCACCGCCATTGCTGTGCTCGCCGTCCTCGCGGCCGGGCCGCTTGAGGCAAACGACCTTGAGCGAGGCAAACGTGTGTATAACAAGTGCAAGGCCTGCCACACGCTGGTCGAGGGCAAGCACCGTATCGGTCCCAGCCTCGCCGGCCTGTTCGGTCGGACAGCCGGCACCACACCCAAATACCGCTTCTCCAAGGCCATGAAGAAAGCCGGGGCCGCCGGGCTGGTATGGACCCCTGCAACTGTCGATGCTTATCTGGCCCGCCCCAAGACCTTTCTAGAGGGCACAAAGATGACCTTCGTTGGATTGAAACGTGAGAAAGATCGAAGGGCATTGGTTCTTTTTCTCCAGCAGGCAACGAAATAGCCCGCCACTTCAGAGACTGTATCGATGGTCCGGCAACCGGATCCTCGGGGAACGTCAAGCGACCAGGCAGCACGCACTCCCGTATTGCCGGGAAGTCGCTTTATGCGGATCTGATGCAAGCCGTCGCACTTGCCGGTGCGGCACTGAACACGATGCTTGATGAACCGGAGTCCTGCGAGATCCGCCTCGCGAGCAGTCCCATGTTTTTTGAAGTTCTGTCAGCCGGAAGCCTGCCGGGTCACAATGACAGAGGCCGGATCTCATCATATTCCGGACGGAACAAGGCCTGCTCAGCATTCGGGTACGGACTCCGCCAGGAACTCAATACGACAGTCGCTTGCCTCACCCCCATGCGCCGGTTCCCAACCGGTGCGACGAGGAGCCTGATCACGAGGAGGCCGACGGCGAACCCGTCCTGCATGCCAGGTTCAGAAACGGCAGGCGAATGGTTTGACGCGCAATCGAGGTCCTGCTCCCGGGACAGGGTGCGCCGATCAGTTGGCAGGATCAGCGATCCGCGACATGGATGGATGTTTCGCAACGATCTTCAGGACAGTCTGTCTGCGAGTCCGATCTCAATTCAGGAGCTTCTGCGTGACCTGTCCGGGTATGGCAACGGAAGCGGTCCAGCAGCGCGATCCACCAACTCGGTGCCGTGAACCAACGGGATCCATGTTCAGCGCCCTCTGGCCCCGGTCAACGAACGACAAGAACGGAACGTTTGGAATGGCGCACCACCCGTGCCGCATTGGGGCCCAGAAGATAATCCTCAAGCTCATCGCGATGGGCGCCCACGACAATCAGATCTGCATCGATTTCCTCGGCCGTATCGATAATCGTCTTGTAGATTGTCCCTTCGCCGACGATGCACTGTACCCGAATGTCGTCAGAGATACGTTCCGACACGAACCGCCGCAGCAGCGTCTGGGCGTTCTTGCGCATCTGGGCTTCGTGATCCTTCGGAAAGTACTGCGAAACCATTGGCAGTCCGTACTCCGGAACCACCGTCAGGACATGGAGCAGTGCAGAATATGAAAGGCAGAGATTGGTCGCGACAGGCAAGGCCTTGACCCAGGTACTTTCGTTTCCAAGGTCAATGGGAAGCAAAATATGCTGGTACATACCGCTTGTCTCCGATGACAGGCTTTCAGGCTGCAGGTTCAGTGACTCCGGCCTCAGCGCCCCTGCGCCTCCGCTGGAGCCACCATATGCCCGCCAGCAGGAACAACGCAGGTATCATGAATACTTCCTTGGGCAACCGGTCTTTGGTCAATTCCACACGCTTGATTTCCCAATCGAAATCAAGTTTCGCCTGCTCGGCTTCCGTTCCGGCCACGACATTGTCGATCAGCGCTTTCCCGTCGGATATCAAGACCTCGATACCACCGTAAGCCAACCTTTCGGCACCGGGACCCGCAGGCCCCAGGGGCAGCACGGCGGTCTTCGATACTTCCTTGCCATCCACCGTCTCGCCTTCGACCAGCAGTCGAATGTCTGCGCCGGGTGGCATGCCTTCCGCAATCGACATGATTTCAACGGGAGCGGCGGCTTCAAACGGCGGATCGACCATATCAAGCCAAAAACCCGGCCGGAACAATGTGAAGGTGACAAGGAGCAATACGGCTGTCTCCCAAATACGATTTCGAGCCAGGAAAAAGCCTTGGGTCGCGGCAGCAAAGGTCAGCATTGCGATCGTCGCTACGATGAATACGAAGACTCCCTGCGTCCAGGTGACATCAATCAGGAGGAGATCCGTGTTGAACACAAACATGAATGGCAGAATTGCCGTACGGATGTCGTAGGCAAAACCCTGAATCCCCGTCCTGATGGGATCGCCGCCCGATATCGCCGAAGCCGCATAGGCCGCAAGACCCACCGGTGGTGTGTCATCGGCCAGGATTCCGAAGTAAAACACAAACATGTGGGCGGCGATCAACGGGATGATCAATCCTGCCTGCGGCGCCAGGGTCTGGATTACCGGCACCATCATTGATGCGACCACGATGTAGTTTGCTGTTGTCGGCAGCCCCATGCCCAGAATCAGACAGATAAGCGCGGTAAACAGCAGGACCAGTATCAGGCTGCCGCCCGATATGAATTCGACAAAGTCCGCCAGTACCCACTGCACGCCCGTGAGCGAAACCGTGCCCACCACGACGCCAGCGGTCGCCGTCGCAACCCCGATACCAATCATGTTCCGGGCGCCGGTCTCGAGACTGCCGACAAATTCCCGCCATCCGTCTCGCCATGCTGATCCGACAGGGCCGGACTGGCGGAAGTAGGCAAACAGCGGGCGCTGGGTCAATACGACAAAGATCAGGAAAACCGTAGCCCAGAATGCCGACAATCCAGGAGAGAATTTTTCCACTCCGAGACACCACACCAGCACGACTACCGGCAACAGAAAATGCAGGCCTCCCTTGACTGTCGGACCTGCCTCCGGAATCTCGATCATGTCTGCAAAAGGGTCGTCTTGCTCGGGAAAGCGAGAGGAATAGCGAACCAGCGCCACATAGGCGACCACAAGGAGAATCGACGCAACGTAAGGAGATGCTGGTCCCGTCAGGGTCTTGATCCAGCCAAGACCGAAATAGACGACAGCACTCAGGATGATGAGACCGAGAACGATGCTGAGAAAGGTTATCAGGGACCGCACGAGGTTGGGAGGATGGCGGCGTGGGAGCCCCTTCATATCCGCCTTCATGGCTTCAAGATGAACAATATAGACCAGCGCGATGTAGGAGATGAGTGCGGGCAGGAAGGCGTGGGTGATGACCTCAAGATAGGATACGCCCACATATTCGATCATCAGAAACGCAGCGGCTCCCATGATTGGCGGTGTCAACTGTCCGTTGGTCGAGGACGCAACTTCGACTGCACCCGCCTTGGAGGCCGGAAAGCCCACCCGTTTCATCAGCGGTATAGTGAATGTTCCTGTCGTCACGACATTCGCAATCGACGAACCGGAAATCAGTCCGGTCATGCCTGAGGAAACCACCGCTGCTTTGGCCGGACCACCACGCAAGTGTCCGAGCAGCGAAAATGCCACGCGAATGAAATAGCTGCCCGCTCCTGCATTCTCGAGGAGCGCTCCGAAAAGGACGAAGAGAAAGACAAAACTGGTAGATACGCCGAGTGCCACGCCAAAGACGCCTTCGGTGCTCAGCCATTGATGGCTCATGGCCTTTGCAAACGTTGCCCCCTTCCAGCGCAGGGCATCAGGAAAAAACGTACTGTCTCCAAAGAACACATAGGCCAGGAACACCGCCGCCACCACCATCAGTGGCGGCCCCAGGGCGCGTCGCGTCGCCTCGAGCAGCGTGACCAGCCCTATTCCGGCAATCCAGAGATCAGGTTCGATTGGCGCGCCCGGGCGCTCTGACAGACTTTCGTAAAACAGGAAGAGGTAGGCGGCACAGAAGGCTCCGGAGATTGCGAAGACCCAGTCAAGGATCGGAACCCGGTCGCGCGGCGAGCGTTTGAGTGCCGGAAAAGCCATGAAAGCGAGAAACACCGAGAACGCAAGATGGATGGAGCGACTCTCCGAACTATTGAGAACCGGAATGATGTCAGCAACCATGAACGGGAGTGGTGACGCAATCCAGAGCTGGAACAGGGACCAGGCAATCGCCGTTCCAGCCAGAAGGTGGGCGACAAATCCGTGCGGCTTGCGCGCCCCGGTGTCAACGGACGCGACGATGTCGTCGGCAGCGTCTGTGCCGGCAGGCTCAAGCTGCCCCTGCTGATCCGTCATTCTCGTCTCCTATCAGGGCGGATCCGGGCCTTTCGGGCAGCCCAACCTGGTGTTTTGAAAGACGGGGGAAGGTTCTGGACCTTCCCCCGGTTATGAAACGCTATTTCCAGCCCTTTTCCTTGTAATATTTCAAGGCGCCATCATGGAGCGGCGCAGAGAGGCCATCGCTGATCATTTCAGCTTCCTTGAGATTGCGGAAAGCAGGATGCAGCTTCTTGAACCGGTCGAAGTTCTCGAACACCGCCTTGACAACTACATAGGCGACATCGTTGGGCACCCGGGTCGAGGACACAAACGTGGCACCCACACCAAATGTCGTCACGTCGTTCGGTGAGCCTGCATACATGCCGCCTGGTATCGTCGCTGTCCGGTAGTAGTCGTTGTCAGCGACCAGCTTGTCGATCGCCGCGCCGGTCACGTTGACGAGAACCGAATCACAAGAAGTGGTCGCTTCCTTGATCGAGCCCGAAGGATGACCGACCGTGAACACCATCGCATCGATCTTGTTGTCGCACAGGGCCTGACTTTGCTCTGCAGACTTCAGTTCGGAGGCAAGTTTGAAGACACCCTTTTCCCAGCCCATGGCAGCCATCACAACTTCCATAGTACCGCGCTGACCGGAACCGGGATTTCCGATATTCACCCGCATACCCTTCAGGTCGGAAAAGGACTTGATCCCTGAATCCTTGCGGGCAACGACCGTAAACGGCTCCGGATGAACCGAGAACACTGCCCGTAAATCCTTGAAAGCACCAGCTTTTTCAAATTTCGACGTACCATTGTAGGCGTGGTACTGCCAGTCCGATTGAGCCACACCGAAATCAAGTTCGCCGGCACGGATCGTATTGATGTTGTAGACGGAGCCACCGGTCGATTCCGCGGAGCACCGAATTCCGTGTGTCTTGCGATCGCGATTGACAAGACGGCAAATCGCACCACCCGTCGGATAATAGACGCCCGTCACCCCGCCGGTGCCAATGGAAATAAATCTCTGCTGGGCCGAAGCGGTCCCGCTCGTCGCAACCCCGTAGGCTCCTGCGCCCAGCGCCGCAACGGACATCATCACAATGACCTTTTTCATGATTGAATCACTCCTGTTCGTGTGTCGAAGTTCGGCCTGCACGCAACCCCGACCAGAGGTATTTACAGCGCCGGCCACCGCCGCCCGGTCATGCCGTGGGAATCCGCCCTACGGCAACCGGACCCGGTTCTGTTCCGGCTATCGGTTGCAAGCCCGGGTGAAAGATAGTCACGGGGTCTTCTCATGTCAATTTGGTGTCCTGGTGGATTGATGTCCACGGATGGGTCCGTTACCAATTTCGGTGGACGGATGATAGATGGAGACTGAGCGATCCGCACGGGAGTTTCCTTTACCGTGGGGTCCGGTGACCATGAACGTCTTGAGGCGACTGTCCGGGATCCGAAGAGCGCGCAAAAACATGTGTGGCAGACCCGGATCATCCTTTTGAGCGCGGACGGCAAGGGCACCCATGCCATCATGTCAGCGAGCCGGAAGTCAAATAACCGCGTCTGGCACTGAAAGGAACGGTTCTTGGAGGAAGGTGTCGAAGGGCTCTTGCGGGACAAGACGCGCCCACCGGGCAAGCCTCCCCTGACCCCAGAGCGGGTTGCGGAGATTGTCCGCCTGACGCAGACCCCGCCGCCGCATGAGGCCAAGCACCGGACGTTGCGACGAGGATCGTCTTGCTGATCTTTCCGGGACGAGCTGTAAAGAGACGTCTCCTGGCTGTACGCCGTCGATCCGGATGCGCTTCATGCCTCATTCCTTCAAGAAGTACCCATCATTTTGATTGGCACCCATGACAAGCGAGCTTTGTTGGTCAAAGTGGTTCTGTTCCCCGGCTGAGGATATTCAGGTAAGCGCTGTAGATATACATCCGGCCGCGCTGCTTCCCGGTAACTTCCCGCACGATCCCGAGGTCTTCCAGGTGCCGGATCGACTTCGCGATCGTCGGAGGCGATATACCCAACTTTTGAGATGTGTCCGGGATTCCGGCCAGCGGCTTCTGTTGAAGAAGCTGGTGGACGCGAAGCGCGGATGCTGCCGGACGGCCCAAGTTCTCGATCTTGTGCCGATCAGCTTCGAACAAGCCCAAGATCTCGCGTGCGGTTTCGGCTGCCTGCAGCGAAGTTTCGGTGATGCCGTCCAAAAAGAACTCCAGCCAGGTTTCCCAGTCGCCGCGCTCTCGGACCTGCTGAAGGAGGTCGTAGTACTGTTGGCGGTGCGTCTTGAAATAGAGGCTGAGGTAAAGGATCGGCTCTCTCAGGATTCCCTGCGTGCAGAGCAGGAAGGTGATCAGGAGCCGCCCTAGCCGACCGTTGCCGTCGAGGAATGGGTGGATCGTCTCGAACTGGGCATGCACGAGGCCGGCCTTGACCAGGGTCGGCATTTCGGGCGTCTCGGCGTGAATGAACGCCTCGAGGTCCGACATGAGATCGAGGACCTGCTCAGGAGGCGGAGGCACAAACAACGCGTTTCCGGGGCGCGTGCCGCCGATCCAGTTCTGTGAGCGCCGAAATTCGCCAGACTGTCTGGTATTTCCCCGGCCTTTCGACAAGAGGATTTCGTGGATCTCGCGGATGAGCCGGAGCGAGATCGGAAAGCCCTCCCGGATACGGGTAAGGCCATGGTTCATGGCCGCAACGTAGTTGGATACCTCCTGCACGTCATCGAGCGGCACACCGGGCGCCTCCTCACTTTCGAAGAGCATGAGATCAGAGAGCGATGACTGCGTCCCCTCGATCTGCGACGAAAGTACCGCTTCTTTCCGAACGTACATGTAGATGAACAGCGGGGTGTCGGAGAGGAACAAGGTGACGCCGTCGAGCTGCCCAAGCGCGCGGTTCGCCCTCTCAAGCCGCCAATAGAGCCCGTCCATCCGGACGGCCGGGACAGGCGGCAAGCGTGGGGGTACGAACGCTTCCGCCTTCTCCGTGGTCGTTGAGATGGTCACCTTCTGCCCGAGTCGAGAGGGCGCCTTTTCTGCAGCCATGGTTGAGAAAGGATCCTTTTCTTGGCATTTTGACAACGAAAGGATAGCCTGTAATTCTTTTTTTGTCTCGAACCTGATGAAAGGTTCCGTCTCTTGGCTGAACGCTCGAGTGAGGGCGACACGAGCTGCCCGCGGATAGGCGCGCGATGGGCCGTCAGCGTCTCGGAAAGCTACCCGCTCATCGTTTGTTGCCTGAGATCATCAGGTATCCGGTGACGGGCGGAACGTTTACCGAGGATCTGGTCGACCAAGTGACCGAGGTTGGCCGGGACGCACTGAGGATTGCTCTGAAAGACCCTGTACTCATTGAGGCTCTGTGGCTTCCTGTCAGGGTGCCTCAGGCGGTGTTGTTTCCCACATTCCTTCAGCGTTTACGGCTGATTTCTTCTCGCGTTTTTTCATCGCGATTCTGAAAAGCGGTCGAAAGATCGCGGTCAATTCTGACCCGACTGCGGGGTCTGTCGTATCCTGACAGCGGCGGTCCGGATCGTGGTCCGCCAGAAGATGATCGATGTGATGACCCTGAAGGATCTCGCACCAAAGACCCAGCAGAATTACCAGCACACGCTCAGCAAGCTTGCGGTCGATTACGGTCGCCCGCTACATAGATTGACGGCTGACGAGGTCAGCAGCTGGGTGATTGGCCGGATTGACGCCGGTCTGGCGGAGCAAACCACCAATGCCGACGTTTCGGCGTTGCGCCTGTTCTACAACGACGCGATGGGGCAGCCCGACAAGGTCGCGGGACTGCATGGCCGCCGGGTTCATGATCGGCTGCCGCGTTCGATATCGGAGGCCGATGTCCTTGCTCTGATCCAGGGGATCCACGATCTCCGCTACCGTACCGCAACCCTCACCGCCTATGGCGCCGGCTTGCGGATCTCGGAAGTGGTCGCGCTTCAAGTCAGCGACATCCACAGCGAAAAGGGCCTGCTCCGGATCGGCAATGGAAAGGGCGGCCACGAACGCATAACCTGGATACCCGATCCGGTCCTCGCCACGCTGCGACACTACTGGAGTGCCACCGTCCCGCACCCCACCAGCTGGCTGTTTTTCCACCACAACCCGGACCGGCCGATCCATGGCAGAAGAGACTACGCTTCGTGACTCGTAAATCCCGGAGCCGACGCTCATCACTTCGCAACGCAGGCGGGACCACGACCTCCCACGGCCACATCATCGAAATGTCCGGATCCGGCGGCCCAATAGCCGATGCCGTACCGGCTCTCGACGGATCCCCGACTCGCAGCCGCAGCGGTTACGAGAGTTCTCCGAGTCCTGTATGTTGCCTCCGTTCACAGCTATGAGAGACGGGCAGATGGTTGGAGATTTTCGCGAACTGATTGAGAGGCTGGGGGACGAGGGAGAGCTTCTTGAGATATCGAAGCCGGTCGACATTCGCCACATCGCTACTCTGGTCGACCAGTCGGACAAGGCGCTGCTCTTCACCAATGTCACGGGTTACGATACTCCCGTCGTGTCCGGCGTAACCAACAGCCGAAACCGATTGGCCATTGCTGCAGGATGTGACTTTTCCGGTATCGAAACCCGCCTGCGAAAGGGGCTGGACCACCCGATCGCCCCTGTTCAGCTCAATAGTGGCCCAGTCCGCGAGATCCTGTACGAGGACGGTGACGTCGATCTGTTCCAGCTGCCCATCCCGCTGTTTTCTGTCCTGGACGGTGGGCCAATGATTACCGCAGGCGTCACCCTGTCCCGGGATCCGGACAATGCGGACGCCGTCCTCAACGCCGGGGTTTACCGGTTTCTGGTCAAGGAACGAAACCTGACCGGCATCGATATTGTAACTCCGAACAACCTTCATCGTTATGCGGCCAAGGCTTTGGAAAAAGGGAAGCCCCTTCCCATTTCGATCAATATCGGAACCCATCCCTATGAATTGATCTGCGCCACCTACAAGGCACGGGACGGGCTGAGCGAACTGGGAATTGCGGGCGGGATGCGGGGGGAGGGTGTGAGGCTGACCCCATGCAAAACGATTGACATGCCGTGTATCGCTGACGCAGAAATCGTACTTGAAGCCGAGATTTTGCCCGTCGGCTGGACCCGCCCCGAAGGCCGGTTCGGAGAGTTCACCAGGCTGATGGGAGGACTTCACTGGAACCCGCAGGTACGCATCAAGGCCATCTCGACCCGGCGAAATCCGATTTATTACGCACTCCACATGCCGTGGGAAAACATATGGCCGTCCGGACCCATCTATGAAGCAGCAGTGCGCCGGACCCTGGACGAAGCAGGCGTAACGACGACCGCAGTGAACATCACGCCTGGCGGCTGCTGCCACTGGCATGCTGTAATCGCAATTCGTCCTCTGCCGGGAGACGGAAAGAACGCCATCATGGCCGCGCTTTCCGTGGCGGACATGAAGCATGTGACTGTGGTGGACGAAGATATCGACATTTTCGATCCGGTGGACGTGGAGTGGGCCGTGGCAACACGTGTGCAGGCGGACAGGGATGTCACCATAATCTCGGGGGCGCGATCAAAGCCGCTGGATCCAAGCCTGCCACCGCCCGGTCCGTATTCCCGCGTTCCGACGACCGCCAAGATGGGTATCGACGCAACCATACCAGACAACGTCCCGAGGGAACGGTTTCATCGGATTTCCTACGCCTACGCCAATGAGGTCCGCCTCGAAACCCTGCTCGGGGAGGAACCACAACCGGCCAATCCCACTATTGAGATGGCTACAGCCGATCTCGCCGCGGACATCGAGATGATGATTGAAGAAACGCCGCTTTATTTCGCTCAATTATGCGAAAAATTCGAGGCCTACGGATTTCAGGCCGTCGCACGAGCCCTCGGTCATCTGCATGAGACGGGATCACTGTGGCAGGATCGTGAAGGCCGCTTTTGCCTGAAAACATCCTCCTGGGCAGCCACTGCACCCAAAAAGTAGTCCACGCATTTTGTCGCAAACGCCAAGGCTTCCGGGTCAGATGGAAACCCGCGCGGTCAGACACAGATGACGATTGCAACAGCGACCGTGCCACAGGAAGTGCGTGCCATCAGCCTGATCGGGTTCGCGCATTTTCTCAGTCACTTCTACATGCTGTGTTTGCCACCTCTTTTTGTTGTCCTGAATGAAGATCTCGGCATCTCGTTCGTGGAACTCGGCGTAATTCTGACGGTTTACAATGCCGCCACAGCGATCCTTCAAACACCAATGGGCCTTCTGGTCGACCGGGTCGGGGCCCGACGGGTTCTGATTTGTGGCCTGTTTGTCAATGCGCTCGCAATTGCACTGGCAGGTATGACGAGCTCATACTGGGAGCTCCTTGTCCTGTTCTTGCTCGCCGGCGCCGGCAATGCCGTATTTCATCCTGCTGACTTCGTGATCCTCACGGCTTCAGTCGGGAAGCAGCGTCAAGGACGTGCCTACTCCATTCATTCCTTCGGCGGTACGCTCGGCTTTGCCGCGGCTCCGGCCACCATGACCCTGCTGACGCAATTCATGGACTGGCGTCCTGCCTTGATGCTCGTCGGCATGATCGGCATGGTGCTGTCGCTGGTTTTCGTGTTTTTCGGGCACTCATTGAGACAGGATGCGAAAACCCGGGCACGACCAAATGTCACCGGTACATTGCGACAGTTCTTCAGGCGTGGCGTTATTCTGTTCTTTCTTTTCTATGTGGCTACCTCGGCAGCCGGTATCGGTCTGTCGGCGTTCTCACCGGTCTTTCTGCCAGCCCTCTACGGCATGTCTGTCGAGGCAGCCAATTTCACGCTTTCGGCAATGCTGGTGGCAACCGCAGTCGGAACCCTGTTCGGAGGACCGCTTGCGGACTGGACCAGACGCCATGACCTGGTGTTGCTGGTCGCTTTTGTCATCTCTACCCTTCTTGTATTCGTAGTGGGCACGACCATTGTTCCGGCCCTCGCAGCGGCCCTGGCGCTGGCTGTTGCCGGCTTCTGCCGCGGCGTCGTGAATCCGTCCCGCGACATTATGGTGCGAGAAACCGCACCCCCCGGATTACTGGGATCGGTGTTTGCCTTCGTCAGCACAGGGTTCAATCTCGGACAGGGTCTGGCACCTTTGCTCTATGGTGCCCTGCTTGACGGGGGCCGCTTCAATCTTGTGCTCTATTTCGCGGCAGGATTTACTCTGCTCGCTGTACTGCTTCTTCCGTTTTCCCGTGATCGGCGGCTGTGACGCCGCCCGGCATCTGACTTTCTCAAGCGAATGGTGTGAATACCGTTCTCTTCGGACTGCTCCAGAAGTTCATGGCCGGTTTCACGGCAGAAGGCCTCGAAGTCCGCAGGAGCAGCGGAATCCGTTGCACGCACCTCCAGGACTTGACCCGGTCCGATCTCGCGAAGAATGCGCCGGGCTCTCAGCACGGGCATCGGACATCTGAGTCCGATGGCGTCCAATACAATCACCGCATATCCTACCCCGGATCCGCTGACGTCACTGGCTGGGGTGCCAGGATTCGAACCTGGGATCACGGGATCAAAACCCGTTGCCTTACCGCTTGGCTACACCCCACCCATGTGGCAGGCAACTTAACGGCCACTACCATATTCCGCAACAATCGCAGAACCAGATCCGGCCGCCCCGCCGAATGACCGGCGAACCCGGGGCCCATTGCTCGCCGAGCCGAGCCAGCCCCTGTGCTCAGCGGCTCCGGATACAACATCCCGGCCGCCCCATGCGGTTGAGTTCTTTCAGTCGGTGCTTGGCCGCAAGGTCCTGACAGACGGACGAAGCGTCCGGAAGCGACTGATCCGAACCCACCAGCCGGAGTTTTCGCCCTCGATTTTCCTCGCCGCGGCTGCAGCCGCGGCACGATGCGGGTAAATCCCGAAACAGGTCCCCCCGCTTCCCGACATCGCAGCAACCAGACAGTGCGACGTCGCGGAGATCGCCTCAAGGACCTGCCCGATAACCGGTGCCATGACCACTGCCGGACCCTGAAGATCGTTACCCCAATGCCTGATCAGGGAGACCAGCTCTTCGACATCGTTGGGAAAGGACCAGTCATTGGCTTTTCGGGGATTCAGGCCACTCTGAAATATGGCCCGGGTGGAGACGGGCACACCACCGTTGACAAGCATGATGGCGCAGTCGGGCAGCGGTGGCATGGTCTCGACAATCTCTCCCGCTCCACGTACGCGGGAGACACGGCTGGAAAGGCAAACGGGAACATCTGCACCAAGATCGGCGGCCATTGCCATGAGACCGGACTCATCAGGGCCTCGTCCCCACAGTTTGACCAGCAAGCGCAGCGCCGCTGCCGCATTCGCAGATCCTCCGCCGATTCCTGATGAGACAGGCAGTTCCTTCTTCAGATGCAGTTTCGCCCCTCGGGAACCTGCATAGCGGTCGCGAAGAGCCCGTGCCGCCTGCAGGACAAGATTATCACCCACACCAGCAGACAATGCGTGCCCGAACGGTCCGGAAATGGTCAGTTCCAGTTCGCTGGCAAGGCTCGCACTGACCTGGTCACCAAGTTCCGTAAAGCCGATCAAACTCTCCAGTTCATGATAACCGTCACCACGGAGACCGGTGATACGAAGAAAGAGATTGATCTTGGCCGGCGCCTTCAGGGCAAGGAGATCAGCACCATCCCCGGTTTTCCAGGACAATTTCATCTTGCCGATTTCAACCCGATACTCCGGATCGCCACCGCCGGTTCCGGTCCGACCTTCTGGAACGGGGATCACTCCCCATGGTGAAAATGCGATCCAGAATTGCTGTCACCCCGTCCTCAGTCTGGCGTCATGCTCCCGGGATCTTCGGAACAGCCTGTCACAGTTCCCGGCCCGGCAAGCCATTCATTCACCACCAGACCAGTCCATCGCGGACACCCGGTCGCCAGAGCGCACCAAAACCGTGAGCAACTCCTGCACTGCCCGCTTATTCAGACGGCCCCTCACCCTTCCCCACCACAGGATCGACTTTCAGGCCATCGCGCAGCTTGGCCCTGATGCCATCAATCGCTTCGGGTTCGGGATCAAGCGTCAACGCCCTTTTCCATTGAAATCCGGCTTCAATGCGCCGCCCCCCCTGCCAATAGGCGTCCCCGAGATGGTCGTTGATTATGGGATCATGGGGTCTCAGCACGACCGCCTCTTCCAGATATCTTATCGCCTCCGGATAGTTTCCCAGCCGGTAATGTGCCCATCCGAGACTGTCGACGATGTATCCGTTTTTGGGGGCCTCCCGGACAGCCTTCTCTATCAATTTCAGAGCCTCGTCGAGATTGACGCCCATGTCGACCCATGAATACCCGAGATAATTGAGGACGTCAGGTTCGTCCGGATTAAATTCCAGTGACCGCTGGAAATCCTGCTCGGCGCGTTCCCAGCGACCCAGTCTTTCGAGAGCAATGCCTCGAAGGTAAAGCAATCGCCAATGCCGTTTTTCCACGGGCTCTATGAGTTCAAACACACGATCATAAACCTCGACCGCCTTCGCAAATTCACTCTTGCGACGGTAAAGATCGGCGAGGTCGCTCAAGGCTTCATACCGCTCAGGTTCGGCTGCCGCCATTTTTTCGAGAACATCGACCGCCTCATCGTGGCGGTCCATAAATTCCATCACATAGGCGATTTCGCGCTGGATGGTCCTCCGATACGACGAGTCGCCGGGAATGGCCCGGTAGGCATCAAGGGCGTCCTCAAATTGCTCCATGCTTCGCAAATAATTGGCTATTCGGAGTTGCGCCGCATCAAAGTCCGGACGCAAGTGAACCGCCATTCTGAGAAGCAGAAGACCGAAGGTGCGATCAAATCCGAGGCGTCCCGGACCGCCAAACTGGTACAGCATTTCAGCGACACCCTCGGCCGGGTTCCCCACCAGAGGCGGTGGTATGGTCTCCACCTCGATACGTTCAAGTTCGCGCTCGACCACTTCCAGCTCCATGACGTTCGACAGAAAATCTGCATAGAGCTCCTTCGCCTTGTCCCTGTTCCCGCTTCGCAGGTAATGACGGCCCAGGGCCAGGGTCGCACGATCATTTCCGTTGGCAGCGAGGGGCTGGTAGAGTTCGCGTGCCTCATCGGGACGATCCGCCAAATCCATCACAAACGCAGACTGCAAGTCCAGAAAGCGCCCGAGCACCGGATTTCGCAGCAACTCGATAGAAGCCAGCGCGGTCTCATATTCGCCCCGGGCGGCGTCTGTCCAAGCCAGAATCAGATGTTTGATCGTTCCAAGGAGTCTGCCCGACGGGACTTCAGAAACCTTGATACCGGCCAGATCCGGGTCTCCGAGCCGGAGGGCCTCAATGGCGAGCAGCAGCCGCGTCATGTGCCATGTATCGGCAGTATCCGGCACCGAAGGCGCCAGCTCCAGGGCCTCATTCATACGTCCCGCTGCCAGCAACGCCAGGAACAGCCGATCCCGCAGCATCCCGCTCCGAGGATCAAGCGCCAGTCCGCGTTGCAGAAATTCGACCGCTTTCGAAGCATTGCGTTGCCTGAGGGCAAATGAGCCTGCGAGAAAATTGCCGAAAGGCGTTTCGGCATATGATGGCGCATTATCGACGTTTGCGAGGCTCGATATATCTGCGGTTCTGAGGGCAGATGCCGGCGATTGACTGTCCGGCGAGCATCCGGCCAGAGCAGCAACAAGGACCAGGCCGGGGATCCAGTTCTTCATTCCGCAGTTTCGAAGCATGATGCCCGTTTGTCTATCTCACCGTCGCAGCACACAGGTCCGCTTGAAGAGCCCGCCTTTCCGTGCATTGCCCCAACCACTCCGTCAAATCGACGGCCAGCATTGGTCATTTCGAAAATATACACCATGAGCCTTTGACAAAAAGTTAAATCGGATGCTGTCGCCGGGGGAAGCGCGATCAGCAAAGACCATCGCTGAAACCGGCTGACGCCAGACCCGGTGGCAACGCTTTCAGCGGCTCACATATTGGGGTAATTGGGTCCGCCGCCGCCTTCCGGCACAACCCAGCGAATGTTTTGAGTGGGATCCTTGATGTCACAGGTCTTGCAGTGGACACAATTCTGGGCATTGATCTGCAAGACCGGGTCTCCACCGTCGTCATCAGCGACAATTTCGTAGACGCCAGCCGGGCAGTAACGCTGCTCGGGCGCGTCATAAAGTGAGAGATTGACATCGACAGGTACGGACGGATTTCTGAGCTGCAAATGGACCGGTTGATTTTCCTCGTGGTTCGTATTCGAAATATAGACCGAGGACAGCTTGTCGAACGTCAAAACGCCATCCGGTTTGGGATATTCGATTTCCCGTGCGTCCGAAGCCTTGATGAGACGCGTGTGATCTTCGTGGTGCCGCAGCGTCCAGGGTGCGCGGCCCCGAAGCAAATAGGTGTCGATCGCCGAATAGGCGATTCCAGCCCATAACCCCCAGCGAAATGAAGGACGGATATTGCGCACGCGCTTGAGTTCTTCCCAAACCCAGCTGTTCCTCAGAGCCTCCTCATAACCCCGGGCCTCGGCTCCCGCTTCCGCATCGGCACTCATGGCGGCTGCATACACGGCCTCCGCCGCCAGCATGCCTGTCTTCATCGCCGTATGGCTCCCCTTGATCTTTGGTACGTTCAGAAAGCCAGCACCGCATCCGGCAAGTACCCCACCAGGGAATACAAGTCGGGGTATGGACTGAAAGCCTCCTTCATTGACCGCGCGCGCGCCGTAGGCCACGCGGCGGCCACCCTCAAACACGGAGCGAATGGCCGGGTGAGTCTTGAAACGCTGAAACTCGTCATACGGGCTGAGATGCGGATTGCGGTAGTCGAGAGCAACCACAAAGCCTATGGCGACCTGGTTGTTGTCAAGGTGATACTGAAAGGATCCGCCGTAGGTGTCCTTGTCAAGCGGCCACCCGAACGTGTGAACCACCTGGCCTGGCCGGTGTTTTTCCGGTTCGACTTCCCATAATTCCTTGAGTCCGATCCCATAGGTCTGCGGATTCCTGCCTTCACGCAAACCGAACCTTTCAAACAGATCGGCTGTCAGGGAGCCGCGGCAACCCTCGGCAAAGATCGTCTGCTTCGCATGAAGTTCGATTCCGGGTTCGTAATTGGCGGTCTTTTTGCCGTCACGACCGACACCCATGTCGCCCGTGGCAACTCCCTTGACAGCACCATTCTGATCGTAAAGCACTTCCGCCGCTGCAAACGCCGGATAGATTTCCGCTCCCATCTCTTCAGCCTGTTCCGCCAACCAACGACACACATTGCCAAGGCTGACAATGAAGTTGCCATGATTTCGCATCTGGGGCGGTGTCGGAAGGCGAATGGACGACGATTCGCGCAGCAACAGGAAGCGGTCTTCGCTGACCGGCATCGTCAAGGGAGCTCCACGTTCCTGCCAATCCGGCAATAGTTCCGCAAGCGCCCGGGGCTCCATGACCGCGCCTGAAAGGATGTGCGCCCCCACCTCGGAGCCTTTTTCAATCACGCACACCGAGAGATCCGTTTCGTTCTCGATAGCAAGCTGACGAAGGCGAATGGCGGCCGACAGTCCTGCCGGGCCGGCGCCAACAATGACGACGTCAAACCCCATGGCTTCGCGTTCCATATCGCACTCCTGATCAGCGGCGTTCAACCGGTTACCCGGAAAGCCGGATGGATTCCGGCGCCTGTATAGCATGATGGATCACCGATGAGATACTCCGGGCCACGTGTTACACTTCGAACAAATTCAGGCTCGGATGGACGCCAGGATGGACCGGAATACGATCGTCAGATACCTCGACTGGTATGAATCCGCGGGCGTGGATGAAGCCATCGGTGATCATCCTGTCAGTCGCTACCGGACCGAGGCGCCCGCAAGCTCCGAAACACGGGTCCCGGGGGCACCCCGCGCAATCGGGAGCATTGACGGCCGGAAACCGATGGCCGCGCCAATGTCGCAACAGGCCACCGAGCAATCGGCTCGCGACGCTGCTGCCGCTGCGTCAACCCTTCAGGATCTGCGCAAGACCTTCGCTGCTTTCGATGGTTGCGGGCTCAAGGAAACAGCAACGAACTTCGTATTTTCAGATGGCAATCCTGAGGCTGCGCTCATGTTGGTCGGTGAGGCACCAGGTGCAGAGGAAGACAGGGCAGGACTGCCGTTTGTCGGTCCCGCGGGCCGTCTGCTCGACAAGATGCTCGCAGCGATCGGAATTGACAGAACCGGAGCCTACATCACGAATATCGTCCCATGGAGACCACCGGGCAACCGCACGCCCACCCCTTCCGAAATTGCGTCCTGTCTTCCTTTCCTTTATCGGCATATCGAGCTTGCAGGCCCGAGACTCCTGTGCACGCTTGGTGCGCCGGCAACACTGACACTGCTAAATCCCCCTCCCAATACAGGCATCACCAGGCTCCGGGGACAGTGGCGGGAATTCATCCTTCCGACGGGGGATACGATCCCCGCGCTGCCAGTGTTCCACCCGGCATATCTTTTGCGCCAGCCTGCCCAGAAGCGTATGGCATGGCGCGACTTTCTTGAGATTCGACAACGGCTCGACCAGATGTCCGAGTGATCGATTGCAGCTGCGATGGCCTGGCCACGGTATCGTGTCTGACCGTCGCAGCATTGGTCCGCATCGGGGATCGTTCCTGTGGCTTCGACCAGGCAAACCAGCGAACTGCATCGCCGCCTGGTGTGGCACGCTCCCGAGGAACGAGGCCCGGATGCCACCGTGCCGGGGAACAAACCGGGTGTTGCCTGGGACCTGTCAAATTGCAAAACGGCAGATGCCGCAAGAGAGCGGGACCGTCAGCCTGCCCGCTGACCCGGCCGATATCCCGATGGGATCAACAGCTACTGATTGCCTTGCGCCGTCCGCACTGGCCAGTTGTGCCGTGTTCAACCCTGTTCGAATCGTATTATTGGCAGGAAAACCTGGTGATATCTCAAGGGCCGCGGCAGCATTCCGGGTGAGGTACCATTGAGCACGGGAACAGCTTGTTGCAACCCATCTTCCGCAAATCTGACAAAACGGTAAACGTAATTCATTGATTTTAATAGTTTATAATCGAATTCAAAACCTGTTATGGCACTATACGGATTCAGCTCGCTACCGGCTTAAAGGCGATGCCGGATCGAGGCGAACAGTGCTCTGCTTCAGCGGCAACCGTGAACTCCCCAAGAACACTCCCAGATCATGAAACGATCGGAATGACGAAGTTTTGATCGGCACCTCAAGCCATGAAGGGGGCACCAAAACAGAGGGAGGAAACACAGATGACGGACGGGAAATCCCATACGGCTGTGCACTGAGCCGCCACCACTGGTACCCGTCGTCCCGCAGCACCTGACAAACGTGATGAAGGCGGCGGCCTCAAGAGACGCCGCGATACCGGTTTGGCCTAGTTTTTTGTCTTCACGCGTTCGAGCGCCTGACCGATCAGCGCATTGCGGTCACCGGTCTCCCAAAGAGCCTGCATGACCAACGAAGTCACAGTCCAGCCGGAGTTCGTCTTGCTGAGCTCATAGCGGTAACGACCACCCAGAACCCAGAGGCCATCACCAATCCGGTGTGTCGCTGTAAAGTCTGCCTCGGCCGTCACCGAGTCAGCGTCGATGCTGGTGACCGTATGGTTCGTGACCATGTGGTGCGTACTGTCAAAGCCGGGCAGGAAACCGGCCCAGCTCTCGATCAGTTTATCCGCCGACTGGGTTACCGGCTCGCCGCCGAACAGGCTGGTATAGTCGGTGGTAACTTCGTCCGACATCGCCGAGCGGACACGGGCCCAGTCATGCCGGTCTGCGCCCGCCGCAATGTCCGTAATCGTCTCGACAATCTCCACATGCAGGTCGGAATCAGCCGCAGCCACGGATCCCGTCAGCACAATGCACGCAACGGCCAATGCAGAAAGGGTTTTCATAGTGTCCGTCCTGTTTGCGACCAGATCCGGTGGATGCACCAGAGCATGATCCGCGTTTACACCCGCTAATCCGGGTGCTCAGTTCCCCTTGAAATGCGCAGCGACAATATCGGCGGCCCGCCGGACATCCTCCGGGTTGTCATAGAAGTCGAACTGGGTGACATCTTCGAGCCACTTCATGGTTGCCTCACCGGTGAACCCCTTCAGGAAGGACTTGACACCGGCAGGAATGGCAGCGGCCTCGGAATGAACAATAGCCAGCGGCTTGTCCAGACGTTGGGGATTTTCGGCTGGATGATAGGTCAACCAGCCTTCCCACGACGCCTGGTTCCACTTGTTGTCATATTCGGGAATGGCACCGCGTCCGGGGTCATGGTAATAACCGCCAATCGGCATCAGAACACCCTTGGCGCCCACGGGCCCTGCCGCCAGAATGATTTCGTCGCCCTTGGCCTCGGCCTTGCGGCTGAGCGAAATCAGTCCCTTGACACCCTCGGCCCCTCCATAGACGGCGTGGACCAGTTCGTCATTCTGCAGCCAAGGGGCAACCAGGCCAACCCGGTTGACCAGCGGATTGCCCGAGGTGGCATCAACCATATAGCCAGAGGAAGCGCATATTCCGAGCCCGTTGATCCTGGCGGTATCGACCTCGGGCAGAGTTGCAACGAACCGGATGGCCGCACGTATGTCTGAAATCTTGGCACCCGGGTCCTCCTTGTAGCGGACCCTGTTGGCCAGATCTCCGGATTTGCCCCAACCGCGAAAATCGAAGGTAAAGGCAGCAAAGCCACGTTCGACCATCTCCCGGGCGTAGACCCGCGGCATTTGTTCCTGAACGCTGGTCCAGGCACCGGTGACGACGACCATGGGCAAGGGCTTGCCAGATGCCGCTGCCGGCAGATAAAGCGTGCCGGACAAGGTCGCACCTTCGTTCTCGAACGTCACACTGCGGCTGACGGAATCGGCAAGTGCCTGCGAGGCGGCCAGAGATGCGGCAACCGCAATCACTGTCAGAGGTTTCATTCCTGGTCTCCCTGTCCCGGGTGTGTTGACGGAATCATTGCGTCCTGGCGAGACAATGGCATCGGCGATTCCTGCGCTTTTTTGGATGATTCCTGCGGTTTCGCGCTTCATCCCTTGCGATAGGCGCCGGGCGTCACGCCGATCCGGTTCCTGAAATGATGACTGAAACGGCCGGGGTCAGCATATCCCGTGCGAAAAGCAATCTGGGATACGGGCAGCCTGGTGGTCTTGAGCAGGGTCCTCGCCAGGTCCATTCTCGCATTGATCACGTATTGGAGAGGAGACACACCCGTCGCTGCCTTGAACGCCCGGGCAAAATGGTAGGGGCTCATGGCCGCAATATCGGCCAGAGTCTTCAAGGACAGATCTTCGGACAGACAGTCGCCGATGTGGGCAATAACCCGTTTCAGGCGCTGGTCCTCGATATCCATGACCCTTGGCCACTCTGGGTGAACCGACCTCACCAGCTGGGCGGCCAGTGCGCGAGACATCGTCTCCCGGTAGAGTGTGCCAGCTTCGAGAAAGGTCCCGGCGCAAAGCACCAGTTGCAGGGTCAGGGGATCGAACGAGCCGGTCCTGGGTTGCGCAAGTTCCGGTCTTTCCAGGCCAACCTCGGCGAGCAGCCGTTCCCCAAATGCAACGATGACAACCTCAAGCTGTTCATCATACCCGCAAAATCCTTCGCTACCCGCGGGAAGCACCCAGCCCTCATGTCGCATGAGCGGGCGGTGGGACCGGCGGTCCGAGCCAACCGCGAGGCAATGCGTCGGCTGATCGTTCAGAAATACACCGAGTGCGAGACGTGGAAGATGGAAATCTCCTCCACCCGCCTCCAGTGACAACGCGTCCAGGATGATGTCCGTCATGGCCCAGCCCCGGTTTCGATGCCTGTCGCCTGATTATATGAGCTGTGTCCGGCTTTGTCCCGGAACGGCAATTGCATCGGCAGCCTGTCGATCACATGTACAACGGGCGGTCTCTGCAGCAGCATGGGGAGGAGCAGGCATCTTCTGAAGCACCACCGGTCCGGGCGCAACTGCAAGAGCTGACCCCCTCCCGGATCAAACCCCCGGGTCCGGCACTGGCCCTTGCCGGCAGACTCTTTCGATTTCCGGCAATCTGCTGCACTTCGCCCGGGCAAAAATTGACGCGAACGCATCGGGGAGCCGCGAAATGTCTGTCACTTCAGGCGGCTGTTGCGAATGGGAGCAAGGGTACTACCGTAACTTGCAACCTGACGGTTGTGCTCGCTGAATGATCTTCAGGCCAAACCGAGTGTCGTGTAGACCCGCCGGGTATAAGCCCCGAATTCCTCCCGGGTCTTCATTTCGAGCGTGCGGGGATAGGGCAAATCCACCCCGATTTCGTCTGCCATTCGGGCCGGCCCTGCGGTCAGGACAATCACCCGGCTTCCCAGGAACACGGCCTCCTGAATGCCGTGCGTCACGAACACAATTGTCTTCTGACTTTCCTCCCAGATCCTGAGAAGTTCGATATTCATATGTTCCCGGGTCAGTGCATCGAGAGCACCGAACGGCTCGTCCATCAGAACGAGTCTCGGATCGTGGATGAGAGCCCGCGCTATGGCCGCCCGTTGCTGCATGCCCCCTGAAAGCTCGTAGGGATAGTTATGGGCAAACCCGGACAGGCCAACGAGGTCCAGAAGGTCTGTCGCGCGATCACGGGCTGCCTTGACAGGAAGGCCCAGGATCTCTGCGGGCAGCAGGACATTGTCGATGACCCGCCGCCACTTCAGAAGCAAGGGCTGTTGAAACACCATTCCGATATCGCGACTGGCATCAAACGGAACGTCATCCGTGCCAATGTGCACTTCTCCCCCATCATGTTGATGAAGCCCCGCCAAAATCTTGAGCAGCGTTGTCTTGCCGCATCCCGAGGGCCCGACCAGGGCCACCAGTTCACCATAATGAACATCGAAGCTCACATCGGAAACCGCAACGATATCCCGCTCCCGTCCGGAGAAAACCTTGCGAACGCCGGACAGATGGATGTAGGGAGCGGTCATACCCCCTCCATACGGGCGTCACGCTGCACGGTCAGCCGTTCGAGCCCGAGAACGATGCCATAAAGAGTCGTACCGACAAGCGTAATCAGCAAAACCGCCATGAACATCGCCGCTGTGTCGAGTTCCACCTGGCGTTGGGTCATGAGATACCCCAGTCCCCGCTCGGAGGCGATAAATTCACCCACAATGGCGCCCGCGACAGCCAGCACGACCGCGACCTTCATCCCCGAAAATACATAAGGCAGGGAGCCGGGGAGCTGAATTTTCACAAAGATCTGCCATCGCGTGGCGCGCAACGTACGGACAAGGTCAATGAGATCAGGTTCAACCTCACGCAATCCACGCGCGGTGGTAATCAGGATCGGAAGAAAGCTGATCGAAAAGGCCATGAGAATGTTGGAGCCGAGTCCATAGGAAAACCAGACGATAAAAATCGGCCCCAGGGCCACCTTCGGGATCATGTTGAGGCTGACCATGAGCGGCATCAGAGCCGCATCAAGAATTCGCGACCATGAAAACAGCAGGGCCATGGTTACACCGAACGCTACGGCGAGAAAATAACCGCCAAATATCTCGGCTGCCGTGAACAATGTGTTTGATACCCAGGCATTGTCATCAAGAAGCGTCCGCAGCGTCGCAACCGGTGTCGGCATGATGTAAGGCTCGACCTCGCCGAGTTCGACGAAAGCCTGCCAGATGCAGATTACCGCAACATGAGCAAGAACGGCGATGGCATAACGAGACCACGCCCCTGATAACCAGTTCATGATTGCAGCCAGCGGTCGAGATTGGCGCGGACAAAGTCATCATCACTCGCATCCGGGTAGGCGGCGATGACCCGGTTGATGGCGGCTTCCTGCCCGGGACTCAATGACTCAGACGCATCAAGGCACCATGTCCCCTCCAGCAGGCCCTGTCGGTACAGGACATGGTGGCAGCCCGGAATACAGCCGGCAAAGCCATTAGCAGCATCAAATATGGCCCGGTTGCACTCTGTCAGTTCCGCCGCCATGCGCAGGAGGTCGGGCGCAATCGCGCCAGTCTGCCTCGCCTTGCGAATACGGGCATGCAGCTCGACTGCGCGCAGGGTCCAGACACTCCACTGGCCAAGAAGTCCGCCGCATATGTCAAGCGAAGCGGTGCCCCCCTCGAAAGTTACGCAGAGCGGGGCCAGTAAATCGAAAACAATATGATCATCGTTGCCGGTGTACAGTGCGATGCGGTTCTCGGCGCCCGCAGCCGCGACACCCGCCGCAACCTCAAGCGTACGATACCGATCAAACGGCGCGATCTTGACAGCGATCGCATTGCCAATCTCCGCAAAGCGTCTCCAGAACGCTTCACTGAGCCGAATTCCCCCAACAGCCAGCTGCAAATAGAATCCGACGATTGGAATGACATCGGCGACGGCGATGCAATGTGAGATGAGTTCGTCTTCGCTTGCTCCATCGTGCCCGGCGAGGCTCACGAGGCCCGCATGGTAACCCATGGAAAGGGCGGTGTGCGCTTCGGAGACAGCCTGTCGCGTACCGCCGGTTATACCCGCGATGAGAATGACTGGCCGGTCGGTCCAGCCATCAGCTTCCCGGGCAGCACACTCGATCACTGTTTCGTAGAGACCCGCCTCCCGGATCGCAAACTGGGTCGCATGCACGCCGACGGCGAGTCCGCCGGCACCGGCATCAAGATAGTAACGCGTCAAGGCCCGCTGTCTGCGGAGATCAAGTTTGCGATCAGCATCCAGGGCCAGCGGATGGGCCGGAATGACCGTGCCTGCATGCAGGATTGATCTTATCTCGGGCGGCAAATCAGTCTGGAGAAGCCTCATGACACGGCTGATACCATTACCCTTTGGGTTTCGGGTATCATAACAGTGGCGTCGCAAGGTGTCTCAACCGGGTGAACCGGAGATTCAGCTATAGCTCTATTCAACGAGGGAGAAACGTCATGAAAAAATATCATTGTATCGCGGCAGCGTTGATGATGACGCCGTTCGTTTCGGGAACGGTCCAGGCGTCGGAGAAAATCGATTTCATCCTCAACTGGGTCGCTGGAGGCGACCATGCGCCGATCTACTGGGCGAAGGCGGAAGGCCGCTATGAAGCGGCTGGAATCGACCTGACCATTAGCCAGGGCAAGGGATCAACCTTGTCATCCCAGCGGGTCGGAATCGGCAAGAATTCGATGGGCATCGCAGATCTTGGAACTGCTCTGGTTGCCAGGGGTGCCGGAGCGAATCTGGTCGGTGTGATGAACATCTATGCAAACTCGCCGTATGGCATGTACTGGCTCAAGAGCTCGGGCATCCGTGATGCCAGGGACTTTGCGGGAAAGAAGATTGGCAATCCGCCGTGGGATGCCGCACGCAAGATGTGGCCTGCTCTCGCCAAAGCGGTCGGAATTGATGCCAAATCGGTCCGCTGGGTCAATGTCGACCCGAACGCCAAGGTTGCAGCACTGAAGTCCCGCAACATCGACCTCACAACATCCTTCTACAACATTCACTTCATCTTTCAGGCAACATTGGGCGACGATATGGGCTTTCTTCCGTGGCGAAAGCACGGAATCAACCCCTATGGCAATTCCATCATCGTCAACGCCAGTTATCTTGAGGCCAACCGAAAAGCGGTTGCCGATTTTGTGCGCGTTACCCAGAAAGCCTACGCGGACTGTGTCAATCAACCCGTGCCCTGCATAGACGCGCTGGTCGCTGCCAATTCCGGACTGAAGACCGATACGTCGATGAAAAACTGGCGGTTGGTTGAGGAATTGATGAGCGATGAGACATCCCGCACCAGGGCATTGGGATATTTCGACCCGGCACGTATGCAAAGCGACTATGGCATGGTCGAGACCTACTTCGCGATCAAGAAACCATTCGAGATCACATCCGCATACTCGAATGACTTTCTCGATATGTCGGTCAAGATGCCGAAGTGATCCAGGCAAGGCCAGACCCGGATCTGCCGGACCGGTTTGACGGAACGGCAGATCTCGAGGAGTTCATGACCAGGCCAACATCCGGATTGACAACCGATCTCGAAGAGTGTCCGGGCGACATCCTGATTCTTGGCGTTGCCGGCAAAATGGGGCCGACCCTGGCCCGTATGGCCCGACGCGCAGCGCCTCAACGCCGCATCATCGGTGTTGCCCGCTTTTCGGATCCGGAGATACGCCACCAGCTCCAGAAGCACGGCATCGAAACCATCGTCTGCGATTTGCTGGATCGGGAGGCCGTTTTGCGACTTCCGCAAACACCCAATGTGGTTTTCATGGCGGGCCGCAAGTTTGGCGCAGAGGGTGATCCGGCGCTGACCTGGGCCATGAATACGTTCGTTCCGACAATCGTTGCAGAAACGTTTCGCGACAGTCGGATCGTCGCGTTCTCAACCGGCAATGTTTACCCTCACGTGAAGATATCGGGCGGTGGCGCGACAGAAGGCACCGCACCCGGCCCGATTGGCGAATATGCACAGTCATGCCTCGGCCGGGAACGCCTGTTCTCATACCTGTCGAAACGATGGAACACCCCGGGACGCCTGCTTCGACTGAATTACGCAATTGACCTGCGCTACGGGGTGCTGCATGACCTCGCCCAACGCGTGCATGCAGGGCATCCCGTTGACGTAACTACCGGCCATGTCAACGTCATCTGGCAAGGGGACGCCAACGCGCAGGCGCTGCGCGCCCTTGCCCGTTGTACGACGCCCACCTCACCACTGAATATCACGGGGCCGGAAACAATTGTGATCCGGGATACTGCCAAGGCAATCGGGGAGAGGCTTGGAAAACCCGTAACCTTCATCGGTAATGAAGCGCCGACCGCATGGCTCAACGATGCCTCGGAGGCACGACGCTTGTTTGGTCCCCCTCAGGTACCGCTCGCGAGGATGATCGATTGGGTTACGGACTGGATCGCTAAGGGAGGGACCTCTCTTGGGAAACCGACCGAGTATGACAACCGGGCCGGAGCGTTCTGACGTTTTCCGTCACCAGCTGTCCATTGGGGACGATGCCAGAGGGTGCCGATTGTCAACCGAGATCGGCTGGAACCAGACACAGGCCGACTGGTCCTACATGCTGGGGCATGGATTTGGTGACGGCTATAGCGATCAGACGGGTCGTCTGATCGCGAGCGCCATGGCGCTGCCTTACGGCCACTTTGGCTGGGTCTGTATGGTATTGGTGAGCGAACCATGGCGCCGGCGCGGGATTGCCACGGAGCTCATGGAAAGAGTTATCACCAATCTGGAAGAACGCGGAATCATACCCGGACTCGATGCAACCCCGGCAGGCCGCGAGGTTTATCTTCCGCTTGGTTTTGCCGAAACCGTTCGCATTGACCGGCTTGTTGCGGAGCATCCTGAAGCGGATGCGGATCCCATGCCCGGCGGCGTGTTCCTGGAGAACCTGACCTCCCACGCCATGGATGAAGTCCGATCCCAGGATCTGGCAGTTTTTGGAGCCGATCGGGCTCCCCTCCTGACATATCTGGCCGCCCACAGACCGGATTGCGCGTTGGTTGCCAGGAGGGAAGGGAGGTTGGCCGGTTACGCATTGGCAAGAAACGGTGTTCGCTGGACGCATGCGGGGCCGATCGTTGCGGATGACCCCGAGACCGCCCGGGCCTTGATTGGCCAAATTGTCAAGGTTGTCAGGGGGCCGCTTCTCATCGACGTCATCGCCCGGATGGATGGACCGAGACCATGGCTTGAACGCAGCGGGTTCGACTTTCAGCGCCCGTATTTTCGAATGTATCGAGGAGGGATTCCCGCGTTCGAGCGCGCAGACCGTCTGTTTGCAATAGCGGGGCCCGAATTCGGATAAGTCTTCCTGGCAGATCTTGCCGCGTTCGCGCTTATGAAACGGGCGGGTTCGCCAAGGAAAGGGCGGTGGGTTTCAAGCGGTGCTGCCAATCTCTGCGAGAAAGGCACAAACGCGACCGCCGCCATTTCCATTCCTTTTGGCCTCATTTCTGGCCCGAAACACCTCAGTAGGGCGAATCTGCAGGGCCCGGATCCATCGGACGGAGCCGAGGGAGAACTGGGCGCGACCCCGACCACCGCCTGGCCTCCCGGATCCCCGGTTCCGGTTTGGAGGGCATCTCTGAGATCTCTTCGAAAGTCCGGTCCGGTCATTTTCCCGTCCCGGCCCCCGGGCGGGATCATGTTGAACCGGTCTTCGAAACACCGGACACGTCCCACGAAAAGGAATCCGATGATCAACGCGACCGAAGCGGGAGCATTCTTGTCGCTGACCCTGGCCACTACCGGATCATTCTGTCTGGCCTGATAGTGAAGGTGTCGCGAAACAGGACGACATATACTCCGCACGTCACCAAGAGGGGCAGAGATTGGATCCGCGGGGGTATTACGACACGCCTGATTGACCTCCTGTACAACGCCACCGGATCAGCAACGCTCTGGCGCCGCGACCAGTCTCCGGCCTGATCGACACGGAGACGATCCGATCTGACCCTCAATTCTCGGTATCAGAACGAACCGCAGGCGCCTCGCTTGCCGTATGGAAGCTCCTCAATTATGTTATGTCCAGGTTTTGGACGAGACCTTCAATGGTTCCGTGTGCGGGCTGAGCGAGGGTAGACAGCTTGTTGGCAGTAAAAAAATGGCTGGGACTCCTGGCCATAATGTGTGCCCTTGCCCCGGCTGCCCGTGGGGAAACGACTGTGGCACGAGCAGGCGGCCCGGAAATCGCCCACCCGTCCAGGACTGCCCCTGATCCGCGAATTCTGTCCGAAACCGACCGCAGTTTGTATGAGGAAATCTTTGCGCTCCAGGAGCGAGGAGCCTGGCACAAGGCCGACCACCTGATCAAGCGAGTGAATAACAGGGTGCTGATGGGACATGTTCTGGCCCAGCGCTACCTGCATCCGACACGATACCGGTCAAAATACAACGAGCTGGCCAAATGGATGCAGAAATACGCCGACCACTACGAGGCTCGGCGGATCTACCGACTGGCCCTGCGCCGCAAACCGCGAAATGCCCGCGCTCCCCGGCAGCCGGCAAGCCGTCTTTATCCCGTCTTCCAGCCTTACACCAACATTGAGCAGGCGGGGCATGTCCCGGTCCGGAGAAACGCTCGCAAGGTCCTGAAACAGGTTCGCCGCATGGTCAATCGCCAATGGTTGACCAAGTCCACGCGTTTCATTTCCCTGAAGGAAAACCGCAAGCATCTCAGCCGAACCGATTACGATCTGGCGCGCACGATCATCGCGTCGGGCTGGTTTTTTTACGGAAATGCAGAAAAGGCCTTTCGCCTTGCTGATGCCGCAACCCGAAAGTCCGGAGCAAGGCTGCCCTATGCCCGCTGGATTGCAGGTTTGTCTGCGTATCGGCTCGGAAAATTCATTGAAGCCAGCAATCATCTGGAAGCCTTGAGCCGGTCCTCCGAGATTGGCGGATGGGACAGGGCCGGCGCGGCATTCTGGGCTGCCCGCGCGAACATGAAAGGCCAGCGCCCTCACCGCGTCAATCTCCTCCTGAGAATCGCAGCGAGAGAACAGCGCACATTTTATGGCCTCATTGCGCGGCGCTGGCTTGGACAATCTTCTCCGTTCGACTGGACGCCCCTGCCCCTGAACCAGTCTCGCTTGCAGCGGGTTCGGGCGCGACCGGCAGGACGGCGGGTTCTCGCCCTCGTTCAGGTCGGACAGTACACCCGTGCCGACCGTGAGTTGCGTACCTTGATCGGCCGGGATGGCGACGAGACTGCCAAGGCCCTGATCGCGGTGGCAACCGCTTATTCGCTGCCAGCCTCCTCCTATCGTGCCGGAGCAGCGTGGTCCAACGAATCCGACCCCTTCCGTGTCAAGGCCCTTTATCCCGTACCAGGCTGGGAGCCACGCGACGGGTACAAGCTGGACCGGGCACTGATTTTCGCGGTCATGCGCCAGGAGTCTGCCTTTCACGCCCGAGCCCGCAGCCATGCGGGCGCGGTCGGACTGATGCAGCTTATGCCTGCCACCGCTTCGTTCATCTCGGGGCAACGGTTCAGCGGGTCCCGAAGGCATCAGCTTTACGATCCGAGACTCAATATGTCCCTGGCGCAGAAATACATGATTCATTTGCTGGAACATGAACTGATCCAGGGCGATCTCCTGCGCATGGCGATTGCCTATAACGGGGGTCCCGGAAATCTGCAAAAGTGGCTGGCTCGGGCCGCTCGGGGCGGATACACGGATCCCCTGATGTTTATCGAGAGCCTGCCCGCCCGGGAAACCCGCATTTTCGTAGAGCGGGTTCTGGCCAGCCTGTGGATGTATCGTGACCAGTTTGGTCAGGATGCGACATCCCTGACTGCGCTGGCGGGCGGTAATCCCGGTTTGTACAGATCCAGCGAACAATCAGAAAGGTCCTGGGCCCGGAATGTTCGGGATTGACGAACGAATTCCGTTTGTCGCGGTGAATATCGCGATCATGACCGTTTCTGACACGCGGACCGAAAAAGATGACCGCTCCGGCGATACGCTGGCGGACCGCGTCAAGCAGGCCGGACACAGGGTGGCGGATCGCCAAATCGTCAAGGACTCCCGCCAGCAGATTGTCGCCCAATTGCAGCGCTGGATATCACGTGAAGATGTCGATGTTGTAATCTCGACCGGAGGCACCGGGGTCACCGGACGGGATGTAACACCTGAGGCGTTTCACGACGTTTATGAAAAGTCGATCCCGGGCTTCGGAGAACTGTTCCGGATGCTCTCTTTCGAGACCATAGGCACCTCGACAGTCCAGTCCCGCGCCACCGCCGGCGTTGCCGGCGGGACCTATCTCTTCGCGTTGCCTGGTTCCACAGGCGCGTGCAAGGACGCATGGGACGGCATTCTTGTCCATCAACTCGATATTCGTCACAAACCCTGCAACTTTGTCGAGTTGATTCCGCGACTTCAGGAGTCCGGGGAACCGTCCTGAAAGCGGTTTGTCTTCCCACGGTCTGCCTTCCAGCGCGCATGGTCCGGACCGCTGTCAATATCGGCAAGGGTATCGATCATCGCAATGCGGATACCGGAACCGGCATTGGCGATCGTGTCTGACAACGCAAAACGGGTTGACCAGCGTACGCCATGGAACAGGCCGCGGCTTCTTTCGCCTTGCGCAGCCCCCACGAGCCAGTAACCTCCGTCCGGAGACGGGCCAAAAACCAGATCATTTGTACGGAGCGATACGAAGGCCCGGGCCACGTGTCGGCGGTTGATTTCGGGTATGTCACTTCCGAGGATGATCACAGGCATCCTGCCAAAGGAACCCATGCAACGCTCCATTCTGGCACCGAGGTCCCCCCGACCCTGCGGCAGGCGTTCAGGCCTCCTCGGCAATCCGCGACCGTCCGCCACGGATGAGTCGGGTGTCACACCCAACCATAATTTCCACCGCTGATCAGCCTCCAGACGATGGACCAGTCCGAAAAGGCTGGTCCTGTAAAATCGAAGCGCCGCGCCTGTTCCGATGTCCTTCGCAAGACGTGTCTTGACCCGCCCGGCCTCAGGGCGTCTGGCGAAGATGACCACGTGTTTCACTTATAGACCCGTGCAATGATTGACGGGGGAACACCGAGCAGATAGAGCAAAAGACAGGAGAGATTTCGCAATGGCCGCAGCCACCAGCCGTCGCGCTGAAAGCGGCTTGACGAAGTAAGGGCGGCAGCATCAAGCAATCTGACACGGCGACGTCCCAGCCTGCGGATAATGTCGACATCCTCGAAGAGGGGCATTGGACGAAATCCACCGACGCGCTGGTAAAGCGTGCGATGAAGCAACAGGGCCTGATCACCATAGGGCAACCGAAACGTCCGGTTGCGCCATGTGACAAGCCGCTCGACCCGCCGTGCAGCGGGCGCTTCACTGTCCAGCCGAAACCGGAACGCCGCCGCATGCTCGCGATTTTCCTCGGCCTCCATATAGTTTCTGACCGTCTCTTCCCATCCCGGTTCCAGCCGCGTGTCAGCGTGCAGGAACAGGATCCAGTCCATGGCAGCAGCGGTGCCCCCGGCCCGCAGTTGATGCCCACGGCCGCGTGGCGCCGAAAGGACCCGGGCTCCCGCGGCGGCGGCGATTTCAACAGTCCGGTCAATGGATCCGCAGTCCACAACAATAACCTCACCAACCGGACCGCCGACTGCGGCAAACAGGGACTCCAGCGAGGCCGTCAGGGTTGCCTCGGCGTTAAGGGTCGGTATGACAACGGAAAGGTCTCTGATGTCTGTCATGGAACGAGTTCCTACCATAATCGCGATCCGATGGAACGGGAGTACCAAAATCTTGTAACCGCCGAGAACTGGTCAGGGTTGCCGTTTCGGCGGACAAACCACACGCGATACAGGGTTTTAAGACCCGGTATTCATGTGCAGACAGGTCCATGGAGCCGCACAAGTGTTCTTGAATTGTTTTTCACGCCATGGTAATCCTGTCACATGACAAAGCGATCTGTTCATGGAAGCCCCCACAAGGGTCGCGGTGCCGTGTCAAACCCGGCCGGCCGATTTGAAAACCATGCGACCGAGCCATTTGATGACGGATGGACAGTTGAAGAAACGGCTTGCTTGCCGCGCATACCCACCACACTGACACCGGAAGTGTCACGCAGCATCATTACGCGTAATCAGTCACCTGACGTGCCGTTCGACCGCTCCATCAACCCCTATCGAGGCTGCGAACATGGCTGCATTTACTGTTTCGCTCGGCCTTCCCACGCGTTTGTCGGCCTGTCACCCGGGCTGGACTTCGAAACGAAACTGTTCTTCAAACCGGACGCTGCCCGGTTGCTCCAAACCGAGCTGTCTGCAGGCCGTTACCGATGCGGAGTCATGGCCCTCGGAACCAATACGGACCCCTATCAGCCCGCAGAACGCAAACTTGAAATTACCCGCCAGATTCTCGAAGTGCTGGCCGCTCATAACCATCCGGTCAGCATCGTCACGAAATCCGGTCTCGTCACCCGGGACCTCGACATCCTCGGTCCGATGGCAAAGTCGGCACTGGCCCGAATTTGTGTCTCGGTCACCACCCTCGACAGGGATCTGGCGCGACGGCTTGAACCTCGTGCGCCAACACCCGACCGGCGGCTGGAGACAATCCGCAAGCTGGTATCGGCGGGGATTCCGACCGGCGTCCTGGCCGCGCCGGTGATCCCGGCCCTCAACGATAACGAGCTCGAGGCCATACTTGACGCCGCAGCCCAGGCTGGTGCAAGCATGGCCGGATATGTCCTGTTGAGGTTACCGTTGGAACTCAAGGACATTTTTCGGGAATGGCTCGAGGAGCATTTTCCGTTAAGAACGGATCATGTTCTGAACGCCATCCGCGAAACCCGGAATGGGCAGCTCTATGTTCCCGGGTTTGGCGAAAGGCAGCGCGGAACAGGACCGTACGCAGAGCTCTATCGCCAAAGATTCGATCAGGCGTGTCGCCGCTATGGACTGAATCAGCAGCGCTTTCCGCTCGACTGTTCCCGCTTCCGGGTCCCGGCACGGGCGGGCGACCAGCTATGCCTGTTTGACGATTGATCGGCCCCGATGCCTTACCCGTGCCACACAATCTCCACCGTACGCGTCGGCCTGGATCAGCGCGGTGTGACAGATGCCTGTATTCTCGAAGGCTTGGCCTGACCACGCCGGACGCTGCTCATCAGACCATGATACCGGCTCGTCCTTTTGCTGATAATCTCGGCTCCGGAGTCCGAGGTGGGACCAATGCCCGACCTGAGCCTTGAAAAATCGTTGCCGGGGCGGATTGCCGGTGTGGATGAAGCCGGCCGGGGTCCATGGGCGGGCCCGGTGGTGGCCGCCGCCGTCATTCTTCCAGAAGATCTGCCGCTGTCGCTTGTCAACGGCCTTGATGATTCCAAGCGGCTGTCCGCAAAGGCAAGGGAATATCTGTTTATGATCCTCATGCAACATGCGGATGTCGGTCTTGGCGCCTCAAGCGTCAGCGAAATCACGCAATACAACATTCTTGGTGCGACACATCGCGCCATGACTCGTGCCCTTGAAGGGCTCTCCGACCCACCGGATGTGGCGCTGATTGACGGCAACAGCCTCCCGAAGTCCCTGCCCTGTCCAGCACAGGCCATTGTCGGCGGCGACGCGCAATCACTCTCCATCGCCGGTGCGTCGATCGTCGCCAAGGTGACCCGGGACCGCATCATGTCGAGACTGGCCCGGCGCTATCCCGATTTCGGCTGGGAAAGCAATGCTGGATACGGAACGCCACAGCATCGCGCCGGGCTGACGTCTGCGGGGGTGTCCCCCCATCATCGGCGAAGTTTTGCTCCGATCGCCCGGCTGATATCAGAACACTCCTGAACTATGGAATACGCAGCCACAACCAGCAGAACCGGGAATGGTATTCCGAAGGCCTGCCCGAGCATGGGTCCATGATTTTCCGGATCCGGATTCCCGCATGATGGTTATGACATCACAGCCAATTGCGGTTGGGCCGTGTCGGGATAGATCATGACGCGGTCACGTTCGGCCGCGAATCCCTTCGCATCTGGTGGTGCAACATGGAGCGACCATATAATCCTGACGCATCGAGGCTTCTGATCATCGCCGACCGCTGGCAACCTGGCCTGTGGCTCAAGGTCCTGATGCAACCCGCATTCATTGTGGTCGACGCGATCGGCTATCTGCCCGTTCGCCACAACGAAGACATCCCGTTCTCTCAAATCATCAATACCCGCCACGACCGCGCCCCGGGTGCTGACGTGCAAAAAGGGTTTTGAGGTCTCGAGAAGCGTCTTTGGCAACGAGGTCATTGCCACGGCCCTGATCAACCGACTTCCGCACCACTGCCTCAACGTCAACCTCCCCGGAAACAAATATCGGACCCGGGCTCATCCGAACCCGCTGTACAGCCGTGTCACGGACGATGAGCCTGCAATTTTCAATTGTCAAAGCGCTCAGGAGTTTGACTGAAACTTGCAACTTTCTCGAACTTCATCAGCCTCGGCCACGACACCGGCTCCGTTCCCCCGCAGGTTTCGAAACAGTCGAAAACCGGACAGATCATCCGGAGAATACTTTGGACATATCATCTGCCGTCAGCACGGTCATGGACACACACTTGCGTCTGTCTGCCAATTTTGCCACAATATATAGGTTCCGAGCGAAACTTCGATCGGGTAAGCGTGTTGTAATTCTGAGTTTGATCCGGGTTTCCCAGAGCCAATGTCTGGTCCATTGACCGCGAATCAGGTGTGATGCCGAAACATAGCGGGATTCACTCGAGGTCCATGGACTCCCAGAGCAACGCGAAAGCAGGGTGAAACTCGCCAGTTGCGCCCAGGCCAGACCCTTTGACAGCAACAGACAAAACGGTAGTCGCGATGGAACAAGCCACCCAAATTCGCAAACGTTCCCGCCAGACAGCGGCCACCGGCACTCGCAAAAGCGTGTATTCCGGGGAACGCCAGATTGTCGCACCACCCTTCGCCTTGCCGAAATCGATCACGCCCAATACCCGTCTCAAGATGGACGGACTGACGTTCCTGTCTGCCTTGCCGGATGAGACCATTCCGGTGGGGTTTCTTGATCCGCAATACCGGGGTGTGCTTGAAAAGCTCAAATATGGCAACGAGGCTGACGCGCGCCAGAAGAAACGAGTGGCTCTGCAGCAAATGTCCGAGACCCGGATCGGAGAATTCATCTCGGCCATCGATCGCGTCCTGATGCCCTCCGGACATCTTTTTCTTTGGGTTGACAAGTTCCATCTGTGCCAGGGAATCGCTTCCTGGTTTACCGGAACAAGCCTCGAAATCGTCGATCTTGTCACCTGGGACAAACAGACATTCGGAATGGGATACCGGACCCGGCGTCGGGCAGAATATTGCGTCATTCTGCAGAAGGCACCTAAGCGGGCCAAGGGCATCTGGACAATTCACGACATCGTCGATGTCTGGCAGGAAAAGTTCGTCAACGGTGGGCATCCTCACGCCAAACCGGTGCGCCTCCAGGAAAAGCTGATTGCCGCCGTCACCAACAAGGGGGACTACGTTATTGATCCGGCTGCCGGATCCTTTTCCGTCATGGAAGCAGCGATCAACCAGAAGCGGAATTTTCTTGGTTGCGACCTCGTCACGGAGTGACAAATCCGGGCAACTATCCGGGAGGCGGCCAAACCATTCGGAATCTGGCCCGCCCTCGCGGAAGACTGCGCACCCTGCAATCACGTGAAAGCTTCGGGGTCTCGATTTCTGTCAGCGGGAAGGGCCTCGCCGGGACTCCCCTTGCAAGCTCGATTCAGACTGAACGGTTTCAGCCCGCGCTGACAGCAAATTTCGTAATCTTCCGCATCACGCTGGGCAGCGCATAATCCGCCAGCCGGTCTGCGGGGCACCAGATTCCGCTCACATTCGCGTGCTGTGAAAGCTGTGCTCCCAAGACCCTTAATTCGAGCCGAAAATGTGTAAAGGTGTGGTGAACCTTCCCCTTGAAGACTTGCCAGTCGGCCTGCATGGGTGCACAAGCGAACGCTTCGTCCAGAGTCCATTCGGTGAGCCGCCAATCGGTGGAAGGAATTTCCATCATCCCGCCGAGCAAACCGTCCTCCGGCCGGCGCCTCAACAAGATGGAGCCGTCCGGTCTCTTGATCCAGAAGGCAACGCCATGGCGGAGCGGACGCGCGGCCTTGGGCAGTTTCCGGGGCAGGTCAGACGCAATTCCCTGCGCCCGGGCCTCGCAGGCCCCGTTTAGAGGGCAGTTCCCGCAATCCGGGTTGAGCGGCCTGCAGATCGTTGCCCCCAGGTCCATGACTGCCTGTGCGTAATCACCGCAACGGACATCGGGGGTAAGAGACACCGCGTGTTGGCGCAGGACGGGACGGGCGGCGGGAAGCGGCGTCTCAACGGCGAACAGCCGGGCCATTACGCGTTCCACATTGCCGTCAACCGGTGTGGCCCGGCGACCGAATGCGATGGCCGAAATAGCCGCTGCCGTATAAGGACCGATTCCCGGCAGCCGTTGAAGATCGGCCTCCTCCGCCGGAAACCTTGCGTCATGGAGGCGCACCACGGCCCTCGCACATTTGTGAAGATTGCGCGCCCGTGCGTAATAGCCGAGGCCCGCCCAGGCATGCAGAACCTCATCTATTGAGGCGAGCGCCAAACTCTCTACCGAGGGCCAGCGCCGCACAAAGGCCTCGAAATAGGATCGAACAGCGGCGACCGTCGTCTGCTGAAGCATGATCTCGCTCAGCCAGACCTGGTAGGGATCCGGTGACTCACCCGGCGCGCTGCGCCAGGGAAGATTCCGCCGGTGCTGGTCATACCAGGTCAGAAGCGACCCTGCGACGGGGCGAGGTGTCACGGTTCCGTCTTCAGGAGCAGGAGGTCTGGGGTGAGCCAAGATACGCCGCCGGAGGTGGGTTCCGCGATAACATTGCATGCTCCGGGGAGCCGGAATACCATAAGACCATGTCGCCGGAATCGTCCAGCAGCCGGAAGAAAAAAAAACAGGACACCCGCAAGGCGCGTGGACTTCTCGCCATTCGCGGCCATTTGCCGTCAATCGCCGAGCCGGCAGCCCGGAAGCGTGGATTTACCCAGGTCAGGATCATCACGGAATGGCCTGTCATCGTCGGTGAAATGATTGCGGCCGGTACAATCCCTGAAAAACTCGTGTTCAGAAGCGGTCGAGCAAACGGAATCCTGTACCTTCGGGTCACGTCAGGTCTCGCTGTCAGGATCCAGCACCTCTCCCCCCAGATCATGGAACGGGTCAACACATTCTTCGGTTACAGTGTCGTAAGGGAACTTCGCTACAAGCAGGGGCCGATCATTCCCCTGCGTCAGAAACAGGCGAAACCACCCCGACGGTTGACTTCGGCAGAAGAGGAACGCCTTGACCAGCTGCTGGAAGCGGTCGAGAACCCGTCACTTCGTGATTCACTCCATCGGCTGGGAAAAGCCATCCGTGTCCATGGTGGCAGGCCAACCTGAGGCGAATCACCGGCCGGAATACAACATCTGCTGCCGAATAATCCCGACTCCGGGGCAAATTACCCCATAGACAGCTTGTCTGCTCCTCGCTAGTCTGCGCTCACGCTACATATTGTGGAACAGAAAGACGTGATGCAAAAGATGTGGAAGGTTGTGAGCGGTTGCGCTGTCATGCTTTTCCTGGCCGCAACGGCGCCCGCTGTTGCTCAGGGCCAGATAGCCAATCTCAACATCAACGATCAGGATTATTCCATCGGTAGCGAGAGTGCCCCCGTCGTGATTGTCGAATATGCGTCTCTGACATGCCCGACCTGCGGCCGGTTTCATAAGGACACCTTCCCGGTAATAAAGAAGGACTATGTCGACACAGGCAGGGTGCGTTTCATCTATCGTGACTTTCCTCTTGACGGCGTCGCATTGGCCGCTTCCATGCTGGCCCGTTGCGCCGGGCGCGACAACTATTTCGGATTCATCGAACTTCTCTATGACCAGCAGGACAGCTGGGCGACCTCACGCGATCCGCAAACCGCGTTGCGAACACTGTTCGCTCTCGGTGGAATGAGTTCGGAATCCTTCGACAAATGCCTGGACAACCGCGATATCCAGAACGAAGTCCTGACCCAGCGACTCGAGGCCGTACAGACATTCGGCGTTGACGGGACGCCAACCCTGTTCGTGAATGGGCGCCGCTACGGAGATCTTTCCGTGCCTGACCTCCGCAAGATCCTTGATGGCTTGCTCGCAAACTAGGGCACCGTCAGGGACATCAGCCAAAGAACCAGCAGGAGGCCGTCGAAACATGCAGTTCATGCGCATGCAGGTGACGGGGTTCAAATCCTTCGTCGAGCCGACCGAAGTGGAATTTCTGTCCGGACTGACGGGGGTTGTCGGACCCAATGGCTGCGGAAAATCGAACCTCGTAGAAGCCTTGCGCTGGGCAATGGGAGAAATCTCCGCGAAACAGGTTCGCGGTGGCGAAATGGACGATGTCATCTTCTTCGGTACCGACAATCGTCCGGCCCGCAACCTCGCAGAGGTTATCCTGACACTGGACAATACCGACCGCCGGGCTCCCACCCCTTTCAACCATTCGGATGAGCTGAGCGTGGCCCGCCATATCGAGAGGGGACGGGGCTCCTGTTACAGGATCAATGGCGCCGATGTCCGTCAGCGCGACGTCATGACCCTGTTCGCTGACGCCTCGACCGGTGCCCGCTCAACGGCTCTGGTCAGTCAGGGGCGCATCGGCTCCATCATCAATGCCAAACCCGCTGATCGTCGCACCCTCCTGGAAGAGGCTGCCGGAATCAACGGGTTATACAGCCGCCGTCAGGAGGCGGAAACACGACTCCGTGCGGCCCAAACCAATCTCGATCGCCTCGATGATGTCATCGCAGCTCTCGAGTCCCAGTATCAGGCTCTGAAACGCCAGGCCCGCCAGGCAGCACGCTATCGCAATCTGACGGAAAATATTCGACGCCAGGAAGCCATAGTTCTTCATCTGCTATGGTCGGAAGCCTGCCGTCAGCATGATGAAGCAGAGGCGGCCCGTCTGAAGATCGATCACGAGGTCAACGAACTGGTTCGACAGGTCGCTGTCGCGACCACTGAGGCCACCCAAATCGAAGCGGACCTGCCAGCGCTCAGGGAAAAACACAGAAACGCGGATACAGCCTGCCAAAATCTCTCGACGGCAATCCGCATTCTCGAAGGCGAAGAGCAGCGGATCGAAGCCCGGTGCCGCGAGATCGAACTGCAGATTCGCCAGATCAATGACGATTACAAGCGTCAGAATGAGTCTTGCGAGAATGCCGGGCAACAGGCACAACTTCTTGAAAACGAAAAAGTGACGCTGACAGGCGCGCTGGCGCATGACGAACAGAACCTGCGAGATACCGCCAGTGCTCTTGAAAAATCCAGAGCTGATGTCCTCGCCGGCCAGGGCCGGCTCGAAGATCTCGCACAGGCCGTAAGCGCCACAGAGACCCGAGCTTCAGCCCTTAAGCAACAAATTCTGGAATGTCAGACTCGCCGGACGAAACTGCAAGAGCGCCACAGCGAACTCGAGGAGAGCCTGAAAAGCTCCCGGGTTACTGCCGGACATGATGCTGCATTGGCACAAGCCCGCGACGAGGCAGAGCGGGCAGAGCATACCCGAAATTCAATACGTCGCCGGTTGGCAGATGCCGAAGAGCGCACCACAACGGCTCGCAGGGCGGAAGAGCAACAGAGACAGGCCTATGAGCGGGACGCGGCGTCCGCCACAAGGCTGCGTTCCGAAGTCTCGGCACTGTCTGAACTTCTGGCAACTGACGGATCGGATCACTGGCCTCCGGTTGTCGATTTCGTAGAGGTCGACACGGGATACGAAGTGGCTCTCGGCGCAGCACTTGGTGACGATCTCGAAGCGCCACTCGACGCCGAATCACCGGTCCACTGGCACGCCGGACCGGACCGGTGTCCCCTGTCCAGGCTCCCTTCTTCCGTCCGACCCCTGAGTGCGCATGTCCGTGGCCCGGCCGCCCTTCAGTCGAGACTGTCCCAGATCGGACTGATCGAGGACGAATCCGAAGGACCGATGCTTCGTGATCGCCTCAGCCAGGGCCAGCGCCTGGTCTCAAGGAGCGGTGCTCTGTGGCGGTGGGACGGTTTCACAGTCGCAGCCGGCACTCCGACCCCGGCTGCCAGGCGCCTTGAGCAGCGGAATCGCCTGGAGATACTCCGCGGGAGTATTCTGGCAGCGGAAGCAAAGGAAACAGACGCCCGAATTCAGCGGGAGAAATGCGAAACGGACGTCCGGATCGCGCAGGACGACGAAAATGCGCTTCGAGCGGAGGCGCGCGAGGCAGGCAGATTGCTGGAAATCGCTCGCGACAAGGTCTCGAAACTGATGGAACAGGTCACAGTTGCCCAGTCTCGCATCGCAGGGCTGATCGAGCTTGAGACCCAGCTGGTCGCCGACATGGCCGAAGTGGATGACAAGGAAGCGGCAGCCACCAAAGCGCTCTCCACTCTGAACTCTCTTGCAGAACAGCGAGCTGCGTTCGAGCAACAACGGTCCTTGCTTGACGACAGCCGCAGGCAGCTGGATGAGGCCAGCAACAGGCACACCCGTCTGGAACAGGAGTCCAACGCCAGAAGACAGCGTCTGAACGCCATCCCGCGTGAGCAGATATCCTGGGAGCGTCAGCTCAAGAGCGCCAACGAACAACTGGACAGCCTTGGAGCCCGACGGCAACAGGCGGTTTGCGATCTTGAGGACAACAGGGCGCGGCCCGAGCAAATCAGAAATGAACGATCGGGCTTGATCGAACGGCAGAACGAAGCTGGGCAAAACCGCTCGGATACGGCCGATGCCCTGGCCCGGGCCGAGTCACAACTGGAGGACGCCACGCGCACCCTGCGCAAGCGGGAGCATGAACTTTCGGACGGCCGGGTCGAGCGGGAACGAAGGCAGGCCGACGTCACCCTCCATGCCCAGGAGATTTCACGAATCACCGAGGCGGCACGCGAGCGTCTGCAAACCACGCCCGAGACACTCCTCGCCGCTGTCGGCATCGATTCGGAGGATCGCCTCCCGTCACTTGAGGAAGGCGAACAGAGGCTGGAGCGCCTCCGCGGCGAACGGCACAGGCTCGGTGAAGTCAATCTCCGGGTCGAGGAAGAAGTCGCTGCCCTCGACGAGAAAATTCGCAGCATGAGCGGTGAACGCGACGATCTGCTTGCTGCGATCGCGAAACTTCGACAGGGAATATCCGGACTGAATCGGGAAGGCCGAAAACGGCTGCTTGATGCGTTTGAACAGGCGGACCGTCATTTTCGAGATCTGTTTCAGGGACTGTTCGACGGCGGTGAGGCGAAACTGCAACTCACAGATTCAGAAGATCCCCTTGACGCAGGTCTCGAGGTTCTTGCCAGCCCACCCGGCAAGCGGATGCAAAACCTCACGCTCATGTCGGGTGGCGAACAGGCACTCACAGCCCTGGCCCTGCTCTTCACAGTGTTCCTGATCAACCCCGCACCAATTTGCGTGCTCGACGAGGTTGACGCTCCTCTCGACAACGACAATGTCGACCGTTTTTGCAGACTTCTCGAAGAGTTGGAACGACGACTGAGCACCAAATTTCTCATCATTACGCACAATTCACAGACCATGGCCCACATGAATTATCTCTACGGGGTCACAATGCCGGAGCCCGGTGTCTCCCAGTTGGTTTCCGTCGATCTGCAGACCGCCGGGCGACTGGCGGACGCTGCGTGAAACCGCGATCCACCACGGATCCCGTGAATACCTGCAGCGTCGCTTCAAAGCTTGACAGTGCGCTTCAGGATCCATACTTTGCGCCCGCTTTTGCAACCATCGCCCCGCTTTTCATGAACGGGACGCATGCAATCCTTGATGACCGAACGGAATTCACGCGAAACTGGTGACAGTCTTGATGATCGACTGCGTCGTTTCCGCGATAAACGAATTCGCGGAAACGAGGGTGGCAGGTCGTCGCGGCACAGCGGCCTCGGAATGGCGATGCGTGTGGGTATCGAGCTGGTCGCGGCACTGGCAATCGGCGTGGGTTTGGGCTATCTGGCGGACCGCTGGCTGGGAACCCTGCCGTTGATGTCATTGCTGGGATTTGTGTTCGGGTCGGCGGCAGGCATTCTGAATGTCTATCGCACCGCAACCGGACAGGGCAGCGCGATCGGATTCGGAAGACGTCCGACAGCCAACAGGGACTCGGACAAGAAGGACTAGGAGGCCGGACAGTTGGCAGGCAGCGCACCGGGCGGTGGTCACGGCCCGCTTGAGCAATTCGAAATCAAGCCCCTGATTCCTATTGAAGTCGGCGGCTATGATATTTCGTTTACGAACTCGGCGCTGATGATGGTGATCGTTGTCATTGTCGTCAGCCTTCTCACGATCCTGGGGGTCCGCCGCGGTTCCCTGGTCCCGGGCCGCTGGCAAATCCTTGTGGAAATGGCCTACGAATTTTGTTCCAACCTGCTACGGGATACGGTTGGCAGCGAAGGACGCAAATACTTTCCGTTCGTGTTCACGCTGTTTATGTTCGTCCTGCTGGGCAATATGCTTGGTATGATCCCGTACAGCTTCACCTTTACAAGCCACATTATCGTGACCTTCATCATGGCAATGACTGTCTTTGTCGGGGTCACGATTTTGGGGTTTGTCAAGCACGGTATCAAGTTTTTCGGTTTTTTCGTGCCACCCGGCGTTTCCATCGTCATGTGGCCTCTCATGATACCAATCGAGATCATCTCCTATTTGTCGCGCCCGATCAGCCTGGCAGTTCGCCTGTTTGCAAACATGACCGCAGGTCATACGATGCTGAAGGTCTTCGCCGGTTTCGTGCCGGCCCTCGGCGTTGCCGGAGTGTTTCCGTTGGCGTTCGCAACGGCCCTGACGGGGCTGGAACTGTTGATCGCCTTTCTGCAAGCCTACGTCTTCACCGTTCTGACATGCCTCTATATCTCGGACGCAGTGCACCTGCACTGAATTCATGACAATTTCCAACACTGGAACCTAGCAACGAAAGGAAAAGAACCATGGAAGCAGCAGCCGCCAAACTGATTGGTGCCGGTCTTGCAGCCGTCGGCGTGATTGGTGCCGGGATCGGTATAGGAAGCATTTTCTCCTCATTCATCACAGCCGTCGGCCGCAATCCGGCCGCCGCTCCGAACGTGACCCAGATGACCTGGATCGGGTTCGCGCTGGTCGAGGCCATCGCACTCTACGCCCTCGTCATCGCTTTTCTTATCCTGTTCGTCTTTTAGACGGCGGCCAGCTTTCAGGGTAGAGGACAGATGCCTCAAATCGAGCAGATGGGAACCTATCTCAGCCAGGCCTTCTGGCTGGTGGTTACGTTCGCTGTCCTGTTCCTGATTTTGTGGAAAATTGCTCTTCCTCGGGTTACCGCCATTCGGGTTGAAAGGCAGGAGCGGGCCGATGAGGACCTGCGGAGGGCCGAACAACTGAAATCTGAAGCCGACAGGGTTCTGGCCGAATACGAAAAAACCATGAATGAGGCGCGCACTGCGGCCCAGGCTCACCTGCGGGAAGCGAGCGAAAAGCTGGCCGCAGAGAATGCCAGGCGACAGGAGGCGCTCGACGAAGAGTTGAGAGCGCGAACCCAACAGGCAACCGACAGGATCGAGGCGGCCCGGACCGAAGCACTCGCGAGTGTTCGGACAATCGCGGCAGACGTTGCGCAGGCCGCGACGGCGCGCCTTCTGGATACAGAAGTTCCTGCCACAGAAGCCGAAGCAGTGGTTGCCACTGCCATGCAGGAGCGGAGCTGATGGACCTCCAGGATCCCACCCTGTGGGTTGCTGTCAGTTTTGTCATTCTGATCGCAGGAGTCTTCAAGCCTGCAAAACGTGCCGTTCTCGGCATGCTCGACAACCGGGTCGAGGCCATACGCCGGGAACTCGACGAGGCCGCTGCTCTGCGAGAAGAGGCACAACAACTTCTCGCGGACTATCAGCGCAAGCAGCGGGCAGCCGTCCAGGAAGCCGAAACTGTCGTAGCGAGGGCGCAGGCCAGTGCAGAACGACTTCTCGCAGACGGCGAGGAGAAGCTGGTGGAGGCCTTGCGCCGTCGTGAACAGGCCGCGACGGAGAAAATCGCGCAAGCTGAAGCTGAAGCCGTACGTGCCATACATGCGCAAGCCGTAGACATTGCTGTTGAGGCAACGCGCCGTATGATCAGAGCGAGAATGGATGACGAAAAATCGTCAGCCCTGATCAACCGTTCTATGGCCGAACTTCGAGATACACTGCACTGACGTCCCTGCTGATCGTCACTCAATCCCGGGGCAAGATTGAACCGGACAACGCGTTCTCCGGTTGACCTTCTCTCTGGGGACTGGTCTGCCGGATTGTGATGAGCACGGCCTCGGGCCCTTCATCAAGAGCCGGGGCGGGTATTGTTTCGCCTTTGTACGCCTCTGCATAGCCCGGGTGGCTGCACCATCCAGCGTCAGCAGGGACCAGCAGCAAGCCCGGATTGACCATCCCGTATCCAGGTTTGGGATCGAGTACCATCTGAAAATTTGCGCAAATTCGCCGACGCGGTAACAATGGTTGCTGACGACAGAAGCCGGGTGCGCCCGATCGGGCATGCGAGTCCGGTAAGGGGGTTGTCATCAAGACGGCAAGATTGCATGGGCTGAAACATTCGTGATGCAGGGAGGCAAGACATGACCCATCGGGACCCTTCCATGCCGCCATTCAGGGCCGATCATGTTGGCAGTTTGCTTCGACCACAAACCCTTCACGATGCCCGGGCCAGAGCGGAAGCCGGACAGATGAGTCGCTCCGAACTCACAGACATCGAAGATGACTGCATCCTGGACGTCATCCGGAAGCAGGAAGCAACCGGCATCAAGTCCATAACCGACGGCGAATTCCGGCGGACTTCATGGCACTACGACTTCCTTTGCAGTCTCGAGGGTATCGAACAATCTGCACCTCATCAGGGACCGGCCTTCAGGGGTGGTCATGTTGTCAATTCCCTGGTTGTCACGAACCGGATCAAAAATCAGGGCGGGGTCATGCTCGATCATTTCCGGTTTCTGAAGAAGCATGTCAGCGAGACACCCAAATTCTGCATTCCGTCGCCGAGCCTCGCCTACCATCGCAGCGGGCCCGGTCTCATCAGCAAGGATGTCTATCCCGACATGGAGGGGTTCTGGGAGGACTTGTGCGCCGCGTACCGGGATGAGGTGAAAATGCTCTACGACGAAGGTTGCCGGTACCTGCAGCTGGACGATACCACGTTCGCGATGCTCTGTGATCGCAGGATACGAAACCAGATGTCGGAACGGGGTGACGATCCTGCAGGGCTGATCCGGACCTACGGACGGGGCATCGCCGCGGCTCTCAGGGAACGCCCTGATGACATGACCGTTACAGTCCATATGTGCCGCGGCAACTTCAAGAGTTCATGGATCGCCGAGGGAGGATACGAGCCGGTCGCGGAGGACATGTTCGAGACCGTTCCCGTCGATGGGTTTTTCATGGAATGGGACACGGACCGGTCCGGTGGATTCGAACCGCTTCGCTTTGCGCCACGGGACCGGATCGTAGTATTGGGCCTCGTCAGTTCCAAGTTCCCCGAACTGGAATCTGCGGACGATCTCAAGCGACGGGTCGACGAAGCGGCTCGATACCTGCCCCTGGACAACCTGTGCCTCAGCCCTCAGTGCGGATTTGCCAGCATGGCGGTCGGAAATAATGTCAGTGAACAGGCCCAGTGGGAAAAACTGGCGCTGGTGGCGCAAACGGCATCGGAAATCTGGGGGTCTGGCTGAGAGGTTTGCTTCGCAGCCGCTTTCGACACAAGGCGACCTTGAAGTCCAGACCAGGCATGTGTGAGCGATCCGGGCGGGCGACCACTTGCCAGAGTTCCCACCGGAACCGGAAGCCGGTCGCTCGGGCTTCCGTCAGAACGGCCGTTCATTCCGGGTCTATCGGCTGTTACCGCCATGCTCCCAGCGCAGGATCGGACGCCGGGCCGCTGCCGTTTCGTCGAGGCGCCGCCTCGGCGCTCCCAGAGGTGCCGCACGGAAGCTCTCGGCTCCCTCTTCCCTGAGGCGTCGGACCAGGGTGATCAACGCATCGGCAAAACTGTCGAGGCTCTCACGGCTTTCTGTTTCCGTTGGCTCGATGAGGAGTGCACCATGGACCACCAACGGAAAATAAATCGTCATCGGATGAAAGCCTTCGTCGATCATCGCCTTCGCAAAATCCAGCGTGCTGACACCCGTGCCCTCAAGAAAGCCGTCATCAAACAGCACCTCATGCATACAGGGCCCCTCGAAGGGTGCGCTCATCACATCAGACAAGAGCGCCATGAGATAATTGGCATTGAGTACGGAGTCCTCGGCAACCTGACGCAAACCGTCAGCTCCATGACTCATCATGTAGGCCAGCGCCCGCACAAACATGCCGGTTTGTCCATGAAAGGCCTTGAGACGACCAAAGGAGCGCTGTTCGGGATCGGTATCGCTTTCATGCTCGACCAACCTGTATCCGTCCGCTCCGTGAACCACCCACGGCCTCGGAACATGGGGTTCCAGGGCTTTTGAAAATGCGACCGGGCCGCTTCCCGGGCCGCCACCCCCATGAGGTGTGGAAAAAGTCTTGTGCAGATTGAGATGCATGCAATCAATACCGAGGTCCCCCGGTCGCACGCGCCCTACGATCGCGTTGAAATTCGCCCCGTCGCAATAGAAATAGGCCCCGGCTTCATGTACGGCAGCTGCCTGTTCCAGAATCTCGTCCTCGAACAAGCCGCACGTATTGGGATTGGTGAGCATGAAGGCTGCGACGTCGCGATCCAGTGCCGAACGCAGCGCCGCCAGATCAACCCGACCCCGATCATTCAGCGGAACGCTTTCTACCGCGTAGCCGCAAGCCGAAGCCGTAGCAGGATTCGTTCCATGAGCAGAATCGGGAACCAGGACACGTTGCCGGGGGTTTCCCGCTGCTTCCAGAGCGGCGCGAACGGTCATGAGGCCGCACAATTCGCCCTGGGCACCCGCAGACGGCGACAGGGCCACCGCTGGCATTCCGGTCAGGACCCGGATCCAGTGGGCCAGTGTGTCGAACAGTTTCAGAGCGCCCTGAACTGTACCCGGCGGCTGTAACGGATGAATGTCGGCAAATCCCGGAATTCGCGCAATCTTCTCGTTCAGCCGCGGATTGTGTTTCATCGTGCACGAACCCAGCGGAAACATGCCGGTATCGATGCCGTAGTTTTTCTGGCTCAAACGCGTGAAGTGGCGGATCACCTGAGGCTCGGACAAACCCGGCAGCCCGATGGCCTCCTTCCGTTCCAGGCCACCCAGTCTGGTCCCGGTGACCGGGGCCTTCGGAAGATCAACGCCCGTTCTTCCGGATTGGCCCTGCTCAAAGATCAGGGGTTCCTCGATCTCCAGCGCAGGATTGGCCTTTTGTCCCCCCGATACCTGTAAGGGCGGGTCGCTCCGGGTTCGGCGGCCCTGGGAACGATCCATCAGATGATGTCCGTCAATGTGCGGCAAAGACGGTCCATGTCATCGTCACCCAGCGTTTCGGTTGCCGCAACGAGAAGCAGGTTGGACAGGTCCGGTTCGTCGGGCAGCAGGCGAGGCACTGGCACGCCGCCCAGTACTCCCCGTTCAGCCATCATCTCCGCAGCATCGACCGCATTCACGGGCAAAGAGATCGTGAATTCGTTGAAGTAGGCTTCGTTCAACACCTCGACTCCGTTGACGGTTGCGAGGAGATCGGCCAGCTGCACGGCTTTCGCGTGGTTCAGTTTCGCGAGTTGTCGAAATCCCTGCTCTCCCAGCAGCGCCAGGTGAATGGTGAATGCCAGGGCGCAGAGACCCGAATTCGTGCAGATATTGCTGGTCGCCTTTTCTCTCCGGATATGTTGTTCTCTCGCTGACAAGGTCAGAACCCAGCCGCGGCGGCCGTCGATATCGGCCGTCTGACCGGCAATACGACCCGGCATCTGGCGCAGAAATTCCTTGCGTGCAGCAAACAGACCCAGGCCGGGGCCCCCGAAGTTCAAACTGTTTCCGAGTGACCGGCCCTCCGCAGCTACGATGTCGGCCCCCATATCACCCGGTGAGCGCAGAGCTCCGAGCGCCATGATTTCCGTCACGACGACCACGAGCAAGACACCGGCTGAACGGCATGCATCGGCCAGGGCCTGCAGATCAGTGACCCGGCCGAACATATCCGGATACTGGACAACGATGCAGGCCGTATTTTCGGAGATTCCCGCCACCGGATCCTCGACGCTGTCCACGTTTGCCGGCAGCTGAACGACCTGGCCGTCGAGAAATTGCAGCAGAGTCCTGGTCGTTTCGGCATAGTGAGGATGCAGACCGCCGGACAGCACGGTATCCGATCGCCGCGTCACCCGCCTTGCCATCATCGCCGCTTCCGCACAAGCGGTTGCTCCGTCATAGAGAGACGCATTCGCGACATCCATACCGGTCAACAGGCAGACCTGGGTCTGGAACTCAAAAAGATACTGCAGGGTCCCCTGCGCGATTTCCGGCTGATAGGGCGTATAGGAGGTGAGAAACTCTCCTCTCTGGATCAGGTGATCAACCGCTGCCGGCACGTGATGCCGGTAGGCGCCGGCACCAAGAAAAAAGGGAGCGCGGCCCGCATCAAGATTCTGGGCAGCCAACGCAGACAACGCTCGTTCCACCTCGATTTCACCCAGATGCATGGGCAAATCGAGCAGTCCGTCGAGCCGGGCACCCTCGGGAACGTCAACAAACAGATCGTTGATCGAAGACACACCGATTTCAGCAAGCATGACACGACGGTCAGCGTCAGTGAGGGGCAGGTAACGCATCAATCGACATCACTTGCGTAGTCGGCATACTCCGACTCGGTCATCAGGTTTTCAACCTGTGACGAATCACTGACGCGCAGCCTGGCGAACCAGCCTTCGCCCAGGGGGGATTCGTTGACCAGGCCCGGGTTTTCTTCCAATTTCCCGTTGATCTCGGTGATCTGACCCGACACTGGCGCATACACTTCGCTGGCAGCCTTCACCGATTCCACCACTGCCATCTCGTCGTCCTGGTTGACGGTGGAACCAACATCCGGCAATTCGACAAATACCACATCTCCCAGTTGTTTCTGGGCGAAGTCACTGATACCGATCGTGGCAATATCTCCCTCGAGCCGAACCCATTCATGTTCTCTCGAATATCTCAATCCGCTCATGTACTCCCCTCGCCTCGGTAATATCTGTGCCGGACAAACGGCATCGTTGCCAGCCTACAGGGTCTGGCCCGGCCCCGAACGAGCGCGTTGATCAATGTGCCAGCCGCCCCGATTCCAGTGTCCACATATCCCATGGAAATCGGGCCATCGACGGACGGACCAAAACCACCCGAGGTAACACGGCCAACGTTCTTTCCCTTTTGATCAATCAGCTGTGCCCCTTCTCGTATCACCACCCTGCCATCCGGTACGATGCCAACGCGCTTCATGGAGGCGCCGTCTTGCAGTTGGCCAAGAATTCTGTCGGCACCGGGAAAATTTCTTTCCTCGCGGCGACGTTGCGGGATGGTCCATGACAGCCCCGCTTCAACCGGTGTCGTGGTCTCGTCAATATCCTCACCGTAGAGGCAGAGGGCAGCTTCCAGGCGAAGGGAGTTTCTCGCTCCCAACCCGGCGGGGCTGGTCTCCTTTTCCGCCAGCAGCATTTCCGTTATGCGGACGACGTCCTCCGACGGAACCGAAATCTCAAAACCATCCTCTCCGGTATAACCGGAACGCATGACTGCCAGTCGGCATCCGGCCACTTCGAAGGGTCGGGCGCTCATGAAGCGCATGGTTCCGGCGCCCGGGCAGAATCGGTCCACAACCCGCGCAGCTGCCGGCCCTTGCAGGGCGAGCAGGGATCGTTCGTCAAGTTCATTCACGGGCAGATGCAACCGCTCCCGGAGCCAGCGTATATCGTCAGATTTTCGCGCGGCATTGACAACAAGAAACAGGTAGGAACCGACATTGGTCACGATCAGATCATCGAGGATTCCCCCTTCCTCACTGGTCAGAAGCGTGTAGCGCATGCCTCCGGTCTCCAGACTCCGGATATCGCCGGGTACCAGCGTCTCAAGCGCCGCGGCAGCATCTCTTCCCCGAATCGCAATCTGACCCATATGGGAAATATCAAACAATGACGCCTGCGCTCTGGTATGCAGATGTTCAGCAATGATTCCGCCCTTGTAGCGTACCGGCATTTCGTAACCGGCAAAGGCGGTCATCACCGCGCCAAGGTTTCTGTGAACCTCATGCAGGGCGGTTCGTGCCAAATCAGGCGGCAGCGTAGCGGCCACCGCAGTCTCCCTCGAAAGTCCCACCTTCACGCACCGACGATAGACCTGACAGTCAGGGCGCGCAGGGTAGCGCACCATACTGGATTGCATGCGTCAACCTGTACCATCGATCATTGCAGGAAAACCGAAGTGCTCCGGAATTGCAGATCGCTGCTCGCACCTCGGCTGACCGTGGACCTGTTATCGTCAGGGTCCCGGTGGATTTGCGACCGGAGATGCCGCCGCCCAGACAGACAAGGACTGTTCGAACAACCAATTGCACCCGTGCTTCCGATTGAACCGCGGCGCAGAAGCAGTGCGTGGGATTGATGGCATGGCCCGGAACGAATCAAACGGTTTCAAACCATCACCTGCTGATCGTTTGACGGTGCAAACCGCGATCCGCTCAGAAACTACGGCCAGCCATCATGCCTGTCATCTTCCACGCTTGGCTGGCAGGCCTCTCATGCACGAATGATCTTCTCATCCCAGGACACCACAAAATCATGTTGTTCAATCACGGCCCTTCCGATCCTGTGTCGAGGTACCGGCCAATTGGTGACGATCTGTGCGACCAGGTCAAAACAGATCGCAATGACCGGTGTGTGCTCGGTCACAGCATCGGTTGAGCGCATATGATGCTGAGTTTGTTAATGAACAGAATGGCAGACATTGGAATCAGCGGGCAGCAAACCGGAATCGGGTTCGGTGCCGATATGTTACGCACCCGGCCCATCCGGGCTCCGCTGTTGTACGCCCGAAAAGCTGTCATGTCCGATGCCGTTGCCAATTCCGCAAGCACCGTACAAACATCGGATCGCAAGAACTTGGCCGCAGGTGATATTGCAAGACAGGAAAGCAGGGGAACAGTCTGGGGGACCGGCAGTTCAACGTCCGGAGCCATCGCCATGACTGTAATTCCAGGCCGAAACGGTCATCCGCTCCACGGGATCAGGGTCTTGATGCGGGAATACGCCGGCGCTGTTCGCGATTGAATTCAGGCTTTTCCCGTGTGAGCTGAAAGCCGATCACGATCAGCTTTGAAAGTCCCTCATGGGGGTGGCTGACGGGAACCACGATTTCGGCCTCATCGCGTTGCCGAAGCAGCAGCTCGTCTTCGCAAAAGAGGGCAGCCACCGGCACAACGCCCTTTCCGGCGGGGTCCGGATATTGATCAGGTACCGCAACAAACCAGAAAAAGGACGCAGCCTTTGCAGAAACGCTTGAATCGCGCGTCAGTGTGAATTCGATGTCAAGCGAGACCGCGAGAGCTTTCTCGCCATATTCGCAGAAACCCGTGAAGCCAGTGATTCACCCTCTGATCAGGGGCCTGGACCCGAACCGTCTCCACACCGCACAGGAGTCCGTGCCTCACCAAGGATGACGACCTGCGGACATGCAGTGTCTGCCTGTTCATCCAATCTGCTGCAGCCAGCCACCCCCACGCCAGAGAAACCGAGCAAAACTGCCGCGACGCAATCTGCACGCACGGCGTTCCTTCCTGAACAGGGATTTGTCAGACAGTCTTGTGGGAGCCGTCACAGAGTGGCGATTCGTTGGTGTGTTTGCATCCGCAAAACCAGACGGTGCCGGTTTTTTCGGCGCGAAACTCTTCCGGCGAGAAGCCGGTACCCTTGTGTGAACCATCGCAATACGGCTGGCTCTGACTGCGACCACAGGCACACCACCAATAGGATTTTCCGGCCTCGACATCCGCGCCAAAGGGTGATTTTTGTGCCACAACCGGTTCTGCCATATCATGTCTCCCCTGAAGCAGTCCTGACCTGACCCGGCAACACGGACGGCTGCCACGGCAGGGCAAAATGTAAAGGAACACGGTCCCGTTCTCAAGGGAAGGCCTTTGCTTCGCGAAAGTGGAAAACAGCAAGTTCGAAGCAGGGGTGCCGCTCGTACCCGCATGCATTAAAAGGCAAACGTTCTTCAATGGTTGCACCTCGCCTGTCGCCCGACACCTGTTCGCAACATCCGCACTGGTTCCGGCGGACGAACATGTCAAATGCAAGGATGTACAGTCAGGGACACCATGGCTGGGGAGGAGCCTGTGTCGTTGTGACTGCTTCGGGCACGGACCGGTTTCCTGAGGCAACCAGGGATGCCTGATGAACAACTGGCAACCCGACGCCAGGAAAACGCCGGAATGATGATGCATGACCCGCTATTCCCGCTATGATGGATACGGTGAAACCGCTCTGCACGTAATTGAATTCGGAAATCGGAACCCATCTTGTCCTCGCGCCCCCTGAGAATCCTGCTGGCTGGCCCGCGCGGCTTCTGCGCCGGTGTCGATCGCGCAATCCAGATCGTGGAGAAGGCCCTCACGAAGTACGGAGCTCCAGTCTATGTCCTCCACGAAATTGTTCATAACCGTTATGTGGTCGAGACGCTGGAACGGAAAGGGGCCGTTTTTGTCGAGAAGCTCGACGAAGTGCCCGGTGAGGCCGTAGTGGTTTTTTCCGCCCACGGCGTGCCCACCTCCGTGTACTCGGAAGCGAAACACCGGGATCTCGACTATGTCGATGCCACCTGCCCGCTCGTGACCAAGGTGCATGTTGAAGGAGCCCGGCTCGCAAAAGACGGACACTCGATCATCCTTATTGGGCATGCCGGCCACCCCGAAGTCATCGGCACATTAGGCCAGCAAGGCGGTCAAAACATGATCCTTGTGGAGAACGCGGAACAGGCCCGCAAGGTCACGGTTCCGGACCCGGAAAACATCGCCTACATTACCCAGACGACGCTCTCCGTCGACGATACTGCAGAGATCGTATCGATTCTTCGCGAGCGCTTTCCTGCACTGGAAGCACCCAGGAAAGAGACCATCTGCTACGCCACCTCAAACCGTCAGGCTGCCGTCAAGGCAATGGCCGCCGAGTGCGACGCACTGATTGTGCTGGGAGCCCCCAACTCGTCCAATTCGAATCGTCTTGCCGAAGTCGGCCGCATGGCCGGTTGTTCGAGATCGGTTCGTATACAGAATGTCCGTGAACTCGACCTCGCATGGCTCCAGGATGTGCATACCCTGGGGTTAACAGCCGGCGCGTCGGCTCCCGAGACCCTGGTGCGGGAACTGATCGAGTTTCTGTCGGGCCGGTTTGAGGTCACGGTCGAGGACCGGATCCTGTCCAACGAAAACGTTATCTTCAGTCTGCCCGCCAAACTGAGGGACTGAGCGTCTTCGTGCATGGCAGTCTATACTGAAGTTGCAAGAGACAGGCTTGATACCTTCCTCCAGGACTTTGATCTCGGCCAGGTTGTTTCATTTTCCCCGATCGCTGAAGGCGTCGAAAACACGAACTATGTCCTGGTAACCACCACCGGGAAGTTCATCTTGACGCTGTTCGAAGCCCGCGTAAGGCCGGCGGACCTGCCTTTCCATGTGGGACTGATGCAGCATCTCGCCTCCAGCGGCATCGCGTGTCCTGTCCCGATACCGGATCGATCAGGCCATGCAATACGAACCCTTCACACCAGACCAGCCCTGATCACCACCTTCCTTTCGGGCAGGAGTCCTCAAATCATAACTGCGCGGCACTGCGAAGCACTTGGCGGAGCCTGCGCAGCTCTGCAGCTCGCCGCAGGCAGCTTCGATTTGCAGCGCTCCAATGATCTCTCTGTCCGCCGGTGGCGAAACCTTTTTGAAGCCAACGCCCACCACACAGACTCCTTGATGGCCGGGCTCGAGGAACGCATTCGCCGGGAACTTGATGAACTTGAGGCCCTGTGGCCGCTTGACCTTCCGGCCGGTATCATCCACGCGGATCTGTTTCCCGACAATGTTTTCTTTGTCGATATGAACGTCACCGGGATAATGGATTTTTATTTCGCCTGTAACGACTTCCTCGCCTATGACCTCGCAATTTGTGTAAACGCCTGGTGCTTCGGCGGTCGATCAACACCAGATCCTGAACTTGCAGCCGCCATGATCCGGGGATACGAGAGCCGCAGGGTTCTCGAACCCGAGGAGCGAAATGCACTCCCAATACTGGCCCGAGGGGCGGCCCTGAGATTTTTCCTCACCCGTCTTGAAGACTGGTTCAAGTCGGGCAACACGGCAGGCCCCCCTCCCAAGGATCCCCTTGAACTTCTCCCTGTCATTGAGTTCCACAGACATTGTCACAACCTATGGTCCCATGAAAGCCGATCGCGATCCTGAAGACCGAAATCCGGCGCCCGTCGAGATCTTCACCGACGGTGCCTGCCAGGGAAACCCTGGACCCGGGGGCTGGGGGGTCCTGCTTCACCTGCCCGACGGAAACCAGGAATTGAAAGGAGGGCTTCGCCTCACGACCAATAATCGCATGGAGCTGACGGCTGCACTGATGGCGCTGGAAGCAATCGATGTCGAAACCCCGGTCGTGATCCATACCGACAGCCAGTACGTCAGGAACGGAATGACAAACTGGATTCACAACTGGAAGCGGCGAGGCTGGAAAACCGCAGCCAACCAGCCGGTAAAGAATGCCGATCTCTGGAGTCGCCTGAACGAGGCAACCCAACACCGCCAGGTCACATGGAAATGGGTCCGGGGCCATGCCGGCAATGCCGGCAACGAACGAGCCGACCAGCTGGCCCGGGAAGGAATGAGGGAGGCGCTGCTGAGCTCTCCCGCCCTGGAGACGGATTCAAGTGGGGTTGCAAGGCATGGCGCCGACGAAAACCCGCCCGCGAACGGCTCTCCGTCATTGCATTCCACAGACGCCGTCAGGACATATGAGTCCATGAAAGCCGATCGCGATCCTGAAGACCGAATACCGGCGCCCGTCGAGATCTTCACCGACGGTGCCTGTCAGGGAAACCCTGGGCCCGGGGGCTGGGGGGTCCTCCTTCACCTGCCCGACGGAGACCAGGAATTGAAAGGAGGGCTTCGCCTCACGACCAATAATCGCATGGAACTGACGGCCGCCCTCATGGCACTGGAGGCAATCGATGTCGACACCCCGGTCGTCATCCATACCGACAGCCAGTACGTCAGGAACGGAATGACAAACTGGATCTACAACTGGAAGCGGCGAGGCTGGAAAACCGCGGCCAACGAGCCCGTAAAGAACGCCGATCTCTGGAGTCGCCTGAACGAGGCAGCCCAACACCGCCAGGTCACATGGAAATGGGTCCGGGGCCATGCCGGTAATGCCGGCAATGAACGAGCCGACCAGCTGGCCCGGGAAGGAATGAAGGAGGCGCTGCTGAACTCTCGCTGAGCGCGCCTCCGACCTGGTGTCAGAGCTGACCCAGAATGGTATCGGCGTCGCTGACCTCGAAACCACCCCCGTCTTCGAGGTTGATCCGGGTAACCGTTCCATTGTCGACGATCATCGAGTACCGACGGGAGCGAACGCCGAGACCCCGGTCGGTCAGGTCGAGGACCGTATCCAGGGCCCTGGTCACGTCTGCACTGCCGTCAGCCAGCATATCGACCTTTCCGCCCGCATTTTGATCCTTGCCCCACGCATCCATCACAAACACGTCATTGACGGACAGACAGGCGATCGTATCCACACCCTTCGCCCGGATCTGATCTGCTTTTTCGATAAAGCCGGGCAGGTGCTTTGCCGAACAGGTCGGCGTGAATGCACCGGGTACGGCGAAGAGCACAACTTTTTTTCCTCCAAACAGGTCGTCGGTTGAGATCGGCTGGGGACCGCTCTCGCCCATTTTCGTCAAGGTGCCAGAGGGGATCGTATCGCCTACACCAATTGTCATGTTGAATCTCCCTGATTGAATTGGCCGTCTGTTGACCGGTAAAAGCGAACCTGTGAGATAGACCACCCGCCGGAATTTGTCACCCCCCCGGCTGAGACCCCCAAGCTTGTCCCGAGTTTACCTCAAGGATTGCGACGCACGGCCCCCGGCTGTGCGAATGCCGTCCAGTACGGCTGCCTCGGTCAGGATCTCCGGCAGCGGATGGCCATGAGGACTGTCAGGACCGTACACGACGTTGAAGGGAATCCCGAAGCGGTCGAAGAGCCTCAGATAGCGTGAAATCTCCGGGTTGGGACGAGTCCAGTCCGCCCGCATCCCGATAACGGCTCCGTTTTCGAGAAGCGACGACACCTGACCGCGATTCAACACCAGTGACTTGTTCACCTGGCAGGTCAGACACCAATCCGCGGTGACGTCAACCAGTACCGTTTTGCCGGCCGCAACCTCGGCTGAAATGACGTTCTGGTCGAACCGGATCCAGCGAGTGTCTTCGGTTTCATTCTCATAGACGCCGGCCGCATCGGAAAAACTGCCAGCACCCACCATCGACATTACGGTCAGTACGGCCACGACGGCCCATGTTGCGAACCCGGGGGCTTCTCCGATCGACCGCCCCTGCCACAACAGGAATATGATTGCCGCGATGATGAGCGCAATCAGGCTCGATGCCGGACCGCCAATCTGGAACCAAAGAATACTGAGGAGCCAGACGGCTGTTCCAACCAGCGCAAAAGCCAGAATTCTCCTGACCGTCAGCATCCACTTCCCAGGCTGGGGCAGCCGTTTCACCAGGGCCGGAAACACTGCCACAACAAGCCAGGGAAGCGCCAGACCGGTACCAAGTGCCAGAAACACTGCGTAGATTTCCAGGGGACCCCGCATCAGTGCAAAACCGATCGACGTACCGAGGAAAGGCGCTGTGCAGGGCGTCGCCAGCAAGGTCGCAAGGACACCCGACAGAAAATGTCCCGAAAGTCCCGAACCAGTGTCTCTGGTGGCTGCCGCGTCCATGATCATGCCGGGGAGGCGAAATTCGAACAGGCCGGACATATTACAGGCAAACAGCGTAATCATGACCAGCATCAGGGTAACGAATACCGGTTGCTGGAACTGGATCCCCCAGCCAGCCGCGAGTCCGGCGGATCGAAGACCAACGGCTACAGTCCCCAGAATGAGAAAACAGGTGATGATCCCCGCTGCCGATGCGACGAAGTTTGCCCGAATCCGCGATTTCGACTCACCGCCCTGCTCAACGATGGACAGAAGCTTGATGGAAAGAACCGGCAGAACACATGGCATCACGTTGAGAATCAATCCGCCAAGAAGGGCGAGACCGAGAATTGCCACCAAGCCGAGGATCGAAGTCTCGGAAACGGGGGGCCCCGGCGCCTGCGGCACCACACCTCCCTTCAACACCGTTACCTCCTGTTCGATGGCACGGTCTCCATCCACCAGAGTCGCTACGAGGGTCTGGCCCACGAGCCGGGGTTCGGATTCATCCGGACCCGACACATCTATTCGCATCAGGACAGCCTTGCCATCCGGCTCGAGATGCGTATCGGGACGGGCAAAATTCCACGCCTCCGGCCCCTCCACAAATAGGTCAGGTGCTTCAAAAGGCGTTGCGCTGACAGCGCGAATCAGAAGAAACGAGTCGGTGCCGGAAACTGCGCTTTCGACACGGTCAATGGCAAGGCCACCCCGTGCCTCCGGGCCCGGGACACGTTGCTTCCATTTCTCTATGAGACCCGCCATCGGCGTGTCCAGTTCCGGTGCTGCAGGAAGCGCCAGATTCAGGGTTGTCTGATAGGGAACACAAATGTCATCGCAGGTCAGGAACCGCAGACCCGCCTTCAGCGACACCCCGCGTTCCGGCGCGAACACCTCGGCAGAAATCGGAAACACCACCTGGTCCTGATAGCCGAGCGTCTGAAGTCCAAGGACCGAAAACCGCATCGGTGCAGGCCAGTGGATACGGGCCCCGGCGAGGTTCTCTGATCCGGTCCAGTCGATGTGCGGCGGAAAACCCGCATCACCCGGAGAACGCCAGTAGATTTTCCAACCGGGTTTCATTCGAAACTGCAGGCCAAGCTCGAGTAGTCCGGCCTCCGAAGGGACGGTTGTGGCGGAAACCAGTCTCACCGCACCATGGTCATGCTGGAACCACTCTGACGAGATCGCGTGCACCGGGGATGCAATCGATATGCCTGAAAGGACAAGAAAGCTTGCGCAGCCGGAACGGAAGCGCGAGGAAATTCCCACCTGACCGTGTTCCTTTCGCCTGATCTTCGATTCAATGGCGTATAATAGGCTACGGGAATGAACGATCATACAGACCGGTTCGGCATCACGATGCCCGAAGCCGCAAGTCATTTCGGTCATTCCGGGGCGCTTCAACCAGGCGGGCAGGTGAATGATGAACCCAAGCGATAACTCGGATTCCTATCTGACAGGAAAGTTGTTGGTGGCCATGCCACAGATGCTGGACCCCCGGTTTGCCCGGACCGTCATATATATGTGCACGCATACCGAAGCAGGGGCCATGGGGCTGGTCGTCAACAAACCGCTGGATAATGTTGAATTCAAGGATCTTCTTGAACAGCTCGATCTCAAGTCGGACAGCACCGACCGCGACATCCGGATTTATTTTGGCGGACCTGTGGAAAGCGGCCGCGGATTCGTCCTCCACACTGCCGACTACAAGCAGGATGCAACGATGGTGATCGACGAGCAGATTGCGTTGACGGCAACGACCGATATTCTTGAAGATATCGCCGGGGGCCAGGGTCCCCGGAGCAGCCTGCTGGTTCTCGGTTATGCCGGATGGGGACCAGGCCAACTCGATGGAGAGATCCAGGCCAACGGCTGGCTGTCGGTCGAGGCCGACACGGATCTTGTTTTCGATCTTGATCCCTCTGCCATCTGGAGCGCAGCACTCGCCAAGATCGGTGTCAGTGCGTCGATGTTGTCCGGTGATGCCGGCCACGCCTGATTTGCGGTTCTGCGTAAAGAGGGGCTTCATGGAGCATTTGTCATGTGAGGGGGCGGCAGCAGCCGGTGTTGCTCGTGACCTGGCCCCAGTCACGACCGGGGTTGCTCATTGATTAATTTCACAAATTTCTGCATTGTGCGCCGAATACCAAAGCACTCCTCCTCCCTCCCCTGTTTCCGGGTCCTGATGTTTCGCACCAGAGCATGATTGTCCTTCAGCAACTTATTAACGGCCTGATGCTGGGCGGCCTTTATGTCATGGTCGCCGTGGCCTTCACGCTCATCATCGGGATGCTGAACTTCCTCAACTTCACGATCCCGGCGCTCTTCATGTTTGCCGCGATCATGATGTGGGCCACGATGACGGGGAACCTTCCCGTCGGTAACGAGGTCTTGCTTTCGATTTTCGGAAAGGACTCCCTCTGGATTGCAGGTGCCCTGGTGGCCATCGTTGCGGTTTGCGCCATTTCCCTGATAATCGAGCGATTTACATACCGCTACATGAAAGCCCGTTACGGCGACGCAACGGAACATGCGCTGCCGCTGGTCAGCTCACTCGGATTCCTGATCATTTTCGAGCACCTTGTAATCAGCCAGTGGGGGTCCGATCCCTTGCAGATCGAGTCTCCTTTCGGGAACGCGACCTTTACAATTGGAGGCCTGATCTTCAGTTATCCGCAGGTCATCAGCCTGCTGGTTTCGCTCGGCATCGTTGCTGTACTCAGCTCCATCATCCGTACCACAAGGCTTGGCCGTGCGCTGCGGTCCATCGCCGAACGACCTGACACCGCGGTGCTCATGGGTGTCAATGTGCTCAGGATTGTGCCGGTGGTCTACATCATGACCGGTTTTCTCTGCGCCATTTCCGGGATCCTTTTCACGATCAACTATACCAGTGTTGATGCCTATATCGGTGATACCGTAGCCACCGTAGCCATTGCCGGCATGGTTCTTGGCGGGCTTGGAAACGTGTGGGGAGCGGTTGTGGGAGGTCTGTTCGTCGGCATTCTCGAGGTGTTTTCGATTTACATTGTCGGAGCCGATTTCGTGAAAGTCCCCATCTGGGGCATGTTGTTGCTCATCCTCGTATTCAAGCCCACCGGCCTCTTCGGTCATACGGCCATCGGCAAGGGCAAGTTCTGATATGAGCGGTTATATCGAGGCCCAGCTCATCATCCTCTGCCTGAGCATCATCTACGCCTATGGCATCTTTCTTCCGGCGGCATCGGGGCAACTCAACCTTGGTGCTGCGGGCTTCATTACGCTTGGAGCCTACACCAGCGGGTGGATCAATTCGTCTGATGGGCTGGGTCTTCCAATGGGCTGGAGCATTGTTCTCTCGATGCTGTTTGTCGGGGCCATCGGGCTGGCGATTTCCCTGCCGGTTCTCCGAACACGCGGCGTCTACATGGTTCTGGCCACTTTTGCCTTTGCGGAGGTTGTCTCGGGCATCGTGATCAACATGGAGTTTCTGGGCGCTGCCGCCGGGATGCCGGTGGATTCGCACGCGCCGGTAGAGGTCGTTCTTGTCGCAACCCTGGCTGTCATTTTGTTCTGCTTCTATTTCATGTCCACCCGCCTCGGCCTCGCACTTCGCTCGATCCACGATGACGAGAATGTAGCGATGTTGTTCGGTGTCGACGTTCGCGTCGCCAAGGTTGTGGCCTTCACCGTCGGAGGAATGCTCGCGGGCCTCGGTGGGGCAATTTACGGTCATCATTACAGCTATGTCGAAGCGCAGACCTTCAACGTGCTCCTCAGTATCTACATTCTGCTCTATGTTCTGCTCGGCGGCACCCAGACGGCCTGGGGGCCCCTGGTCGGCGCCGCATTCTTCACAGTGGTTCCCGAACTGATTCGACAGGCTGCCATTGAACTGGGCTCGGAATGGCTGGCCGACAGCCGCTTCATTTTCTTCGGAATTCTCATCGTGCTGATGATGGTGATCCGACCCGAAGGTGCGGTGACCCGAACGATGCAGGACCGGTGCAGCACCTGGCTGTTCCGCCGCCGTTCCGGCGGAAGCGGGGCAGAGATCCCGATGTGATGAACGAGACTGTCCTTTCAATCATCGGCCTCAGCAAGAGTTTCGGCGGACTGCTGGTCATCGATAACGTGTCTTTCGATGTCGTGCGGGGCAGCCGCACCGCGCTGATCGGTCCCAATGGCGCCGGCAAGACGACGGTCTTCAACCTCCTGACCGGCGTCTACCCTGTCGATTCTGGCAGGATTGTGCTCGACGATCAGGACATTACCCATGTGCCTCAAAAGGACCGGGTGATCAAAGGAATGTCACGAAGTTTCCAGAACATCCGCCTGATGCCGCATCTTTCGACGGTAGAGAACATCATGCTCGGCCAGCACGCCCGGGCCCGAACTGCTCGCGATCTTCTGTTTCCGCTCGGTTTCGTCTCATCAAACCGGTGGCGTGCCGAAGCGGAGGAAGCGCTCGCCCGAGCCGGTCTTGGCAGCTATCCCGGAGAAGTCGTGGCCAATCTGCCTTACGGCGTGCAAAAACGTATCGAGGTTGTCCGCGCAATGATTTCCCGGCCGCAGCTGCTGCTGCTGGACGAGCCGGCAGCGGGTCTCAACGAAGTCGAAACCCGGCAACTCCAGGACTTGCTGGAACAGGTCTCCGCATCCGGCATCACCATTCTGGTTGTGGAGCATGACATGCATTTCGTGCGCAATCTTTGCGACCATGTGCTGGTCCTGAATTTCGGACAAAAAATCTTCGAAGGGACACCGGAGGAGGTGCATCGGTCGCCGCTGGTGCGGCAGGCATATCTGGGGGGCGACGACGATCCTGAAGGCGGGCCCGATGCTTCTTGACGCTCAGGACATTGACGTTCGCTACGGACGCAACCACGCGGTAAAGAGCATCACCGTCAAGGCCGATCACGGCGAGATCGTCACCGTGCTCGGCGCCAACGGTGCCGGGAAGAGTTCGCTGCTGAAAGCGTTGCTCGGCACGGTCCGGAGTGATGGCCGGATCCTGTTTGAGGGCCGTGACATCTCGTCCTGGCCCGCTCCGCGCCGGGTCGGTGCAGGTCTTGTCATGGTTCCCGAGGGCCGCGAAATTTTCGTCAGCCTGACAGTTCACGAAAATCTCCTTATGGGGGCCTACAGCCGGAGGGATGAATTCCTCCCGGAAATCGAAGCTGTTTACGATCGGTTCCCCAATCTTGCCGAACGGCGGTCCATGCCGGCTTCAGTGCTGTCGGGCGGAGAGCAACAAATGCTTGCCATCAGCCGGGCCCTTCTGGCGCGCCCCCGGCTCATGATGCTGGATGAGCCATCCCTGGGCCTCAGCCCGATACTGGTGAAGCAGCTGTTTGATCTGATCCGGGACCTGAATGATGAAGGCCTGACCATCCTGCTGGTCGAACAAAATACCCGAATGGCCCTGGCGACTGCGCAGCGCGGTTACGTACTGGAACTCGGTGCAATGGTGCTCGAGGGACCATCGGACGAACTCTCCAATGACATTCGCCTTGAGGAAGCTTATCTTGGCGGCACTACAGCTACCTAACATTCAGGAAACAACAAGGAGTCACATGATGAGATTTTCGGGACGCGGTTTCCTTCTGGCAGCGGGCATTGTCCTCGCGGCCGCCCCCATCGGCAGCGCATACGCCGCCAACGAAATTGTGATCGGTTTGAGTTTCGGCAGGACCGGTCTCTATTCAACGATCAACAAGACGACCGAAGTCGCGGTCGATATCGCTGCGCAGGAAATCAACGCTGCCGGTGGCATCAACGGCATGAAAGTACGCATCGTCAAGTTCGATACGGCCGGGGATCCCAAACAGGCGGTCGTGGCCGTACGCAAATTCGCCCGGGATGATGGTGCACTGGCAGTCATCGGTCCGTTTTCCTCGAGTGAAGCGCGGATTGCCTTTGCCGCCGGAGAACGGGAAAAGATCGTGCAGATCCCGAACGCCTCGTCGGCGCCAGGCCTTGCCGACAAGTTTTCCTACGCGTTTCGACTGACCGAGAGTGAGTATCTGCAGTTCGCCAGGGTTGTAACGACACTGAAGAAACGTAACGAATTGAAGACATCGGTCGCGATCATGTACGGCACCGACGACGTCGTATCCAAGGCAGTCGGCCTCGCCATCATGAAGCCTATTTTTGACAAGGAAGGGGTCAGGATTACCGGCCCTCTCGGGTTTCCCTCAAAAGCGTTCGACGTTTCACCACAGGTGTCGGAACTGAAGGGCAAGGCACTTGATTACATCGGGGTCGCGACCATTACTCCGGTTGCCATCCGGGTTCTCAAGGAGATCCGCCGCCAGGGCATTCCGACACCTCTCATCGGATCACAGATCTGGGCCGACCCGGAGATCATCGAGAAGTTCGGAAAGGAAGGCGATGGATCAGTGTTCATCACCTATTTTTACTATGATCGTGACGACCGGTCTCGCAACTTCTCGCGAAAGTTTGTGGAAGCGGCGAAGAAACTCGGGATTCACAAGCCATTCCCCCATCATGTGGATGTCAGCGCCTATGACACGATGTATGTGCTGAAAGACGTCATGGAAGCGGCGAAGATCACCGGCGATCCGTCCAGGCTCCAGAGCGAGCGCACTGCCATTCGGGACACACTCGGAAAGCTCACCTATAACGGGCTGATCGGCCAGATCTGCTTTGAAAGCAACGGAGACGCGCAACTTCCCGGCTATGTCCTTCGCATGCAGGACGGGAAATGGAACCTTCTGGAGGCCCATCCCTCCCTGCCCTGCACCAAATAGAGCCCTCTTCGCGCCCCTCCTTTCGAATGAGGGGCGCGAAGGTTTCCACACAGTCTGGCGACACAAGACACCGCTCTCCCAAAGCACCAGAGCCAGCCGGCCCCGTGCTGCACGTCTCCAGGGCATCATTGACCTTCGGGTCCTGAGCCAGGATGCCGAAGCCCGGATGGATACGCGCCTGGCCCTCAGTCCGGCCAACCACCGGATGAAGGATTTCGTTTCAGGACCCTGACGAGCGACGCGTGACCCCGCTTCAGACAGGTCGCAGACGAGGGAGTTTGGTCCAGACATTTGGTGAATTTTTGCGACCCGGCCCTCGATGTTTGTGCCACGATGCCGGAACGAAACTCTGCCAGATCCACTGTTCCGGCCCGATCCTGCCCCGGCCGCAGAACTCCGCGTCGCTGCAACCCGCAGCGACGACAACCTGTTCTCTCTGGAATGTAGCGGGCAATCAGCACGACATCCTTTCACTGGTTCCGGCTGTCCCGCAATCCATGCCCCAGCGGACCGGTTTCAACCGGAACACCGGTACCGGCCCGATATAAACCTGCTGCTTGCGCACGGAGAGAGGTATACGGACCAGGTCATTTCCGCCCGAAAGGGCCGCCAGAACCAGTCTCAGGGATGAGCCTGTCCTCGGGCCCACAGCCCCGTAAGACACCAGACGATCAATGAATTTTCTGGCACCCTTGACCCTGGCAGTCAACCGGCCTTGCGGCTGAAGCACCGCATCGAGATCGAAAACACCTTCGCCGCTCAGGGTCATCGCCTCCGTTTTCGTTGACAATGACCTGATACGCAAAGCCCCGCCGGCATCACGCCACTGCAATGCTGCCTCCGATGGTCCTGCCGCTCCGGCAGGAAAATGATCAATAAGGCCCTCTGCGGCCAGCCGTTCGAGGATTCGCCCGGACAGCGCGTGCCAGGCTGGCGGCAGGGTGCTGTTCCGAACATCCAAAGAGAATTGGAGTGTGGCCGCGCCAGCATCCTGTCGTTGCCATTTGCTGTCGAGAAAAAGGAATCGAACAGCCAGCACAGGCACAACGTCTGTTCGAACCGTCGTTTCGTTCAACCTGACCCAAACAGACCAGGTATCGGACCCGATGCCATTGGCTTCGGCCAACGCCTGCGTCGCATGAAGGACGATATCGCCCTGTTCCCCTCCGAGCAGCCGGTGGGTTCCCGATGCCTCGATCTCTACCCGCCCGGGTCGCCACGGACGCGATCTCATGACGGTATCGGGCATTTGCCATTGCCACGAATTCGTTCCATAAGTCCATTTGATCAGAGGAGACTGGGCGAGAAGGTTCATGGAAAAAGGAAATCCCTTCACCTCCGCCGCATCGGTCTCAAGGGACCAGCCTGCTCCCGCGGACCATGAATTTGCCTGCTTGAGAACCCGATCGGCGACCCGGTGCCAATAGAGAGTGTAGGCAGCAGCCAGGGCGATCATCATCGCCAGGGCGGCCGCAACAATAATCACAAGTTTCACCTTCTCACTTTTCCCCCAGGCCCTGCCTGCTCCTTAAAACCGGATCCCGCAAACACGAAGTCCCGGTTGCAAGACGACGCAAACTTTGGTGATTGTGCTTCCGGCGACCCCGAATGACTGACCCTTCCTCGCCAAACGCGTCCCTGCCTCCGGCCGTCTTCGCGTCGATAGCCGGACTGTTCATCTTCCTGTGGGCCAGCGGTTTCATCGCCGCCAAGTTCGGTCTTCCCTACGCAGAACCGTTTACGCTGCTTGCCAGCAGGTTCATTCTGGGCGCGGCAATCCTTGTTCCCGTATCCTTTGTCCTTCGCGCCTCCTGGCCAGACAGCCCGGGCCAGGTCTTTCATATTCTCGTCGCCGGTTTCGGAGTTCAGACTGTCTACCTGATCGGGGTTTTTTATGGAATCTGGTTTGGCCTCTCGACCGGAATCACAGCGCTTGTTGTAGGCCTGCAACCCATATTGACGGGAGTACTGGCCGGTCTGATCCTCGCCGAACGGGTCAGCCGCGCGAACTGGATCGGACTCATCATGGGCTTCGCCGGACTTGCGCTGGTTGTCGCCGACCGGGTCACAGCTCCCGAAGAGCATTATTGGGGTCTGGCCCTCGTTTTGCTCGCACTTCTTGGCATCACCCTGGGCACACTCTATCAGAAACGCTTCTGCGGGAATTTCGACGTGCGAACAGGTGTCGCCTTGCAGAATGTCATGTCGGCCGCAGTAACGCTTGGGCTCGCTGTCTGTTTCGAGAGTATGGTCATTCAGTGGACGGTCGAATTCGTGGGGGCGGTGCTGTGGTCGGCGATAGGCCTTTCCGTGATTGGTATCGCCCTTTATTACTGGATGGTCCAGCGTGGCGCGGCGGCGCGGGTGACAAGTGTCATCTATCTCAGCCCTCCGGCAACCGCGATCATGGGCTGGTTGGCATTTGGCGAGACCCTTTCATGGTATGCACTCGTCGGCATGGTTGTCGCCATGGGAGGCGTAGCTCTGGCGGTGCGGACCAGGTGACCTTCGATATGACGAACACTGTCGGCAACACCGATGGTTTCTGGTTCTTCGCCTACGGATCCCTGATGTGGGATCCGCCTTTTGAGCCCGAGGAAGTCTTGCCTGCCCGGATTTTCGGCTGGCATCGGTCCTTTTGCGTCCTGTCGGAAACCTATCGGGGCACACCACAGAACCCGGGACTGTCCCTCGGGCTGGATCGAGGCGGGTCCTGTGCGGGTGTCGCCTTCCGGATCGGACCGGAAAACCGGACAGCAGCACTTCGCGCCATTGAGGTACAGGAACTGGTAGATGACCCGATCTATCTGTGGCGAAAAGTGACCCTGCATCTGGCCCGCCGGCAGGTTCAGGGTTATACGCTGGTTGTCAATCGCAACGACCGCATTTTTTCCGGCAATCTGGGATTTGAAGATACCGTGCGTAGAATCGTGAGCGCCACCGGTTCGCGAGGCACGAATCTCGATTATCTGACCAATACCGTTCGCAGACTGCGACAAATGGAAATAGCACCCGGCCGGCTCGGCGAACTCAAGCGGAGGGCAATGGAAATCGCCGGTGCCACCCCGCCAGACACGGCAAAACGGGATTAACGCCCAACCAGGCCATCACCGTTCTTGCCGCAGCTCCAACCTGTGATCCAGTCCCTGCTTCCTGTTCCCGATCCGGCGCCGCTTTCACCGACCTCGGCTCTTCAGGTTGATGTCAGGGGTTGCTGATGCGCCGACGCATCGCTGTTCCTTCCCGGCGACCCGGACCGGTCCTGCACACCGGATCGGCACAGGCCCGTATGCTGGATGCCCCGACCAACTCGGCCCCATGACCGGCTATTTCCCGTCGCCTGTTGGCTCGCGACCGAATAACAAAGACGATGATGGTCAATGGAACAGGAACGCGGTAAGACCTGTGTTCACAGGATCGAAACGATCATATCGGACAGGGGCAGGTGCACATGAAGATGATCAGCTATCGCCATGAAGGAAAGGAGGCCTACGGTGTCGTGAAGGGCGAGGGGATCGTAGACATGACTGTCCGAATGGAAGCGCAGGATCTGAAGTCCGCAATTTCCGGACTTGAACTCGGTGCAATCGAACATATCGCCTCCACTGCCTCCGCTGATGTCTCCCTGAATGACATCAGCTACATGTTTCCGATAACAGCCCCGGAGAAGATCTTCTGTGTTGGGCGCAACTACAGGGCCTATCATGAGGTGCTTGAAGATGGCGGGCCCCGTTGGCCCAGTATATTTCCCCGCTACGCTTCCGGATTTTCCGCTCACGAAGAGGCTATCATTCGACCAAAAGCATCCGAGCAACTCGATTACGAAGGGGAAATCGGTGTCATCATCGGCAAGTCCGGCCGGCACATCCCGGAGGAACGGGCGCTGGATTACGTTGCCGGTTATACGATTGTCAACGAGGGAAGTGTCCGGGACTGGCAGACCAGGGGCACGCAAAACTGTCCGGGGAAGAATTTCTACCGGTCGGGGGCGATCGGCCCCTGGATGGTGACCCGCGATGAAATTGCAGACCTTGACTCGCTTCAGATCCGGACCACCGTTGACGATGAGGTGCGTCAGGACGGCGGCAGCGACATGATGATTTTCAAGATTCCCTTTGTGATCTCGCATATTTCCACGTTCACCTGGCTGGAACCGGGGGATCTGATTGCAACCGGTTCACCGGGGGGTTCTGCGATTGAAGGAACTCCTCCGGGATGGCTCAGGCCGGGCCAGACAGTCCGCGTGGACATCGAACCCATCGGCTCCCTTTACAATCCGGTCATCGCCGAACAGGCGTGACGAAAGACGACTGAAAGGAACAGCATACGATGCGACTCGCCAGTTTCCTGCATGATGGCCAGAAGAGTTATGGAGCGGTCAGGGAGGATGGGATCATTGATTTGACTGCGCGCCTTGCCGGTTCTCCACAGACTCTGCGGGCAATGCTGGAAAACGATGGTCTTGCCGATGCCGCGAACGCCGAGGCAAATTCTGATGTCGATATCGGTCTTGATGAGGTGTCATGGGACCTTCCGGTTCCCGATCCGGAGAAAATATTCTGTGTCGGCCAGAACTATGCCGCCCATATCGAGGAAATGGGTTACAAAATGCCCAAGTGGCCCAGCATTTTCAGCCGTTTTCCGCGCAGCTTCGTGCCCCATATGAACAACATGATCATGCCTGGTGAATCGATCCAGTTCGATTACGAAGGGGAATTGACAGTTGTCATCGGCAAGACAGCCAGGGCGGTGTCCGTTGAGACCGCCCTTGATCACGTTGCCGGTTATACAATCTGCAATGACGGCAGTGTCCGGGACTGGCAGCGCCGGGGACCCCAGGTTGCGCCGGGAAAAAACTGGGAAAAATCCGGCATGCTGGGACCCTGGATCACGACGGCAGACGAGGTTGGCGATCCCGGCAATCTGAGCCTCGTAACCCGGGTCAATGGCGAGGAACGCCAACATGGACATACGAGTGACCTGGTTTTCCCGGTCCCGTTCCTGATCAGCTACATTTCGACTTTCGTGACCCTGGTGCCCGGGGACATGATCACCACCGGATCGCCGCACGGTGTGGCCACCAGCTTTGATCCGCCGAAATGGCTGAAACCGGGCGATACCGTGGAAATTGAAATCGAGAGGGTTGGCGCCCTGAAGGCCGGCATACTCGGTGCCTGACCCGGAGATCTCTGACGTTCACTGTCGGAACAGGAAACGAACGGGTCTTCTCCGAATAATGCCGCCCGGCCCAGGTCTGGAAGCCGAAGCTTCCTGCGGCTCTTCGAAGCAGTTCTCGGGTGCCCGGGTCCTGAGCCTGGTTCGACCGGGCGGACCGATGCCGCAAATTTGCTTGCCCCGATTCCGGGGAGGAATTGGCCACGATCGCCCGTGCGATGCGGATTATGCTACCGCAACATGGGTCAGGAACGTCAGTCCTGTCAGCGGATCCGGATCGCCAAGAAAGATGGGTTTGCCGTCATGACAGAGAATTTGACCCACTATTACTGTTTGTAATCAAATATTTTTTATCCACAGTTTCAGCGCGATCCGAGTTCGCAGCCGCGTTTCCGTTCTCCGGATGTGGCTGACACCGACATCCCTGTCTCCGCCAGCAATCTTCGATTTCCCTCATTGATGCGCTCGGCCAGCAAGGTCTCGAACGCGTTTGCAGACAGACCGGGCTCAATAGGATCACCGAACTGGACCAGAATGGTTCCGGGACGCTTTATATAACTGCGTCGTCCCCAATAGAGCCCGCTGTTCAGGGACACCGGAATGACCGGAACACTGTTACGGCGATACAGGACCGAAACGCCAGAGTGAATCCGAATATCGGAGCCCGGCAAGGATCGCGTTCCTTCCGGAAATATCACGACTTGTCCGCCACGCCCCAGCACATTCGCAGCCTGGCGCAACATCCCCCGGACCGACCCCGGCCCCCCGGACCTGTCGAGGATGATCACTCCGGCCACACGTGCATATCGCGAAAATCCGGGCACAAGCGCCAGCTCCTTCTTGACGACATAGGCCGGCTGGCGAAACAGGGCGTAGAAGGCAATCGTATCCCACGCGGACTGGTGTGAAGGTGCAAGGATCATGGGACCCTCCGGCAGATGCTCGGTTCCGAGAAATCTGAAGGAAAGCCCGAGCAGACCGGACTGCATGCAGAAGAGACCGCGGATCCAGAAATGCAGGCACGCGAGGAACACGTTCGGGGGAAAGATCAGGGTCGGAAGGAAAAGCAAATACAGCACGAAGGTCCATGAAATGATGGCTGCATTGAATATGGAGGAGCGTATCAGGGTCATCATCACGTCCACACAAACACAGCCACCAGGTACTTGCTGAATTCAAGAAGCAGGATTCGTAGGGCCTCAGGCCATTGGCGCCAACCGCCGCCGTGGAAGCCCTCAGGAAAGACCGGGTACGGTACGATCCTGATATCGGCCGGAATGACGCGGTCAAGCTCTTTCAGGGCCCGCGGCATGTGATAGCTGGCCGTGACCAGGGTGAATGAAACATAGCCTTCCTGCCTGATCCAGGCCGCCGTTTCCTCGGCGTTTCCGCGGGTGCTGCTGGCCACATATCCGAGTACGATACAGCATTGCAGGTCCTCCGGAGCCAACCGGGCCACTCTGAGGATTTCCCGGACATCGACGCCACGATAAACGCCTGAAACAAAGAGTTTCCTTGCACGTTGTTTTTGGAGCAGGTCGAGACCTGCCTGTACGCGCCCGGCCCCACCTGTCAGAACGACGATCGCGTCGGTCTGTTCTTCATGAACCGGCCCGGGAACCGGAATCATCGCGATAAACTGATACAACCCGGCTGCCCAGACCAGAAACGCCAGTCCGATCACCAGAAAAACGAACCTCCGTAGCGCACGCCGACGTTGCCGGGCCCTCCTTCCCGACCTCATGCACGCACCCATCGGACAGTCCGCAACAGCGGAATTCGCTCCGTCTTTTCTTTCGGCCGGACACGACCGCTCATTCGGAAGCCATCCCCGCAGAACCGGGCAGGACCGTCCATTGCGACATCAAACCATGCGGTTGAGGACCCTGGCCACGGTCCGATCTGCAACAACAGCTGCCAGCAGGGTCGAAACAACGGGGAGAAGCCCCAATAATACCCATTGCGCCGGATTGAGCAGGGTTATCGGTATCAATTCTTCATCGAGCCCGGTCAGGTGCCGCTGAAGCCCCAACACGACAACAACACCTGCCGCGGAACCCGCAAGGCTCCCGATCCCTACAAGTCTTGCCGCATAAACCTGGAAGTGCCGTGCAATCCAGGAGTCGCGGGCACCCATAATGTGCAGCAGCTCCACGACAGTTCCATGAATGGCGAGGCTGGTCCGGGTCATGAAAATGACCGTCATGACCGCAGAAAAAAGGACGAGCAATATCACGCTGAACACGACCGCATAGGCCACATGCGTGAAATCCGACAGAGCGGTCAGCCAAGTCGAGTGATCATCGATTACCGCACCTGGAGAGGCCGTTTTCAGGCGAGTTTCAAGTCTCTGGAAATTGACCGGCTTCGACGGATCGGTTCGTACATCGATGATGACGGGCATGGGCAGGGCATCCGCAAGAGTTGCCTTTCCGAGCCACGGTTGCAAGAGGGCAGCGGCATCTGCGTCGGACAAACGTCGCACGGACACGACACCCGGTGTTTGGGACAGGAGTTCAAGGGCGGTCGTGATACGGTCTTCCTGTGGAACACCCTCATAACCTTCGGGCTGGATCAGTGGATCGACCGGAATCTGTACACTGACGGTACCGGACAGTTCCCGTTGCCAGGCTGTGCCGGCATCGGTCAGGATCAGGCCAAAAGCAAGGAACAGGGTGGCAACGAACATCAGAAGCCCGACCAACCACGGAAGGTAACGGCCTGCAGCATCCCCGCCCAGGCTGAGAATCCGTATCACCGCCTGACTCCGGGACCAAAAATCCTGCCGTCCTCGATGCGATAGCGCGGATACGGAAACCGTTGCATCAGATCCTGACTATGGGTCGCCACAAGAACCGTTGTTCCCACACGATTCAGCTCTTCGAGCAAACGCATCAGACGAACCGTGCTATCCTGATCGACGCTTCCCGTAGGTTCATCCGCGAGCAGGAGGCTCGGACTGGTGATTACGGCGCGCGCAAGGGCGACCCTCTGTTGCTCTCCGAGCGACAGGGTTGCGGGCAACGCGCCGATTTGATCTCCAAGTCCAACCCAGTTCAGGAGTTCCTTGACATGATCCCTGACACGGTTTTCCTTCACGCCGCATATCCGCAACGGGAGTGCCACATTTTCCTGGGCCGTGAGATGCTCGATCAGTCGAAGATCCTGAAAAACCACACCGACCTTGCGCCGAATTTCAGGGCGCTCACGTCGCACGAATCTGGAAACATCGCGACCAAAAAGATACAGCTTGCCGTGCGACGGCATATGGGCAAGGTAAAGCAATCGGAACAGGGATGATTTGCCGACCCCGTTCTGCCCGGTAAGGAAGTGGAATGAGCCTCTGCCAAGGGAAAAAGAGATGTCCTCGAGAATCTCTTTTCCGGAGCCGTATCTCATACCGACATGTTCGCACCGAACGATGGGGTCGACAGCTGTCACAGTATCTCCACACCCGCCCCGACAAGATGACCAAATACGCACCGGACGGCCACCCTGGCATCGTGATCATGGATCCGTCGGTTCCCCATTTCGCAACCGTCCGGTTCCTTGCAGGATTGACCGGATAGGGGTATGGGAACCTGATGATCATCACCTGTCCATCCTGCGGGGCCCGCTATGCCGCAGATCCGAACTCCATCGGAAATGACGGGCGGCGGGTAAAATGCACCAAATGTGGCCATATCTGGCACTTCACGCCTCTATCCGATAATGAGAACCCTGTATACCGCACCCCGGGCCTGCCTGATACGCTTGCGACAGCGGAAAATTCCGGATCCGGACCGCGCCCTCGGAAACGAAGCGTGTTTTTCTGGTTTCTCTTTTGCCTCACTCTCACCGCAATCGTGCTCGCAATGGCCAGATGGAAGGATGACGTGATCACTGCGGTCCCCGAAACCCGAGGGGTCTACGAAGTCCTGACACCGGTCGCACACGCATTGCGCGAATTTCTCGGGATCCAGCAACCCGAAAGGCAACTGACGAGGATCCTCGCATTTTCCGAGGTGACGCATCGCTTTGTCAGCAACCCGGACGATGCGAACGCTCCTCCGGTGCTTGAGGTCAAGGGCACTCTCTCCAGTCGTGCCAAGAACCCTGTCCAGCTGCCCGATCTTACCATATTACTGTATGGCGACGATGGCGCCCGTGTCGGGCTTTGGCAGTTTCCACCGCCAACAGGATCCCTGGAGCCGGACGAGAACGTTTTGTTTTCGGCAACGCTCGTTCCTCCGGCAGGCTTCGCAACCGTGCGGGTGGGAATTGGCATTGCCAGATCCGTATCCGAACTCGTCACCGTCCAATGAACCAGACCCCGTGTATAGAGGTCCTGCTTGACTCGGAGACCATATCAGGGCGCGTAAGCGAACTGGCTTCGGACATCGCAAACCGGCTGCCCGATGATCTTCTCATCGTGGTCGTGCTGAAGGGCAGCTTCATATTCGCAGCAGATCTGCTGCGCGCGCTCAATGGCGCTGGCATGGAGCCGCGTGTGGATTTCATCACATTGTCGAGTTACGGAAGCGGAACCCGCAGCTCGGGCACCGTCTCACTGACTCGCGACCTGTCCCAGGATATCCGCGATTTGCCGGTCATGATCGTCGATGACATACTCGACACGGGTCGGACCATGGCATTTGCCATGGATCTGATGCAGGAACGCGGTGCGCGTGATGTGTATAGCTGTGTCCTGCTCGACAAGCACGAAAAACGTGAGGTAGACATCGAAGCCGACTATGTCGGTTTTCCCATCGGTGACCGGTTCGTGTTCGGATATGGCATCGACATGGCGCACCAGTATCGAAGCCTGCCATTCATTGGTACGATCAAATCCTGACACGACCAGCACGGCTTTGGCCTGCTGCTGGACATCCGCTCCCTGTATTGAGGCCCCATAGTCGAGACATCCGCCTTTTCTGTCATGAGCGGTTATCCGCTCCGGTCGGTGTCGTCTCCGGCAATCTGCTCCGCGCTGACGGCCTCAATATTGCGACGCTTCGGCCCACTCAGGTATCCCTCCTGCCCGGCCATCAGCCGTGCTCCTGGGTCAGCGTAGCAAGGGCTGTCAGAAACGCTGGAGCAGGCGATTGATATATTCGAGCTCGAGTTGCGGCCGATAGGATTCTCCGGATCGTTTGCGAAGCTCCTCAATGATTTCCTGGGTGCGTTCCACCGTACCCTGGTCCGGTATGTTTATCCTGCGAACATCAGTTCCGTCCTCGTTCATCATTTCCCGACCAAGCGGGTCACGCATGATTCGCAACGGATTGAATCTGTCCTGCATACCCATTCCCGGTCCACGTCTTCCCTGTCCCATCATTTGCTGGAGCATTCCCCTGCCGGCTCGTTGAAGAGCTTCGATGGCCCGGCCCTGCGCGCCAACGGCATCTCCGGGGCGAAGTCGATCAAGTTCCCGGATCGCTTCTTCCATGGCTTCTCCGGCCCGTCCGAAGGCGCGAGATGCGGAACCCTGGTTCTGCATCATGTCACGTATCATCCGCTGAAGCGCATCGAGAGCTTCCCTCAGGCCGCGCTGCTCTCCGGCCCCCTGCCGAATTCCTTCGCGCAGATTTCCATTGTTCTGCTGACCCTGAGACTGCCGAAATGTGCGATCCATAAGCTGTTGCTGACGGCGAATGAGATCCTGTAAAGCTTGCAGGGCCTGCATACCCTCCTGGGACTGGGGATTGCCGCGCATGATGCGCGCATTACGCAGGGCTTCAAGGGTTTGTCGAAGGCGGGCCAGCATCTCCCTGGCACTTTCACGCGCTCCCGACATCATCATGCGGCGAATGTCCTCGAGCATTCGTTGCAGGTCCATACTGCGCATCATCTGCGTCGCCGGATCCATCGGCATCATTTCGCTGTCGGGCATATTGGCGAGTTGCCGTGACAGCTCCCTAAGATAGTTCTCCAGAGCGGCCTGCAACTCTCGCATCAGACGCTCGAGTTCGTGGTCCGGTGCGTTTTCATCGAGGGCCCGCATCAGGGCCTCCTGGGCACGTGCCAGTTCTCGCTCTGAATGAGACAGCAAACCATCCTCGACTCTCAGCGCGAGGTCCCACAGCAGGTCCCGCACCGGCGAGATGGCTGTATCCGTTCTCTCATGTATGAGGCGCATTGCACTCATGACCAGCCCCAGAAAGACCACCGTGTCATCCCTGAATTCTCCGGGTGCGCGGGCGATGTTTTCCAGTCCCTGAACGATTGGACGGCGCCGGTCAGGTTGCGTGGTCAGGCGTCGACGCTCGGCAATGATCCTCTGTGCGACAGGATTCTCGAACTCGCGCTCGGGGAGCACGATTTTCAACTCCTCGGAGACCCCCGTCTGGCCTGCAGCATCTGTCGCCCGAAGGCGCATGATCACGGGCAGCCCGGCCCAGGGATGTGGTCCGATTTCCTGGAAACTGACATCTGCGACGGTTCGCGCCCCCACCTTGACGGTGGGCAGGTTCAGGACCGAGACTTCCTTCCCGATCACTGTTCCTCGTTCGTAAGTGCGCCGCATGTCGCCTTCAATTTCGATGAGGCCGTAATCATCCTCGGCCTTGTAGGCCACTCTCAGCGTTCCCCGTTCCGTAGGGGCCGGTGCGCCGTCGAAGGCGATCACAGGCGGAGTATCAGGTCGGCTTCGAATGCGCCAAGTTCCCAGGGACTTGCCGTCATGAAGAACGGTCAAGCGCCCGGACGTAGTGATTTCGTACTCCAGACGATGATTGTGTGAATCGACCTCCTCCAGAAGGATCTTCTCCTCACCAAACTCCAGCAGTGCGTCACCCTTACCCCCGGATACGATAGCAGTCGCGATGCTGCCTGCTGGCACTTCGATGGCTGGCCTGATCGATCCGCCCAGGTCATCGTCCTGAATCTGGGACCCCGGGTCCACGGTTTCAGTCTTCCCGACATCTCCAGTCGCGGACGTCCGCTGAAGAAAAATCGGTGGTTCCAGAGTGTAATCCGGAGGTGTGATCCATAGTTGCAGAGCAACAGCCGTGGTCCGGTCCGAACCGCTCAGATCGGGTACGAGCGCCTGACGAAGACGCTCGGGTGCCTCACTACCGGCCACCCCGACTCCGACCACGAGGAGGAGAAGGACGGCCATGCGAACCGACCACGGGTCGCGTGATGCCAGTCCGGGAGCCGGCATCCGCACCCTCAACCTGGCGACAGATTCGGCCATCCTCCGCTGGTGCGCCGCCCACAGGGCCACCGATGCCGGATTACGTACGCCCTCCGGCAACCGATCTTCGAGCGCTTCCAGCGGGCGATGTCTGAGTTCGCTGTCCGTCTGCAAGCGCCTGACAGCGTCACGGTGGGACGGCCATCGGAAAGCACGAACGGCGCGCCAGCATCCGCAAGCCAGCAGTCCTGCAACGGCTGCCAGTACAGCGGCATGCAGCCACCCCGGAAGCCAGGAAAATCCGTCAAGGAGAGCAATACCCGCGAAGCTCGCAATCAACCCCGCAACCGGCCAGAATGCGGGCCAGAAGCCTTCCCATGCCAAGCCCAATCGGGCCCAAAAAAGTCGACCGGGCGCTCTTATTCTTTCAGTGTCCGATGCGTGTGACCTGTTTTCATCCACGCTCATGGTCGGGCTCCCGTCTGGCCACGCGTCGGATCAAATGTTCTTGAGCCACTCCGGCACGTAATCCATCGCAATCAGTTTATCATAGTCTTCACGTGCGCGTATTACGGAAAATCCTGATTCTCCGACCATGACCTCTGGTGCCAGGAGTCTTGAATTATAGGTCGACGCCATGACAGCTCCGTAAGCCCCGGCCGAACCGACTGCCAACAGGTCTCCAGGAGCAGGACTGGGCAGCAGACGCTGAACCGCAAGAACATCACCGCTTTCGCAAACCGGACCTACGACGTCAAACGACGCGGCTTCGCAGCCGGTTTGGGGTTGCCGGACAGGAAGGATCTCATGCCAGGCTCCGTAAAGTGCCGGACGAATCAGGTCATTCATCGCAGCATCGACGATCACGAACCGGCGACCGCCGCCGGCTTTCAGAAGGATAACCTGGGTGACAAGAATGCCGGCGTCAGCCGTCAGGTGACGGCCCGGCTCGAGGATCAATCGAAGGTCAAGCCCCGAGAAAATTTCACCCACGAGTTCGGCATAGGACCGGATTTCAGGAGGCGTCTCATCCCGATAGGCGATGCCAAGGCCGCCGCCGAGATCCACGCGTTCAACCCGGCATCCGTTGGTGCGGAGGGTGCGAACCAGTGACGCAATTCGCTCGAACGCGCTCCGGAAAGGGTCCAGGCTCGTCAGTTGCGACCCTATGTGAACCGCGAGGCCGACGGGTCTGAGACCCGGCGTTGTCTCGGCCCGCCGGTACATCCCGGCAACCTCGGAAAAATTGATTCCGAATTTGTCGCCCGCCCGCCCCGTCGCGATCTTGTCATGCGTTTGGGCGTCGACATCCGGATTGACGCGAAAGGCAACCATTGCAGTCCGCCCGGTTGCAGCCGCAACCTCCGCGATCGTCTTCAGCTCCGCTTCGGACTCCACGTTGATCTGACCACATCCCACCGCCAGCGCAGCGGCGATTTCGTCTCTCCGTTTACCCACGCCGGAAAACACGACCCGGCTTGCCTCAACGCCGGCAGCAAGTGCTCGCCGCAGTTCCCCTTCTGACACCACGTCAGCACCCGCACCCATTCTGGCAAAATTTGAGATGACAGCCTGATTGCTGTTCGACTTCACGGAGTAACAGATTTCAGCGCCAAGCTGCCGAAACGCATGGTCAAAAGATCTGTAGTTTTCGGACAGCCTGGCCGCCGAATAGCAATAGAACGGCGTTCCCACCGAGTCCGCGATCCTGGGCAGCGGTACATCTTCGGCGTGCAGGACGCCGTCCCGATAGGCAAACACGTTCATAAGTGGACTGGTGCTATTTGGCGGCCGGATAATTGCGTGGATAGTTTCGTTCCTGGCCATCCGAATGGACCAGGCTGTCGGGTCGTTTCCCGCAAGCCCCGATCGCAGCGGATACCGAGAGGGCTGCAACCAGAAGAAGAAGTGATTTTGAAATTGTCACAGGAACCGCTCCCTGGCCGTCTTTACCTGAGCACGTACGTTTGCGGGCGCCGTACCACCGTAGCTGGTACGGCTTCGCACCGAATTTTCTACTCCGAGCACTTCGAAAACACTATCGGTGACTCGTTCGTCCACCTCGCGGAATTCGGCCAGCGAGAGTTGTTCGACGGGTTGGCCCGCCTGTTCTGCACGGGCCACAATTCGGCCGGCGATACGGTGCGAATCCCGAAACGGCACCCCGGCTTCACGCACCAGCCAATCCGCCAGATCGGTCGCAGTGGTGTACCCTTCCGCCGCCGCTGCCGCAAGCCGTGCACGATCAAATTTCAGGTCTGAAACCATTCCCGCGGTCGCCTGCAGGCAAAGCCGGAGGGTCCCGGCGGCATCAAACAGTGGCTCCTTGTCTTCCTGCATGTCCTTGGAGTAGGCCAGCGGAAGTCCCTTCATGACCGTTGCAACGGCAACGAGTGCCCCGAGCATCCGGCCTGTTTTTGCACGAACCAGTTCTGCAGCATCCGGATTACGCTTCTGAGGCATCATGGAGCTGCCCGTGGAGAACGCATCCGACAGCCGTACGAACCGGAACTGCGCTGAAGCCCAGACAACGATCTCTTCACCCAATCTTGACAGATGTGTGGCACAGATTGCTGCAGCTGACAGGTACTCGAGGACATAGTCCCGATCGGAGACAGCATCAAGAGAATTGGCGGCTGGTCGGTCAAAACCGAGGGCTGTGGCCGTCATGTGACGATCGATCGGAAAGGACGTTCCTGCCAGAGCGCCTGCTCCCAGAGGGGATTCATTGAGCCGCCGTCTCGCGTCTGCAAACCGGCCGCGATCACGGCCAAGCATTTCCACATAGGCGAGGAGGTGGTGACCAACCGTCACTGGCTGGGCCGCCTGGAGATGTGTGAATCCGGGCATGACCCAGTCCGAATGTTCATCCGCCTTGTCAAGCATCACGCCCTGCAACTGCCGGAGCAGGTGATCAATGGCATCAAGTTCGTCACGGAGCCACAGCTTGAGGTCCGTCGCCACCTGATCGTTGCGAGAACGCGCCGTGTGCAAACGTCCGGCTGCATCCCCGATCAGCTCGGCCAGTCGGGACTCGATGTTCATATGAATGTCTTCCAGCCCGACCTGGAAGTCGAATTCATCGCGCTCGATTTCGGCTTCAATGCGATTGAGGCCCTCGTGGATGGTCCGGGCATCAGTCTCGGAGAGAATGCCCTTGGACGCCAGCATCCTTGCATGGGCCTGCGAGCCGGCTACATCCTGCCGATAAAGTATCTTGTCAAAATCGATGGAGGCGTTAATTCTGTTCATCACCTCATCCGCCTCGGCTTCAAAACGCCCTCCCCACATGCGATTGGGTGTCTTGCCTTTCCCGGCTCCGGGGATTGACGGACTTTGAGAGGATCCTGGCTCGGATTTTGGGGACATGACGGAACGCGGCTTTCCAATGGGAATATTGAGGGCGCTGTCACGGAGCAGCACGATCCTCATCGTCTTCGCCATATTGGCGATTCACACGACACAATCAAGCTCGGCAGTGCAGGCAGGTCCACCGCGGTCCGGATGGATGGAAAACTTCGAACCCGCGACCCGGGAAATTTCTGCGCCATCGGGCTCGCTTGTGGATGAGTTCGGCAACCGCCGAACCTTGCAGGACTATCGCGGCAAACTCGTATTATTGAATTTCTGGGCAACCTGGTGCGGCCCCTGCGTAAGGGAGATGCCCTCTCTTCTGAGACTACACTCTGCTCTCGAGGATGAGGCATTTACCGTACTGGCCGTGTCACAGGATTTCGCGGGATGGTCAAAAATTCTTCCCTTCCGGACCAAGCACAAACTGGCAGAGTTGCCCATACTCCATGATGCCGGCTCGAAACTGATGTTCGGAGCCAAGGTAAGCGGATTGCCAACCACGTTGCTGATTGGCCGTGACGGAAAGGAACTTGGACGGCTGGTTGGGCCCGCAGAATGGGATACGCCGGAGGCGATTGCCCTTCTTCGATATTACCTCGACCGTCGCTGAACCTGCTCCCTTCGCTTGCGCGTTTTCTGGCCGCGGGCGATACCGCCCCCTGACCATCATCCTTGTCGCTTCGGGTCCCGCCCGGGTTGCAAAGGCACAGGTAACGGCCCGGTGCGCTCCTGATGAACTTCGTACAACGAGACAGCCTTGGCTCCCCTGCTCAAGTCCATGTTTCCGCCAAAGCAGTCATGACAGCCACGGGAGGATCCATAGCGCATTTCAGGACTTCGTCTGCCCGGGCCACCACAATGTGATGCCCACGGTATCCGGATTTTCATGGTGAACGATGCATACCGAAGTGGGTGATGTTTCCCGGGTTCATTCCCTGGTATTGGCTCCTTTCATCCCGCCTGGTTGACAATCGCGGATTGGCTTTACGGCCGAAAGCCTGGCCACGCCCCACTTCCGATAGGGTTATGGATTGCAGCAAAGCGCCCTGCCCGGTCCGCAATTCTATGCGGAATTGGGTTTTCACTTAAAACACCCGCCTCCCAAGGAGGCGGGTGTTTTAAGTGATTATCTTCGCTGACCGAGGCAGTGTTACGGAAACAAGTCTCTTGCATTGCGTAATCACACATAACATCATGCAACTGGTGTTTATGGTTTCCCGGCACGCGGTCACCGATATTCGTTATTGCGAGCTCCAAAAGCCGTAGTCAATATGTTGAGCCTCGGCTCAGGGGTGTTATCGTCATAACCAAAAATCCGTATCGTCCCTACGACTTCCTCAGCCTTCTCGCCGAATATGGCGGCATGAAGATTTGTCGTCGTGGTCTCCCCATCCAGAACAATGATGAAATCATCGCCAAATCGGGAGGAGAATGTGCCTCCTGACAACACATTGCCGTCGACCTTTATTTCCCTGACAATGTAGAAGGGGCCACCGGAGAGAGCGGCATAATAGATGTCCACATCAGCAGTTTTCTTCGCAAAGTTAACCTTGGCCTCAACTCTCCCCTCATTGCTGAGGTTGTTTCCAGGGTTAAATGGACGGAAAATGTGGGTGACCTGATTCCCTGTAAAGCTTGCCGTGCCAATCACGTCCGCTTTTGTCACGGGAGTCCCGTTCCTGACCAAGGCGAAGACTCCACCATTGTCACCTGAGCCACGTGAGGTAAACTCCTGACTCGAAGAGGCCCACCTGCCAAACGAAATATAGTCATACACCTCGCCCGGACCCGTACCCCAGCGGTTGTATTGGGACAGGTGGTAATTTCCGCTGAACGAAGCAATGCCAAGGTCCAGCTTGACGTCATGGGGACCCCAATCCGACGGTGGACTGGTCACATCTGCCACCACATTGAGTCTTTCATTTTCGGGCGTATCCGGATCGTCCTTTGCATTGCCACCCAAGGTGATCCGGCCGTCCGAATTGATCAGGATGGCACCGGTGGCCAAGGTCTCACCCGCTGCTCCGGTCAGGTCGTCCACCGCACGGCCGTTCTCCGACCACGGCTTCGCCGCATTATGGGCATCCCGCGCAGCAGAAAGGGCCGTCGCGATGTTGGTCGCATCCGTCGTCACAGCCGTCAGGTCGCGACGGATGTCTTCCTGATAGGCCTTGGTCCCTCCGGAATCGGGATCCTCCTGCTCGGCAAGACCTTCAGCTGCGTCATGCGCCCGGGCCAGCAGGACTGAAAGAGCCCCCGCTGCACGGTCCTGATCCGTGGCCCACGGAATTCTGGCGAGGAGATCATCAAGCGATGCCTCCGTCGCATCCGTGTCCTTGTAGGTCTTTGTGATCGCAACAACATCAGACCAGCCCCGGGCCACGTTGGCAGAAATCCGCGCCGCCAGGTACGAGGCTTCTGCCTCGGCCGCCGACTTGGCGCCCTCGGACTCCGGATCCGTATCACCGGCTGCCAAAGCCGCTGCCGCAGCCTCCTCGGATGCCATCTTCGCAGCGTCCCTGGCCGCTTCAGCTGCAGCCGCAGCCGCAACCGCTGTCGTGGCACGCGTGTTGTAGTCCGCATCTCTTGTCGTTGCGGCCGTCACCGCCGCTTGCGCCTTGGTGACAGCTTCCGTCAGCTGTGCCGTTTGTGAGTCATCGTTGTTGTCAGTCAAGGCCTGTTGGGCCGCAGCCAGAGCCGCCTGGGCAGCAGGCAAAGCGTCCGCAGCCTCTTCCTCTGCCTCTGTCGCCTTTTCAGCCGCAGTATCCGCCTCTTCAGCAGCATCCCCGGCCTTGTTCGCGGCGAGCCGGCGCTGCACGCCCTGCTCTTGCGCAGCAAGTCTGTCATTGTCGATCCCGGTCTGGGTCGCCCGGGCTATATCCGCTTGTGTCTTCGCCTCAGTGGCAAATCCGGCAGCCGCCTTCGCACTCAGATCCGCGGCCGAGGCCGAACTCTGGGCCGCAGTCTTCAGGTCCGTAACCGCCTGATCCGTATGATCGACCGCATTGGCTTTCGCCAGCGCCGCATCGGCTGCCGCCAGAGCCGTATCAGCCGCAGCCTTGGCATTGGCCGCCGCCGTACTCTGCGCCTCGGCTTCATCCGCATCCAGGGTTTCATATGTCGCAGCAATCGTCGCAGCGGCGGCTGCATCCTCAGCATCCTTTGCCGCACCCTTTGCCGCATCAGCTGCATTGCTTGCAGCCTGGGCCGCTTCCCTAGCAGTTGCTATCGCGGCCTGCCGCTCCTCTTCAGCTTTCTTCGCCTCATCTACCTTTTGATCCACATAATCCTGGTCAAACGGGGTCGTGTCAGGGCCGTCGCTGCCGCCCCCGCAACCGTAAAGCGCAACGGATCCCGCAACGGCCATCGCCGTCAGCCAGGCTCTCTGGCGTCCTGTCTTCATGATCGTCTCCATCAGACCCGTTCCCGGGCATGCGAAGCATGCATGACAAATGCTAACAACCCAAGAACCGCATGGTCAACACGTCGCGTCGGATAGACTCGAGAGGTGACGCAGTGCCCTTAGGGTCTGGTGCGGACTCCGTCACCCTTGTTTCGGCACTCGGTCCGGCTCCCGTAGATCCGTTTCCACTCCCCCGATTTTCGAACCCGGCATGCCGAGGCACTGACCGCGCATACCATTTTGGTGCGTCGACCATCTTCCCTGCGCGCCGCAGCCACAACCTCGACGTATACGAACCGGTGCGCATGTCACTTTCTTCCCGATCCGCCTTCGGCTTTCCCGCAGACTCTCCCGGATCGCCCACCAACAGCCCAGATCGGGTGACCGGGAGCACCCTGGTACAGGCGCTTCAGGTTGAACCGATCATTGGGGCTTCCTATAGTAACACTCATCAGTCGCGCGGCATTTCGGCGACAGTCGCAACGGCTCCGCTCACGATGTTGCCCGCTCGCCGCTCGGGTCCGGCGCCAAAATTGCCGGCCAGCGCCGAACAAGTGCCTCAGCGACCCCAATGTGTAATGGGCCATCCTGTGCCGGTGGTTGCTTCAACCCACGCATCCACCATCAGAAAGGCAAGGCAGCATGATCGGAAAAAGCTGGATCCGCGAACAGGGTATGCAGGACGCGCTTCTTTGCCAGGCGCTTCGCGACCGGGGTATGGACGATGTTCCTCTTTGGCAACGGAAATTCCCGGAGCGTGACGCCATGATGGCGCACTGGAATGATCTCACGCCCTACCGCGACGGGCCGGTCAATCCCGAACGCGTTGAGGTGACAGACCCGGAAGCCATGAGCGAGGAGATCAAGCGTCGCGCACGGGATCTCGGGGCCTCCGACACGGGGATGACCGCGCTCAAGCCCGAATTTATCGAACTGGGCGTCGAACTTCCGCACAGAAACGTGATCGCCATTATTGTTTATGAAGATTATGCCAAGGCACTCGAGAGCCCGGACGCCGTCGATGTCGAGGCGATGACAGCCTACGCCAAATGCGCCGACATCGCGACCGAACTCGCGCGGCAAATTCGAGAAGAACTGGGTTACCCCGCTCTCGCCCATCACAACGGTTCTTTCCAGATCCAGGCCATTCCGGTTTTCCATGAGGTGGGGTTCGGAGAGTTGGGCCGTCACGGCAGCCTCATCCATCCGGAACTTGGCTCGAATTTTCGTCCCGGCTTCGTAACGACAGACCTTCCCGTCGCCTCCGATTCACCGCGCGAATTCGGCGTCCAGGACTACTGCATGACGTGTAATCTGTGCCGCAACAATTGCCCGGGCGACGCCATACCGGACGACCACATCACAACCCGTGGAATCAAGCGTTGGTTGACGGATATCGACAAATGCTACCCGATCTCCCGCTTCCGCGAGACCTATTGTCACATTTGCGTGGATGTCTGTCCCTACATCTGGAAGGAAAACGGAGATACCGATCGACGCCGGATGTTTCAGGAATATATGAAAGTCCGCAAGGTCGAGGGCTACAAGACGCCAAAGGGGCCCGATACCCCTGTCTCGTCCAGACGCGCTGAATCAAGGGCCTACCGGGAGATTGACGCCAATATCCAACCCACAGAAACAGCGCCCGACATCTCGAAACTTGCCGCCGCCGCCCTGGCTCTGCTGTCGGAGAAAGGGACCTCTGTTGCTGGAGGGCGCCTGGCGGGCGACCTCACATGGCACTTTTCCGCGGAGACTCCGGATGGACATGCCTTCGAAATTCGCTTTACCGGAAGCGAGCTCCCGAGGAGCGTCGCTTCGCGCACAATCCTGCCGTCAGACATTCCCGGAAATCCCCACTGGCAGGGGACTTTTCATCTTGCCGTGGCCCCACCCAACATTGCGCTCGAGCTTGCCTGGTCTCCCGGCGAACCCCTCCGAATTCTGAACTTCAGTCGCGGGGATTGGGAAAATCAACTTCTGGAGATGGCGGCCGCCTCCTGAAAACCCAACCAGATGCGGGGCTCAGTTCAGCAAAGCCTGCCGGCAAGTGTCTCGGGCAAGTATTGGGGTCTGAACCCGTTCCAGCCTCGACCCGGCGTCGCCAGCGGATCCCTGATCCTGGCGTGATACACAACCACGCCCTCAGGCGTCACCTCCTTGAGAACAATGGAGCCAATACCCCGGGGAGGCAACGCCTCCCGCCCACCGTCTGCACGGTGGCAAAGGCCTGTGCAGGCCAGGAACCGGTTGCCGTTGGGCATTTCGCAAACACCGCTCACGTAATGGGAATAGGGAAGGTCCGGGCCACCGTAACGCCAGGTTTCCGTCGCCGTTCCCGAAGTTTCATCAATGGCGTAGGCCAGCCCGAAACTCTCGCAATCCTCAATAGGCTGTTCCGACGACGGCGGAACCGCACCAGCCGTCCCATTGTCGAATAACAGCAGTTCACCAGCAGCAGTGAAGCTCAGATCATGCTGATGATAGAAGGGTCGGCCGCCCTTGATTGTCAGCAAGCTGGTCTTCAGGTCATCGGTCCAGCCCGCCGGGTCACCAAGAATCCATATGAGTTCCCCCGCGGGTGACACTTTCACGACGCAGTCCTGGTGCCGCAGTGACAGCAACAGGCCCCCATCCCTGTCATCGACGATCGCACAGTTGCCGTGCGACCAGTCCCGGGTCTGCGGCCAGCCCTGGTTCGACCAGTAAGGAGCCTTGTCCCCGTAACAGGCGCGATCGGTATCGAGAATGTCAGCAAGGCAAAACTCTGTAACGATCGTTCCATCCCTCTCGAATATCAGGACAGTATCAGCCATGAGATGCGTCCATGACCGGTCCGGCCGGTCCAGGGGCCGGTGTTCGACCGACAGTGTGAGATACCGGTCCGCTTCGATTTCGCAAAGGGTATGATGGAATTTTTCGGTGGCGAGTGCTGTTCCGTCCAGGCCATCCGGAAATCTCGGACGGCAGTACCATTGCTGGCGAATCGATCCATCAAACCCCAATTCGACCGCACGGCCGTCCGAACCCATGACGAGCAGGGTCTCTTGCCGGGACAATCGACAGTCCATAAGGCCAAAGTCGAATTCACGGTACCAGACGATCTCTCCGTTTCGGTCGATCGCCATGACGGCCTCGAAGTCGCTCGTCTTGTTCACCGATCGGGAGTTGCGTCCGACCGTCAGCAAAACCACGCCACCGTTTCGGGCGCCTGCATCGATATCCAACAGTTCAGGATTCGGCAGGGACATTGGGAGGCCCTCCATCTTCGAATGTCATCCGATGCCCCTGACAGCAGGCGCCGCGACCTGAGCGCTTATCCTTAAGCTGCCGGTCCAGCTGTCTTTTCGGATCGTCCTGGATTCAGACCGACCAACAGCGGCCCGGAACTGGTCGAAGCCCCAGCTGTCCGTGAAAACACGTCCGGAGACCGGGAGTCTTGCAATCCGCAACAGTCATGCGACCAGGGCCATCTTCGGAGCCCTTGCCCCCGGCAAACTCACGTCGACACCAACGGCTTCCGAGACCGACGTGAAACCGTCCCGATCCAGGCAGCAAGCCAGCTCTTCCTTCAGTCTCGGGATCAGGCCGGGACCATGAAATACCAGTGCCGTATAGATCTGGACGAGCGAAGCGCCGCTGCGAATCATTTCATACGCCTGTTCACCCGTCGACACACCCCCGCATCCGACGATCGGAATTTGTCCCTCCACCAACCGGTACATGTCGCGAACAGCATCGAGTGCGATGGGGAAGAGCGGGGTGCCGCTCAACCCTCCGGCCTCGTTCCTCTTGGGGTCACACATCTGCTTGGGCCGTGCCACGGTCGTATTGGCGACCGTCAGACCATCGACTCCGGCCTGCAGGATGATGTCTGCCAGTTCCTCGCGGGCTCGTGGTTCCAGATCGGGCGACATCTTTACGAGGATGGCGGGCATCCGCCGCTCCCGGGCGGAACTGCGCTTGCGTGCCGCCATCACGCGTTCGAGCAATTCAGGCAACAGGTCCCGATCCTGCAAACGGCGGAGCCCGGGCGTATTGGGAGAAGAAATATTGAGAACGATGTAATCGGCCCAAGGGGTCACAGCTTCAACGATCGTCTCATAGTCACCGACCGCGTCGCCTGTATCCTTATTCCGGCCAGCATTGACACCGAATGGACCCACGTCTCGAGAACGCGTCTCGATCCGCTTCAGAAATGGAGCAAGCCCCGAACCATTGAAGCCCATACGGTTGATGACCGCTCCGTCGAGGCCGAGGCGAAACAGGCGCGGACGAGGATTTCCGGGCTGCGGCAGCGGTGTGACGGTACCCGCCTCGACAAAACCGAAGCCCGCCGCCAACATCGCGTCAGGCGCTTCGGCACCCTTGTCGAAGCCGGCCGCAAGGCCGATCGGATTTCGGAACTCCAGACCCCATACGGCCGTTGTCAGAATGGGCGGATCAACCCTTCGGTCCCGGGGTCCCAGTCCCCATGAAAGGGCCCGGATCGCCAGGCGATGCGAGGTTTCGGGGGGAAGCAGCCGCAACACCGGCATGACGAGTGTGTGCAGGTCCACCAATATCGGGTCTCCTTTCGGGACAACATACGCAACATATCGCGAAGGAAAAGAATCAGTAAGCGGCCCGTTTGATCCTCGCATCTTTTCCCTTTATACGATCGCAATGATGCCTGTGGCCACGATCGAACAGACCAAACGGGAAATTGTCGAGGAGTTTGCGTTCTTCGACGATTGGGTGCAGCGCTACGAATATATCGTCGAGCTGGGGAAGAAACTGGAAGGCCTGCCTGAGCACATGAAAGACGAGGCTCACAAGGTACCGGGCTGCCAGTCACAGGTCTGGTTTCATGCGCGCCGGGTGAACCGGTATATCCACTTCGATGCAGATTCCGATGCCATCATCGTCCGTGGTCTCATTGCACTGCTTCTTCGACTGTATTCGGGGCGAACACCGCAGGAAATTATGGATACATCACCCGAATTCTTTGAGGTTCTGGAGCTTGGCTCCCATCTCAGCGGAAGCAGGGCCAACGGGCTTCACGCCATGGTCAAACGCATTCAGGCCTATGCACGAGCCCTTGAAAACTGCAGCACAGAACAATCTCCCGAAACGATCAGCCCATGAAGACCCAACCCATCACCTGGACCGACGGCCAGTGGCACGACGGCAATCCACCCATGCTCGGACCCATGAGTCACAGCTGGTGGATGGCTTCTACCGTATTTGATGGCGCGCGCGCCTTTCGGCGCCTCTGCCCCGATCTGGAACGGCATTGTTCACGCCTGATTGAATCGGCCGAGACCTTTGAAATGACATCGCCCATGACCGCAGCCGAGATGGCTGATCTGGCCTGGGAAGGGGTGGAACAATATGGAGAAGATGCGGAACTCTATATTCGCCCGATGATGTATTTCGAAGACGGTTTCCTGCTTCCCGACCCCAGCTCATGCCGTTTCCTGATGACCATATTCCCGGCTCCCCTGCCAAAATGGCATGGGGTCAGCGCCTGCGTCTCCAGCTACCGACGCCCGACACCGGAGAGCGCCCCTACCAATGCGAAGGCGTCCTGCCTCTACCCAAATGTTGGTCGTGCCCTCCGGGAAGCCCAGGTCAAGAACTTCGACACCGCAGTCGTTCTGGATGGTCTCGGAAACGTGGCAGAATTCGCGACCAACAATCTTTTCATGGTCAAGGACGGCGTCGCGAAAACACCCGCACTGAATGGCTGTTTTCTTGCCGGTCTGACGCGACAGCGGGTGATCGAGCTCTTCCGGGAAAACGCACAACCGGTCGAGGAGACCACGATCACCCTGGACGATCTGTACGATGCCGACGAGGTGTTTCTTTCGGGCAACTACAGCAAGATCCTGCCGGTTACGCGGGTTGCCGACACCAACTACCAGATCGGGCCCGTGGCAACGCGGGCCCGGGATCTCTATTTTGCGTTCGCCGAGCGCGAGGGGGCAAGACAACTTCGCAGCTGAAAACGGCCACCGACAACGAAGTCAGGCCCCATGGACGTGCGTCGCGGCCCTTTCATTGCGGGCCGCGGTTCAACACCGATCCTCGCGGCCCTGCACAACAGTTTCTCGCTGCGTCCCGGCCACAGGATCATGAGGCGCATTTGCGCCATCGGTGACGACGCCATACACCTCACGTGCTTCCTGTTCCGATATCAGCCCATTGGCCACATCCGCAGCCACCCTGTCGGGTTCACGCTGCCGGGGCAATCCGAAGCCACCGCCACCGGGAAGATCAAGACAGACACGGTCGTCTCCTTTCACATATTGGAAACCCTTGGGATGAAGGGTCCGGCCAGAAGCAAGCCTGACCCTTCCGGGCGCCCCGTTCTCCCCACCTTGCCGGCCGCATGCGCCATGCTCTACCCGGTCAAACATGGCTGAAATCGCAAACGGTGCGCCATCGGCAGATCCGATTTCCAGCGTTTGACCCAACCCTCCCCGGGTGCGTCCGGCCCCGGCCGACCCCGCCAGAAGTTCCTTGCGCCACAACACAACAGGAGCCGAGGTTTCCAGAACCTCCGCCGACATCGCGCGAACCCCGCTCGGAAATGCGGTCGCCGCCAGGCCGTCGAGCGAAGCGCGTGCGCCAGAGCCACCGGAATTGAAAAACAGAATCTCATACGGTGCTCGGGATCGGTTGACGTCCGGTATGGCCATCGCTGCTTCGATTTCGGGGCCGCCGCGCAACTGCGCACCCCAGACACAGGAAGCCCCTTCCGCCGGAACCCGTTCCGGGACGGCCTTGGCGAGACACCCCATGACGACATCGGGCAAGAACTGTCCGATGATATGACGGGCCGAGACGGGGGCGGGCCTTACAGCGTTGAGGATGCAACCGGCCGGAGCGCTGACACTGATCGGATCAAGGGAGCCCGCATTGTTGGGCACATGAGGCGCGACGACGCAGCGGATACCGTAAGCCGCATAGGCAGTCGTGTAATTCAGAACGACATTGATGCCGTGAGAGCTTGCCGGGCTGCTGCCCGAGAAGTCAATTTCCACACTGTCCCGGGACACCGTCACGGTTGCCGCAAGATCAACGGGGTCCTGATAGCCGTCAATGGTCAATCGGTTGGCGAAGCATCCGGAGGGCAGGGTCCGGATCGCAGAGACCATGGCGGCGCGCGATCGTTCGAGGATGTACCCTGCCAGATCATCAATCGATGTAAGGCCGAACTCATCCATCATCAGATTGAGCTGGATGCCACCGGCTTCATTGCTGGTCATGTAGGAGTGGAGATCTCCTTCAACCTCGTCCGGTACGCGGACATTGTTGCGAATGATGTTGATGAGATTCGGGTCGATGCCATTGCTGTCAGCAAAGCGCATGATCGGCAAGAACAGGCCTTCCTCGAACAGGGATCGCCCATCCGGCCCCTGACCCAGTCCGCCAATATCGGGAAGATGGCAGGTGCAGGCGAACAGGGCCACGGGACGACCGGCCCGAAATACCGGTGAAACCATCGTGACATCATGGAGGTGACCGGAACACAGCCATGGATCGTTGGAGATGTAATGATCGCCCTCCTCCATGTTCGCGACGGGAAACGCGCGAACAAAATGGCCGACCGCGGCCGCCATCGAATTGACGTGACCCGGGGTTCCGGTCACAGCCTGGGCAATCATGCGCCCGCACGTGTCAAAAATGCCGGCCGAAAGATCGCCCGATTCCCTCACCGGTGCACTGAACGCGGTACTCATGAGGGTACGGGCCTGCTCCTCGACTACCGCAATCAGGCGCGTCCACATCACCTGCAAGCGCACCTCTCCGCTTGCGGTTCTGGTGGCCGTCATCCCGGACTGCGGGCGGTCAATGACAATGTCACCCGCAGAATCAACCACCGCCCGAAAACCGCAAGGTACGATGGTCGCGGTGTCGTCTTCGACGATGACTCCCGACCCCTCGGCCCAGACATCTGCCTTCCAGTCGTTCCGGTGCCGAATCCATGATTTTGTCCAGTCGCTGTTCGCCAGATCGTAGATCCGGCCCTCACCAGCTTCCGGTGAACCGCCTGTTTCAATTCGCCCTGTCTTTTCCTCGAAAACTGCGGTTGCCGCGCTGACCGATACCGTCCAGCTCAGCACTTCGACATCGATTCCGTCCACGAGGCGTCCATAACGGGCCTTGTAAGCCGAGGTAAAGATCCGCGTCAGGGTATGGGCATCTCCGTCTTCGAGAGGGCGGACAGGAAGTTCCACCCGAAGTTCATGCCCTTGTCCTGCATATCGCATGTAGGCGTGCCGCCTTTCGGAGCGGCTGCGGCCCGGCGCCCCGAGCGCGACAATCTTGTGAGCCTCTCGCGCCATCTCTTCAAAGACATCGTTGACAGGGCCGGCCGCGAAACATCCCAAGCGCTGAAACAATGTCCGTGCAATCTCGTAGGCGACCGGTGCCTGAAGAAAGCCAAGAGCAGATCCAACTCCGGCGGAAGCCGGTACGATCACCTGCTCAATACCAAGTTTGCGGGCAAGGTGGCAGGCATGAAGGGGGGCACACCCACCGAGGGCAATCAAGGTGCGGCCCATCAGAGAGCGGCCGCGTTCGGTCGCGTGTTCCCGTGCCGCATTGGCCATGTTTTCATCGACGACTTCAACCATGCCTGCGGCCGCCTCGATGATCTCCATTCCCAGCGGGATCGCGATGTTTCGGCGAACAGCGTCAACGGCCATCTCCGGATCCAGGGTCATGCGCCCCGCTGCAAATCGATCGGGCAACAGTCGCCCAAGACAAAGGTTGGCATCCGTTATGGTTGCGCAAACACCTCCCCGGCCGTAGGACGCCGGACCGGGGGATGCACCCGCACTCTCCGGTCCAACGGCAAGGCGCCGCAAGGCGTCAATGCGACCGACGGATCCGCCGCCAGCCCCGATTTCAGCAAGCTCGGTGACCGGAACCCGAAGGGGCAATCCGCTTCCCGGCTTGAACCGATGGGTTCTGGCCACTTCAAGGCCGCGCGCCGCTGGGACCTCGCCATCATCAATCAGGCAGAGTTTGGCTGTCGTGCCCCCCATATCGAACGCGATCACCTTGTCCAGCCCATGCCGTTTCGCTACTTGAGCGGCAAACACAGCGCCACCTGCCGGACCCGATTCCACCAGGCGCACGGGGAAACGGCAGGCTGTCGCCACATCAGTCAGGGTTCCACCGGACAACATCAGAAACAACGGGCACACGTAGCCGCGAGCCCTGAGCCCCTCCTCAAGGCGCACGAGATACTGTTCCACCATCGGCTTTACATAGGCATTGGCGCAGGTGGTGGAAAACCGTTCGTATTCACGGATTTCCGGAGAAACTTCGGATGACAGGCTGAGAGGTATATCGGGAAATTGCTCATTCAGGATCGCAGCCGCGCATCGTTCATGATCCGGATGGGCAAAACTGTGCATGAACCCAACCGCAATGCTTTCGAATTTCCGGACCCTGAGACTTTCCGCAAGAGCGCGAAGGCTGGCCACATCCAGCGGGATCAGAACTTCTCCCGATGCACCGATCCTCTCGCGGACCGTGAACCGATGACGGCGTGGGACCAGTGGTGCGGGCTTGACGATATCGAGATCATATTGATCGAAACGACTTTCCGTACCCGTTTCGATGACATCGCGAAATCCCTCGGTGGTAATGAATGCCGTTTTTGCCCCGGACCGTTCGACCAGCGCATTGGTGGCCAGTGTGGTGCCGTGAATGATGAGGCCCACATCGGCAAGAGTCAGGTGAGCCATCCCCAATACCGCCGTCATTCCCTCAAAAATTGCCTGCTCCGGGGCCTCCGGTGTGGTCGGGATCTTGCACTGATGCCGGGCGTTTGCGGCTTCCAGGACTATATCGGTAAAAGTTCCGCCAACATCGACACCCATGCGACACGGCGCAGGATCAGTCATGGCCAGCCGCTTGCCGGATCAACGACCTGGTCATACCAAGCCCGATAGAGGCCGCGAACCGCGTCTTCGTTGCCTTTCGTTTGCCCCGCCTTGCGGGTCCCCGGCGCTGGATGCGCAGCCAGACGACGGGCCATGCTCGCCAGTATCGTCAAGACCCCGCCCGGACGGAAAGGTCTGGTATAGTCTTGAGCCATCAATCAATCCGGACGAGGGATGGTGACAAGCGAGCGTGTTGCGGACCCGCCGGAAACCGCAGTGAAAACCTGCGGGATCCAGACCTGGGCACACAAAACCTGGCGCTTCATGGCCGCGACCATGACGTTCTGCGCCGTGCTGTGGAATATCGACGTTCCGGAATGGTTCGGTCTCGCACTTGTCGAGGAGCAATACTACGCATTTGTCATGGCGTTTGCACTCGCCGTTGTCTTCCTGTCGATCAGGGTCAATCGAGGCACGACCGGACGAGTGCCGTGGTACGATGTCGTGCTTGCCCTCCTGTCGATGGGCACACTCCTCTACATTTCTGCAAACTTCCTCTTCCTGCGCCAGTTCGGTCTGGGCGAGAGTACCGATCTTGCGGTCGGGCTCGGAGCGGTGGTGATGATCCTTGTCCTCGACGGCCTCAGGCGTTCAGCAGGCTATGTCATGCTCTGCGTCGCCGGGGTTTTCATCATCTACGCACCGCTCGGGCATATGGTTCCGGGGCAGCTCGTCGGCACCAGGGTGGAGTTGTGGCAACTCGCAATCAATATGGGCTTCAACCCCAATGCCCTGTTCGGGGTTCCCCTTCAGGTCGGAACGACCGTTGTCATCATGTTCATCCTGATGGGCCAGCTTCTGTTCCAGGCCGGAGGCGGGCAGTTTTTCACGGAACTGGCAATGGCGACAGTCGGTCAAAGGAGAGGCGGTGGGGCAAAGATCTCGGTGGTGGCTTCAGCCCTGTTCGGCACCATCTCGGGCACGGCAGTTTCGAATGTGTTGACCACCGGGATCATGACGATTCCGCTGATGCAGCGAACCGGATATCCGGCAACCCATGCGGGCGCCATCGAGGCGGTCGCGTCAACGGGTGGACAGTTCATGCCTCCGATCATGGGAGCCGCCGCCTTCCTGATGGCAGAAATGATCGAGGTCCCCTATGCAGAAATCGTGATCGCAGCACTGGTGCCCTCTCTCCTCTATTACCTTGCAGTGTTCGTTCAGGTTGACCTCGTGGCCGCCCGCGAAAACATCAGTTTTGTCGAGCAGGATCTGCCCCGGGTGAGCACTGTTCTGAGGGAAGGCTGGCATTTTCTTTTGCCGTTTGCCGTCCTCATGTACACGCTGTTTGAACTCAACCTGCCGCCCGAACGGGCCGCGATCTATTCTTCCGCCACACTGGTCATCTCCTTCTTCAAGCCCTACCGCGGCCACAGGCTTCGCGCGGGCGACTTGTTCGATGTCTTCTGCAATACCGGACGGCTTGTCATCGAATTGCTGATGATCGTTTCCACAGCCGGCTTCGTGATCGGAATCCTGAACCTTACCGGGCTCGGCTTTGCCCTGACGTTTGTTCTCGTGGAGTTTGCGGAAGAAAGCATGATCGTTCTTCTCCTCATCAGTGCCGTCATCTGCATCATCCTCGGGATGGGGATGCCCACGCTTGCAATCTATGTTCTTCTGGGCGCACTGATCGCACCAGCTGTGGTCGAGGCTGGCGTTTCCGTGATTTCGGCCCATCTGTTCATTCTCTATTTTGGCATGATGTCAATGATTACCCCGCCGATTGCACTGGCCGCCTTTGCCGCCGCCACACTGACCCGGGCCGGTCCCATGGAAACCGGATTTGTTGCGATGAAGTATGGATGGACGGCCTACTTCATACCGTTTCTGTTTGTCCTTTCACCAACACTGATCCTGACAGGGGATCCTCCCGATATCGCAATCAACATCATCACCGCCGCTATCGGCACCTATCTCGCCTCGCTGGCGGTTATCGGTTTTCTTGCACGACCGCTCAATATTGCATTACGCTTGATCCTCGCCTCTGCGGGGCTTGCGTCGATGCTTCCCTACGAGATATTTGCAGCCGCAGGCGCAATAAATGTTGCGGGGGTCACGGTCGGCCTCGGCATATGCGCCTTCGAACTGCTGGGGGCAAAGCGCAATCCGCGAACAGCGAAAGGGCCCTGATCGTTCCCACCAGACGCAATCGCGATGAAAGCAAACGAGAGGTCAAGATGAAAACACTGGCATTGACGGCCGCTGTCGCGGCAATGACCATCCTCACCACCACCGCCGAGGCACAAGTCACCGTCTTTGCGACCAATCCCCAGGGCAGCCTTGGCTACCGGACCGGGATCGCTGTCGCGAAGACCGTCACCGCCGAAGCGGAGGGACTCACAGGCCGACCCCAGCCGATGGGCGGCTCCACCACCTATATTCCAATCGTTAATCGTGGCGAGGTCGACTTCGGATTCTCGACCGGGATGGAAGCGCTGTTCGCCTATAAGGGGGTCGGCCCCTTCGCGGACCGCCCGCACCCCAACCTGAGGATGGTTGGTCGCATGTTTCCGTTGCGCACCGGCCTTGTGACGATTGCCGATTTCGGCGCCCGCTCCGTCCATGATCTCGAGAAGCTCAAGGGGAAGCGGATCACTTCGAAATACACATCACTCACCAGCATAGAAATTTTCATGCAGGGTGCATTGGCTAACGGCAATTTTTCATTCAACGATTTCGTCAAGGTGCCGGTCTCCGGTTTCGTCAAGGGCGCCCAGGCCCTCGGCGAAGGAAAAACCGACATTTCCTGGATCAGCCTCGGCTCCGGTGTCGGCCGCAAGGTCAATACCCAACTTCGGAATCGCGGCGGTTGCGTGTATCTTGATCTCGACACCTCGCCCGATGCCGTCGCACGCTTCAAGAAGTATATGCCTGAAGCCGAGATTGTCCTCGAAACCAACACCAAGATGCCGTGTATCCTTGGGCCTACCCATATCGTCGAGATGGGCTACGTGATGTTCACCCATGCGGATATGGACAACGAGGTCGTGTACAAGGTCACAAAGGCACTGGCGACCAACCGGCCCCTCCTTGCGAAGTCCATGGGGGCGTTCAATCGACAAAAGCCCGGGACATTCGCCGTTTCGACAGCCGCTCCTTACCACCCTGGCGCCCTGAAAGCCATTAACGAGTTGGGGCTCACGATTGGCCGATGACGATTGGGCGGAGGTTGCCGGCACCCCGCCCCGGATTGCCGTGCCCCATGCCAGACAAGGTCCTGACAATGGGGTGGCTATCTCGCGTCCGGATCGAGATGCCCCCCTGATCGCGTTCGGGAAATTAAGCGTCGCCGTCAGTGGGATTGAGCAGCCGACCAAACGGGAATTTGGCTGCGCCGCGGGTCCCGGGCTCTCCGGATTATAGCCCTGGAAGTCGACGGACGTCCGGCAGCTCAACAAAATGCCGGGAGCCCTGGCGCGGTTGTGTCCGGAGACGTGTGCCGGATCGGCGACGCCACCCGCTGCAGGGTCAAACGCCCCGTGATGAACGCGGCGTGGTCGGCGCCCGGCCAGCCCGAAGATCACGACTGCTCGATATCAGGGGTCGAGCGCCGGTTACCCTGCGCAACAACGCCACGCCCGGAACGGCCCTCAGGATGTCCGGGATGGATCATCGCAGTCCTGCCGTGAGGCTATCCACCTTTCAAGGCTCCAAAAGCGGACGTTGCGAGGTCTGTCAGCCACAACAGGACGATTCCGGACACGGCCCTGATCAGCGGGCGATGACCTTTCCCATCGCAAGCCACCCTGTCCCCATCCGAGACTTGCATTCAGGTCAAGGGCGCGCCTGGACGGCGGGATCAGGTCGCGCGCGGTTCAGGCAAGCTGCAAGGGTTCCAGCCGCGGACAGAAGACGCGGGCTCTCCCGCCCCGGTGTATTGGCGTCATCACGTATCGCGGTTTGCCGACGGTCAGGCACCGGCCCTTTGCTCCCGCAACTTTCAGGGCATCCTTCGGCGGCAATGGGCAGACTGCCTGTGTGTGAACCTCCGGGGTCACTTCAACGAAGCTGGAGAGCCCCGCTTCGGGCTGCATGCTATGTTGGGCAGCCTGGAACAACAAACGACAGCCACACATCCGACAATGAGGGAACTCCTTGAAACACTGATGGCCAGCGGCCAAATGGCCACAGTCAGCCGACCGGTGGATCCTGTGTTCGAACTTGCAGCGTTGACCCAGGCCGCACAAATGCGCGACTCGCGGGCAGTTCTGTTCAGGAACGTCGTCGGTTCGGACCTGCCCGTTGTTACCAACCTCTACGGGAGCCGTAAGCGGCTCTGCCAGCTGATCCGGGCTGCCGACGGTAGATTCTGCAAGCGCTGGACAGAGCTCGTATCCGCAGTCGAGCCCCCGTCACAGATTGTCGCACAGCAGGCGCAGGCACCCCCGGATCTGATATCGGGGACGCTCGGGAGCCTTCCACAACTCCGCTATTTCGAGCGCGACGCCGCGGCCTACATCACCGCAGGCGTGTTTCTTGCCCACGACCCGGACAGCGGAGTTCCTAATCTTTCGTTCCATCGCGCCATGGTCATCAACGATCGGGAACTGCGCGTCCGGTTGGGCAGTTCTCATGATCTCACTGACTATCATGCGCGCGCAGAAGCCCGTAACGAGCCACTCGAAGCCGCAATCCTGATCGGTCCGGAACCGCCCGTATTCCTGGCCGCCGCTGCGTCATTGCCAAAGGAGGAGAACGAACTTGCGACTGCCGCCGCCATTGCCGGCGCGCCAATCTCCATGCGCCCGGGCCGCTCAATCTCGCTGGATATTCCGGCCAACACGGAAATCGTCATCGAAGGACGCTTGCTCTCTGGAATCCGTCGTCCCGAAGGGCCCTTCGGCGAGTTCATGGGATACTATGTCCCGGTGGGAAACAACGTGGTATTTGAAGTCACCGATGTTTGCTGGCGTGAAGGAGCCGCCTATCACAGCCTGCTTTGCGGTTCTCCCGAAGACATGAGAACCCTTGAAGTCTCCGTCGCCACGCGTATTTACCGTCATCTGGCCGAGCGCCTTCCCGGCATTGTTGATGTTTCCTGTTACCCGACACTCCTCAACACGGTGGTCAGAATCGACAAACAGTCGGAGGATCATCCACGAGACGTCATCATGGCCGCTTTCGATGCACACACGGATTACAGCAAGGCCTGTTTCGTGGTCGATCATGATGTCGATATTTACGATCTCAATGACGTGATCTGGGCCTACCTCACGCGAGGACGGGCCGACACCCGTGCCCTGATAGTCAGGGACCGTCCGGGATTCTATCGTGACCCGCACCGGGATCACTGGGGTCGGCTTGGTATAGACGCAACCCGACCGCTTGGACGGGAGTCAGAGTTCGAACGCAAGACAATTCCGGGCCTGGACAATATCGATCTCGATGACTATCTCGACTGACCGAACCCGTCGGTTGTTCGAGAGCACCATCCACACCCACGTCGGAAAACCTGACCCACTGTGACCCAAATCGGTCAGCCGGTAGGTCACGATTGGAGAAATCAGCCTCAATGACACAAACATCGGGAACCGGTCGTGCGCATTGGCAGGACCGCAGCCTGTCCTGGATTTCCACAGCTGCTGAAGGCCGGTCGGTTGACGACACGTTCAACCAGCTTCTGATCGAACGGGCCGGGATCAGTGGGGAACACCGGGTTCTGGATATCAGTTCGGGCACCGGGGATCCTGCAATCAGTATCGGTCTTTCCCTGGGTAGCACAGGCCTGATTGTGGCAACCGACCTGACACCAGACATGCTGAGGGCCGCCCGCAATCGTTCTGTCAACGTCGCAATCCGGACGATTGCATTCGCGGCAGCGGACATGGCTGCCCTCCCCTTTCCGGACGGATGCTTCGATCGCGTGACCTGTCGGTTCGGATTGATGTTTGCCGAGGATCACGTCAATGTCGCCGCCGAGGCTCTCCGCGTCCTCAAACCTCAGGGGCGCGTGGCCTATATTGTCTGGGGCCCCTATGACGACAATCCGCCCTTCCACATATTCCGGCGCACGGTCGCGGATATTCTGGGGCGCGAGGAGGGCCCGCCACCCAGGCGCCATTCCCTTGGCAGTGCCGGCCAACTTTCCGGGATTCTGAAAGCCGCCGGATACAGTCGCTGCGAGGACACTCCGCTCGAATACCGCCGCACCATCGAGGACATCAATGACTATATCGAACGAGGCCTGAAGCGCGGCTATCAGGATGACCTCGATGCCATGGACCGGATCACGCAGACGCGGCTCAGGAACGAACTCAGAAAACGACTGGAAGCTTATCGGGACAAGGGAGTCATCCGATTGCCGAACCATGCGCGGATCGGCATGGGTTGGAAGTAGGTGATCATCGCCGGCGAGCCTCGGTCAGTCAGGCATGCTGTCAAGCACGGACTCGACCCAGAGATCCGTCGCGCCCGTGCTGACAAGCTCCGCCCGCGCTTCAGACCGGGTCTGCAGGACCGATTCAATCACCCGCGGTGCTGCGCCGGCTTTCGGCTGGCAACAGGCTTCAAGTCTGATCCCATTCGGATCAAGGAAATAAATGGACACGAGTCCGGGCAGGATATCGACAGGTCCGTCATATTCATAACCCTCCTTATCGAGCCGCGACTGCAGCGCCTCGAACTGCTCGGGTGTGACGGCGAAAGCACAATGCTGCATTCCACCAATGGCGTCACGGTCGGTCCGCGGTTTCTCCCCCGGAGGGATCTCGAAAAATGCCAGCAGACTGTCATTACCCATATCGAAGAAATAATGCCGGATTTCCTCAAATGGCGGATTACCCCTGTTCCCCGGACCACTTCCCAGCCCGGCTGGCACTTTCATTGCGTGAACGAGCGGCATACCAACCACATTGACGTAAAAGTCCGTCGTCATCCTCATGTCTTCGGTGGTGAGGGCGAGGTGGTGAACTCCACGCGTCGCAAGGCGATCATCACAAGTCCCGATCACGGAAGCAGGCATGGTTCACTCCTTATCGATGCTTTTCAAAACTCTAGCATCAGGGTCAGCATTCGCAAACCTCGATGACGCGGCTCTCTCCATGAAAATCGTCCTGATGCGCCCGAGCCACTTCAAGAAACCGGCCTGCTCCTCCCTGCCCCAAGCTTGACCCATACAGTCCAGGCGGAGTGCGAAATGCCGCTGGCGCCAGGAGCCGCTCCCTTCCGCAGTCTTTCGGCAACAGCACGTCTTCAAGGCCCGAAGGGGAGGCTGGTTTCTGTCCGGATGAACCGGAGAGAAGGTGCAGAACGCCCATCGCATCTCCCGCACGCGATCACAGGATCAACCAGGCGCGGACGGCAGACTGGATTGACGGGTCGTTCCTTGCGGTTCTTACCCGGACCTGACAGAATTCGACTTTTGGCCGGATTCGTGGTTCAAGACTGTGAGAACCGAACGAACTGGAATTGATCATGATTTATGAAGTCAGATCCTATCGCCTCAAGCCCCGCGGCGTGCCCGAATTCATGAAGACCTTTGGTGAGGCCTACGAACACCGCAAGGAACTCTCTCCATTGGCGGCATTCTTCTACACCGAAATCGGACCGCTGAACGAGGTCATGCATATCTGGCCCTATGAAAATGCTGCAGACCGCGAACAGAAGCGCGCCCAGTCGGCAAGCGACCCGAAGTATCAGTGGCCGCCCAAGGTCGGTCATCTTCAGGAACACATGCAATCGGAGATTTTCGTTCCTGCTCCCTTCACTCCGGAGTTTCCGGCCGGCGCCAAGGGTCCGATTTTCGAGTGGCGTGAATACCAGATCATCCCCGGTCTGATACCTGAGGTTTACAAGAGCTGGTCCGCGGCGCTGCCGGCCCGTCTCGAGATGTCCGAGTTGATCATGGCAATGCACACCGATGCTGGTGATCTGAACAAGTTCGTGCATATCTGGGCCTATGAAAGCCTGGATCACCGTGCCCAGGTTCGCGGAGAAGCTGCCGCAAAGGGGATCTGGCCACCAAAGAGCAGCCGCGAAACCCTTCAGACGCAAGCCAACAAGATCCTTCTGGCTGCACCGTTCTCTCCAGTTCGGTAACGCCGGAATTGCCGGCTGCGGTCCGCAGAACACGTGCAACAGCGTCGAGCAGGGATCACGAGACTCCTCCCCTTCCGATGCCGTACGCCGGGTGCGTTCCCTGTGGCCGGTTGGCAACAGGGAACGCCATCGCGGGACGACCATCCGGAGCCCAAACCGTTCGTCCCGGCAAGGCGAGCAACTTCAGGTTGATCCTGACATCGCCCGGAGCGTAACTCCGGGCTGGACGGTATCCCGGCATACCTGCCGATCCGCACCTTCATTGAAGGATCCGGGATTGCATCAAGCGGAAGCAGAATGTGACGCGAGACCGGGCCGGGGAAGCTGTTGTCCCGGCCCTGGATTATTCTTGCCTTGCAATCGAGCCGGGCAGACAGGCCTGTCTCGGGGCGCTTCACACGGCCTCTCTTTCGAGAGCTCCGATTTACAAGAGCGCAGTCTCGCGACGGGCCCGGACCGCCAGCCAAGCAACGACGACCCCTCCACCCGCAGAAAGCAGGGTCATGGCATGAAAGGCTGCAGCCCCGACGGCTTCGTAGAGATATCCTCCGCCCAGCATGACCAGCCCCATGACCAGTCCGACCGCCAGACCGGAATAGAGACTCTGGGCAGAAGCAGAAAGCTGATCGGGGATGGTTCGAAGCATATGAAACATCGCCGCCAGATGTGCAGCCCCAAAAGTCAGGCCGTGGAGCCACTGGACCGCGACGAGCATGGCGACATCAGTGGTTTCCGCGAGAACCGTCCAGCGAACGAGGCCGGCACAGGCCGCAATTGCCATCAACTTCAAGGGATCAATACGCCGCACGACCGCCCCTGAAAATGCGAACAGAACAATTTCCGCAGCGACTCCCTCGGCCCACAACGCACCGATAACCACATCCGAAAGACCCGCCGCCCGCCAATGAATGGTGCCAAATACGTAAAGAATGGCGTGGCTCGCCTGGATACAGCTGGCAGCCAACAGAAATATCAGAAAATTCCTGTTGCGCAGCAGGGAGCCAAGCGGAAATCTCGGGCGATCCTGACGCCCGGCCAGTCTCCGGGGAAGTCGCGACACAGCCAGACTGGTCCCGACGACGCAGGCAACCACCATCCAGGGTATGATCGAATCGCCCAATTCCTCGATCAATACACCACCCGCATAAGCCGAAAGGATGAACGCGACAGAACCCCACAGCCTGACCCGTCCGTAATCGAAGCCGTGAGACCTGGAAGACCGTGAGGCAAGGTTCTCCCCCAACGGGATCAGCGCCATGAACAGGACGCTGGCAACGATATTGAGCGGCAACACCACCCAGAAACTGTTCACATAGTCAAACAGGGCAAAGCATCCGGCCGCACCTGTTGCAGCAACCAGCATGATGGCGCGATGCGCACCCGATCGATCGGCCCAATGGGCAAGCACCGGACTGGCAATCACCCGAATCCAGATGCCAATGGAAATCAGCAGACTGATCTCGCCCGCATCAAGGCCGCGTGAAGCAAACCAGGCCGGCCAGAACGGCATCAGAATTCCGATCACGAGAAAGAGTGCGGCGTAAAAAAAGGCGAATCGTGTAGCCATACCGATCCTGGAGTGGTTGCGTTTCGACGCCGGCCCCTGATGAAGTTACAGGCTTCGCATCCCAGCCCGTCGACGGGAGTCCCGAACAGACGCCCGCAATTCGAGACACAAAACCCGAATTCCGGTCAGGACATCACGGGAACCGCCCGACCCGACAACAGGCCAGGGAAATATTTTCGAGGATCAAATCCGGCGCAGCCTGATCGGCGGGTCTGTGGGACCGTTCGCTCGCTGAAAGGGTCAGTCGCGTCACAGCCCCTTTGCCAATTGCGGCGACATGCGGGCAAGGAACGGCTCTCGACAACGGTTGGACACTTCAACGATCGGTCCCGCGAACGGATGTTGGCATGGAGACTCCCAGGGGGTCAGCAACATCTCTCAATCGGGACCAGGTTCCGACCGGTAGCGGGATCCCGTGCTTTTGGCGATGGGAAAGGACCCTGTCACCGCGTTCTCCTGGAACCAGTATTTCATCTACACCGTCGGCCCGCGGAAGCGTCTTCAGGGCATTGACCAAACGGTCGATCTCGGTTCCATAAAGACCAATGTCTCCGAGTTGTGCGATATTGATGGCGATCACGAGCCCGTTCTGCATGTGTTTTTCTGCGCCAGGCTCGCCGTCAATAGCGGGAGCCAGAAGCGGATTGGCCACAATCAGGCTGGTGAGGCACTCAAACATGAGGGCAAGTCCGCCTCCCTTGTGACCGCCAAGGGGCGTGGGAATGGCGGCTTGCGATGCGTCGGTTGTGGGAATGCCATCCGCGTCAACAGCCCATCCTTCTCCAAGAGGCAGCCCGGAGTCCCGCGCCAGGGCGATCTTGCCCACAGATGCAGTGGCAGACGCCATGTCCAGAAGCAGAGGTTGGTGCCGGCCGCCCGGCACAGCAATCGCAATGGGACTTGTTGCAAGACCTGGCCGCCGCGCCCCGGGATAGATCATGTTGGGCCGGGAAGCTCCAATCACTACGCCAGCCATGCCGGCCTGGGCCGCCTGCAGGGCGAAGTACCCGATGGCTCCCATATGTGTGGTGCGGCGAATGAAACAGAGTGCCAGTCCCCTGGAGCGTGCCCGGTCCAGAGCGAAAGACGTTGCTTCCCGCAAGGCCACCTGCCCGAAAGCGCGATCCGCATCCATCATGCCAACACATTCAGCCAGATCATGAGTGACGATTCGGGGACAGGGATTGTTGAGCTGATTGTCGATCCGTGCCAGATATCCCGGAATGCGAAGAACACCGTGAGAATCGACTCCCCTGAGATTCGCCCACACAAGCACCGCCGCGATCAGTTCGGCGTCCTCGCGAGGAACACCCCGGACTCTGAACAATTGCGTCGTAAAGTCTTGCAGTGCCTCGGCGCCAACGCACACTTCGTTCTCTGTCATCACCCGACCCGGTTCTTCGTTTGCGGCGGCATACTGCGCCATCAGGCCAGAACGGTCCATACCTGCACGCGGAACTTTCCACCACTCCAAAGTGGCGCTGGTCTCCGGGACGACTCCCCTGCGCGTTTTGCGGCAGAAAACTCCTCGCCCCGCAAACGGCCTGCGACCCGATCGCCACGGGCTGTTCAGTCCTTATGTCGGAAATCGGATCTCAGGAAGCCGCATCCCGACAGGCTGACGGAACAAGTCTCCATCCTGAACCTGCAGAAGCTGCTGGGGCGGCTGTCATGCTGTTCTCTCTCCTTCCCGTGGGGTATACATCCGGATGTGCCCGTGCCATCAGGATGATCTTGTCATGGAAGAAAAAATCCGGTTTCCGTCCGGACCTCTCAGTCTCGCCGGCGTCCTTCACTGTCCCGATGACCGGGACTCATCAGAACGGCGGCCTGCCATCATCGTCATGCACGGGTTCGGCAGCAACAAGGATGCAGGAAGTGTCCTTGCACCAACCCGGATTTTTCTGGATTGGGGCTATGCCGTATTCCGCTTCGACATGCGCTGTTGCGGGGAAAGCGATGGCCGCTTCGGACATATTCTTTGCGAAGACCAGGTTGAGGACACAAGGTCAGCGATTACCTATCTTCAGTCGAGGCCAGAGATCGACCCCGACCGTATCGCGCTGGTCGGATCAAGTTTCGGAGCCGCTGTGGCGGTCTATACAGCAGCGGTGGACACGCGTGTTGCGGCAACCGTTTCCTCAGGTGGCTGGGGTAACGGCGAGCGAAAGTTTCGCGGACAACATCCCGGCCCCGAAGCATGGGACGCTTTCACGGCCATGCTTGCAGAGGGCAAGCGTCACCGTGAGAAAACCGGAGAATCGTTGATGGTGGATCGCCACGCGATTGTGCCCATCCCGGAACATCTGCGTGGCAATCTGGCCCCCGGCTCGGTGTCACAGTTTCCGGCTGAAACCGCGCAAAGCATGTTCGAATTCAAGGCCGAAGATGTCGTCACCAACATTGCGCCCCGGCCCCTCCTGCTTCTTCACGCGTCCGAAGATTCAGTAACCCCCACCGAGCAGTCAGTGGAAATGTTCAAGCGGGCCGGGCAGCCAACTGATCTTCATCTCACTTCCGATACCGATCACTTCATGTTTGCGGATTCAGATACCCGCGTCATGCACATCCTTCGCGACTGGCTGGACACCTATTTCCCGCCTCCCGGAACCGGCTGAACTTTGCCGTGCAGCGTTTTTGACCGAGTCTGCTGTCAGACACCTCCCTGATTGGAGGTCACGCAGGCGACAGGCCCTCCGTCCCGTAAAGGGTTTTTTCGGAAATGACGGGCGGGCTGTACAAAGCAAGGGCAATCCTGGCGAATTCCTGCAAAATGACAGCAACCGCCCGCCTGTCGTTGTATTTTGCGGACTCCGAGCCTTCGGGATCTTCCTGGCCCTCGCCCAGCAGGAAGCCTCGGCTACGAAGAGTCAGATCCGACCGGGTTTTGCTGTCAGCTCACCTGTCTTCGTGACAGCCCGCAGCCGCCTCCACACGCCTTGAGGCCGCCCTCCAGTCATGAAACAATCGGACACATCCTGCCACGGAGGGATCGACAATGACGGAAACTCCCAGATCCTATGACATCGTGATCCGGGGCGACCGGATTATCGATCCCGGATCCGCCTGGGACGGCCCCGGAGAGATTGGAATTCGGGATGGCCGGATCGTGGATTTTGCCGCCAGTCTGCACCCCTGCCAGGCAGATTATCAGCATGATGCGACTGGTCAGATTGTCTGTCCCGGACTGATCGATCTGCATGTCCACGTCTATGAATGGGTCACAAATTTTGGCCTGAATCCTGATGATGCAGGTGTAGATTCAGGCGTAACAACGATTGTCGATCAGGGGAGTTCCGGCCCGTGGACCGTCGGCGGATTCGACGCCTATATCGCTCAGCCAGCGAAGACCGACGTACGGGCCTTCGTATCGGCCAATCTTGCCGGTGCCCTCAAGGGCGGGATGGAAGGAACGACACTGCACAACCCCGGCATGACCCGCATCGATGCGATCGTGGACGCGGCGCGCAGCTGGCCTGACCTCGTTCGCGGCATCAAGAGTCATGGTGAAGTCGGCGGCTTGTCACATTGGGGGACCCGGGTGCTGGCAGCTGCGGTCGAGGCAGGAAGCGAGGCTGGCATCCCTCTTTATGTTCATACCGGCGAGCTTTTTCCGGTCAACGAAGCCGGCCGGCCGGATCCCGCATCCGTCCTGCGAGACGTTGTACCGATTCTGCGTCCCGGCGACACACTGGCCCATGTCTACAGCAACATGCCGGACGGAATCATGGGACCTCATGAGGATGTCCCCCCGGCCGTGTTCGAAGCCCTCGAAAAGGGAATCCACTTCGATATCGGCCACGGGATCAATTTCAGTTTTGAAATTGCCCGCAAGATGATGGATGCCGGAGTTCTTCCGAACACGATTTCGAGCGACGTCCATGGCGACTTCAACAGCTATCACGATGAAACCGGGCTCGACTACAGCCTCTGCGGAGCCCTTAACAAAATGTGGGCGCTGGGTATGGATCTTACCGACGTGATCCGTCGGGCAACACTGAACCCGGCGAGGATCCTGCGCCGGGAAACCAGTATCGGAACTCTGTCTCCCGGCTCAACTGCCGATGTGACCATTCTTGATCGTCTGCAAGGCGACTGGCTGCTGCGCGATGCTGTCGGGGAAACGATCGCGCTCCGGGAGCGGCTGGTTCCGGCCATGGTTGTCCGGGCTGGTCAGGTGATGGAACCCCATCGACGCCTTTTGATCGATATCACCGAAGGCCCGTGGCCACTGGCCGCAGAATGAAAACGGCAAACGAGGTTCACGTCTCGGCCAGCCGATTGCAGCAAACAGCAGGTAAGAACGTTCAGTCCCGAGCCAGACGTGCGTCGGCATTGACAGCCTTGTGGGCACCCCGCATCAGCTTTTCCAGATAGATCTCGTCGAAAGGGGCCGGGGGATATTTTGGATTTGCCTCATCGTCATGGATGCAACGGATTTCAGCATCGTAATTTGCGTTGTGAAAGAACACGATCGAATAGCGGTCCTCGCTCGCAGAACCGGCCGGAGGCAGACCCACCCGATGCAGATTCGAAACCCAGTGATCGTTCGTCCATCGGGCCATCATGTCACCAATATTGCAGATGAACCCGTCGTCCGGACGATCCACATCCATCCACCCCCCGCGCCGGTGGCGCACCTGCAGGCCGCCCGGCAGATTGTCACCGCGAAGGATCGTCAACGTGCCGTAATCCGTGTGCTCGCCTGCGCGCAGTTGCGTCGGTTCCGCAGTCTCGATACCGCCGGGATATCGGATCAATCTGAGACTGCTCGTATGTCGATCGATCTTGTCGTCGAAGAACTGACGCTCCTTTCCCAGAGCCAATGCGAACAATGGCATCAGCAGACCGGAAAGCTGTTCCATTTGCTGGAAGTAGCCTGAAAGTGTCGTGCGCAGCCTCTGCGGCCGTTCCGGCCAAAGGTTGGGAGCGAAGAACGGCGCCGCTCTCTCGCAGCGAAAATACGGATCATCAGGCACCGTTATGGGACCGATCGCGAAGCTTTCCTGGAAATCCGGCGGTGTTTCCAGGCCGCGTGAATAGGACAAGGCGCGATCGTACAGGCCGTTATACCCACGGCTGATCCGTTGCGGTGGTCGTTCAACACGCAGTTTTTCTTCCTGGGGCAAGGAGAAAAAGGCGACGGCTGCAGCGCGTGTCTCTTGAATGATCGACTGCGAAACACCGTGTCCGGTTATTGCAAAGAAACCGGTTTCGACACAGGCCTGGTCGATTTCGCGGGCCGCGGCGCGGGTCCGGGCTGCATCACCCGCCATCACAGGGGAGAGGTCAATAACAGGCAATGACGGCACCGTCTTCTGATCCCTCCGGCTCGAATCAGCGGGGCCGCACCCTGCGCAGCCGTTCGCGAACAACAGGATAAAGCAGCGCCGCGACAGACAGAAGCAACAGTATCAGGCTGATCGGACGCTCCAGAAATACCCACCAGCTCCCATCCACGATCAGGGACCGCCGGACATTTTCTTCAAGAAGGGGTCCCAGGATCAGGCCGAAGGCGACCGGTGCCACAGGAATTCCGACGCGCTGCATCAAATACCCGACCGCGCCGAAGAAAATCATCACCATGACGTCAAATTCCGAATTTCTGACAGCATAGGAGCCAACGACGCAAAGAACGGCAATCGCTGCCATCAATGCATTCTTGGGAGTGTTGAGAATACGCGCAATCCAGCGGATCAGAATGAAACCGAAGATGGCCGTCAGGATAATGGCAAGTGCAAGTGCCACGTAAACTGAAGCGACAAAGTCGAGCCTCTCTGTGAACAGCGCCGGGCCCGGGCGCAAACCATGAATCAGCAAGGCTCCGATCAGGACGGCCGTCATGGTATCTCCGGGAATTCCAAGGGTCATCATCGGGATCAGGGCGCCGCCGACACAGGCATTGTTGGAGGCCTCCGGAGCCACAACGCCCTCCGGAATGCCGGTTCCATAACGCTCCGGCGTTTTGGACATGCGTTTTTCCTGGGCATAGGCAACCGCAACCCCGATCGCCGAGCCTGCGGCCGGCACCGCCCCCACAATGGCGCCGATAATCGATCCACGCACGGCCATGGGCCAAAGCGGCCGCATTTCACGCCAGGGTGGTATCAGGCGGTTCAGCTTCTTGATCGCCTCGATCTTCGCTCCCCCTGGTTCGATGTTTCTCAGGACCTCGGCGAGTCCGAATATACCGACAGCCATGGGTACGAGCTGAATACCTGACTGCAAGCCGGGGTTCCCGAAATCAAAGCGCCCGACATCCGTGATGTCGTCGAAACCCACAAGGGCGCACAGAATGCCGAGCAATGCCGCCACCAGACCCTTGAAGGTTGATCCGGGTGAGGCATATGCGAGCATGGTCAGTCCGAACACCGTAACAGCTGCATATTCGGGGCTTCGAAACTCCAGCGCGGCCCGCGCGACCACCGGAGCAATCGCCATCAGCAGCATCCATCCGAACAGGCCGCCAAAGGTTGAGGCAACAAGGGCGTAGGTCAGGGCCTCGCCGGCGCGCCCCTTCCGGGCCATCGGATAACCATCCATCTGCGTGACGATGGCGCCCGGGGTTCCCGGAATGTTGATGAGGATAGCCGAAATCGATCCGCCATAGACGCTGGCCGAGAACACGCCGATCAGAAACATCATGCCGTGTGCGGGTGTCATGGTGAAAGAGATCGGCAGCAACACGGCGAGCGACATGGTCGAGCTTATTCCCGGCAATGCGCCGAGAAGCACCCCGAGAAGAACTCCGATCACACTCAGTCCGAGTGCCATCGGATCGGAGAGAATTTGTAACAGTACGAGGATAATCTGATCGATCATCGGTCTTGCGCCCGGGACCCCTGCCGTGTCACGGCAGGGGAATGCCGATCAGCCTGGCGAATGCCAGCCAGACGAGAAAGGTAATCAGGCCCGCTTCGGCAACGTAGAGAAGATAAAGCCCGGCACGCCGTGGCCGAAACTCAATCACACCGAGAGCAATTGACCAGAGGATGGTAAATGTCAGCGTGGCCTCGACAAATCCGAGGACGGGAAAGGCAAGAGCATACAGAATGAGGCTGATGACCATCGCCGCAGGTACCGGAAGCCAGGTCCATACGCCTGCAGAATGGATCTGACCCGTGTCGCGTCGCAACAGGACCAGTCCCCGCGCGATCAAACCAAGCGCCGCCAGCACCAGAAGTGTGAGTGTGAGTTGCGGTACCATTGCCGGCCCCGGATCGCTTCCGTAGTCGGTTCCCACGAGTTCGGGATTGCTGCGAACGACCCACCAACCGATGGCTGCAATGACCAGAATGACGGCGCCCGCAACGATATCACCGCGCGGCCCACTCTCCATGGCAGTGTCCGGGTCAGAGCGTTTTTCTGGAGCGCCCAATTTTCCGTTCCGCGACCAGGCAGGAGGTCAACGCATACACGGCCTCCTGCCCGATCTACCGACGCTCTTTTACTTCTTCATGCGTACCTTGACAGATCCGGCTTCCATGAGGACGGGGTAAAGCGCCTCATCGTCCGCCTTGAGACGTGCCAGCGTGTCATCGGCTCCGAGCGGTGTAATCGCGAAGCCACCTGTATTTGCCTGCTTGACAAAGTCGGGATCGTTGAGAACCGCCAGAAGTTTTCCTTCCAGATACGTGCGCACAGCGTCCGGGGTTCCCTTGGGTACAAAGAACAGCCGCCAGGAACCGGCAATGACGTTGTATCCGGCTTCCTTGAAAGTCGGAACATCGGGCGCCATGAAATGACGACCGTCCGCGGCCACTGCCAGAAGCGTCACCTTTCCAGCCTTGTGGTGGTGGGCAACCTCGGGAACCGGAAGGGTCGCACTGTTGATCTCCCCGGACAGCAGTGCCGCCGTCGTCGGTGCGTAGCCCTTGTAGGGCACCAGGGTCATTTTGACCCCAAGCCCCTTCTGGACCAGCTTGGCCGTGACCCATGATGACCCGCCGGGCTGATCGTTCCCGTTCTTGATCTTTCCGGGATTTGCCTTGATGTACTCGATATATTCCTTGACGGACTTGATGCCTGTATCCGGCCTGACCTGAAGCGCTCCCGGATCGGGTCCGAGAAAGGCAAGAGGCATGATATCGGCGATAACATTGGCGTTCGGGTTCGAATATTGCCGCGCAATGAAGCCCGCCGATATGGTTCCGACCGTATAGCCGTCTGGCTTCGCCGATGCGGCAGCCCGGGTGCCGTTCGCACCCCCGGCACCGGTCTTGTTGACAACAACGAGAGGAACCGGAAAATGCTTCTTCGCATGCTCGGAGAACAACCGGAACACGCGATCGCTGCCACCGCCGGCCGGCCAGTTGATGACAAGTGTGATCGCTTTCTCCGGAAACGCCGCCCCGGCAGATCCGGCTGCCAGAGGAATAATCGCTGCCAACGCTCCCGCAATTGTATATCGCATCACTCGCGTCATGATATTTCTCCTCAAGAGTGGTTTTCCTGTAAAGGATCATCATTGTAAACAGTTTGGAACTTCCCCGTCACCAAATTGGTAGGCTTGCCCTTCTTCAGTTCTGTCAGACATGATCTGGCCCGAAACACGTTTCCGTCCATGACCGCATCAGGCTCTCTGCCGTTTTTTTACCCTGCAGGCATCCCGGAAGTGGGGCACCCTGCCGGCCTGCCGCGCGGGAAGAGGCGGCGCAAAACGCAGTTCGGCTACCCACCATGGAATGCCTGGACCCTTGCGAGCCGGGCCCTGAGACTTTTCGGATGCATTCGACGGGTGAGCCAGCAATAATCCGTCGGATACCTGGAGAGACTGCCAATGGACCCGCCTGCAAGTGATCCCCGGTCAGGCCCTGCGGCCTACCAGCAACGAAACGACCATTTCGAGGCACTGCTTGCCAATCCGGATCTGATCTGGATGGGTCAGAACACCAATCATCTTCCGACCCATTCTGCGGTCCGGGCCGCGCTGGTCGATGCCATTGAGAGCGGAGCCTACCACGCCTATGCGCCACCGGCCGGGCTGTCGGAATTGCGGAAACTGATCCTTGAAGACCTCGATATCAGGGATGCCGATGCACTGGTGACCGACGGGGCAATCCTCGGGCTTTATCATGCCTGCCGGCACCTTATCCGTCCCGGCGACAGGATGATTACCACCGATCCCACCTGGCTCTGGCCGACAGCGTTCGCACGCCTGTCAGGAGCCGAGGTGGTCGCACTGCCCATCTATGAGGCGGAACAGAATTTCCGGCTCACACCGGAGCAACTGGAAGCGGCGATTTCCGAAGGAGGGGCCAGGCTGATTTATATTGTCGATCCGCTGAATCCGCTTGGCATCACCTACAGCGCTTCCGACATCGAGGCCTTCACGGCGATGGCTCGCGCTTGCGGTGCATGGTTCGTACATGACTGTACCTATTGCCACTTTGCCGACGGACATACCCTGGCGCACAGCTTTTATCCCGAAGGAACGTTAACCACCTACAGCTTCAGCAAATGGCTGGGCTTCGCCGGACTGAGGATTGGTGCGCTGATCGCACGCCCGGCAGTCCTTGACCTCCTGTCCGAGGGACAACCCAACAGTCTCGGATCCAACATGATCTCGCAGCTCGGCGCTATCGCCGGGCTGAAAATCAAATCGGACTGGTTTCCTGAAGTGAGGCGAATCTCACGACAGAATCAAACCCTGATCCATGAAGCTGTCCGCCCCATCAACGGGCTGTCCGTACCGGTCTGGCCATCTCACGGCAATTTCCTCGCGATCGACTGCCATGCAAGCGGCGTCCATCCGGAAACCGTTTGCGACCTGTTTTTGCGCCGCAATATCATGATTCGACACGCCGGCTATCACACCGAACGCTACAGGGACCGCTTCATCAAGGTCAGTACGACCGTACCCGAGGATCAGGCCCGGCAATTCTGTGATGCCTTGCCCGAAGTCATGTCGGAAGCCTGCGAGATCGAAGGGACAGACCGGCGCCTGTATTAGCGTTAACGCCGAACGGCAACACCGGTTGCGAAACCGGAAATGAAACAAGGAGGCAGCGATGGAACTGGGGCTGGAGCGAAAGGTGGTTGTGGTGACCGCAGCAAGCGGCGGCCTCGGCAAGCCGATTGCCGAGGAATTTTGCAGGGAGGGCGCAACCGTCATCGTGTCTGCCCGCAATGCCGACCGGCTTGAGGCGGCGGTCGAAGGGATCAGGGAAATGACAGGGGGAGCGGCACATGGCATCCTCGCCGATATGACCGACGCCCATGCTGTCAAAAGCATGGTGCGCGAAGTCTGCGACCGGTTCGGCGGTATTGACGTCATCGTTAACAACAGCGGCGGAGCGGCGACCGCACCGTTCCTGGAGATGTCAGACGATCAGTGGCGCGAAGCAACAGAAGTCAAGATTATCGCCCAGATCCGCTGTGCCCGCGAGGTGTTCCGGACCATGATCGATCGCGGCAAGGGTGGCCGAATTCTGTTTATCGCAGGAACACATGGCCGCCAGCCCCATGCTCATGCAGTGACAGCGGGATATTGCAATGCAGCCCTGCAAAATGTCAGCAAGGCCCTGGCGGAAGACGGGGGACCCCATAATATCTTGTCCAATGTCATCAACCCGGGACCTTTTGCCACCGACCGTATGGTGTATCTGGCGCAGGAAAAAGCGGACGAGGACGGAATCTCGCTTGAGGATGCCACTGCGATCCTGGCCCATGAAACCGTGCTGAAGCGCTATGGTCAGCCACAGGAACTGGCGGCATGTGTCGTCTTTCTGGCATCGGCACGGGCCAGCTACGTGACCGGGGCCATGTTTGACATCGATGGCGGCCAGGTCAAGGCGCTGTAGAGGAGGGCAGGACACGTCATGCCATATGCGGATGCCGACGGCACACGGTTGTTTTACGAGGAACGGGGCAGTGGTTTTCCGGTCGTATTCGTTCACGAGTTCGCAGGCGACCACCGGAGCTGGGAACCTCAGGTGCGATATTTCTCGCGCCGTTATCATTGCATCACATTCAATGCACGCGGCTATCCGCCCTCCGATGTGCCTCCTGACCCCGAAGCCTATTCGCAGGATCGCGCTACCGACGACATCGCCGCAGTCATGCACGCAGCCGGGGTCACGCGAGCCCATGTCGTGGGTTTGTCAATGGGAGGTTTCGCAGCACTTCATTTCGGACTCCGCCATGGAGACATGGCGGAGTCCCTGACGGTCGCCGGTTGCGGATACGGTGCGCATCCCGACCAGAGAGAGCAGTTTGCGGCCGAATCCGAAGCGCTGGCCAAGTCCTATGAGCAATTGGGGTCCGAAGCGATGGCGGAGCAGTACGCCGGCGGCGCCTACCGTCTCCAGTTCCGGGCAAAGGACCCCGGAGGCTGGCAGGAGTTCAAGGAGATGCTGGCTGAGCATTCCGCTACCGGTGCGGCCCTGACCATGCGCGGCGTCCAGAAGCAGCGGCCCTCATTGTGGAGTCTCGAGGACCAGCTGGCCGCAATGACTGTGCCGGTTCTGGTTGTCAATGGCGACGAGGATGACTGGTGCCTCGATCCGGGCGTGTTTCTGAAACGCGTGCTTCCGAGGGCGGGACTCTGGGTGCTTCCCAAGACCGGGCACACAATCAATCTTGAAGAACCGGCGCGTTTCAATGCCGGCCTTTCCGAGTTCTTTGCCATGGTCGAAGCCGGAAAATGGCTCACCCGACCCTTCGATCCGGGGGCATCGGCACTGCTGTCAGGTCTCGGGAACGGATCCGATCACGGGCACCCATGATGTCAACGGCCTCGGACAGGGTGAATGAAGCCCGCCTTTGGCGCCGGCACATGGAACTGGCCAGGATCGGCGCCACGGAGAAAGGGGGGGTGAACCGCCAGGCGCTGACACCGGAGGAGTGCGAAGCACGGTGTCTCCTGTCATCCTGGGCGACTGACCTCGACCTGCAACTCCATTACGATGATATCGGCAACCTGTTCCTGCGTCGGGAAGGCCAGCTTCCTGATCTCGCACCGGTCATGACGGGTTCACATATCGACACGCAACCCACCGGTGGAAAATTCGATGGCGCCTTCGGGGTCCTCGCCGGTCTGGAAGCCATCGAGGCGCTCAATGAGGCCAGTGTACAAACCCGGCGGCCGATCGAAGTGGTTGCCTGGCTCAATGAGGAGGGGTCCCGGTTTGCACCGGGCATGATGGGCTCGGAAGCCTTTTCGGGACTACGCGATATCGAGAACATGCTGGATGTGCGCGACAGTAATGGCGTAGCCGTGCGCGATGTTCTTCCCGAAGCAATCGCAGCTACCCCGAACGCCGTCCACAGGCCCGTCGGCATACCAGTTGCGGCGTTTGTCGAGGCTCACATCGAGCAGGGCCCCCAGCTGGAAATACACGGCAAGACCATCGGAGTGGTGACCGGGATCCAGGGTGTGAGGCGCATGAGGGTCAAGGTGACGGGTGAGGAAGCTCATGCCGGAACGACGCCAAGGGCTTCCCGGAGGGATGCGCTCGAGGAAGCGTCCCGAATGGTGACGGCACTTCATGAACACCTTCATATCGATGAGGATGTTCGATTCACGATCGGAATGATGCAGATCCAGCCCAATGTCCCTTCTGTGATTGCAAGTGAAGTGCTCTTTTCCATCGACCTCCGTCATCCCGACACCCGGGTCCTGTCCGAACTGGCCGAACAGATTGAAGGCATCTGCCTCGGCGAAACTGAAAATTGCACCGCGGCGATCTGGCAGATCGCCGAGGCACCCTCGATCCGGTTTGCCGATCTCGTGGTCGATATTGTCGAAGCCGCGAGCAAACGCCTCGATCTCGGCCACATGCGCATCTTCTCGGGAGCCGGCCATGACGCGCGTCAAATGCATTTCGTATGCCCCAGCGGCATGATTTTTGTACCCTGCGAGAAGGGCATCAGCCACAACGAAGCCGAGAACGCCGCTCCGGGAGATCTGGCCGCCGGAACACGGGTCCTGGTCGAAACACTGATATCGCTTGCTGAAGTCTGAGCAAGCGCCGGCACCGCTCCTCTGATCCGTCGGCAAAACGGCCAACGGGCCGGCGGCCTCGCAGGAATCGGACACGGTGGCCAGAAGGCGTCCTGCGGCCCACGCTATCGGGTTTGGACCAGTTTCCGGCCCAGTTCACGCAACAGGAAACACTATGGGGGCCGGCATTGCCTGCAATCCCGAAGCCTGCCAGCTACCTGACCGTCTGGCCAGTGCCTGCCGGCGGCGGGCTAAAGCACAAACAGGAGTTATGCCACCCTTACGACGCGCAGCGATACCTGCTAAACAGGTTTCCGATCAATCGTAACGAGGCGACGGCATGATCGAGAGCTGGGATGTAATTGTAGTGGGCGGCGGCAATGCCGCCTTCAGTGCGGCGTTGGCGGCACGGGAGCAAGGTGCGTCGGTGGTTATGCTGGAGGCTGCACCCGAGGATGAGGCCGGTGGAAACAGCCGCTTCACGGCAGGTTCCATGCGGGTTGTTTATGACGGCCTTGAAGACATTCTCAAGCTGGTACCCGATCTCTCTGATACCGAGATCTCAACCACGGATTTCGGCACCTATACACAGGATCAGTTCTTTGACGACATGGCCCGGGTCACCCGCTACCGGGCCGACCCGGACCTGGTGGAGACACTGGTTACCCGCAGCCTCGACACACTGATCTGGATGCGGGAAAAGGGCATCCGGTTTGTCCCGATCTATGGTCGGCAGGCCTTCAAGATCGACGGAAGGTTCAAGTTCTGGGGCGGCCTCACGGTGGAAGCCGTCGGCGGCGGCCCAGGTCTGATCGATATGTGGACCGGTGCGGCCCGACGCGAGGGTGTGGAGCTTCGCTACGAACACCGCGCCATCGATCTTCTCAGATCCGACGACAGCGTGACCGGTGTCCGGATTCGTAACCCCGAGGGCACCCAGGAACTGCGAGGCAAGTCGGTCATCCTTGCCAGTGGCGGCTTTCAGGCCAACACGGAATGGAGAACCCGCTATCTGGGCCCGGGCTGGGATCTCGCAAAAGTTCGTGGCACCCGGTACAACACCGGAGACGGTATTCGCATGGCACTCGACATCGGTGCCAGCCCGTATGGCAACTGGTCAGGTTGCCACGCTGTCGGATGGGAAATGAACGCACCCGAATTCGGGGACCTTGCCGTTGGCGACCAGTTCCAGAAACACTCCTATCCTTTTGCCATCATGGTCAATTCCACGGGCCGCCGCTTCGTCGACGAGGGCGCGGACTTCCGCAACTATACCTATGCGCGTTACGGACGGGTCATCCTTGAGCAACCTGGCCAGTTCGCGTGGCAGATCTTTGATGCCAAGGTCAAGCATCTGCAGCGTGACGAATACAATATCCGGCAGGTAACCAGGGTGACCGCGGACAGCATTGAAGGACTGGCCGAAAAGCTTGAAGGTGTCGATGCAGAAGCCTTCATCGAAGAGATCGCTGCCTACAATGCCGCTGTTCAAAAGGACATCCAGTTTGATCCCAACGTCAAGGACGGCCGCCGCACAGTGGGCCTTTCGATTGAAAAGTCCAACTGGGCCAACACGATCGACACGCCGCCCTATGAAGCATACGCGGTGACCTGCGGTGTCACCTTCACGTTTGGCGGCCTCCGGATCAATGAGGAGGGTGAAGTGCTGAATACCGACTACAAGCCCATTCGGGGTCTGTTCGCAGCGGGCGAACTTGTGGGCGGACTGTTTTACTTCAACTACCCGGGTGGCAGCGGCCTGACATCGGGATCCGTCTTCGGACGCCAGGCAGGAACCCACGCCGGCATGCGGGCATCGGGAAACTGAAACCTGAGCTTTCCGCTCATGCTTCGGTCCGGAGTCCCCCTTTCCCCGTGAAACGCCTCTATCTTCTTCGTCACGCCAAATCGTCCTGGGACGATCTGTCACTCACCGACATCGATCGCCCCTTGTCGGCAAGAGGCCGGAAAGCAGCTCCGCTCATGGGCCATTACATGCGGGAAGCGCAATGGGTGCCGGCACGCGCACTGTGCTCACCCGCCCGTCGCGCGCAGGAAACCTGGAACCAGGCTGTCTCCAGTCTCGATCATGATGTCCCGGAGACGTTGCTGCCCGGTCTGTATCATGCTGGACCCGAAGAGATCATGCGTATCCTGAATGGTCTCGAAAGTGATTGCCAGAGCGTCATTCTCGTGGGACATAATCCGGGCCTTGCCATGCTTGCCACTGCGTTGGCCGGGGACGTCGACGCTGAGGCCCGTATCGGGAAGTTTCCGACCGCGGCCCTTGCCGTGTTGGATCTCGATATTGACGCGTGGCCGGAAGCAAAACAGGGATGTGGCCGGTTGGTCGCATTTGTTCGCCCGCGCGATTTCGGAGCATCCTGACAGGATCGCGGTTCGGCAGCGAACGAAACAAAAATTGCAGGGAGCCGGAACAGCCGGCCGCCACAACAACTGAAACGAGGTCATTCTCCATGGCTGGTGCAAAACCCTATGTCTTTACGGCGGCGCGGCCCCGGCCGGGGCGCCGGCGCTCCGGACCGGATCGATTCACCATCGACATCCACTGCCATGTCCACATTCCCGAAGCTGCGGACATTGCCGATCCCCATTTCACTCCGGAGATGGAACCGGCCATCCGGTTTGCGAGTGACCTGAGCCGGGAGATCAACCAGCAGCAAAATCTGGATCGCATGCCACACTTGACTACCGTCGAACGCCGCCTCGATGACATGGACGAGATGGGAATCCGCCTCCAGACAATCATTCCACCCCCATTCCAGGCCTATTACTGGCTTGATCCCGATGAAGGGATGAAAGCGACACGGGTCATCAATGACGGGCTCGCCGAAATCGTCGACAACATGCCGGACCGGTTTGTCGCCCTGGGTAACCTTCCGTTGCAGGATACAGCCATGGCCGTTGAGGAGATGCGCCGTGGGGTGTCCGAACTTGGGCTCAAGGGGTTTCAGATCCTGACCAATGTCAACGGCGAGGAATTGTCGAATTTCGCCCTGGATGCGTTCTGGGCCGAGGCGCAACGACTGGATACCCTGATTTTCATTCATCCCAACGGGTTTACGTCCGGTGAACGCTTCCGGGACCACTATTTCAATAATGTCATCGGCAACCCGCTCGAAACCACGCTAGCGGTCCACAGGTTGATTTTCGATGGTGTCATGGAACGCTATCCGGATCTTCGCATCCTGCTCGCCCATGGCGGCGGTTACCTGCCTGCCTATTCGGGGCGGATCGATCATGTCTGGGGCGCAAGAGAGGACGGGCGGCAACATATTTCCCAGCCCCCCACAGCTTATCTGAAGAAAATGTGGTTCGACAGTGTCGTATTCACGCCGCATCAGCTTGACTACCTCATCCGCCAGTATGGCGCGGACAGGATCGTCATGGGAACCGATTACCCTTACGACATGGGCGATTACGATCCTGTAGGGCTTGTCGAGGCGGTTGACGGCCTTGCCGAGAGCGACAAGGCAGCCATCCAGGGTGGTAACGCGCGAACGCTACTCAAGATCGAAACCTGAAGTGGTCAAGGTCTGACCGACCAGCTCACGGACGGCGGAGTCCGGCTGTATTCACGGCCATTCGGATGCAAGGGCTTGGTCACACAGGCTCCGTGCGCAGGAATTCATGGGAACGCCGAATTACCGGTTCAGGATGGTGTTCAGACTTCCCCCATCCGTCTTGTGGTTCCTGCATTGGTGCGGACGGCGGGACTCGAACCCGCACGGGGATCCCCCCGACAGATTTTCTTACCCCCTACGGTTTTCACCGCCGACGCCGGAGACGTCGTTTGTGGTCTGGACTATCCCTTCATCATAGCCGCGTCGCGACCTTAGATGCTGCCCGTCTAGTCTCTACACCTTCCAGCCCGCCGGCCGGCTTGGCTCGGGATTGGCATTGGCCGTATACGAATGATCGTTCCAGGCCCTTAGCTTTCCCCGAATTTGAGCAGTTCTACTCCCGGCGTTTCCACCGGGGCACTCAATTTCGTGGCTCAAGTCTGTTGTGTCTACCGATTCCACCACGTCCGCATTTGCAAGGCCTCGTATTTCTCCCGACCTCCCGATACGACACCCCCGAACAGTTTCCTGTCTTCGGTTGTGATCTGCAATCCTGTTTTTGCTCCCGATCAAATCCCGAAAGGCATTGCGGCACCCACAACGGTACATGATCGCAGATGCTGCCGAGGGTAGCGGAATTGGCGGACAGACGCGAGGAATCTGGCGCGGGAGCACCGCTTTCCGGGAGTCCTGATCGCATCGCCCGGCAGCCTTGTTTTGGAGCCAACACGTTGGTCGCACCAGCGTGATTCGTGGCGCGCTTATGACGGTTGGTGATGACCATGACAAGGCCATCAAGCTGTGCCTGGAAACGCTGTTCCTTGTCACGATCGGCATTGCCGCATCAGGTCAGCGACATCGCATCCGCTCTCCTCAAGACATGTCCGGATCAGTTTTTCAACACCGGCCGGCAGCACCTGGCTGAGGATATCAGGCGTCTTCGTCACCACACAGCCAGCAGTCATGGGATTTTCAGGACTTCCCTGCTCCATTCTTGCCTGGTGTGTCAGGATACTTCCGTCTACCCGTTTGCAGGGCTACTGACGAAAATAGCGAGACCGGACGGCTCAAGGCACGCGTTCCTCCACAACACTCTTTCCCCGGGCACGCCCTTCAAGGCCCCGTCTGGCGCGCTCCACGTGAGGACCATCAGGTGCGATTTCGAACACGGATTGTACCGACGTGTAATCAAAATATCCCATTCGGGCGATCGGTCGGCATTTGAGAATATCAATCTTCCCTTCTTCGGTGATGACATCTTCGCTGATATGGACCCCCAGCACCTCGCCGACAACCACGTAGACAAGATTGTCAATGGAATGGCCGGGCAAGGTCAGTGTTGTATGGAACCGGCATTCCAGATGAACGGGCGATGCCTTGACACGGGGTGGCGCGACCAGACGCGAGGGGATCATTTCCAGCCCCGCCATTTCGGCCTCGTTGACCTCGGGGGGAACCATGCGCGCGGTCGCGGCAACCTCCTCGCGCAAATCCCAGGTCGCCATGTTGCAAACGAACTCGCCTGTCACAAGCGCATTGCGAGCGCTGTCCTTGGGTGCGCCGTCCTCGAAACGGGAGCCTGATGAAAACATGACATAGGGCGGATCATAGCCGAGATTATTGAATTGGCTGTAGGGCGCCAGATTGATCCCTCCGTTTTCATCCAGGGTCGTAATCCAGCCAATGGGACGGGGAACCACGATTGACTTGTAGGGATTGTAAGGAAGTCCATGGTCGTTTTTGGCAGTCTCGTAGAACATGATGATCATTGACCGAATTGTTGAAAGACGTGTCGTTCGCGAACGGGCGGCTTTCGGCAGGAAGAAACACATATCCGTTCCATGACGCCGGCCCGGGCAGGCCTGGTAGCCACGACATCCGCCCGGCATCTTGCAGAGCGCTGCCAACCCGGTCAAGGTGAAGAGATGAAGGGGTGAAGCCGTCTGGCAGAGGCCAGGGTGCTGAACCGGCTTCGGCCTGGACCGGGATCAGCCTGAAGATGCGACGGGTCTTCAATCCTGCAGCGCCGGAAACGCTCCAGGGCCACCGATCGGATTCAGAAGCACGAACAGAAGATCGGCTCCGGTTTGATTTCGGGCCGCCTGCCAGGCAACTGCCGACCAGAGCCGTGCCTCCGTCCGCAATGCGGTCCTCTACCGGAGAAGGCACTTTCCTCACGGAAACAGAGCAATGGGAAAACTGGAACGGATTGTTGAAATCGCGAAGCTGGTCCGGGGCCGATCCGGGACTCACCGGATCATTGTTTCAGGCAAAAACAGGGCAAGATCCGGAAACGCGATCAACAGGGCAGCGCACACCAGCATCGCACCCCAGAACGGTATGATGCCCTTGAATATCTCACCCATGGGTACATCCTCGGCAATGCCCTTGACCACGAAAACGTTCAACCCCAACGGCGGACTGATCAGGCTCATCTCCAGGATCACGACCAGAAGCGCACCGAACCAGATGGCGTCATATCCCATACTGGTAATCAGTGGAAAGACGATGGGAATGGTCAGCACCATCATCGCGATTCCCTCAAGAAAGGTGCCAAGAACTATGTAGCCGATAACGACGAGTATCAGAATCCATATTGGCGCCAGATCCAGCGCAGCCATGAAGCTGGCCAGATTTGCAGGGATCTGCGTCACCGCCAGAAACGGATTGAACAGAAATGCGCCGATAACGATCAGATAGACAAAGGCGAAGGTCTTGATCGTCTCAAGGGTGCAGTCGCGCATGACCGCCCAGCTGCATTTGCCACGTACCACCGTCAGGGCAAAGGTCAGGAAAGCTCCGATGGCTGCCGCTTCTACCGGTGTGAATACACCCAGATAGATACCGCCGAGCACAACCAGAACGATACCGACCAGGGATGTGGAGCGGAAGAGAGCCCTCAGACGAAGCATCCAGGACAGGCGATCCGCTCGAGGTCCCATGGCTGGACGCCACCAGGTCAGAAACGCGATCGTCAACATGAACAATCCGGTCAGGATCAGTCCGGGTATGACGCCTGCAAGAAAGAGCTGGCCGATCGACTCCTCTGTCAGCAGGGCATAAATGATGAAGCCCGTTGACGGTGGGATCAGTATGCCCAGCGTGCCTCCGGCTGCAACACAACCGGTAGCCAGACGGGGGTGGTACCGGTAGCGCTTCATTTCCGGCAGTGAGACCCGGCCCATCGTCACCGCCGAGGCCAGGCTTGATCCGGAGACAGCCGCGAACCCGGCACATCCCACAACGGTCGCCGAGGCCAGACCGCCAGGCCAGTGACCAACCAGGCTGCGGGCCAGATCGTACAGGTCCCGGCTCATGCCCGAGACCATCGCGAAGTTTCCCATCAGGACAAACAGCGCGATGATGCTGAGATCGTAATTATATCCCGTTTCGAAGGGGATACTCCCGAGAAGGGCCAGGGTCGCGTCAGGACCGCTGAGAGTCCAGTACCCTACAACGCCGGCAATCCCAAGCGCGATGCCGATCGGCACGCGCAGGAATATCATCAGGAAAAGCGCGGCCAGCGCCAGGACGCCGATGAACGTGGGGCTCACCTGTCAATGTCGCCTTCGGAGTCTGGCAGGAAGATCCTGAGGCCGAGCAGACATGCAAACAAACCGGATCCAAAGGCCACCAGCCAGTAGAGCGGAAAGAAAGGGATTTCCATCATTTGTGACGCCTCTCCCATTTGCCGCACGTCAACTGACTGAACGACAGTGCGCCAGGCAATGAGCCCGAACAACACGCATCCCGCAAGGTTGATGACCCCGTTAACGCCACAGCGAAACCGGGTCGGCAACCTGTCATAAAGAAGCTCGATCACGACATGGGCGCCCCGGTAGCCGGCATAGGCCAGCCCAAGAAACGCCATGGTCGCCACTGCGAAATGCGTAAGGTCGAAAACTCCATTGATCGGAGAATTGAAAAAGTACCGCCCGATCACGTCTGCAGTCGTCAGGAGCATCAGCAGGAAAAGCACCACCCCGGCCGCATATGCGGCCACGGTGGTGACAAGGCCGGTCGACCGGACCAGCCAATTCCCGGGTCTGCTCACGACGCGCTTGCGAGATAATCTTTCAGCATCTGGCGGTAAGGCAGATTTTTCTGTTCGAATTCTTCAACCCACTTGTCAACGGTAATCCTGAGATTGGCCCGCCAGGCGTCTTTCTCGTCTTCGGTCAGTGTCGTGATGCTGGTATCGTTCCGGCTCCTGACTGTCTTGAGGCCGCCTGCTCGGGCAGCTTCATAAAGTCTCGCTCCCTTCAGGCTCAGTTCAAGACCGCTGTTGCGATCGACAGCGGCGCGCTGTTCCGGACTCAGGGAGTCATAAACCTTTCGATTCATCACGATCATTTGCGGCGAATACCCCATGGGAAGATCGACAATATAGTGCTTTACGACCTCGGCCAGCTTGAAGCTGTTCACCACGGATATCCCGACTATGGCCCCGTCAACAACGCCCTTTTCTATAGCGCCGTAAGTCTGCGGCATTGGCATCGCAACGGGAATGGCGCCGAAACCCTTGATGATCGAGGCCTGGTTCCTTGACGGCGTACGCAGCTTCAGCCCCTTGAGATCTTCAGGGCGGCGGACGACCTTGTTGGTCATGACGGTCGGCACGTCCGTGACCCACATCCCGAGCACCTTCACCCGCTTGTACTCGCTGGCCAGATGTTTGTCGAAAATTCTCCAGAGGGCGCGTGTTGCCTCGCTGGGTGATCCCCATTGCAACGGAATCTCGACCAGTAACGTCCGGGGGAAAACCGTGGACGTGTAGCCCTGCATGGCGAATTCCATGTCCGCAATGCCGTTGATCACGCGTTTGAAGGCTCCAGGGGGTGCACCGCCAATCTGGCTGCCCGGAAATCCCACAACCTTCAGGCCGACATCCGATGCGTGGATCATGTCACCCCAGGGTGCCATCAGCTTGGCCCAGATCGGATGCTTGGGACTGGCAAAAAATGCCATCTTTATGTCGCGGGATTGCGCCGACACATCCCTGATGCCCTGTCCCATCACGCCGGCAGCCGCCAGAAGCAGTCCCAGGGTTGCAATGCCGGTTATCTTGAATACACGTCTTTGCATCATCGTCCTCCTCAGGTTCCATTGAACCGAAGCGTCAAGGGATTCAGGCCCTCGCCGAAACCCCGCTCCGTTGGGACCATCAGGTCCGGACCAATTCTGGGTTCTGCTCTCTGCAAGGTCAACAGGGCAGCGATCATTGTCCGGGGACACCGCGCCCAATGAAGACTCATCCGCTTTTTGGAATTTCATGTTCACATCCGCGTGACCAGCACAGGAAGCCGGCATCCCCGTGACTCCCCCGCGGCTGTGTCGGTCAAGGATTGCGTCCCTGGTTCCGCGTCAGGCGATCAGCGCAAGGTGCATGCTCACTGGCAGAAGGGGCTATTGCCAGTCCCACAATTTGCGGTCGCAAGGCGCTGCTGCCCGGCCGCGTGATGGCGGCCAGCAGTCAAGGCCGCAGCGGATCCGTCATTCCACGGGAAGATTATCGATCAGCCGCGTTTCACCCAGGTGCGCAGCGACAAACAGGCGAAGACCCTGGCGGTACACGGACGCCGGCCTCAGCGTCGTCCCATCACAGACTTCCAGATAATCGATAGGCTCGAAGCCGGCTTCCAGAAGACGGGTCCGGCCCCAGGAGCAAAGCGCCTTCAGGTCGGCTTCGGGTCCGATCCGATCCGCCATGGCACGCAAAGTGCGAAAGAGTTCGGGGGCTCTTGTTCTCTGTCCGGGCGTGAGATAGGCATTCCGCGATGACATCGCAAGCCCGTCCGGTTCACGCACGATGGGAACGCCGACGACTTCGACCCGGAAGCCGTGATCGTCCGCCATTCGTTCAATAACCTTCAGCTGCTGGTAGTCCTTTTCTCCGAAATACGCGCGTTCGGGGGCACATTGCTCAAACAGGGCTGCAACCACTGTCACCACACCGTCAAAGTGACCAGGGCGCGAAGCACCGCACAATCCTTCGGCCAGCTCCGAGGCCAAGACTGTCACGCCGACGCCGTCCGGATAGATGCTTTCCACGCCGGGCGCGAATACGACATCGACCCCGTTTTCGCGAAACAGGGCGAAATCCCGCGCTTCATCCCGCGGATATTCGGCAAAATCCTCTCCCTCGCCAAACTGCGTCGGATTGACGAACAGACTCGCAACAACCACGTCGCAGTCCTGACGGGCGGCCCGTAACAGCGAGAGATGTCCATCATGAAGTGCGCCCATCGTGGGAACCAGTCCCACGCAACGTCCGGAAAACCTGTTCAGTGCCGTCTGAAGAGACTCGCCGGTGCGCGCAATGGACAGCTCACCCGGCCCGTCACGGCCCGGCATTCCTGAACTAAACCATCGTGGCCGTCGTTCCCGCAACCCCGGTCCTCTGAATGCGGGGGACGCCAAAACAATGCTCCGGAGCCGGGAACCGACGCGCCCGGACATCAGAGGCGTAGGCCGCGGCTGCCCGGCCAAGTTCATCACCAAGTTCGGCGTAGCGCTTGACGAACCGGGGTGTAAATTCGCTGAACAATCCGGCAAGGTCTTCCGTCACAAGGACCTGGCCGTCGCAGGCAGGAGACGCTCCAATTCCTATGGTGGGGACCTCGACAAAGGCCGTTAGTTCTCGAGCGACGGGTTCAGTCACGCCCTCGACGACAATCGAGAAAGCGCCGGCGCTCGCAACCGATCGCGCATCATCCAGCACCTGGCGCGCGGCAGAGGAATCCCGGCCCTGTACACGAAACCCGCCATAGGCATTCACCGATTGCGGCATGAGGCCGACATGCCCCATGACCGGAATGCCACGCTCGACCAGGAACCGGATCGTTTCTGCCAGAGCGGACCCCGCCTCGAGTTTCACGCCATCGCATCCGGTTTCGCGCATGATGCGGGCAGCGTTACGGTAAGCCTGTTCGGATGACTCCTGATAGGATCCGAACGGCATGTCGACGATCACACACGCATGGCGTGACCCCCGCACGACCGCCGCTCCATGATTGATCATCATGTCAAGGGTTACAGCAAGTGTGGTTTCCATGCCATAAACCACCATGCCCAAAGAGTCGCCGACCAGGAGGCAATCCACATGCTCGTCAAGAATCTTGGCTGTCGAAGCCGTATAGGCTGTCAGTACCACTATGGGTTCACCATCCTTTCGGTTGGCCAGATCGGGTACCGTAATCCGTTGCACTCTGTCCTTGGACCTCATCCGCACCCTCCACGAGTTCTCAGATGGACCGGTTTGACAGTGTACTCCGATTGTTTGCGCATGCGAAACAAAATCCAAAAGTTTGTTGCAATGCAATATTTCGCCCGGATCTGTCACATGCAACCGGATCACACTGATCTTTTCTCGAAGGCCGCCCTTGCATGAGCAGTGCTGCGAAAGGGGCGCTCTGGATGATCGCGGCGGCGGCAATGCTGACCGCTATGGCCGTGTGTATTCGCTACCTTCCGCTTTATTCGGTACTGCTTCTCATCTTCCTTCGTAACGCCATCAACCTCGCGCTTGTCGCACCGTCCACACTGGGCAAGGGGTTCCATGTGTTTCGGACCCGCAGGTTCGGAACGCACGCGCTGCGGAACGCCTTTCTTTACGGCGGGAATGTCGCCTGGTTCTTTGGTGTCACAATGGTATCGCTCGCTGATGTTGCTTCGCTTCAGTTCACGTCTCCCCTCTTCACAGCGCTGATCGCCGCCGCGTTTCTGGGGGAACAGCTCACCCGGCATCGGGTTGTCGCGATTCTCGTCGGCTTCATCGGCGCGATCATCATCATCCGGCCCGGTATCCTCCCTCTGAATACCGGCACCCTGCTTGTGCTTCTGGCAGCCTTTCTCTACTCGTGCGCCCATGTCGTCACCAAGCACCTGTCGGACACGGAATCAGGAACCACGGTTGTTTTTTACATGAGTCTCACCATACTCGCATATTCGGCACTCCCTGCAGCCTTCTTCTGGCAAACACCGCTTCTCGAGGATTTGCCGGCCATTATCGGCCTCGGCATCACCGGATACGGAACTCACTATTGCCTCACGCGTTCATTCGCGGAAGCGGATGCCACGTTCACGATTGCTTTCGATTTCATGCGGCTTCCCTTTTCGGTCATCGCCGGATGGTGGCTGTTTTCGGAATTCCTTGATTACTGGACAGCGTTCGGGGCCCTGGTCATCTTTGCAGCCGGCTACTACAGTACGGTCAGAGAAGCCGGTCACGAAGCCCGACAGCGGTCCTGAATTTCGTGGTCTCTTCCTCAAATCCTGACGCTGCCAGCCGACCGGAGGTCCGGATCCTCCCCGGACACTCCCGACGCCTGAAAGCCGGTCATCCATGGGTCTACTCAAACGAGATCGCTCTCACAAGCGCTGTCAGATCGCTCCCGCCCGGAACCATCGTTACGCTGCTGCATGCTGACGGCCAGCCGGCCGGTACGGCCGCTTATAATCCCAAACCCCTGATCGCAGCACGACTGCTCACGCGCTCCGTTGATACCCTCATTGACAGGCATTGGCTGGCAGCGCGATTGCAGCAGGCGCTCGCCTCGCGCGAGCTTCTTTTCGACGAACCCTATTATCGTCTGATTCATGCCGAAGCCGACGGCCTCCCCGGTTTGATCATCGACCGTTACGGTCCTGTCTGCGTAGCTCAGCTCAACACGGCCGCAATGGATCGGCTTTCGGATCAGATTGTTGACGCAATCGACGCGGTGCTTTCCCCGCAAGGCGTGGTTCTGCGCCGCGACAGCGTGTCCCGCGGGCTGGAGGGTCTGGAACTGTGTCCGGCCGAAGTCATCGGATGTGTGACAACTCCTGTCATGGTCCGGGAAAACGGGAGCCGGTTTCTCTCGGACCCCGTCAACGGCCAGAAGACGGGGTGGTTCTATGATCACCGCGAAAACAGGTCGCGTGCCGCCAGGCTGGCAAAAGGGCGACGCGTTCTGGATCTCTATTGTTACCTGGCCGGCTTCGGCATTCAGGCAGCCAATGGTGGTGCTTGCGAAATCGTTTGTGTGGATCGGTCCAGCCCTGCACTGGAACTTGCAGCCGAGATCGCTGCGAAGGACGGCTTGTCGGCGCGAAGCTCCTTTCAGAAAGGTGAGGTCTTCGCGACGCTGGAGCAGATGGCGCGGGACAGGACACGTTTCGATCTGGTGATCGCGGACCCTCCGGCATTCGTGAAGACACGGAAGGATCTCAAGCCGGGCACCCGCGGTTATCGGAAACTGGCCAGACTGGCATCCTCGGTGGCAGCACCCTCCGGCATTCTTTGCATTGCCTCCTGTTCCCATCATGTGGACATGGCCCTGTTCACCGATCAGGTCCGCCGAGGAATTCGTGATGCGGGACGGTCAGGCATCCTCCTGCATGCGGACGGCGCCGGACCCGACCATCCGGTGCACCTGAATTTGCCGGAATCCGCCTATCTCAAGTGCCTCTTCATCCAACTGGATTGAGTGAGGCGTCAAACCGCGCTATCGAGAAGCACAAACATATGCTGAAAACGCCACAAGGGAGTTGACACTGATGCTGAAAATACTGGGCCGCGCGACCTCCTCCAATGTTCAGAAAGTCGTCTGGCTGTGCGACGAGCTGGGACTTCCGTTTGACCGTACGGACATCGGAGGCCCCTTCGGCGGGAACGATCAACCCGAATATCTGGCCCTCAATCCCAACGGTGTTGTGCCTACCATCGACGATAACGGGTTTGTTCTCTGGGAATCCAACTCCATTCTTCGCTATCTCATGGAGAAACATGGAACCCGAACGACGCTCTGGCCTGACGATCTGCAGATCCGGGCCAGCGCAAATCGATGGATGGACTGGGTCCTGTCCACATTGGCCGGACGTCATGTGCCGGTCTTTCAAGGACTGATTAGAACCCCCGAAGAAAAGCGAGACCTTGAGCGTATCGCCAATGCCCGCGACTCCTGGTCACAGGCCAACGCCGTCCTCGACAGCTGGCTTTCCAGCCACCCGTATCTTTCGGGTGACGCGTTCGGCTTCGGTGACATACCCGCTGCGCCGTTTACGCATCGTTGGTTCAATCTGGATATCAGCCGGGAGGATTATCCGAACCTGGAGCGTTGGTATCATTCCATCGCTTCCCGCCCTGCATTCCGAAAAAATGTGATCGACATCGGCCTTCACTGACCGCAGGGAACGGCCCGTTGCCGCTTCAAGGCCTCTCTCGGGAACGCGGGTTCGCGATCACATCAATGAACCGGCACCACGGCTTCGGCATTGCTCCGGGCCGTTACCCGATGCAGGCGGGGGACGGGTCGCACGTCAGATAATTCCCCGCGCTGCGAGGGCCTTTCGGTCTTCGGGAGACTTGCCCGCCAAATCTCCCCAGACGAGATCATTGTGCTCGCCCAGGTCGGGGCCAACATGCCGGATCGAGCCGGCCGTCCGCGACAGCCGGGGGGTGACATTCTGCATCGCAACATCACCCATTTCCGGATGCGCAATCCTGACAATGCTTTCGCGTGCACCGAAATGCTCGTCGGCCAGCATCTCCGGAGCCCGGTAAATCTTGCCGTTGGGTATTCCGTGTTCATTCAACCGACGCTCCAGCTCCCCGGTTTCGAGCGTCCGAGTCCAGGCGGCTATCTCTTCGTCCAGTTCAGCCTGATTGACACCACGTGCCGTATGGGTCGCGTATCTGGGATCTGTTCCCAGCCCGGGTCTCTCCATCGCCTTGGCCATGCGCTTCCAGACCGAATCCTGATTGGCACCGATAACCATCCAGGTACCGTCCCGGGTCGGATAGACATTAGAGGGCGCAATCTGCGGCAAAAAGGATCCGGTTCTTTCCCGGATGTAGCCAGCAACGTCGTAATCAATGATGGTACTCTCCATCATGTTCAGAACCGATTCGTAGATTGACGCATCGACGACCTGGCCGCGGCCGGTGAGGTGAACCTGATGCATGGCCATCATTGCTCCAAGGCATGCATGAATGGCGGCCAGACTGTCCCCGATCGAAATGCCGGTTCGACTTGGCGGCATGGTCGGATCCCCCGTGGTATAGCGCAGCCCGCCCATGGCCTCGCCGATGGCACCGTACCCGGCCCGTCCGGCAAAGGGACCCGACTGTCCAAAACCCGAAACGCGGATCATGATCAGCCGCGGATTAATCTCCGACAGTCTGTCATAACCGAGGCCCCATCGTTCCATGGTTCCGGGTCGGAAGTTTTCCAGCAGCATATCGGCATTCGCAACCAGCGAACGCACCAGTTCCTGTCCTTCGGCTTCTCGGGCATTCACAGTCGCAGACAACTTGTTCCTCGCCAGTATGGACCAGTAAAGCGCCTTGCCGTGGGGTTTTTCCTTTCCCCATTGGCGCATGGGATCGCCGACCCCGGGCTGCTCCAGCTTTATGACCTCGGCTCCGTGGTCGGCCAGCAATTGTCCGCAGAACGGACCGGCGATCATCGTCCCCATTTCGATGACGCGAATATTGGATAACGGCCCTTCGCGAGGTCCGGAGGCGGATGGCATCACGGTCTGTCCTTCAAGGAAATGTCACCGATCATGTTTCGGGTCTGCTGACGAAAGTCAAGGAAGGCCGATCCTTTGTCGTGGATCATCTCTTGCGGCCCTCCGGCTATCCCGCAAAGTCGGCCACCTGGTCAGAAATGGGCGCGACAGCGCAGGTTGATGTTTGTGCAAGGGCGCGGAAGTCTGGCCGAAGGCTGCGGTTCTGCCCAGCCAATGGAGTCCTTGCCACAGTGACGGACGGCCAACCGATCATCCAGGACGACCTCACCGACAGGTGCTGGCCCGGTGGACACCGGTGAACGGTTGCGCAAGCACGGCACCATCGGGAACCGGGTCGACAATGTCCGCGACTGCAGAAACGGCGAGAATCACTGCCTGGCACTGACCCGGCAGCGTAACCTTGCCTCACTCGGCAACTGCGCAACTTCAATTGCGATCCTTGATCACGGGGTTGATCCCTCGTCAACGGCCGATCGGCACCTTGCCGCATGGCCCCGGAAAGCCCTCCACGCGATCCGCGACAGGTCACATGGCGTTCCCCTGCAATCAGATCTCGCCCGATTTGTGCCACGGGACTGCTGCGCAAGGAATGCCCGGAAAAATTCCGGGTGGCCGGATCCCCGCCGCGATGCAGCGCTCACAGTCTCCTCCAGGGAGAGCCCGGGTCACCGGCTTTCCGGGAACCCGACAGAATCTCGACGTTCGACCCCGCCTGCCTGCAAGCTCTGGATGTCGCAACTCGAACGGGGCCGCCGATCCGCGCCATACCGGCCAGATGATTTCACACATCAGGCATCGAAAATGTTCCCGCAGATGTGTAGAGTTTGAAGAGAGATCAACTGCGATGGACGACACGGGAACACCATGCCTCTCCCTGAACAGGCGGTTGAAGTCATTGACGTAGGTCCACGAGACGGCCTGCAGAACGAACCGACGATTCTGGATGTCGAGACTCGCGTTTCCTTTATCCGGAAACTTGTTGAAGCTGGTATCCGCCGCCTCGAAGCGGCAAGTTTCGTCAATCCGAAACGCGTGCCCCAGATGGCCGACGCCGAAAAGGTCATGGAATACCTGCCCGACGATGATGGAAATACCTATATCGGCCTCGTTCTCAATCGCCGCGGCCTGGACCGGGCGCTTGAAGCGGGATGTCGTGAGATCAATTATGCGCTCGTCGCATCCGATACCTTCAGCCAGAAAAATCAAGGCACCACAATAGAACAGGCCCTGGACATCTATGAGGATATCACGCATGTGGCCGCAAGCGAGGGTGTTCGCAGCTCTGTCACCATCTCGACAGCCTTCGGCTGCCCGTTCCAGGGCGAAGTGCCCGCCCAACGCGTGATCGGCCTCGTGCAACGTTGCAGCGAGCTTTATTCGGACGAAATAGCCCTTGCGGACACGATCGGCTGCGCCGTCCCAAGTCAGGTCGAGGACCTGTTCGGAGCCGCGATGGAGAGTGCACCGTCAACCCGCTTTCGCGCACATTTTCACAACACCCGCAATACCGGACTTGCCAACTGCTACGCAGCCGTCAAGGCGGGTGTACGGACCCTGGATGCGTCAGCAGGCGGTATCGGCGGCTGCCCTTTTGCGCCCCGGGCCACCGGAAACGTCCCATCCGAGGATCTTGTCTACATGCTGCATCGCATGGGTTTCCGGACGGGCATCGATCTCGAGGCCCTGATCGAGGCCGGACAATGGATCGGTACGCAGCTGGGTCACGCTGTACCGTCGATGGTGGGACGCGCGGGGCCCTTCCCGCCTCCCGAAACGCAACCGTGACGGACAGCACGGAAGACCAGGGGCAACGCAATTGCCGCACCCGTCTCAGTTGAGACGCTGGCCATCCTCCCGGTCAAACAGGTGACAGTGAGCGATATCAAAATCGATCCCCATGTGATCACCGGGCCGAACCACCCGGTCAGGATCGATCCGGACCACGAGCCGGCTCCCGGCCCCGTATTCGAGAAACACCAGCGTAGCATCGCCGAGCGGTTCAATCAGCCGAACAACTCCGGTCCGTTTCTCATTGGTCGTGACCACATGCTCCGATCGCACTCCCAGCGTCACGGGACGATTCCTCGCGGCCTCCGTGAGGTCTGAAGGGAAGGCGAGACTGAAATCTTCAGAAACAAACAAGGGTGCCCCTTCAGCTGCCGTGATCTCGCCCTCGATGAAGTTCATGGTCGGCATGCCGAAGAAGCCGGCCACGAACTGAGTTGCCGGCGACCTGTATATGTCGAGCGGTGTTCCAATCTGCTCGATCCGACCGCCATTCATGACAACAATCCGGTCCGCCATGGTCATGGCTTCTGCCTGATCATGGGTCACATAGATGAAGGTCGCCTTGAGCCGTTCGTGCAACCCCTTCAGCTCGGTGCGCATGTCAACCCGCAGTTTGGCATCAAGACTCGATAACGGTTCATCCATCAGAAATACGGATGGATTGTTCACAATGGTTCGTGCAAGCGCCACGCGCTGGGATTCCCCACCTGAACACTGCGCCGGACGCTTGTCGAGAAGCGGAGTAATGTGAACGGCTTCCGCAGCCTCGCGCACCCGCCTGATCACTTCGTCCTCGGGGCGTTTCTTGACCCGCAGCCCGAAGGCTATGTTTTCAAAGACAGTCATATGGGGGAACAGTGCGAGATCCTGGAACACCATGCCAAGCCCGCGATCGCCCGGTTCGACATCTGTAACGACGCGCTCCCCGATGGCAATTTCGCCACTGGTCGGGGTCTCGAGTCCCGAAATCATGTTGAGGGTCGTCGTCTTGCCGCAACCGGAGGGCCCGACGAGGATCAGGAATTCGCCGTCCTCGATATCCAGATTAACGCCCTTCACGGCAACGAAGCTGCCAAACTCCTTCACCACATTCGTCAGTCTTATGCTCGCCACCCGGTTGCCTCCTGACGCCGTTACTTCCTGATCGTGCCGAAACTGAATCCCCGGATCAAATGCTTCTGGATCAGAACTCCCATGATCACGACAGGAATGGTGATGACGGTGCCGATGGCCGCTTGCGGGCCGTAAAGTCGGCCTTCCGACGCGCTCTGGAACTTGTTGAGAAGGACCGGCAAGGTTGTGACGTCCGGGTGTGTCAGCGTGAGCGCCAGCAGGAATTCCGCCCAGTTCAATATGAATACAAACAGAAAGGTGACAACCATGCCCGAAGCAACAAGCGGAAGCACCACCCGCCACAAGGTGTAAAGGCGCCCCGCCCCCATGATTCTCGCTGCATGCTCGAGGGTATAGGGGACTTCATCGATAAAACTCAGCATCATCCAAATTACGAAGGGCAGGGTAATGGAAATATAGAGAAGGCTCATACCGGTACGGGTATCAAAGAGGCTTATGCGCGCCCCCAGGACCGTTTCGGTCGCAAGTGGGACCATGATCGCGTAATACATGAGCAGTGGAATGGCGATTACGATCGGCGGGATCATACGGATCGTCAGGACCATATGACGAAACTGGCGCCCCCCGACATTGAAGCGGGAAATCGCATAAGCAAGAAAGGCGCCCATCACCAGCGCAATCAGCGCGGAAATCGTGCAAATCAGGATTGAATCGAGAAGGGAGCCCCAGATGTTGAATGGCTGCTCGGTCGCTTCTCGTGCAACGCCGGCCTCAGAAACGTCAAACGCAAAAATCTGACCGTAATTGCGGAGGGTCGGATCGTGGGGAACCCAGTGGGGCGGCCAGGTTACCCATTCTCCCGAGTCCTTGAATGATGTCTGCACCATCCAGTAGATCGGAAACATGATGATCAGTGCCCAGGCAATCAGAATGCCATGACGGATGACCGCTTTCCGGTTTTCCCGTCGGCGGCGGTTGTCCTTCACGGGGCCTTTCGAGGGCGCGTCCATGGTCATTCTGAACTCCCCTGCCTGACCGGATCACGCTGCCGGATCAGGAGCCAGATGCCAAAGAAAATCAGCACCGAAAACAGGATCAGGAGCAGCATGGATGCAGCAGCTCCGAAGCTGAACTTGTTGAACTGCCAGACCTGCTCCCAAAGGTAATAGGCCACGGTCTGGGTTGACGTGCCCGGCCCGCCAAACGTCAGCAGCACGACCGGATCAAACAGCTTCAGGGCTTCCATCGACCGGATCACAATGGCAATCACGATGGCGGGTTTGAGCAAGGGCAACTCAACCCAGAGAAAGATCTGTCGTGGACTCGCTCCCATCACCCGGGCCGCATTGATGAGTTGCGGCGGCAAGGCCGCAAACCCGGACAGGAAAATGAGAAACGTGAGCGAGGTCCATTGCCAGACATCGGCCAGAATAATCGCCCACTGGGCCGCGACAGGATCCGACAACCATCGGATGCGGGGATTGATCTCGAAGATCTGAAGCAGCGGTGCCAGCAACTGGTTGAGCGGGCCGCTATCCAGATAAATCATTGAAAAGTTGTAACCGGCCACCACCGGCACAACCATCATGGGGATCAGGAAAATCGTGATGTAAAGTCTCCGCCCCCGCGTTACCCGGTGAACGAGCATCGCAAGCACGAACCCTATGACCAGTTCAAGAATGACAGCGCATCCTGCGAAATAGAATGTGCGCCCCAGGGACTCCCAGAACCCGATGTCGGTTAGGACCGCTTCATAGTTGCGGAAACCGGAGAGATAAGCCTGTTCATAGGGGCGATTGGCACGCCACCGCAAGAAGCTGATGTATATGGTGAGGAGGAAGGGGATAATGATGACGAGGACGAACGTCGCCTCCACAAGGACGAACGGAATCCAGCGAAAAACGCGTTCCCGCGACATCCAGACTGCGAGGCGCATCATCGGCCCCGGTCGATTGCCCGTCATCTCAGCCATGACTGAAAGCGCCTTTCGGCGCAGGGAAACTCAATGACTTCCCTGCCCTCGAAAGAAGGTCTGTCCGCGCCGACATCCGCACATGGCGCCGGCGCGGACGTCTGTCACTTGAACCTGTCCACGTAGAGGCCTGCTTCAACCCCCTTGCGCCAGACCGGGATCTGGTTGTCGCGACCAATATCGTCGGTCACATCGTTCCAGCCACTTTCGATCTTCTCGGCCGCTCGCTCCGCACTGATGTTCTTGTTCATCACGTCAGCAAGATTGTTGTCGAGAATCTTCATGTATTCGTAATGACCCTCGATATACAGCAGCGAGGTTGTGTATTCCGCGTTCTTCATCGTCGTTTCCAGAAACTCGTTGGAAAACTTCTTGATGATCCCCGGCACCCCCAGATTCTGGGTTCGGAACGGATCCCAGAAGCCCTTGGGATGGGCAATCGCACGGTTGCCGACCGATGGACTTGTCAGCCACTGGATGAACAGATATGCGAGTTCAGGATGATCGGAATAGGAATTCACCATGTAACTCGTGCCCGCGGCTTCCGCTGCCCGGCGTACGCCCGTGGTATCCGCAGCCGGGATGACACACGGCAGCTGCAAACCCTTCACCACACTCTTGGGATTGGCGTTTCCGTATCCGAAAATCGAAGGGAAGGACATGACGGAATAGGCCTGCCCACTGCCCCAGAACGGATAGATCTGCGGAGTCCCCCAACCCTGGATATCCTCCGGCATGTACTGGACGACCGATGCGAAACCCTGGATCGCCTTGATCCCCTGAGGGGTGTTGATTTGGGGCTTCATGTCCTTGTCAAACAGCAATCCTCCGAAATAGGCCGGAAAATGCCGATGGGAAAAATTGATGGACCGATATCCCATCGCACCATACAGAGGCTTTTCAAACATGATTCCGAAGCGCTTCTGTCCCGCTTTCGTGTGGAAAAACCTGGCCTGCTCTTCCCAGTCAGCCATCGTTGCGGGGCAACCCAGATCCTTGCCTGTGGCAGCCTTGAACTCCGCACGTGCCGCGGGATTTTCAACGATATCCTTCCTGAGAACGAGAATGATGTGATCGCCATCAAGGACAAAGCTGTACTGCTTGCCGTTATAGTACTGCTGGGCAACAAAGGCTTCCGCAATGCCCGAGAAATCAGGCTTGTACTTGGCAGCATAGTCGTCCAGCGCCTTCAGCACGCCGGCGCTGGCTGCATCGGGCTGGGTGTAGGGAAAATCGTTGAATATGTCGAAAGCCCCCGTCTTGGCGACAGCTTCACCCATAACCTTGCTGGGAATGTCGGTGTAACCAAGAGGTTCGGAATTGATCGTGACGCCTGTCAGCTGTTTCCATTCTGCCGCAAAGTCGGGCATGGCGTTGCGATACAACGAGTTCAGCAGGATATCGAGCTTGGCATCCTTGAGGTTGTTCTGAGCGACATAGGCCTTGGCGCCGTCAATGGCTCTCTGGGCGACCGGGCCGTAATCCGCCGCAAGTGTGGTGACACTTGCAAGTGAGAATACAGCCGCACCTGCCAGAGCAGGGGTCACAATTCCAAGTCGTTTGCTCCTCATATTGTCCTCCTTTTGGCTCTCATGCGCACTCAGGGTGCTGCTTCGCCGCCCATTAGATTAGCTTTTCCGTATCGAGTCCAAGACATTTTGAGGCCCCTGCACCCGGTGTCAGCCTTTTGCCAGCCTTCTGCACGAACAACGGATCAGACGAATGCAGGCAGCCGGGCCGAACGGGCCATTCACGACCGTCCGGTGTCAGTCTCTACAACCATCTCCGGTGAGACCAAGGATAGCTGGCCCCTCCTTACGGCAGAAGACAACCACCACCTGTGCGTGAAGATGGAGCGGTCCGACCGGCTCGAAATCACTGATACAGCCTGGTTCGCCGGATCGCAATGTCCGGATCGGTCCCGCCGGCTGTTTCCGGTCAGACCCGGTTCGCACAGGAATGAAGCCGGCTCTGCCCGGGGTTGCTGGCATTCCGTCCCGTAGCCTTGCGATGGTCTCGGGGCGCGGGCGACCTCACAGTCAGCAGGGGTCCCGGTGCCACAGCAGCCGCGCCGGTACGGAGGGCTCCAGCACCAGGGTTTCCGCTGTCAAAACATCTTGTTATCGCTGGCCGGGTACGCGCTGCAAAGTCCGTTTCATGAGCCACCAGGGGCGAAAGACACCGGCTTCCCGGATGATCGGAGTCTGCGGCAAGGGCACCCTCGTCTCATCATCACCGCTTTTGCCTGTGATCATCGTCCTGCCCGGACTGAATCCTGCGAACAGACGTGAACAATCAGGAAGCGGACGATATGATTTGTCGTCAACGAGCAGGGCCCGGCACCGCGCCATGCGATGTTACTGTCGGCACGCCGTGGCCGTAAGACAGCGCCCTGCAAAAGGAGGTCCCATGCGTCATCGCCAGGTCGGTGTTCTCGAACATGATCGAAACCGCGCGACACCCGGTTTCACACTCATCTCCCCGCTGCGGTCCCGCAATGTCTATCTGATCGGAATGGAAGGAGATGTCCGTCACTTTTGGCAAACCGACCTGACCCCGGGGAACTACGCCTACCTGTTGCCAAATGGCAATCTGCTCTGGTCCGGCGAAACGCCCGGTGGGCCAAAGCCGCCACCAGGCGGCGGAAGCGGCGGGCTTCTGCGTGAGTATGACTGGGACGGAAACGTGTTGTGGGAATACCAGGACGACTACCAGCACCACGATTTCCGCCGGCTTGCCAACGGCAACACCGTATATATCGGTTGGGAGGAAACACCTCCCGAACAGACTTCCCGGATCAAGGGTGCCGAGCCCGGAAGCGAGTACCCGGGCGGTATCATCTGGAGCGACTATCTGCGTGAAGTTGACCGCAATGGTGAAACTGTGTGGGAATGGCACGCATGGCAGGACGAGGTCCTGCTCGATGAACCTCTCCATCCCATGAGCACGCGCAAGGAATTCGCCCACTGCAACGCCGTATCGGAATTGCCAAATGGTGATCTGATGCTGAGTTTCCGCAAGTTCAGCATCATCTCAATAATTGACAGGAAAACATCAAGGACGCGCTGGTATCATCGCGACGACGGCTGGGGCCAGCAGCATGATTGCGAGATGCTCGACAACGGCCACATCCTGTTTTTTGCCAATGGCATCAGCGTCCCGCGAGGTGTCTATCATTCACGGGTCATCGAATTCGACCCGGAAACCCGCGAGGACGTATGGGTCTATCAAGGCTCTCCCTTGTACACCTTCTTCAGCCCGAACATTTCAGGCGCCCAGCGCCTGGCCTCCGGCAACACCCTGATCTGTGAAGGCCTGCCAGGACGCATTTTCGAGGTCACGCCCGAGGGACAGATCGTATGGGAGTATATTTCACCCTGGTTCGGAGGTCCGTGGATGGGTGGAATGGCGAACTCCGTGTTCCGGGCCTATCGCTACGAGGCGGACGGCCCGGAAATCCGCGGACGGCTGGGAAGCCCCTGACCGGCGCAGACGGATCAACAAACTGCAGCGCCCCTGGGTGCGCCGGCAGGCAGAATCGTGGCGGTCACAGGCAGAACGCCCGTTATGCCGCAGCCTCCTCGGCAAACCGCGCCATGGTCGCAGCTTCAAAGGCTTCGAGTTTGCGAACGCTGTCGCGTTCCCGCATCCGATCAAAATGAGCCTGACATTGGGGAAACGGGGACAGGTCAAGATCGAACTGTCCGGCGCGCCGGAAACACCAGAAGAAATGGGCATCGGGTGCCGTAAAGTGGTCAAAGAACCATTCGCGGCCTGCCAGCATCTGCTCGGCGATCGCAAAATTCTCATGGATCATCTCGGCCGCCTTTTGCCGGATGCCATCGGCGGCCTCGGGCAACGCACACACCCGGGGCGGTGAATTGATTCGGCTCAGGAACGGATGAATGCCTCCCGAACACCAGGACATGATCGAAATTGCCTTGATTTCGTCCACGGACTCCCGTGGCAGGATACGGGCGTCCGGGAAGGTCCGGGAAACCCAAAGATGAATGGCGACATTCTCGGTCAGTGCCTTGCCGTTGATCAGCAGAAGCGGCACCTTGTGCTTGGGATTGATCGCCAGATACTCCGGAGACATATGCTGCCCACGGCCAAAATCCAGCGCATGAACATCAAATCCGGCACCAGCCTCGGTGAGCGTGATATAGGGAACGAGTGCGCAGGTTATGGGGGCATAATAGAGTTGCAAATTCATCGTCATTGTCCTGTCTGAACCATCACCCGAGATTAGGGGAACCGTCCCTGACCGGCAATATCGGATTGCAAGCCCTTCCGGAACCGTCATTTACTGCCATCAATAATCTCCGGCAGAACGGGGGACCGGCCGCTTCCTGTGAAGTGCTGGTACGCAAGCTCCGGGGTCGTGGCCTGGCAGGGTCGCAATCAGGATTGATGCACATGGGCGAGACTGTATTCTCCCAGCTGCGGCCAGGACCGTGATTTGACCGCGCTTTATCCAGGAAAGGGGACACATGTTCGGGAGCAAGGTCAGGCGCCTTGAGGATCCTGCTCTTCTGAGAGGACAAGGGCGCTATGTCGACGATATCCAGCTTCCTGGCCTGCTGCATGCACGGTTCGTTCGAAGCTCGTTCGCCCACGCTGCTATTCGTGATATTGCCCTGCCCGACCTGTCCGGGCCGGGCTTCTCCATCATATACCGGCTCCAGGATGTCAAACCCCATCTGTCGACAACCGTGATGCCGGTGGAACAGCCGTCGGCGGCGCTTCGCCTGTCGGCCAGCCCTCCGGTACTGGCCGACCGTGAGGTCCGCTATGTGGGCGAACCCCTGGCCTGCGTCATTGCAGATTGCCCCTACAGGGCCGAGGATATTGCCGGATCGATTACCGTCGACTACGAACCTCTCCCTGTTTCGTCAAATGCACTCGAAGCCGCAGGTGCGCAGGCTCCTCCGGCGCATTCCGGGTTCAGTCACAACATCGTTGCTGCCTTCTGCCTTGAATATGGTGATTGCGAATCCCCGTTTACAGGTGAGACACGGCGGATCCGGGAAACCCTTCATCAACACAAGGGGCTCGGGCATCCCATGGAGTGCCGCGGGGTTGTCGCCGTGAACGACCCGGTCCGAGATGTCCTCACGGTCTGGTCCGGGACGCAGATGGCTCATCGTGCGCAGGGGCTTCTCTCCCGACTGCTGGAGATTCCGGAAGACAATGTGCGCGTGATCGCACCTCATGTGGGGGGCGGCTTCGGTCCCAAGTTTGTCTTCTACCAGGAAGAAGTGGTCATTCCGCTGGCCGCGATGCTTCTCAATCGCCCTGTAAAGTGGATCGAAGACCGCCGGGAACATTTTACCGCCACAACAATGGAACGGGATCAGCACTGGGATCTGGAAGCTGCCATAGATACCGAGGGCCGGATTCTGGCGGTACGTGGCAGTATGATCCACGATCACGGCGCCTATACGCCCTACGGCGTCAACCTGCCTTACAACTCCGCCACCAATTTTCTCGGCCCCTACGTGGTTCCGGCGCTATCTCTCGATGTCACGCTGACAATGACGAACATGACTCCCGTCACACCGGTGCGTGGTGCCGGCCGCCCACAAGGTACGTTCGCGATGGAACGCCTTATGGATCGCATCAGCAGGGATACTGGCATCGATCGAAGCGAAATACGCCGTCGCAACCTTATCGAGCGAGACAGGATGCCTTATGCGACGCCTGTGAAAACCCGGGACGGTTCCACAATGACGTACGATTCCGGAGACTATCCCGGAGCAATGGAGGCAGCGCTGCGGGCCGCAGACTATCGTGGTTTCCGGGACCGGCAACACATCGCCAGGCGTGATGGGCGCCATATCGGAATCGGCGTCGGGAATTACGTGGAGGGAACCGGACGAGGTCCTTTCGAATCCGCCGTCGTCCGGGTCAAGTCCTCTGGCCGCGTCGGGGTTTACACCGGAGCAACAGACCAGGGACAGGGTCTGAGAACGGTCCTGGCCCAGATCTGCTCGGAACAGCTTGGTGTCGGGCTCGACATGATCGATGTCGTCAGCGGTGACAGCGCTGTCGTTTCGTCGGGTCTCGGAGCCTTCGCCAGCCGCCAGGCTGTAACGGCCGGATCATCAGTCCTGCTGGCGGCACGGAACGTTCGGGACAAGGCGCTACGTGTTGCGGCCGAACTGCTGGAGGCAGCCAGGGAAGATCTCGAACTCTCCGGCGGGCAGGTTTCGGTGCGCGGCATACCCGGATTGTCGGTCAGGCTGGATGACATTGCCCGCGCAGTCCAGGGGATGCCGGGTTTTTCCCTTCCCGGCGGGGTGGAGCCTGGACTGGAAGCAGCCGCCTGTTTTTCCCCGGATACCCTGACTTACTGTAATGGTGTTCATGTTGCCGAGGTGGAGGTAGACGCGGGGACCGGACAGGTGCGCATTCTCGCCTATACGATTGTCCACGACAGTGGCCGATTGATCAACCCGCTGATAGTCGACGGCCAGATTGCCGGCGGCGCTGTTCACGGTATCGGATGCAGCCTTTTCGAGCAAATGATCTTCGATGAACTTGGCCAGCCCCTCTCCACCAATTTCGGAGAATATCTTCTGCCCACCGCACCCGAGGTTCCGAGTTTCAACATCTTGCACATGGAAAGCCCGACCCCGCTCAATCCCCTCGGCGTCAAGGGTGCAGGAGAAGGAGGAATCATACCGGTCACTGCCACGATGGCTTCGGCTGTCGAAGACGCCTTAAGTCCGTTCGGAGTCGTCATCAACGAACTGCCCATGGCACCGCATCGCCTGGTCGAACTGATCCGGCGCGCTTCGAAAAAAAATGATGCCGGGAGCCCCGACGGTTTGGGCTGAATCCTGGAGCCGGGCCCAGACTGGCGTCCCGGCCCGAACCCGCGGACTTATGTCCCCGAGGATCGCCCTGCAAGAATGCTGAACAGGTTTTCCTTGGGCGGAACGATGTCCGTCACCAGATCCTGAATCAATGTCTTGTTGGCAAGCGGGCCGACAGTAACGGGCGAACCCGTCAGACGCGTGGTACAGGCATAACGAGTCTTTCCATCCACAGAAACCATGCATTCCTTGCAGGCGTTGGCATTGATGCAGCTGTAGCGAAAGGCAATGGAAGAATCGACATGACTGCGCAGCCAGACGATGGCATCAAGCACCGACATGCCGTCGCTGTAAGGCACCTCGTGAGTCTCGAAGCGCGGCGACTGGCCAGGCTGCCCTCGCTGAATCGTAATCGTGATCGTATCTGTCATTGTGATGGCCCGCCTTGGCTGACCGGATTCGCACCATCGGCAACCGGGATAAAGTCTGCCGTCAATACATCGCTGTCATTCAGGCGAAGCCGCTGGTTTTCCCGGAATGCAGCCAGGGTATCGGGATAATCCTCGCGCTGATGGGCGCCGCGGCTCTCACACCTGTTGGCGGCCGCGAACGCGACAGCCTCCGCAGTCTGCAAGGCAGATCGAAGATCATGCCAGTCCTGGAGCTCCTGCCCATAAGCCGGGCTGTCCCCCGGGCCCATGTCATTCAGCTCCGTCCGCATCTCTCGGATGCGCAATAGCGCGCCGTCAAGCCCCTCCGCAGTTCTGAGAACGCCAACCTGTCTCCACATCAGATCCTGCAGTTCAACCCACATCCGGCCGAACCCGGCAAGCTGGCCGCCAGGACCGGCCTTCACACGTTTTCCTTCGGGGCCCAGTTCGGCCTGTCGAGACAGGCGTTTCTGTGCCGGTTTTCCGCTTCTCTCCCGTGCCCTCGCAGCAGCGAACCGGCCGGCCCGTTCACCAAATACGAACGCTTCGGGTATGGCATTCCCGGACAGCCGATTGGCACCATTTGCGCCACCCACCGCCTCGCCGGCAGCGAACAGGTTCGGAACACAGGTTTCCATGTGTTCATCGACCCGGATGCCACCCATGTGATAATGGGCAATGGGAGAGACTTCGATGGGACGTGTCGCGAGATCAATGCCGTTGGCAGCGATCCGGTCGATGACAGGCCCGAAGGCCTTCCTGAGTGTGTCTTCAGGAATATGCTCGAAGCTCAGGTAAACCCCGCCGGACGGTGTGGCCCGGCCGGCCTCGGCTTCTTTTGTGATTCCGTAGGAAATAATGTCACGCGTCGTGGTATAGCGGCCTTCATCCTGGCCACCGTAATTATGAACGAATTCCTCTCCCAATGCGTTCAGCAGCCGGCCACCGAGCTTGTATCGAAAGGGGTCCCACATGATCGGATCCATACCGACCAATCGCGGCGCAAGATGGCCAATGGGAAAAAACTGCGGGAACTCCATATCGATCAGTTCTGCTCCTGCCCGCAGCGCCATGGCATAGCCATCGCCATTCATGTTCACGGAGGCGCTGTTGCGGCCATAAATTCGTGTCAGCCCCCCGGCCGCAATGATGACCGCAGCCGCCGAGATGACGACAGTGGTGCCATCCTGGAGCGCGTATCCCACAGCTCCGACCGCCTGACCATCCTCAACCACGATATCGCTGATCGCCAACTCGCTGACGCGGGTAATCCGGTCGTGTCGTGCCACCTGGGTTCTGAGGCACTTGGCAACTGCCGGTCCCGTATTCAGGAAATCCACATAGACACAGCGCGGCGCGCTGTGTCCCGGTGCCGTAACACCAACAATTCGCCCGTCCTTGCGGGCCCAGCCGACATTCCAGCTATCCATTTCCCGGATACGTGGAACCGCCTCCTCGCATAACAGGGCAGACAGTTTCGGATCGCACAGCCCGCGTCCGGCCTCCAGAGTATCTTCGAGATGGCGTGACCAGTGATCCGGTTGATGTTCACCGAGAGCCGCCGCCGTGGTCATCTGCGCCATGATCGTGGCGCCTCCGCGCCCGATCAGACTCTTGTCGACGAGTATGATGTCGGCCTCGTTCCGCGCCGCGGCAACGGCAGCATACATGCCGGCCCCTCCGGCGCCGACCACCAACACGTCCGTCTCCAGATAAATCATCGCTCTCCGCATGCCGTCGTACTGGCCGAGCCGTCCTTCCCAACCCGCGCGAATAACGCTTCACCCGGAGGAAAACAGCACCATGACCTGAGGCGGTCCCGGTCCCTTTCGCTCCTGTAATGTCTCCGGGATTGTGAAAGAGTGCAAGCGCCTGCCGTCGGAATCCCCCCATCAGGCTCCATTTTCTGGCGCCAGTCCGGAACGGGTCATGGAGGCCGGGGCGCAATGGAGAGGGCAGTCATGCAGCCATGACCGGTCCGGGATCGCACACCGCGACAGATCCTCCCGGCAAAGCGGGAATGCGGTCTGGCCGGCTCCGGCCAACCCGGCGCTTCCGTCCTTTCGAGATCACCCGGAACAGGATAAACATCACATGCTGGAGATGGAGAATATGATGCGTGACGACATTGAGCAGGCACTGATCGACGCTGCCTGGCCCTACTGGGAGTGTGAAGCCGAGATTGCCAGGCGGTTCTTCGCCCGGGCAAATGACGAGGACCACATCTTTTATCTTCGTGCCCAGCTCTGGAAGGAACTCAATCCGGTCGATGGTTACTTCAATGGATTACACCGGGAACTGAAGACACTGGCCGACAGATTTCCGGAAATAGACCGCGAAATCGATCGGCATGATTATTATTTTCTGTTGCTGCAGCTCGCCCAGGAGTTCAACCATTATGTTCTTCTGGCCGATATCTTCGAACATCTGACACGGCGCAGGATCACACCTGAAGATACAGTCCAGCTGCCGGAAGAAAAAAGACTGGGGAACCTCCGCCGCGATTATGTCGAGAGCGGGAATGCGCTGACCAGGGCTGCGGTCGGCTTCACTGAAGGCGGCGGCGCACGCCTGTTCCGCGAAGGCGCAAAGCTGACGGGATCGGAGGTGAACGACATGACCGCATCAGCGATGCAAACGATCTACGAGGACGAAAAGGACCACTATGCGGAACAGGCTTCGGTCTGTATCGAATTGATCAGTTCGGAGAAGGATCTCACGGAAATGACGGAGGCTGTTCGGGCAATCAGCCTGCAACGGGTTCGCATGCGCGCGGAAATGTTCCGCAATGCCATGTCGTCAGAAGAAATCGACGCGTTCATCACGGACCATATGCGCAGGTGACAATCCCGCGCCTATCCGAGAGCCAGGATGCCAGGCAATTGCCGGCCCTCCATCCATTCGATGAATGCGCCTCCCGCGGTCGATACATAGGAGAACGACTCGATCACACCAGCGCGGGACAATGCCGACACGGTATCGCCTCCACCGGCCACCGTCTTCAACCGGCCCGCACTCGTCAGTTCGGCGGCGGCCCGCGCCACGGTGATCGTTGCCTTGTCAAAGGGCGGGGTTTCGAAAGCCCCTAGCGGTCCGTTCCAGACAAGGGTCCGTAACCCTTTCAGCCGGACAGCAAGTGCACGAGCACTGTCGGGTCCGACATCGAGAATCATCCTGTCACCCGGTACAGCTGCAAGCGGAACGGTTTCTGCCGTATTTGCATCTGCAAGGCTCGCCGCAACAACAACATCGGACGGGAGCACGATCTCGCAACCGGCTTCCTCTGCCGACACAAGGATCCGGTTTGCGGTCTCCGACATTCCGCGTTCAACCAGAGAGAGACCCACGTCGATACCCAGAGCGTGAAGGAACGTATTGGCCATGGCGCCACCGATGACGAGCATGTCGAGTTGCGAAGCGAAGTTCTCGAGCAGCTCCAGCTTGGTCGAAATCTTGGAGCCGCCAACGATCGCACCGGATGGGCGCTCCCGGTTCTGCAAAACCGATTCGAGTGCCTCGAGCTCGCCCTCCATAAGGCGTCCGGCTGCGGCAGGGAGCAAATGGGCAACAGCCTCGGTAGAAGCATGGGCGCGGTGGGCAGCCGAAAACGCGTCATTCACATATCTGTCCGCCAGGGCTGCCAGCCGTCTGGCGAAGTGAGGATCGTTAGCCTCTTCTCCCGCGTGGAATCTCAGATTCTCCAGCAGCACGATACCGCCGGAACCGGTTTCCCGGACCGCAGTCTCGGCCTCCGGCCCGACACAGTCGGCCGCAAACCGAACTTCGATCCCGCCAAGGGCCCTGGACAAAGCTGCAACCAACGGCTTGAGGGAAAGTGACGGGTCGGGAATACCGCCGGGACGGTCAAGATGAGAGGCGAGGATGACAACCGCGCCCCGGTTCAGGAGTTCACGGATTGTCGGCACGAGCCGGTATATTCGGGTGGCATCCGCGACCACCCCGTCCCTCATCGGAACATTCAGATCTCCCCGCAGCAGAACCCTGCGGCCGTCAACGTCCAGGTCATCGATGGTTTGCGGCATCCGCGGGACCGGACTTCGATCGATTACCCCAGACGGCCCAGGGCTGCCGCTGTATCCAGCATACGATTGGAAAAGCCCCACTCGTTGTCATACCAGCTGAGAACCCTGACCAGCTCCCCATCAATGACCTGAGTCTGCGTCACATCGAATATCGAGGACGCCGGATGGTGATTGAAGTCGGAAGAAACCAGCGGAGCCTCGTTCACGGCGAGGATATTTTTCAACCGACCGCTTGCAGCGGCGTGTTTGGCAAGATCGTTGACCTCCTCGGGCGTCGTTTCACGCGCCGGAACAAATTTGAAGTCAATCATTGACACATTCGCTGTCGGCACCCGAATGGCCGTACCGTCAAGCCGACCTGCCAGTTCCGGCAGCACCAGCCCGACCGCTTTCGCAGCACCGGTCGATGTGGGAATCATGGATTGACCGGCAGCCCGGGCGCGCCTGGGATCTCCGTGGATCGTATCAAGAATGCGTTGATCTCCCGTATAGGCATGAACCGTTGTCATGTATCCCCTGACAATGCCCAGATTTTCATGCATCACAGAAGCCACAGGGGCGAGACAGTTGGTCGTGCAGGAAGCGTTGGAAACAATTCTGTGCCCCGGTTCCATCCTGTCATCGTTGACGCCATACACAACTGTCAGATCTGCATCGTTGGCCGGCGCCGAAATCAGGACACGCTTCGCTCCGGCCGCAAGATGACGCTCTGCCTGATCACGGCGAGTAAAAAAGCCAGTGCATTCAAGGACAACATCGACACCAAGATCTCCCCATGGCAGCCTGTCCGGGTCCCGCTCCGACAGCACTTTCAGGCTCGTGTCACCGATACGCAGCCCCGCCTCCGTAACGCTCACACCGGCAAGCCTTCCATGCGTGGAATCATACTCCAGCAGATGAGCATTCATCTCGGTGGAACCCAGGTCATTGACCGCGACAAATTCCAGATCGTCGCGTTTCGTCTCAAGGGCGGCTCGCAAGGTCAGCCGCCCGATCCGCCCAAATCCGTTGATGGCCAATCGAAGTTTCATGGTCCTGTTCCTGGTCAATCGATTACGCTACTCCAGGAAAGCCTGTCACAGCCGCGCCTGTACAGCGGCAACGACGGCCCCCGGAGTAATATCAAAGTGATCGAATAGCTGGGTCGCTGGCGCAGAGGCCCCAAAGTCACTCATGCCGACGAACCCGCCCTGCGACCCGATCCAGCGGTGCCAACCGTCAGAAACCGCCGCCTCTACCGCAACCCGGATCGTGCCGGGCCCGAGGACAGCGGAGCGGTCAGCTTCCGCAATTTTTTCGAACAGTTCCCAACAGGGCATCGACACCACTGCTGTTGGAATGCCGAGGCCCTGCAATTGATCCCGGGCAGCCATCGCGATCGCCACTTCCGAGCCGGTGGCCAGCAATGTGGCGCGCCTGTCCCCTTCCGCCTCGGCCAGGACATAAGCCCCTTCCCGGCACCGGTTCGCGGTTTCATAGTGTCGGCGCAACGCCGGTACGCCCTGGCGTGTCAAAGCCAGGACAGAAGGACCGTCGCGTCGCCCCAGAGCCAGGTGCCAGCACTCTGCCACCTCCACGGCATCGGCCGGTCGAAACACCCACAGATTCGGGATGGCCCGAAGGGACGCAAGATGCTCCACGGGCTGATGGGTCGGGCCATCTTCGCCGAGACCGATCGAGTCGTGGGTAAGAACATAGATCACGCGCTGACCCATCAACGCCGACAGCCGCAATGCCGGGCGAAGATAATCGGAAAATATCAGGAAGGTTCCACCATAGGGAATCACGCCACCATGCAGCGCCATACCGTTCATCGCCGCGGCCATACCATGTTCCCGTACACCGTAATGGATGTAGCGGCCGGCATAGTCGCCAACATGAAAGGGCTTCAGGGACGACGCACGCGTATTGTTGGAACCGGTCAGATCAGCTGATCCACCAAGCATTTCCGGCACCGCCTGGGTCAGGGCGTCAAGTACCTTGCCGGATGATGCGCGGGTGGCGATTGCTGGCGCCTCTTCGACAAATACCCGCTTGCACTGTTCGGTGAATGTCTGCCAGCCGGCCGGAAGTTCTCCCGCCGAAGACCTCCGAAATGCTTCGGCATGTGGCGATGCCTCAAGCCGGTGTTCCCAGGAGGCACGTATTTCAGCACCGCGTTTTCCGACCGCTCTCCATGCATGCAGGACCGTTTCGGGAACCACGAACGGAGGGTGATCCCAGCCCAGCATTCGGCGTGTCGCAGCAATTTCCTTCTCGCCCAGAGGGGCGCCGTGAGCCGCGGCAGTTCCACCCTTGTTGGGTGCTCCGAAACCGATTCTGGTCCTGCAAGCGATGAGAGACGGTGCCGAAGAGTCCAGCGCGGCGTCGATGGCCTCGGCCACATTTCGGGGATCGTCTCCGCGGCAACGTTGCACATCCCAGCCGCATGCTGCAAAGCGGCTCAACGTGTCCTCGGAAAATGCCAGACTTGTTTCACCGTCAATCGTGATCGCGTTGTCGTCATAAAGAATGATCAGACGATCAAGCTGCAAATGGCCCGCCAGCGAGGCCGCTTCCTGGCTGATGCCCTCCATCAGATCGCCATCAGACGCCAGAACCCAGGTCTGGTGGTCCACCAGTTCATCACCATAACGGGCGTTCATGGACCGCTCAGCCATCGCCATCCCGACAGCAGTGGCCAGACCCTGCCCCAGGGGTCCGGTCGTTGTTTCAATTCCGGCAGCGAGGCCGTATTCCGGATGCCCGGCCGTTCGGCTTCCCAATTGGCGAAAGTTCCGGATTTCGTCGAGAGAAACATCCTCATATCCGGTGAGATAAAGAAGCGCATAGAGCAGCATCGAGCCGTGACCTGCGGAGAGCACAAAACGGTCGCGATCGGGCCAGTGCGGATCGGCCGGGTCAAACGTCAGGTATCGCGAGAACAGCACTGTCGCCAGTTCGGCGGTTCCCATGGGCATTCCAGGATGTCCGCTGTTTGCCGCCTGAACGGCATCCATAGCGAGCGCTCGTACGGCGTTCACCATACCATCATGGATTGAAGGGAAAGGAAGATCCTCTGTGTTCACTGTGGTTCGCTTTTTTTGGGGTTACCGGTTGTCGAGGTTGCCGGGACTCCCGACCGGGGTCGGCGAATGTTGCGAGGCAATGTATCGGGGACGTCTCACGATTCAAGAGTCTTTTGCGGACAAGCCGTCATCCTGCTCTGCATACGGTTGACAGGGGCGCACCAGGTGCCCGGCATCTGCTCCAGCCGCGCGGGTCGGCCAAGCTTCTCTCGACCACGATTCGCAATCGTCTCCTGTGAACGCCTGATTTGGCCGTGAACCGAGGCCACACCGTCGCCATTCACGGGACGCGTTCACAATGAGCTTTACCTGGCGACAGAAGACGCTTCGCCGGGCCCCTGTAACGTCAGGCCGGATGCTGATGGCTCTCACAAACGTTGTACCCATAACTCGCAGTTCAGCCTTCTTCATTATCGCGTGCAGCGACAATACGAACCTCGATACGGTTGCCGCCATGAAGGGTAACTCCATGGCAGGATCTTTCAGGCCAATGTGCCGGATTCGTTCCGATCCAATCGGCCCAGATCCTGTCAACCATAGGCTTGTCCTCGATATCACCAAGAAGCACCGTTGCAGAAATAATCCGGGTACGGTCGGTGCCGGCTTCGTTCAGGATCCTGTCAACGAGCGCAAAAGCGCGCTTCGCCTGCTCCTCTGCAGACAGGGTGAAGTCGTCCGACATTCCGGTAACCCAGACAAGGTTTCCATAGGCCGAACCCAGGCGGCGCGTCGGAAAAAGACCAAACAAACGTTGTATTTCATTCATATCCTGTCTCCCCCTGTCCATTTTCCGTCACCGTTCGGTGCACTGCTTCAGGATCGCTGCCAGGCGCTCATCAAGAAACAGACACCCATGGCATCACCTGTTGCCAGCCAGCTGATGATCCGTCGATGGATGCAAGACCCGGCCCGGTAAAGAGGAATCCTGATTCGCCGTAAACGCTTGCTTCGCTGATCAGGCAGTGCGCCCGTCCTGCCTCACCGCTCATCGGCCCCACATATGTAATCGGCACTCTGCATCTCTATGAGACGCGATGCCGTTCGCAAGAAAGCAGGAACTGCCTGAAGATCGGTGCATAATTCGTCCGGTTCCGCCGCCGCAGAAACCACGAGATTGACCCTGTGTTCGTAAAGCGCATCGATCAGCGTCACCATGCGGCGCGTCGCGTTTCGATGTTGGGCTGTGAGGAGCGGGATGCCCGCAAGAATAACCGTGTGATATTGGTCCGCTATAGCCAGGTAATCGGCGGCACCCAACGGCCTCTCGCAGAGTTCCGCGAATGAAAACCTCGCAACGCCCCGCGCTGCGGCCGGAACCCTCAGCCTGCGGCCCTTTACGAACAGGTCATTCGGCTCACCCCGGGCGTTGTCAGTAAGTAACGCGAAGGCCTCGTCCAGTGCCGTGCAGGCTCCACGATCCAGAGGGACGTGATACACCCGCATCCCGGAAAGGCGATCGCGGCGATAGTCCCGCTGCGCCTCGAGTTCGAGAATTTCGACTCGCTGCTTGAGGATGTCTATGAACGGCAGGAAACGGTCGCGTTGCAGCCCGTTTCGGTAGAGATCGTCGGGATGCGAATTGCCGGTGGCAACGATCACAACCCCCTCTTCAAAGAGTGCCTCGAACAGTCTTCCCAGAATCATGGCATCAGCGATATTCTCGACGAGGACCTCGTCAAAGCACAGAAGCCAGGTACTGGCCGCAATCTCCCTGGCGATGCGCGGTAACGGATTCTGGAGAGCGCCATCCTCCACGCGCCAGCGGTGCATCCTGTCATGAACGTCGAGCATGAATTCGTGAAAATGCACGCGCTTCTTGTGGTCCCCCTCGACCGCAGAGAAGAACATATCCATCAGCATTGACTTGCCGCGTCCGACCGGGCCGTAGAGATAAAGGCCCTGCGGCGCCGGATTGCGGGGACGCCGGGTAAGTCCGAGCTTCTCCCGCCAGCCGCTTTGCCCTCCCGACGGCCTGTACTCTTTCAAGGCATGCCAGAGAAACTGGAGTCTTTCGGCTGCCAGTGCCTGGATGGGATCATGGATCAGTTCCCCCTGGCGCTGGTGCTGCCTGTAAGCAAACAACGGCCCTGTGCTCACCGACCGTCAGCCTGTCCGCAAACAAACATCGCTGCCGAAACCGGGACCGGCGTGAAGGAGCGGTTCCGGGATCAGCCTCACGACCATGAAGACCCTATCGACGGCGAACCATCGCCTGCTTGATTTCGCCGATGGCCTTTGCGGGGTTGAGGCCCTTGGGGCAGGTCTTGGTACAGTTCATGATCGTATGACAGCGATAAAGCCGGAATGGATCTTCCAGTTCGTCCAGCCGATCACCGGTTGCCTCATCGCGCGAGTCCTGTATCCAGCGATTCGCCTGCAACAGGGTTGCCGGCCCCAGATAACGATCCCCGTTCCACCAGTAGCTCGGGCAGCTTGTCGTACAGCAGAAGCAGAGAATACACTCCCACATCCCGTCAAGTCTGCGCCGTTCCTCTGGAGACTGCAGGCGTTCCTTGCCGGGCGGAGGAGGTGTGTCGGACTTGAGCCAGGGCTCGACCGATCGGTACTGTGCGTAGGCGGCCGTCAGATCGGGGACCAGGTCCTTGACAACGGACATATGCGGCAAGGGATAGATCCTTACATCCCCCTTGACCTCTTCGGTATACTTTGTGCAGGCAAGGGTATTGGTGCCATCAATGTTCATCGCACAGGAACCGCAAACGCCCTCACGACACGATCTCCGGAAGGTCAATGTTGTGTCAATCTCATTCTTGATCTTGATGACAGCATCAAGAACCATCGGACCGCACGTATCCAGATCGATGGTGTAGCTGTCCAGTCGCGGCGTTTCCCCGGCTTCCGGATCCCAGCGATAAATATGAAATGTCCTGGGACGCGTCGCGTCATCCGGAGCCGGCCAGGTCTTGCCCTTCCTGACCCTGGAGTTCCGGGGAAGTGTCAGCTCTGCCATCGATTTTCTCTCAATAGACCCGGTCCTTTGGCGGAATCGGCTCGACTTCGTTGCTCATGGTATGGGTATGGACCGGCCGATAGTCAAACAGGCTTGTTCCGTCTTCCCCAAGCCACACGTAGGTATGTTTCATCCAATTGTCATCATCGCGGTCCGGATAGTCCTCCCGCGCATGTCCGCCGCGGCTCTCCGTCCGGTTGATCGCCGAATCCAGACTGACGATGGACTGCGCCAGCAGGTTGTCGTACTCCAGAGTCTCGGCAAGGTCGGAATTCCAGATCAGGGATCGGTCATTGACCCTGATGTCGTCGTTCTTTGACCACAGACTTGACAGTCTTTCGCGTCCTTCCCTCATGAGTTCCTCGGTCCGGAACACTGCACAATGTTCCTGCATGGTGCGCTGCATCTCTCCCCGCAGTTCCGCGGTCGTCGTCGTGCCATTGGCATGGCGCCGACGGTCAAAGCGGTCAAGCTCCTTTTCTCCGGCATTTCTGGGAAATTCCGGCTGTTTCTGACCGGGTTCGACCAGCTCTGCGGCCCGTTCTGCAGCCGCCCGGCCAAACACCACAAGGTCAAGGAGAGAATTGGATCCCAGTCGATTGGCACCGTGGACCGAGACGCAGGCCGCCTCGCCGATTGCCATCAGTCCGGGTTGAACGTCTTCGGCACTGCCATTGACAGGTTTGACTGCCTCACCACGAAATGTCGTCGGAATTCCGCCCATATTGTAGTGGACTGTTGGCAGGACCGGGATCGGCTCCCGCGTGACATCCACCCCGGCAAAAATCCGGGCGGTTTCCGAGATCCCCGGCAGACGTTCATTGATGATGTCGGCGTCGAGATGCTCGATATGCAGATGGATGTGGTCGTGATCCGTGCCCACTCCGCGACCCTCGCGAATTTCCATCGTCATCGCCCGACTGACAACATCGCGCGATGCAAGATCCTTCACGCTCGGGGCATATCGTTCCATGAAGCGCTCGCCTTCGGCATTCGTCAGGTAACCGCCTTCGCCGCGCACCCCTTCGGTGATCAGACATCCGGCCCCATAGATCCCGGTCGGATGAAACTGGATAAATTCCATATCCTGGCACGGCAATCCGGCCCGCAACACCATGGCATTGCCGTCTCCGGTCTGGGTATGCGCACCGGTGCACGAAAAATAACAGCGTCCGTATCCGCCCGTGGCAACAACGACAAGGTTGCTTCGAAATCTGTGAATGGTGCCGTCATCCAGATTCCAGGCCATCACCCCCCGGCAGACGCCCTCCTCATCAAGGATCAGGTCCAGACCCAGATATTCTATGAAGAATTCCGCTTCATGCTTGAGCGATTGCTGGTAGAGCGTGTGCAGAATTGCGTGACCGGTGCGGTCCGCAGCAGCGGCTGTCCGCTGCGCCGGCGGACCGTCGCCAAAGCGCGTGGTCATGCCTCCAAACGGGCGCTGGTAGATTTCCCCCTTCTCGGTACGGGAAAACGGCACACCGTAATGTTCAAGTTCAAGCACGGCGGGGATCGCTTCGCGGCACATATATTCGATCGCATCCTGATCGCCGAGCCAGTCGGCACCCTTGACCGTGTCGTAGAAGTGCCAGCGCCAGTCGTCCTCGCTCATGTTGCCGAGTGCAGCCGAAATACCTCCCTGGGCCGCCACAGTGTGGCTTCGTGTCGGAAACACCTTGGTGATGCAGGCGGTGCGAAGATTCTTCAGCGCCATTCCGAACGTGGCCCGAAGGCCGGCACCACCGGCGCCGAGCACGACAACGTCATAAGTGTGATCGATGATTTCGTAAGCGTTTGTATTCATGTCCTGACCGGTGTCCTAATGAGCGAGGCTGATCCTGACAACGGACAGGATGGTCGCAACAGCCAGTGCGATGGCCGCGCCCTTGACGAGCATGATGCCGGAAACCCGGAGCCACTCCGTATGGATGTAGTCCTCCAGAACAACCTGAATGCCGAGCTGGAGATGATGAAACACGGCGACAGCCAGAAGAACAAGCAGGATCGACACCAGGGGATTGCTGACCCAGTCCGTCATGGCCGCGTGATCGGCGCCCGCCAGACTGCAGACGGCCGCGGTAAACCAGAGAGTCAGCGGCACCAGCGCGATGGCGGTGAGGCGTTGCGCCCACCAATGGCCGGTCCCCTCACGCGCCGTACCCAGGCCGCGAACCCGTGCCAGGGGGGAGCGTCGGTCCATTACAGGTGCCCCATTGATGCATAACCCCAGACCCAGGCGACGAGAGTCAAAACGACAGAAGCACCGACAACGAACCATCCGGTTCGATAGGCTGTCGTGAGTTCAAAGCCTTGTCCGGCATCCCAGAACAGATGTCGAATCCCGTTGCAAAGATGATAGAACAAGGCATAGGTCCACCCCAGCAACAGCAGGCGGCCAATCCACGAACCGATCACCGACTGGACCGTATCATAGGCCCCCGTACCGGTAGCAGCGGCCATAAGCCACCAGACCAGGAGCAGGGTTCCCACCGCGAGAACAATGCCGGTAATGCGGTGGAGAATCGACAATAGGGACGTGAGTTGCGGTCGGTAGACCTGGAGATGCGGCGACAACGGGCGGTCATGGCTCGCCATGGGCAAAATCCCGTGATTCCAGAGTGCAAGACATCGCCGATACCGGACGGTCCGGCCGGACAGGCGTCTTTACGACGTTGACCGGATTGTGTCAATCTGCGGGTTGGTATCGGACTGGCCATTGCCTTGCCAGGACCGGGAGTGCAGGTTGTTCGGATCGTCGAGACGATTTGTAACGGGCAGACCACGCGGAGGAGAAAACCGATGGTTGACGGAAGCGAAGGAAACTTCGGCATTGCCCACTGGGGCGCCTTCTCTGCCGAGGTCAGCGAGGGAAAACTGGTCGGGATCCGTCCGTTCGGGAACGACCCCCACCCGCCGCGTCTCCTGCAGACAATCCCGGGCGCAGTTCATGCACCCTGCCGGGTGGATCGACCCATGGTTCGCAAGGGTTGGCTGGAAAAGGGGCCAGGTTCCTGCAAACGGGGAACCGAGCCTTTTGTTTCCCTCGACTGGGACGAAGCGCTTGACCTTGTCGCCACGGAACTCCGCCGGGTTCGGGACGCAGGCGGCAATGACGCCATTTATGCAAGTTCGGGCTGGGCCAGCGCGGGAAACTTTCACAATGCCCGGTCGCAGCTGAGCCGGTTCCTGAATTTGTTCGGAGGCTTTGTCGATCAGGTCACCAACTACAGCTTCGGCGCAGCGACGGTGATCGTTCCGCGAATTGTGGGATCCCTCGCTCCGGTTGTCGGCCCCGTGAATACATGGTCCACCATTGCGAAGCATACCGGTCTGATGCTGCTCTTTGGCGGGATGGCGACAAAGAACGGACAGGTCAATCTGAATGGCTTGGGTGCGCATGACCTCCCCGACTGGCATGCCCGCGCCCGCGACGGGGGGACCCGGTTCGTCAGTATCAGTCCCATGCGGGATGATATCGATGCGGGGCTTGAGGCAGACTGGCTGCCGATTCGTCCAAATACGGATACGGCCCTGATGCTGGGACTTGCCCACACCCTTTTGACAGAAGATCTGCACGATCACGAGTTTCTTGACCGATACTGTACCGGCTTCGAGACGTTTGCCCGGTATCTGACCGGGGTGGATGACGGAGAGCCCAAGGATGCAGACTGGGCTTGCGACATTACCGAAATTCCGGCCGATTCAATTCGTGCCCTTGCCCGGAGAATGGCCTCGAGCCGCACGCTCATCAGCGTGAGCTGGTCGATTCAGCGCGCTGATCACGGGGAACTTGCCTACTGGATGGCCATAACACTGGCCGCGATGCTGGGGCAGATCGGCCTTCCCGGCGGCGGGTTCGGGTTCGGTTACGGTGCCATGCACGGGATCGGAACCGCTCGCCATCCTGTCGCTCCGCCCGGTCTCCCGACCGGCAAGAACAGTGTTGACTCCTGGATTCCGGTGGCCCGGGTTGTTGACATGCTGCTCAATCCGGGTGGCGCCTACCATTTCAACGGACAGGACCGAACCTATCCCGATGTGCGACTGATTTACTGGTGCGGCGGGAATCCGTTTCACAAGCAGCAGGATCTCAACCGCATGCTGCGGGCCTGGGAACGCCCGGAAACCATCATCATTCATGAACCGTGGTGGACGCCGGCTGCCAAACGGGCCGACATCGTACTGCCCTGCACGACGACCCTTGAGCGCAATGACCTCGCCGCATCCAACTATGACCACTACCTGATGGCCAATCACAAGGTGATCGATCCCGTCGGCGAGGCCAGGAACGAGTACCAGATCTACACCGCACTTGCGGCCCGCCTCGGATTTGAAGAGGCCTTCACAGAAGGCCGGAGCGAGATGGACTGGATTCGTCATTTGTATGACGTGTTTCGCCAGCGCGCGTCACGCCACGATATAGAGATGCCTGGCTTTGACGCGTTCTGGAAGACAGGAGTCCTGGAACTGCCCACTCCCGAGGCACCACCGATCCCCTTCGCCGGATTTCGTGATGATCCGCAAGGCAATCCACTGAAGACTCCGTCTGGCAAGATCGAGCTTTACTCCGAGACCATCGCGGGATTTGGTCTGGAGGATTGCCCGGGACACGCGGTATGGATTCCACCGGCCGAGTGGCTGGGCAGCGGGCTTGCGGAAAGAAGACCCCTTCACCTGTTGTCCAACCAGCCGCGCACGCGTCTCCACAGCCAGATGGATTGCGGCAAGGTGAGCCGAGAGGCAAAGATTGCCGGGCGAGAAGCCATCCGTATGAACCCCGCCGATGCCGGGGCCCGCGGAATCATCGACGGACAGGTTGTGCGGGTCTTCAATGACCGGGGACAATGTCTCGCCGGCGCCGTGATCACCGAGGCGCTCCGGCCCGGCGTCGTGGAGCTGGCAACAGGGGCCTGGTACGATCCTGTAGATCCGGCTACACCCGGCAGCCTTGAAAAACACGGCAATCCCAATGTGTTGACACGAGACGAGCCGACGTCGACGTTGACCCAGTGCTGCGCTGCCCAGACCGCCCTGGTCGAGGTCGAACCGTTTGCCGGCGAGCCGCCAAGGATCACAGCGTTTGATTCCCCGAAAATTCAGGGGCGACAGCAGGACGTGGTTGCCACAGTTCCGGGTTGACATATTCTCCGGAGCACAACCCGGGTTCCGCGCCGGGCGCGGACCCGTCTCACCCTCTATTCGTCTGCTTCAAACTGCCGGCCAATCAATGTTTCGGCAATCTGGACCGTATTCAGCGCTGCGCCCTTCCGTAAATTGTCTGCGACAACCCACATGGAGAGCCCACAATCCACCGTCTGGTCGCGGCGAATCCGGCTGACATAGACAGCATCCTCTCCTGCGCACTCCACCGGCGTCACATATCCCTCATCGGCGCGATGATCAACGACGGCCACTCCCGGCGCCTCACGCAACGCTTCCCGGGCGGTGTCCTCGTCAATCAGGCCATCAAATTCGACATTGACCGCCTCGGCGTGGCCGATGAAAACGGGAACCCGTACGCAAGTTGCATGAACAACGATTTGAGGATCAAGGATCTTGCGGGTTTCCGCCACCATCTTCCACTCTTCCCGAGTCGATCCATCATCCATAAAAACATCAATATGCGGGATCACATTGAAGGCGATCTGCTTTGTGAAGGCTTCCCGCGTCACCGGGTCGTTGACATATATTCCGCGGGTCTGGGAAAAAAGTTCATCCATCGCCTCCTTCCCGGCACCCGACGTGGACTGATAGGTCGCAACAACCACCCGCCTGATGGGGACAATGTCGTGCAACGGCTTGAGGGCCACGACCATCTGGATGGTGGAGCAGTTCGGATTGGCAATGATGTTCCGTTTGTGATGCCACGCCAGGTCTTCCGGATTCACCTCTGGCACCACCAGCGGGACATCAGCCTCCATCCTGAAACGGGAAGTATTGTCGATAACGACACATCCGGCATCAGCAGCCTTCGGGGCATATTCGTCGGATACCCTGGCTCCGGGAGAAAACAGGCCGAAATCAATTCCGCTGAAGTCAAATCCGGCGAGGTCCTGCACCTTCAGGACATCAGTCTCGCCGTAGGAGACTTCCCGGCCGACCGAGTTCGCGGACGCGACCGCATGGACTTCATCGGCTGGAAAATCGCGTTCCGCAAGACACTTCAGAATCTCGCGACCGACATTGCCGGTCGCCCCGACGACCGCGATCCGGTAGCCCATGTCCCACCTTCCGGTTGATTTCCTGCCGGCAAAAAACAAGACACATCTTCGGCCGGGGCGTTTCCCGGCCGAAGATGTGCCCAGATCAGAATTCGTGTCGGCGCAAACGCGCCGGATATGTCAGCCCTCGGGCGTTTCCTTGGCCCGCTGCGCCTTGATAAGCGTTTTACCGGCCTTGTCCGAGGACCGGGTTGTAGTTGCCGCAGTCTCTGCCGGTTTCACGGTAACGGTGTTCTTGACTGTCTGCTGATGGCCGAAGCTGCAGCTGTACATGTCTCCGGCATAAGCCGCCGAAGAGGCGATTAGACCGCCCAGTATCGCAGCAACGAAAACTTTTCCCATGACTGTCTCTCCTTGCAAGCGAACGATAACAGATACCCACTCTATTGCGGCTGTGGCGAGAGTTCAAGTCCAATGATGCACCTTGTATCAGATTGTCAGTGGCCTGGTTCCCTCTCCTCTCCGGGAGATTGGGGAAGTTCAGCGGATCGGGGACAGGCTTCGCTTGTGGCCGCTATGGCGTGACTCACCGCTTCGGGCGAAAGAATGGCGAGGGTTATTCACCACCGCTGCGGGCTTGTTCCGGGCGTCCTGCCCCGTACAGGCAGCAATGCGGTGCAGATGAAGGCCCTGCATCCCAGTGAAACGGATCTGCCGGACAACGAATACCGCTGGAATGCTGTTTGTTGGCCGACCGTCCCGCGACCTCCGCCAACCAGGCCCGAAAGGTGCAGAATCTGCGATCTCGTATGATCACGAATGCCGCACAGGCTTGCACGAACATTTCAGGAGCCAGGACCCCGAAGCCGCGAAAGGCACCTGGCTGGCCAACTCCTTTTCACTGGGGTCGTATTCTCCCGGCACTCGATATAAGCGATATGACCCGCCTTTCATCCCGAGGCCGTTCGTGTTTCCCGGATCGCGCAGGGCGAGCACGCTCGACGCCCTGTGACGCATCGCCCTGCTGCTCCCCGGGCCCGGAGCGACTGCGCATTTCCTGAGGCTGATGGAAGAGGATCTAACCGGAACGCTCAAGTCCCATCTGGGACAATATGGCCCTCAGAAGGGGGCTTTCCGGTTTGGCGAGTTCGCCTGTCGCGGTAAAGTGATCATGCCCTTCAAGCTCCAGCTCCCGGACCGGCGATCCTGTCTTGCGCAAGGCAGCGGCAAAATCTGTTGATTGCCGCCTGAATTCACCGGATTCCTTGCTTCCCCACGCGATGATCAGAGGACGCCCCGCGTCAGGAGGGTGGCGGACAGGGCTGTTTCGGTGGATCAGATCGTCATCAAGCTGGAGGGTCTCGTTCTCGGTCGTATTGCGCAGCGGCTCGAGTTCAAAAAGCCCCGAGATCGCGCACCCGCTCTTGACGACATCGGACGGAAGTCCGATGGCCTCATGCCAGCCATCAAGCATCAGCATCGCTGTCAGATGACCGCCAGCCGACGATCCGGAAACATGGATGCGATCGCGGTCACCGCCAAAACTGCCGGCATGGGCGTAAATCCATCCGACAGCGTCCCGGACGTCGGTCACGATGTCATCAAGACTGACTTCGGGGAGGAGCCGATAATCGATCGGGATCCAGACGGCACCGGCCTCATTGAAGACGGGAGCCGGAAAGGCCCGACCCAGGCGGCTGCCCCCGCGCCAGTAACCTCCATGGATGTAGATCTGGATCGGCAGCGCGGTAGCTCCCCGGGGCGCGAAGATGTCGAGCTTCTGGAGCCGGTGTTCACCATAAGCGAGGTCAATCGAGGCGTTTGGCATTTGCCGAACCGTCTCGCTGCGCTGTTGGTAATCAGCCATGATCTGCGGCAGTTCCGGTACTGCAGCTTCGACATCATACTGTTCTTGCAATTCAGCGGCCGTCAATCCGGAGGGAGAAGGTTTCATGGCATTGGCTCCTTTGGCGGCTCGCCGAATGATGATGCCGCCCGATCACCGTCATTCGCGGCGAGCCGACGGCCTGGTCAGGTTCGGCGCACCAACCCGCAAGAGCAGGCCGTTGACAGAGTAATGAAATGTTTGGCGCGAAGGCCACAACAGCCACGATTCCCGTGACGAGGGTGCGCCGTCAGGCAGCCAGCCGGTCCAGCTCTGCCGTGACCGCCTCTCCCATTTGCTCACAGGACACCAGAGTCCCCCCGGCCTCCATGATATCCCCGGTGCGAAAACCGGAATCGAGAACATTGCGAACCGCCTGCTCTACCAGATCCGCATCTTCTTTCATGTCGAAGGAATAACGCAGCATCATGGCATAGGACTGGATCATGGCCAGCGGATTGGCCTTTCCCTGTCCCGCAATATCGGGGGCAGATCCATGGACCGGTTCATAGAGGGCCCTGCGTCGTCCATCCTTGTCTTCGGGCCCCAGCGACGCAGAGGGAAGCATACCGAGAGAGCCCGTCAACATGGAGGCAACGTCGGACAGCATGTCGCCGAACAGATTATCGGTAACGATCACATCAAACTGCTTCGGGTTCCGAACCAGCTGCATACCGCAATTGTCAGCAAGCATGTGCGTCAGCGTGATGTCCGGATAGTCTTCGTCCCGGACCTTTTGAGCCTCTTCCCGCCACAAAAGACCCGATTCCATCACATTGCTTTTCTCTGACGAACAGACCCGGCCTTTACGCTTCCGCGCGAGGTCATAGGCCACTCTGCAAACCCGATGGATCTCGGATGTCGTGTAGACCTGGGTGTTGATACCCCGGCGTTGTCCATCAGGGAGGGTTTCTATGCCCCGTGGTTCCCCGAAATACACGCCGCCCGTAAGTTCCCGTACGATCAGGATATCAAGGCCGGCCACACGGTCGCGTTTCAGGGTCGAGGCATCTGCCAGGGCATCAAAACAGATTGCAGGACGGAGATTTGCAAACAGATCCAGATCTTTTCGCAGTCGGAGCAGTCCGGCTTCGGGACGCACTTCATAGGCAACCTGGTCCCATTTCGGCCCTCCGACAGCGCCAAACAGGACCGCGTCAACATTCAGTGCGGTATCCATGGTTTCGTCGCGAATGGCAACGCCAGAGGCATCATAGGCCGCACCTCCGACCAGCCCCTCCTCGACATCGAACGAAACGTGGCGACGTCTGTCCATCCAGTCGATCAGCCGTCGGACTTCATGCATGACTTCCGGACCGATCCCGTCACCCGGCAACATCAGGACTTTCTTGTTGGCAACCATATGCATCTCCCGGGGATTGCAGCGAAAACGGTCTTGCTAGACCCTGGCCCCCTGAAGCCATGGCATGCGTTGCTGACGTTGTTCTTCATAGGATGCAATCTTGTCCTCGGCTTGCAGCGTGATCCCGATATCGTCCAGACCTTCCAGAAGACAGTGTTTCAGAAAAGGGTCGATTTCGAAGTCAATTTCTTCGCCGTCCGGCCTCACGATCTTCTGGTCCTCGAGGTTGATCGTGATGCGTGCATTGCTGCCCCTGACGGCATCCTGCAGCAGTGCGTCTCTCTGTTCCGGACTGACACGGATCAGCAGCAATCCGTTCTTGAACGAGTTGTTGAAAAAAATGTCGGCAAATGACGTGGAAATCACACATCTGATCCCGAAATCCTTCAACGCCCAGGGCGCATGTTCACGCGACGAGCCGCAACCGAAATTGTCACCTGCCACAAGAACCTGTGCCTCCCGATAAGCTGGCCGGTTGAGCACGAACTCTGGATCCTCCGTACCATCGGAGCGGTACCGGACATCGTTGAACAAATGAACACCGAGCCCTGTGCGCTTGATGGTTTTCAGGAATCGTGCGGGAATGATGCGATCGGTATCAACATTGTGATCCGCCATCGGAACACCAATACCGCTGAATGTTTCGAATTTCTCCATGACGGCCTCCTAGTCGATCGAGTCCAGCCCCAGCTCGCGCACATCAACAAAATGTCCCGCAACCGCAGCGGCGGCTGCCATCGCCGGGCTTACCAGATGCGTGCGACCGCCAGGTCCCTGGCGGCCCTGGAAGTTCCGGTTCGAGGTCGAGGCCGACCGTTCTCCGGGCTGGAGCATATCTCCGTTCATCCCGAGACACATCGAACAGCCTGGTTCACGCCAGTCAAAACCGGCCTCCGTGAAGATCTTGTCGAGGCCCTCGGCTTCGGCCTGCTCCTTTACGAGACCAGAACCGGGAACGATCATGGCATAGACGGAATCAGCAACCTGACGTCCTCTCGCCACAGCCGCGGCGGCTCGCAGATCCTCAATTCGCGAATTGGTACAGGAACCGATAAACACCTTGTCGACGTGAATGTCGGACAGTCTCTGACCGGGTTCCAGACCCATATATTCCAGCGCGCTTTCAAGGGTCTTGCGCTTTGCCTCGTCATCGACCTCGGCCGGATCCGGAACGGATCCGCCCACCGGAACCACCATCTCGGGGCTGGTCCCCCAGGACACCTGCGGTTCAATTTCCTCGGCCAACATGCTGACATCGATATCGTAGCGGGCATCGTCATCCGAAGTCAGTGTTTTCCAGTAGGCAACCGCCTGTTCCCAGGCAGCACCCTTTGGAGCCATCGGACGCCCTTGCAGGTAGTCAAAGACTTTCTGATCGGGAGCAACAAGGCCCGCTCTGGCACCGGCTTCGATCGACATGTTGCAGACGGTCATTCGGCCTTCAACCGATAGGTTTTCGATGGCAGAACCCGCATATTCGATCACGCAGCCGGTACCTCCTGCCGTACCGATCTTGCCGATCAAGGCCAGGATCATGTCCTTCGCGGTCACGCCGGGGCCCGGTTCACCATTGATGGAAACACGCATGTTGCGGCTGCGCTTTTGCAACAGCGTCTGGGTCGCGAGAACATGCTCCACCTCCGATGTCCCGATGCCGAATGCCAGGGCACCCAGCGCACCATGCGTCGCAGTGTGGGAATCGCCGCAAACCATGGTCAGACCCGGCTGTGTGAAACCCTGTTCGGGTCCGATGACATGCACAATTCCCTGACGCACATCGAGCAGTTCGATATAGGGGAGTCCGAATTCCCTGGCATTCTTCTGGAGAAGCTCGATCTGGATCCGGGACTCCTCATTCTCGATGCCCTTGGCCCGGCCCTTGGTCGGCACGTTATGATCGGCAACCAGCAACTGGGCGTCCGGCACCCGCACCCGACGGCCATTCTCCCGCAAACCGTCAAACGCCTGGGCGCTTGTGATTTCATGGATGATCTGGCGATCGATATAAAGAATGCAGGTCCCGTCATCCCTCTCGTCGACGAGATGAGCCTCCCAGATCTTGTCGTACAGTGTTTTCGGCCCGGCCATGTTTTCCCTCCCCGGTCAGTGTCCTGACGCAGCCTTCTTCAGCACTGCGGATCCGTCGGCTGCGTGTCATCTTCGCCACCAGCGACGGGCGCCTCCTGTGGCCGATAATCGACCTTTTCCGCGATACGGGCCCGTTTTCCGCGGCGTTCGCGCAGATAGTAAAGCTTGGCCCGCCTTACCGCGCCGCGCCGCGCCACCTCGATTTTCTCAATGCGCGGGCTGTAGAGCGGAAACACCCGTTCAACGCCTTCACCATAAGAAATCTTGCGCACCGTGAAGGCAGAATTCAGTCCCTTGCTGGACCGCGCGATAACCACACCTTCATAAACCTGAACGCGTTCGCGATTGCCTTCAACCACACGGAAATGGACCCGGACGGTGTCACCCGGCGAAAACTCGGGGACCGGCCGCTCGGCCTCAAGGCGGGTGATTTCTTCCCGCTCGATCTGCTCAATCAGGTTCATGACACGCTTCCCTTTCTTGCTCGCAAGACTGCTCGTACCGATCCCAGAGATCCGGCCTTCTTTGCAGAGTGATTTGCTCGGCCTGCTGCCGGCGCCACTCCACAATGCGCTGGTGATGTCCCGACAGGAGAACCTCCGGCACCCTGCGTCCACTCCACACGGCTGGCCGCGTGTAATGGGGGTACTCGAGAAGGTCTCCGGTAAAGCTCTCCTCATCCAGGGCCGCCTCGTCTCCGATGACACCCGGCAGCAACCGCACGCAGGCGTCGATCAGGGCGATTGCCGCAGGCTCACCTCCGGACAGTATGAAATCACCCAGACTGATTTCCTCGATATTCCTGGCATCGAGCACCCTCTGGTCGATCCCTTCGTAACGCCCGCAGAGCAAGGTGACACCGGGCCCTTCAGCCAGCGCCCTGACCCGCGCCTGGGTAAGCGGAGTTCCCCGCGGAGTCAGAAAAATCAGCGGCGCTGCCGGCAGGGCCGTCCCGACGATAGCCGCATCGAGAACATCGGCGCGCATGACCATCCCCGGACCGCCTCCGAACGGAGCGTCATCGACAGTGCCATGACGATCGCAGGCAAAATCGCGGACGTCGACGGGCTCCAGCGCCCAAACACCGGCCTGAAGGGCCTTCCCCGCCAGCGAAAACCGGAGCGGACCCGGAAACATGTCGGGAAACAGGGTCAGCACCCGGGCTGTCCATGTTGCTTCCTGCTGGTCTGTTACCTGTGCGCCCACACTAACCTTCCATTTCCTTCCGAAGGCCCTTGTCATCGCCTTCATCCCCGGGCGGTATCTCGATAGCGATCCGTCCACCCTTCACATCAACATCGTGCACCGCTTCCGCCGTGAACGGCAGCAACAGTGTCTGCACACCGGGGCCCCGATCAATTTCCAGAACCTCGGACTCGCCCGCGGGTATGATCGCAGTGACCGTTCCCACGATTTCACCTTTCGTTCCCACCGCTGCCAGCCCCAAGAGGTCAGCGTGGTAGTACTCATCCTGATCCGGCGGCGGCAGCGCCGTCCTCTCGACATACAGCCGCATTCCCTTGAGTCCCTCGGCCGCGTCACGGTTGTCGACCCCGGCAAACTCGGCAATCACAATCCCGTTCCGGATTGCCGAAACCCGGATCTCGAACATATGGTCCCGGGTTTCATCTGAAACCGGACCATAAGCGGCGATATCGGCCGGATCTTCCGTAAAGCTCTTGATCCGTAAAGCGCCTCGAAGACCATGTGCTCCGGCGACGGCACCGACGCACACCCGATCCGGTTCTGCCGCCCCCGGAACGGCGACGCTCGATGCAACCGCTGCGCCTGCCGGGTCCGCTGTGCGGGTGGTCGGTTTCACACCTCGCCAGTTCCCGTTAACGCCAGTGGCTCCCATCGCGTGTCAGGCTCATCAGGCACTGCCGGCCTCTTCGGCCTCTTTCATCCGTTCCAGCGCCTTGGCGCCAGGTGCACTCTTCTTCGGGGTTTCCCGGATCTCGGGCATCGGAATGATATTGGCCTGACCGAGAAAGCGGGCAACCCGTTCCGACGGCTTGGCCCCTTCACCAAGCCAGTGGCGGACCCGATCCTCGAACAACCTGACGCGATCGGGATGCTCCTGTGGCAGCATCGGATTGTAGGTTCCGACCCGCTCGATGAAGCGTCCGTCCCGAGGCATACGGGAGTCGGCAACAACAATTCGGTAATAGGGGCGCTTCTTGGCACCACCGCGCGACAGTCTCATCTTGAGTGACATCTGGTGCTGGTTCCTCCAGTCCTGTTAACGCGTCGGGGGCCGCAGTTCATGCGGCCCTGATCAGTTTTCGGGCCGTTCTATCTGAGGTGAAAGCCGGGATTCGAAGGAATCCCCTGTTGCGGAAAACCACCCTGGAGCAGGCCCTGCTTCTTCATCATCTTGGTCACCTTCGTGAAGTTCCGAAACTGCTTAAGCAGTGCGTTGACGTCCTGAACGGCCACGCCGGAGCCTGCTGCGATGCGGCGTTTCCGGGAGGCCTTGATGATTTCGGGGCGTTGTCTCTCGATTGGCGTCATGGACGAAATGATCGCTTCCTGACGACCCAGCATTCCGTCATCGATATTGGCCCCCTTCATCATCTGGCGTGCCTTTCTTGCGCCCGGCATCAGGTCCATGATCCTCGAAAAACCGCCCAGCTTTCGCATCTGCCTGATCTGCCTTGCGTAATCCTCGAGATCAAGCTGGCCCGACCGCATCTTCCTGAGCAGTGCCTCGTTTTCTTCCTCGGCGACAGTTTCCTGTGCCTGTTCGACGAGACTGACCACATCACCCATTCCGAGAATTCTGGAAGCCAGACGGTCCGGGTGAAACGGTTCAATTGCATCCAGCTTTTCTCCGGTCCCGAGCAGCCTGATGGGTGTGCCGGTCACGGCTTTCATGGAAAGCGCGGCCCCTCCCCGGGCATCACCGTCGATGCGGGTCAGCACGATACCGGTCAGGGACAGGCGTTCATTGAATGCCGTGGCGACATTCACGGCATCCTGGCCTGTCAGCGCGTCGGCAACGAGGAGGATTTCGGCCGGATTGACAGCGTCGCGAACCTGGACAACCTCGTCCATCAGTTCATCGTCGACATGCAGTCGGCCTGCCGTGTCAAGGATGACAACGTCATATCCCTGTTTACGGGCGGCATCCATGGCCCGCTTTGCAATCTGGCGAGGTGTTTCGAGGGCAATGATGGGTAACGTGTCGACCGATGCCTGTTCGCCGAGAACAGCAAGCTGCTGTTGTGCGGCTGGTCGATGGATGTCGAGAGACGCCATCATGACCCGCTTTCCCTGACTGGTCTGCAGATGGCGGCCAATTTTCGCTGTTGTAGTGGTCTTACCCGAACCCTGAAGGCCTACCATCAGGAGAGCAGCCGGAGGAGCGGCACGGACCTGAAGGTCCTGGCTTTCCGGGCCCAGCATCTCCACAAGTTGATCATTGACGATCTTGACAACCTGCTGCCCCGGGGTCACAGACCGCAGGACCTCGTCCCCGACTGCCCGGGCCTTGACGACCTCAATGAAGTCGCGAACGACCGGGAGGGCAACGTCAGCTTCCAGCAGTGCGACGCGGATTTCCCGCATGGTGCTGTTGACATCGTCCTCGGAGAGAACACCACGCTTTCGCAGGCGATCGAAAATATCTCCGAAACGGTTTGTCAGTCCTTCAAACATGCCACGGACACCTGTCTCTCGTGTTTCCAGGGCCGAACGCCGAACGCGCCAGTGAGCGCACCCGCGCCGACCGACGTCCCGCATTTCCGGATAGAATGGATAAGCGTCGCGAAATTATCAGCGATTACCACAACCGTCAAGAGTCTGTGGACCCTGTACTGTCGATTGCGTAGAGGAGCCGGTTGATCGACGGATTATCTTCCAGCCGCATCAGAGCAGGGTTTCAGGACACCGCTCCCTGGTGAATTTTCCTGTCCTGACGACCAGACATCGCCGTCCCTCCCGGGCATGTCGTTGACAATGGAACGCAACGGAGCCGGGAATAATTCCGCTTCGGTGACGGAGGGCTGGCGGTATTCGGTTCAGCGTCCTGAACGGAACGGATTCGCCTTGCCGCGGAGCAAAGGAACCTGAGCGGCCAGGAATCCAAAGTATGGATCCCGCATACCTGTATTGTCAGTTCAGATTGTAGAAGCTGATCATGTTGTCATGCACCAGCTTCCGCTTGACGTCGTCAGAATATTCGTTGCTGGACAGGAATTCGGGCAACTCCGTCGTCAGGTCTTCCTCGGTCGGTTCATGCGGATAGTCCGATGCATAGAGGATGCGATCAGGACCCATGGCGTCGATCGCGTATTTGAGCGCAGACTCTCCAAGTTCCATCGCCACCCAGAAATTGTCGCCGTCACGCATATAGTCCGAGGGGCGTTTCCTGAGCCGTTCCCGCGCGCCAACACCAAACAGGGAATCGTACTCGTAGTCGAGCCGATCCATCATGAACGGCACCCATCCACACCCTCCTTCGAGAAACGCGATCCGCAGTCCGGGAAAGCGGTCAAAGACCCCCGAAAATATGATGTCCGTCAGCTGGATCATCAGGGGAAAGGGATGTTCGAGCGCATGAACTTTCACAAATTCCGAAAAATGGTCGAAACCCAGCCCGCGGCTGGGAGCGCCATGCAGGGCAATAGGCATCCCGTGAGCTTCAGCTGCCTCGAAGATAGGCCAGAAAAACTCGTCGCCATAGGTCTTTCCGGTGTAGGTCTGGGTTGGCATGGTCACAGCAGGAAAACGGACACGTTCCCGGGCGCATCGCTCGATTTCTCGGGCCGCAGAAGCAGGGTCCTGCACAGCAAGCAACCCGGCTCCGAAAAAGCGTTCATCCTGGCTGGTATACCGATCTTCCAGCCAATTGTTGTACGCGGTGGCCGTTGCTGACGCCCATTTCACGTCGGAAATCAGTCCACAAGCAAGCCCCGCTGTCGGATAAAGGACTGTTCCATCGGCACCGATCAACTCGAGCATCTCACGCCAGACATCGGCATCGGTATGGGTATATTTTCGTCCCCTATCTTCGCTCGCCATGATGAATCCGCGAGCCCAGCCGTCAAGGCTGGGCCAGATGCCGAACGTCTCGAAGATCTTCAGGTCCTTGTATTCGCCCTCATAGTATTGGGCGAGTTCCTGGTCCTTCTCGAGGACATGGCCATCTCCGTCAAATACCTTGAATCCGTTCACCGCCATGGCACCCCCCTCTCGTTCTGTCGACAGCGTCATGTTTGCCTGACTGTATCACGTAACAGTCCATGACGGCGAGACTGAACGCCGGCAAGGGGCTTGCTTCATTACCCCCGGTTCCTCCCGACCGGAACCTGCCGTCGGCCGGTTGCGGCAAGGCTTGGCCGCCGCCATGATCCTCTGTCTCCGGTCACGTCCGGAATTCTGTTCCCAAACACTCGTCAAGCCGGGACCAGCGACGCTTGCTGGTAACGTTGTTCACAGCAATTGCAACGGCCTTGTGCTGACCGACCAGAACAACAAGTTTCCGTCCACGGGTAACTCCGGTATAGAGCAGGTTCCGCTGGAGCATGGTGTAGTGCTGGGTCAGGAGCGGAATGACCACAGCAGGGTATTCAGACCCCTGGCTCTTGTGGATGGTGGTCGCATAGGCCGGAACGAGCGTGTCAAGTTCTCCGAAGCCGTAAGCAACGAGCCGTCCATCAAACCGGGCAGACAGCTCCCCCTCCTCCGGATCAACAGTCGCGACTGTGCCAATATCACCGTTATAGACATCCTTGTCATAGTCGTTTTCGATCTGCATCACCTTGTCGCCCGGGGCATAAGCGAATCCGAACCGCTCGATACTCGGACCCGGGTTCGGGTTGAGAGTCCTCTGAAGTTCAATATTCAGAGACCGGGCGCCGACACTTCCGCGGTTCATGGGGCAAAGAACCTGGACATCCTTGACAGGATCAAGACCGAACCGTTCTGGTATCCGTTCACTGACAAGGGTCAGAATGCGTGCAACCGCAATCTCGGGTTCTTCGGCGCGAACAAGATAGAAGTCGCTCGCTTCTGCCGAGAGGCCGGGCAGCGGCATCTCCCCTGCATTGATGCGATGTGCGTTGGTCACGATGCGGCTCTCGGCCGCCTGACGAAATATCTCGGTGAGACGAGCGACCGGAAAAACACGTGACTGGATGATGTCGGACAAGACCTGACCAGGACCCACCGAAGGAAGCTGGTCCACATCACCCACCAGCAGAAGCGCGGTATGGTCAGCCACGGCCCGGACCAGAGACTGCATAAGCATTACGTCGACCATCGAACTTTCATCGACGACCAGAAGATCGCACTCCAGCGGATGATCCTCGCTGCGCCGAAATCGCGCGGTGACCGGATCAAACTCGAGGAGCCGATGAATGGTTTTCGCTTCCATACCGGTGGTTTCCGAAAGCCGTTTTGCGGCTCGACCTGTCGGCGCACAGAACAGAACCGTTACCTTCTTTGCCCGCAAGATCCTGAGGATGGCATCGACAATTGTGGTCTTGCCGACACCGGGCCCTCCCGTGATCACGGTCACCTTGGATTTCAGGGTCACTCTTACCGCTTGCGACTGGGCTTCTGCCAGCTTGTATCCGGTTCGGGTTTCCACCCAGGGCAAGGCCTTCTCGGCGTCAATTTCAGGCCATGACAGCGATCCGGAAGCGATCCGCCTCAGTTCCCTGGCAATCACCTGTTCTGCGCGATGAAGCGAACTGAGAAAGACACACGCCGTACCGCGGACACGATCTGCCTGCACTGTTCCTTCCTGCAGTTCCTGTCGCAGTGCCATGGAAACCAGTTCATCCGGAACCTCGAGCAGTTGCACCGCCAGCCCCTCAAGTTCGGTAACGGGCAAACCGCAATGTCCCTCTCCCATGGCTTCGGAAAGGGCAAACCGGATGCCCGCGCGCACCCGGATCATTGCATGCTTTTCGATACCAAGCCGCTCGGCAATAAGATCGGCGGTAAGAAATCCAATACCCCGGATGTCAGCCGCAAGCTGATACGGATTCTCCTTCATGACCTGTATCGCATCGACACCGTAGGTCTTGTAGATCCTTACGGCCCGTGCAGTCCCGACACCGTGTTGATGGAGAAAGACCATGATTTCGCGGATGGCCTTCTGGTCCGCCCAGGCTGCCATAATTTGCTCGGCGCGTTTCGGGCCTATTCCCTCGACCTCGCGAAGTTTTGCCGGTCGTGTCTCGATAATGTCAAAGACATCCGTTCCGAACCGACGCACCAGGCGCCTGGCATAGATCGGACCAATCCCGCGGATCATGCCCGATCCGAGATACTTCTCAATACCCTCCTGTGTGGCAGGTTCGGAAACTGCCAGGAACCGGGCCTTGAACTGAAGTCCGTATTGACGGTCATTCACCCAGTTTCCCGAGGCTGTGACCCATTCTCCGACCGAAATCGTTGCTGCATGGCCCACGACGGTCACCAGGTCGCGATGACCCCGGGCATTGATCCGGAGAACGCAAAAACCTGTCTCCTCGCTATGGAAGGTGACCCTTTCGATCCATCCGACCAGCGCTTCGCTGTCTTCTGACGCCGCACCGCTTCGCCTGCCTGGCCGGCCGGTGCGAATACCTGCCGGATATGAGGGACCGGTGCTTCCCGTCATTCCGGGTTTCCCCGGCGCCCCTGTCGGTGATCGCTTTGCCATATGAACCCCGAAATCAGGGCACAGCCTTTCATGCCATTGTTCCGCTCGCATGCCGGCAGGGACGATGAAATTGATCTCCGGTCGTGTATTCTTGTGAACGCCGTACCCGGAACCCATTCGGACGACCCCAATGACCAGCGACACGGCAGACGACCGTTTTCGACTGCAGCTTCGCTCCAGAATGCGGGAAGCGGGCGACGCCCGACGGGCAAAGCAGCAACAGGCCTATATGCGATCTGCCCTGCCGTATTTCGGTGTCAGAACCCCGGAGGTGAGGCGGCTGACCCGATCTGTCGCCGGTGTGTTCCCCTTCACCTCCGCGGAGGCGTGGGAAGCCACGATCCTGTCGCTTTGGCGTCAGGCAGAACGACGTGAGGAACGTACGGCAGCCGTGGAACTCCTGCTTCATCCGGGCTATCGAAATTGGCTGACACCGGCGCGCATGCCGCTGGTAGAGGAACTGGTTGTCACCGGGGCTTGGTGGGATTTTGTGGATGCCATTGCCAGCGTCGGTATGGCGGCGATGCTTGCCGATCACCCCGACGAAATGCCCTCCATTCTGCGGCTGTGGGCCCATGACAACGATATGTGGAAGCGCCGCACTGCCATCCTCTCCCAGCTTCGAAGCAGGCAGCAAACTGACCCCCAACTGCTGTTCGACGTCATTGAACCGTCGATCGGGAGGGACGAGTTCTTTCTTCGCAAAGCGATCGGCTGGGCCCTTCGCACCTATTCGAGGACCGCGCCGGAAGTTGTGGTGGATTACGTGAACGCCAATGCGCATCGCATGTCGGGATTGTCCAGGCGCGAAGCCTTGAAGACACTGCTCAGGACCAAGACCGTCACCAGTGTTCCATAGGATCTTCGCGGTTTTCATCCTGCCCCCGTGAACATCACCTCGACAGTTCCCAGATCGCCGAATTCGGCACGCACGCGTTCACCGGGACGGGTGGGATAGATTTCGGTCGCAACGCCCGTAGTGACCCGATCTCCCTTTCGCAACCTCAGACCATGCGCCGGCAAGGCCCGGGCCAACCAGGCAATGGCATTCAGGGGATGCCCCAGCACGTTTCTTCCGGTACCGGAACGGCACTTCACTCCGTCGGCAAAGACCTCCACGGACTGAGCTGCGAGATCGATATCGCGCCAACGCGCCGTCGGCGCACCATAAACCAAGCCCTGATGTACAGCGTTATCGGCAGCCAGCGATGCTGCATCATAAGTGGACCAGTCTCCGAACCGGTGTCCCACCAGTTCGAGTGACGGCATCATGTCACCCACAAAGGCCGCAATGGAAGCACGGGTCCATTCCGTATCCGCCTCGGGGACATCCTCCGCAATGTCAAAAGCAAATTCCGCTTCAACGACATGCATGGGAAACTCCGAAGCTGGCAGCTTGGCACCGCTCTTCCAGATCCGGGTCGATAGCAGGCGGGCGAAGACAGGCCCATCAGTGTTGAGAAGGACCTGGGTATGCTTGTTGGTACAGGCCAGCTTGTAACCCGCAGGCCTTCCACCGGACCCGCCAAGGAGGTGTTCGACCAGGCGATCCTGTGCAGCATAGCCCTCCGCCATCGACGCCGGTCGCGCCCAGTCGGGAATCGTCTCGGGAGCCGGCCCGCCGCCCCTGACCTGCCTGTAGAATTCAGCAATCGCTGCCGTCATGTCATCATACACCAATCGTGGACTATCGATCGTCATCGCAACGAGACAGCCATTGTCTGCTACGCCACATCGACCGGTTTCCCCGTGCCGGCCGACGTGATGACCGCCTCCAGAACTGCTGTTCCATGCTCAATCTGCCGTGGAGTCACCGGAAATGGTTCCCCGCCCTCGCAATCCCGGGCAAAGGCCTCCAATGCCTCGGCAATCGTCGGAAGACCGGGATATTCGTAACCATCCCATGTTTCGATCCGCACCGGTCCGTCGGTTGGCTGCACAACCAGCCGGTCGAGCCCGAAGATCTCGCCCCAGCCCTTTGTGCCAAAAGCGCGTACCTGCCAAAGCATTCCGCTTGTCGAAACCGTCCCCAGATAGCCCAGGCGTCCATTTTCAAATTCAACCAGAACCGTCGTTGCGTCATCAAATTCCAGTCTGGAAACGACCTTGCGACTGACAGCATGTACACGCGATACAGGACCGAAAAAATTGATAAACATGTCGACAACATGAATACCGAGCGAGGTCATTCCGCCAGCAGGACTCTGCCCGCTATGGTCTCGCCATTCACCGGAATAGCCCGCCATGTTCGCGGCAAAGTTCCCCTCAATCTGGATCATGTCGCCGAGCTCGCAGGCCTTGATCGTCCGCTGAAGCGCCTGCGTATTCGGAGCGAATCGCCGGTTATGACCTATGGCCGCCTTGAGACCCTTGTTACCCAGGGCAGCGAGCGCTGTTTTCGCGTCCGCCGCAGTCAGACAGAAGGGTTTCTCGCAATAGACATGCTTGCCTGCATCCGCGGCCGCCATAAGCTGGCCAAAATGCGCCATATGCGGCGTGGCGAGAACAACAGCATCAATGTCGTCCGCCAGCAGGTCTTCATAGGAATCGTGCAATCGAAGACCCGCATTGTGAGCGTATTCCTCGACCCTTGAGCGTGTACGCGTCGTTCCTGCAACAAAGCGGATCGCATCGTTCCTTTCCGCTACCGAATCGACCAGGTTGCGCCCCCAGCGCCCCATTCCAACGATTCCTGCCTTGATCATCGGTTGACTGTCCTCCTCCGTTCAGGATGCAGGGAATGATCGCCAAAGTGCCGGCATTCTGATCGTTCAGTAGAGCGCAAGAATACCGCCTGCTATGGCCATGAGTGCCGCGTCCTCATTCAAGAAACCGCTGATCTGCAAGCCCAGCGGCAAACCCCTGTCCTCAAGTACCGGCATCGTAACAGCCGGCATACCGATCAGAGACGTGTGAACTGTAAAGGCAGGATCCCCCGTCCATTCCAGCCCGACCGGTGCAGCTGCCGGAGCCGCAAGGGTGATACAGACATCAACCTCGTCGAGGAGCCGGGCATAGATGGCCCGTACATGTTCGCGTTGGGCAATGCGGTCCCTGTACTCGTCCTGGGTCATCGCTTCGGCCTGGACAAGTCTCTCCCTGGCGGACTCACTCATGAGTGCGGGATTCCTGTCGCGACTGTAGGTATTCAGCGGCCACCGTCCTTCCCACGCATTGATCTTCATGGACAGGTCGAGAGCGTCAGCTATGGCATCCTCAACGGCAGACACGGTCTCCGAATTGTGTCGATCAAGAACTCTGACGTCCGCCTTCTCCAGCCTTTCCCGTGTCTCCAGTATTGCGGCCCAGGCTTCCTCGGAGGCGTTTGCGCGACCCTGCGTTTCGATAAGCGCCACGGCTGAGGGTTTCCGGGCAGACGGCAGTTCTAATGGGCCCAGAATACCGACATGGCCGGGGTCGCCGCCGGCTCTCGCCGATATCTCCCTCGCGACTGTCCATGTTTCCCGGAGGCTTGCACCGAGGACTCCCGTACAGCTCTGACTGAGCCGATCAAAACTGCCACCACGATTGATTCCGCCGACGCTGGGCTTGTAACCGTAGACACCGCAATAACTGGCGGGGCGAATAATGGAACCGATGACCTGTGAGCCAAGCGCCGCAGGAAGCATTCCAGCGCCAACGGCGGCGGCCGAGCCGCTTGAAGAGCCACCAGGTGTGCGTTCTGGATCGTGGGGATTGCGAGTGCCGGCGGGATGCGAAGCTGCAAACTCCGTGGTTACGGTCTTGCCCACAATCACCGCACCCGCCTCGCGCAACGCAACAACCGCTGCGCCGTCGCGTCCACCGACCCAGCCTGCAAACAGAGGCGAGCCCTGCTCCGTCACCATCACAGCGGTTTCCATGATATCCTTGATACCGATGGGCATGCCATCAATTGCAGACCATGGTTGACCCGCCCTCCAGCGTTTCGTCGATGCTTCGGCCTCGCGTCGTGCGGCGTCCGCATCCACCGCAACAAAAGCGCCGATGGCTGTATCCCTGGTCTCGATCTCTTCAAGACAACGCTCGAGAAAGGCGCTTGGATTATCGGTTCCTTGATCGAAAGCTGATGTCGCAGAAAAGTAGGAACGCAGCCCGGATGTGTCTGTCGGTTGATTGCCATCGGACATTGCGGTCTTCTCCAGGTTGTGCTGCTTGCGAAATATCAGCAAGGGCCAGCCGATCGTTGATCGGTTCCACTATTTCGGAATTCGCATGACTCTGCAAACCGCCAACCTGTCCGCTCCGGTCCGCGGGATCCTGTGGATGCTGGCATCAAGCCTGTTCTACGCGCTGATCTATCTGGTCGTTCGCGGGCTTTCCGAACGGTTCCCGGCAAACCAGATAGTGCTTTTTCGGGCCATCCTTGGCGGTGCCTTCATGCTGCCCTGGCTGTTTTCGGTGGGGCTGTCCGCTCTCCGGACCCAGCGCATGCCGCTCTATCTCTGGCGTATGATTCTCAGCTACTTCGGCGCCGTTGCCTGGATATACGGCATCGCCTACATGCCCCTCGCCGAAGCCAACGCGCTGCTGTTCACCGTTCCCCTGTTTACCGTCGGCTTTGCTGCGCTCTGGCTGGACGAGCCTGTTGGTCTCAATCGCTGGATTATGACCGCCGTCGGATTTGCGGGAGCCCTTGTCATCATACGTCCCGGCCTGATCGAGGTATCGCTGCCTGCGCTTGCCACCATCCTCGCTGCAGCCCTGTTTTCAGGCGCCATGATCGGCACGAAAATGCTGACGGCAACGGAAAATCCCAACGCGATGGTGTTTTACCTTTACACGCTGATGATTCCTCCGGCAGCGATCGGCGCACTCTGGGGCTGGAACGACCCCGGCGTCCAGGATATTCCGCTTCTGGCAGCTCTCGGGCTGTGCACGATCGGTGCCCAGCAATGCCAGACTCGGGCATTTCGGGTGACGCGGGCAAGTGTTGTCGTGATTGTGAATTACGTTCAGCTTCCCATGGTCGCGTTCATGGGCTGGCTGATCTTTGACCAGACCACCGACCTGTGGACCTGGGCCGGCGCTGTCCTGATTTGCGGCAGCACCTATTACTCGGGTCTCCGCGAAGGTCGCCGCGCCTCAAGATCCGGCAGTTCGGCCGGGACCCGTTAGGTTGCCGAGAGCCTGACGCAGTTCCGGAACTCCGGTCCGGCCTCCCGGGGAGACCGATCCTTCCGCCGTGTCGGCGCTACGCCGCTTCCAGCATGTTTCGAATAACGTACTGAAGAATTCCGCCGTGCCGGTAATACTCGAGCTCATCAAGGGTATCGATGCGGCAGTCCAGCTTGATGATCTCGCTCGTACCGTCCGCACGGCCGATTTCGCAGCTCAGTTCGCAACCCGGAGACAGACCTTCGGCGATTCCCGAGATCGAGAAGGTTTCGCTGCCATCAAGGCCCAGGGTCTTTCGTGTGGTTCCCGGTTTGAACTGCAGTGGCAGCACACCCATACCGATCAGGTTCGAACGATGAATGCGCTCAAGGCTCTCAACAATAACAGCCCTTATGCCGAGAAGCACTGTTCCCTTGGCGGCCCAGTCGCGCGAAGACCCCGTCCCGTATTCCTTTCCGCCGACCACGACGAGAGGAACCCCTTCGGACTGATATCTCATCGCTGCATCATAGACCGGCAGCTGGTCACCTGACGGACGATGAACTGTGACGCCACCTTCAATGCCGGGCACCATTTCGTTGCGAATACGAATGTTTGCGAACGTGCCGCGCATCATCACCTCGTGGTTTCCCCGCCGTGAGCCATAGGAATTGAACTGCGCAGGACGTATCTGACGTTCCAGCAGATAGGTTCCGGCCGGGCTTTCACGCTGGATGCTCCCTGCCGGTGAAATGTGGTCAGTGGTAACAGAATCTCCCAGCATCAACAGCGCCCGCGCTTTGACGACATCCTCTACGGATCCCGGTTCACGCTCCATTCCGGTAAAAAAGGTGGGATACTTCACGTAGGTGCTCGACTCTCTCCAGTCATAGGTTTCGCTGCCGATGCTGTCGATGGACTTCCATTGCACCGGCCCGTCAAACACATCCTCGTAGCGGCTGCGGTACATGTCCGACGTAAGACATTGGCTCATGGTTTCCCGGATTTCGGCATTGCTGGGCCAGATGTCACGCAGATACACGGGTGTTCCGTCGGCATCGACGCCAAGCGGATCGGTTTCGAGATTGATCTTGAGCGAACCGGCCAGGGCGTAGGCGACGACCAGTGGGGGAGAAGCAAGAAAATTTGCGCGCACCTGAGCATGGACGCGCCCCTCGAAATTCCGATTTCCCGAGAGCACGGCTCCAACCACCAGATCCCTGTCATCGACGGCCTCGGCGACTTTTTCCGGCAGCGGCCCCGAATTTCCGATGCAGGTCGTGCACCCGAAACCTACAATGTTGAAACCAAGGGCATCCAGATCATCCTGAAGTCCGGCTTTCTCCAGGTAATCCCGTACGACCTGGCTACCCGGAGCAAGGGATGTCTTGACCCATGGCTTGGTGTTGAGCCCCCTGGACACCGCGTTGCGTGCCAGCAGGCCGGCGCCGATGAGTACCGACGGATTGGACGTATTGGTACAACTCGTAATGGCCGCGATGACTATGTCACCATCCTCGACCTCGAAGTCATCGCCGGTATCCCGCTCGGCCTGTGAACCGGGCGGGGGTGTCATCCCGCGATGATCGGAAATCATTGTGATGGCTGTCGGAGCCACTTCCGACAGCGTGACCCTGTCCTGTGGCCTCTTGGGCCCGGCCAGAGAGGGTTGTACATCATTGAGATCAAGGGCCATGGTATCGGTGAATACCGGATCCGGCGTGGCGGCATCCCGCCACATTCCCTGAGCCCTGGCGTAGGCTTCGACCAGATCCACACGATCTTCTTCCCGACCGGTAAATCGGAGATAATCACAGGTTTCCCGGTCAATGGGAAAAAAGCCGCAGGTGGCCCCGTATTCAGGTGCCATGTTGCCGATGGTTGCCCGGTCGGGCAGCGACAGGTTGTCCAGCCCGGGTCCATAGAATTCCACGAACTTGCCCACGACGCCCCGCGCACGAAGCATCTGGGTGACGGTCAGGACGAGGTCCGTCGCTGTCGCCCCTTCCCGCAAAGCTCCGTCAAGGCGAAATCCCACAACTTCCGGCAACAGCATGGAAATTGGCTGCCCCAGCATGGCGGCTTCAGCCTCAATTCCACCGACACCCCAGGCAAGAACCGACAGGCCGTTGACCATTGTCGTATGACTGTCCGTGCCAACGGCAGTATCGGGATAGGCGACGGGCACCCCGTCAGCATCTTCGGTGACCCAGACCGTCTGGGACAGGTATTCGAGATTGACCTGATGACAGATCCCGGTCCCGGGCGGTACGACCCGAAAATTGTCAAAGGCTTTCGCACCCCAATTCAGGAATTCGTAACGCTCACGGTTGCGCTCGAATTCGACCTCCACATTTTTTGTGAAAGCATCCCTGCTCCCGAAATTGTCAATGGAAACAGAATGGTCGATCACCAGGTCGACAGCATTGAGAGGATTGATTCTCTGCGGATCGCCGCCAAGATCGACCATGGCCTGACGCATGGCTGCCAGATCAACGACGGCTGGAACACCGGTGAAGTCCTGAAGCAGAATGCGTGCTGGCCGATAGGCAATCTCGAGATCGGAAGTCCGGGTCTCGGTCCATTGGGCGGCGCGACGGATATCATCAACGGTGACAGTCCTTCCGTCTTCATGGCGCAGCAGGTTCTCGATGAGAACCTTGAGGGAAAATGGAAGTCGGGTGATGTCACCGAAACCGGCTTCCGACAAGGCGTTCAGGCTGAAGTAACGGAAGGATCGGCCTCGCAATTCGAGTGTTCGCGATGCCCCGAGCGTGTCCTGTCCCGTCTTGATCACCATGGATCTCCTCATGATATCAGTGCGGCAGGAAACTAGCCCCTTCTCACCTGATTGCCAAGACACCAGGTGTGTGAACCGTACACCTTTCCGGGGATTGGCTCAGTGTTTGAGCCATCCTGGGTCGCGACGAAACCATTGCCCCCTGCCAGAACCAGTGCAGTCATTTCATCCATCAGACCCTTGCCCGGCTGCCTTATACAGCCGGGCAAGGACTTTCGTGGCGGCTTTCGGCTGCTCCTCGGCTCATACTCTCGGGAGGTCACTTGCGGCAACCTCGAATTCGATGGCTGCGAGGTTGTCACCGGCAATAGCGCGCTCGAATGCTGCCAGTCGTTTGTAGATTGACATCAACTCGACGATCGTTGTCCATGAATTGACGAGAAACTGGAACGAGTTTTCTACCCGGCTGAAGGCGCGAATAATCTGCTGCATGACACCCAGCGAGAACCCCGCCGCAACAATGGTCGGGCCCAATGCGATATAGGGAAGGATGACGCCAGCCTGAAGGTATCCGTAACGGGCAATGTTGAAATAGAGGTAGTTCAGGTAGAGTCTGAAGTAGTTTTTCCGCACATTTGAGAACAGTTCACCCAGCGTCGGTGGTTGGGCACGGTCTTCCCGATCCTCTCCGATGACCAGTTCCTTGCGGAATGCGGCCTCGACCCGCTGATTGCGAAATTCCAGCCCGGGAAGACGGATTCCTGCGGCGGCCAGTAGGCCGGTTCCGAATACGGACCACAGGATTGCGATCCAGACGAGCGCATGGGCGAGTTCTCCGACAACCGGAATCTCCTTGATGTGGACCGACAGACCCCAGAGAATTGGAAGGAAGGCGATGAGAGTCAGAACCGCATCGATCAGTCTTGATCCCAGGGATTCCATGATCGCCGCAAACCGCATCGTATCTTCCTGCACCCGCTGTGACGCTCCCTCGATATGACGGACCTGCGCCCATAGCGCGACATAGCGATCATTCATTGCGGTGCGCCAACGGAATACGTAGTGGCTCGTGAAAAACGCGTTGAGTACGGCAGTGATGATGAAAACCATCGCAATGATCATGAAGGTTGCGAGTTGTGCGAAGTATTCTTCCTGGCTCACGGCTCCAGGCTGGGCAAGAGCCTTCTGGATGATGTCGTAGAAGCGCCCGAACCACTCGTTGATCATGACGTCGAGCCGCACCTGAAACCAGGTCACGAAAATGATCAGGCCGGAGCCGGCCACGGACCACCAACCCCAGCGGTGGGGCCAAATTCGCATCCATGCGATCGAGAACGCCGCATAGCAGAAAATCGAATAGGTATAGATCCATGCCGTTTGGGGATTGACGCCTATGAGACCACCGATGCCGATCCAGTCGCCCCAATCAGCTGCCACAAAATACCAGAACATGAGCGCAAACACGGCCCAGGCGAGGGCAGAAAGGGCGAGCAGTCGGGGATTGGGGAAAAAACAACCGAACATGGATGGATCCTTTCCGGGAACGGAATTCTCGTTGGGGGTGAGGGCAACAGAGCAGCCGAAGGTGCCGTTACTGCGCACCTAGCCTTCGCGATCATGCGGAATTAGCGCTGAACCTGAATTGAACGGCTGCGTATATCAGTTTCTACGCCTATCAGCCGCCGATCAACCGAGGCTGGAGCTCAATCTGGAACGCGTCAGGGCAGCCATTGCCGACGGCCAGTATAACAGACGGCATGACATAGCGCGCCAGCTCTGCCGAACCCTCAACCCTCTTGATAGCCAAGGATGCGAGCGCGTTTCAGGCTGCGTTGATGCGCTAAAGGCGCCGACGACGGCAGGCTTTGCCCCACGGTCTCGGGGTAGCGGTTCCGGATCCGACGTCGCTAACGGAGTGAGTTTCCTGGACCGCCAGACCCACGGTGGTCATGGATGCCGGGATTGCCACCCGGGCCAATCTCGGGCTTCTGCACGGGCGCGGGCAGCACTGGATCACGGTGCGCCGCGGCGGCGCCGCGCCGCCCGGGCGCGATCCCGACATCGTCATGGAAACTCGCGCCGGTTACGAGGCCCGGGCGTGGAAGCTCTCCGCGAGTGAGGAGGAGATAGAGCTCTGTATCTGGAGCAAGGCCCGCCAGGACAAGGACGACGAGGCCGGTGTTCCCTTTGCTTCCAACCCGCATCGCATCAGAGCCAGACAGAAGCCCTGACCGATTCTGCCAGCGGGCGTCATCCCGACCTGGTCCGTCTTGATCCGACATCGCCTGAATCGGGTAGCGGGTTGAATCTGTATAGTGCCATAACGGGGTTTGCGCCTGACGTGAATCCCTTCAGATCAATCAGTTACGCTCGCCGTTTTTTGCTTAATCCAGAAGATCGGTCAGGAAAATTGGACGTATTGTTGAAGTATCCGGTCCCCGGACCATCGCAACAGGCATCCATCCGAAGCCCGGACCACCCGCCAAACTCTTGAATGAGCCTGGGACCAGCCTCAAACGGGAAGGACCGTCGTGGACTTGATCTCTTCCATCGAAAGAAGTGATGTCACATTGAATATCCGAACCTGCGAAATCAGGGACTGGTAAAACGCGTCATAGGCTCTCGCGTTGCGCACCCGGACCTTCAGCAAATAGTCAATGTCACCCGCCAGCCGATGAGCCTCCAGAACTTCCGGGCGATCCCGTAACGTATGAAGGAACCGGTCCTGCCATGTCTTTTCGTGCTCGGACGTCCGGACAAGAACGAAGAAACATGCTTCAAGGCCCACCTTCTCCGGATCCACAAGAGCCGCATTCCGGCTGATGACACCGGTCTCCCGAAGTCTGCGAATACGATTCCAGACCGGCGTTCTGGACAACCCGACCCTTTCAGCAAGTTCGTCAAGCGGCAGTGATGCATCGCGCTGTAATTCCGCGAGGATTTTCCTGTCGGTTGCGTCAAGTCGGACAACCATACGTTATTTTCCTCTCATTCAGAAATTGATACTTATAAATTCCATATTATTACGATTTTATTCTTTTTTTAACGTCCATATTGCCAATTTTATAGAAACATTATCTTCTTTGTCATTGTTCCCGTGTGCCGAGGAGCCCGACCGTGAAATACCTTCCCATTTACCTCAAGCTCGACGGGGAACGGATTGTGGTATCCGGTGCAGGATCAGCCGCCGCCGCCAAATTGCGCGTTCTCTCGAGGACCGAGGCTCGCATCTCGGTCTTCGGTGCGTCTTCAGACAAAAACACATTTCACAGTCTGCGAGACCAACCTGTCCATTGGGAACCGCGACCTGCACAAATTCATGATATTCGCGGAGCCGCCCTCCTTTACTGTGCCAATCAGGATCCGATCGAAGACCTGCGGGTGGCAAACATCGGCAAACGCCTTGGAATTCCTGTCACAGTCGTGGACGATCTCCGGACCAGCCAGTTCATCACACCCGCCATCGTCGACCGGGATCCAGTGACCATCGCGATCGGAACCGAGGGGACGGCGCCCCTTCTCGCAAGCTGGCTCAGAGCCGAACTTGAAGGTTGTCTTTCCCCCTCCCTGGGCCTTCTCAGCCGCATTGGAGGCCGTTTTCGCTCGAAGGTTCACCGACTCCGGGACATCCGGGCACGCCGCTTGTTCTGGTCGGAGTTCTATTTCGACCGGGGCCCCAGGGCTATCGACAGGGGAGGAGAAAGCGAAGCTCAAGAGACGCTCCAGACTCTCCTTGAGGAGGCTCTGTCCGGATCACGTCCGCCCGGTCACGTATCCCTCGTCGGCGCCGGACCCGGCGATCCCGAGCTTCTTACCCTGAAGGCCCGGCGACGATTGCACCAGGCCGATGTCGTCCTTCATGACCGCCTCATACCGGATCCCGTGCTGGACTGCGCCCGCAGGGAAGCCAGGCTCATCCCGACCGGCAAGACCGGCTACCGGAAATCCTGGAAGCAGGAGGACATCAATCGACTCATGATCGAAGAAGCGCAATCCGGACAACATGTTGTCCGCCTCAAATCCGGAGATCCCGCAATGTTCGGAAGGCTGGATGAGGAAATCGAGGCTCTGGATGCTGCCGGTATCGCCTGGGAAGTCGTCCCGGGTATCACTGCGGCCTCCGGTACAGCGGCAGCTCTTGGTGTGTCCCTGACACGGCGCAGCCGCAATACCGGCATACGATTTGTTACGGGACACGACGCACAGGGCTTCGCAAGTCAGGACTGGACTGGTCTTGCAAGGCCGGGGACTGTCACTGCGGTCTATATGGGAAAGAGGGCGGCCTCATACATCAGGGGCTGCCTTCTCATGCATGGCGCCAGCTCCGACACTCCGGTCTCGGTCGTAGAGAACGCCTCGCAACCCGATCAGACCGTCATCGCAACGACGCTGCTTGATCTTCCCGGCGTTCTGGATCCCGTCGAAGGACCCGCAATGATCCTGATCGGACTTCAACCGCGCTCCCGGAGTGTGGCTACAGCGACCGTGAACACGGTCAGGGAAGCGGCGATCTGATGGCAAAGAGGTTCAGGCCCGGCGTCATCACTGCAAATCGGCTCATCGAAGGGGATGTCGTCTATCTGACGGCCAGCGGCACCTGGAGCGGGGCCTTGCAGGATGCCGCCTACTTTGAGCATGAAGACGTTGCCCGGCTCTGTCTTGAGCAGGCTTCAGGGAAAACCGACCGCGTCGTCGATACCTATATCGCCGCCGCGGAAAGAGATGCCGAGGGCCATCTTCGCCCTGCCCGCCTCCGCGAAGTCCTCCGGGCACAGGGCCCGGGAAATTATCGGCATGGCAAGCGGTCGGAGGCCTGAATCATGTATCTCTATGACGATTTCGATCGACAATTCGTCCTCAACCGGATTGACCAGTTTCGCCAGCAGGTAAAGCGCCGGATCGAAGGCTCCCTCACCGAAGACGAATTCAAGCCGCTCCGCCTGATGAACGGTCTTTATCTGCAACTGCACGCCTACATGCTGCGTGTGGCCATCCCCTATGGAACTCTCGACAGCCGAAAAATGCGGCGATTGGCTTATATCGCAGATCGATGGGACAAGGGCTACGGCCATTTTACGACCCGCCAGAACATACAATTCAACTGGCCCAGACTGGCTGATGTGCCGGACATCCTCAAATCCCTGGCCGAGGTCGAAATGCATGCCATCCAGACATCCGGAAATTGCGTGCGTAACGTCACTGCCGATCACTTCGCTGGTGCTGCGGCCGACGAAGTCGCTGATCCACGCCCGACAGCGGAATTGCTGCGGCAATGGTCGACCGATCACCCGGAATTTGCATTCCTGCCTCGCAAGTTCAAGATTGCCGTGACCGGGTCTCCAGCTGATCGGGCGGTCATCCGCGCCCACGATATCGGCCTGTACGTGGTCCGAAACAACGCCGGAGAGACCGGATATGAGGTCTTCGTCGGAGGCGGGCTTGGCCGGACCCCTGTCATCGGGCACAAAATTCGTGATTTCCTGCCGGAACCTGATCTGCTGCCCTATATCGAGGCCATCCTGCAGGTCTATAACGCACTCGGGCGGCGCGACAACAAGTACAGGGCCCGGATCAAGATCCTTTTACAGGAACTTGGCCTCGATACATTTCGCCAACAGGTCGAGGATCAGTTTGTCCTCCGGAAAACAGCTTTTCAGGGTGCCCACCGGTTGCTCTTCAAAAGGATATCGCTCGCCTTCTCGGAACCTGATTTCATCACGGCTCCCATCGGGCCCTTCCTTGATTCCATGATAACTGATCCGGTGTTCCGGACATTTGCCGAGCGAAACCTTCACCCCCATCGAAACCCCGACTACGCAATCGTCACCATTTCACTCAAGGCCCACGGCCAGACCCCCGGTGATGCTACATCCGATCAGATGCGCATCATGGCCGATCTTGCTGCTGCATACAGTCATGACGAACTCAGGATCAGTCATGAACAGAATGTCATACTGCCGCATGTTCACAAGGGCGATCTTCCCGAGGTCCATGCCATGCTTGCCCAGGCTGGTCTGGCAACCCCCAATATTGGCCTTGCCTCCGATATCATCGCCTGCCCGGGGATGGACTATTGCAACCTGGCAACAGCACGATCGATCCCCGTCGCGAAAGAGATCGCGCTGAAGCTGGATCGCCTGGGCCTTGAGCATGAAATTGGTCCGCTCAAGATCAAGATTTCAGGATGTATCAATGCCTGCGGCCACCATCATGTCGGTCACATCGGCATCCTTGGGCTCGACCGGTCCGGTGTGGAAAACTACCAGATCACCCTTGGCGGGGATGGTACCCGCGCCACGACGCTTGGCGATCGGGCAGGACCCGGATTTTCTTCGGAAGATCTGCTCCCCGCTATTGAGCGCTTGCTTGGAACCTATCTGACGATTCGTGAAAGCCGCTCCGAATCCTTCCTGGAAACCTATCGGAGGGTCGGCATGGCACCCTTCAGGGAGGCTCTGTATCCATCCGCCCGGAGGAGCGCTGCAGAATGAATCCGGACAATCATGACGGCCTTGTCATTGTCACGGACGACGGATTTGGTCGGGACGACCGGGATCGGCGATTTCTCAAATGGGAAGGAGACGAGACCCTTGGCATGATCGGGCCCGGAACGGCCCTCGATATTCCAAATACAGTGATGGCCACCGAACTCGTTTCCGTGTTCGACCGCCTCGTGATGGTTCGAATACCCTTTCCGACACATCTCGACGGACGAGGCTTCAGCATCGCGTGCCACTTGCGTCTTCTCGGTTTCCGCGGACGCCTGCGCGCACATGGTCATGTGCTCGCAGACCAGTACGCCATGCTCAGACGTTGTGGATTCGACGAGGTTGAGATTGATCAGAACATCGCCCGCCGTCAGCCCGAGGCCCAGTGGCTGTTTCGTGCTGACTGGCAAATGCATGATTACCAGGCAAGGCTTCGGGCCAGGGCACAAAATCCGGACTTGCCGCAGGAAACGACGCAGTCTTCACACCGGCATCCAACAGCTGCCACAGGTGGATGTCCCGATGAGGATTTTATTTCGCGCGGGTCGCCATGACCTCTCAGATTTGCAGCAGCGGACCGGAGATTGTTTGCGACCTCGGCTGCTGCTGCTCCCTGGATCGACAAGACCGGATTCGGGCAGACCCTGATGGATTCGCGGCTTTCAGCAGTTCACGCGAGTGTCAATTGAAGAGGCGGTAGAGAGCTCCTGCAAATTCGCTCTCGAGGGGGAACGAAAGCATGCCCATAACGGAATAGCCGAACAGGCCCGGCATGACGTAGAAGCGGAACATGTAGAAGAACCACGCCACGTAGAGCGGCACGATCGCGTCAAGCAGGAACCCCGGAGTAATCGGGCGAAACAGCCGGAGAAATGGATCCGTCAACTTCACGAACGCTTTCATGAAGAAAAAATCGGATGTAACCGGCAAAAAGATATTCATTGCCGTTCGACCGATCAGCGTCCACATGATCATGCCGAGAAGATAATCGAAAGCAATTGCCCAAAGTGGGAATGCAGACGTCATCTGCGGTCGTCTCCGCGCTGCCCTGTCGTAGGCAGCTTCAGGAATGCGGGTGGCACTGCTATGGAAACAGAAGACCCGGAACCAAGGAAGGGAAGGCCCGGACTGGACGCCCGGACCTTCCCGAAAACAGCCGGGAGCGTAAGGCTGCTCCCGGGCTTGTTCCTGTAAACGCTAGTGTTCCGATGCAAGGATGGTCTGGCCTGTTGGATCGCGAACCTCGTCCACCATTGCCAGTGTTTCCTCGTCCGGTTCCTCCGTCATGAGACTGACCACCACCATCACAACCAGGCTGACTGGCATTCCGATGATGCCAAACCGGAGGTGATCAAGCTGCAGGATGGGTTCTCCACCACCGTAGACATACCAGAGATACGCCGATCCGGCCGCGAAGCCTGAAATCATGCCCCATATGGCGCCTGCCCGGTTGGCCCGGCGCCACCATATCCCGAGTACAAGGGGGAAGAACAGTCCGGAGCACGCGAAACAGAACGCCCAGGCTACTGCACCCAGAATGCCTGTCAGCTGAAGACTGGCAACCAGGGCGCCGAGAGCACCGATCACGATCAACAGAACGCGCGCCACGACCAGCCTGATGCGGGTATCCGCTTTCGGATCGATGATCTTGTAATACAGGTCATGGCTCAGCGCGTTCGCGATCGCAAGCAGCAAACCGTCCGCAGTGGACATGGCCGCTGCCATGCCGCCAGCCGCAACCAGACCCGAGATCACGTACGGCAGACCGGCGATTTCCGGAGTGGCAAGCACAACGATATCAGGACGCATGAAGAACTCGTTGATCTGCAGGATGCCGTCCTTGTTGCCATCCACAATGGCCAGCATGTTGACTGCGGTCCATTTCTGGATCCATTCCAGCCCCTGAACATCCGCAATCGCCTTGCCGATGATGCTGGTTGCAAGGGTCGGATCAAGCAACTGGAGCTTGGTGAGCGTGGCAAGAGCTGGCGCCGTAAAGTACAGGAGGAAGATGAACAGAAGCGACCAGGCCACCGACTTCCGTGCCGCACGCACGCTTGGCGTTGTGAAGTAACGCATCAGAATATGCGGCAGCGATGCCGTGCCGGCCATCATGCAAAGTGCCAGCGTGACAAACTTCCACGAGGCCCATCCTCCGGTCGGATCATTATGCAGCGTGGTCAGGATCCGGAGTCCGGGAACACCCTCGGCCGCCTTCAGCCCGACACCCACGGCCTGCTCCAGCTCCGCAATCCGCGCAACTGCCTCGCCATAGGTGAAGTGCGGAATAACGCCAAAGTTCTGGACGTTTGACATCCAGATGACGGGCACAAGGTAGGCAATAATCAGAACGATGTACTGCGCCACCTGGGTCCAGGTCACCGCTCTCATCCCGCCCAGCATGGAGCACAACAGAATACCCAACAGGCCAAACCAGACGCCAACCTCGAAGGGAATTTGCAGGGCCCGCGCGGCGATCGTCCCGGTCGCATTGATCTGCGCCGTAACATAGGTGAAGGACGCGACCACCAGGATCAGGACAGCAACGAAGCGTGCCGTGTTGCCACCGTAGCGGGTGCCGATGAAGTCGGGAACGGTATAACAACCGAACTTGCGGAGATAGGGCGCCATCAACGAGTTGACGAGCACATAGCCGCCTGTCCAGCCGACAACGAATGCGAGATAGCCATGGCCACCGAAATAGATCCCGCCGGCCAGAGCCACGAAGGACGCGCCCGACATCCAGTCTGCTGCAGTGGCCATGCCGTTGAACACGGGCGGTACTTCACGGCCAGCGACGTAATAGGCATCAACCTGCATGGTTCGCGACAGCCAGCCAATCCCGGCATAGATGCAGATTGTGAAGATAACAAACAGAATGCCGATCGTATCGGCTTGAAGGCCAGCCTGTTCAAGGATGGCCATCAGAATGATGAAGATTATGAACCCGCCCGTATAAAGACCGTAGATCTTGGGCAGGTTATCGATGAAGTTTCCCTTGAGTTTTCCAAACATGTCCCGCCTCCTAATCCTCGAGGCCCGATTCGTCGTCAATCTTGTCCTGCCGCCAGTTCTGGTAGAAAATCAGCAGAACGAAGATGAAGAGAGAGCCTTGCACAGCCAGATAGTAGCCGAGCGGAAAACCTATGAATGAAAGTGCGTTCAGTTCCTTTGCGAACCAGTGCACGACGAACGAGAATATGAACCAGATAACCAGAACGATGATCGTCAGGTTTCGGGTCTTCAGCCAGTGAGCCTCTCTTTTTGCAGACTTGTCCTCTGCCATGATCTTGATCCCGTTTTTGTTGCCCAACCGGTGCGACGTCATTCAGGAACCAGAAGCCATTCGATCCCCGTTAACTCCGACGCATCGGAAAATCCGAAAAATATCGTATGTTGCCCGAGATTTCCACATCGAATGATTCGCAAGGCAAATGCCAGGCCCTTTCATGAATTTTCTCCCGGGTCCCCTCAAGGCCCTTGCCGAGCGGTTCGATCAGAGTCCGATCGATACCGTGGAAAAGCTGACACATTTCCTGCACACGCGCTCCGCATATGTCGCGCAGACCTCACTTTACGGTTATCTCAAGACGCGTATGGGCACGCGATACCGGGACCTATTTCAGGATGAAGTTTTCTCTGTCGCCATTCGACAGGCAGCCATGAAGGTCTTCGTGTCGGCACTCGCTGACCTGACAATTTTCAGCGTGGCAGTCACGCAGACGCGCACAGATCTCGATTCTGACGAGGCAAAGGAACTGGCCCGACACTGCTTTGTCGACGCCATGAACCGGGTGCTCGCAGCCGAGAAACCAGAGGACATTCCGCAGGATGCATCCGCGGCCTTCCAGCAGCGTTTGCCCGGCGTAGTCTGGAGCCACGCTGCAGAGGGCGAGAACGCCTTTCACGGAAGCGCTTCCGATCTGATCCGGTTTGCACCTGTCGTGGATGAATTCAAGGAACAGGACAGCGAAATCGTTGCAAATTCTATCCGTTTCCGGTGGCGGGACGTAAGGACCCAATTACGCAAGCGGGCTAACGGACCGGCAATTGCCGACTCCTGGCATCAGCTTGGCCGCAGGCTCGAATGAGCTTTCCATCACCACAGGCAGGGCTTTCCGGCCTGAAACTTTCCACACTGGGATTGTCGGTATTTGACACCGAAACCACAGGCCTTGACACCGCCAGGGACCGGATCATCGAAATCGCCGCCGTCAGGGTCGATACCGGACAGGTCGACGAAACCGATATCTTCTCCAAACTGGTGAATCCCGATATGCCGATACCCGGATCCTCGACCCGGATCCACGGTATCCGGGATTCCGACATTGCTGACGCCCCCGAATTTGCATCGGCAATGGCAGCCTTCACAAGATGGACGGGGCCATCGGTGATGGTCGGCTATTCGATCGCTTTCGATCTCGCCATCTTCAGGGCTGAACATGATCGTCACGGGCTGGACTGGCAGCCGCCCCGAACTCTGGATGTTCGCGATCTCGCACAACTTCTCTCACCCAATTTGCCGGATCTGTCACTTGAGACGCTCGCCGGCTGGCTCGGGATTTCGACGGAAGGTCGGCACAGGGCGTTGGCAGATGCCGTCATGACCGCGCATGTTTTTGTAGCCTTACTGCCTCGGCTTAAGGAGCGGCGTATTGAGACACTGGCTGAAGCCGAGCGTGCCTGTGCAGACCGTCAGGCGCCAGATGTCTCCCGGGCCCTGCCTGACCAAACATCTCGCGCCGAACCCGAATACGCGCGCATTGACAGTTTTCCTTACCGGCATCGGGTCGGAGACGTCATGACGACCATCGTATCAGCCGCACCCGATCTCTCGGTTTCGGGCGCCTTGGCTCGTATGTCGACGTCGCGGGTCAGCGCACTGTTTGTCATGGACGGGGCAGAAGGAGAAACGGGAATTATCACCGAGCGGGACATACTGGAAGTTATCCATGACAGGGGGGCAGCTGCGCTGACTGTCCCGATCGGTGACGTCTGCTCGCGGCCGCTGATAACAGTCGGTCAGGACGAATTTCTGTACCGCGCCCTGGTCACGCTGTCGTCAGGCTCGATTCGCCATCTTGGTGTTATCAACAGCGAAAACAGGCTCGTGGGGGCGCTAAGTGCACGCAGCCTGCTTCGACAACGCGCGGGAGACATTGTCTCTTTGGGTCACGAGATCGAAACAGCCACGACGCCGAATGAACTCGGCCGCATCTGGTCGGGATTGACGACAGTTGCACGATCTTTGGCCGACGAACGGGTGGATGCCAGAGATATCGCGTCCGTGATTTCCCGCGAGTTGCGAGCGCTCACCCGAAGGGCCTGCCAAATAGCCGAGGTGGAGCTGGGAGAAACCGATCCCTGCCCGCTTCCGGGGGCCTGGACCATGCTTGTGCTGGGATCCGGCGGCCGGGGCGAAAGCCTGCTGGCAATGGATCAGGACAACGCCATCGTCATCGGGGACGGGCCCGTTGGAAGTGATCCGGATCGATGGTGTGAACGGCTCGGTCAGAGAGTTGCCGACATCCTGGACACAGCCGGAGTTCATTATTGCAAGGGTGGTGTGATGTCCTGCAACCCGGAATGGCGACATGACATTCCGGGTTGGCGGGCGACCGTCTCGGCATGGATTTCGCGCACCCGGCCTGAAGACATACTGAATGCAGACATCTTTTTTGATGCTGCACCGGTCCACGGCGACTCAGACCTCGCCGAGGATCTCCGCCAGAGTGCGCTGCAGGAAGCCTGCAAGGCGGTTCCCTTTCTGCAGCTTCTGGCCAGAAGAGCGGCGGAATATCACTTGCCGCTCGGAATGTTGGGTCGCTTCAAGTCTGAGCGCGGCCGCATTGATCTCAAGATGGGCGGCATCATGCCCCTGTTTTCAACGGCACGTGTGATCGCTCTGCGTCACGGGAGTTCCGCGCGCTCGACCCCGGAACGCTTGCGTTTGGCCGTGGATGCTGGAGAGGCACCCGCATCGACCGTCAATGACCTCCTGAAAGCGCACGAAATCCTGCTTGGCCTGATTCTGCGACAGCAGCTCAGTGATGTGGAACAGGGCATCCCGTTATCGAACCGGGTGGCGCCCGGCAGTCTCGACGGTTACCGCCGACAGGAACTGAAGTGGGCGCTGACACGCATTCCAACCATTGCGGACGTGCTCGGTGTGCCACCGGACATTTGATCTCGCATTTCCGGGTGCGCCCCAAGGGCCATGATTGACCGCACAGGATCTGACACGAAAACATCACGGAACTGAACTATTCATGCCCCGATGACGCCACAATTGCATCTCATGATGCTATCTGTTGCCTCGGACATCCTGCCAGGATGTCCCCCAGCCGACTTGCTGGCTACAACTGGCCCGCTACCTTGGGTGGCGGGCCGTTTTTTGTCTGAAGCTGTCGAGGATCGGGTTGAGAAGTGCCGCCGACTGACGGTATTTTACCGGGCGAACACGATAACGCTGCGCTGACCGTGATGATGCTGCATCGCCTTGCCAACCCAACCCGATTTCTTCGCCTCGCGAACGTCATACTGCCGTGGTCAAGCGCGGCTGCGATCCTTCTGATCGCTACCGGAACCGTTTTTGCGTTCGGTGTGTCTCCTCCCGACTACCAGCAGGGCGAGACGGTCAGAATCATGTATGTGCATGTGCCTGCAGCATGGATGGCGCTGTTCGCCTACGCCTATATCGGAATGGCGAGCATTGTCGGCCTTGTCTGGTCTCATCCGGTTGCACATTTCACAGCGCGCGCAGCGGCGCCGATTGGTGCCTGTTTTACGCTGATTTGTCTTGCAACCGGCTCCCTGTGGGGAAAACCGATGTGGGGAACCTGGTGGGTGTGGGATGCCAGGCTGACCTCGGTCCTGATCCTGTTTTTCCTCTATCTGGGTTATATTTCTCTGTCCAACGCGTTCGAAGATACCGCCAGAGGACAGAAGGCCGCAGCCATTCTCGCGATCGTCGGACTGATCAACCTTCCCATCATCAAGTTTTCGGTTGACTGGTGGAATACCCTCCATCAGCCGGCCAGCATCAGCAAGATCGCCGTGCCATCGATCCATGTCTCCATGTTGACACCTCTGTTGCTCATGGCCGCCGGCTTCACGGCATTGTTCGTCACCCTTGTTATCGTCCGAACACGTGGCGAGATTGCCGGTCAGAGACTCCGCGTCCTGCAATTTGCGCACTCACGGGGGGAAGCCGCCTCGTGAGGAGTCCCGGGACCCCTCCGTCTCCAGGCTATTGCCATGATTGAATTCATGGCAATGGGCGGCCATGGTGGTTACGTCTGGTCGGCATGGGGCCTTGCTTTCATCACGTTATGTGGGCTAACGGCAACAAGCCTGCGGACCATGCGAAACCGGGAAAATGAGCTCGCAGAACACCCGGGCACGAAGCGACGGCACCGGCGTTCCGTGGAACAATCAGGCGATTGAGGAACAAAAAGCAGGTCAGAAGTTCAGATTCGGATGAGGCATGACCGGCGGCATCCGGGCAGCACCGGCCGAAACGTTGTGACGCCGCAATGTCGGGCAAACCGGTTGGCAGCGGTCTTTTCCTGTATACCAGCCCCGGACAGGATAACGGTTCTCCGGTCGGGCAAATGCAACATCGGAATGGTCTTACCCGAGGCACACGTTCCGTTGCACCCAATCCTGGAGGCCAGGCGCGAACGTAAACAGGTGAGACTCTGACGCGCCCAGGTCGGGACGGCCATGGTCGTGTCGAACGTGGTCAATCTGCTAGGAAACCGGGAGTGAGTCTGGCGCGGCAAACAAAAACCGGGTATGTCTCGCGTGCCTGCGGGGCATAAAGTTTTTCAACCAACGGGAGGTGGCCCGGTATGCGAACGGCGTTCGGAGACTTGCGCGGCTGGATCGACGCACTGCGCAAAGGCAACGAGCTGGAAGAGATCACGGGCGAAGTGGACTGGAACGTCGAGCTCGGCAATCTCATTCGCATGATGCAGGGAAGTGGCGACGGGCCGGCATTCCTGTTCTCCAACATCAAGGACTACAACGGACCGGAGTCCCTCTGCTCACGACTCTTCACAGGCGGCCAGGCGAGTTATTCGCGCATCGCGATGATGTTTGGGTTGCCCCAGGATACCCCGGTTCGTGAACTTGTCCGGATCTGCCGAACCATATTCCAGGAGAGAATCGAGCCCCGCATCGTCACGCACGGCCCCGTCAAGCAGAACATCGTGACGGGAGACGATATTGATCTGCTGAAATTTCCGGTTCCCAAATGGAACCGGCTTGATGGCGGACGATACGTTCTGACCTACGCAGGATGTGTCACGCGCGATCCCGACAGCGGCGTTCATAATGTGGGGATTTATCGCGGTATGGTCAGCGGTCCGGCGGAAATCCCGGTGCTCATGTGGCGAGCCCAGCATTGGGGCGCACATTATTCGAAGCACGAAAAGCGAGGCGACGAAATGCCGGTGGCCTACGTCATTGGCTGGGAACCGTCCCTGGGTTTCACGGCCGGTGCCCCGGTGCCCCGTAATGTTTCCGAATACGAGGTCATGGGCGCCATTCGCGGCGAGCCTGTTGACCTCGTTGCCTGCGAAACGGTGCCTTTGCTTGTGCCCGCAAGCGCCGAAATCGTTATAGAAGGCTGGATATCGACCGACCCGGCGACCTTTACCGAGGAAGGGCCCTACGCAGAATTTACGGGATATTATGCTCCGGAGCGCTCAAAAAAGCACACCACACGGGTCACCTGTATCACCCACAGAGACGACCCCATTTTCCGGGGTACCGTCGAGGGGGCCATTCCGGGAAGCGTTGGCGAGAACCCGATCATGAGTTCGGTTCAGCGCTCTGCGGTCGCGTGGAACGCTCTCGAAAGCGCCGGCGTTCCCGGTGTGGTCGATGTCTTCGGCCCCCCGATTCATGCCGGCGTGAATATCAACGTTGCCATCGAACAGACCTACCGGGGCCAGGCCAAACAGGTGGCCGCTGCCCTATGGGGTGATTCATCTTCCCATGTTCGATACAAACACGTCACAGTGGTCGATTCAGATATCGATATCCATGACTATGAAGCCGTTGACTGGGCTTGTGCATGGCGAGTCAATGCCGGAGAAGACGACATCATTGTTTTTCCGGCCAACTGGGGGGCCGGTCTGGATCCGAGCGTCAGACGACGGGACGCCAACGTGCACCAGTTCGGTACAGGTAAATGGAACCGGGTACTGATCGACGCCACGATCAATCTGGACTACGAACCGGAACGTGGGGGAGAGAGATATCCGCCCACGGTACGTCCGCTGGACGGGGACATGCAGGCCATTGAAGCGCGCTGGGACTCGCTGCGTCTGTCCGGTTCATGGCCCAAACGGCTGGGTTCCGGTCACTGAGGTTCCGTCGGAACGCAGGGACTGACCGCATCCTGATACCCCACCAAAGGAAGTGCTCAAGGCGCTTGTCGGGCGCGGCCCGGTGACCAGTCAGCTTGTCGGGAACAGACAAACCACAACCAACAGGGAAGCGGGGCTGAGTAAAGCCGGCGCATCCGCCCGAAACAACATGAAGGAGTAGTAAACGTGACCGAACTCTCGATCGACGGCATGCATAACCGGCTCGTGCCCCGCTCTTTTGACGACCTTCGCGGATGGATCGATGCACTGCGAATGGAGGGCGAACTTCAGGAAATCAATGCCGAAGTCGACTGGGACTGCGAACTGGGAACCATTGCCCGCAAGACGTTCGGAAACGGTGACGGACCAGCCTTGCTGTTCAACAACGTCAAGGGATACGGACCTGACGACGATGTTTGGTCGCGTCAGGTCTTCACCGGTGGGCTGTCAAATTACAGCCGCGTTGCCATGACTCTCGGTTTGCCCAAGGACGCACCGGTTCGTGACCTGGTCATGGCCACTCGCCACTATCTCACACAGCGGGTTGCACCAGTCTCGGTGAACCGGGGCAAGGTCAAGGAGAACGTCGTCACCGGAGATGACATAGATGTGTACAAGATCCCGGTGCCGCGATGGCATCGCGAAGATGGCGGCCGATACATCAACACCTATCAGGCAACGGTCACGATGGATCCCGAGACCGGTCAGCATAATCTCGGAATCTACCGGGGGATGCTGGGACAGAAGGATACAATACCGGTCCTTCTGTGGAGGGCCCAGAACTGGGGGGTCCATTTCCAGAAATGGGCTGATCGCGGCATGAAAATGCCGGTGGCACATGTTTACGGATTTGAGCCCTGCCTGCCATTCTGTGCATCAGCACCGATTCCGACGGGTGTGTCGGAGTATGAAGTCATGGGTGCTATCCGCGGTCGGCCCATGGAACTGGTCAAGTGTGAGACCAGCGACCTGATGGTTCCGGCAGACTGCGAGATGGTGATTGAAGGTTACATCGACCCCGACCCCGAAACCTTCGAGATGGAAGGGCCGTTCGGCGAATATACCGGGTATTTCGGCGGCGATCAGGGGCCCAAACATGTCACCAGGGTCACCTGTGTGACGTTTCGCAATGGCTCGATTCATCGCGGAACGCTGGAGGGCACCTTGCCCAAGATGTTGAACGAAAACTCGATAACCAGTTCAGTTCAGAGGGCCGGCGTGGCCTGGAACGTCCTTGAGCGGGCCGGCGTCCCCGGAATCACGGATGTGCATTGCCCGGCAGCGAATAACGGAACGACATTGATGATTCAGATGCACCAGACCTATCGCGGTCAGGCGAAGCAGGCCGCGGCGGCAATCTGGGGATCCAATGCCGCTCATCTTCGATACAAGAACATCTGGGTGGTTGATGAGGATATCGATATTCATGACTACGGCGCCATGGACTGGGCATTTGCCTATCGCGTGAACGCAGCAGAAGACGACATCGTGTTTTTTCCGGCGACCTTCGGATCCCTCCTCGACCCATCCACCCGCCTCTCGGAGCGGGACCCGATGAAGTACGGAACCGGCAAGTGGACCCGGGTCCTGATCGACGCAACGGTCAATCTTGATTTCGATCCAGAAGAGCAGTACGGCGGAGATCGTTATCCACTCTCGGTGCACCCGCACAAGGACGATCTTGACCTTGTCAACAGCCGTTGGAAGGAATACGGGTTTGATGACTGAGGCTGGCCGCCAGCAGGGCTACCCTCTGCAATACGCACAATGAGGTATGTCGAGTGTACAGGGCGGGCGCCGTTTCAGCAGTCTCGACCGTTGCGGCCAACGGGCATCCGTTCGTTCCCAACCGTGGCCGGACAGAAGCGGGTTGCCGATCGTATTACGCCCGTTACATCACGGCTCGATCCTGATTGAATTCTGCCGGCCGAACCTGCCAAGCATTCCGGACCGTGTTCTTGCAACAGACATCACGCCCTGATCGCCTCGAACATCGGTCGGGAAAGATCGAACGGTCATGGCCTTGCCGATCGGGGGCAACCCGTCGGCTGGCGAAGTGTCACCTATCGCCTCGCCTCGAAAAAGGCCTTTAGCAGTCGCGAAGCTTCTGTCTCACCGATACCGCCATAGACTTCGGGCCGGTGATGGCATGTCGGCTGGTTGAAGATCCGCGGGCCGTTCTCTATGCCGCCGCCCTTGCGATCCTGTGCTCCGAAATAGACACGGCGCAAGCGAGCAAGGGAAATCGCCTGTGCGCACATGGGACAGGGTTCCAGTGTCACATACAGATCGCAGTTGACGAGGCGGGCGGTGCCGAGATGACCTGCGGCGGCCCGAATGACAAGCATTTCCGCGTGAGCTGTGGGATCGCCCAGTTCTTCAACCCGGTTGCCTGAGCGCGCCAGAATCTCTCGGGTTTTCCCCTCCACGAGGACCGCACCGACTGGCACTTCGCCACGATTGCCAGCGGCCCGCGCCTCTTCAAGCGCAAGACACATGGGTCCGTAAGGAGTCTGACCACCACCAGCGTTCATTTCCGGTTTGGTGCCTTGCAGGTCACGGCAACGGTGCGGCTTCGGTTTTCTTTCCGGCCGTCAACCTGTGTCACACCGGTCTGCGGTTTGTCAGCATGGAGCACAATAACAGTTCAGGGAGGGACAGGTATCAGGATCGATCGAACACTGTCCGCGTCCCTGTCAGGGATCACCATCACAGGGACCGCACCAATGCCAGGGCGATACCAGGATGACGGTCTTAATTTGCCGCAGGCACAAGTGGCGCTATTGCGCCGCCTCGCGGCGGCCTATCGCGGTGTTGATCGCCGGCATGACCTTCTCCGCCATCAATTCCATAGATCGCCTTCCCAGCACCTTGTCTTCCCAGTCCTTTCCAGCATAAAGAAGCGTGCCGAAATCGCCGGTAACTTCCCTGAAAGCCAGCAGTTGATCGACAACGCTGTTGACGTCACCGGCAATCACCAGATTGTCGACGATGAAATCGAGGGTCAGGGCTTCGTCAGGTGTGTCGCGATCCGGCTTGAACACGGCATGACGATTGGCTTTCTTGAGTTTCGTGAAGAGTTGCCGATAGTAGAACCGGTAGGGACTGCGCTCGTGGGTCTTTCCATACTCGATCGCCGTCTTGTGATCTTCATTGACGAAGATCGAACGGGCAATACGCCAGTCATCGGGATTGGCCGGTCGCCCCGCCATTTGGCAGCCCTGGCGGTAATTGGCCCAATGGGTGGCCACCCACTTGTCCATCAAGAAGTTCGCCGAGATCGGCAGGAACCCCTTCTTGCCCATTTCGATCACGCCCTTGGAAAACGGCGCCACCACAGTACCCAGGATCGGCGGATGCGGTTTTTGATAGGGTGATGCGATCCGGCCCAATCCGATTTCCGGAAACAACGTATCCCGCGTGGTGATATTCCAGTGCTTTCCTGTGAGATCATAGGGTGGTTCGCCTTTCCAGATATCCAGGATATGTCCTATCGACTCGGCGAACATTTCGTTGCGGTCAAGGCCCCGGATCCCGAGCGCCTCCGCATCAGATTCCAAGGCTCCGGGGCTGACGCCCAGAAGAAAACGCCCCTTGAGAAGATGATCCATCATCGCTGCCTGGGCCGCAATCAGAACCGGGTGTGTGTGGGAGAGATTCGCCGTCCCGGTTCCAAGCCTGATCTGCCGGGTATCAGATATCAGGCTGGCCAGAAACAACATCGAGTTCGTGATGCTCTCGGCTTCGTCCGTTACGTGTTCACCTACATAGGCTTCCGAATAACCACACCGGTCCGCCAGAATGATAGCTTCGCGATCCTCCTGCAGGACCTCCGTATAGTCTCTGTCCAGCCGATGAACCGGCATGGTAAAAAAGCCAAGTTTCATGGGTCTTCCTGCTCCCGGTGCGTGGAATACTTCCTGGGACTGCGGTTATAGAACATACGGATAAGGATTTCTCCGGAAAATCCGCGGTAACCGAAAGGTCGCATTTGACTTGCGTTAGATGCCGGGCCTTCCGGTCAAAACGGCGACCTCCAGAAACGCGGAGGACCGGCAGGTAACACTCGACAGCGGCCGCGGAGAGGCACAAATTCCTTCGCTGCGGACAAGTTCCAAAGACAGTGTTGAGCCCCCCTACACATGCCGAGACGCCGAGCATCCTGGTTGATTGTCGGGTCAACCGGGGACCGGAATGGTAACCAACACCTCTGTTTTCGTGATCCACTCTGGCCTTCGTTCACGAGGCAACTGGCTTGAACATGTCTCCCGAATCGAGATCACACCGGCGAATATTCAGTCTCATCCCAGCTTCATTGTAACTCGCAGTCCGGGTGCATTATCAGCCAACTCCACCCGCCCCTCGTGCAGCTGCAGCACAGCACGCACCAGCGTAAGTCCCAGTCCGCTGCCGGGCTCGCCCCGATCCCTTTCAAGCCGATGAAGGCGCTCGAATACGGTGGCACGCATATCCTCCGGAACGCCCGGTCCGGTGTCCCATACAACGATTTCGCCACCCGAGGCAGCAATGCCCACGGATCCCGGCGATGCCGTATACTTGATCGCGTTGTCGACCAGATTGGCGGTCGCCTGAAACAACAGGTCGCGATCGCCGGAGAGCGTCTTGCCCTTGAGGTCTCCGGTCACGAACACCAACCCCTTCTCCAGTGCAACCGGTTCATAGAGTTCGGCGACATCCTGAATGATGGCTGTGAGATCCACAGGAACAAATTCGTCGCGCCGGACATCGGCCTCAATGTGAGTGATCCGGAGAAGAGCATTGAACAGGGCCAGAATATCATCGGCCTCGGAGAGCGCCTCCCCCACCCTCTGACGGATATCAGATTCGGCCAGTCCAGCCTCGTCCAGCCTCTCCAGCCGGCTGCGCAATCGAGACAACGGCGTTCTGAGATCATGAGCAATATTGTCAGATACGTGACGCAACCCCTCAAGCAATGCCTGAATGCGCTCCAGCATTTCATTGAGGCTGGCAGCGAGCTGATCAAACTCGTCTCCGTTTCCGCGCAAGGGAATACGGCGTGAAAGATCGCCTCTCATGATCTCCCGGCTTGTGCGGTTTATCGTCTCGATGCGGCGAAGGCTGCTTCGACTCATGGCAACGCCGCCCACGAGCGCCAGAGCCAGCGTGATCCCGATTCCCCAGATGATCGCATTGACAATTGTGGTGCGATATCTCTGCAACTCCCTGACGTCACGTCCTACGAGCAATCGAAGCCGTCCGAAAAGCACGAAGGCCTGCCCACGGACAATGCTGGACCGGTTTCCGACAATCTGGAATTCCAACCATTTTTCCCCGGCATCAGAAGGACGCGACAACTCGGTTATGCTGGCAGGCCAAGCGTCGATATTGCCCACAATCGGCCGTCCGAATGCATCCGTCAAAAGATAGATCGCGCGGCCGTCCGGATCGGATCGGGCCCGGTCAGCGATCAGTATGGCGACACCCTGCGCCCCATTTTGCCGGTACTCGTCAAGAACGCCCTTGATCTCGGCCCGAACCGTCTCGTCAAGCTGCAATGACAAGGCACCAATGGTCGTCTGCCACAAAAATCCTGCCAACACCGCGACAGAAGCGCCGAAGAGAACCGTGTACAGACACGCGAACCTGAAGCTCGCGCTTTTATGCAGACGCGTCACCCGTCCGAATGGCATAGCCGGCACCCCGTACGGTCTCGATCAGCGCAGGATCGTGGCCACGGTCGATCTTCTGCCGCAATCGACTGATATGCACGTCGATGACATTGGTTTGGGGATCAAAATTATAATCCCAGACATTTTCCAGAAGCATCGTTCGCGTCACAACATGACCGGCGTTGCGGATGAGGTATTCAAGCAATCGGAACTCCCTGGGTTTCAGATCAATCAGATGTCCGGCTCGACTGACCCGCCGGGACAGGAGATTCATCTCGAGATCCGCCACCCTCAGGATCGTCTCTTCGCCTCCGCCACCTACCCGACGACGAAACAGCGCCTCCAGCCGTGCGAGAAGCTCGGTTGCCGCAAAAGGCTTGACCAGGTAATCGTCAGCTCCTGCCTTCAATCCAGTAACCCGATCACCAACCTGGGCCAGCGCACTCAGGACCAGAATTGGAACCTCATTGCCGGAAGCCCGCAAGGTGCGAATGACGGCAAGCCCATCCGGCTTCGGAATCATACGGTCCACAACCAGAACGTCAAAATCCTCGTCATGCGCCATTGTGAGGCCAGTCATCCCGTCAGCTGCCAGAGCACATATGTGACCCGCCTCCGACAGGACCCTTACAACGTAGCCGGCCACATCCTTGTCGTCTTCGATCAACAGGATCCGCATGTTTTCGTGCTTCCCTGCGTTTCAAGTCAGCCCGAGAGAGCGGCAACTGCAGCGATTTCGACAAGAAACCCGGGCCAGGCCAGCGCCGAAACCTCGACGATTGCGGAAGCGGGTCCATCGGAGGGGAAATAACGTTCCCGAATGTCCGAAATGGTTGTGAAGGCCTCGATGTCCGTGACATAGACGGTGACCTGCACGATATCTGCCATCGTACCGCCATTGGCCTCGACGATTGCGCGGATGTTTTCCAGTACCTGGGTCGCCTGGGCACGAATGTCACCTTCTCCGACAAGCGTCCCGGTCTCGTCCAGCGCGACCTGACCGGAAACAAAGAGAAGTGGTCCCGCGTCGGTGCGAATACTGTTGGAGTAATGCGGTTTGAGAGGTGGCGAGACGTTTTTCGGGTTCACGCCCACAGATTTGCGGCTCATGACGGATATCCTTTCATCCTTGCTACTTGGATCGCTCTCCAGACCGCTTCCGAGGTCATCGGCAGCGGAACATGGCGAACACCCAGATGCCAGAGCGCATCCACAACAGCATTGCCAATGGCGGCCGGTGCTCCAATGGCACCCGTCTCGCTCCCGCCCTTCACGCCCAGCGGATTCGACGGTGCCGGGGTCTCATGGAACACGAGACTGAAATACGGCAAGTCATCGGCCCGGGGCATGCAGTAGTCAAGAAAACTGCCGGAAAACAGTTGACCGTTTCCTTCGTCATCATAGCGGACAGCTTCCATCAGCGCCTGACCCACCCCCTGGCCGAGGCCGCCATGAACCTGTCCTTCCACGATCATGGGATTGACGATGACACCGCAGTCATCGGCCGTATAGTAGTCGGATACCGTCACCCGGCCATCATCCGGATCAACCCGTACCACGGCAAGGTGCATCGCCTGGGGATCGTTCGTGTCCAGCGGCTCCCAGAAAACGGTCTCCTCAAGCCCCGGCTCGACCGTTCCGTCAGGCCCAGGAGGAAGCCGGGCACCGTGATAGGCGTTGTCCGCCACTTCAGCAAAGCTTGCCGTCCGATCTGTACCGCGAACCCGGTAGACACCGTCCGCGTAATCGAGATCTTCATCGGCGCATTCCAGCATGTGGATGGCGATGCGCCGCGCCTTTGCGGCAACCCGGTCAGAGGCCACAAGAATCGCGGACCCCCCCACCGTGAGTGAACGGGATCCCCAGGTTCCATTTCCGAAGGGAACCATGTCCGTATCACCCTCAATCAGAATGATGTCTTCGACCGGCAGCCCAAGCCGATCTGCAGCAATCTGGGAAAACGTAATGTCATGTCCCTGGCCATGGCTGTGGCTTCCGGACAACAGCGTTACCTTGCCATCCGAGTGCACACGGACAATGGCACTCTCAAAGCCGCCATGCATGCCTCCCCTGGACGCAAGATTGGCGCTGTTCCCGGTCCCCGACTTGTCAAGAAAACAGGCCAGGCCAATTCCCATCAGTTTCCCGTCTTCCCGCAGTCTCGCCTGACGCTCACGCAACCCGCGATAGTCGGCCAGCTCGACAAGTTTCCGCAGCAATGTCGGCGGATCCCCGGAATCGTAGGTTCTGCCCCCAGGTGTCGGCCACGGGAAATCTTCCTCTCTGACCAGATTTCGCTGGCGCAACCTTACGACATCAATACCCAGCTCCCTGGCTCCATTTTCGGTCAATCGCTCGTTCACCCAGGTTGCCTCAGGGCGGCCCGAACCACGATAGGCATCAACCGGGACCGTATGGGTGTAGGCGCCCCGGACACGAAGATGAGCATTCGGCGTCCGGTAGAGACCGGTCAGGGTCTGCGGATAGGAATTTCCCGGAATGCTGGGTGCAAAATTCGACAGATACCCGCCGAGTGCAGCGATCGTATCGACCTGGAGAGCAACGATATCGCCGTCACCTGAAAACCCCATTCGAGCGATCGTGTGATGATCGCGAGCCTGAGCATCCGACATGAGACACTCGGCTCGGGTCGCAGTCCATTTGACCGGTCGCCGCAGTCGTCCTGCCAGCCATGCTATGGTCGATGCCTCGACCGCAAAATGAACCTTGAGTCCAAAGCCGCCGCCAACATCAGGCGCAATCACACGAATTCGGTTCTCGGGCACGAAGAGCGTGTAGACTGCCAGCCAGCGCCTCAGATAGTGCGGTGTCTGCGTAGTAGCGAAAAACGTGTAGCGCCCGGTCTCAACATCGTAGTCACAAAGATAGGATCTGGGTTCCATGGGACTGCCGGCGACCCGATTTGACGGCAAAGTCATTTCGACGACATGACGAGCCTCCCGGAGCGCGGCTTCTGTCGCCCTGCGGTCGCCCTTCTCGATCTCGAACACGAGATTGCTGTCAAACTGCTCATGAACCAGCGGCGCGTCATGATCGAGGGACCGGGCTACACTGGTCACGGATTGCATGGGCGTGTAGTCAACGATCACCTGCTCGGCCGCATCCAGAGCTTCTGCCCGAGTGTCAGCAATCACAGCTGCAACCACATCCCCGACATGCCGCACGCGATCGGACGCGAATGCCGGTCTCGGAGCCTCGTTCATGGGACGGCCGTCATCAAACGGCATGGGATGCACCACAGTGAGCTCGCCCAGACCGGCAGCCTTCCAGTCCGCATGCGTAACAATGTGGACAACCCCCATCATGTTCGCCGCGCGAGTGGTGTCAATGCGATCGATCCGGGCATGTGCGTGAGGGGACCTGACGAAGGCGCACCAGGCTGTCCCCGGCAGAACCATGTCGTCGACATAACGCCCCTGACCTCGGAGAAGCCGAAAGTCCTCGCGGCGGCGGAGAGATCGTCCGATGTTCATGCAGGCAGTCCTGGCTATTGGAGACTTGCTGCACTCCCGAAGCCCGCTGCAGTGCCAGCGACGGGAATGCGGGCAAGGTCACACCACGCTTGCGCTTTGATCCGAATAATTCACTGTAATCGTGAGACTGCCTTCATTCATCGACCAGTTCCAGATCTCGAATTCGCGCAACCCTTCCGCATGAAACGGATCTCCCATGGCGATCTCACGGGCTTGCTCAAAGGAGTCAGCGCGAACAATGATCATTCCGGTGCGTGGCTTGTCTGCTTCCTCCGCCTCCATCGGCCCGGCTGCAAAAAGTATGCCCTGTTTTTCCAGTTCGACCTGCCGCTCCAGATGTTTGGGAAGGAGTTTCATGATCTCTTCTCTAGGAGCAACCGGGCGCGTAAAGATGACGTAGAGATCCTTTCCCAACATGTCACGTGTCAACTCGGTATTGGTAACAGCCATTGTGCTCATCCCTGCAGTCGTCGATCAGCATCGATTCTATGACGAGCCGGTTGATTTTCCCATACGGCCGGAACCACTGTCGGTGTGGTCCACCAACAGCCCATTTTACCTCAAGCCCTGGTTTCGCAGCGCTGATTCCCGGGTGAGACCCTGCCGGACATTCGGAATGCCGAAACAATGCACGACAGTTGGATCAATCCGTGATCGGGCAAACGGACGAAGGAAAGAACCCAGGGAGCTTTCGCCCCGTTGACCGATAGAATTGACGGCCTGGTCCAAAGTCTGGTCAGTTGCCCGGAAGTCCCACAGGATTGCCGCGAAGCGGCCGACCTGCCTGTCAGCGACGGACAACGACCGGTTTGACAGAAGTTGGGATCGGAGAGAGCATCAGCAACCCGCACGTAGAACGGAAACGATACGCTTTCCGGTTCCTACGCCGGGCACAAGCAATTCATCCGCTCAGCTGGCCCCGGCAGGTTGAGTTTCCTCCCCCGCTTCGATCAGGCGCACGTGGCCCGGAAAAACGACGCCGGCACACTGGGCGACCTTTGCCGCAATCTCGGTCTCCCGGCCACGCACTGCGAAAGTTTTTCCCTGCTGCGTAATCCGTGTTTCGGTCAGCACCGCAAGATTGCGCAGGACTTCGTCCCATTCGACGGAAATTCCGACGGATTCCAATTTCCGCATGAGGGTCCGCTGGAGAACGAGTGCGAGATACGAACAGAAAAAATGTCCACAGATCGCTGCGTCCTTCTGGTGACTCCCGGGGAGTGTCTGGAGCGCGCTCCGGGTCGTACGGAAAATCTGCTCTACCATCCAGAGCTGGAGGTAACGCAGCGCAACATCCACAGGAGCAAGAGTCGTGTTTGTATGCAGGAGCCGTACTCCGTCAGATCCAGCATGCATCTCGGCAGGGTTTCGGCAAACAATGTAGCGGTGGGCCGGGCCCTCCGATCCATGCTGGATGCGGACCTCCTTGACCTGGAATTCCATCATCTGACTGTGATGGCGGGTGACTGCAATGATTTCAAACGGACCGTCATCCGCCAACACTGCATCGAAAATTTCCCGGGTCTGCCACGGGAAGGTACCGAGAATGTACGTCCAGCCGCGAGCCTCCAGGGCAGCAATCATGCTGTTCAGGTTTATCCCGGCATCGGCCACAAGGCATACCTCGCGTACGCCCGAGCGATGCCGGAGACGATCGGCAACCTTTTCAATGGTGGTTACATCCGCAGTACTGCCGGAACGCATCTCGCTGCAAACCGGTTCCCCGTCGCCACTGATCACCAAACCCAGCACCCTTCGATCGGCATTACGGGACGCACCGTCTTCGACGGACCGATCAGGGTTTCCGCCGTCATGACCAACAAAAATCACCAGATCGGGATCGGTAAACAGATCCCGGGGGTGATCGAACATCGTTTCCTCGATCAGGTCTTTCATGCGGAGCGGAGAGCCCGCTTCGCCTGAAGGATCCTGCGAAGCCTGGCCCAACCATGTCGTGGCCTGAAAAACCTGTTGTGACGCAACGCTGTCCGACCCTTCGAGCGGCCGTCCCGGGATCCAGTCAAAGGCTCCGGAACCGGATCCTGCCATCATGATCCGGCGCAGGACCGTCGAAAAAATCGCGCGTTCGGTATCGGCTTTATGGCCATTGCGGGACAGATGCAAAAGAACCGCATCGCGGCAACCAGTCTGGCTCCAAAGCTGTTCAAAAACAAGCGCAGGACCAATGATCCGGACCTCGCTGTCGGGACCTGGTCCCTGTCCGCTCTTGCTTTGAGAAAGCAGCATGAGCGTGTCGGCCAGCCGCGAGGCAGACTGGACCAGCCTGTCAATCGCACCGCTTTTCTGAAGCCGGTCCAGACGACCCAGAGAGGCAATAACGGTCTGATTGACCCTGGATCCCTCTCGGTGGTTTTCAACAAGCTGGAGATACTTGTGATTTCCCGAAGTCTTGACGCGAATGAACATCGAATCCACCTCAAGAATCGTAAGGTTTCACGCGAAGGATACCAGATCAAACCGTAAGGGGATCAATCACCAAATGTGCGCAGTAACACCGGCCTCCTCGCGGACGGCCACGGCAATCGGGCAGCAGAAACAGGATATACACCCGGGATGCCTGTCATGGCGTTCCTGTTGTCTCCGACCGACCGGCGCAAGGGCCGGGAGAATTCAACGAACCGCTTAACCAATTGTGACCCGGTCAGCGGGAGGTCAACCCCGTCGATCCCCTGAAATCGGGGATGGAACGAAGGAAATTGCGGCTTACGGATCATAATGACCGAACTTGCACCGTCCCGTTACAGCAGAGAGATCGGTTGTGATTGACCTGGCAGGCGTGAGGACAGGACACCCTCTCATGGTTGCGTCCCCGACAGACATTCGTCTATTTCCGAGCCAGCTCAAACTGTTGTCCGTCGTAACCCCGCTGTTACGGCCCCGGGAGCGGCATCGGAACGCACCGCAAAGGGATCACGCCTGTCACAGGCCCAGATAGGCTTCGCGAACACGATCATCCTGAAGCAGGTCCTCGCCTCTGCCGCTGAGGACGATTCGTCCATTTTCAAGGACGTAAGCCCGGGTTGCCATCCTGAGGGACACGGCAACATTCTGTTCAACAAGAACGATCGTTGTCCCTGCGGCGTTGAGGCGCTCAATAATTGCGAAAACCTCCTGGACAATCGCTGGAGCAAGGCCAAGCGACGGCTCATCGAACATGATAAGTTCTGGCCGACCCAGCAAGCATCGGCCGATTGCCAGCATCTGCTGCTCACCGCCTGACAATGTGCCGGCCTGTTGCCGGCTTCTCTCGCGCAGGATGGGGAACATCGCCAAAACCCGTTCCATGGTTTTTTCGGTATCCCGCCGCCCGCGTTCAAGAAAGGCGCCAACCTCCAGATTTTCCCGCACTGTCAGCCCGGAGAAAATTTGCCGGCCCTCCGCAACCTGTCCAACCCCCAGATTGCAAACCCGATGGCTCGGCCATCCGGCAATGTCGGTACCCTTGTACAGGATTCTGCCGGACCGCGGCTTTTCAATACCGGCGATGGTCCGGATGAGAGAGCTTTTTCCGGCACCATTTGAACCGACAACGACCACGATGTCTCCTGAAGCAACGTCGAGTGACACGTCATCGAGTGCCTGCGCATCACCGTAATAGAGGTTCAGCCTGTCGACCTTCAGGATCACGGTCCGTAATCTCCGAGATAGCACTCCAGTACGGCAGGATCCCGGACGATGTCATCAGGAGTTCCAGCACTGATTTTCTCACCATGATGCAGGACCGTGATGTGTTCCGACAACGCCATGACGGCCCGCATGACATGTTCAATAAGAAGAATCGTAAGACCTGTGTCGTCGCGAAGCCGACGAAGAACGGTAACCATGCGGTCGGTCTCCGAAGGACGGAGGCCAGCCATCACCTCGTCCAGAAGCAAGAGGCGCGGACCTGTTGCGAGGGCTCGGGCCACCTCCAGACGCTTGCGGTCCGGCAGGGTCAGGTTTGAAGCGTGTTGATCGGCCCTGCTGTCAAGTTCAAGCAGTTTGAGGAACCGACGGGCCACGTCTTTCGCCTCCCTTACAGTCTCCGCACTGTGCAAGGCCGCCACTGTGACATTATCGAGTACAGTCATGTCAGCGAATGGCTTGACGAGCTGGAATGTCCGTCCAATACCCGCCTTGCAAATCTGATCCGGGCGAAGACCCGTGATGTCGACCCCGCCAAGTTGAACCGATCCGCGATCGGGAGGAAACACACCGGCAATTATGTTGAAGAGTGTCGTCTTTCCGGCCCCATTGGGCCCGATGAGAGCCGCTATTCCCTGGTCGACAACGTCGAACGAAACGTCATTTAACGCCCGAAGCCCACGAAAGCTTTTTGAGATGCCGTTGACCCGGAGGATCGGTACGGCGTTGCTCACGGTCATGACCCGGGACGTGTCAGCCGAAACCGGTCGCGAAACCAGGGCCACAGACCTGTCGGTTTGAACAGCACGATCAAAACAACAATAAAACTCCAGACGAGAAGCTTGAGACCGTCAAGTTTGAGATCGGGATCGATCACCTGCCAGTGCTTCAAGAGATCAATCAGCTCGGTAATGACTTCGCCCAGGGGCGTGAGAATAAATGTGCCGAAAACGGGACCGAACACTGTGCCAACACCTCCGACAATGGAGCCGAGCGTGATTTCGATGGAGCGCTCGATACTGAACACAATCTCGGGAAACAGGCTGTTCTGGTAAAACGCGTAGAAGACGCCGCCGACCCCAGACATTCCGGACGAAATGGCAACCGCGTACATCTTGTAGCGCAGGACATTCACACCCAATGCTTCGGCCGCAGCCTCGTCGTCGCGGATTGCCTGCCAATAGTAACCCAGCCGGCTTCGGAGGAGGACCCGACAAAGAATGAGCGCGGCCAACGCAAGCGCCATGATCAGATAATAAAACATCTCCGGCGCACCGCGCAGGTTAACGAGGTCAATTCCGTATCGGTCCTCCGCCGAAACTGCCAGAAACAGGCCCTCGGTTGCACCCAGCCAGGACACATGATCAATCACGATGCGAACCAGTTCGGCAAACGCAATGGTGAGAAGCGCGAAATACACCCCGCCAATCGCGAAGCGAAAGCCCAGATAGCCAATGAATAGTCCCATGGCTACGGCAACGATTACTGCGGGCACCACACCCAGAAGGGGCGGTAAACCCATCGCTGAAAACAGATAGGCCGAACTGTAGGCCCCGATGCCAACGAACAGGGCATGCCCGATCGACAGAAGTCCGGCAAAGCCGAGCATCAGATTCCAGGACTGCCCGACGAGCGACAGGTAGAAGACTGTGGTCGCAACGGTCATCACATAGGAACTGCCCCAATAGGGCAACAGCAAGCAGGCCAGCAGCGCTGTAGCGCCGAGCAACCTCCCGGTTGGCGTCAGCGTGTCACAAAGGCCGGCAAAACAGTTCATCGACGGGGCTTGCCCAAGAGTCCTTGTGGCCGCAGCAACAGGACGATGATCAGAAGGGCGAAGCTGAAAGCACTCTTCATTGACGGCTGGAACAGCACCGCTGCCAGCGCTTCCGACAGACCAATCAGAATTCCACCGAGCAGCGCACCGAAGAGACTTCCAAGCCCGCCAATGATCACGATCACGAATGCAAGCAGCGTGTAACCCGGTGCGAGATAGGGATGCACTTCAAACAACAGCAAAATGATCGCGCCTGCGGCGCCAAGACAGGCTGCACCGATACCAAACGTGAGCGCGTAGAGCCGACCCACATTGAGGCCCACCACCTGGGCGCCGAGACGATTGTCCGCACAGGCCCGGATTGCCTTGCCGGTACCCGTGTAACGGAAAAATGCGAGCAGCAGGGCGGCCACCACGACGGCGGCGCAGGCCGCAAAGACTTTTGGATAGTCGAGGATCAGTTCACCAATCGCAAAGCTGTCCCAGGCATAGTCCACTTGCACACCCTGGGCGTCCGGCCCGAACACCAACAACAAGGAACTGACGATCATGATGGCAATGGCGGCCAACAGTAGGAATTGCATATGTTCGGGGAGGTGGGATACCCGACTGACCACAAACATCTGCAGGGCATAGCCGAAAGCAAACATCAGGACCGCGGCCAGCGGGACCGACAGAAGTGGGTCGAGTTCCAGCCATCGGAACATCACCAGAGCAAAAAACATGCCCATGACCATGATCTCGCCATGAGCGAAATTAACGATACGGATCACCCCGAAAATGACAGAAAGACCGAGCGCACTGAGACCGTAGACCAACCCGATCAGCAAACCACTCGCAGCCGCGTTGGCCAGAGTCCACAGATCCAAACCAGCCTCCCCCGTTCAGGCGGGTCCCTGCCCTGGTGGAAGGGGAATAGCCGTCCGGCCTACCTGTCGCGCCACGGACGCATTGGCCAGATCGGATCGGCAATCGCCGCATACTCAGGCAATACCACCACCTGCTCTCCGCCACGATTCTGCACTGCACCGCAGGGGACATACGGTACCTGCCCTTTCTCGTCGAACCGGATACCCTCACCGATGGTCGTATTGTTGGTGATATTTGTCGTCCGCAGCGCTGCCTGCAAATCGGTATTTCTGGTCGAGCCCGCCCGCCTGAACGCATCCGCAACGATCAGAACGGCATCGAACGTATACCCCTGGTTGGAAGTAATGCTGCGATCCGGAAACATTCTGGCATACACGTCCCGCATCTTGCGTGCCATTTCTTTCCGGTAGTCGACCCATGGAACCAGGCTGATTACATCATCGCCATACTTGCCTGTTGCTCTCAGATAAGCGTCCTCATACCAGCCGGGACCGGTGGACAGAACACCCATCAGGTCAACGCGCTGCCGGACCAGTTCCTTGGTGATCGCGATCGCATCATTGAGCCGACTAACGGCCCACATGACATCCGCCCCGGTACCCTTCACCTTGCGCACCTCGGCAGAAAAGTCACGCCCATAGGGGTCGTAAGGAATTTTCTCAATGATCTTGTAGGGCATCTTGAATTTGGGGGTCAGCGCCCCCAGAGCACCGGCGAGACTCGTGCCAAAGGTATCATTGACATGAAGCAACGCAACGGTGCTGGGTGTCGCACCGGTTTTCTCGAACAGGGTTTTCTGGTTCTTGAACGCATCACCTACAATCATCGGACCGGTCGGAAAATTTCGGAAGACCCACTTGTATCCGAGTTCCGTGAGTTTCGTGACCGCCGCGATATTGACAACAAGTGGAATATTCTTTTGTTCGCAGACCTGAGCTGCAGCCATGGTCTGGCCAGAGTCGAAACAGCCGACAATTACATGGGCACCTGCATCAATGAGTTTCTCGGCCTGGGCGCGGGCGACATCCACCTTGGTTTCCGTATCCCCCAGCATGTATTCCATTTCCGGATAGCCCAGCGAACCGAGAACCTCCGGGGCGACGTCCGCTCCCCGTTGGCAATCAATGCCGAACTGTGCCTGTGGCCCTGACCGCGGAAGGAGGATCCCGACCTTGATCTTGCTCGCCGACAGCCCGTATCGCAACGGCAGGGCGGACGCAACGGCACCGGCACCAACGCCCGCCAGAACTCTGCGGCGGCTGACTGTCAAAATATCCCGCGTTTTCATCAACCTGTCTTCCTGTAGGGAGAATTCATCGTCCACGAGTGTATCACCCGCATCGACGGGAACAACAACTGTTGCCGGGAAACAGGATTTTCATCCATTGATGAAGACGCCTGTTCGCGGGTTCGGGGAGCGCCCCCCTTCCCCGAAAATGAGCACTGGCCGAGCGGTTACGGGGAAATGTGGGATTCCGCCGGTTCGACATGGCAATGAACCGCAGCCATCTGGACATATCGGACACAAACATTATCTGATCCGCCGTCGATGAGGACTCGCGCTGGCAGGAGAGTCATTCTCGCCCTTCACTCCACGCTCTGACGATTGCGACGCATTGCGGCAGGGAGTCCCGTACTTGACACACCCAGAACCTCCGAACCTCCCATCCAAGTTCAAAAAGCCGCTGATCTCGCACCTGGATGGAAGCTCCATCCTCCCGCGTCCATTCCTGACGATGAAATTCGGTATCAACCTCAATATCGAGCTTGCGCTCGCCATGAAAGAGGGCGAGGTCAAGCGTGATGGGACCTAATCGAAACCCGTATTCCGTATCAAGACCCGCGTCCCTCAGAGCCTGAAAAAGGACATGAATCCAAGGCGAAGATGTCTGATCGGCAACTGCCGCCTGCACAGGTCCGTTCTGCTCATCATCCGGAGCACCCGCCTGTAATCGGCCGACATAGCTCTCGAATGCTTTCAAATGCCCCTTGCTGTTCCGGAACGCGTGTCGGTCCCCGACCACAACAAGCATTGCCCGGGCCCGCGTCACCGCCACATTGAAAAGATTTGGAGTGTCAATAAGGAAGCGATAGGCAGTTACCGGCATACCGCGTGAAAGCACAGGAGAAAAAATCATCAGGTCACGCTCATCTCCCTGAAACCTGTGAACCGTATCAACAGCGATATCCTCGTGCCTGATTTCCTGTGACAGTCTCCGATCGCGGTGAATGATCTGCCCGATCAGCTCCGCCTGGTGGCGAAACGGCGTCACAATGCCGATCGAACCCTGATAGCGGGAAGACCCGATCAACCGCTTCAATGTCTGAACGACGCGCTCTGCCTCAGGCCGGTTGCCCGCGCCTCCCTGAGGCGGTTGTTCGACCTGCCCCCGGCAATCGACCCATATCAGATGAGACGTCTCAAAGCGTGTTCTGGGTACCTTCAGACGCGTCGGCGCCGTCACCACCCTGAGCTTGCCCGAATAGAACTCGTGATCAGAAAATCCGATGATGTCGGGGTGGGATCGATGATGCTCCACAAGCGTGATGCGGCCTTCCGGTCCGGCCAGCGACGAAGCCAGGTCGAACAGGGAACTCGCATGATAGGACCAGTGTGTGAAATCGGGCTGAAGTCCGTGGCGCTGAAGTGCCGCCAGATCGGCAGTGTTGGTCAGTCCGCTGATATGACGCAACTGGTTCGGATCTCCGATGATCATGGCCCGTTTCGCTCGATAGAGCAGGGGCAACACCGAAGCGATGTCGCATTGACTGGCTTCGTCAATGACCACAAGGTCAAAGAAACCGGGTTTTAGCGGAAGGGTATTGCCGGCCGAAAGCGCGGTGCACCCCCACAAACCCAGATGGGCGACCGCAGTTTCGGTAGCTCTTCGGAATGCCGCATAGGCTTCCCCCGTGAGTTCGCCCCCGCCCGAAGCCAGTTCCAGCGCAGTGCGTTGGCGGGCAATCGCTTGCCGGGTTTCGTCAGACAGTCTTGCTGGCCTGTTTTCAATCCACATTTTCCAGACTTGTTCCGACACGCCTTGAAATCTGCGGCGGAGATCCAGAGCCTCACCGTGAATCTGATCGAGACGCTCCTCGTAACTGCCCTCCAGAGCTTCCAGATACTCATGCCAGGTGAGGAGATTTGACAGCCAGGTGTGAACCTGCCGGGCATATTGCTGCCAGGATCTGCCTTCGGAAAGCGGCTCTCCCGGGGGCAGGCCAAAGCCATGATCACGGACGACATCGTCAATATTCCGTGCAAGCCTGACAGCCCGGTCCGCACGGCTTCTCTGGAACAGGCGGGTAGCCGTTCTCTTCAGCGAATTGCCGACCAGTGGCCGCGCTTGTCCGTTCAGACAGGACAACAGTTCATCAGCTGCCGCCTTGGCCTTGCCGATCCGATTCCAGTCGAACTGACCGAGATCCATGTCCACCAAATTCGGTCGGAGTTCCTCCACCGACTTCTCAAGCCTGTCGAGTCTGTTGCGCCTCCGGATGCGCTCCGTGATTTCGCGATCGAGTGTGTCAATCCGAACTGCGAGATCGCGGTGAAGTGAGACAGCAGCCTTGTATCGTTCCTTGATGCCCGGAGAGAGGTTCGCATTCAGAATCGCGACCAGGGTGGAAGCCAGCACGCCACGATACTGTCCGGAGCCGGCTCTCAGCATTGCCGGTTGACTGCCCAGTCCATTCACGCGGGCTTCCACAACGTCAACCGCCTTGTTGTTCTTGCTTGCCAGCAGGACACGGGTATCACGCCACGCTGCATTGACGAGAAGACCGGATACCAGTTGCGACTTGCCCGTTCCGGGGGGGCCTGTAACGACAGTCAGTCCATTGCAGAATGTCGCCTCGATGGCTCGCCGTTGCTCCTCGTTCAGAGGTGGCAAATCGAGTAACGATCCCGGGTTTCCTGATTTCTCGACGGGAAACGATGCCGACAGCCAGGCGCCCAGCGCGGTTCCTTCGATATCTTCGTCAGACAATCGGGACAGGGCTGTCAATTCGGATGTCAGACCTGCCACAAACTCGGATCGTTCGCGAACGGCAAGGATCATGCGATCATGAATACCGTATTCCTTGAGTTCAGCTGCAGCGACCGGTTTTGCACCGTCCTCGTCCGGTTCGCCGTCAAACCAGGGCCAGGAAGGACGGACGTGGCGAAGCCTGGTGAGAGTCTCTTCAAGATGGGCGGGCGGATCACCACCCAGACCAAGTTCCTCCTCGAGGGCTGCAACCGCGGCTTCCGTTTCGTCCTGACCACAGCGCGACAGGTACTGTATCGCTCTCGGATTCAGCCCTACAGAGGCTGGCAAGGAACGAAGCGGCCCGCCAGTCTCTCCTTTTGTCACCGGGCACAAAACCAACGGTTCCATCCGAAGCTGATGACGCCTCGAAGTAATGAGGATAGGTGTTCCAAGGATAAGCTCGGTCTGCCGTTCCCGCTCCCGATTTCGGTCGAGAAGAGTCTGAACCGGATCATCCCGTGGGATCTCTTCGCTGGCAGCCTGACCATTCAGTTCAATAAATGTCAGCCCGACCTCGGATGGGGAAATGGAGAGGCCGGTATTTTCCCGCAGCAAGCAGGAAAGGTAGTAGCGACAGAGGCGCTTGAGCAGGTCCGATCCGGACCGGTTGTGTTCGACTGAACGAACAGGCTGCCTGGCGGCCCGCGCCATCCCGGGCTTACGGCCGGCACGCGTCAAGAACCGTATCCTGCGCAGTTAACATCAGCCCATATTTCGTCCGGACCGTGATGTTTTCCGATCAACATTTACTGCCAGCTCTTCATGATCAAACGCGGACCGAGGATCCGTAGACTTCGAGGCTCATCATGGATCCGCATTCCGTGACATCATCCGGGTCGAGCGAAAACCCGAATTCTGCTGACAGGGGCTCTGTCTGTTGGTGAGTTTGCGCCCTCGTCGAAATGATCATCCCTCCTGATGCGGACTCCCTCTTGCCCGGCAACCTGTATGACCAGATCCCCGATCTCCCGCAAGTCGGATCCACCTGTAAACCCGAAGCCCCGACGACGAAAATCGGGGATCGGGTGCTTCGCTCACCATTCTATTGGACGAGCATCCGGGCAACAGACCCGATGTCAGGAAGCATGCCCCAACGGGCGAGCAAAGACATGCCGGGTTCGCGGCGACATGTGTTTTCGTCAGACCAGCTCCTGCATGATCTTGTTCCACCCGTCCAGATCACGCACGATGCCAACAAGATACCGGGCCCGTTGACACCGCTTGCAAGAGCCGCCCCGATACCATCTGAATGTCTCGTTGGGTTTTGGTGCATGTATCAAAGGCAGGTGCTGAACTCATTTCCGAAAATCAGAGAGGTCGTCCTCGCCCGACAGCGAAGGCGGTCACCGACGGCACTCTGTTTTCGGTCAACGGTAGGCCTAAATGGATGGGCGTAATCTTCAAAACTGGCTCCCTGATCGACGTCTGCAATACGGTTTTCGGTTCGCCTCGATCATCCGAGGTCTTGCTTCCTCGTAACGACTTCGACTGTTTCTTGTCGTATCTGCACGAGACCCATGGTCGATTCAGAACCGGAGAGTTCGGAAAGCGGCTGTGCCAATCTTTCATTTAGCCAGTGAATGGAGAATGCAGGTTTCAATCTGGTAGAGTCCGTGTCATGCGTCTCGGCTTTTTCATTCAACCTGTCCATCCTCCATCAAGAGACTACAGGGCCGTCCTGCGCGAGGATCGCGAGGCGGTTCTCCTTGCAGATCGCCTGGGTTTCGAGGAAGCCTTCATCGGTGAACATATCACGGATCAAGCGGAACCGATCACATCCAACCTGATGTTTATCGCGTCCGTCGCCGAGGAAGCGAAGCGCATAGTTTTCGGCAGCGCAGCTGTGACCCTACCGTCCTATCATCCAGCCATGGTCGCGGCGCATGTTTCCATGATTGATCATCTGACTGACGGCCGCTTCATATTTGGGATCGGTCCTGGTGGCCTGAGGTCAGACGCAGAAATATTTGGCAATCTTCATATCGATCGCAATCAGAAGATGTTGCAGTCCATCGACATGATTCTGAAGATCTGGAGCCAAGAAGCACCCTATGAAATCAAGAACGATTACTGGACCGCATCGACGGTGCAGACGATCAATACGTCCATCGGCCAGGGTATCGTGGCCAGGCCGCTTCAGCAGCCCCATCCTCCGATCGTCATAACGGCGGTTGCCCCCGATTCTCCAGGAATTACGTTTGCCGCAGAACGAGGCTGGTCGCCGATCAGTTCGAATTACGTTCAACCCCATTGCGTGGCCACCCATCGCCCCCGTTACCTCGAGGGGCTGAAACGCAGCGGCCAGCCGGTCACAACAGATGGATGGCGCGTTGCAAAATCGATCTTTGTGGCCGATGACAGTCGTACGGCTTCCGAATACGCACGGTCGCCGGACGGCCCGTACGGTTTCTATTTCCGCAATATCATGACCAAGGTGATCGGCAACGGAAAGCCCGAGGTCTTTCGTGCCTGGGCTGGCCAGCCTGACGAGCAAGTGACCCTGGAACAGTCTTTGCAGACGCAGGTGATTGCAGGAACCGTGCCTGAGGTCGTCGACCAGATTCTGGCACTGAATGAACAGCTGGGCGGCTTCGGGACCCTGCTCTATACAGGTCATGACTGGATGGACCCTGGGCTCGGGCGGCGATCCATGGAATTGATGGCTGAAGAGGTGATGCCGCGCGTCAATGCGGCACTGGCACCCGCGGCCGAGGCAGGCAACCGGATCATTTCGGATAACGAGATCCTTTCACCCTGACCCGCCAACCTGCTGTCAAATGGGTCGTCCCGGGGCATCCTGGGCGCTTCAGCCGAAAAATTGTGCTCTGGCCAGCAGCTCCAGACCAGCACCACACAGGGTCTCTGGCTCATGTTATGCGGGGTCGATCAGAGGGCATGCCGTGCGGTGAGGCGGCAAATCGATTGACCGCCCTGTAAAGAGACAGGATGATCGGACAGATTCATATCCAGGGATGAGCCCCCAGCCCTCCTTGAAAACTCCTGACAGAAAGACGGTGCAACAGTCATGCCGGAGAACGGACATATCTCGATCCGCAATAAAGACAGGGTCCGATGGTTGATCTTTAATCGACCCGAGAAACACAATGCCCTGTCCCTCGACATGGTGGAGAGGGCACTTGAAGCCATCTCCCGGTTTGACAGCGACGATTCAGCCCACGTGCTCGTTATCTCGGGGGGCGGTAACCGAGCGTTCGTCTCGGGCGCCGACATTTCCGAATTCAGCCGTCATGAAGGCGCAGAAGAAAAGTTTCTGAAACTTTGCGCCGGGATGTTCGACGCCATTAATGACTCTCCCAAACCGACGATTGCGATGATCCAGGGGTATTGTTTCGGCGGTGGTGTGGCTCTGGCCGCCTCGTGCGACCTGCGCTACGCCTCGGAAGACGCCTCCTTCTGCATCCCGGCTGCAAAGCTTGGCATCGCATACACCGTGACTTCGGCCAAGAGAATGCTAGACCTCATAGGTGCTGCAGCCACCATGGAAATGCTTTATACCGCCGGGCGCTACGACAGCAGGCAGGCGGAGCGCATGGGGCTGGTGAACGGTATATTGCCGCGTACCAGCCTGCAGGAGGAAACCGGGAAGGTGGCGCAAACAATCGCAAACAATGCGCCCCTGTCCGTTCGCAGTTCCAAATTCACGATAAAGCACCTTCTGGACAGCACTGGCCCTGAAGGCGAGCTCGCTTGCGAGAGACTCATCGAAAGCTGCACCGGGAGTGAAGATTTCATCGAAGGACGGGCGGCGCATGCGGAGAAGAGAAAGCCACAGTTCAAGGGACGCTGAACCCGCGCACTTACGACTTCATGAGTTGTGCATAGTCATTCCCCACGGGAGTGCGGTTTCAGCGTCTGGCACCCGGGGAGTGCTGGAACATCTGAGAAAGGGACCCGAATCCCGTAAGGTGGTAAGCCGGCTCATTTGACAGATCCTCTTCGTGGTCCGGGAAATCGCGGAAGACGCCGGTGCGGCCCGACAACTGACGAGGAAGCGACGGTCAACATTCCGTCGTGAGTCGCAAACCATCTGGACAGAATTCTGCATAAACGCTACATAACGTATATGCGGGTCGAATTCGCACCATATCATGTTCCAAAGTCCCTCACCTCGTTCCGGCAGAACTCCCAGCAGCGAATTTGTGGGCCCATCGCCATGTCGATCTCCATGGGCCTCCTGATCAACGGTTTCCGATTCGGGAACGCAGGGTGCCAAGGTGCTGACCGATGCGTTCGAATTGAGCAGCCGGTAACCACCGAGAACGAATTTCGCAAGCAGGAGGACAGATCCCGATGAGCTGGACCGCAAGGGTGAACCGGCGTGTTGCCGCCGGCTGCCTTTTCCTTTTTCTCCTGCCGGCTTGCAGTGGCGAAGATATCCCCACCATTACAATCGGTGGGGATGACGACGTAAAAATCGTATTTCCCAACGTGTCATGGCGATTTGATGCCGGGGATGTTCTCGAACGGCTGAACGGTCTTTCCTTGTCCATAACATCGGCAGACATCAACAAGGCTCTGAGAGAAGCGGCCGAAAATGCTGATCGCCAATTGGTTACAACCGTATACCTCTCAGACAGCTCGGCCGACAGCCTTCCGATCAAGACCCCGACACAATGCGAGGGCACTGTCTGCAAGAGTGGAAATGACCAGTTCGATCTTGAAGATCTTCAACTTGGCGCGACAGAATATCGGCCGGTCATGACCTATAACGGGATCGACCATGCACAATTCCGCGGCAGCGAGGAACCGGGTGAGACTGCATGGAGTCTGATCGACCGGATCGGTTACACGGGATGGCTCAATTACAGCCAGTTTGCCCTTTCATCAAAGGTCTACTTCCCGGGGGACCGATCCTCAGGTGCCAGTCAGAACAAGGGCTATGCCTACTCCATCGGAGACGCGGTCAACGCAAACCCGACCTCCGGAAAACCGATATGGACAGGATCAATGATTGGTCACGCCAATCCGAATTTCTCGTCTTTCGCCCAGGCCGTCCAGGGCGAAGCTCTTGTCAGGGTCGATCTGTCGCAAGCAACCGCAACGGTCACGTTTTCAAATATCGTCGCCTTTTCGGGCGATTTCACATACAGCGACATGACATGGGATGACCTGCTTCTCACCGAGGGCGGGTTCAGCGCCGATACGATCCAGGGACAATTCTACGGTCCCGACCACGAAGAAATCGGTGGAGTCTTTGAACGCGACAATATCGTGGGTGCATTTGGCGCATCAAGATAGCCCGTCTCCCTCTACCACCGACAACAATTTCCGCCTCTTCGGGATCTCTGGCAACAGCCTTGATCGGGGATTGGGTAGGCAGAAACGCATTCCATTGTTGTGCATGTGTGCGATTTTTTTGAAGCGGCCCCGTGAGGCTCCGAATATCCGTTACTCCCTGGGACTGAAATATTTTGACCGTTCTCCAGACTCGCAGCTGTACTCACTGCGTGTGCAGGAAACTCATCTTTGGACGTTCGTCCCCGATCCCCGCGTCGGTCGGGAGTTGTTTGGCGCGACCGATTTGGCACAGCCCCAACAAAGCCGGAGGGATCTTCCACAAGGGATCTCGTCGGATCGTCTCCATGTCCGTTTGTGTGCACGGGTCATACCCGTGGCCCCGCTTGCATAGATGGGTGAGCACCCGCCGACTTCCAGATCAAGGTCTCGGGCATCGTGCCGCCAGCGAAAAACCCGTTTTCCACAAGTTCGCCTTCCCGGAGATCAACGCGGCAAATTTCACCATTGGCAAGTGCGACAAGGGCATGACGTCCATCCATGACAGGCAAAGCGTGGAACGGTTCGGCAGGAACCTCCACAACTGCCCGTTTCCGCAAATCGTCGCTGTCGAGTAACTCGACATAGCCGCGGTCGGCCGGCTCATCGTAGGTCGTGACGATAATCTGATCACCGGCAAGACTGTTGAACGGCCAACCTGGAACACCGGTCAGGGAAACGGTTTGCGCCAGTTCCCGTGATCCGAGATCAATGACATGAAGGAGCGGTCGGTGGAAGTCACCTGCGTACAAACGCCGGCCATCCGGGGACACTCGAATCGCCTGTGCACCAACCGGCACAGAAATGCGGCTGACGAGACTCCGCGAAGCAACGTCAACCTCCATGATCACCGGATATTCCTTGGCCGAAAACCACACTGAGGCGCCATCCGGTGATGAAGCAAGGAAGTGTCCGGGCACCTCAAGCCAAATCGTATGAATGATCTGACGGCTGACCGGATCGATCACCAATACGCAGCGATTGTGATCGACAGTTACCCAGATAGCACCTGCGGCATCCGTCATCATGGCGTGAGGACCACGATAGAGCCCGAGATCGACATGCCCATCAAAGGTCATCCGTTCCAGATCAACGACACCAAGCCGATTGTCGGGAGTATTGGGACCGTAATCCCTGTCACCATAGAGGGACACAAAGGCATAACGACCATCTGCGGTAACTGTGACTTCGTGAGGCTTCGCGATTTCCGGTTCACCGACAGGGACCACCGCCAGCACCTCACCGGTTGCCGCGTCGAAGGCTGTCAAGCTAACGTTTTCTTTCACGGTTGCGAGAATAATGCGCTGATCATCGTTCATTATTGCCTCCCAAGAGTATCGGCTGGCACAGGGACGCACATGGCCAATCCATCGAACAGCGGAATTCGATTCTGATTCTGTGGCGAGGTGGACTCTCCAGGCAAACCGGTGATCTTGCTGGCAAGGGTTCCATAATGGGCGCCATAGCGTCAATCTGCAGTCCGTGGGGCGGGCCTTCGTTCGATAAATATTGATTTGAACAGTAGGGACAAGGATCGAGGCGCTCCAGCATTTCTGGAAGCCGGCAGCAGCCCGGACACGCCACGAGAGGCCGTTATGAGTTATTTGTGCAGACTGTTCCATCAAAATTCAGAACTTGAATCCGGCACCAGTGCGGTTGATCCTGATATTCCTGATCCTCGCCCCGGGTGGCAGGTGAGGCACAGCGTATCCTGATGAGAGAGAGTCGATGTTCGCAAGGAAAAACCTCAGATACGAACCGGTACCGCTTCCTGACCGCGTCGAACGCGACGATCCCGGAATGCTTGACGAAGCGGCCCGGTTTTACCGGACAATGAAGCAACGACATTCGGTTCGCGACTTCACCGATCGCGAGGTTCCGCGCAAGGTGATCGAGGAATGTGTTCGCACAGCAGGTACAGCGCCAAGCGGTGCAAACCACCAGCCATGGTATTTTTGCGCTGTATCCAGCCCCGATCTGAAGAACCGGATCCGTCTCGCTGCGGAAGCAGAAGAACGGGATTTCTACGCCGGCGCCGCCGGCGATGAATGGCTGAGGGCGCTCGAACCCATTGGCACCGGACCCGAAAAACCGCATCTGGACATTGCACCCTGGTTGATCGTGGTTTTCGCCCAGCGCTGGGGTTACTTCGACGACGGAACCAGATTCAAGAACTACTACGTTCCAGAAAGTGTCGGCATTGCCACCGGATTTCTGATTGCCGCCCTCCACCACGCCGGCCTTGCCACGCTGACCCACACGCCCAACCCCATGAGTTTCCTCAACGAGATGCTGGGTCGGCCGAAAGGTGAGAAACCCGCAATGATTATTGCCGCGGGCCATCCCGCTCCCGACGCCACGGTACCCCGCGCCGCCAAGCTCAAGAAGCCTCTCGACGATATCCTGACGGTGTTTGTCGAAAGCTGACTTCCGGTTCGGCCGCAGAGCTGTTGCCGTGGAAGTGGGAAGAAGGCTTGGGCCGGGAAGGAAACTTTCCGGAGATTTTTCGGCATGATCGCTGCTAAGATCATCATAATACCAGCAGGGAAACTGGAAATTCATGAGCCTCTATGCCGTTCAGAAGCTGATCTACCAGCTCAACCGGGATCCCGGTTTGCGCAGCGATTTTGAGACTGACCGTGACAGGGTGTTGTCCGGCTTCGATCTCACCGAAGAAGAGCGCCATGCCATTTGCCAGCCCGACATAGGCCTCCTGTACGTACTCGGTGTCAATGGTCAGTTGCTGATGCATTACGCAGCCCAGGTGGGTCTTGAATGGAATGAATATATTCAGGCGATGCGGGACGGGGTGAACAGGCACGGACCTGTGCGTGCCGGCCTCTACACGATGGCCGAGCATCGGACATGACACTCGTCTTTGCCGGAGCCTGCAGCCATGCGCCCGGAATCACGGGGCGAGCCGAACGCGCAGATCCAGCGGTGCGCGACGCCTTCTTCTCAAGTTTCAAGCGAATGCGTGAAAGCTTGCACCGAGCCTCTCCGGACGCACTCATTGTCATCGCCGCCGAGCATTTCGCGAATTTCTTCATGAACAATATGCCAGCCTATTGCATGGGCATGGCGGACAGTTACGAAGGGCCCATCGAGGATGAAGACTGGCTCGGAATTCGACACCATGTCGTCCCGGGTCATGCCGATCTTTCGCGACGCCTGATTACCCATGTCCTGAACGATGTTGATCTGTCCTACGCCGAAGAATGGAAATTTGACCACGGCATCATGGTGCCGCTGCATTTCCTGACACCCGAATACGACTTGCCCGTCATTCCCGTCAATATCAATTGCCAGGGCCCGCCCCTGACACCGCTTCACCGCAGCTGGGCCTTCGGAAAGGCATTGCGGTCCGCCTGCGACGCGTTGCCCGAACGCATCGCAATCATTGGCACGGGCGGAATTTCGCATTGGCCAGCTACGCCGGACTCGGGACGGATCAACGAGGATTGGGACCGTGAATTCCTTGATCACATGGTTAACAACCGCCGCCAAAAGCTGCTGGCCTACAATGACGAGGACACCTACCGCGAGGCTGGCCAGGGTGGCTTCGAGATCCGCACATTCATCACCATTGCCGGAGCCACGGACGGATCAACCGGTGAACTTCTTTATTATGCCCCCATACCGATATTTGCTGTCGGTTGCACAACCCTGATCATGGGAGTGGATCACAATGGCGACTAGACAGAAACGACCCGACCGTGCGGATCATGTCGGCAGCCTGTTGCGGCCTGTTCGCCTGGCGGAGGCCCGCGCCGCAGCCAAAACCGGCAAGCTGTCAATGGAAGACGCACGCGAAATCGAAAATGAGTGCATCCTTGAAGCGATCGCGTTGCAGGAAGAGGTGGGCCTCAGCGCCATTACCGACGGCGAGTTTCGGCGCGATTACTGGCATCTCGACTTTCTCTGGGGATTTGAAGGTGTAGAACCATGGGAGGCCACCCGTTCACAAAGTTTTTCCAATTCTGAAACACCGCCAATTTGCCGGGTTACGGGACCCGTATCCAACGGACATGGCATTTTCACCACCATGTATGACTTTCTCCATCGTTCCACATCCCGTACGCCAAAGCAGACAATCCCCGGCCCGGCGATGATTCATCTGCGCGCCGGAGACGAGGCTGTTATCGGACCGGCTTATGACGACATGGAGGAATTCTGGTCAGATTGGACAAAAGCCTATCACCAGGAAATTCAGGCTCTGTACAGCGCCGGCTGCAGGTACCTGCAGATCGACGATGTCAGCTTCGCCTATCTTTGCGACCGGAACATGCGGGACAGTATGCGGTCACGCGGAGATGATCCGGACACGCTTGCCCTCCTCTATACCCGGCTCATCAACGAAGCCATACGGGACCGCCCGGCGGATATGATGGTGACCACACACACATGTCGAGGCAACTTCAAATCGAGCTGGGTTGCACAGGGCGGATACGAACCAATTGCGGAGACCGTATTCGGAAACCTCGAGGTCGACGGGATTTTCATGGAGTTCGATACCGAAAGAGCTGGCGGTTTCGAACCTCTTCGTCATGTGCCCGACGGGCAGACCGTTGTCCTTGGTCTCATCACAACCAAGACCCCAGAACTCGAGGACAAGAGCGAGGTGAAACGCCGTATCGATGAAGCTTCGCGTTACGTCGATCTCGAAAATCTTTGTCTGAGCCCCCAGTGCGGTTTCTCCAGCACGCATCACGGAAATGATCTGACTGAAGATGATCAGAGACGGAAACTCTCTCTGGTCGTCGAAATTGCCGAAGAAGTCTGGGGTTGAGGACACGCCACCATTATGCCCGGCCACAGTTGCCAGAGGATTATCAGCCGACAATTCATGCTTATTGGGTCGAAACCGATCACCGACCCCTGACACCGGAACACCGGAACACTGGGTCGAAAAACAGCGTAGTGCACCGGGGCGCGCACCCGCTCCACAACTCCGGTGCTCCGCAAGGTGCAAGATAACCCGGCGTTCACTGGAGCCCGCAAACGGGAGCGGATGCCAGAAACGGCCGGCGCCAGGATCGCTGATTATTCGCCGACTGGCAGGGCCATCGGTCGAGGCAGGAGCTTCTTCAGACGCTTCAAGGCGGTACCTGCGAGGGATAATGACCCAACGGGGGAACAAGCCTTTTTTACCGCCTGTTTTTTTGGCAACGCGTGGCGTATTGCGAAGGCCCTTACAACGAAGTCTGCATCAATGTCCGCTTTCCGGGGATCAGGTTCAGGAAGAAAGCCTTTTTCACGAGTGATTACAGCAATACGGCTGTGTCGCGCAGCATCCCCATTGGCTATTCAGGGTCTGCCAGATCTTCCAAACGCGCTGCAGTCAAGGTCGGCCTCGTCGGGCTCGGTGAAATCGTCACCCGCTACCTGATACAGCCAGTTCTCGAAGAACCATGTGGGCACGCTGCAAGAACGCGGTCCGCGAACATGTCCGGGCGGGTGCAGGTGGGACGAGAAGCCTTGCCAGATGCCTGTATCACGTGTCGCGAGACCGGCAATGTGGCGCTCTATGATGGTCTGATTTGTCTACGGTCTCAAGCGACGACCCCGGTACCCACGATCCACGAAAAATATCACGAGCGGCCGGCACCAATGGAATGTTAGACGCATGAGCTACAGTGCCGACGACATCGAAAGTCGGCTTCGGGCAGGCGAGGACAGCAGCTGGGAATTCAAGCAGGTCGAATTTGCAGGTGATCTTCCAAGATGTCCGACCCGAGGCGACTGGGCTGACGAAATTGCCGCTTTCGCCAATGCAGCCGGGGGCGCGGTGATCGCTGGTGCCACCGACGACGGCGACGTCATCGGCCTGTCGCGGGCAGAAATCCTGCATCTGGATTATCTGCTTGTGGAGGTGAGCACCGACACTATCAAACCGCCACTTCGCATCCGAACACAACATAAGGAATTACCCGGAGGCAAGTTGGTGCTGCTGGCCGAACTGCCGAAGGGCAAGTCAGTGCATGAGAGTCCTGGCGGATGCTATATCCGCGTGGGCGCGACAAAGCGGCTGATGGTCGGAGACAAACGGTTGCGACTGGCGCAAAGGCGATCCCGGGCTCGTTTTGTTTGGTTCGACGAGCAGCCGATACCAGAGACCGGTTTCAGGGCATTGGCGGAGAGACTCTGGAAACCAATGCTCAGTGCAGAAGGCGCATCTGAACCTGAGTCCGCGCTTCGGAAGCTGGCGCTTCTCGAACATGATTAGGCCGGGGCTCCCCGCGCCACTGTCGCTGGCGTACTGTTTTGTACTCCAGATCCTGAACGATGGCTCCCCAATGCTTGCATTATGGCGACCAGATATCGCGGCGGAAACCCGGAATCGGCGAGATCGATGCCCGGGAAATCAACGGACCGCTGAACGAGCAGATCACCGACGCCGTTGCCTTCGCCAGCAGAAACATGCAGGTTGCGGCACGCAAGGACCCAGGTCGCTCCAATCTGCACCAATACAGCGAAAAGGCTTTGTTCGAAGCCGTGGTCAATGCAGTTGCCAGTCTTGCCCTGCTCAATGCACAGTCGGGCTCGAGATCTGATCATTAAGAGAGCAAAGGATCACAGATGTCCTCGTCTCGCCCCATGCCGGCGCCGACGGCCATCCTGACCAACCGCTCACCTGCAGAATACTGATCGCTCCTTCCATGTGACCCTGAAGACCCCGACCCTGACTTGAAACTGTGGACACGCCGGGGCAGGCAGTCCTGGACGACTGTAACTCAGCCCATCGCCGCTCCGCACCATTCACGCCTCCGGATTTGAGAAAGCCGATCAGAAATTCTCATCCGCCACTTCATTGCGCAGCACCCCGATACCTGAAACCTCGACCTCGACGGTATCACCCGGTGCAAGCCAGATCGGAGGATCATGACGCACGCCCGCACCGGTCGGTGTGCCGGTAGAGATGATGTCGCCGCGTCGGAGCGTCATGAAAGTTGAGACATAGCTGATCAGATAGGAGAAATCGAACACAAGGCGGCGGGTGTTGTCCTTCTGCCGAATCTCCCCGTTTACGCGGGTCTCGATGGCAAGGTCTCCGTAACCGTCGAATTCGTCGGCCGTCACCATCCATGGACCGATCGAACCGGACCGATCAAAATTCTTGCCCTGGGTCACATTGAACTTGGCATGACGTGTCCAGTCCCGGATTGTCCCTTCGTTCAGACAGGTCAAGGCAGCAATATGGCTGTCTGCGACATCGCGGGGAATCCTTCGTCCGTCCTTGCCGATGACGATTGCGATCTCTCCTTCATAATCCAGCTGTTCGGATTCCGGGGGCCGAATGATCGGCACATGGTGGCCGACGAACGAGTCACGGGTCCTGAAAAACATACTGGGATAGGAGGCTTGCTCGCTTCCATCCTGGTACTCTTCGTTGCGGTCCCGGTAGTTCACGCCGATACACAAGATCTTTTCCGGACGGAGGACCGGAATCAACAGGGTGACATCCTCAAGCGCATAATCCACCCCGGCACCGTCGGCGACCCTTTCGGCAACCCTGCAGACTTCACCGTCGAGCATATCTTCCGGGCGACTGATATCTGATACCCGGCTGCCAATATCGATGATGCTGTCTTCCCTCACAACTCCAAACGATTGCGTGCCGCTGATTTCGAACGAGACGATTTTCATGGATTGCGTCTTCCCTGACACCGGTTGACAAAAGCGATGCCACAGGCATCCCCCATTAAAAAATCATGATAACATGGGTTCAAGATCCGGTCCGAATGCAGGATTGTCATGCTGTTCCATCACGCTTCAAAAAATCGACCCTTCGATCTTGGCAGTTATCCTATGGAAATCCTGCCGCGCAACCCTGACATCGTCGATATCGAGGCAGCAAGGCCGAGAGCACAGCCAAGCGCTGCACACCGGCCCAATAGCGGGTTTGGTGCAGCGGTCAACGGTTACCGGGATATATTTCTGAAGTTCATCGAGTCCGAGACTGCCGAAAAGGAAGCACCCGTTCCCTCGGATCTGGAACGGCGGTCGGTTGACATCAAGGGCTGCGCCTACTTCATGGATGCAAGCCAGGTCGGAATTTGCAAAATTCCCGATAATGCCTGGCTCGAAGGCTGTTCCAATCCGCAACAGCACAGCCACGCGATCGTCCTCCTGATCGAGCATCCACGGCTGCCCGACGAAGACAACCTGGCGCGGGCATGGACGGAAGGGGCGGTTCCGGCATTCGGTGAAATGCGTGCGATGGAAATTGCGGCCTGCGTGTCCGGCCATATCGGCCAGATGGGGTTCGATACACGTATTCATATCGCCGGGGACGAACAGGTCGATCGTAACAGGCTGGCTGTCCTCGCCGGGCTGTGCCTGCGGGACAGGGACCGGCTGGTCAATCCTTATGTTGTCGGCGATTTCACGATTGCGGTGATCTCAACAGAGTATGAACTGGCCTGTGATCAGCCGCTTGCAGACGCTGCATCGAAAGCGCGCAATCGAGCCTATTGGAAGGGTATCAACGGCGCCACATCGGGCCGGGAGCGGGCCCGCCGGGCGAAGCGCAAGTCGCACGACAGCCGCTATCCCATGGAGCAGGTCAAACGTGTTGACCGTCCCACAACACTTATTATTGATGAGGAGGTGCCACGTGTTCCCAAGCGCGCAGCCTTCTTCGAACGTGCGTTGCAGGGCGATCTGGGCGACAAATCCAGGGCCGAACGGCGGCGTTTCGCCTTCAAGCACCCACTGTCATGGAGCCAGCTCAAGATCATCCGATCGATGGTGCCCTTCCAGGACGGCGAGGTCGCGCAAGACGTCGATCAGGGTCAGTACGAGGATCCGGCAGCCAACACCAGGGCCGTCAAGGCCCTGTCCTACTTTCTCGGATCCGACCTGACAGGAATTTGCGAAATCCCCCGCTACGCCTGGCATTCGCACAAGGAGGATGGCAAACCCATCGAAATGTATCATCGCTATGCCGTTGTGATGCTGATTGACCAGGGTTATGACACGATGGAGGGAGCGAGCGGTGATGACTGGATATCCGGTGCGCAATCCATGCGCGGATATCTCCGCGGCGCCGAAATCGCGGGCATTATGGGCGAGACCCTCAGGCGACTGGGATTTCCGGCCCGCTCCCAAACCAATGCAGACAGCGACGTGCTGCATATACCGCTGGTGCTGTGGGCGGGGCTTGGCGAACTGAGCCGTATCGGCGAACTGGTGCTCAATCCGTTTGTCGGGCCCAGATTCAAGTCTGTCGTTCTGACCACAGACATGCCGCTCGAGGTCGACAAGCCCATCGACTTCGGTCTGCAGTACTTTTGCAATCACTGCCATAAATGCGACCGGGAATGCCCCTGTGATGCCATTCCCCACGGCGACAAGGTCATGTTCAACGGTTACGAAATCTGGAAACCGGATGTCGAACGCTGTACCCGTTACCGCCTGACCAACTCCAAGGGATCCGCCTGCGGACGATGCATGAAGACCTGCCCGCTCAACAAGGTCGTTGACCTCGACGGGGGCCTGCTGCCACGCACTGCGAGCTGGTTGGGGATCAACGCAATGCCGCTGAAACCCCTACTTGTCCCCATGGCGACCCGGCTCGACGACAAGCTGGGCAACGGTATGCGCAATCCGGTCAAGAAATGGTGGTTTGACCACGAGATCGTCGACGGAGTCACAGTTGAGGCCAGGGGCACCAACCACCGTGACATCTCTCCCGACAAGACTGTGGACAAGGTTGGTCAGAAAATTGCCTATTACCATGCCAACATGATGCCACCACCCGACCAGCCGCAGCCTATGCCGGTCAATCGAAAGTCAGCGCTGGCCGCAAAGGAGTTTCTGGAAACACCGACCGAAGCCAGAGAACGGGTTTCCAGAGGTGGACCAACACCAGAGCATTACATTCCCACTCCGCCCGCCGGCAGCGGCGTCATCGACGACCGGAACCCGAATCCCTTCGATGAAGAGCAGTGAAAGTCGCGATATTTGGTGCGGGTGCGATCGGTGGACTGATTGGAGGCCTTCTTGCCAGGGCCGGCCAGGACGTCAGCCTCATCGCACGCGGTCCTTATCTTGAGGCCCTGAAAACCCGGGGTTGTACGGTCCTCACCGGAAACGACAGGTTTACCGTCCGGCCGTTCTGTACCGACACGCCCGCCGACCTTCCACCGCAAGACTATGTCATTGTTGCAGTCAAGGCTCCTGCCCTGCCCGCGGCGGTGAAGGGCATCGCGCAGCTCGTGGGTCCGGAAACCGTGATTGTGACAGCCATGAATGGTATCCCGTGGTGGTATTTCCGGGACTTCCCCGCGAGGGGGCCCAGGGTTGACCTGCCCCGACTTGACCCGGGCAACCGGATCGCTTCGGCACTTCCCGGAGATCGGATTATCGGGTGCGCCGTGCATGTCGCCGCCATGGTCGTCAAACCCGGAATTATTCGGCACATGGCCGATAACCGGCTCATTTTTGGTGCAGCGGGAAGCGGTCTCGAGGTGGAACTGACACGCCTGGTAAATGCCTTCAGAGAGACGTTTGTCAACGCCACCGCAACGCCTCATCTTCGCCAGGAGCTGTGGGACAAGCTTCTGGGAAACTTTCCCTTCGGGCCAATCGCGGCCCTGACTGGGGCAAGCACAGCGACGATCGGCACGGACCCGGGACTGAGGCGACTGTGTTTCTCCATGTATGAGGAAGCTGCCGAAGCCGGTCGGGCAGTCGGACTCGAACCCGTAGGAACCGCTCGCCAGCGGATCGACCTTGGCGCCTCTCTTGGCAATTTCAAGGTTTCCATGCTTCAGGACTTCGAGCAGGCCCGCAGGCCCGAAATAGAAGCTATCGTCGGTTCCGTCCTCGAAATCGGCCGTGCAACCGGCGTACCGATGCCGGTATCCGAAGTGCTCTATGCCCTCGTCTTGCGAAAAGCGTTCGCCATGGGACTGATGGCCGACTGATACAATGCTTCAGCGATCCAGCGTGCTGGGCGCAAAAATCTCTTCCAGTTGAAGTCGGCGCGGCGTCAGTCCCTGTTCGTGGGAATAGTCTGCAATGGTTTCAAGAACCTTGCGGTTGGCTGCTACGCCATGGGCCATCACCGGCTCGGACAGCGCTGCTGCGGTCTCGGCGGGCAGGCGGCCGGTGTCGAGATGATACTGAACGTGAAGCATGCGCTGCCGGTTCACCTCGTCAAGGGCTTTCTCGAAAGCAGCGAGGATGTTGAGCACAGCCCAGGGATGCTGCTCGGCGATTTCCCGGCGCATCACCATGCCGTGGTTGATGGGATAGAGTCCGCTCTTCTCGAAATAACGTCTTCCCTCGGCATATGGATCAGGGAACAGCGGAGCAAAATCAGGGTGATTGTGAAGGTCGGCCGTGCTGCGATCGACCATCGTGCCGCCCGGAATATAAAGAAGCGTGGCATCGAGGTCCCGTGCAAGCAGCATCTCACCGATATTGCGTTCGGGCGGAATCTGATGAACGGTCACACCGGGTGGTGGTGCGAACCCGGTGGAGCCTCCGTGACTCAGCTCCGGTGTGCGCTCCATCCAGAATTCCATGTCCTGTGGCGCCACTCCGAATTCGTGCTGCAGAATGCCCCGGGACCACAGGGCGGCTGTCTGTTGGTACTCCGGAACGCCCACTCGCTTGCCCCTCAGATCCTCAGGCCTCGCGATTCCTGCCGCCTTGCGGATCAGGATCCAGGTCTGAAAAAAGAACCGCGTGGTGAAGACCGGAATCCCCACAAACCGGTCATCACCGCGAGCCGCCGCCATGAGCAGGGACGAAATCGACATCTCCGATACATCGAACTCAGAGAATTTGAGCTGCCGCCAGAACAGTTCCGACGGATGAAGTTCGAGCGGGGTGAGATCTATGCCGTCGGCGCCAATAAATCCGTCAAGAACGGGGCGGGTTCGCAAATTGGGCGTCAATCCGATGCTCAATCGGAGTCTCCCGGGGGCCGTGGCCCGCGTGGACCCGGCCGATGGTCCGAGCTGGGGCATCTTCACGTCAGCATTGCTCCCGGTTTTCGAATGGTCACGTCACGGTCTCCATGATTTGCGCCTTGATCGCCGTGCACCAGCTTACGGGATCGAAACCCCGTGGCCCCGGCGCTCCGTTGTAAGTAATTCGGCCTTCCCGGTCGATGACATACAGGCGAATAGGGGCGGAAACATAACGGGACTCGATGGTGTTATCGATCCCGTCAAGCAGCATTGGAAGCCGTATATCCTGACTGATCTGGCAGACAGCTGCGATGCTCGCGCGCTCATCGTCAGTGGTTGGCGCGGTGTAGATCACGTCGTCATACAGATTCTGGGGAGTCTGCCATCCGTCAGAAGGGTGGGCTTCGCGAATGTAAATGAGGAAGAACGTGATTTCGTCGCTGAAGGCGTCATAGATTTCGTTCAGACGCACGGTCTGATTTCGGAACGGTGGTCAGGTATAGGAGCCGAAGGCAAGGGCGACGGGCCTCCCCCTGAGACTGGAAAGGGTGACATACTCACCGGTTCGATTGCGATCGCGATCGATACGTTCGGCTGTAAAATCCGGCGCCATATCCCCGACTCTTGGCACATCGGGCTCCCGCCCTTTCTCGCGTGCCATCATCAGATCGAACGCCTCCTCGGTCATGTCGGAAATTTCAAGCCAGATTTTCTTGCGTTCCTCGAAAGGAGTATCGCCGGAGGAAAAGTTTCGGAAGTGAGCGTATTTTTCGTTGGGCATTCATATCTCCGTTCACGAACCCGAATTCAGTCTAGGCTGACCCTGGTACCCCTGCAAGCCGGCCGGACACCGTTGGGTGGCCACGTGAGCTTTCCGGAACCGGCTCCCGTAGGGTCATGCGGGAACGGACAGTCCGACAATACGTAATGTCGGGTTCGGGTGCGACAACGTTCCCTGATCCCGGTCTGCGTGCGCTTCCGACTTGTCGATCCGCCGTTGGCAAGCGCACGCAGCTGACGCAGCGAGACCGCCTTGGGAGGTTCAAACGGATCTGAAACCCCGGCTTCGGCAAGCGTGCGCTTCGAAAATCACAGTGTCATGAATTTGACACGGCGATACCCCATCCCGGGGATCCGGCCCTGCCGGGCGGCGCTCCGCACAGGCGATGTCAGGCGTGAAGATCCTGAGCCGTTCCGGTTCCATCGGATGCCCACGGCCCTTCCGATGCCGCCACGGCACTCGGATCCTCATGCAATGACCTGATCATTCCGTAAATCATCAGAAGCAGAATGACACTGACCGGCAGGGCGGCTGCAATCGACGCAGTCTGCAGCGCCGTGAGCCCTCCGGCAAGAAGCAGAATAGCCGCCACAAAGCCTTCTCCCAGACCCCAGACGATCCGGAATCTCCGTGGTGGGTCATCGTCACCCATGCTCAGCATCGTCGTGATCACCAGTGTTCCCGAATCCGACGACGTAATGAACCATGTCGCCAGTAGCACTGTCGCGAGAGCCGACATGGCCCACTCGAGCCAGAACAGGGTCGTGAACCGCGAAATCGTGCCATAGAGTGCAGACGGGAGATCCCAGCTGCGAACCAGTTCGGCGATCCCGGCCGTTCCTACACCACCGTCCGCATTCAACTCGAGCCATATTGCCGAACCGCCAAAGACGCAGAGCCAGAAGAATGCAATCGTGGTCGGTACAAACATGGCTCCCACCATGAATTCCCGGATTGTGCGTCCACGACTGATGCGCGCGATAAACATGCCGACAAAGGGGGCCCAGGAAATCCACCAGCCCCAATAGAAGATCGTCCAACTTCCCTGCCACTTCGCCGCACCTTCCGTATTGAACGTATGGAAGCCCATAGGCACAAAATTCCAAAGATAGTCGCCTACTGTCGTTACAAAGAAGCCCATCAGCCATTTGAACGGGCCGCCGAACAGGAAGAAGGCCAACAGCACGACACTGAGCCAGATGTTCCATTCCGAAATGATGCGAATACCCTTGCCAACACCGGATACCGCCGAAAACGTTGCCAAAATGGTAATCACCGTGATCAGGGCAATCTGGGTAACGATTCCCGGATCGATCCCGAACAGGTGGTTGAGCCCGGCAGCCATCTGCGAAACGCCGAGCCCCAGCGATGTCGCAACGCCAAAAACAGTGCCGAAGACCGCCAGCAGATCCACGGCATGCCCAACGGGCCCGAAGATCCGCTCGCCGATGATGGGATAAAGCGACGATCGGAGTGTCAGAGGAAGTTTCTTCCGAAAACCGAAATATGCGAGACACAGGCCCACGATCACATAGACTGCCCAACCGTGGAATCCCCAGTGGAAATAAGTGACGCGCATCGCTGCGACCGCGCGTCGTTCATCCATCTCGTTGAGCCCCCCGAGGTCCGCAAATGGGTTGTTGGGATAGCCCCAGGGTGCAGTGTTATCAAAATAAAAGATGGGCTCCGCGATACTGAAAAACAGCAATCCAATACCAACACCAGCGGAGAACAGCATCGCAAACCATGAGAAATTGCTGAATTCGGGACGGCTGTCATCATCGCCAAGCCTGATAGCGCCGAACTTGCTGAACATCAGATAAATGCAGGCGGCCGAGCTTATCACGAAGGCCGAAACGTAGTACCAGTTGAGGGCCGATTCGATCCAGCCGCGCACGGCCGAATAAAGTCCGTTTGCAAAATCCACATTGAGAGCTGTGAAGACAACAAAGACGATAACCATCGCCTTTGCCGCAATCCCCATTCCGCTATGCAGACCCTTGAACACCCCCTTGGCCGCAACCAACCCGGGCCGGTTGGACATTGTTTGCTCCGCAATTCCGCTATGGGCACTTCCGATGCAACCCGGAGAGGAAAATTGGGTGCATCTGTATCCGGACACTTGCACAGAACAGGGGAGATTGCTACTTGCGCCGCCAAGGATAGCTTCAGGATCCCTTGCGGACAGGTCGAACATAACTGTTGGACACTGTCGGCAGCTTTCGAATTTGCACTACGGATCAAGCTCATCATGCAGAATTCGGGATCAGGACAGTCCGGTCGTGTAGTTGCCTGTCCGGCAACGGCCGGAGCTGGTCCCTTGCACCGTCAGGGCCCGCTCCTCAAATCGTTGCGCGAAATCATGACCGCATGTACCCGACCAGGTCTTGGCCCTTGGGTTCGCCATACCGGCCACGGGCGAACGCGTGTGACGGATCCGTCGGGAACCGACCAATGACGTCGGATCGGGGTCGGCAAACGCGAAGACCGTGCACGACCTGCAAACGGGAACCCCATGTCCCAAACCGTATGCGGGCCCCGAAATGCCGTCGGTGACGGAGGTTGATGTCGCCATCATTGGCGGAGGCTTTACCGGTGCCGTCTTCGCAATTCATCTTTCAAGGGAGATTGAACGACCGCTTGACATTGCGATCATTGAGCCGCGTGACCGGCCGGGTCGCGGTATCGCTTATGACACCCCGGATCCGGACCATCGACTGAACGGCCCGCTTCCGGTTCACTTTGTTTATCCTGATCAGCCCGATCACCTTCAGCACTGGTATGGTGAACGCAGTTACCTGGAACAGGATCCTGACGCACAAACGGCCGACGGCCAACTTTTCATAAGACGGAGTGTCTTCGGCTCTTACGTCGAAGAGCAGCTTGGCACACATGCCACAAACAACCCGTCCGGATCGAGGATCGAGCATATCCGGTCCTGCGCTGTCTCTGCGCGCAAGATTTCCGGCAGATTCAGGATTTCCCTTGACTGCGGAAGGGCTATCGGATCCCGAATGGTGGTTCTGGCGGCAGGTTACAAGACACCGCAGGCGCCCTCCGGTCTTGACAAGCTTGCCTTGACACATCCGGCGTTTATTTCCAACCCTTGGGATACGTTGCGCATCCGGCAAATCCCTTCCCATTCACGGATCCTGCTTCTGGGAATGGCGCAAACCGCATCGGACGTGATCGCCACGCTCCTGAGGTCCGGTCACAAGGGTTCAATCAAGGTCGTGTCGCGCCACGGGCTGCGTCCCCGACGGCGACCGCAGGCGGCTTTCAGTCAAACTCAGAGCTTTGTGGATCGCGTCGACCGGGATCCCTCCCTGTTCACGCAGTTTCATGGCCGTCATGCGACAGCACTCAGCCTGCTTCGGACCTTTCGGGCTGCGGTTCGACGTACCGAGGCGGCAGGAGGCAGTTGGGTCGAGCCTCTTGGCGATCTCAGGGATTCACTCCGGGATGTCTGGTCAGCTCTGCCGATGACGGAACAGCAGAGAGTCCTGCGCCATCTGCGGGTCTGGTACGATGTTCACCGTTTTCAGCTCCCACCCCAGATAGAAACGCTCATTGGCATTGCCGAAGAGTCAGGACAGCTGTCCTTCGAGGCAGCCCGATGCGAAGTAGCCGCTGGAAAGGACGACAGTCTTTCTGTCCTTGTGCGTCCGAGGGGTTCCGACGGTTTCAGGCGCGAGCATTTCGACGCGATCGTGAATTGCACCGGACCCGATATGTCTTTCCATGAGCCCGGCAATCCGGTTCTTGCCAGCCTGCTGACGCAGGGCCACATAATGCCTCATCCGGTCGGCATGGGCTTTCACGTTGACGACCGGTGCCGGGCCATTGACCGATCCGGGCGCCCCGATGAAGATTTGCGGATTGTGGGGCCGCTGGTCTACGGCGCCTTGGCGGACCAGCAGGGAGCTGCCTTCATCACGCTCAGCCTTTATCAGCTCATGCCGGATATCGTCGCCTCACTGCAGCAAAAAGGCTAGGGCCAGGGTAATTACCGGAGATGTCACGGGCGAGATGACCCTGCCGGGCATCTCGCGGCCCCTTCGTCCGGAACGACAGGCACCGCCAACGGTGTATGCCGCTGCATCCGGCGTCAGGACAAGACAATACGTTCCGCCATGCCTGAGAGGCTGACACCCCGATGCCACTGCAGTGCGTAGGCCGTGGGCGGTCTCAAGTCGTCATCCACCAGCCAAAGGCGCCACAGGAGACGCCTTTTCTCCTCTTCCGGCCAGTCCTCGTATTCGTTCCGGGTGTGCAAAATCACAAAGTTGTTGAGAAACTGGATGTCTCCGACCTCGAAATCAACTTCGAACCGGAACTCCTCGGCCAGGTCTTCTGCCAGATGGATGGCCTCAAGCTGCTCCGGGGTGAGGTTCGGAGCTTCGGGCAGGGCATGCCCCTTGTGAATGTGCATGGGACCGAACGATGTGCAGAGAAAGCCTCCAAGAAAACTGAAGACGGGACTCCGGTAGTAACCTGGTTCATCGGCTTCTTTCTCGCCATGCTTGGTCCAGTAAAGCGGTTTCGTCAGAACCGAGACCAGATCGGGCCGGCGTGCCAGAAGCTCGTTATAAACGGCCACAGAACTCGCAAACTTGGAGGTTCCACCTGACCGGGCTGTACGCAGACACAACAATCCGACGATGGCACATTGATCGCAATGGTAGTCCATCGTCGCTCGAGTCTGATACCCGCGAACTTCGGGATCCCGGTAGTCCTTGCCCAGATCTGTAACATGGCCGAACAGATCACCCTGCGGGTTGTTGGACATGGGCGTTCCCAACTGGCGTCCGATCGCCCAATAGGCAATCGCGGTATCAATCAACTCCATTTCATCGACCGGCAAACCGCGAATCATTGTCACGCCGGATCCGTCTCTCAATTCCGTGCGAATTCCCGAAATCCTGTCGCCGAAACTGCCAAGATTGAAACGATCCGGGGGAATGTTGATGAGTTGGCCAGGATTACCGCCAATGAACGCCTTCATGGAGCGGCACATATCGATCAGATCAAGGATTTCGCTTTCTTCCAGATGTATCAGCCAGCCGTCGCGAGCCGCCAGTTCCGTGCCGCGCCATTCCGCGGGATCCATGACCGGCTGGCCAGGCACAGCAAAGTTTCGGTGGGTGTCGCCGTCAGACAAGGTGGTCGCCATCATCCCTCTCCAGGTGCACGGACTTCCGAAGAAACCCCACGATAGATCGGGGTATTGATGGGGTCAAAGTCTGTGGAGATGATCTTCGTCATCTTCGGGGAAGACACATGCCTTCATCCGCTCCGGTTTCGCAAAATCGATCCGACCTACGTCACGGGGAAAGACGATGTTGGTGAAATCGATCTGGCGCGGGATTCCGAAATCGCCCCGATACCCTGCAGGAAACAGGAAACCAATCCTGATACAGGGGACCATAAGATGGACCGTAGGACTGATGGAACATGAGTTCGTGCGGCCCTGATCTCGACGCCTGCCGTTGTGCTCCCGGCTTGGCGGATTGGAACCCGACTGTCACCTGGTGCAGATCCAAGCAGGTATTCGGTCGTGGTTTCACTGTCCTTTCGGCGTTCTTGATGTCGAGAACCCCGGAGCGGCGTGGCATGGCCCGCCCGATCTGGTCACATTCCTGGAGCGCACCGCATTCCGGCTTCGAAAACGGCAGCGGTTGGGTGGGCTTCGCACCCGCTGGGGGAGAACACCCTGGCGCAGAACGTCGGCGCGCCCACGCTAGCGCCAGGACAGAACGAGAGTCGTCCATTCTCCGATCCGGATTGCTTCCGTCACCCCGATCCCGATATCGCCATAGGCCTCAGAGACCGTCTCTTCCTGGGCTGCAAGAATTCCGGATAGCACGATCCGTCCGCCAGAACTGAGTGACGCCGCAATGCCGGGTACCAGGGCAATCAGGGTCCTCATTTCGATATTGGCGACAATCAGGTCAACGGGATACCACCTCCGGCTCTTCCTCGGTACCGACCCATCAGAGGCAAGAGTGTGCACAAGACCCGTCACCCGGTTCAGCGCAATATTGTCGCGAGCAACATCCAGCGCCACAGGATCTACATCTACCGCAAGCACCCTTGTCCCGAACGCCCGCGCGAGGGCAATCGCAAGAATCCCGCTGCCGGTCCCCAGATCAAGCGCGCGCCTCGGTCCCTTGGCACCGGAATACAGGCCCTCGAATGCTTCCAGACAACCCGAAGTGCTCTCATGATGACCGGTGCCAAAAGCGAGGCCTGCATCTATCCGGATATCTACACGATTTTCTGTACGGCTCGGGAGAGCGTGGGATCCGTAGACATGGAACCTGCCAATATCGAGAGCCGGAAGGGTGCTGTTGGAAGCGGCCACCCAGTCTCGATCTTCAACCGGTCCAATTGCAACATGCGGAGAACAGCGACCGCTCACCCGATGGACGCGGTCACGCAGCTCAGGCCCATCAGGTTCGGACGAGAAATAAGCTGTCAAGCGCCAGCCATCCGATGATTCCTGCCTGAGAATGGAAACAGCGTCCGCGATTTCGCTCAGCTCGCTTTCCAGTTCCTTCCAGGATTGATCGACTGTCAAGACGATCTGGGCCTGCCAGCCTGCCTTGTCGTTCATGCCGGTCTTACGAAGGCCCTCATGATGGTCTTTCTGCCTGCCTTTTCAAAGTTGACGCTCAGTTTGTCTCCGTCGATGCTGGAGACTGTGCCGTAACCAAACTTCTGATGAAAAATTCGATCACCTGTGTTTATGGACGGGCCTGGGGATCTGGCCGGACCTGCCGCAGACTGGTCCACGCTATTGCCTGTGTCTCTCATGCGCCGGAAACCGGGTCCACGACGTTCGCCAAATGCGCGATCGGCTCCATATCCGGCTTCCCTGTAGGAATGATCGCGGACCTCGACATGCTTTCCCTCTATTTCGCGGATGAATCTGGATCGCCCATTGAACATGGTTCTCCCTCGGACCATGCGAAAGTCGGCATGGGAAATCCAGATCCGTAACCGGGCCCGAGTCAGACCGACATAGGCCAGCCGGCGTTCCTCTTCCTCGGCCTGGAATCCCTGTTCCTCCAGCGCTCGCGCATTGGGAAACAGATTTTCCTCCCATCCGGGCAGGAAGACATGATCGAACTCAAGCCCCTTGGCGGCATGCAGTGTCATCATGCAAACCGCCTCACCAGCTGCACCCTCGTCACGATCGAAGGAAAGGCTGATATGTTCCAGAAAACCGGGCAGAGATTCGAATTCCGCGACCGCGGACACCAGCTCATAGAGATTCTCCAGACGTCCCTGTGCATCCGGTTCCTTGCTCGTCTGCCACATCGAGATATATCCGGACTCCTTGAGAATGGTCAGGGCAACCACGGCCCCGTCTTCGAACTCGAGCCTGTCCCGCCAGTTCTGGAGATTCTGCAAAAGAAGACGGAGCGATGTCCGCGCTTGCGGTCGCAATTCATCAGTTTCACAGAGTTGGAGCGCTGCCTCACCGAGAGATACCTCCTCGGTGCCCGCATACTGATAGAGTGTCCGGAGGGCAGCCGGACCGAGACCTCTTCGCGGCACATTCATGATACGCTCGAAAGCCAGGCTGTCATTCGGCTGTACCACGCAGCGAAAATAGGCAACAGCATCCCGGATTTCCCGGGATTCATAGAACCGCAGTCCTCCAACAATCCTGTACGGCACGCCCGTGTGCACCAGCCGCTCTTCCAGTTCACGCATCTGGAAACTGGCGCGAACGAGAATGGCAACCCCGTCGAGTGAAACCCCGCCGCGCTGCAGGCCTTCGATCTCGCTGACGATAAACCGGGCCTCCTCTTCTGCCTTGAGGAAACGATGAACCTCAACCGGTCGCCCGCTTTTCTGTCCGGTCCAGAGAGTCTTGCCAAGACGCGTGTGATTGTTGGCCACGATCTGTGATGCCACCGCAAGGATCGCACCGGTTGACCGGTAGTTTTCTTCCAGTCTGATCACCCGGGCATCCGGGAAGTCCTGGTCGAAACGGAGAATGTTGCCGACCTCGGCGCCGCGCCAGCTGTAAATTGCCTGATCGTCGTCACCGACACAGCAGATGTTTTCGCGGCCCATGGCCAGCAGCCGCAACCACATATACTGCGCCAGGTTGGTGTCCTGATACTCGTCGACCAGAATGTAGTGAAACCTGTCCTGGAACGCAGACAGTATCTCGGCCCGGGCTGCGAAGATCGTCAGGCAATGAAGCAGCAGATCGCCAAAATCGGCGGCGTTGAGGGCCAGAAGTTGTCCCTGATACTGCTGGTAGATTTCGCAAATCTGGCCTTCGGCTATTCGCCCCGCATCCTCGTCCCGGACCCGATCCGGTGTCAGTCCGCGATCCTTGAAGCGCTGAATCACGGACAAGGCCAGGCGTGGCGGACAGGTTTGCAGATCAATGTTCCTGTCCTCCAGAATCTTTTTCAGGAGCCGGATCTGATCGTCACGATCAAGGATGGTAAAATCCGGCTGCAACCCCGCCCCCTCCGCATGACGCCTGAGGATTCTCGCCGCGACCGAGTGAAAGGTTCCGATCCAGAGACCGTCCAGCGGTTGCCCCAGGAGCCGCTGTACCCGGTCCTTCATTTCCTGAGCGGCCTTGTTTGTAAACGTCACGGCGAGGATCTGACCGGGCCAGGCCTGTCTGGTGTTCAGGATATGCGCAATCCGGGTGGTCAATACCCGCGTCTTTCCGGTCCCGGCGCCGGCAAGCACCAGAAGGGGGCCATTGACGGTTTCAACAGCTTCACGCTGCGGACCGTTCAGTCCATGAAGGTAGGAGGCTGTTGGCCCGCCAGCTGCCTGAACGGGATGATCTGCCGCTATTGTCATGATCGTCCGATTATATCAGCGATCACCGGGGAAAACCCGGCGGTCCCGCGCGCTACCGAATCGATCCGGGTTTATCAACTCTTGGTAGACAGGCGGGATAAGGGATAGCATGTTCTTTCATGACAACAGGGAGTAAGGGCCATGAAGCGAGGTGTTTTCCTGGCCGGTGCAGCGGCGGGCGCCCTGTGTTTGGGATTTGTCCCCCTCGCCACCGCAACAGACGGGGCCGGGCCGAGCCCCCTCAAACAATCGGCAATCGTCAAGATCCACGCTGCAGTCCCTGCAAACGCGCGAACAGCTGCCACACTGGGGCGGGAACGCGAAGGAAGCGGAATCGTTATCGATGACAGTGGCCTGGTCGTCACGATCGGCTACCTGATTCTGGAGGCAGAGGCGGTCAGGATCGAAACCGCGAACGGTACGGCAATCCCGGCACGGACTGTTGCCTACGATCACGAGACGGGGTTCGGTCTGCTGCGCACACTGGATCGTGTCAATACCTCTCCGATTGCCCTCGGGCAATCGTCTGACCTGGAAGCCGGACAGCAGGTTCTGATTGCGAGTTTCGACGGCTCACAGCCGGCGCAACCCGCGCTTGTCGTCAAACGCGATACATTTGCAGGCTATTGGGAATATCTTCTTGAGAATGCCATTTTCACATCGCCGCCCCATCTTCAGTTCGGGGGAGCCGCTTTGATTGACGGAAAGGGGGAACTCGTCGGCGTGGGTTCCCTGATCCTGCCGAACGTCACCGAACATGAGGGAGGAGCCATTCCGGGCAACATGTTCGTTCCCATCGATTCCCTCAAACCGATTCTCGCGGACCTGATCACACATGGACGCGCCCAGCGTCCAAGCCGTCCCTGGCTGGGGTTATACTCGCAGTTCGTCAGAGGCCGACTGTTTGTAGGTCGTGTGCCACGGACGGGCCCTGCCTGGATGTCCGGCATTCGGCCGGGTGACCTGATTCTCGGTGTCGGGAACGAACCGGTTACGAGCCTGGCCGACTTCTATCGCAAGATCTGGGGGCTGGGCGAGGCGGGTGTGGAAGTGCCGCTCCAGGTTCTGCAGGGGATGACATCCCGGACACTTCGGGTACAGTCCATTGATCGTCGTGAATGGCTTAAACTGCAAACCAGCTACTGAAATGGGCGCGGATCGAACAGCAAGTCACAGCCCGGCCCGTTCTTCGCGCCGGACCTTGACCAGGGCCCGGTTGTGAATGAGCACGAGGTCAATCTTGCGAACCAGACCGATCAGTTTTCGCGTTTCGTGACTGTCAACGACAGCGAGATGTTCTTCGCCTCGTACGCGCATCAGATTGAGCGCATGGTCGAGGGTGTCGTCCGCTGCCAGAACTGCTACCGACGGCCGGGCGATGTCGCTGGCGTTGACCATGTCGTCAATTGACTGATCCAGACCACCATCCCTGAAATCATCGAGCGTGATGGACCCGAGCAGCTCCCCTTCGCCGCCAACAACATAAAGCTCCCCGCAAGGGGCCGAGAGAATGCGTTCACGAACATCGCCCAGGCCAAGTTCCGGGCCGACTGTGGCATGGTTCCTGCGCATGGCGTGTGACACGCGTGTTGTTGCGACCTCGTCATATTCGCGGTCGCTCTCGAGATCGATACCCCGGCGCAGCAACTGCCATGAAAAGAACGAATGTCCGCCGCTTTGTTGCATGATGACGGATGCAATGACGACCGCAACCATCACCGCTATTGTAAGCGCATAGTTCGCCGTCAGCTCGAACACGATCAGGATGGTCGATATGGGAGCCCCCAGTACGGCCCCGGCCACGGCACCCAGCCCCACCAGCGTATAAGCGGATCCTCCCGAAGACAGATTCGGAAACACATCGGTTGCGATGTTTCCAAACGCGCCGCCAACCATAGCTCCGATGAAAAGGGAAGGGCTGAAGATACCTCCACCAAATCCGCCTCCGAGACAGATTGCCGTTGCAGCAATCTTGGCCGCCATGAGTCCGATCAGCATCGCCAGCCCGTACTGGTTCTTCAACGCGTTGTCGGTCGCCTCGTAACCCACGCCGAGAATCTCGGGAAAGGCAAGGGCAATCAGGCCCACGCACAGCCCCGCCGCTCCCGGCCTGAGCCATTTCGGGCCCGGAAGGCGCGCTGCTGTACGGGATGCCATGTCGATAGAATGCATCAGGATGAAGACGGCTATGGCGCAGCAGGCACCGAGCAGGGCGAAGGCAGGAAATTCGAGGAACGAGACGATCGCCTGTTCGGATACGATAAAGGCCGGGAAGTCTCCGAAATACAGGCGCGATATCACTGTGCCAATGACCGCGGCGATGACGATCGGTGCCAATGCGCTGAGCGCGTAATGTCCGATTACCACCTCGATTGCGAAAAAAACACCGGCGATCGGTGCATTGAACGACGCAGCCACCGCAGACGCAACACCGCAGGCCAGAAGAGTGACAGACTGTGATCGGCTCAGATGCAGTCTCGTTGCAATGACGGATGACAGGGCAGCGCCGAGATGAACCACAGGGCCCTCTCGTCCAACCGAAGCACCAACACCGATGGAAGCAGCGCTCGCAGCCGCGGCTCCGACACCCGCACGCAGACCGATCTTGCCCGATTTGAGGGCGGCCGCCTCCATGACATCGGCAACGCCCTGGGAGCGCCCACCGGGCATGACGTAGTGGATGAACAGACCAACCAGCAGTCCTCCGGCAGCAGGCACGAGAACAATGCGCCATTGCGGTATGTCGCCAACAATCCCCGAGAGATATTCGAGTGAGCCGCCAAATGTGAGGACCTGACACAAAGTAACCAGTTCGCGGAACACAATAGCGCCCAGCGCTGCGGCAGATCCGGCAAGAATCGAGAGGAGTATGAGAATCAGTTGCCGATTATGCACAAACCGGGAAACTGGCGTCATGAGCCCCTGCGAGCCTGACGACTGTGACGTATCCGTCACCCTGCGTCTATCTGTGGGATCCGGCCAGCGCATTCATGCAACTGTTTCAACGTTTTGTACGCTCACCCCCATGTTTATCGCGCAATCGGGTCGAGGCAAAGACAATTCTGCATCCGTATGAGATCATTTACGGCGAATTCCGATGACACGCCCGGACTGCTCAGGTTTCGGAAACCGTTTGTGCTCTTCAAGCAACTGCGCGAATGACGCATGCAGCCCGGATCCCATAGGTGCGACCCTGCGGCGTTCCATGTTGACATGCACCCCCATCAGTTCCGTGGTTGCCGAGAGAAAGCCCTGTTCGGCATGATACATGCGATGAAAGTAGTGGAACCGTTTTTCGTCACAGTCCAGCAGCTGCGTCGTACAGAAGACTTCGTCATCCGCATGCACCTCTGCCAGATAATTGACGTGAGCCTCGACGGCGAAGGTTGAACAGTTCGTTTGCGTTCGGTAGGCCTCGTCCAATCCCACCGAGTCGTAAAACGCATCTGTGGCGTGATCGAATATCAGGACATAATAGGCTACGTTCAGATGGTTGTTGTAATCGCACCATTCATTGAGCACGCGTTCGCGCCACAACACCGGAAGGTCTGGTTCAATCTTCATGTGTTCCTCTTCAACCCTGACAGTCCTCAGTTTGACAACCGTTGTTTTAACATATGGACCCTTCGGAACGGCAAGGGCTGGGCAAATACCATCCATGTCTGAGAGAGACGCCACGGCTGGCAGCATGGCTTGAATTCGCCTGACAGCTACCTCAAGATACGGATCGATGGAGAGAACAGGTATGAATCAGCGGCAACATGACATGGGCGGCATGACGGCCGGCCCGATTGACACCAGCGCCCATGAGGCGGAGCCCTGGGCAAAGACAATCACTGCCCTCGCTGCCGCCATGCGCGAGCGTGACACCATGAGACTCGACGAACTGCGGCGGGCCCTTGAAGACCTGCCAGCCCAGCTTTACGCCCGGGACTATTTCGAACGGTGGTCCGAGGCCATGATCAATCTTCTGGAAGAAAAAGGTCTGCTGACCCGCAGCGAGGTCGAGAACAGAATGCAGACCATCAGATCCCGGCTGGAGTCTTGACAATGCCGTTGTTTAGCGCAGGCGAACAGGTCCGCATCCGCAATGCGCATCCTCCTGGACATCGACGGACACCGTTTTACGTCCGGGGAAAAACCGGTGTTATCGAGCGGTATTGCGGGGAGTTTCCAAATCCGGAGGAGCTTGCCTACGGATTCGATGGGCTGCCCCGGCGGGAACTCTACCGGGTGCGATTTCGGCAAAGTGACCTCTGGACTGACTACCAGGGCGCAGCCGGCGACACGCTCGATCTGGAAATCTACGACCACTGGCTCGAAAGACAGGAAGGCTAGGACATGACCATGGACGAACGCGGCATGCAGGAACATCACCATGATCACGACCACGAAGGGACCACCCCGGATACGAATGAAACCGGCCACTACGAATTGATGGCCGAAGCCATGAAGGAGTTGCTGATCGAAAAGGGGGTGGTCGGGGCTGACGAGGTCCGGCGAAACCTCGAATTCATGGACAGCCGGGATCCTGCCGATGGTGGTCGTATCGTGGCACGGGCCTGGACCGACCCGGCATTTCGACAGAGGCTTCTCGCGAATGGGTCGGCCGCAGTAGAAGAACTCGGACTGACAATGGCCGGCACCGAACTGATCGTGGTTGAGAATACGAATGACATTCACAACATGGTTGTCTGTACACTCTGTTCCTGTTACCCGCGTTCCATTCTTGGTTTGCCGCCCGATTGGTACAAGTCGAAGAGCTACCGCAGCCGCGCCGTTGTGGAACCGCGCAAGGTGCTTGGCGAATTCGGCACCAAAATTTCCGACGATGTCGCAGTGCGCGTTCATGATTCGAACGCCGATATGCGCTACCTGGTGCTACCCATGAGACCTGAGGGAACGGAGGACTGGACCGAGGAGCAACTGGCCGAAATCGTTACGCGCGACTGTCTCGTCGGTGTCACGCTTCCCAAGGCGTGACCTGGGCCTGTTCCTGACCACAAGCTCGCAATACCCGTCCTTGTCCAGGCTCCTTCAAGATCGTCAGGGGGATGCCCGGCGCGACAGGCCTGGCCGATGAGATCCTTCCGGAAAACGTTTATCAGATCTGCCGCACGCGAATAACAGCCAGTCCGATCCCGGCCGCAATCAGGCAGATACCGATCGCATGGAACAGCCGGAAGGTCTCACCAAGCAGGCCGACAGCCATCACCACGCCAAACACGGGTGTGAGGTAAATGATGTATCCGGCGGTGGCCGCACCAATCCTGCGAACACCTTCGGCAAAAAACCACTGGGCAAGCACTGACGGGAACAGCGCCACATAGGCGATGGTCCACAGCGCTACATCCGTCAATGGCAGCGGCCTTACCAGGAAATGCTCGAAGGCATAAAACGGCGCAACCTGAAGGCTCCCGAGCAGCATCATGAGAAACAGGAAGGACACGAGATCGAGGTCCTGGGGTCGGCGATGCAGAAATACAGCATACACCGCAGATGCGAATACGCCGGCAAACACCAACGGATCACCGGCACCGATCCGCAGGTGCATGAGAATGTTGATATCGCCCCGGATCACGATGACGGCCAGACCTGTCATACCAAGCACGACCCCGACCCACTGCCGGCAGGTGACCCGTTGCCCCATGAATATCAGGCCCGAGACAAGGATGCATAGCGGCAGAGCGCCCTGGAGAAGATTGCCGTTGATCGCTTCCGTAAACCGCAATCCCGAATATACGAGTGCATTGAACGTGCTCATGGAGAGAAGCGCCAGGAGGTTCAATAACCAGAAATCCCGGCGAACAACCCTGAAACAGTGTCCGGCATTGCGAAGAGCCAGGGGTGCGAACACTAACGCGGAAAGAAACAGGCGCCAGAACGTGAGTGCCATGGGCGGCACCGCTTCACTCGCTGCCCGGGCAACAATCGTATTGCCCGCCCAGAACAGGGCGACCATCGCCAGGAGCAGAAAGGCCAACATGCGGCCCTCGCTCCCATCGTGCTGATTGACTGTGGCCATGGCAGGGGATCAGGAGCCACGCTGACCGCGAATCTGATGCGCCGTCGCCAGCCATATGCCTGCGAGCACAAGAACCGCTGCCATCACATGGTACCAGTGCAGCGACTCGCCGAGTAACAGGACAGCCAGTCCACTGGCAAAGATCGGAAAAAGATTGCCAAAATACCCGGCCTGTTCTGCACCAGCCCTGTAGGTCCCCTCGTTCCAGCAGGTCGTACCCACAAAACTTGCCATCAGGCCAAGATAGAGAATGAACAAAAGACTGGTCTGCGTGAACTGAACCGCACCGGAGGCCGACGCCTCCAAAGCGTATAGCGGAGCCATGACCACGACTCCCAGCAAGCTGATGGCCGTCATGAAAGGCATGATGTCGATGTCACGCGGCTTCCAGCGCATGAGAAAGGCCTGAAGCGCCCAAAGGATAACGGACACCAGCCCCCAGAAATCACCCTTGTTGAGACGCAGCGTTTCCAGGATCGCCGGGTCCCCCCTCGACACGATCAGCGCAACACCCGACATGGAGAAGCCCACGCCAAGCCATTGTCTCACATTGATTTTCTGACGCAGGAAAACGTAGCAGAGCAACAAAACCAGCACCGGAAGGATGGACTGGATCAAGGTGACCTGAACCACCGTGCTGTTCTGCAAGGCTGCATAAAACACCCAGTTGAAGCCGACAATGGACAGAACACCAAAGGGCAGGATGAATTTCCAGGCAGCCAGGAGTCTGGAGCGGGCCCGCCATGTGGGTCGGGCAAAAAAGACGAGGAACAAGACCGTTGCGCAGGTCCAGCGCCAGAAATTGAGCGCGAGCGGTGTCAAATCCTCATCGGCAGAAAGCCTGCCAATGATCGAGTTCCCGGCCCAAAGAAGGAGAGCCAGGGTCAGAAGAGCATAGCCGGTGTAAAGGTGACGCGTGCCGTCAGCCTGACCCGTCATGGCGGTGTCTGCCATCTCATCGCCACGTCGCGGCTGACGAGGCACCGGTTGGCCCCACCGACCACCACTACGCGGTACGGATTCACAGACGGGTCGTGTCGAATTATAATGTCAGCGTAGCCGGGCATCATGCTCCAGGACAATAAAGAACAATGATACGCGTCAACGACACGCTTTCGATCGGTGAAGACGAAATAACCGAAAAATTCATTCGAGCCAGAGGTCCGGGCGGCCAGAATGTCAACAAGGTCGCTTCCGCCGCTCAGCTTCGATTCCGGGCGCGGTCTTCACCCTCCCTGCCTCCGGCTGTCATTGCAAGGCTGGAGCAGCTCGCCGGTTTCCGCATGACCCGCGACGGCGAAATCGTGATCACTTCGGACCGTTTCAGAACCCAGGCTGCCAATCGCAAGGACGCCCTGGAGCGGCTGGTGCGGCTGATCGACCAGGCATCACACGCACCGCGCCCCCGGATCCCGACGCAACCGAGCCGCTCGGTGATCCGGCGCCGGGCCGACGCCAAGTCCCGCCGCTCCCGTTTGAAGCAGTCGCGGAGAGAACGAGTCCCGATCGACGACTGATATCGACAGGCCAGATATTCGGGATGCTTCACTGCGCGGCGACCGCAGACTCGTTCCGTGATACGCCAAGGTGGCGGAGTCTCGGAATGACCTCGTCGGCATATATCCGGAGATTCTTTTCTGTCAATTCGGCCGGCAGCGTGCCGAACTGAAGCATGGGTGCGACATTACCGAAGCCCATTTCCGCCTGACAGGCTTCCAGTCTTTCGGCTACCGTCGCGGCGCTCCCGCACATGAACATTCCGTTTTCGATCAGATCCTCACAGCTGAGGTAACCCTCTCTCACCTTGTATTTCTGTTCCATGACCGCCCGATAACTTTTCATGGATGAGTATCCGGGGGGCAACTTGTACTGGGCCGGCGACTTGATGAACTTGTTGAACAGAGACTCGATGTGAATTTTTGCCTCTCGCACGGCAATCTCGTCGGTTTCCGCAACATATGTCGGCATGGCCCAGCCCAGTTGCTCTGGTGGACAGTTGTAGCCATAACTTTCGCATTGCTCTCGGTATGCCAGAAGATTTTTGCGCACCGAGGCCAGGGGACTGAAAGTGATGACATAGACATATCGGCGATCGGGATGGGCAGCGAACTCCACGGTTTCGGTCGACCCCTGGGACGGGATCCAGATTGGCGGGTGAGGTGACTGGTACGGGCGCGGCCAGAGGTTGACGTACTGGAAATGGTAGTGTTTTCCAAAAAATTCGAACGGACCTGGTTCGCTCCAAGCGCGCACAATCAGGTCATGGGCTTCACGGAAACGTTCGTGGCTGAACCCGGGATTCGTCATCGAGGCATGATATTCGCAACCGATGCCGCGGACGAATCCGGCAATGAAGCGCCCTTCCATGAGGTTATCGATCATCGCGAATTCTTCGGCGATGGTGAGAGGATTTGCAACGATCGGCAACGCCCGCCCGATCACTCCGATCGATGCCTGTTTCAGGCGTCTTGACAATGCGCCGGCCAGAACATTCGGTGCAGGCATCATGCCATATGCCGTCTGGTGATGTTCGTTTACACAGACTCCGTCAAAGCCCAGACGGTCGGCCAGCTCCAGTTCGTCAAGATAGCGATGATACAGTCGGGCCCCCTTGCGGGGGTCGTAATACCGGTTCGGCAGATTGATCCAGGACGAGACATTGGCATCAAGGAAACCAGGGTCAATCTCGCCATAGGGCATCAGGTGAAAGAAATAAAACTTCATGATGCGTCCCCGTTCGTGTGTCGAAGCACTTCTTCCTCAAACGCGTCGAGCCTCTCCTGTTGAGGCAGGTGACCGCATTCGGGAATGATCGCGAGCGAAGCCCCGGGAATCAGGCCCTGGAGCGCGTACCCGTAGGCGGGCGGGAAGATCTTGTCGGAATCACCCCACAAAACAAGCGTCGGCACCTTGATTCGGTGCAGCCATTTCTGCAGTTCAGGGTTGTAGAACCGTGGATGCCAGGCCAGTTTGGCGGTCGTGAAATGGTTCTTCAGCGCAATCTCCATCTCCTGCTCGGTCGGATGTCGGGCCAGCCGCGCCTTGGCAATTTCGGGATCGAAAAACGTGTTGTAAGCGCGTTCTTCGTCACTCCAGAGAAAGATATCACCCTTGGGTACGCCATCCAGGTGAATACCGGCCGCTGAAATCAGGGTGAGAGATCGCACCATTGCCGTAGAGCGAACTGCGATCTCCAGCGCGAGCCACCCACCCAGAGAATTGCCGACGAGATGCACCGGTTCCCGCATCTGCGTCTCCAGATACTCAAGATAGAAATAGGCAAGATCGCCCATCCCGTCGAGCCAGTCCGGGGTTTCCGACCGCCCGAAGCCGGGATGGCTGGGGACGGAGAGCGCATGATGTGCAGCCAGCCGGTCCATATACGGCATCCAGCTTGCCGCTCCCCCGGCTCCATGAAGGAATACCAGAGGCGACCCTTCACCGCCGGACAGCACCTCGATCTCGCAGTCCGCTATTTTTACGCGCTCAGAAACATGTTTCGCCATCAGTTCGGCCACTCCTGTTCCGAAGTTTTGCTGAACGGTGCAGGTTTCGCTTCAAAATTATATCGGAAAAGCGTCATTTTGCGCCAGAACGGCATGGGCGAGACGCCCACGACACGTCTCCCCGGGCTCATATCCTCACACGTCCCGGGCGCCGTAATACAGCATGGATACGTGGGTGGCTTCCGCGAAAAACAGCCAACGTTCGATGAGCGCACCAACCGAAACCGAAACGGCTGCAAGCAGGGTTCCGGGGATTGCCAGCCACAGGTCGGCTTCTGCACACAGGCCGGTGAGAACCAGAGGAATCAGAAAGAAGGTGAAGAAGCTGATGCGTCTCAGCTTCCGGGCATGTTTTCGCGCCACCCGGTAACCCATTTCTTTCTGGACAAAATTCTCGTGGGTATGCGGCGGATCCAGCAGCCGCACGGTTTCATACTCCTTGAGCCCTGTCGCATCAGCGGGATTCCATTGTCCCGGAGTGGTGTCGATGCGGCGCCAGTAGCCCCTTTTGACGTACCAGGCCATGAAAAGCGCGATTACACAGACGAGAGCGATTTCCGGCGAGCGGACCGAAAAAAGCATGGTGATAGCCTGAAACCACAGGCTACCCGTCAGCAGCGCAAACACGAGATATCCCGGGACAGTCAACCGATTGTGCCATGCAGGAATCGTCTGCAGGGTCGCATAAATCATTCCGGTGGCATGCACGACGAGGACACAGAGAATGACCAGCGCCATCGCGAAGACGCCGTAGGCCCCCTCCAGGGAACCCGAGACGATCCACCCCCAGCCCGTCAATGCGAGAGGGACATAGGCTGCCGTCGCAAGTACACCTTCCCGGGACAGCCAGGACGAGCGCCATTGGGAAAAGGCGCGCCAGGCCCGTTCGGGGTGTCCCAGGTGGAAGGTCGATGACAACAGCCCAGCCGTGACCATCGCCACACCAGATCCCAGTCCGACAGCACCCAACCATGGGTCAACGGGAACGCCGCCCAACATGCCGTAGAATGTCATGAGCATGATCAGCCCGTAGCCCGCGCCGGACAGCGTCGTAAAGGCAATAACGGAATAGGCCGGGTGCATCTGGCGAACGGACTTCGATTGCGAGCGAGGCGTTACCGGGACAGGACCCGGTCCATCCAGCGAAAAAACCGGTCGGATTGTGTGCTGGACGTTGGAATCACGGGTGCAAGCGCGACTCTCTCCTCGTCCGTATTCCGGGGCGTCCCCGGCGGACGGGGTGGCAGATAACGGTTTACTGGACGATAGCCGAGCTCGGGCATGAGTTCGCGCCCTCCACGCTCCGCCACCAGCTGTGAAATCTCCGAGTCGGGATCTCCGAGATCACCAAAATGGCGGGCACTCGCAGGACAGGTTGATACACAGGCCGGGACCCGATCTTCCTCGGGAAGGTTTTCGTTGTAGATGCGATCAATACAAAGCGTACATTTCTTCATCACACCTGCATCTTCGTCATATTCCCGGGCTCCGTACGGACAGGCCCAGGAGCAGAGCTTGCATCCGATACATGTATCCTCGTTCACGAGAACAATTCCGTCCTCGACGCGTTTGTAGGATGCGCCAGTCGGGCAAACGGTAACGCAAGCTGCGTCCTCACAGTGCAGGCATGATCGAGGGAAGTGGACGGTGCGGCTGGCCGTACCCTCACCGGCCTCGAACGTATGAATGCGGTTGAACCAGACACCGCTCGGGCTGGCGCCGTAGGGATCATGATCCGGCAATGGGCCCGAATGTCCGCCGGTATTCCATTCCTTGCAATTCACGGCGCATGCGTGGCAGCCTACGCAGGTGTCGAGATCAATGACGAGGCCCAGTTTTCGCTCGACTGTCGGGGGAAGTGCCGTCATCGCCCGGTTTCCTTATGATGATCCCGGCCGCCGCGCTGCAAGTTTCGAAATCGTGCGCCATAGCGCAAAATGCCGGCCCGGCTCCTGAAGCCGCCGCTCGGACGCTGAGGTTCAAACTGTGGCGCTGTTTCCCGCGGCTCGTCGGGCATCGCCTTTTCGACCCGTACGCGCAGATCGTACCAGGCTGCCTGACCGGTGACGGGATCGGAGTTGGCATAGCGATATCCGTTCTCACGCGGTGGCAGCAGTTCAGCAATCACATGGTTGAGCAGAAAGCCCTGGGTTGCCTCGCTCGCGCCGGTGGCCAGGTTCCAGGCTCCCGGTCTCTTGCCGATAGCATTCCAGGTCCAGATCGTTTCCTGCTGGGTCCCTTCCATCAGACGCACTCTGACCTTTATCCGGTCATGCTGGCTGATAACCCAGACCCAGTCATCATCCTCAATTCCCTCAAGCTCTGCGCGCGTACGGTTCATGAACAGACGGTTGTCCCCATGGATCTGGCGCAGCCATGCGTTCTGGGACCCCCAGGAATGATACATCGCCATGGGGCGTTGCGTGATCGCATGAAACGGATATTGTTCCTCACCGCCATCCTGGGATTCAAATGGGCGATACCAGACTGGCAGAGGGTCAAAATAACCGTCAACGCGGGAGCGATGCCGCTCGGGTGGTATGACCGATCCGTGACCGCGCGCTGCCAGCCGAAATTTCTGTAGCGGTTCACAGTAGAGCTGCAGGACAATCTGTTCGTTGGAACCAATCCATCCCATGTCCGCCGCATAGTTCAGATAGTCCAGGTTTGCATGCTTGTAATACCGTTGCCGAGGAGCCAGTTCCTGGCGCCAGAAGCAGCCATTGGCAATGTAGTGTTCCAGCTGCCGGGGATTGACGGGCCCGGTTCCGTGGGCCTCGCCGGCCTCGCCCCGCCATCCAGCCAGTGGGCCGATTCCGGGTGCATTCTGGAAGTTGACGATATAGTCCGCATATCCATTGGGAAACGCTGCCGATCCATCGGTAGCGGTCATGCCGGGAAGACCCAGCCGGGCTCCGAGATCCAGCAGCACGGTCTGAAACGGGCGCACGTCGCGATCCGGTTGAACAACGGGTTGGCGAATGGCGTCGGCAGGACCATCGGCGTCTCCGATCGGCCGATCGAGCAGGGAGATGCAATCCCACCGCTCAAGATAGGTTGTGTCCGGAAGCACAAGATCGGCATAGGCAACCATTTCAGACCAGAAGGCATCGGAATACACAATGAACGGGATGCGATAACCATCATCGTCCGGTGCCTCTGCGGTCAGCATGTCCATGACGCCCCTGGTATTCATTGACGAATTCCAGGACATGTTGGCCATGTAAAGAAACAGGGTGTCTATGGGATAGGGATCACCGTTGAATGCATTGGTGATCACCATGTGAAGCATGCCGTGGACGGCAAGAGGCGCCTCCCAGGAGAAGGCCTTGTCAATTCGGATTGCCTCGCCATCGGCATCGACCAGCAGATCTTCGGGCCCGACCGGGAATCCGAGCGGACGACCCGGCAGGGGTGTCTCGGGGCTGACTTCGCCCGGCTTTCCGGCCGGTTTCTGTGGGGGTGGACAGGGGCGCGGGAAAGGTGGCTTGTATCGAAACCCCCCGGGCGTGTCGATGGAGCCCAGAACCATCTGGAGGAGATGAATCGCCCGGCAGGTATGGAAACCATTGGAATGGGCGGAGATTCCGCGCATGGCATGCATGGCAACGGGGCGTCCGATCATCTTGTCGTGCCGACGCCCGGCCCAGTCCGTCCATTCCACATCGAGAACGACTTCGCTTTCGAATGCCGCGGCCGCCAGTTCGGCAGCAATTCTCCGGATTCTTGACGCCGATATACCGGTGCGCATGGCCGCAGCATCGGGCCCGTAAGCAGGGTCGAGGTAGCGTTCCGCCATCATTTGGAAGGCGGTCAACGCAGTTCGTCCATCACTCAGGCGAAACTCTCCCGCCATGACCGGTGAGATATCGGAGCGGCTGGAGTCGACCGGCCCATCCAGATCACGATCCCAGCACAGCGTTTCTCCTTCGGCCCCGCGGGCGAACAGGCCATCGTCGGGGGCACCCGGATCCCGAATGACCAGCCATGATGCATTCGTGTATCGTGCCAGGAAATCCAGATCGATCTGATCGGCTCGCAACAATTCATGCAACAGAGCCAGTACAAGGGCCCCGTCGCTTCCCGGTTTGATGCCGATCCATTCGTCTGCCACCGCCGAGTATCCGGTCTTGACCGGGTTGACGGAAACGAATTTGGCTCCGCGCGCCTTGAGTTTCGAGAGCCCGATCTTGATGGGATTGGAATCGTGATCTTCGGCCACACCGAACATCATGAAATATCGGGTATGTTCCCAGTCGGGCTCGCCGAATTCCCAGAATGAGCCGCCGATCGAATAGAGGCCGGCGGCCGCCATGTTGACGGAACAGAAGCCTCCGTGAGCGGCGTGGTTTGGCGTTCCGTATTGTGACGCCCACCAGGCCGTGAGCGCCTGGCTTTGATCGCGACCCGTAAAGAAGGCAAGCTTCCGGGGGTCATCAGCCCTTATCTTCCGCAGCCGCTCGGTGACGATGGAAAGGGCTTCCTCCCACTCGATTTCTTCGAATTCTCCGGTTCCCCGCGGTCCCCGGCGCCGCAGCGGCTTCTCGAGACGCGCCGGCGAATAATGATGCATGATGCCGGCCGAACCCTTGGCGCAGAGGACGCCGCCATTGACCGGATGTCTGCGATTGCCTTCAATGTATCGAACCTGCCCATCCAGCATATGGACATTGATGCCGCATCTGCAGGCACACATGTAGCAGGTTGTGGACCGGGTCTCATCAGCGACCACCGGAGACAGATTGACAGTCTCGCGAGAACGGGACACGTCACTCGTCCCCGAGGTTCCGGACGGCAGACAGAGTGTTGCGAGGCATTGATTCCTTCCAAGGATGGACGATATCGTCGGCGTAATGTGACAGTGCCGGGTACGCACCCTGTTCGGCACGAGATCCCGTTGATAGACTAGGACTCACCCCGCTGTCGAGAGGAGTAATGCCAGGATGCGCCCCCTCGTTCGATGTTTTTTTGACGAAGTGACCAACACGGCCTGTTACGTCGTCGCAGACAGCGCAACCGGCAAGGGCGCCATCGTCGATCCGGTGTTGAGCTACGATCCCGATTCAGATCGGTGTTCCGCCGAAGCCCTGCAACCCCTCTGCAGGTTCGTTCGCGACCAGGGGCTTCATATCGAATGGATCCTCGAGACCCATATTCACGCCGATCATCTCTCCGGCGGACAATTCGTAAAGCAGAAACTCGGCGGTCGCATCGGGATCGGGCAACAGGTCACCCGGGTCCGGGAGACCCTGCTGGACCTTTACGGCGACGGTGTGGAGGCAACCCGCCCCGCTTTTGACGTACTGTTTGCGGATGGAGAGGAGTTTCAGATCGGTTCCATCGCTGGCCGCGTCCTGTCTACGCCGGGCCACACCCCGGCCTGTGTGACCTATCTTGTCGGAGATGCGTGCTTTGTCGGGGACACCCTGTTCATGCCGGATTCAGGAACGGCCAGATGTGATTTTCCCGACGGGGACGCCCAACAACTCTACGCATCGATTCAGCGCATTTTTGAACTCCCGGGAGAATACCGTCTCTTCGTTTGCCATGATTACGGTGCCAATGGTCAGCGTGACTTCGAGTGGGAAACGACGGTTGGCGAGCAGCGTGAGCACAACATCCATGTCGGTGGCGGTGCACTTGAGCATGATTTCGTCGCCATGCGCAACGCCCGCGACAAGACCCTCGCGCTTCCCAGACTGTTCTTGCCATCAATCCGGTCGAACATGTTTGGCGGTCGCCGTCCTTCAGACCTGTCAGCAACATAGGCTTCCGGATCCCGATCATCCGCATGATCTGTTCTCGACGGATCTTAACTCACGATCGCAGGTGATGGGTTGAGGCCAGCGGAACCCGACTTTCAGACGAAATTTCGGCACTCCCGTTCCGGCGGCTGTAGACCCGCGGCCCAGCAGGATGTCCTGAATGGTGTCCTTTCCTCAGTCGCCGGTTGGTCGTCCCTGCTCCAGCCGAGAGGGCTTCTGCATGATCGGGTGAAGGAAAACACACCGTCTGGCAGCAATTCCGGCGCCTCCACCGACAGGGGCGCGGGAAGCACTTGCCGGAAATGATGACGTCACGTCTGGTCAGTCAGTCCGGATGAGCCGGATGTACGAATGGCCACGGCGAATCCTCGCTTCCTGTTTCCACCGGAACCTCTATCAGAACCGGTACGGTCCCGGCCAGCCCCTCCTCGATTGCCGTTTTCAGGGCCTCGGGCGACGCGACACGACGCCCCATCGCTCCAAAACTCTCGGCCAGTTTCACAAAATCGGGATTCAGGAGTTCTGATCCGAGAAGGCGCCCTTCATAACGAGTCATCTGGTCGCGACGTACGTTTCCGAATGCGTTGTTATTGAAGATCACAGCAACCACATTGAGGTTGTAGCGGACGGCTGTGGCCAATTCCTGCACGCCATACATGAAGCCCCCGTCCCCGTTGATTGAGACCACCGCCTTGTCCGGATTTCCGACCTTGACGCCGAGCGCGGTCTGATATCCGAAACCGAGATTGTCCTGGTATCCGCAGGTGACATATTGGCGCGGGCGGTAAACCGGGAAGGCCACCCGTGCTGCAAACCCGACCTGGCTGATCTCCTCGACGAAGAAGCCGTCATCCGGCAGCGCCGCGCGAATGGCGTTGAGATAAGGGACCTGAGGACGCAAGCTTGACAGGGATCGGTCTGCTTTCCGGGTATAGCCGCGAAACTCTTCCAATCGCGATGGACGTTTGCCTATGACGCGGCCCAGCACGTCCATGAGCGCCACGACACCGAGTCTTGAATCTGTCACGACACCAACATCAGGTCTGACCCGGACCATTTCGGTCGGATCAATGTCGATCCGCACCACCTTCAGATCCGGTGGCCGCCAGGTCCAGCGCATGTAGGCCAGTTCGAGCCGGCTGCCGATTCCGATCACCAGGTCGCATTGCGGCCAATATTCGTACGCTGCCGTGGACAGGAGGCCCAGCGGATGGTCATTGCCGACGATCCCCTTGCCGCTGCGATGCGCCGTCACCGGCGCCTGCAGCATTTCGGCAAGCGCCAGCACCTCTTCGGCCGCCCCAACGGCACCTGCGCCGACGATAATCATCGGATTCTTCGCTTCGGCGATCAATTCAGCGGCTTCGGCGATCCGGTCGGGATCCGGCTCGGGCGGAGCCGGTGCAGACCGGTCGACGTCAAGGTCCACGGGAGCTGCAACTCCGTAGACATCCCAGGCAGCCTCGATGGCGGCCGGGCGGATTCTTCCGGTATGCATCTGACGGAACGCTTCAGCAACACAACGTGCCGCCTCGGAGGGATGCTCGATTCGCTCGGCCCAGCCAGTAAAACCTCGCATGGTGGCCAACTGATCCGGCAGCTCGTGGAGCTGGCCGCGCCCTCTCCCAAGGTAGTGCGACATGACATTTCCGGTCACGCAGAGTACGGGTGTATTGGCGCCGTAAGCCGTACTCAAGGCGGCCGACGAGTTGAGCATTCCGGGCCCTGGTACCACGGTATAGACGCCTGTCCTTCCGGTAGACTTGGCGTATCCGAAGGCCATGTATCCGGCCCCCTGCTCATGCCGCGTGACAAAAAAGTTGATGTTCTCCTCTCGTGCCACAGCGTCGTTGAAGTCGTACATGTGGGCCCCGGGAATGCCGAACATCGCATTCACGCCGTGGTTGGCGAGTGATCTGGCAACGGCTTCACCTGTTGTCATTCTGGGCAACGTCATAGTCCCGCTTTCGACTGGATGGCTCATGACCCATGTGAGGATGTGCGGCACCCCGGCGTGATGCAAGCCTGTCGAATGGCGCCGCCTATCGACTGATCACGAAAATCGACAGCCTGTCTATCAGGGATGCCCGGCTGGTTCCAGAGGCGTACTGACCGAAGTCCCCGCCTGGGCCCTCGGGAGAATACGCAGCCAGACGGCCTGAAATCATTTCAGATGACGCCAAATCACTGCGGTTGTCTGTCAGTACGTCCATTGGCTGCACAAGGGCACTCACTTTCCTGTAATCAGCGTGGGGCGGTTTGGGGCAAATGTCCCGGGTCTGTCAGGATCCCGCCAGAGAACCACGGATATCAAACGAATCCTGCGGTGAGAGACTGTTTTTGCCTGTGCTCACCGCAGCACGTGGGGTGCGGCCAGGGTTTCGGAACAGCGCAATTCCTGGGGCCGGACCCGTCGATTTGCGACTTGGCAACAAATTTTCGAAATTGCACCGCGGCCGGACGACCCATGCGTTCCTCAACCATTGCAATCCCTGTCTTGGCACGGGATCGCTTATCGTCGACACTGAGCAGGGAAACTCATGGCTCCATCTTGCGATCTGAGACCCCGGTCAGACACCGTCACTTCGGACAACCATAGGGAGACTGCTCATGGTTCAACTTCTTGACGAAGATATTCGCACCAGGGAAGTCCTCGACTGGAAGGGGCTTCATCTGTTCCACTTCCGGGACTCTTCCTGTTCCCAGAAAACGCGCATCTTTTGCAATCTCAAGGGCATTGCCTGGGAATCCCATCACATCGATTTGCGAAAGAATGAACAGTGGGATGACTGGTATCTTGGCATAAATCCTCGGGGGCTGGTTCCGGCGTTGGTCCTTGACGGTGAAGTGCACATCGAGAGCAATGACATCATTTCGCTTCTGGACAGGAAATTCCCGGAAAACCGGCTCATTCCTGAAGCGCATGAAGACCGGATTACGGAACTTCTGAAACACGAAGATGACCTCCATCTCGACATCCGTACACTGAATTTTCGGTTTACCCAGCCGCGAGGGCGGACGCCCCGGAGCAAGGAGCAAATCCGGAAGTTTCGTAACGGGGGAAGCGGTACGGTTCGCGGCACGACCGATATCGAAAAGTCACGTCAGGTAGAGTTCTGGCAGACGGTTGTCGACAAGGGTTTGACCGATGATGCCGTCCGGGGTTCGGTGTCAAGGCTCAGAGCCGCCCTGGACCAGATCGACGAGCAGCTGGCGCAGGCGCCCTGGCTGTTGGGAGAGGATCTGACCATTCTCGACATAGCCTGGTTCATTTACGTAATGAAGATGGTGCGCTGCCAGTATCCGTTGGATAAACTCCACGCGCGGGTCGCCGTCTGGTATCAGTCGCTTCTCGAACGGCCCGAATTTTCCGCGGAAATCCAGTGGTCTGACGATTACCGCCAACTCGTCGAGGAAAACCTCCAGTACCAGCGGGAAACGGGGACCACGCTGTCCGATATCGCTGGTCTGCATTGACCGGCAAGAATGCCTGATGTCGCCCGGCTTTCATATCCGGGTATCGGCGGCTTCTCCCGTACCGTTTACGCAACCCGGTAATTCGGGTTGAACAGCCCATGTCATTGTGAACTGCCAAACCAGTCCCGGAACCGCCTCCATCCGGGCGACGGCTCTGCTAAACAGGAAAATGCGATTGGGCAGGGGCAAGGGTATTGCTCATCCGGTGGCTGGTGGAGGGCGGGGTTCGATATCGCCTTCAATGCATCAACCTTTGATTCACCATCAGACTTCTATTCCCTATACTCCGGGTTGGAGGCCTGAAAGCGACGTCATGACAACCTCTCTCTATACCCATCCAAGCGTACATCGGCATGATACGAGCCCGGGGCACCCGGAACGGATTGCCAGAATCGAGGCAGTCGATAAGGCTCTTGCCGGAGATTCCTTCTCAGCCCTTCGCCGTTGTGAGCCCGCCCCGGCAACCCTTGAAAGTCTTGGCGCCGTGCATGACGACCGATACCTGGATCGCACCCTGTCCTTGATCCCTGACAGCGACTATGCCCGTCTGGATCCGGACACCGTCGTCTCCTCCGGCTCGGGAGAAGCGGCGCTCCATGCTGCAGGTGCCGTTATCGCCGCCGTCGACGACGTCATCAAGGGCGAGACGGTCAATGCATTTTGTGCTGTACGCCCCCCTGGACACCACGCGGAATCAAGTCGCAGCATGGGGTTCTGCCTGTTCAACAATGTGGCTGTTGGAGCTCAACACGCGCGCCATGTCCATGGTCTGAAGCGGATCGCAATTATTGATTTCGATGTACACCACGGAAACGGGACCCAAGCGATGTTTCAGGACGATCCTGATACCTTTTTCGCGTCCAGCCACCAGTATCCGTTCTATCCGGGGACCGGTGCGGCCAGCGAAACCGGGGTCGGTAATATCGTCAACGTGCCTCTGGAATCAGGTGCCGGAAGTACGGAATTCCGAACAGCGATGGAAACCCGGATCCTGCCCGCGCTCCGTGACTTTGCACCCCACATGGTCATGATATCGGCCGGATTCGATGCTCACGCCCGGGACCCGCTGGCGTCCTTGAACTTCGAGGAAAGGGACTTTGAGTGGGCAACGCGCAAATTGATGGAGGTTGCCGCGGAGTTCGCGGAGTCGCGGCTGGTTTCAACGCTGGAGGGCGGTTACAATCTGGAGGCGCTGGGAAATTGCGTGCAGGCTCACGTCGCGGCCCTGATGTCGGCTGATCACGACGTTCCAAGTGGAAGCGTTGGCCCGTCCCGCGCACCAACCACACGATAGGCCGGGTTCAGGTTCCGGAAACATCAAAGCGAAAGGAAACCCAGTGACGACAGACCCGGGCCGTCCGGACATTGCATCATTGTCGTTCGAGCAAGCGCTCGAGGAACTGGAGGGGATTGTAAAGACACTCGAGTCGGGACGCAGTTCCCTTGAAGAGTCTATCAATGCCTATCAGCGCGGGGCGCTTCTGAAATCACATTGCGAGAAGAAACTCAAGGAAGCACAGGCAAAGGTCGAAACGATTGCGCTGGGCCCCAACGGAGACATCACGGCGTCACCATCAGATCTGGAATGATCAGCCTCGCCATCCGCGGAGTCCTGGCCTTTGGCGTCCTTCCGGGACTGAGCTTTCGTTCGGACGGCATCAGCTGTTTGCCGGATTACCGCTGTGCTGGGCCTGGTGCCGGAGCCAGTGATCAGCCAGAACACAAGCCATCATGGCCTCTCCGACCGGAACACTGCGAATGCCGACACAGGGATCGTGCCGGCCGGTTGTGACGATTTCGGTGTTCTCTCCGGTCGTCGTCACCGTTCGTATCGGGGTGGGCAGGGAGCTGGTCGGTTTGACGGCGTAACGCACCACGATGTCCTGTCCGGTGGATATGCCGCCGAGGATGCCCCCTGCATGGTTGGACAGAAAGACGACATCCCCGTTTTCCTGCCTCATTTCGTCGGCGTTTTGCTCACCTGACAATGTCGCTGCTCTGAAGCCGGCTCCGATTTCGACCCCCTTGACCGCGTTGATCCCCATCATCGCGGCTGCCAGATCCGCATCCAGTTTCCCGTAAATGGGCGCCCCCAGTCCAGCGGGTACGCCGGACGCAGCAATCTCGATAACGGCGCCCACCGAAGAGCGGTTGATGCGAACGGAATCCAGATATGTCTCCCACTCAGCAGCCTCCACCTCATCGGGACACCAGAACGGATTATGCTCCCGCGCCTCCCAACTCCATCGCGACCGATCAACGACACGCTCACCCAGTTGGACCATCGCACCGCGGATATTGATGTCAGGACCCAAGATCTTGCGAGCAATAGCACCCGCCGCGACCCGGCAGGCGGTTTCCCGTGCCGAGGCCCGGCCGCCACCTCGATAATCCCTAATCCCGTATTTTGCCCAGTAGCTGTAATCCGCGTGACCCGGACGAAACTTGTCACGGATCGCGCTGTAGTCCCGGGACCGCGCATCCTGGTTGCGGATCAGTAGACCAATCGGCGTCCCTGTCGTCAGGCCTTGAAACACTCCGGACAGGATCTCGACCTGGTCCGGTTCCTGCCGCTGCGTCACAAATCGCGAACTGCCCGGCCGACGCTTGTCAAGCCAGGTCTGGATATCGGCTTCGCACAGAGGGAGTTCCGGCGGTGCGCCGTCTACTACGCAACCGATCGCAGGACCGTGACTCTCGCCCCAGGTCGTAACCCGAAACAGATGTCCGAAACTGTTATGTGACATTCGGTTACGTGTCGTGGACGACGGCTATATCCGGTGCATCCACAGCCTTCATTCCCACGACATGATAGCCGCAATCGACATGATGAACCTCTCCGGTGACTCCCGCTCCGAGGTCAGAGAGAAGGTACAGGGCGGACGACCCTACATCGCTGATCGTCACGTTCCGCTTGAGGGGCGCGTTGTACTCGTTCCACTTGAGAATATAGCGAAAATCACCAATGCCCGACGCAGCAAGCGTCTTTATGGGTCCCGCAGAAATCGCATTGACGCGAATATTGGATCCGCCAAGATCGACCGCAAGATAGCGAACGCTGGCCTCAAGGGCCGCCTTGGCCACACCCATCACGTTGTAGTGCGGCATGACCCGCTCCGCTCCGTAATAGGTCAGGGTGAGAAGACTGCCTCCCTCCGTCATCAACGGGACGGCTCTCTGGCACAGTGCCGTGAACGAATAACAGGAAATATGCATGGTGCGGGAAAAATTCTCCGCACTCGTATCGAAATATTTCCCCTTCAGTTCCTGCTTGTCAGAGAAGGCAATGGCATGAACAAGAAAATCAAGGCTTCCCCATTCCCTTCCCAGGACCTCGAATACGGCATCCATGCTCCCGGGATCCTCTACGTCACAGGGCAGTACCATCTCCGAGCCCAGCCGATTGGCCAGGGGCCGAACCCGTTTTCCGAGCGCCTCGATCTGATAGGTAAAAGCCAGTTCGGCGCCCTGTGATGCCAGGGCCTCGCTGATTCCCCAGGCGATTGACCTGTCATTTGCGACCCCCATCACGAGGCCGCGCTTGCCCTGCATCAACGTACCCGTATCCACCATTACATTCCGGAGCAGCACATTATTCGAACGCTTCCCAAGGCCGTCTTTCACATGACGACCGATGACACAGGTTCAGTTTCGTACCGGTCTGGTCAACCAATATCGACCGTCACCTTGGTCCGGATCTGCCTGTGTACTCCTCAAATCGGAGAAATCAGTTCACAATTTTCCACGAACCGTCAGCCTGCCGACAAGCCCTGCCATAGGCCTGCTCGGTGTTTCCGCCAATGGTGACAGTCTGCGTATATTCACGGCAGGGCTGGCGGTTCGCGGCATAATAGGTCCGTTTTGGAGTGATCGTGCCGCTGTTCCCGCTGTCCGGGTTGCGCCATGTGGATGTGTAACCGGACGGGGCCTCTTCAAGCGCATTCCGGGTGGTTTGTGCCATTGCGAGGCGGTCCGCCCTGTCGAGTGATTTTCCGATTTCACTTCCAAGCAGCGCACCGGACAGGGTGCCCAGCCCGATAGCGGCGGCTCTGCCTGAGCCCTTTCCAACCTTCGATCCGAGAACACCGCCGACCACGGCTCCGATCAGGGCCCCCCCGGTCTGTTTCGGTCCTTCCGGTGCGCATCCGGTGATGACCAGACCGCCGGCAATGACAAGCGGAATGAGATATCTGCAACGTTTCATTTGCGGGCTTGCTCCTCATTTCATCAAGCGCCGAGGCTCGCGAGGGCGACGCATCTGCAGTCCAACCATCGGAGCCTGACGAATATCATCCGAATATAGTCCGCAATGCAATATTCGGCCAGAAGAATAGAAAGGCTGTGTGTCAGGGACATGTTCTCATCCAATCCCCTTGCGTATGCATCCCTCATACAGTTCCGTTGCTCATTGCGACCAGATTTTTTAACGGCTCCGCGCTGCTCCTCCCCATGGAACGCCCGGTGTTGTCCGGCCCGGAACAGCGCGAAGTGGCAATTCCCTTCCGCCCGCTCCCATCCTGGCAGGGCAGAGGGGTGAGGTCGGTGGTCCTCGCAACGGCGACGGGTTTTTCCTGTATCGGGACCTGCTCCAAAGCACCGACAGCGATCTTACGGAAACTCTGACAGGTAACTTGAGGAGCAGTTTCCGGTAGACCATTACAACCGATCGAACCGGCTCACCATGCATTCGCGCTGTTCCTGTTCCGGGATGAAACGAACCGCTGTCCGGATCAGGCGACTTGCAAGCTTTCGTCCTGCAGTTCCGGCATGACTTCGTGAGCGAATCGGCGCAGCTGATCGATATTGTCGGGAACAAGCATGAGAATGTATTCGAATCCCATATCCTGCAGTTGGCGGAGGCGATGCACAACCGATCGGGAACCACCGATCAGGGCATCAGATGCCAGATCCGGATCTGCATAGGTTTCGGGCTTGTTTTGTCCGAGACCGGGCAGCGCTCCATAGGCCCCGATCATATTCGCAACGCGCGTTTCGCGGGCCTTGATCGCTGATTCGTATTCGTGCTCATCCTTGGTAACAACGATGGCTCGGGCCAGAGCTACCTGCATGGGATCGAAGGAGCGGCCGGTCCGGGCACAGGCGGTTCTCCAGACTTCGATCCGCTCCCTGGTGCGAGCGACGCTGCCAAACTGATCGAACATGACGTTCAATCCTGATCTTGCGACCCGCTCGATGGACTCGTCAGTCCCTGCTGCCGTCCATAACGGTGGATGCGGCTTCTGTATGACTGGTGGTTCGACCACAATATTGCTGTATTGCCAGTACTTCCCCTGATGGCTGAATCGCTCGTCCGAAGTCCAGGATCTGACGATCAGCCCGAGCGATTCTTCGTACCGGTCCAGCGCTTCCTCTTTCGGTATACGAAAGCTTGCGAATTCTGCATCCCGGTAACCCTTGCCAATGCCGAAATCGAGCCGTCCATGCGACAACAGATCCAGCGTCGCGGTCTGTTCAGCGAGCAAAACCGGATCGTGCCATGGCAGAACCGTGACCGCTGTTCCCAGCCGAATGCGTTCGGTTCTGGCCGCCAGGTAGGTGAGGAGATTGAGGGTCGCCGAGATTTGACCTGCCCCGGTAAAATGATGCTCGACCAGGAAGACACTGTGGAATCCAAGCCTCTCGGCTTCCTCCACCAACGCGATAAGCTTTCCGTATCCGTGGCTGTCCGGGGTTGCATCGCCGCGTCGGGCAATGCCCCCGCCGAAGAGTCCAAATTTCATGCCCTGCCACCTTGACGCGGTTCGTTACCTGTGGGTTTCGCGGTTTGCATAAACATCATGCGCGAGGATCCCGCAAGGGTCTGCAAAGCGGGTCTGGCGCTTTCGCGACATTATCCGTCCCGACCAGAAACGCCCACGAAGGCCCGAATTATAACGCAAGAGATTCCGACAGGCGAATTGGCCTGACCCCGCAACGAACCACAGCCAGGTGATCCCGATATGCTGGCGATGCGTCACTCGGGCCGCCAGTGCAAACCAGAGTCACATGCTCTCTGCGGAGTCCGATATTTTGTTGACTGCTTCTGTACCTCGCGCAACCGCCTTCACTGCAGTGGCAGTTGCTGTGGCGTATACATCTTGAGCCGACACCAAGGATCTCACATTCGTTGCTGATCGCATCCCGTTCCCGGATGGCTGTCGCGGCGTTGCCGGGCAGCCCATGTCAAGTCTCCTCGCTGCTCAGGTCGACAGGGGTATCGACGAAGCAAGTCTTCATTCCGGAAGCCCGAATAAACCTTGCCTCTCGGTTCATCAATCAGCTGCTTGTTCCTGAAGTCATCGATCAGATCACCGTCGCCGGTGTACAGAATGCGCGCCCCGGAATATCTCGCCAGGGCCAGGACGTGCGGATCATTCGATTTCACGATTTTATTGTCAGCAAGCCGTCGTTCATCGTCCTGAAAGTCAGCCGCCGGATGGAAGATGGCACGTCCCGCCCGTCAATACTCACGGACCTATGTTTGGTTCGACCCTTTTATTTCACCTCCAAACTGTCCTCCCGTGGAATAAACAACCTTGTCCCGTCCTTTTGTCGATCCAGCGACGGATGGGCTCCGCGTCATCATCTGCGGGTTGGCCGGGAAGGTCACGACCCCCAATCTGATCCGGTTCCGCTCCAGCCTCTTGGACCTTTCATCGCGCACCCGGGTCAGTATGGTTTTGCTACAGGCCGGAGCCGTGACAGCTCGGGGAAAGCTATCTGAATTCGGCAAACACGATTTCACACTCTTGGAAGACGCGGCTGGCGGGCTTACACTCGCGTGATTCGAGGAAATCCTGCCGCCATGGCCACAGTCCAACACCTTTGCCGATTTTGGCGCAACCACCTGCCTGTCATAGTACAGACAGATCGAAGTTGAGCATGACCCATGTCTGAGTCCGCCCCCGTACTCCCGGATTCCCGGACGGCCCGGCTTCAAAATCACCCGGTTCTACAATTTCAGTCATGGCTGAAAGAAGCCCGGGAAGCCGAATCCGGCGATCCCACAGCGATGACACTGTCAACGGTCGACAACTCTGGTCGCCCATCTGGCCGGATGGTTCTCCTGAAAGAGGCCGATGAACGCGGGTTCGTGTTCTATACCAACACCGAAAGCCGCAAGGGGCAAGAACTGGACGGCAATCCCTGGGCCTCTCTCGTGTTTTACTGGTCATCACTGCGTCGACAGGTTCGTATCGAAGGGAGGGTCGAAACCGTCTCCGAGGAGGAGGCTGACGCCTACTTCGCTTCGCGCCCCCGGGGCAGTCAGATCGGAGCCTGGGCGTCGGATCAGTCCCGTCCACTGGAAGACCCGTTCGAACTGGAAAAAAACGTCGCCAGATTTGCTGTAAAGTTCGGTACAGGTGCCGTGCCGCGACCTCCTCATTGGACGGGATTTCGCGTTATTCCGGATCGGATCGAATTCTGGCGCAGCAAGCCGTTTCGGCTGCATGAACGCATCGTTCACGAGTGGGATGAAGACGGCGGCTGGTCTGTCTTCCAGCTGTTTCCATGAGAAATACGAACCGGGATCCGGCCGACAACCGGATTGTCTTCAGAACAACAACAGGCTTGAAGTGGAACGTGAATTGTTCCATTTCTTTACGGGTTGCAATCAGGCATGTTCGCCTCACAGACGCACCCGGTCGGGACGAATAAGATGAGCTTCAAGACGATCCTGGTCCCATTAAGCGATCCAGACACGGGCCGTACCACCCTCGAAACGGCGCTCCTCGTGGCCCGGCGGTGGGACACGCACATCGATACCCTGCATGTACGCCCCGATCCCCGCAGCCTGGTTCCCTACACGGGAGAGGGTATGGACGGATCCATGATCGAGGAGATCATGGACGCGACAGAGCGTGAACGGGCCCGCAAGGCTGAACAGACCCGACACATGTTTGACTCTTTCTGCGAGACGAACAAACTGGTTGTTTCCGATACACCGACCAAGACGGGCACGCTGACGATTTCGTGGAGAGAGGAAATCGGGCGAGAGGACGAAATTGTATCGCTGCGCGGCCGGCTTCATGACCTTATCGTGGTGGGCCGGCCGATGCCAAATGCCCCCCTTCCTTCCCCGATCACTCTGGAGGCCGCACTCTATGACAGTGGTCGGCCGATTCTTGCTGCCCCGCCCACCGCACCGAAGAAATGCGGTGCCCATATTGCCATTGCCTGGGAAGCAAGCCCGGAAGCAGCCCGAACAATCGCAGTTTCGATTCAGGCTCTGACCGAGGCCGACAAGGTCACGGTCCTGTCGGCAAACATATCACCACCTCTGCCGCTGACGGCTTCGGAGCTGGTCACGCGACTGAAATGGCACGGCGTTGATGCAGAAATTCGCTCGTTCGATTCAGCCCTGACCGAACTGGGGCAGTCGTTTCTGAAAGAGGCAATGGAGTCCGGCGCGGATTTGCTGATCAAGGGTGCCTATTCACAGAGCCGACTGCGCCAGATCGTCCTCGGCGGCCGCACCCGCTACATTCTCAACAACTCTGAAATTCCCGTGCTTCTGGCCCGGTAGAGGGTGATCAAATGACAGGAGGCTGGCCGTGCCATCAAAGACGTTGATCCTGACCGGAGCCAGTCGGGGAATCGGTCACGCAACCGTGCGGCGTTTCAGTGCCAGCGGCTGGCGTATCATTACCTGTTCCCGGGACGATGTACCCGCCGAGTGCGGTCGGGATCCCAACTGGACCCGGCACATCCCCGCCGACCTGAGCAATCGGAGTGAACTCACGGACTTCATCACGCTGGCCAATGACCTTCTCGGCGATGACGGTCTCACGGCTCTGGTCAACAATGCCGCAGTGTCGCCCAAGACCAGCTACAAGGAACGTCTCGGTTGCCTGAATGGCGATCCGGAGGCCTGGCGCGAGGTTTTCGACCTGAACTTGTTCGCACCGCTGGCTCTTTCCCGGGGATTTGCAACCGCACTTCATCGAGCCGGTGGCACCGTGGTCAATGTTACCTCGATTGCCGGACACGCGATCCATCCCTTCGCGGGCTCCGCTTACGCGGTATCAAAAGCGGCCCTGTCGTCCCTTACCCGCGAACTGGCCGTCGAATTCGCCGAGCTGAATGTCCGGGTCAACGCGATCGCACCGGGCGAGATCAGGACATCCATGATCGGTCCCGAATATGAAGCCCTGATACCGCGTATTCCGCTGAACCGCATGGGGACAGCAGATGAGGTAGCGGGAGTAGTGCTTCAATTGTGCAGCGAAGATTTCGGTTATGTGACGGGAACCGAACTGTTTGTGACCGGTGGACAGCATCTTCTGTAGCACTGTCCGTTTTCCGTTCACCCGACCAGGGAAGAGTTTCTCAAAAGCGGTTTCTGAACTCCTTGAGCCACTGTATGCGCCGGGTCATGAGATCGACTTCGTGACCCAGCCAGGAAGCAAAATCAGTGGACTTTGCGTCAATAATCGCAGGGGCGTCGTCGTCGCTCAGACGAGACAGTTCAGATTCATAGGCCTTGATGATTCCGTCGATCTGGCGTCTGCACTGTGCCGCTTCAAGCACCCAGAGGAATCTAACCTTCAGCGCAATAACCAACATTGACAGGTCGGTCAGTGGCGGTCGGACCGTGGCCGTCAGCAGATCCGAAAAATCCCGCTGACCGGCCTCAGTCAATCGCAACAGGGGTTCTTCTCCATCGTCGGCGGGCGCGACCAACCCCTCGTATCGGAACAATTCAATGGACGGAACCGACTGCTCCGTGGATGGCCCGGCAAATCGTCCGACGATCTGGCGGACAGAGACGGCAAGATCAGGATAGGTGAGAGGTTTTTCCGACAGAAGCCCCAGGGCTGTCAGGCGCATTGTCTCCCGGGGAAGGAGGGGCTGATCCCGGAACATGTCAAATCCCTCCGGACCGGATCACCGCCGGATCAACCGAATGCATCGATACTCCTTTCAGGCCGCAACCCGGATTGCCAACCGGTCCCAGGTCTCCCTCAGGCTCGCAACGAAGTAAGCCATGTCGTCATCGCTGTGCAACGGTGTCGGGGTCAGACGAAGCCGCTCGGTACCTCGGGGAACCGTCGGATAATTGATGGGCTGGACGTAAATTCCATATCGGTCCATCAGTTCATCCGTCACGCGTTTGCAGAGAACCGGATCGCCCACCAGAACCGGAACGATGTGGGATCCGGATCTCATCACGGGAAGTCCGGCCTCGGCCAGCATGGACTTGAGACGGGCCGCCCGCTCCTGATGCCGTTCGCGCTCAACGTTACTCGATTTGAGATAACGGACGCTCGCCAGCGCTCCCGCAGCAACGGCTGGCGGCAAGGCCGAAGTGAAAATAAAGCCGGATGCGTGGGATCGGACGAAGTCGATAAGTGCATGTGACCCTGCAATATAGCCTCCGATGACACCGAACGCCTTTGCCAGCGTACCCTGGATGACGGTGAGCCGCTGCATCACGCCATCCCGGGCAGCAATTCCGGCACCGCGCGGACCATACATTCCCACGGCATGGACTTCGTCGAGATAGGTCATGGCACCGTAACGGTCGGCAAGGTCGCAGATCTCGCTTATCGGAGAGACGTCACCATCCATTGAATAGAGCGATTCGAAGGCTATGACTTTCGGACGCTCCGGCTCGGCGGATGCAAGTTTGCGCTCCAGATCTTCGAGATCGTTATGTGCGAAGATTTCCTTTCTGGACATCGCATGACGAATACCGGCAATCATCGAAGCATGGTTATGAGCATCGGAAAACAGAATGCAACCTGGCATATATCTGCCGATGGTCGACAGGGCCGCCTCGTTTGCAACATACCCGGACGTGAACAACAGGGCCGCCTCGGTCCCGTGCAAATCTGCCAGTTCCTTTTCCAGGAGCACATGATCATGCGTGGTTCCCGATATATTGCGAGTCCCTCCCGCGCCGGCGCCAACGCGGTCGATCGCCGCTTTCATGGCTTCCCTCACAACAGGATTCTGGCCCATACCCAGGTAATCGTTGGAGCACCAGACTGTCACTTCCTCGGGACCCGACAGCGAATGGCTGTAGGCCCGGGGGTAATTCCCGACCTGGCGTTCCAGATCCGCAAATATCCGGTATCTTCCCTCACCCTTGAGATCGGAAATCCTGTCCAGAAAGAACTGTTGATAGTCCATGGCATAGGTCCCCATCGACAATCGGTCTGGCCGGCGGCCCTGTTTCGACCACTCCAGCCTGCGAAAACCTGACAATCGCAGTCCACGCTTGGAGCGTCTCAATCAGCTCCCTGTCGTGACCAGAAAACGGAGGCAAGCCGCCGTCCCCTGATACCGAAATCAGCCCCCCGTAACACTCATGTGCCGGGAAACGGCCGGTGTTGCTTTCCGTCGATCAATGACAAAATCGTGACCCTTGGGTTTGCGTCCAATGGCTTCATCGATTGCGGCCATCAATCTGTCCGGAGAGCCGGACCTCAGCGGTGTCCTCAGGTCTGCGGCATCCTCCTGTCCCAGACACATGTAGAGAGTTCCCGTGCAGGTCAAGCGAACACGGTTGCAGGACTCGCAAAAGTTATGGGTCAGAGGCGTGATGAAACCGAGTCTGCCGCCGGTCTCGCCCACCCTGAAGTAACGAGCCGGCCCCCCGGTGGAATAGTCCGTTTCTTCAAGGGTCCATTGCTTTCGGAGCGCCGCCCTGACCATCGACAGGGGCCAGTACTGGTCAAGCCGGACCTCGCCACCAATCTCGCCAAGGGGCATGACCTCGATAAAGGTCAGATCAAGGCTCTCCCTGCCGCACCAGGAAACAAGATCGTGGATCTCGTCATCATTGATGCCCTTCAGGGCTACCGTGTTGATCTTGATCCTGAGACCGGCCGCAGCCGCCGCATGGATGCCCTCGAGGACAGAATCAAGTTTGCCCCATCGGGTAATGCGGGTGAACTTGTCCGGATCAAGCGTGTCAAGGGACACATTGATGCGCCTCACACCGGCATCATACAAATCCGTGGCGTAGCGGCTGAGCTGGCTCCCGTTCGTGGTCACAGTCAGTTCGTCAAGTGCTCCGGTCTCGAGATGCCTTCCCAATCGGCGAAACAGCCACATGATATTCCGCCTGACCAGTGGCTCTCCCCCGGTCAGGCGGAGTTTGCGCACACCGCGTTCGACAAAAGCGCTGCATAACGCATCAAGCTCCTCAAGCGTCAACACGTCGGCCTTGGGCAGGAATGTCATGTCTTCTGCCATGCAATAAACGCAGCGAAAGTCGCATCGGTCAGTAACGGAGACGCGGAGATACGTCACATGCCGATCGTAAGGATCAACAAGCGGTCTTCCGGTCATGGCCATCGTGGTTTCCATCGCCTCGACGTTTCTGCCCTCCAGCCCTTCATCCAGTTCAACAATCACAGGGGGCAAAGTATAATGACCGTTTCGCAAAATCAAAGAGGACGACAGTGAGTGTAGTGCGCGCCAGATTGCGGACTCCCGGTATATCCGATCAGGGATTGGGAAACGGAGTGCCCTCCGTTCTGAAGCACAGTGCTGTTCCGCTCTGATCGTTACACCGGCGCCTCTGACAGGGTTCCGGAACATCCCGGATCCGGAAATTCATTGCCCCGGTGCTCTGGCTCTCTGGCATGACGGTCAGAAGCCACCGGTCGCTCTCATCCTTGCCCATGCCTGCCAGCACAGATTACATCGTTGCCCCGGTCCCTGATGATCCACATCTGACCGAGCGAGTGTCGGGCATCGATCAATCGGGAAACCCCATAGAAACATCGGTGACTGTAGAGCGGCCACTGACCCTGTTTCTGAACAGTCGTGAAATCGTGACCCTGATGACCGTGGGTGATTATCCCGAGTGCCTCGCTGTGGGCTATCTGTTGAACCAGAACATGCTCTATCCCGATGACGTCATTACCGCGATCGACCATGACCCGACCGCAGAAGCTGTGGCTGTGAGAACCAGGTCCGAAACGGACTTCGAAGCGAAACTGGCAAAGCAGACGCGAACCTCCGGCTGCGCTCTCGGAACGGTATTCGGAGACATCATGGAGACATTCTCCGACACCATACTTGATCCGACCGCCGTCATCCGGACCTCCTGGCTCTACGCATTGACAAGGAAGATCAACACAACACCCAGCCTGTATCTTGAAGCGGGAGCAATTCATGGTTGCGTGCTCTGCGAGAAGGATCACCCTCTTGTCTATATGGAAGATGTCGGGCGTCACAACGCTGTCGACAAGATTGCCGGATACATGCATCTGAACGGGCTCACTCCCGAAGGCAAGATCTTCTATACGACAGGACGCCTCACAAGCGAGATGGTCATCAAGACGGTTCAGATGGAAATACCAGTCCTTATCTCCCGGTCAGGCTTCACAGCGTGGGGCGTTACATTGGCGCGCCAGGCAAATCTCACGCTTATCGGAAGAGCGCGCGGACAACGGTTTGTTGCACTCTCAGGTGAGGACAGGATCGTCTATGATGCGGATCCGGAGACTGTTGGGGCCGAGAGCCCCGCAAATCAACGCAAAGCAGCGCGTGACTGACTGATGCCCTCATCCTGGCGGGTTAGTGGACTGTTGCTCGCGGGCGGGCGGTCCCGGCGCATGAATGGTCAGGACAAGGCCCGGCTGTCTATTGGTGGAAAGACACTCCTGCAGAGGATTGTTGAAATAGCTGCTCCGCAGGTCGAAAAACTGGTCCTCAACACCAACAGTGATCCTGTGGACTTCACCGGGTATGAGCTTCCCACGGCACGGGACGTCGTACCCGGGCATGCGGGTCCGTTGGCGGGCATACTGACCGGACTGGAGTGGACCCGGATGCATGCTCCCGGGTGCCGGTGGGTGGCCAGTTTCCCTTGTGACTCACCATTTGTGCCCCATGACCTTGTTGAGCGGATGGTCGAAAAAGCCCGGGACGAGAATGTTGATCTGGTTTGCGCATGTTCGGGCGGTCGGGATCATCCCGTGGTCGGATTATGGCCGGTTCGCCTGGCTGCCCCGTTGCGTCACGCCCTGATCGAAGAGAAGATCCACAAGGTTGATGACTGGACAGGTCGGTTCCGCCTCGCCAGAGTGAAGTTCGATGTTCACCCGGTTGATCCCTTCTTCAATGTCAACCGGCCCGAAGATGCGAATTTCGCAGAACGGATACTGTCCGGAAAGTCCTGATCGCCGGATCCACAATACCGAACTGCCGGAACCCTCCCTGTCGGAAAGGCGCAAACACGAAGAGCGTCGTCATCCGGTACAGAGAGCCGTCCATGGGCAGTCCTTCGGCAACACAGATTGCCGTCAAAAGCCGGAATGCTGGCAGCCTCCACGGCTTCCTGTCCGCCATACAAAAAGGACAGTCCGGAATACGGATGAGATCCGGGCAACCCCGTCCGGAACCTGTCACATATCATCGACCCGGCAAGGCATTGTCCAGACCGATGAAACGAACATCTTGATCGCCTGTCCCCGTCATCCCGGAGAATACACCCGGCATTGGGAAACGGCAGCCGTCATCAGGCTTCCGGCGTGGGACGCGCCGGCATGGGATATTCGTCCGCATTGAGCACCCAGTCTTTCTGCAGGGAAAAATCCAGTCGTGGTGGCGAAAAGATATCCACGAGCTGATGTTCATCAGGATCCAGCCAGCGTGTGGTATGGATGGCAGGCGGAGGAATCACGCATAGCGACGGGGAGTTGCAACGTTCATGCCTATCCTCCCGCCAGGCCGCCATATCCCTGGTCCAGGGCCAGCGAAGATGGTGCATGAAGCTGCCTTGCAGCGCCAGGGATCCTTGCTCGAAATCATCGTGATGGTGAGGAGACAGCCGTGAACTGTCCCGCGGCCCCACGATGGGACCGAGAACATTCACCATGAGATTCGTACACCGCCATATCGCGCCAAAACGGCCTTCTTCCGCGGGAACGTCGAGGCTGTACCACCGGATACGATAGCCGCCCGTCGGTTCGGGCCAAGGTTCAAATGGTGGTATGCGTGAGCGAGGCTCGGCGTAGGAAGAGGCATTGACGCATCTGGAAACGAGATCAGGAGATCGGGTGCTGAAAATGCGAACGAGACGTCCACCGCCAGGCACGTCAATCACGCTGTCACCCGGTGGAACGATCACAAGAGAACGCCCCGGAACCTCGATGTGCTCGCCCTTGGCCGAAACTCGAACTGCAGTTTGGGGGCGCTCCAGAAGCAGCATATACTCATCCGGCTGGCCCTTCCGGTGAAGGCGCGCGCCAACAGCGGTTTCAGAAAGGACAACGAGAAAATTCTGGCCCCGGGCATACCAGCTTCTGCAAGCGAGGTCTTCATTCCGGGGATCAATTTCGTAAAATTTCACGAACTCGGCTGGAAAGAACCGCTCCTCTGCAAGGGCAGAAACTGGCGTTGTTGTCAGCCTCGCCCTGGGATCTGATGCGTCATACATCCTTCTTTTTCCTTCTGTCTCCCCAACAGGCCTGCATCCGGCACTCCGATTTCCTGCGTGACCCTGTCGCAGCCCGATACATAACCTTCGAACCGAAACCTGCCGTTATCTCCGGTTCCCGGAACAGGGAGAGGACGCAACCGGCACCTCAAGCGAATGCAACAGGCTCCGCCTCCTGCCCAAGGCGGGCGTGGCCTCGCAATTGTCGAAGACCGGGAATGGAACGTAAAATATTTTGTGCAGGGAGGTGTCGCGTGCATTTCCCATCCGCTGCCCCGATGTCCATCATCCCGAGCGCACCCCCTGCGATCAGCTGCGGGCAAGACCTGCCCTCTCGATCCGGGCCACCTGTTCCTGCCCCTGCGTGCACACACCTGCGTCAGTTGCTGATCGTAACCGGTATGTGAATCCGACAACCCTGCCAGGCGACGATATGAACATCCTCATGTGACTTGTCCGGCGATCACCCCGGTCAGCAGCAGCCATCCAAAAAGACGGTTCGACCTGAACTTCGACAGGCAGTCTCGTGCATCGTCGAGATCAACATCCCAGACCTGCCAAAGGAGCTGGGCCGATCCTGCCGCGAGTCCGATCCAGAATATCCACTCCATTCCGGCGAAATACCCGGCAGTTCCGAACAAGAGAACAGCCAACACATAGAATACGTTCAACCATGGTTTCGAAGCGAGGACCCCAAGTGCCCTGGCCGACGACCGCACACCCGCACCAGGATCGTCAGGCCGATCCTGGTGCGCGTATATGGTGTCGTAACCGAGCGTCCAGAATATGCCGCCTATATAGACCAAGACGGGAGCAATCCCGAGATCCTCCCTGATCGCTGCCCAGCCGAGAAGTGCACCCCAGTTGAATGCCATGCCCAGAACGAACTGGGGCCAGAACGTGATTCGTTTCGCCAGCGGATACAGAAAAACCAGAGCGAGCGAAGCCAGACCGACGAGAATGGCAAAACGGTTGAAAGAAAAAAGGATCACCGCACCAATACCCAACTGCACGATCATCCATGCCAGGGCCCCGCGCACACTGACCTCACCGGCGGGAAGCGGTCGATCTCGCGTTCGGGCAACCCGGGCATCAAAATTCCGATCAAGAATATCGTTCCAGGTGCAGCCCGCACCCCTCATGACAAGTGCACCGATCCCGAACAGGACGAAGAAATACCAGTCCCGCCAATCGGAAATCGCCAAGCCCAGACTCCACCAGCAGGGAAAAAGCAGCAACCAGGTGCCGATGGGGCGGTCAAGACGGGAAAGGCGTGCAAACGGGCGCAGTCGAGCTGGTAACACGCGATCAACCCAACCGCCTCGAGGAATATCGCTGGCACCCGCAGAAGGCAAACGTCCGGTCATTCCGGTCGCCATGACAAGGTGTAACGTGCCTTCATTCCGGGAGGACCGGCCAATCGGGGCCGTATTGGCAACCCGGTGCCATTGACCAGGAGCACGCTGCGCGTCACCGGGACTCCGGTCTCGCCGTTACGGGCATTATGACCCTCTGCCTTCATTCGCACCGGTGGGGGTCCGGGATCATCCTCTCACGGTCACTCAGAACGCCCGATACATCAAGGGCTCTCCGCGCATGAATTTGCCCAGGTTATCGAGCCAGATTTCTGCGACACGCACCACGTACAAGGGCGTGGAAGATGCATTGTGGGGAGAGATGAACAGGTTCGGGCAATCCCAGAGATCGCTGGCGGCAGGCCACGGTTCTGTCGGAAGCACATCCACGAATGCACTGGCAATGTCTCCGGATTCGAGAGCCGTACGCAGGGCACCAACATCGACCAGCGCACCGCGGCCCACATTGACCAGAGTTGCCGTGGGTTTCATGGCCGCAAATTCATGCCGATCGAAAAGGCCAGCAGTTTCCTCTGTATTGGGGACCGCAAGAACCACAAAGTCTGCTTCGGGAAGGAAAGCGGAAAGATCCGCCAATGTCCCTTGCCGTTCGACGCCGGGAACCGGTTCCAAAGATCGCCTGATGCCCAGAACTGTCATTCCGAATGCACCTGCATATTTCACGACCTGACTGCCAATGGCACCGAGGCCAATGACGAGGATCGTGGCTGCACTCAATCCGGCAAGCCTGAGTTTGTCCCACTGGTGCGCTCGCTGCTGGTCGCCAAGCTCCCCAAGACGTTTGGCTCCCCATAACACCCCGGCAAATGCAAATTCGGCCACCTCGCGCGCATTGGCTCCAGGGCTATGCGTCACGATCACGCCTTTGGAGCGCATGTGATCGTAGAAACGGCCATCGGTTCCCGCATCTTCCGTGTGAGCCCAGCGCGGCGGCGACATGGACGTGACCGTGTCTACGAACGCTTCGGTATATCCCTCTCCCGCATAGACAAGAGCATCAGACCCCTCGGGGTCGAGTGTCCAGTTCCCCTCTCCGTCCGTGAGAGCCCAGGTAATCTCTGGACAGATATCCAGAGCCCGTACCGCCACCTGTGCATGAAAATCGTGCGCCGCCGCAATCTTCACAGGAGCAGCCCTCTCAGGGGCATCATGAGGCCCACGGGTCCTGATCTCCCCGCAATCCTGTCCGGGCCGGATTCTGTTCCTGTCATTTTACCTCCCGGATCGCAGGTTTTGTCCGTTATCCTGCGACGAACACACCGTCAGCGCATATTCCACAAAGTCGCCCTGGCATGCAAACCTTGTCCCGGAGGCTGGCGATTCGCCCGATCGCTGCCGGATTCAGGCTTCAGGTTTACCGGTATCTGTTGGCCCTCACCCGGCAGCATTCGTTCGCACCGGGGGCCTGGAAGTCTTTCAGAGAATACCGAAACAGGGATATACTCGTGCCATGAAGCCGTCCCCGTCTCCACCACGGTTGTTCGTGGAATACTCCCTGCAGAAAAATCACGCAGTTCCGGCTTCTTTTGAACAACTCCATTATCTGCGTGGTGTCATGCGACGCAAGAACGGTGAAGAAGTCCGTCTCTTCAATGGCCGGGACGGCGAGTGGCGCGCGCGGATCTCCTTTGAAACGCGGACCCGCTGCATGATGATCGTCGAAGATCAATTGCAAACCCAACGCACGCCACCAGACATTTGGCTCGTTTTCGCACCGGTCAAGGCGGCAGCCATGTTGAACATTGCAAAAATGACAACCGAACTTGGCATTGGCCGGCTGTGTCCGGTCATGACAGATCACACACAGGCAACCCGCGTCAACACGGCGCGACTTCGGGCCAATGCGGTCGAAGCCGCGGAGCAAAGCCAACGTCTCAATGTCCCGGCTGTGGACGAGCCCGTTCCTCTTCCCGAACTGATGAGCGGCTGGGATCCGGCTCGGCGTATCGTGCTTTGCGCCGAATCCGGACCGGCCAGTTCGGTGGCCGAAGTATTCGAGAACGTGAGAAAAGGTGGCTCCTGGGCCGTATTGACCGGACCGGAGGGCGGCTTCAGCCGTTCCGAACTTGACGCTCTCGCCAAAATTCCGTTTGTTATACCGACGCGTCTCGGACCGCGGATCCTGAAGGCAGATACGGCCGCCGCCGCTGTTCTGGCCTGTTGGCAGAGCCTGCTTGGAGACTGGACAGCCTAGGATGCACTGATCTGCTCGGACGCAGTACCCCCCATCCTGACAAACCACTCGGCAAACATCACAGGAGAGCCATAAGCCATGGCAGCACCACCGGCAGGAAAATCTGAACCTGTCACCGAGTTCCAACAACTGGTCGCGCATTTTGAAGCTGGATGCAAGCCACGCAGCGCGTGGCGCATAGGGACCGAACACGAGAAGTTCGTGTTCAAACTCGACACTCTCGAACCGGCACCCTATCACGGACCGCAAGGCATTCAGGCGATGCTCGACGGGCTGACCCGATGGGGTTGGAAACCGGTTTACGAAAAGGGGAATCCGATAGCGCTGACATCGGAAGCGTGCAGCATCACGCTTGAGCCGGGCGGTCAGTTCGAATTGTCCGGTGCTCCAGTGGAAAATGTTCATCAGACCTGCGACGAAATTCACACGCACCTCGCACAGGTCAAGGAAGTTGCCAGCGAACTGGGTCTCGGTCTTCTCGGACTCGGATTTCTCCCCAGGGGCAAGCGAGAAGACATGCACTGGATGCCCAAGGGTCGCTACAGGATCATGCGTGACTACATGCCCACGCGTGGCCATCTGGGTCTCGACATGATGCTGAGATCCTGCACCGTGCAAGTGAATGTCGACTTCGAATCAGAAGCCGACATGGTCGAAAAATTTCGCGTTTCCCTGGCACTGCAACCCGTGGCCACGGCACTCTTTGCCAGTTCGCCGTTCGTGGAAGGAGTTCCCTGCGGGTGGCAATCCTACCGCAGTCATTTGTGGGAAGACACGGATCCTGATCGCTGCGGCATTCTTCCCTTCGTCTTTGAGGACGGCATGGGTTTTGAGCGCTACGTCGACTATGCGCTGGACGTTCCCATGTATTTTCTCTACCGGGATGGCGAGTATATCGATGTATCCGGGAAGTCGTTCCGTGATTTCATTGATGGCCGACTGCCCGGGCATGAGGGAGAAATCCCGACGATGAGCGACTGGTCAGATCACCTGACAACGATTTTCCCGGAGGTCCGACTGAAACAGTTTCTCGAAATGCGCGGCGCCGATGGGGGACCATGGAACCGTCTGTGTGCCCTTCCGGCTCTTTGGAGCGGACTGCTGTATGACACCGAAAGCCAGACTGCCGCCTGGACGCTGGTCAAGGACTGGACCCTTGATGACCACATCTATCTCAGACGGGAGGTTCCAAAACAAGGGATCCGGACAATCTTCCGGAACCGGGAACTCACGGACCTGGCAGGAGAGGTCCTCGAAATCGCTCGAAGCGGGTTGCAACGCCGCGCTGTCGCCGGCACCAAGGATCGCGATGAAAGCGACTATCTCGCTCCACTTTTCGATATCGTGTCGCGGCGGAGAAGTCCGAGCGACGAACTGCTGGAACGCTTCAACGGGCCGTGGAAAGGCCGCATCGAACCCGTATATGAGGAATTTGCATACTGACCAGGGTTATCTCAGGCCGCTGTTCCTCCGACCGTAAGATTCTCGACCAGCATCGTCGGCTGACCGACACCCACCGGCACGCCCTGCCCGTCCTTGCCACAGGTTCCGATTCCCGGATCGAGGGCCATGTCATTGCCGATCATCTTGACGCGGGTGAGCACATCGGGCCCGTTGCCGATCAGGGTTGCTCCCTTGACCGGAGCCGCAACCCGGCCATTCTCGATCAGGTAGGCCTCCGACGCAGAGAACACGAATTTCCCTGACGTGATATCCACCTGACCACCTCCGAAATTGACTGCATAAAGGCCTTTCTTCACCGAACCAATAATCTCTTCCGGGTCCTTGTCGCCGTTCAGCATGTAGGTATTGGTCATGCGAGGCATGGGCACATGCGCAAAACTTTCGCGCCGGCCGTTTCCCGTCGGTTCCATATTCATGAGGCGGGCATTGATCCGGTCCTGCATGTATCCGGTCAGTATCCCGTCTTCGATGAGGATGGTCTTCGATGTAGGCGTCCCTTCGTCGTCAATGGAAAGTGAGCCCCGTCGCCGGTCAAGCGTACCGTCATCAACAACAGTAACGCCCGGCGAAGCGACCCGCTCACCCATGAGGCCGGAAAATGCACTGGTCTGCTTCCGATTGAAGTCACCTTCAAGCCCGTGACCGATCGCCTCGTGAAGCAGGACTCCCGGCCATCCGGGGCCTAGAACGACATCCATCTCTCCGGCCGGAGCCGGTTGTGAGTCCAGGTTGATCAGGGCCTGGCGCAAGGCTTCATCTATCTGTTCCTTCCAGGCTTGCGGTTCCAGAAAGGCCGCATAGCCGGTTCGTCCGCCCACGCCGTGGCTGCCCGCCTCCATGCGATCGCCTTCACGGCAAACCACCGAAACATTGACCCGCACCAGAGGGCGGATGTCCTCGCGTTTCTCTCCGTCAACACGCATGACCCGTACCGCCTGCCAGGATCCCGCAATCGACGCGGTAAACTGAACAACGCGGGGATCTGCACTGCGCGCATAACTGTTCATCTCCTCGAGGAGCTTGACCTTCTCCGAGAAACCGAACTCGGCAGCCGGATTATCGCTGTCATAAAGTCTTCTGTTGGTTGATCGCGGCCCCGTGTCGACTTGTCCGCCATGACCAGCGCGAACCGCACGAACCGTTTCCACGGCCCGGGCGATTGCTGGTTCAGACAGTTCGGAAGCATGGGCGTAACCCGTCGCCTCGCCCGAAACTCCACGCAGTCCAAAGCCCTGCATGGTATCAAAGGAGGCATTCTTCAGCCGATTGTCGTCGAAGGCCAGCATTTCCGACTGCCGATACTCAAGAAACAGCTCGCCGTCGTCCGCCCCATCCAGAGCTTCCCGGACAAGGGCTTCGGTTCGTCCCCGATCGAGACCCGCGCGCTCGAAAAACAGTTCATCAGTACTCTGGATATCGGTCATGATGGTCTTCCGGAATTGTCTATGGCTGCAATATGGGCCCTGTTGCCCCAAACGTCATCCCTATTCGCTCCTGGGTGTGAAAATTACGGATTTTCTGAAGCCCCGAACGGCACATCAATGGGTTGACACCTCTCCGGGGTGTGGAACGCTGGCCCTGGCCCTGGCCCTGGCCCTGGCCCTGGCCCTGGCCCTCCGGAAAGACCTCAGGCAAAGCGGAATCAAACGTTGAATCGAAACCGGATGATGTCACCGTCCGCGACCGGATAGCCTTTTCCCTCCTGGCGCATCCGGCCCGCCTCCTTCGCACCCTGCTCCCCACCATGGCTGACGAAATCCGTACAGGTGATCACTTCCGCACAGATGAAACCCCGAGACATGTCTGTGTGAACCCCGGCCGCCGCTTCGACTGCCGTCGCGCCTCTCTTGATCGTCCAGGCACGCGTTTCCCTGGGACCGGCCGAAAACCATGTTATCAGGTCAAGCAGTTCATAGCCTGCCCGGATCAGACGCTGCAGTCCTGTATGCGCAAGGCCGAGGCTATCGAGAAAGGCGCTCTTGTCCTGCTCATCCTCCAACTGTGCGATCTCCGCCTCGATGGCAGCAGAAATGACAACGCAAGCCGTGCCCTGTTGCCCGGCCATGCCGACAACCTGTTCTGACAAACTGTTGCCTTTAGGCGAAGTTTCCTCAACGTTGCAGACATACATTATCGGAATCGCGGTCAGAAGCTGCATCGTGCGAAACAGGAGCCGCTCCTCTGCAGCAACAGGGAGGTCCCGTGCCGGCCGCCCATCTTCAAGCAATGCCGAGACCCGCTCCAGCAAATCAAGCATTGCCGATGCCTCCGCGTCACCACCCCGTGCCCGCTTGATCAATGGATCCCGGCGTCGCTCCAGGCTCTGCAGATCAGCCAGCATGAGCTCGGTTTCCACGATCGCCGCGTCCGAAAGGGGATCAACCTGACCGGACACATGCGTCACTTCGTCACCGGAAAAACAACGCAACACATGCGCGATGGCATCAACCTCACGCACGTGACCCAGAAACTGGTTTCCCAACCCCTCACCCCGACTGGCACCCGACACAAGTCCGGCAATATCAACAAACTCAAGCTGCGCCGGCGTACAGACGGGGGATCCTGCCACAGCCGAAATCTGGTCAAGCCGGCTGTCAGGAACGGCCACCCGCCCGGAATTTGGCTCGACAGTGCAGAAAGCGTAGTTGGCCACCTCGGCCGCGGCGGTCGCTGTCAAGGCATTGAAGAGTGTCGACTTGCCAACATTCGGCAACCCGACGATACCGCACCGAAACCCCATTACCGTTGCTGTGGCCCGTCTGCTGTCTCTTTGGGGCCGGCAGGGGGTGCCAGATAGGCCACTCGAGACATGAAACCGGGAGCGTCCCCACCGATCAGGATGGGCAGACTCTCGACGATGGCGCTGATTGTACGATCAATCTGTTCGGCCTGAACGCGGGAGAAATCAGACAGGACATAACGATGGACCCTTCGCTTGTCACCGGGGTGACCGATCCCGACCCGCATCCGCCGGAAGTCCGGTCCGATATGGGAAACGATACTGCGAATACCGTTGTGGCCGGCATGGCCGCCCCCGGTCCTGACCCGAACCTTGCCCAGGGCAAGATCCAGCTCGTCATAGATCACAATGACCTGGCCCGGCTTGAGTTTGTGATACCGAAGAGCCGAACCAAGGGCCCGCCCGGAGTCATTCATGAATGTCTTCGGCTTGAGCACCAGGAGTCTTTCCCCGGCAATCCGGCCCGTAGCGACATAGGAGTGATGTCTGGACTGGCGCAGGGTCAGACCGCATGTGGCAATGATCCTGTCTACAACCCTGAAGCCGACGTTATGCCGATGGTTGGCGTATTTTGGTCCCGGATTGCCGAGACCCGCGACAAGAATCATGGATCCGGCCAGCGGCCCCCCTGGGATGACACCCTACGTCAATCGAGGTTCTCATCTTCGGCGTCTGCTTCGTCCTCGTCTTCTACTTCTTCGCCTTCCTCTTCGTCAGCAATCACGGTCGGAGCCGCCACGGTCGCAACCGTAAAGTCCCGGTCGGTAATCACGAATTCCACGCCGGCCGGCAAGGTGATGCTGCTGGCATGAACCGAATCTCCGATTTCCAGCTCCGAAACGTCAATTTCCAGTTCCGAGGGAATTCTGTCGGCTGTGCACAGCACCTCGACATCATAACGCACGATATTGAGCATACCGCCCCTGCGAATGCCAGGGCTTTCCCTTTCTCCGTCAAAACGAACCGGCACAGCGACCGGTATTTTCCGGCTCGGGTCGAAGCGCAGAAAGTCGATGTGGATCGGCGCATCCGAAACCGGGTGAAACTGGATTTCACGAGGCAGGACCCGATGCTTTTTTCCATCCACTTCAAGATCGAGAAGGCGGATAAAGAACCGGTTATCCCCCAGGGCCTTCACGAGCCGGCGGTATTCCAGCGTCAGCATCATCGGTTCTTCCCGGTTGCCGTATATGATTCCGGGCACCTGACCGTCCCGTCGGGCCCGACGGGCCGGCCCCTTGCCCGAACTGTTCCTCATCGTGGCGGTCATTACCGCGACATCGGCCATGGCTTGTCTCCTGTGACTGAACGCACCGGTTTTTCACGGTGCCCTCCACGAAGGCGAGGCCGCAACGGCGTACGGCCGCGAAACATGTGGGGCGGATCTGCAAAGCGCGGGGTTTTAGCGAGTGGCAGCCGTCTAGTCAAACAGACTCGACACCGACCTCGAGTCGCTGATGCGTTCAATCGCCTCGGCCATGAGCGGTGCCACAGACAGCTGCTGGACATTGCTGGCCACCCGAACCGCCTCGGTCCCAAGGATGGAATCCGTAATGGTCATGGTTTCGAGAGGCGATGACGCGATTCGACTGACGGCACCCCCGGACAACACCCCGTGGGTGATGTAGGCATGTACCGAACTCGCGCCGGTCTCCATCAGGGCTTCGGCCGCATTACAGAGTGTGCCGCCGGAATCCACGATATCATCGACAAGGATACAGGTGCGATCACGAACATCACCAATCACATGCATGACTTCGGACAATCCGGCGCTTTCCCGGCGCTTGTCAATGATCGCAAGGACAGAATTGAGGCGCTTGGCAAAGGCGCGGGCCCGGACAACGCCACCCACGTCAGGCGAAACCAGAACCAGTTTCTCCCTGTCGAAGTTCTCCTCGATGTGCCGGATGAACACCGGTGCAGCGAACAGGTTGTCGAGAGGAATATCGAAAAATCCCTGGATCTGCCCGGCATGAAGGTCCATCGTGAGGACCCTGTCCGCACCTGCCACTGTAATCAGATTTGCCACCAGCTTGGCGGAAATTGGTGTCCTTGGCCCCGACTTCCGATCCTGTCTGGCATAGCCGAAATAGGGAACAACGGCTGTAATTCGACTTGCCGAGCCCCGTCTTGCCGCATCAAGCGCTACCAGAAGCTCCATCAGATTGTCGTTGGCCGGATAGGACGTGGACTGGATGATGAAAACATCCTCGCCACGCACATTTTCCTGAATTTCAACGAAACACTCCATGTCGGCAAATCGCCTGAGGCTGGCCTTGGTGAGCGGTATGTTGAGATAGGCTGCAATGGCTTCGGACAAAGGATGATTGCTATTGCCCGCGATGATTCTCATGCGCGACATTGCCCCCGCTGGTTTCCCGGTGGTGCCGGTCCGTTTCTGGCGGTTGGTACTCGAAGGTCGGCGATCTTTCCGGATCGGATCTGGGAGAGGAAACTACCAGCCGCCGGTCCCATAGTAAATATCCCGTTCGACGGTGCTTCAGATCCAGCCTCGTCCGCTGCTAGATCACACAACTGGCCAACAGTCCAATGCACAGGGCTGTCAGAAACAGGATCAGGTGAGGCACCGGTTGCTCCCGCCCTAACCGTTCAACGCGATCGCAGAAAGTCCCAGACCAAAACCGGCCTGGTTGCGATGGCTGGAGCGGCGGTAGCTGAAGAACAGAGAGTCTTCCCGGTAGGTATCATGGTCGAGCATGTCGATGCGTCGCACGCCGGCCCGGGCCAGCCGCGCAGCGACATAGCCCCGGAGGTCGAAACGGTACCGTTCCTCTTCCTCGTCATCGAGAAAATAACGGCAGCTGCCGGACTCAGCGTTGACAAACTGGTTTCTCATGTCTGCCCCCACCTGATAGCTTGATTGCGCAATGCAAGGCCCGATCGCTGCGCGGATCGTGGAGCTTTCCGCACCAAGCGCGGTCATCGCCCTGACCGTTTCCTCCACTATGCCGCGAAGCGCCCCGCGCCATCCCGCATGCGCAGCCCCGACGACGCCACGTCGCTCATCGGCAAGCAGGACCGGCGCGCAGTCGGCGGTGAGAATACCAAGAAGCAGTCCGGTACGGTTGGTGACCATTCCGTCGGCATCGGGTCGCGCAACAGACGGATCGGGGCGTTGGAGTATCGGAACAACACGATTCCCGTGCACCTGACGAACAGTCACAAGAGCATCGGCTTCCAGGTGGAGGACGGCTGCGGCGCGGCGCCGGTTTTCCCGAATGTTCCCGGGCTGGTCAGCGGTCCGGTTACCGCAGTTGAGAGAAGCGAAATCACCACGGCTGACACCACCCTGGCGGGAAAAAAAGGCGTGGCGGATACCATCCAGCCCGTCGAGACAGGACGAGGTCAGCATCCTTCGAACCCGGCCGGCACTGCAAGGTCGGGCGAGGTTGCCACGAGTACCTTGAAAAGAGTGCCCATCTGTCCCGGATCGATCAGGCGTTTCGATGCACGGCGTATCTGCTGTGCCCGGTCAGCGGCAGCCTTCTCCAGCCGAGCCGTCCTTGCTTCGATCCCGAGGGCCCGAAGGAATCTGCGTTGGGTAACGGGGCCATGGACCGCGGCTCCGCAGGCTTCAACCTGTCGTCCGAATGCCTCGAAATCCACGTGAGCGCTCAGGTCCGCTTTTCCGGCTTCTGACAGCGGCGCGACCGATCTGTGCCGACACACAGCCTGGAGTGTCTCACCTGTCGCTGAACGGTCGTGACCATAATCGGAAAAAAGCGCAATTCCTTTCTCGGAGGCAAGTCTGCGACCAATCAGGCATCCGATCCTTTCTCTTTGCGGAGACGTCTCGAATATGGCTCCTGACGGTGCTGATCGTATGCTTTCAGGAACCGCCAAGCCGGCATCGGGGCAGTCAGGAGTCAGAAAGACCAGGCTATTACCGAGAGTAGCGACCCGCCTCTCCACCCAACCGTTGGCGACCCGAACCAGCTGCCGCACCGGAAGCGCATCCAGAAATTCATTGGCGATCAGTATCATGGGCCCGGGTGGCAGCGTTCCAATCGAATCGTGCCAATGGGCATTTATCCCGCGTAGCGCACGCTGCTGAACCGTTCTCAGTGCGGAACTGGTTTCCACGAGGTGAAGCCTTGCGGCATCACGGAATCCGGCCACCCCGTTGGACGCCCTCAGCAGATCTTGCATAAGGGTTCCGCGCCCCGGTCCACACTCAACCAGATGCACCGGATCGGGGTGATCCATCTGCTGCCATGCCACACAGACCCAAAGACCGATCAGTTCTCCGAACACCTGGCTGATCTCGGGTGCGGTCGTGAAGTCGCCCTGCCGGCCAAGCGGATCGCCAGACATGTAATACCCGTATTCGGGATGGTTCGATGTCAGACTCATGAAGTCGGCGACAGTCATGGGCCCCTCGGCGACGATCTTTTCTCGGATCAGCCGTTCAAGCGGTGTCATGACGGCGCGCGGTCACGATGAGCCAAAGACCGAAAAGGACCATGGGGACAGAGAGCCATTGCCCCATCGTCGTACCGAACGTAAGGAATCCGATGTGAGCATCCGGTTCCCTGAAGGCTTCCACGATGATGCGCGACAGACCGTATCCGGTGATAAAGACGCCGGCGAGGCAGCCGCGTCGCTCGAGCATCTGTCCCCGGGTTGCCAGCCACAACAGGATGACAAACAGGAGAGCGCCTTCCAGGACCGCCTCGTAAAGCTGGCTGGGATGACGCGGCAACGGTCCGGCACCAGGAAAAACCATCCCGAGAGGAGACTCGGTGACTCTTCCATAGAGTTCGCCATTGACAAAGTTTGCGCTGCGTCCAAGAAACAAGCCGACCGGCGTTGCGCAGGCTGAAAGATCTGCCAGGGTCAGCCAGTGATAGCCACGCCGCCACGCAAACAGGAAAAGGGCCGCAACCACGCCGAGAAAACCGCCGTGAAATGACATCCCCCCTTGCCACAACGCAAGGACTTCGAGAGGGTTTTCAATGTAGTAGCCGGCCTTGTAGAACAGGATGTAACCCAGCCGCCCACCAAAAAGGATGCCGATTGTGGCCCAAAGTATGAAATCATCGGCATCGGCGCGGGTTGGGCCTCCAGGTGTTTTTCCCGCCAGCCAGCGGATGTATTGCCACGCAAAAAGAATGCCGGCAACGTATGAGAGCGCATACCAGCGAATGGCCAAGGGGCCAATTTCTATCGCGACCGGATCAATATTGGGGAAAACAAGCATTGACGCGGTCCTGGATTGCCGCCAATTGAAGGACCATTCCTGGCTCCCCATCGCCGTTGGAACGCGGTTATAGTGTCACCGACGATGGAGGGCAAGGCAGGCCCTCACAGCCTTGCCTGACAGCCCTGGTTTTACCGGGCTCGCTGACGAACCGGGCTTCCTTCCGGCTCAAGAGAGTCTTGTCAGCGAAGCTTGCGGTTATGTGTCCTGTAGTCTGGAGGAGAATGTTATGCAGGATCGGAGAAGGATGTTCGACGACGCCGCTGTCATGGCCAGCGGCGTATTGGGGACGCTGTCGGGACTTCGCCGGGAAGCAAGGGACATGGTTCGGCATCAGATGGACCGCCTCCTGTCCGAAATGGATCTTGTCACCCGCGACGAGTTCAATGCCTTCAGGGAAATGGCAGTCAATACGCGAGACGGGCAGGGAGAGATCACCGGACGCATCGCCGGGCTTGAAGACAGGCTGAATGAAACAGTGAACGCCGGCCCGGAGATTTCGGCGTTGCGTCACGAGCTCGACGCGATCAGAAAGTCCGCGGAACAGCTGGCAGTCCGCCAGGGCGAGCTTGAAGAGCGAATTTCGAGGCTCGAAACGGACGCCGGATAGCTCGAGGCCGCAGCTGTCGATACGGCCTCCGGACGCACTGCGGCCGAAGGTCCGGATTTGCCAATGGCCGCGCCAATACCGAAAGGGCGGCCACAAACAGAGCCAGGGTGATTCGCACCAGCCCACAATATTTTGTGGTGAGCAGGTAAAATTCTGTCAATTTCGGTTGTATCGGCAAAACCGTTCTGCCATTCTGGATGTTGTGGTCTCGATGTTCCCGCCCCCATGATTTTGTGGGAATGGCGTCGAGCAAGGCACGGGAAGGCGCCGATCATGACACTCTTGGCCGATGAACTTGCCCAGGAGATCCCTGATCCCATAGATCAGGTGGAGGAGATAGCCCTCAACCGGGGATGGTCCTATGACCGCGACGGTGATGCGGACATCGCTCTCGATATTCAGGGTCAGTGGTGTAATTATCGCCTGTTCATCACCAGACATCCCGGTGTCGACGCCATCCTGTTCGCCTGCGCTTTCGATATGCGGATTCCCGATGGCAAGTCGCTGAGGATCCACTCCCTGTTGGCGGGCATCAATGAGCGCCTGTTTCTGGGCCATTTCGATTTGTGGTCGGACAACGGAATGCCGGTTTTCCGTCACGCCGTTCTGATGCAGGACAGCGCGCTAGAACCCGGGAATCTGGAATCGGTTATCAGGATCGCACTGGATGAATGCGAGCGGTATTACCCGGCGTTCCAGTTTGTCGTCTGGGGCGGACAGGCACCCGAGGATGCCATCCTTTCAGCCGTCATCGAGACCCAAGGCGAGGCCTGAGCCCCATGACGGGTGAGCCCACGCATCCGTCAATTGTTCTTGTGGGATGTGGCAAGATGGGCGGCGCCCTGCTTAAAGGCTGGCTGGCCCGGGGCCAGCCGGCGGAGCAGGTGACAGTCGTCGAACCCGCCTCATCTATCGCCCGATCGATTCGCAAGACCACTGGTGTCCAGGTCGTAGAAGACCCCGCTGATCTTCCGTCGTCCCGTTCCTGCGATGTGCTTATGTTTGCAGTCAAGCCGCAAGAACTGGAAAACGTTGTTCCGGAATACCGTGAAAGGATCGGGGACCAGACAGTGGTTGTGTCGATTGCCGCGGGCTGCTCCATCTCATTTTTCGAGTCCCGCCTCGGAAATGATGTCAGCATTGTCCGAACGATGCCGAACACACCCGCCGCTATCGGCCGCGGTATCAGCGCTGCCTGCGCGAACCGTCGGGTCACTCGTGAACAACGCTCGGTCTGCCAGGGGCTTCTTGAAGCCGTTGGAGAAGCCGTATGGGTGGAAAATGAGTCCTTGATTGACCCCGTCACAGCAGTTTCGGGCAGCGGTCCAGCCTATGTATTCCTGTTGATCGAGAGCCTTGCGAAAGCCGGTGTTGCCCAGGGCTTGCCGCAGGAGATATCCAGGCGCCTCGCCCTGTCCACGGTCGCAGGCGCCGGAGAACTGGCCCGACTGTCCGATACCAGCCCTGATGTCCTGCGTCGCAATGTCACCAGTCCCGGCGGAACCACTCAGGCTGCGCTTGAGGTTTTGATGGCTGATGATGGCCTCACCACCCTGATGGATCGAGCGGTGGCGGCAGCAACCCGGCGGTCACGGGAACTGGCGGGTTAACCGCGACTAAACATTTCCGTGAACTCCCCGCCACGAAGATCGTGATCGGGCAGCAGGTCAACCCGGCTTCGCAGCTTGCGCAGCAATTCGGCCTCAACCTGGCGGACGCGTTCTCGTGACAGGCTGAGATCGTCGGCTATTTTCGCGAAGCTCTCGCGCTGTCCCGACACAAACCGGCGGCGCAACACGTGGCGTTCACGTTTCGTGAGGCCGGGCAAGGTTTCACGCAACCATCGGATGAGATCCGCGCGGGTTCGTCGGGACGCCAGTTGATGCTCGGGATCAGAGGTCCTGTCAGGAAGGGCCTCGCATGCCTGACGGCCGGGCACCGACCCGGTGTCCAGCGACTGGTCCGTGTGACGCATTCTGGCAGAGAACGCGCGAACATCCTCGATCGTCGTCTGGAACCGTTGCGCCAGCCAATGGCCAACGGGCTCGCCGCTGTCGCCCTCCTCTTCGCCAGGAAGACAGCTGAAAAACATGGCACGATGCCGCGGGGTTGTGGCGACGCGAACGATGGAACAGGATCGGATCACGTAATCCTGTATGGAAGCACGGATCCACCATGTGGCAAAGGTCGACAACCTCAGTCCGCGGTCCGGGTTGAAGCGGTTTATAGCTTCGAGGAGACCGACCACGCCCTCCTGTATCAGATCCGGCAAAGTGCAACCACGCCGCCGGTATCGGCGGGCCATCCAAACGACGCTTCGGAACTGGCTGAGCAGCAGGCGTTCGCGGGCATCGCCGTCACCGTCATGCATGCGGGAAAACAGCGCACGCTCTTCTTCCGCTGTCAGGTTCAACGCTCCATCGAGGATCTTTTCGATATCATCGGGCAATGATCCCTGCATTGTTCAGCACTCCCGAAGACGATTGGCGAAGCTTGGCACAGGGCAAGGTTTCAATCAACCGGAACAGAGGGACAGGCGTACTGGCCGCAGGGGCCAGGTGGAGCTCCCTCATGACGTTTCGGGACCCGCAGTCAGCTCAGCAGCGTTGGCGAAAACTGGATAGGGGCGACACTCTCCGGAGACGAGGGACCATCCCGGAACCGGCAGCCCCCGGGACATTTCGCACCGTATCGGCCCGGTTTTCGAGGGAAGCCCCAACCAATCATCTTGCCGACAACCCCTCAGGGCGCTAGATTCTGTTCAATGGCTTTACAGGATGGCGTCATCGGAAACCGGAGCCCGCGGGGCCTGGTTTCAATCGGGTATCGTTAAGTCAGATAAAGCCGGATTGAAAATCGAGGAGCCGCCCTGGTCGAAATAAATGGTAGCTTCAGTTGTTGGTGGCGCGTTGCAAGAGCGCTCGCAGAAGCCGGGCTTGATTGGTCATCACACTGAATTTTTGCACTTGCAGGGAATATCAAAATGGCCAGACAACCCTCAGGACGCGAAGCAATATCTCGTCGGATTCTTGATTCCGCCCTTGCCCTCGCCGCCGAACACCCCTGGCGGTCGGTCACCATGGAAATGATCGCCGCACATTCCGAGATCCCACTTGACAGACTCTACGCGCTCTACCCGTCGCGCACGGCGTTGTTGAAAGCCTTCTTCCGAAGAATTGACGAACAGGTTCTCAAGGGCCACGATCCCGAAGATCGCGATGAACCGGTACGGGATCGCCTGCTTGACGTGTTTCTCAGGCGATTTGATGCGCTGGGTCCTCACAAGGAAGCGGTGCGTTCCATTGCCCGCGACATGTACACCGATCCGATGGCTATGCTGTGCCTTGCTCCCACCATGGGGAACACCATGGCCTGGTCGCTGGAGGCTGCGGGACTGAGCGCTTCGGGCCCGATGGGCTTCCTTCGCATCAAGGGCCTTTCCGCGATCTACGCATCCGCGATGCGGGTTTGGCTCAGGGACGAGACAGAGGATCTGTCTCGCACAATGGCTCATCTCGACCGCCGCCTGAAACAGGCGGAAGCTTTCGTCCGATCCTGTCCATCGAGGATCTCCCGATCACGGGACAGCATTGCGAGCGAGGCTTAGGAGCGCCGAGAAAGCGGCCTCAGGACGCGGGAGTGCCGTCATCGTGATGACGGGGTAGCAGCGACACATTTCTGAAAATATTGCAGTGCAAAATATTTCCGTAAAAAAGCGCTTGACATGTTGCAGTGCAGCGATCATATTGTGCAGTGCAACATTACATTTGGAAGGAGCGAGCAATGTCCAGCAAGGATCGCACTGCGGAAACAGCCTATCCCAACTGGGACATGACAAAGATGTGGGCGGGCTTCAAGCTGCCCCAGATCGATGCTGATGCAATGCTGTCTGCACAGCAGAAAAACATTGAAGCACTCAACCAGGCCAACAAGACTGCTGTCGAAGGGTGGCAGGCCATGGCCAAAAAGCAGGCCGAGTTCTGGCTCGGTACGTTCGAGAAGACCGGTACCTACGTGCAGGAAATGGCTGGTACGCGCGAACCGAAGGAAAAGCTCGCCAAGCAGGCCGCCTTCGCGAAAGCCGCGTTCGAGGACGGGCTGTCCAGCGTTCGCGAGACCCAGGCGCTGGCGTCAACGACCACCGACAACGCCATCAGCATTGTGTCCCAGAGATGGGCAGAGGGTCTGGACGAAATGGTCGCCTACGGAAACAAGGCCGCGGCCGAGGGTGAAGCCATAATCGCGAAAGCAACATCCCAGTAATCTGGCAGGGCGGGACTGTGTCGACAGAATGGTCCCGCCTTTCTCTTGCGTCCGGACCATCACGGGGTGGCGCGCCGTCAGGAGCGATCGTTGGAAATCACGTTTGACGATTTTCTGAAAGTCGATATTCGCATCGGAACTGTGATCCGGGCCGAGCCCTATCCGGAAGCGCGAAAGCCTGCATTCAAGTTGTGGATAGATTTCGGTTCTGAAATTGGCGAGAAGAAAAGCTCCGCCCAGATTACCCGACACTACGACTATCGTGAACTCCCGGGCAGACAGGTGGCCGCGGTGGTCAACTTCCCCCCACGTCAGATCGGAAAGTTCATGTCCGAAGTCCTGGTTCTCGGATTTCCGGACCAGAACGGCGAGGTCGTCCTCGCCAATGCAGACCAACCGGTAGCCAACGGCGCCCGCCTCTTCTGACCGGCATAGCTGAGCCGCAATATCGAAGCGCTGGCGCAGCCATGATCGTCCTAGTGTTCATGGAAGCGTCGATCAGCCATGTTCCTGCGAGGTCGTTTACGATAGGGCGGCCGAAGGATCTGGTGGGCCGTAATCTTGCCGATGTTGACTGCCCCGCTCATGCAGCACGCCCATCCACACCGGAGTTTGATTACGGGCCCTGCCGCCGAATAGCCGGAACGGGATCGCTAGGTGAACGAACGGTTTCCCGGCAACATCACAATCACCGGCTTCGAGGGTCGTATTCAGACCGGTATCTCGACTTCTGCCCTGAGACCCCCCATCGGGGATGCGGTCAGAGTGATGTCGCCGCCATGCCCACGCGCAATGTCCCGGGCGATCGCGAGGCCGAGACCGGTGCCGCCCGTCAGCGGATTGCGGGATGCATCCAGCCGATAAAATGGCCGGAACACGGCCTCCCGCTCTTCCTCAGGAATACCGGGGCCATCATCATCGACGATGAACCGAACCAGCGTCGTTCGACGATGCACTGCGACCCTGACCGTTCGTGCATGGGTCAGTGCATTGGTCACGAGGTTGGTGAGGCAGCGCCGCAAGGCGTTTGGTTTTGCTGCCAGTCTCAAGTCTCCATGCATCTCTGCTGACAGCCGGTTCGCATCCATCTTCGTGGCGGCGACCAGTGAACGAACAATCTCGCCGGCATCGACCTCTGTCATTTCCTCGGTTCCCTCACCGCGGCTGAAAGCCAGGAATTCCTCGACGAGCGCCTGCATTTCCTGGACATCCCCCTTGAGCGCCTCCACGGCGTCCGAAGGTTCGAGCATCTCCAACTGAAGTTTCATGCGGGTCAGCGGAGTCCGGAGATCATGGGATACACTGGTGAGCATCTCGGTTCGCTGCGTCAACATGTTCTGGATTCGTTGGCGCATCCGATCAAATGCGATCGCAGCAAGGCGAATTTCTGTGGCCCCTTCGGGGCGGAAGTCCGGTGTATCCCGGCCTTTTCCAAATCTGTCCACGGCATGAGCCAGTCGGCGAATCGGTCGAACCTGGTTGCGCATGAACCACGTGGCGGCCACGATGAGCAAAAGCGATGTACCAACCATCCACATGACGAAAATATAGGTCGTCGAGCTGAACAATCGCTTTCGGGGGAGTTCGACCCGCATGACGCTGTCTTCCAGCTGAACTTCGATTCGAACCCGCTTCTCGAGGCTCCAGGTATCGATCCGGAACGGTCGTCCCACCTGATGGCGCAAGGCATCGGAAAGACGCGTTTCCAGAATACCGCTGCCGGCCCCGGACGAAACAGAAGACAGGGTTTCACCCTCCAGGAAACGGATGCTGAGGCCCAGCTTGTCTGCAGAATCCAGAATTTCCCGGGCAGCGGCGCGGTTCTGATACCGGTCGCGAGCGTTGATAATCAGGTCGATTTCTCCGGCCACTGCACCAGCGAGGCGTCGCGTTACCGAATTCCAGTGACGATCATAGAAGATCCAGGTGGAAACCGCCTGCAGGAGAATGAGCGGCATGACGATGATCAGCACGGAACGCCCGAAGAACGTTTTTGGCAGGTATCGCCGCACCCCTATGGAGGGCCTGGACCGCATTGCAGACATCAGTCAGCGGCCGCTTCAGTCAGCATAAAGCACATATCCCTGGCCACGAACCGTCCTCAGGTAACTCGGTTCGCCAGGCCTTTTTTCTATTTTTCTGCGCAGACGTGTAATCTGGACATCCACCGCCCGCTCGGTTCCGTCGATGCGGCATGTTTTCTTCAGTTCCTCGCGAGTAAAAGTGGCACCGGAATTTCTTGCCAGCGTCGACAGGAGCACAGTTTCGATGGTCGTGAGGCCAATTATATTTCCGTCGCGCCGGAGTTCACCACGGGCGAAATTGTAAACACAGTCGCCGAACCGTACGAGATCGATCTGGTTTCGATCGCCGGTACGGCGCAATATCGATTCGATGCGAAGATAAAGTTCCCTTGGCTCGAATGGCTTGGCCAGGTAATCGTCAGCCCCGCATTCCAGACCGCGAATGCGTTCGTCGGGCTCTCCCATTGCCGTCAGCAGGAGTATGGGCACCCGAGACCGGCGCCGCACGAATTCCGTAAAGGCAAGGCCGTCCTCACCCGGCATCATGACGTCAACGACAAGAAGGTCGAAAAGCAAACTGAGCATCTTGGCTCGCGCTTCGGTCGTATCCGCAGCTGTCGTCACCCGGAAACCGTTCATTCCGAGAAACTGACGGAGGAGATCGCGAAGCCGTGTGTCATCGTCGATCACAAGAATATGAGGCTGTTCCTTCATGATCGGACTACTATAGGCTCCTTGCCGAAGACATTCAGCCGCCCTGTAAACTCACTGAAAGGGAACCACTTTCATGGGAATCCTGACCGATGACATGAAGACCGTCGTCGCCGACACGATGTTGTGCTTCGTTGCAACGATAAACGAAGACGGGAGTCCTAATCTCTCACCCAAAAGCTCCCTCAGGGTCCATGACGAAAATCATCTGCTGTTCGCAAACATTGCGTCACCCAACACCATTGGCAACCTGCACCGGGATCCCCGGATCGAGGTCAACTGTGTCGACATTTTCTCGCGACGCGGATACCGCTTCTCCGGTCTGGCCGAGGTCCATGGCGCCGGAACAGCCCTGAATGATCAACTTCGAAGTGCTGTCCGTGTCGAGCATGGTGACGCGATCCCTGTTCATGACGCCGTTCTGATCCGGGTCGTTTCGGCCAGCCCGGTTCTGTCACCCGCCTATCATTTCATCGATGGCATAAGCGAAGCCGCGCTGCGCACCGCCTATCACAGCAAGTACGGGGTCGCACCGATCGTTTCCCTTCAGGATGTCGGGTCGAAATGAGTCGTTGTGTTTTGCGCTGTCCCGCCTAGATTGCACGCGGTTCCTGATCCTCCGGGAAAGCGAGCCTTCACACGACCCGAGTCTGACATGACCCTCATCAGCAAGCGACCCGAGCGGCGTCCGGACAATCCCTGTTTTTCTTCCGGCCCCTGTGCCAAGAGACCGGGCTGGTCTGCGGACGCGATCGCCGGTGCCCTGGTCGGGCGCTCCCATCGCTCAATCCCGGGCAAGGCGCGGCTTGCCGATGTCATTGCCCGGTCACGCCAACTTCTGGAACTGCCGCGGGACTATCGTCTGGGAATCGTGCCGGCCTCCGATACCGGTGCCATCGAGATGGCCTTGTGGTCTCTGCTCGGCGCCCGCGGCGTTGATCTGTTTGCCTGGGAGAGCTTCGGTCTGCAATGGGTCGCCGATGTTGTCGGACAGCTCCGGATCGGAGATGTCAGGACCTTTAAAAGCGATTACGGAGAGCTTCCGGATCTCCGACAATGGGATCCGACAAGGGATACCGTCTTCACATGGAACGGTACGACATCGGGAGTCCGGATCCCGAACGGATCCTGGATACCGGATGACAGGGAAGGACTCACGATCTGTGATGCGACCTCGGCGGTGTTTGCGATGACCCTTCCGTGGGACAAGCTGGATGTCGCAACATGGTCCTGGCAAAAGGTCATGGGCGGCGAAGCTGCGCACGGCATGATCGCCCTTTCTCCCCGGGCCGTTTCCCGTCTTGAAAGCCATGTCCCGGCCTGGCCAGTGCCAAAGGTTTTTCGAATGACCGCAGGAGGCAAGCTGAACGAAGGCCTGTTTTCGGGAAACACGATCAATACACCATCCATGCTCTGTGTCGAGGATGCTCTCGATGGCCTTTCCTGGGCCGAGTCCCTCGGGGGCATGCCGGCACTAGTTGACCGCAGCGAAACCAATCTTGACGCCATCGCCAATTGGGTAGCTGAACGCGACTGGGTCGATTTTCTGGCGGCCGATCCCGCAACCCGGTCATCCACATCAGTGTGTCTGAGCATCGTCGACCCCTGGTTTGTCACCCTTGACAAGACGTCACAAGCTTCCGTTCCTTCGCGCATAGACGCTCTGCTTGATTCGGAAGGGGTCGCTCATGATATCAATGGTTATCGTGACGCCCCGCCGGGGCTTCGGATCTGGGCCGGTTCAACCATCGAGACGGCCGATCTGGAGGCGCTTTTCCCATGGCTGGACTGGGCCTATGGCCAGGTCAAGGCAGACATGACGGGCAGGGTAACCGGCGATGGCTGACGGCGTGCCGCCAGGCACCTCAGCTGATTGATTCATTCCGGGATATGAGTTCATGGCAAGAGTACTGATCGCCGACAAGATGAGCCCAAGGGCTGTCGAAGTCTTCAGGAGGCACGATGTGGAGCCCGTCGTCGAAACGGGCCTGTCCCGTGACGACCTTGCGGCCCGACTTGGCCAGTTCGAAGGTCTGGCAGTCAGGTCAGCCACAAAGGTCACAGCCGATGTCCTGGCCGCGGCCGGAAATTTGCGGGTTATCGGCCGCGCCGGTATCGGTGTTGACAATATTGACATCGACGCGGCATCGGCACAGGGCATCGTGGTAATGAACGCACCATTCGGCAATGCGATTACCACCGCCGAACACGCGATCGCGATGATGTTCGCTCTGGCACGGCAGATCCCTCTCGCCAATCAGTCCACCCAGGCAGGTCGATGGGAAAAATCAAGGTTCATGGGAGTTGAGCTGACGGGCAAGACACTGGGGATTGTCGGATGCGGAAATGTGGGCTCGATTGTGGCGGAACGTGCCTTGGGCCTGAAAATGAGGGTTGTCGCCTCGGATCCCTATCTGGCGCCTGACCGGGCCAGATCACTTGGTATCGAAAAACTCGAACTCGACGATCTTCTGGACCGCTCTGACATCATCACACTCCATACACCGCTCACAAGGGAGACGGGAGGCATGCTCCATGCCGAGCGGTTCGACAGAATGCGAAACGGTGTTCTGATTGTGAACTGCGCACGCGGTGAGCTTGTAGTGGAGGATGATATGCGGGCTGCGATTGAATCCGGCAAGGTGGCCGGATTCGCCGTCGACGTATATGCAGAAGAACCGCCGGAAGACTACAGCCTGTTCGGCATGGAAGAGGTTATTGCCACGCCTCACCTCGGTGCCTCGACAACCGAAGCCCAGGAAAAAGTTGCTCTGCAAATAGCAGAACAGATGTCCGACTACCTGAATTCCGGGGCTGTCATCAATGCAATCAACATGCCATCGGTGTCTGCGGAGGACGCCCCCAGACTCAAGCCTTATATGGATCTCGCCCGCCAGATCGGCCGCCTCATTGGTCAGGTGGTTGACAGCGGCCTGTCGTCGGTAACCGTCGAATATGAGGGCAACGCGGCATCGATCAATGTCCGTCCCGTAACGAGCTGTTTTCTTGAAGGCCTTTTGTCGCCGCTCATGAGTGGCGTGAACATGGTAAACGCACCCATTATCGCACGGGAACGGGAAATCGAGGTCTCCGAAGTCAAGCATGAACGTGACGGAAAGTTCCAGACGTTAATCCGGCTTACTGTCGAAACAGAAGGCCGTTCCCATAGCGTCGCGGGAACCCTGTTCGGCCACGACCGGCCGCGAATCGTGGAAATCAATACCATCTCGGTCGAGGCCGAACTGGGACGCAACATGCTGTATGTGATCAACCGTGACAAGCCCGGTTTCATTGGCCGGCTTGGTACCCTGCTCGGAGATGCCAACATCAACATCGCCACGTTCCAGCTGGGTCGCGCCGAACCCGGTGGTGATGCGCTCGCTCTTGTCGAGATTGATGGAGCCATGCCTGAAGAGTGTCTGCAGCAGCTGCGGGATTTGCCAGACGTCGTTCAGGTCAAGGCGTTGCAATTCTAGCCCGAGTCAGGATGCATCATGACGGCTGATACAGTCAATGAGCTGGAACAATGGGCCTTGCTGCCGGCCGGTCTGAGGGACATGCTTCCGCCCAATGCTGCCTTCGAGGCCAGAGTCTGCGAAACACTTGTCGCAACGTTTGCGGGTTACGGCTATGACCGCATAAAACCCCCATTGGTCGAGTTCGAAGACGGTTTGGTCAGCGGCGCAGGGGCGGCTGTACAGCCTGATACCTTCCGGTTGATGGATCCCGTATCACAACGCATGATGGGCGTACGGGCCGACATGACGCCCCAGGTCGCACGTATCGCCCTGACCCGCTTCGCCGACATGCCCCGACCGCTCAGGCTGAGCTACAGCGGCGAGGTTCTCCGGGTGCGGGGCACACAGCTGCGTCCGGAGCGCCAGTTTCGTCAGGTCGGAGCCGAACTTATCGGAACAGAGAACGCGAATGCTGATGTCGAGATCATGCAGATGGCTGCCGAGTCCCTTCAGACCATCGGGGTCCCCCGGCTATCACTCGACCTCACCATCCCGCCGCTGGTTCCAGCGCTCCTTCAGGCCCATCCTCTTCCCGTGAAAGCGCAAGCCGCTCTTCGCGATGCACTCGACAGGAAGGATGCCGACGCAGTTCAGGCCCATGGCGGCGACGCCGCCGATACACTTTGCAAATTGATGGATGCGACCGGACCCAGCCAAAGCTCTCTGGAGACGCTCCGTAACCTGCAACTGCCGGATGCTGCGGCGCGGGAACTGGACAGGATGCGCGATGTGCTTCATGCACTCGGCAACCGGCTGCCGGATCTGGAAACGACCATAGACCCGGTGGAAAATCGTGGCTTTGAGTATCATACCGGGATTGCCTTCACGTTCTTTTCGGGTGGCGAGCGGGGAGAAATCGGGGGAGGAGGCCGTTATGAGGCCTTTCTTGGCGACGACAGAAGCCGCAGGTCTGAATTCGCAACCGGCTTCACCCTCTATATCGACAACATTCTGCGGGTTCTCAATGCACCTGAAGAGCCATCACGCATCCTTGTTCCGGCCAATGCGGACAATGGCGTTGCCGATGCATTGCGCCGTGACGGCTGGATCACGGTTGGCGACCTTGAACCCGTTGCCGACATCCTGGCGGAGGCACGCCGAATGGGGTGCAGTCATGTCTGGGATCGAGGCCGCATTTGCGAATTGGAAACGAGGTCAGAGCCGTGAGTCATGTCGTTGTCGTCGGGGCCCAATGGGGTGATGAAGGCAAGGGCAAGATCGTGGATTGGCTGTCCGAGCGCGCGGATGTCGTGGTCCGTTTCCAGGGTGGTCATAATGCCGGGCACACGCTTTCGGTTCATGGACAAACATACAAGCTCAGCCTGCTACCCTCCGGCGTCGTACGAGGGAAGCAGTCATTCGTAGGCAATGGCGTCGTGATTGACCCATGGGCGTTACTCGAGGAAATAGAGAGGGTCGGGAAGCAAGGGATCCCGGTCACTCCCGATGTCCTGACCATTGCCGAAAACGCCTCATTGATCCTGCCCTTGCACGGTGACCTTGATCGTGCGCGAGAGGAAGCCAGTGGTACCAACAGGATTGGAACCACTGGCCGGGGCATCGGCCCCGCATACGAAGACAAGATCGGCCGGCGGGCAATACGGGTATGCGACCTTGAGAACGAAGATGTTCTGCATGAGCGAATCGAACGGTTGCTGTCTCACCACAAGGCTCTGCATGCCGGCTACGGGTTGAAAGCCCCGGATCCCCAAGCCCTGTTCGATCGACTCCGCGAAATCACCCCTCGAATTCTCCCTTTTGCAGGTCCCGTCTGGCGGCATCTGGCGGATGCCGATCGCAACGGAAAAAAGATCCTGTACGAGGGCGCCCAGGGGTTCATGCTCGATGTTGATCACGGAACCTATCCGTTCGTGACCTCCTCCAACACAGTCGCCGGCCACGCAGCGGCCGGTTCAGGCGTCAGAACGACAAACTACGTCCTTGGCATTACGAAGGCATATACCACGCGCGTTGGTTCGGGCCCGTTTCCGACCGAGCAGGACAATGAAACCGGGCGCCTCCTGGGAGAACGGGGTCATGAATTCGGTACCGTGACCCATCGGCCGAGGCGCTGCGGCTGGTTTGACGCTGTTCTCGTGCGTCAGGCGGTGCAGACCGGCGGCATTGATGGTATTGCGCTCACCAAACTCGATGTGCTTGACGGATTTCGGGAATTGAAGGTCTGCGTGGGCTATCGCCATGACAACAGGGACTATGATTATCTCCCGGCCAATCGAAGCGTCCAGTCGGGCGTCGAACCGGTTTACGAAACGTTGGCTGGCTGGTCCGAAAGCACCCACCGGGTCCGGGAGCGACACAAGCTGCCGCTCAATGCAGACCGTTATGTCCGCCGGATCGAAGAGCTGGTCGGCGTTCCGGTCACCTTGCTTTCCACCAGTCCGGACCGGGACGACACGATCCTGATCCAGGATCCGTTCTCAGACTGACAGCGGTCTGCCAACGACATGTTCCAGACGAGCAGCACCGGTGACACCCGTTGTTAGCAAACGGGGGTTCATATCCCAATCCGGACGGGGTTATTGCCTCACATCAATGTGACCATCGCCCGGGACCTGCAACCATGTTACAGCAAGGTGATCGGCATGGCATTCCTGAGGATCGGTGACGTTCTTTCAGCTGTTCCGGCCGGGATCAGTTTCCGGGCTGCTTCCGTCATTTTCTTACTCTTCCTGACCGTCAACGACTGACAAAAGCTCACTGATGGCTGGTACCAGCGTCATCATTCCGGCCTTCACCCGCCTGAGCCCGAACGGCTGTCGATTCCTGAATGGGGCCTTTGGCGTTCCCACTGCCGCGAACTATCTGGGCACGGCCAGTCAGTATCTGAAGAGACTGCGGCACGGGGCCAATTCAAACGGAACCGCCGGTAGCAGCGTCCGCCGAACACAGGGCAAATGAGCCGTTGTGTCCGGTCCTACCGAAAAAAACCTGTCCGCCGTGTGACGGACGATCGGCGAACAGCTGCCGTCCACGAGATAATCGCACCGGTATGAAATGGCGGGCGATGCGCGTCCGAAAATCCTCTTTTTCCTTGTGGGAGACGAGCGATCATGTTGCAATTCAGAATGCCGGGAAGGAACAACCTCTTTTGCCGACGAGCGGGCGTGCAAGGCTCACTGCAGGGGTATGTACCATTCTGTGTGTATGCCGGCGTACTTCGCCACCAATGGGATGATACCTCGGGGATGCCCAGCCCGGATCGCCATTTGGGCCCTGACAATCGCAAACTGTCGGCGCGGAACAACTCCGTTTCCTGAACCCCGGACGGACATTCGAAGCAAGGCAACGCCGCGTCGCGCCGGCTCATGCAGCCCGCAGGATCACTTTGTCAGCGCCCGTTTCGGGACGGCAACGCTTCTTTCTCGACTTTGGACCTTATGGCCTGTTGGAGCTTTTCAAACGCCCGGACCTCGATCTGCCGCACCCGTTCACGCGAAATCCCGAACTCGCGACTCAACTCCTCGAGCGTCACAGCGTCATCCTGAAGTCGGCGCGCGGTGATAATCCTGCGCTCCCGTTCGTTCAGGCCACCCATCGCCATCGTCAGAAGACGAAGCCGTTCCTCGAGCTCCTGGCGGTCCGCCAGAAGCGTCTCCTGACTGGGAGACTCATCGACCAGCCAGTCCTGCCATTCCCCTTCCGAGTCTGGACCCATCGGGGCATTGATCGAGGAATCAGGTGCGGACATCCGCCGGTTCATGCTGATGACATCGTCCTCGGTCACATCCAGTCGCCGGGCAATCCGTTCCACGTTCTCGGGGCTCAGGTCACCAGCTTCGATGGCCCCAATTTCCCCTTTCAGCTTGCGGATATTGAAGAAGAGCCGTTTCTGCGCCGCCGTCGTACCGAGCTTCACCAGGGACCAGGATCTGAGCACATACTCCTGTATTGATGCCCGAATCCACCACATCGCATAGGTGGCAAGGCGAAAACCCTTTTCCGGCTCGAACCTCTTCACCGCCTGCATCAGCCCCACATTGCCCTCGGAGATGATCTCTCCCTGTGGCAGGCCGTAACCGCGGTAGCCTCTTGCAATCTTGGCAACAAGTCGGAGGTGGCTGGTTACCAGCTGTGTGGCCGCCTCGGCATCGCCGTGCTCCTTCCAACGCTTGGCCAGCATGTATTCCTCTTCAGGAGCCAGAACCGGAAACTTGCGAATTTCGCTGAGATATCGGGACAGGCTGCTTTCCGGATCGAGGGTGCTGACTGAGGGAAGATTGCTCATTGCGTTCCTGCCATGGTTACGGTTCAGAGCTGCCCGGCGACGACTTGCAACCCTTTCCGGCAATTCCTGATGGCCGGCCAGCCCTGCTCCTTTAGATAGGCATTGCAGTCAGGAATTTCCAGTCCCTCGCAGACTTTCTTCCAGAGCTTGCATATCCGGCGGCAAGTCGCATTTGAAGACCAGTTCCTGCCCGGTCTCCGGGTGTATGAAGCCGAGGCTCTCGGCATGGAGCGCCTGACGCGGAAACTCGGTGACGAGAGCGCTTGCAGAGGAGTCAAGCGCTTGCTTGCGAGCCCGCGTGGCCCCGCCGCCATAGACCGGATCACCGATGACGGGATGGCCCCTGTGAGCCAGATGAACCCGAATCTGATGGGTGCGCCCCGTGGCCAGCCGGCACTCCAGCCGCGCAGCGCTGTGTCCGAATACGGACCTGGTCAGGTAGCAGGTCAAGGCAGCCCGTCCACCGGAGCGGAGTACCGCCATTTTTTTCCGATCCCGCCGACTGCGACCGATCCGTCCCTCAATCTCGCCGGTGGGGGGGAACGGAATGCCCCAGACATAGGCCGCATAGATCCGATGAATGCTGCGAGCGGCAAACTGGTCGGTAAGACCCTCATGGGCTGCCGCCGTCTTCGCAGCGACCATAACGCCGCTGGTATCCTTGTCGAGCCGATGGACCACACCCGGTCGCCGCACCCCGCCGATTCCCTTCAGACTGTCTCCGCAATGCGCAATCAACGCATTGACCAGTGTTCCCCGCGGGTTCCCCGGTGCGGGATGGACGACGAGGCCCGCCGGCTTGTTGACGACGATCAGGTGCTCGTCCTCATGGAGAATGACCAGCGGGATGTCTTCCGCAGCTAGCTCGGGGTCATCAGGCGGCGGGATCGTGAGAACGAGACGCTCACCTGCCTTGACGCGAAAAGACGGCTCCTTTACCGTCCGGCCGCGATCCTGCGATTTCAGGCAACCGTCTTCGATAAGCCGTTTCAGTGCCGAACGGGACATGTTGGACATTTGAACGGCCAGCAGTCGATCGACACGCTCCCCGGCAGACTCCGACGAAACGACGAATTCCACAACTTCTGCGGCTTGATGGATCATTATCAACCGGACATGTGAACAGTGAAAATTCTCAAGATTTCGGTCATCGCGATGGGTGTCCTGATTGCTACGGGCATTGTTGTTCTCCTGGTCGCGATCGGGGACAGGATGGGCGGCAGCGACGCGTATCCACCAACATCAATCGACTTGCCACCGAACGCCACGATTGCAGAAACCCGACTGGAAGGTGACCGGATTGCCATTCGCTTGCAGCTGGCGAACGGCGGATCCCGCATTCTCCTGATCAATCTCCGGACCGGAAAACAGGAGGGGTTGGTGGAGCTGAATCCACGCCCCTGAAATGGACCTGACCCGGAACCAGCATATCGTTTACAGTCGGTAGAGTGCACGTGGATTATCATCCAGAATTTTGTGCACAACCGCTTCGGGGAGACGGCCGTCCCGGCCGAGCAAGCGAATGGCCTCAATCTCACTTGAGGTATCGGCATGCCCGTAATCTGTTCCGATCACAAGGTTATCCTCGCCTGCATAGGAGAGAACCCAGTCAAGATCGTCTGTAACCTGGCAAGCAACCCAAATGTTCCACTGCTTGAGCGGCCATCGTGGGAACTCTTCTCCGCGACGGCGAAACCGAAGCTCCAGGTCATTGAGGACATAAGGAATCCATTGCGAACTCACCTCCATGAACCCCCAGCGTAATTGGGGAAAGCGCTGCGGAACCTTGTGCCAGACAAGCGAATGAAACGCTCCGATGGTGGCGCGCTTGAATTTGTTGAAGCCGGGATCGGTTCTGAAAAAATCGTAGGTTGTGAAGCAATTGCTGGCCGAGTGCGGGCAAATGGGCAGATCCAGTTCCTGAGCCATCTCGTAGAGCGGAAAAAACCAGGGATCTGACAGCATCCGGTCGCATTCCTGCCCTGCAAGAAAAATTCCGACCGCTCCGTTGTCCCTGGCAAATCGCAGCTCACTGTCCATTCGCCCAGGCTGAAGCAGCGGTGGCATCGCAACCCAGCGCAAGCGCTCTGGTGCCTGTCGCCAGATTTCGGCGAGCCACCTGTTGTAGCTCCGGTAAAGGCTGTACTGGATGTCCGGGCTCCGGGTGAGCGGCCGCAGGAACACCGTGGGGTACAGGACCTGGATGTCAACTCCGAGTTCATCCATGTGGCGGAGGCGGAGGGGCACATCCGCCATCGTGCGGGCGGCTTCCGGAGCGTCGCCTCCGAGGGCCAGCATCTTGCTCTGGAGCACTCCGTCAATCACCCAGAATTCTTGCAGAGTTTCTCCCTGACGCCCTTCAAGGTCGGGACCCCAGTCCCGGGTCACGGAAAGGGGTGTACAGTCCCGCTCATGGTCACGAATGTATTTCCATGTTTCCGTGGTTTCGATGACATGGGCATCCGAGTCGATGACAGGCATGGACCGAAACCTTTCCAATCTGACTTCGCAAGCCGCCGGATGAATACACCCTTTTTTGCCCGATCGCAGATGCGTTCTGCTCCGCGCCGGGCCGGATCGGGCAGGACGAACCTGATGGATTTGGTTCCCAAGCACGAAACCTGTCCCGGAGGCCGTGTCTCCGCGGAAGATCCTTCAGCCTATCGGCAATACGGGAGCGATGAAAGAGCTTGCGGATTGTCGCGACAATACATATAGTGGAATCCCTGCGTCCCCTTCGTCTAGTGGCCTAGGACATCGGCCTCTCACGCCGAAAACAGGGGTTCGAGTCCCCTAGGGGACGCCAGTCTTCATACCGTGATCATGGTTTCCAGGCGACTGTTCTGGTCTTCGGCTTCCAGCCGTTTGATGAAGGGGCGTCAACAACGGAGCCATGTCCCTCCGAACCGGCCAGTGGGCACGCTGCCTGCAAGCGAGAATTCTGCCGGGAACAGTGGTCGGGCTCCGGTGTCCCTGGGACCGGCTCGGACAGAGGATTCTCCCGAAGTGCCTTTGCGCTCAGGGCATGGTGCACCGTGTTGATTCTTCTGCCTCTCCTGCGCCAGTGCCCTGCCCCGTCACCGCTCCAAACCGCTCTGGCTTCTGGCAACAGACAACAGCCGCCAGGCCGGATGGGTACAACCGGCATGAGGCGTCACCCCACGGCATTACAGAACCGGATCCAATGAACTGCCTGAGATGCGTCACCATGGCCGTTGACATTATGGTGATTACTGAAGTCGACTAGACTCAAGTGATCAAAACGAACTTCCAGGCAGGTACTCCCGCTCATGTCCCCGGCGCCTAACATACTCCTGATCACATCAGACCAGCATCGCTGGGACTGTTTCGGTTTCGAAGGGCGTCATATCCGGACACCTTGGCTCGACCGCATGGCCGCGGAGGGCACCCGGTTCTCTGCAGCAATCACACCAAATCTGGTCTGCCAACCAGCCCGTGCCTCAATCCTGACCGGGCTGCTGCCCCTGAGCCACGGAGCTTATGACAATCACGTCAGTCTTGACCCGGAGATCGCCGGGCACGGTTGGGCCGGCAACCTCTCGGCAGCGGGGTACCGCACCCACTTCATAGGCAAGGGCCATTTTGGCGAGAATCCGGCGGCTACGCCTTACGGCGCACCCGAAAGCCGAGCCGGGTCCGCAGTTTTTCCGGAGAGCTGGTCCGGACCCTATATGGGCTTTGAAACCGTCGAGTTGATGATCCTCGGACATTGGCACGAGCTTCTGCCATGTGAAAAGCCACCGCGCGGGCAACATTTTGAACGCTGGTTCTGGTCACACGGGGAAGACGGCGAAGCCTGGCGGTTGTGGCCCCGAAACCTTGGGCCGGAAATATCAGCCGCACAGACCTGGTTCTCGGAACTCCCGGCGCTGTGGCATTCCACAAACTGGGTTACCGAACGCACACTCGCGTTTCTCGATAACAAACCCGCCGATCAACCGTTTGGTCTCTGGGTATCCTATCCGGATCCCCACCATCCGTTTGATTGTCCCGAACCATGGAGCCGCCTTCACCAGGCCAGTGACGTGGATATTTCGCGGACCCATCAGCGCGACCTTGACCGCCGTCCATGGTGGCACCGCGCGTCCCTTGAGCGCGAACCTCTCGGAAAGACCGAACAATCCAGAATCCTGCGCCGTGAATACAGCCGGATCGAGCCACAGACTGATCGTCAGCTTGCGGAAATGACTGCAAACTATTTCGGCGAAATCGCCTTCATCGACGAGGGCGTGGGACGAATTCTGCAGCGCCTCGATGAACTGGGCCTCAGAAACGATACCCTTGTTGTTTTCACAACAGACCACGGAGATCTTCTCGGAGATCACGGTCTGTATCTGAAAGGACCGACACCCTATGAGGGGCTTCTCCGGGTGGGGCTGATCATGCGTGGGCATGGCATTCCGGCCGGCCGGGTCGTTGCTGATCCGGTTTCCACAGTCGATCTCGCAGCAACATTTTATGATCTCGCCGCTATCCCCATCCCGAAGAATATCCAGAGTCGTTCCCTGAACCCTGTTATCCAAGGGCTCCAAAAACGTGATGTCGCCTATAGTGAGTGGAATCTGCATCCCAGCCGTACCGGCGTCACGCTGCAGCTGCGAACCGTGCGCACCGCAACAGCCAAACTGACGCTCGACCTGATTTCCGGTGCCGGCGAAATGTACGACCTGGGCAATGATCCGGATGAAATGACAAACCTGTTCAACGATCCCGGCCACGCAGCCCTGCAGCGAGAATTGACCGACCGAATTCACGCTCGCCCGGGTCCCATACTCACCGAGTTTCCAGATCATTTCGGCTAGAATGCTACTTGTCCGATGTTCTGACTGAAACCCTTCGATGCACGGACATAGGGGGCTCGTAGACTGATTTTTTGATCGACCCATTCCCGGGGCCTCGCGTTTCCCCGGGTCGGATACGGACACAGTTGTCCAATACCAGCAACGTCCTTGCGGACCGGGCCCTCCAGGATCATGGGTTGAGACGGATACCCGTGACGGGCGCAGGACGGGCAGGTCATGAACGGATCGCTTCTTCGCTCGAAAGGGCCAGATCGGGCAGAATTCAGGAATTGGAAAGACCCCGGCCGGGATCCCGTTCCGCCAGACCGGGTGCACGGACCACTGAGGTCCGGTTTGCCGGAAGCGACCGGACCTTGATCGGTTGAGAGCGGGAACAACCCTCCTGTCACGTCGTCAGATCGATCGTATTCCCCCGAATCTCGGGGGTAGCAACACGGCCCCGTCGATGTTGTCGTGGGCCGCCACGACGTGGTTTGCTCTCGCGGCATTCCAGGTTCTCGTGTCATCCGGCCCTTGACTGAAGCCCTTTCTGCGAGATCGCTGCCCTCTTCGGGCTCGCGGAATTTTGCCCGCAGCACCAGCCACGAGCGATCCGTTCATCCTCACCGCGCCCAGACAATCTTCAGGTCATTGATCCATTCACAAGTTTGCACCGCCTCCAAGCGCAGTGATATTGTTAACCACGCAACGCGTTTGAAAATATCCGGGAGGAACTTGCGGTGAAACCGAGACGACTGCCCGCTCTGGTGGCGGCCCTTGCCCTATTCAGCATGCCGGCTCTTGCAGACTGGAAACCCTCCGGCCCCGTCAATCTCATGATCGCCTTCACTGCTGGCGGCGGCGCCGACACCCAGGCAAGATTGATTGCTACTGAACTTGAAGCGCGCAAGGGCTGGAAGATCATTCCGCAAAACGTAACTGGCAAGGGCGGTGCAGTCATGGCCGCCAAATTGAAATCACAGCCAAATGATGGCCTCACGATCGGCATCGCGGTGACCGAAACCTTTGCCTACAACGTGGTTGTGGCCCGCAAGAAAACATATGAGGCACAGGATTTCACCTTCATTACGACCACAGCCGGCAGCCAAATGGGTCTGGTCGCGAAATCCAGCAGCGGATGGAAATCAATTCACGATCTCGTCAAGGCTGCACAGGGCGGACAAACCATCAAGCTTGGTGCCATGAGCCAGCGGCTTGCCGATCTCACATATGTGATGGGGGAAAAACTCGGAATAAGGTTCAATACCGTAATGCTGCGAGGCGGCCGAGCCGTTGTCAATGCAGTCACGGCTGGTGACGTTGATGTGGGTTGGGGTGCGGGTATCCAGAACCGCGGTGTCAAGGCGGGTGATCTGGTCAACCTCGTTTCCGCAGAAAAGGGCCGGCTCGGGATTTCACCTGATGTGCCCAACCTCTACGAGCTGGGGATCCCGTTCGACAATGCTGCAAAATTCGTGTTTGTCGCCCCGCGCGGCATTCCTGATCCGGCACGGACGGCCTACGCATCAGCAATCGCCGAGGTTCTTAACGACGGATCGACCAAGGCGGCCCAGTTTGTAAAACGAGCCTTCGGTGGCCCTCAGCTGATCTCCGGAGCCGAACTTGAACAGCTGATTACAGACTCGATCAAGAATTCCAGGGCACTCCTCGAAGCAGCAAGCTGACATCAGACCGGTCCCGTCATCCCCCTGGCGGGCCCGGCCAGTGCGCGGAGATACCTGGGCGCTCGGTCTCGCCGGAGTCTCCGCGTTTTTCGCAATTCTGGCCCTGGTTCTCTGGATTCCCTGGGATGTAGAGACCGGCGTCGTCGAGACCTTCCGCCGCCAGACCACTATCGGCGACGCAATGGCTCCCACAGCCGCTGCTGCCGGTCTGCTGGTCGCAGCCATGGCGCTGGGTTTTACGGAATACTTCAGAGGCGGGTGCGGTACGAAGGCCCCGCTGGATCGCCAGAGCGTTATTTTCATCTTCCGAATGGGCCTCGTCATTGCTGCCGGGCTCGTGGTGATGTTCCATTTGGGACCCGTTGTTGTCGAAGCCGTCAACGCGATCAGCGGCGAAATCGGCGACTACCGCCAGTTGCGGGATACCGTCCCCTACAAATATCTGGGCTATCTGACCGGTGGCAGCATCCTGATCGCCGGAATGATCGCCATCATCGAACAGCGCCTGACCATCGGCATCGTGATAACGGCCACGGTCGCCGCTGCGGGGCTCACCATTTTCTACGATGTTCCGTTTGAGGATCTCTTGCTTCCCCCAAACGGGGACCAGTAATGGGAATTCTTGATCATGTCTGGCTTGGTGTACTCGCTGTTGTGACCGAGGCACCACTTCTGACGATCTTCGGTTTCCCCGTTTCCACAACCCTTGTCATGGTAACTCTGGGTTTTTTTGGCGGAATCGTCGTTGGCGCCACGCCAGGTCTTGGCGGACCATTTGCAATGGCCATTTCACTCCCCATCCTTATCTCGATTTTCGGTTTCAATCCCGACGCCCTGCTGCCCGTTCTCGGTTTTCTGATCGGAATCATGAAAGGGGCCACTATCGGCGGTGCTGTGCCGGCCATCCTGTTCAATACGCCGGGAACGCCGGACTCACTGATGACAACTCTCGACGGCTACCCGATGACCCAAAAGGGACAATCGGGCAAGGCACTGCGCGTCGCCCACTTTTCATCGGCTTCCGGAGATACCTTTTCCGATATCATACTCTTTACATGTGCGCCTTTTCTCGCCATCACGGTCGAGGCCTATCTCGGTTTTCCCGAAAAGGCCGCCCTGATCCTGTTGTCGCTCGCCTTTATCTCGGCCGTCGTCGGCAGTTCGGTCTGGAAGGGCCTCCTCGCTGCGTTCTTCGGCATGATTGTCGCGTTTATCGGAACCGGCGAGGATTCCTATCCCCGCCTCTCCCTCGGATTTGACTCCCTTGCGAGCGGTTTGCCACTGATCAGTGTCGTTCTCGGCGTCCTGATTCTCGGGGAAGTCTTCGAAGCAATGGAAACGATGTGGCGGGAATTGCGTGACACCGCTACCATCACACAGCCTGCAGCCTCCGGTGACAACAGTCTTCGCCTCCGAGATGTCCGCCGTATCTTGCCTTTCGTCGGCGTATCGGCATCGATCGGAACCATGATTGGCGCTCTACCGGGAATCGGCTCGACACTGGCCGCCACACTGGGCTACGCAACCGGACGTCGAATCCACAAGGGCGGTGAGCCATTCGGCAGCGGCGCCCCCGAAGGGGTGGCAGCCACCGAAGCGGCTAACAGCGCCGTATCTGGAGCCAATCTCATTCCCGTCCTGTCGCTTGGCATTCCGGGCAATATCGCGGCAGTTTTCATTATCCTCGCAACAGAGACCATCAGCGGCTTCAATCCCGGGCCATCGGTATTCCGGCTTGTCCCGGATCAGGTCAATCCGGAAATGGTGATTGCGTTCGGCCTGTTCGCCGCGATGGTATTTGCCAATCTGCTCAACTGGACGATAGGCGGTATATTCATGCGCGTGACCGGGGTCCTGGTGCGTATCCCCAAACAGCGGCTTCTTCCGGTCATACTCCTGCTGACCCTGACGGCCATTTACGCCCAGCAACCGGAGCTGGCGGCAATCGTGATCACGCTCGTGTTTGGCTTCCTGGGATATCTGATGCGAAAGTTCGGGATTTCGGTGTTGCCCTTTGTGATCTCCTTCATACTCGCAAACAATCTTGAGGAAGCCTTGCGCCAGGCGTTTGCAGCGTCAGGTGCTGATCCATGGTTTCTGTTCTCAAGCCCCATATCCGTCAGCTTCATGGTGCTGGCAGTCATCGTGATCATTTTCTTCTCCCGCAACAAACCTCTTTCTGAACAGGACGCCGCCTGATGGCTACGCCACGCAATCTCCTCTACATCATGTCCGATGAGCATAACGCTGCGATGCTTGGCTGTGACAACCACCCGCTGGTCAGAACACCGAATCTGGACAGACTTGCCGAGCGTGGAACCCGATTTTCCTCTGCCTACACCAACTCGCCGATATGCATTCCGGCTCGGGCCGCATTTGCCACGGGCCGCTATACGCATGAGACCCGGTTCTGGGACAATGCGATGCCTTATGACGGCACTGTCAGGAGCTGGGGCCACCGGTTGCAGGATGAAGGACTTGGCGTGGAGTCCATAGGCAAGCTTCATTACCGCGGAGATGGTCGAAATACGGGTTTCTCCCGGGAGCTGCAGCCAATGCATGTGATGGGCGGAATCGGACAGGTCTGGGGATCGGTACGGGATCCATTGCCTGAACAGCGACAGCAGCAGGGGGGTGGAATGCTTGGCAAGATCGGGCCCGGTCTGTCCAGTTACAACCGCTACGATCGCAAGATCGCCGAGGAGGCCAGGCGCTGGATTGCCGAAGCTGCGGATCGTAAAGACGAAAGGCCCTGGGTGTTGTATCTGGGTTTCGTGGCACCCCACTTTCCACTCACTGTCCCACAGCCCTATTACGATCTGTATCCGCTGGAGGACATTCCGGAGCCCAGGCTCCATCCCGATGCAGGACATGTCCGTCATCCCTGGCTGCAGCGCATGGACGACTTTCAGCAGGTGGATCGCAAACTGACATCCGAAGAAAGGCGGATGGCAACCGCGGCCTATTTCGGTCTGTGCAGTTTCGTGGACGAATTGATCGGGGAGGTCCTTGAGGCACTCGACGCCTCGGGGCTCGCGAAGACAACCCGGGTGATCTATACGAGTGATCATGGTGACAATGTTGGCGCTCGCGGCCTTTGGGGGAAATCAAACATGTATGAGGAGGCCGCCCGGGTTCCGCTGATTATCGCTGGCGATGACATCCCGGAAAACACTGTCTGCAGGACACCGGTATCGCTGATCGACAGTTATCAGACAATTCTTGACGCTGTCGGACTTGACAGGGAAGAACAGGAATACGATCTGCCGGGTGCTTCATGGATTCAATTGGCCAATTCTGGTGAGGACCCGGACCGGGTCGTTTTCAGCGAGTATCACGCCGCAGGGTCTCCGAGTGCCGCGTTTATGGTTCGCCGAGGATCAGCAAAGCTCATCCACTATGTCGACTATGAACCGGAACTGTTCGATCTCGACCTTGATCCGGGGGAACGCCAAAACCGATCGCAAGACCCCGAATACGCAGGTCTTCTCGAAGACCTTGACCAGCAGTTGAGAGCGATCTGTGATCCTGAAGCAACGGACCGCGCGGCCAAGAACGACCAGAACGAACTGGTGGCCCGGTTTGGTGGCCCCGAACAGGCTCTCGGAACCGGAACACCCGGCGCCACGCCTGTGCCTCCGACAATTCTCTCTTCCTGAGCCGATGAAAGGCCCTGCCCGGTCCGGCTATGGCGCGGCCCGAAAATCTTCTCGTGAACAGTCCCTGACGTTATCGCGTGCCGAGGAAACCCCTACGCGCTCAGGGCCGGTGCACAACAGATCGACGGAACACTCTTGCCGTGGTCTTTGACTCCGAAGCCTCATAACTGCTGCCCTAGACGTGTTGCAGGGTTCGCTGTTTTGTCTTCCGGGTTCCGGGTTGCAATATTCTTGCGACAATGAGCGTGTCATCGAATGGTGGACGCCTCAGCGTTCCCTGCGGGTTGACTTCAGGTTTGGGCAAGGGACCTGTGTGCCGGCAATTGCCGGGGCCAAGGTAATATGGGGCACCAATCCGGGGACGGGACCTGTGCCTGGCCAGTGACGGTTCTGCAGCGTCTCGGGACGGAACCCGTGCGGCAAGGCTCCTCCGTGTCCACAGATACGGCGATGGATACAGATTCGGGAGCGTTTTCCCGAAGCGCGCCGGAAGACGTGGACGTCGTGAGGGAGAATCGGCTGGGTCCGGGTGCTTCGTGAAGCCACTCCCCATTGTTTTGCCATGACCCGAACTGCCGAATCCGCGACGACGGCATGTCTTTCGGCCAACGCCACACGGAGGCCGACCTGTGCATGCCGACAGCTATTGTGGTAGCTTTTCCTGCATGTTCAGGATCAGGATGGACCATTCACCTCACATCGGGATCCGAAAACTCAGAACCAACCAACTTCCGGGGAGACGTTCCATGAAGGCAGGCATGAAAATCATTGCTATGGGCTGTCTGGTGTTGTTCGCAACCGGCAATGCCATGGCCCAGACAATCAGGGTCGGCGATGCGGGTACGATGCAGATAGAGAAACTGATCGAAGCCGCCGCGGTGGCCCGGGCCGGCGAACGGGGTGTTGATATCAAGGTCCAGCATCTCAAGTCGGATGATATTGTCAAACAGGCGTTTCTCAGCAACGAAATCGATCTCGTTTTCGGCAGCAACGCCTATCGTCTGATCCAGAAACTCGGGATCCCTGCCCGGCACATTTTCCAGCTTCGCATGCTGGCCTACTTTCCGGTGGTGGCGGCGGACAGGATCAAGTCCTGGTCCGACCTCGACGGCAAGGATTTCGTGGTCCACGCACGCGGATCGGGGACCGAGGTCTTGGCGCACCAAATGGCAGCTGCGCACGGAATAAAGTTCAGTTCGGTCGCATTTGTCCCAGGCTCCATGGTGCGGGCCAACGCGTTGCTGCGCGGAACCATTGTCGCCACTTACGTGAATATTCCTGCCGTTCAGTACATCATGAAAAAGGCGCCAGGCAAGTTCTCCGTGCTTCCCGCCGGAGACGCGTCGGCCAGTGATTCCGCAGTTTTTGCCAAAACAGAATTCATTGCGAGCCGGAGCAAGGATCTTCAGGTTCTCATCGAAGAACTCCTCAAGGTGATCCGCGGCACCAACGCGAATCCGGAATTCATGGTCGCCGAACAAAAGCGTCTCAACCTGATGTCGCGACTGCCTCAGGACCAGAGAGCCGGCATTCGCTCGTTTTATGAAGTCGCGGTCGGGAACGGTCTCTACCCGAACAGCGGCGGCACTCCCGAGGCCGTGCAGGCGGATTTTCAGTTCTATACCTCTTCGGGTGATCTCACCGGTGATCCGGCTTCGCTCAAGGTAAATGATTACTGGGATTTCACGCTCCTCGATGCTGCGCGCAAGGCCGTCGGAAACTAGCCGACCTCGAGAACCCGGCCTGCAACTCCCGCGGCTTCCCATAAGAGCGGAAGCGTGAGTCACGCCGGGCTTCGCCGCTGGTTGTGGCGGCTGTCGTCATTCGTGATCGTATTCGGCTTCTGGGAAATTCTCGCCCGCTGGCCCATCAGTCCCGCATTTCCGAGCTTTTCTGCCACAACCGTCGCTCTTGGCGACATGATCGTCGACGGCAGTCTGGCCAAGGGCTACGCATCCACCCTGCCACCCCTGCTGATCGGCCTTGCCATTATCAGTGTTGGCGGGGTGCTGGCAGGGGTCCTGATGGGACTGTCACGCAGTGCCGAATGGCTGTTGCTGCCCTTCTTTGTCATTATGCAGACGGCACCGCTCGCAGCTGTAATCCCGATTATCACCTACATATACGGAATCGGAGTCGCCGCAAAGGTCGTTTCAGTCGTGTTGCTGAGCGCCCCGCTGGTGGTGCTCAACTGCTACAAGGGCGTGCGGCATGTCGATCCTTCATTGCTGCAAATGTGCCGATCCTTTCTCGGGACCCGGCGACAGGAAATCCAGAAAGTCATTCTGCCCCAGGCCAGCCCGATCATCTTTGCAGGCTTGCGGCTTGGCGTGTCGGGAGGGTTTCTGGGCATCGTCCTTGCCGAAATCCTGATCACACCGACCGGCATCGGCGACCTCATTACCTATAACAGTTCCACTCTCGAATTTGCGCGGATGTATGCAGCCATCGCGTCCATCATCATCCTGTCCACGATATCGCTCTCAATGCTCAAGATGATCGAGGTCCGCATCTTTGGCGCCATCGCGCCGGTCGCCGAGGAATAGCCATTCATGCCTGACCAGGGGATTCACGTCAGTAATGTCGGAATGACCTATCCCGGTCCCGTCGAGGCGTTGAAGGGCGTGGAACTGACAGTCTCGCCCGGTGAACTGACAACCCTTCTGGGCCCCAGCGGTTGCGGCAAGACCACACTGCTCAAGATTATTGCCGGCCTTATCACGCCGTTGGAGGGAGATATTCTCGTTCATGGTCAACAGGTTACCGGTCCGGGGCCAGAACGCGCCTTTGTGTTCCAGGATTTTGCGCTCTTGCCCTGGGCAACCGTTCTCCGCAATGTTGCCTTTGGCCTTGAACTGCGTGGTGTCGCCAGAGAGGAACGGGAGACCATTGCCAGGAAATATATCGACGAGGTAGGCCTCTCCGGTTTTGAAGATCGTCATCCCCACGAATTGTCCGGCGGTATGCGTCAGCGCTGCGGTCTCGCCCGCGCGCTCAGTGTTGATGCCGATATCCTGTTGATGGATGAACCGTTTTCAGCCGTTGACGAGCAGATGCGCCGAAAACTCCAGGAAGACCTGCTCGCGCTTCTGGCCGTCGAACGCAAGACCGTGATCTTCGTGACTCACAGTATCGAGGAAGCCGTTTATCTGTCAGACCAGATTGCGATCATGACCCGACGCCCGGGCAAGGTGCAAAGAGTTGTTCGAACCGGTATCGACCGTAACGGTGATCCGGAATTGATCCGCCGGGATCCCCTTTATCTCGATGCGGTCGAGGATATCTGGCAGACCCTCAAACAGTATCTGGATTGAGGGTGCTGCCCGTCTGTCATGTTCTCGTTCATCCTGAAACTCCCGGCTTCCGTTTCGCTCCTGCTCTGGGCCGGCCTGTGGGAAATCGTCGGACTCACGGGTGCGGTTGACATCTTTCCGCCCTTCCACCGCGTGGTTCTGTCCCTGTTTTCGGTTCTGTCGTCACAAGAATTCCTGAACGCCCTGTATGTTACAGGTGAGGCATGGTTCATCGGGCTTGGTGCAGCGCTCGTGATCGGGATTCCCGTCGGAGTGGTGATGGGCGTATCCCGTGCAGCAGAACGATTGATCGGGATCTGGGTCAACATCATGATCAGTGCACCATTGACCGCGCTGGTGCCTGCGCTCATTCCGCTTCTCGGCATCGGCCAGACGACTGTCATCGTGACTGTGTTCCTGTTCGCAGTGTTCATCATTGTCATCGATACGGAAGCCGGCGTGCGCCGGGCCAACCAGACCCTGGTCGAGATGGCATGGTCCTTTGGCGCGACGCGAATGCAGATCTGGCGCAAGGTCCTGCTTCTGGCCGCACTGCCGGAGATTCTCGCCGGGTTCCGCTTAGGCGTCATTCGCGCGACCAAGGGCGTCGTGATTGGCCAACTGATTGCGGCGCTTCTGGGGTTCGGTGAAATCTTCGAGTTCTACGTGCAGAACTTCCTGATCGAACCCTTCTGGGCGCTCGTGATCACCCTGTTCTGCATTGCCTACGTCCTCCAGGACGCAGTGGCGCGGCTGGAGCGGCGGGTGGAATATTACGCGGGCCGGCGCTGAGCCGACCCGCCTTGGTCGGGCCTATTGGGCCGCAATCGGGTGGGCCCCTTTCTGGATCTGCATGTTGACAAGTTCCGTCGCTTCGTCCGTGCTCCGGAGCATGCCCCAACTCTTGATCCAGTTTGCTGTCCGTTCCAGTTCCTCATCCGGAATTGGCGCCGGATCGACAACCACAATCCGGCTTTCCCGAAGATCATCGACGGTCAAGCTTGCAATTTCCGGATCTTTCCTGGCGTGGTAGTCGATAAAGTACTGCATGTAGGTCCGTTTGTCGGAATTGATCAGGCGTACGGCTTCGCACACGGCCCGGTTGAAAGCTGTGTAGCTCTCGGTATCGACCGCCTCGGACGCCACTTCCGTGCCATGATAGAAAGACGAACACACGATCCGGCAGCCCTTCTTCTCGGCCAGGGAAAGATATGGTTCGGTCAGGGTCGTGGCCTCGATTTCTCCCGACATCATCGCGTCAAGCCGGCCTCGTGAACCGTTGGGTGCGCTGCAAAGCCTGATTTCCTCGCGTGACAGGAAACCCTCAAGCATGTGAAGGGCCAGATAGTGGGTTCCGAAATAAAACGGGACTCCCACCAGTCGGTTCGCCAGCTGCTGAGGTGTGTAGACCGGAGACTCCGGACGAACCACAAGACCCGCATAAGTCACAATCGCTCGCCGCCCGACCTGGCGTCCTGCATCGACCGCACTGTCCTGAACCCGGCAATAGTTGCCCCATTCGCAGGCGTTGTACATATCGGCGCGACCCTGTTCGAACAGTCTGCCATGACTTGAGTGGGGATCAAGGCCCTCCGGATCCGAAATGTCCGTGCGTAGCGTCGGCGACGTACCCGCATCTCGATCGACCCACTCAACCGAGAGTCCGTGCTTTTCAAACAGTCCCTCTTGATAGGCCACCAGTTCCGCCAAACCCTGAAATGGCGCTGTGGTCTCGAGCACCAGTTTCCTCATGTTCCGTCTCCTGTTCCTTCACATGTATCCGAAGTGCGCTCGTCAGGCTCTGCCACAGATTATGCCCGATTCCCGGATCGGCTCCAAACGGTCTTTTGCAATCTGGCTGGCACAGACAGCAGAGCAGGCCTGACACATCAAAAAACTCATGACAGATCTTGTTGCGTCCCGCCAAACGGCCTACCATGCAATTGACAATCATTCGCAATCGTGGTCCTGTGGCTCCATGTATGTCTGTATTTGCAACGCCATCACGGAACATGAAATCCGAAACCTTGCCCGCAACGGTGTCAGGGATGTGGATCGTGTTCACGAAGCCTGCAATTGCGAACCTGTCTGTCTGATTTGCGCCGAACTTATCCAGGAAATTCTCGACGAAGAGACTGTCGGCGCCGATCAGAATGCGCTCAGCCGACAATAGGATGCGAGATAACAGGCCCGAAGGCCTGTAGGCGCAACGATCACGGTTTCAGGGAACCCCAATCAGCATAGTCATCCCGGCGGCAGAAATACCGGTATCAGACAGTGGGCGACGAGGCCCGAAGGCGGTGTGGTCCTGGCAGGGTCAAACCGAGTGATGACAGGGCGCGGACGAGCGCAATCAGCGAAACGGATTTTCGTTTCTTGCGTCCGTGACGCTTCAAAATGCTTTTGCCGATCTCCTGTTTCCTCCTGAAAGCCACATCTCTGGTCCCTGACGACAGCAGCCCGCTGTCTCCTGACCGTGGCGCGGCTCGACAGAAAGACGCCGGAACGCCAGGTATCAGTCCTGGTCGGATTTCATCCAGGATTGCTCGAAGTTCTGGATTCCGATCCGGTCAATAAGATCCAGCTGGGTTTCCAGCCAATCGATATGTTCCTCTTCGGATTCCATGATATCCACAAACAATTCGCGTGACACAAAGTCCGATACGTCCTCGCAATGCTTCACGGCGGCAACCAGATCCTTGTGCGACGTTCGTTCCAGCTCAAGATCACACTCCAGGGCCTCCCTGACACTCTCTCCAATTCGCAGCCGTCCGATATCCTGCAGATTGGGCAGGCCTTCAAGAAACAGGATCCGCTCAATCAGGCTGTCGGCATGTTTCATCTCGTCAACCGACTCGCCATATTCGTAGGCATTGAGTTTCTCGAGCCCCCAATTGCCGAACATCCGGGCATGCAGGAAATACTGATTGATTGCAGTCAGTTCGTTTTTCAGGACTGTATTCAAATGGCGAATAACTTCCTTGTCACCGTGCATGCTGATACTCCTTTACTGTTGCCATGATAATCATGTTGTCGATTACGACTGTTATGTCGGGACCCCGCATCCCTTTTGACACGGAGAACAACCGATCCGGAGACCCGGCCGGATGGCAGGGTGACAGGATCCCGGCGCAAGGATCAAGCCCTCAGGACTCCCCCGACCGCTGGACCATCAGCCCCATCGGAGACCCGCCCAGGATGTGAGTGTGAAGATGATGGACTTCCTGATGGCCATCACGTCCGGTATTCGCGATCAACCGGTACCCGGTCTCGTCCAGACCCAGAATGCGCGCGGTGTCGCCGATGGCTGTAACATACCCGGCCTGCATCTCAGGCGATGCGTTCCTTGAGAAGTCGTCCCACGATACATAGGGTCCCTTGGGAATGACCAGGACATGAACCGGGGCCTGCGGCGCGATATCCCGAAAGGCCAGTGCATGTTCGGACTCGTGCACCTTGTCACACGGTATCTCGCCACGGAGAATTCGCGCAAACAGGTTGTCCGGATCATAATTCATTCCCTGGCCCCCTTGCCGCCTTTTCCCGAAGCCCGGAAACACCTTCCCGCCGGGCCAGTTCCGCGCCGACCTCGTCGGGTTGGATTCCCGAATCCGACCAGACGACCAGGAGATGATACAGCAAGTCGGCACTCTCTGCGATCACAGCGGAACGATCCCGCTGCAGACAGGCAATCACCGTTTCAATCGCTTCTTCTCCGAGTTTCCTTGATATCCTGGCTGTTCCTTCAGCAAACAGGCTGGCTGTATAGGACGTCGACGGGTCGCCTGCCTTGCGCGCCTCAATCACGTCGTGCAGCCGCTCGACAACTGCACCAAAACTCTCGGAATGCGTCATCCTATCTCCTCGCGGTATCCGCTTCCGGGAGCCGCACCGGCACTCCCATGTCGGCCATACAAGCCTTCGCTTCCGCAATCGTGAAGTCACCGAAATGAAAGATCGATGCCGCCAGAACGGCTGAGGCATGGCCGCGGAGAACGCCGTCAGAGAGATGTTCGAGCACCCCCACGCCCCCTGACGCAATCACAGGCACGGAAATTTCATCCGCGATCGTACGCGTCAGCGGAATATCAAAACCCTCTCGTGTTCCGTCCTGGTCCATAGAGGTCAAAAGAATTTCACCGGCTCCCAGATCCGTCATGTACCGGGCCCATTCCACTGCGTCGATTCCGGTGCCCCGGCGACCGCCATGCGTAAATATTTCCCATTTCCGTGGGGCCGTTGCCTTGGCGTCAATGGCAACGACGATGCACTGGGATCCGAACTTCTCGGCGGCTTCACTTACGAATTCGGGGTGACGCACAGCCGCCGTATTGATGGACACCTTGTCAGCTCCCGCAAGAAGCAGCTTCCGGATATGCTCCACTTCCCTGATCCCGCCGCCGACAGTGAGGGGCATGAAACACTGTTCGGCCGTGCGATTGACAACATCATAGATGGTATCACGGTTCTCGTGGCTCGCCGTAATGTCGAGAAAACACAATTCATCCGCACCCGCCTGATCATAGACCTTCGCCTGTTCGACAGGGTCTCCTGCATCCACGAGGTCGACGAAATTTACTCCCTTGACCGTCCGTCCATTCTTGACGTCGAGACAGGGAATCACTCGCGCCTTGAGCATCGCTATTCACCCCGCATCAGCTTGAGAGCGGCTGCCATATCGATCCGGCCATCATAGATCGCGCGCCCCGAAATCACTCCCATGATGCCAGCTGTCTCATGCCGCTTGTATTCCGCCAGGTCGGACAGGGTCGTTACGCCTCCCGAAGCGATAACCGGTGTCATCAGAACCTCGGCCAGAGCTACGGTTGCACTGATATTGGGACCGCTCATCGCACCGTCCCGTTCTATGTCAGTATGAATGATTGCTGCGGCTCCCGCGTCTTCAAATCGAAGCGCGAGATCGCGAGCGCTCAGGTCTGACGTTCGGGCCCATCCTTCAACCGCAACCCGCCCCTGCCGCGCGTCCAGTCCGATCGCTATACGACCGGCGAACCGGGCACAGGCCTCCCTGACCAGCTCGGGATTGTTGACAGCTGCGGTTCCCAGAACGATCCTCTGAACACCTCTTTCGAGCCATCCCTCGATGGCTGCCATGTCACGGATGCCGCCACCAAGCTGGATCGACGACCCTGTGGCGTTCACGATTCTCTCTACCACCCCGCCATTCACGCGCCGACCCTGAATGGCTCCGTCAAGATCGACAATGTGAAGCCAGTCAAATCCTGCCTCCTCAAACGTGCGAGCCTGGGCAACAGGATCCTCATTGAAGATGGTGGCGCGGCTCATCTCGCCCCTTACGAGGCGGACACAGACCCCGTCCTTCAGGTCGATAGCGGGAAACAGCTTCATGACGCGGCGGGTTTGCGCGGGCCTGTTCTTCGCGCGCGGGGTACCTGGCGCAGACGCTTGGAATAATGGTGGCCCTCGACCATCCGTCCATCGACAAGGGCGTAGTCCGGGTTGCTGCCCCAGCGTTTGAAGCCGAGGTCTTCATAGAGATGAATGGCCGCCAGCTGGGTCGCACGAACGTCAAGCTGCAGGATCAGATAGCCGAGCGAGCGAGCGTTGGCCTCCACCAGTTTCACAAGATCGCGGGAAAGGCCGCGACCCCGCGCCCAGGGAGCCACAAAATGTGCAGTCAGGTTGGCAACATGGGCCTGTGCCTCATTGTGCCGCGGCGGTTCCTGGAGTTGCGCAGAGCCCACGATACGCCCGTTCAGACGTCCCACATAGAGATGGCGCTCGGGTACGAGAACAACGCCCCGAAAATACCGGGTGAGGACTGTTCGCGGCGGCGAACTGAGCCAGCCGAAACCGCCACCATCGAGAATGGCCGATTCTGCTGCATCGCACAGGTCTTCAAGATCTTCATCCTGGTCCAGTTCGATCAGCTCTTCGGTCGACGTTGCTTCCTCCATTGATCACACTCCCGTCCAACCGGTTCAAACCGCACCATCCCAATTGAGGAAATTTGTAAGAAAGCGAAGGCCGGTTTCCTGGCTTTTCTCGGGATGGAACTGGGTTCCCACCATGTTTTCACGTCCTACGATGGCCGGGATACGGCCACCATGGTCAGTCGTCGCAAGAATGTCTTCCGAAGTCTCGCAATTCATCCCAAAGCTGTGAACGAAGTATGCATGCGCACCCTCGGGAAGATCGGCGAGGACCGGATGGCGCCGGTTTTCTGCGGTCACTTCGAGTTCGTTCCAGCCCATGTGCGGGATCTTGAAGCCCTGACCCGACGGGCTCAGCGGGCGGACCTCACCGGGGATCCATCCGAGCCCAGGGTGCAATCCATGTTCGATGCCGCGATCTGCCATCAGCTGCATCCCGACGCAAATGCCAAGAAACGCTTTACCGCGCTGACGCACGTTGTTTTCGAGCGCCTCGACCATGCCAGGCAACGCCCGCAGGCCAGCAATACAATCCCCGAAGGCTCCAACTCCGGGAAGCACGATCCGGTCGGCCTGATCAAGCAGGGCGCTCCGTTCGGAGACGATGATCCTGGCTCCTATCCTGTTCTCGCGACTGACACGTTCGAGTGCCTTCGCTGCGGACCGGAGATTTCCCGACCCATAGTCGATAACGACAACGTCCATGACTGCTAAGTCAGCAAGTCCGGTTCGTTCCAGGGAGTTCGACGATCGCGACACGCCTCATTCTTCACGTCCCCAACCTGCCTTTGGTCGAAGGAATCCTGTCGGCAGTCACGGCATCGATTGCCGCAGCTGCTCGCAGCGATCGCGCCAGCGCCTTGAAACAGGACTCGACAATGTGGTGATTGTTTTCGCCATAGATATTTTCCACATGCAACGTCAGTCCGGCATTCTGCGCGAACGCCTGGAACCATTCCTTGAACAGCTCGGTATCCATTTCGCCAAGCTTGGGCCTGGTGAAACTCACGTTCCATATCAGATAAGGTCGGCCCGAGATGTCGATCACTGCGCGGCTCAGAGCCTCATCCATGGGGATTGCTGCGCTGGCAAAGCGGGTGATACCCCTCCGATCGCCCAGCGCCTCTCGAACAGCCTGCCCGATGACAATACCGGTATCTTCAGTGGTGTGATGGAAATCAATATGAAGATCCCCTTTCGCCCGAACCGTCAGGTCGACCAGGCTATGGCGCGAAAGTTGTTCCAGCATATGATCCAGAAAGCCAATTCCGGTGTCCACGTCATGGCGACCGGTCCCGTCCAGATTAACGCTGACATCAATATCTGTTTCGTTTGTTTTTCGCGAAACGCTTGCCTTGCGCATTCCCGTACCCCATCCGGTTGGACAGCGACCTGATCTTACCCGTTCGCAGGTTCAGCCCTGCCTGTGCGGCAGGTCCGGACGCCTTGTATCAGAGGTTGGGCAGAATTTCGATCGGGAAGTTGCAGGCCCGAATATTCCGTTTCAGCGAGGGGTGATCCATGCAGTACGAACGCAGGATCCCGAATGCCGCGATGACATCGTACGGACTCCGTGGAGTTCCTGGCATCTCGCATCTACCCTTCAGGGGTCGCGCGGCCCGGAACGGATCAGCTCGAAGTTCGCGCGGCCTGACATGACCAGAAGCCTTGTTATTTCATTTACACTGTGGTTCCCGATGGGCCGGAAAACGGCTCCTGAAGAGCCAGTCATCAGATCTGTGATCCTGAACCGGCTCGGAAACATCGTCTCTTGCGACGCACCGATTTGCGATGCCTGATCCTTCCGGATTTCCTGGATTCCGGCGGTCTGCCGGCACCTGTCTGCTGCGCTGACAAGTGCCGGCTCATCCGGGACGAGGACAATGCCTGGTTCATGGAACTCCGAGTCAGTCCGCCAGTCCGGAGCGTCGCCCGATTTCGAGCCGGATGAGAAAGACCAGGAGAACCACAGCGCCGGCTGCGAAAAGGATATCACCAGGCACCCGCAGCCAGACCAGAGTCTCCATGAGCGGCGAATGCAGGAGTTCGGGTGAACGTGCATACCAGTACCCCCGATCGAACGAAACAACCGCCTGCACCAGGCCTTGCGGCAGCAAGGACGCGAACACCATGAGCGCGAGTCCGGCGTTAAACAACCAGAACACCCAGACGATCATTCTGTCGGACCAACCAACCGACTGGGGAAGGTCTCTGCGGCACAAAAGAAGCAAACCGATACCCAACATCCCGTAGACACCGAACAGCGCAGCATGACCATGTGCGGGGGTGGTCAGGAGTCCTTGCAGATAGTAAAGGGACAGGGGCGGATTGATCAGAAAACCGAGAACGCCGGCACCAACAAGGTTCCAGAACGCTACGGCGAGGAAGAACAACAATGGCATATGGTAGCGCCGGACCCAGGGCGCCGCCCGCTCTGCGCGCCAGTGGTCATGAGCTTCGAAGGCAATCAACGCCAGGGGAACCACCTCCAGAGCGGAAAACACGGCACCAAGCGCCAGAACAGCCTCGGGTGTGCCGGCAAAGTAAAGATGGTGGAACGTGCCCAGCACGCCGCCGCCAAGAAAGATCATGGCGGAGAACATGACATAGATCGCGGCGGCAGTCGCTCTCAGCAACCTCATATGCACGAACACCCACGCCACCCAGGCAGTTGCGAATACTTCAAAAATACCTTCGACCCACAAATGCACGACCCACCATCGCCAGTATTCGGCAATCGTGAGATGGGTGTCGCGTCCGTAGAGCAAACCGGCCCCGAACAACAGACCGACGCCAACCGAAGACACAAGAAGAAGGATCAGCAAGTGCTTGTCCGGGTCAGCGCGCCGGATCGCGGGAACGACGCAACGAGCCATCAGGACCAGCCAGATCAGGAGGCCCGCGAAGATCAGGATTTGCCAGAACCGTCCCATGTCCAGGAACTCATAACCCTGATGGCCGAACCAGTAGACCAGATCCGAGTCCGTTATCCTCCCTGTGATCGTCATCCACTGACCAGCCAGGGAACCAAGGACAGCAATCACCAGCGCGGCCCAGAGTGCGTCCACACCGGGTCGCTGAAAACGGGGCTCGAACCCGGCAATCACTGGCCCGAGATACAGTCCCGCACCCAGCCAGGCGGTGACGATCCACAGAACGGCAAGCTGAACATGCCACGTCCGCGTGAGGGCATAAGGCGCATGTTCGGAGAGAGGGATGCCATAGAAGTCATGTCCCTCGACAGCATAATGAGCCGTAACAGCGCCAAGCGCGATCTGAAGGCCGAGCAGGACCGCCACAACCCAGACGTACTTGACAACACCGCGCATAGAAGCCGTCGGACTCGATGCCAGAATCGGATTTTGGGCGGGGTAACCGTCGGGCGGTTCCGTGTCGTTGCGCCATTCCTCGCGTTCGCGAAGGAAAAACCAGCAGAGGACACCGATGCCTGCAATCAGGAGGACTACGGAAACGAAAGTCCAGACAAAGGTCGAACTGGTTGGTTTGTTGCCTACGAGGGGCTCATGCGGCCAATTGCTGGTATAGGTGACGGTGTCGTTGGGCCGCACTGTCGATGCCGCCCAGGCCGTCCACCACCACCAGCACAGAAGCGCTCGGATGTCCTGGTCCGGTTCTGGCCCCAACGGCTGATCAGGTATCGCAAAGGCCTCGCGCAAGGCCTCAGCTTTGGAGTTATCTCCGCTCCCGCCAAACAGGGCAGTATAGTGTTTCAGAAGGCTCTCAAAGGCGTTCGCTCTCTCTCGGGAAACAGTAACGCGCCCGGTTGCCGGATCGTAGGTATTGGACCGGTTTCGCGCCGCGAATTCAGCTATTCGTGCTGCCCGTTCCGGTGGGTCCAGGGACGTGAAATCACCGCTCGCCATCAGGATCGCTTCTGCCTCGCGATGCAACACGTCGGCCGTCCAGTCCGGGGCCAGATAACTTCCATGACCCCAGACCGAGCCCAGTTCCATTCCACCGAGACGGCGCCATACGTCGCGCCCCCTGTGTATGTCGGCACTCGTGAACATCACTTCCGGCTTGTCGCCGTTGACAACGACCGCGGTCGGAACGGGTGGAGCTTCCCGAAACGCCCTCCCCCCGACCAAAAGCAGCACACCGAACATCACGAACAGAAAGACCACGAAAATGACCCATAGCCGACCGATAGAGAAGATCTCCCGGTAATTCATGGCGGCCTCCAGCCTTCAGGTGTGAACCAGGTTTCGTGGCACGGCCCGATGTCGTGTTATCAAATGTTTGTGCTTACGAGATTGAGAGTCCTCCCCGAGACATGGCACCCAGCCACTTTCGAGCTGCATGAGCTCATCGATGATTTCAGATAATATCGTTCGAAGTGATGCATAGTGTTTTTCGGTATCATTTACAGAAAATTTGAGGATTCTGACCTGACTCTCGAACGCAACACCTCTTGAAGACTGCGGAAGGGACTTCCCACTATTTGTCAATCAATATTTGGCGCTTTCGCAGGTGTGGCCGATCGGATTGCCGGGTCATGCTGCCCACGTCTGTGTGGCGTGGTTTGGATTGAAGTCGGTCTGGTTTTCGAGTATTGCGCAGGCGGCACGGAGCAGGCGGTCAGCGACGCCTCGCAGCGCGCGAGCGTCGCTGTGTCCGCGTTCCATCGATGTCCCGAAGGCAGGACCGTCCGGAATCTCAATGGCGATCCCAGTGGCCTGTGGGTCAGCGGCGGCCGTTGCGGCAATCCAGTCGGCCATCTCGGCCAGAAACCGGGACACAGGTCCTTCCAAACGCTCATGGCCCAAGGGGGTGCTTGGTTGCTCCCCATCCCTTGGCCCGACCTGTCCACAAAGGACAGACCTTCGAGGATGGAAGGACGTCGGTTGAGACCCAGGACGCCTGTTGGCGTCCGCTCCGCAGTGAACATTGACCCAAGATATTGACTACGACATAATCCAATCATCTCCTTGACCTGTCGTAACAGGTACAGGGGGCTAAGAAACAGTATTGGCTTCATACAACCGGGCTCTTCATGGCCGGGAACGATCCTGATGGAGACGATGATGAAGACAGGACGCCAGAGAGTATGGCTGACGGCGATGGCCGTTGCGGGATCCGTTGCACTTTACGGTTGCGGGGGCGGCAGCGGCGGCCCTGACACGACCCCGTTTGATCAGGATTATGTGGATCAAAAGGTAGACGAGGCGAAGAAGGCTGAAGAGGAGAGACTGGCCGCGATCAGAGCTGCCACGGAGGCAGCCGGGAAGGCGGCCACGGCTGCAGGCGAGGCAGATCAGGCGGCAAAGGATGCTGAGGCTGCAGCTAAAGCTGCGACCACCCATGCGGTCTATGGCACCCTGGATGCGGATGAAGCCGCGGCGCAGAGCACGATCGCGGACAATGCCAAAAAGGCGGCTGATGCGGCTCTGGTGGCAGCGAATGATGCGCTGGCGGAAGCCGATGCGGTGATCCATTCAGATCCGGAGGTTACGAACCAGAAGGGCCTTGCGCGGGCCTCGGCCTCGGCCGCGGACGCGAGTGCGAAGGCGGCTGCCGGATTTGCCACTGAGGCGAAGACACAAGCGGATATAGCCCGGGCGACCCAGACCGGGATCGACAATGCCAGACTTGCTGCGCAAGAGCAGGGCGTGCAGCGCCGGATCGCTGCGAACGAGGCCGAGAAAGCGGATACTGCTGCGGGCACGGCGGCTGACAAGGCGACAGAGGCTGAGGCAGAGGCAGAGGACGCTTTGCCTGCTGCCCAGGCGGCTCTGGCTGCAGCCCAACAGGCCTTGACTGACAACAAGGATGACTCACAAACGGCACAGCTGACGGAAGCTGTCACCAAGGCGCAAGCGGCGGTGACGGCCGCAACGACAAGAGATGCGGATTACAAAACGCGTGCCGAAAACGCGGCAGCGGCTGCCGCTGCGGCTGAAGCGGCCAGGGACGCTGCGAAGACGGCATCTGAGGACGCTGCGGCAGCGGCCGAGGCAGCCGGTGATACGGAAGAGGGCTCTCCGGGGGCCATATCCGCTGCAGCGGCGGCAGACTCTTATAACGCGGCGCGGGCTTCCGTCAACACGGCTCAGGCCTGGTCTGATATCATGGCGGCCATCAAGTCCCGCAGCGATGCAGACGGTCTGGAAGCGCCGCTTGCCGATATTCTGCGAAGAATACCCTGGGCCAGGGACTACATGCGCGCCTCGGACCTGTCGGAGCGGCTCGAGGAGGCACAGCACGCTGCGGAACGTCTGGCCCAGCAGACCGATCCTGATTCCGGGGGGACTGCGACCTATCAGGAGGATGTCCGTGGTGCCCTGAAGGTTGTGACGGATGATGCGGCCGGCATGACGGAGGCGCTTGCGGCCGCCCGGGCCGCCCATGATGCGGCGAAGCCGTGGTCAGAGAATGGCCGTGCGGTGGACAACGCGACCGGGGCGGAGGGTGAGAACCTGGCCTCCGGTGCGATCCTGATCAATGAGGACGGCCGGATCAACCTGGGTGGCAATGGGTCGGACAATTCAGACACGACTGAGAATGAAAGAATCAATTTGGTGGCAGATGCAACCAGTCCGCCCTCGGATTGGGGGCCCTATGATGCCACTGAGATTGGCAAGGGCATTGTTTCCTTCAACGACAATTACCAGTTATTCCACCACAACCGCTGGGGCACAGGTCCGGACGAGGTGTATGACTATATTTCCTACGGCGTGTGGGCATCGGCCAATAGAAGTTTTACGGGCCGCATATTAATTTCACCAATCTCCGGCGGACCGATTTTTACGGATGGTGGGGCTTTTGCCCTGGTCAAGGACGGAGCGCCCCCTACAGCGGCAGATGGAATTGGCACGGCAAGCTTTACCGGGAATCAACACACCTATATTTCCCGTTCTGGTCGGAGAGACCTTATCATTGAAGGGAGAGCCAACGCCACGATCAACTTTGCGAAAGGAACAGCTGAACTGGATATCTGGAATAGAAACCATAATTTAGCATATTACACCGTTAAAGATATAACCGTTGATGGCAACATCCTGTCAGGCGGAAGAGGTTCAACTGAAAATTCATTGGCTGCCATCACAAGAAATTTCGCAATAAGCCTTCATGCTGAGATTTTCGGCGACAACGCACAGGAAATTGTGGGTACAGTAAAGGTAAACGGCAGAGACAGTGCCAACAGAAGCAGTGAGTATCGTACGGCGTTTGGTATGCTAAACGAAGAATATCGGTAAGCACAAGCGGGGAAACAAAATCATCTGATTTCCTGACAGAAGTTTGGTACAGGATCCAGGGACCGGCCTGTGGAACAACCCGTGAGACGGCTTCCTTGTTAATCTGACAATGGTACATTGCACCTGCCTCTTCCGAGGGGGGTGTTTTTTTGGGACGCACAATGCTTGAAAAATTACCGATCCGGCGCGGCCTCCCTGTGTGATCCCGGGTCCATTGATGTTGAGGGGCGGGAGCGCCTTGTGACAGCTCTCCAACCGGGAACCCCGGGGCCAACCGCACCCGGACACGACCGGCATCCTGCGCAGCCACCCTTGTCGGCGTCCCAGGTCGGATCACTGAGGATATCGTCGAGCGACTGCCCGGTGCACGCGCCAGAACCCGGTTTCGGTCCTCTGACACAAGCCGGGACATTGATCCCAGGGTACGAGCCCGTTGAACAATCTGGCCTGTCGCGCAACAATGCAACGGAACCGGAAAGGAAAACCATCCTCCAGCAGACGCGGGGAGACGAGTAACCGCACGACTTGGCTTTTTCACCAGATACCCGTTCTTTCGGATAACAACCAACGCCGTGAGATGCCTGGCACCCTCTTACCACGGACAGCAGGTTCCCCGGGCTCCCGTTCGCAGACTTTCTCACATTGACGACGCGCCTTCGCGGATCCAGGCGGCCATCCCATAGCAGTTTGCACCAGCGTGAACAACGGCCTGTCCAGGTCGTTGACGGGAGTATCAGCCCCTGACTAGTAGCCTGTGATGCGGTCGACCTCCTGGAGCAGTGGCTGACCCGCATAGCAGCGCCGAATGTTGGCTATGATTTGCGGTGCCAGTTGAGCAATGTTCGGGCGTCTCGCAACATGTGGCATGACGGTCACCCCGGGATGGTCCCAGAGCGGGCTGCCAGAGGGCAGAGGTTCGGGGACGTGCACATCAAGGGCAGCGTGGCAGAGATGACCGGAGTCCAGAGCCGCTATCAGATCATCGATTACGACATGTTCACCACGACCCAGGTTGATGAGCATGCTGCCTCCCGGCATCTTCGCGAACGCCTCAGCATTCAGGATGCCGCGCGTCTCCGCGGTCAGGGGCAACAGGCAGACAACGACGTCCGAGCGTTGCAGGATCGCATCGAACCCGTCGGCACCAGAATGGACAGGGATTTCGGCACGGGGCTTCGGTGTTCGCGTCCATGCTGCAACGTCAAATCCCATATCTCGCAGGATGCGCGCGGGTTTTCGCGCCATGACCCCGTAACCAAGAAAGCCGACGGTGCGATCCTCGGGTCTCTTCTGCTTCACCGGTTGCCATTTCCTGCGGATCTGATGCTGCCGGTAGGTGGGCATGTTTCGATGCAGACGGAGCACATGCATGATGACATATTCCGTCATCATGGGATCCCCACCTTCCGGTTCCAGTTTGGACAGGGGAACATCCGGCAAATCGGGATGATTTATAAATCCGTCAACCCCGGCCTGACGTGTCAGCATCGCCTTGAGGTTCGGAAAATCCGGCCAGTCATCCAGGTTGGGCTGCGTGAAAGCCAGGAATTCAATTTCGGATGGATCGCCAATATCCGGCCAGAAGCGCACATCCAGTTCAGGCAATTCGGTATTGATGGCTGCTCGCCATTCTGCAGCCGATCCCGTCATGAGGTTGACTATCAAAAGTGCCATGATGATGTGCTCCGGGCAGTAAGATCCACATTCCCGACCAATGCGGCGATTACCGCTCTCGAAAATCGGTGAATGGATCAGCCCTGTCAATCACCACGCTCATCAGGGATGCGACCGCGAGACCTGCCGGTGACACTTCTGGAAATGCTCTGCAAGAGAACGGACGCATCCGCCCGGAACGCCTTGTCAGTCTCCAAAGCACGTTCGTCATCGCCATCCCCGCCGGAGCCAGAATGGTTGTGTTTCGGATCACCGATGTCCACCTCGACATCGGGTCCCCTGGATGACTCACAGGCGGCCGCTGCCATTTGGGAGTGGCTGCGGTCAGCATGCTGTGCATCATCTCTGTGGTTGAACCCTTACGAGAGCCCCGCTTTCTGATCGAATACAACCACCATATCATTCTGGTGCTGCCGGAGGCAGATGCCGGGTTCGAATGCAGGCATTACGACAGGTACAGCATGCACTCGCTCTGGACAGAAAAATCCTGACCCCTTTGGGCACAGGACCTCACCCGCGAACACACCCTTCCTGAGATCGGACCGGAGCGCTTTGCCCTGCCCGCAGAGAGAAAATCTGTAGGCCGAAGGGCCAGGTTTCCCCAGCGCAAAAATCGAAAGCCGCAGAATTTTTAAACCATGGACAAATCGGGAATCCATGACGCGGACATGGACGGCAACCAACCGCTCTCAGCACAAAACACGACGATCGTCCACATCATCAATGGTGCCATTGGATATTTCTCAAACCCGTCTCTCTCCGTCGGACATATTGGCAATAGATCCTGAAGTGCCGGCACTGAACAGGACACCGGAATTTCCGGGAAACGGTATCGGTCCAGAACCATTCCGGCGCTTCCCACGATCCTGAAAACGAACGGCAGTGGTCGTGAGCAGTAACAATGCCTTGAGGAACTCAGTCCTGTTTGAAGTCGATGATCACCTACTGACCGGATTCAATGGTATCCCAAGCTTCCGGGCACATCATGACAGCATCTTCAAGCCACCGGCGGGCATAATCTGCAAAGCTGCGAGGAACCGTAATTTCATACATGAGGTCATCGTCAGGCCTGTGCAACAGGACAGATGTCCTCGCGAGACGGCTTCTCGCGCAGGAACCGGCACGGAACTGCCGCGGATCAAGATCCAGTGTCACCCCCTTTGCCAGCACTGTCGCCGCGCACGGTCCCCCAAGCCGGAATGTCACACTGGCGTCACCAAGCGCCGTAACGGCTGCGTGATGGTCACCGAGTGACGCCTCCAGCGCCCGAACGGTTGCCTGCTCCTTTTCCGCAGGGGTCTCGATCAGCCATTCGTCAGGTCCCAGCCACAGAACCACACAGTCAGGTCCCGTGACCGAAATATTGCATTCCCCGGGCAGGCCTACACCGATCGTGGCGGTGATTCTGTCGCGAAATCCCGCGATTCGGGCATCCCCCCGCAAATTGATCCGGCCCCGCGGGGAACATTCGTCAAACCGGAGCTCTGGCTTCGGCAACATGGTGGTCTCACCCATGCAAGCGATCACCTTCAGGGTCGTAAAAGCGGAAATCGCAGATCGTCGCTTCAACCGTACCACGGTCCAGCGCCACATGAACGATCGGATTTTCCCTTTCCTTGCCCCCCCTGACCAGCGCGAGCGCGATCGAGCGATTGAGAGCGACGCTCCAGTAGCTCGACGTGACATGCCCGATCATGGTCGCAGGCAACCCCGACAATGGACCAGGCAAAAGCTGTGCTCCTTCGGGCAATACCACAGACGGATCCTTCGTCTTCAGCCCCACCAGGCGCTTTCGGGCCGGATCACGCATGGCCGCGCGATCAAGAGACCGTTTGCCGATGAAGTCCTTGTTCGCCGATACTAGTCTGTGCAACCCGAGGTCGTGCGGTGTGACGGATCCATCAGTCTCCTGACCGATCAGGATATACCCCTTCTCGGCCCGAAGAACATGCATGGCCTCGGTTCCGAACGGCGTGATATCGTATCGCTTTCCCTGCTCGATCACGGCGTTCCAGAGGGCCATACCATCACGGGCCCGCACACTGATTTCGTAAGACATCTCTCCGGTATAGCTGATCCGAAATACACGGGCAGGCAAACCGGCGACATGACCCTTGCGCCAGGTCATGAACGGAAACGCATCAGGAGCCAGATCGATGTCACTGGTCAGCGGCCCGATCACATCACGCGCCCGCGGCCCGGCAATTGCCGCTGAAGCATACTGCTCGGTGACCGACGTCACATAAACCCTCAGTTCCGGCCATTCGGTCTGGAGCCATTCCTCGAGCCACGCGTAGACCGTAGCAGCGTTTCCGGTCGTGGTGGTCATGAAATACAGATCTTCCGCGAGACGTGCAGTTACACCGTCATCCATCACCATCCCGTCCTCGCCCAGCATCAGGCCGTAGCGACAGCGCCCCACCGGCAAATGAAGCCAGTTGTTGGTGTAAATGCGATTGAGGAATTCCGCGGTATCGGGCCCCTTCAGCATGATCTTGCCAAGCGATGACATGTCCATGATACCGACATGCGAGCGGACGGCCTTGCATTCCCGGACAACGGCCTGGGGCCGGGATTCGCCTGACTGCGGATACCAGAACGGACGCCTCCACTGCCCCACGTTTTCGAATTCCGCCCCCTGCTTTGCATGCCACGCCTGCATCGGTGTTCGTCTTTCCGGATCCGCCAGCAGTCCGGTATCGCGACCCGCAATCGCGCCGAGGGTAACGGGTGTGTAGGGAGGGCGGAACGTCGTCATACCCGCCTCAGAAACGGGGATATTGAGCTCATCGGCCAGAATGGCCAGACCGTTTACATTGCCTACCTTTCCTTGATCGGTCCCCATACCAAGTGTCGTGTAGCGTTTCAGATGCTCTACCGATTCGTAGCCCTCCCGGGCTGCCAACATGATATCGGATGCAGTCACGTCATTCTGGAAATCAACAAAACGTCGTTCGCCGGCAGCAAACGAAGGCGCCGGATTCAACCAGAGCGGCTTTGATGTACTCCGGGTCTTCGAGGATGGTGCCGGTTCAGCGCCAACGACCAGGGCATTCCCCGCTGCCTCGCCATCCGCGCGACAGGCCGCCATTTCAAAGAACCCGTTTGCTGCGCCCGCACATCTTGTTTGCTGGGGTCCGTGACCCGGTCGGAACGCGCACAATTCTCCATCCCAACTCAGCCGGCCACCGGACTGCGACAACAGGTGGAGTACCGGGCTCCACCCTCCGGACATTGCAATCAGATCGCAACGAATCCTGCGCACCGGCCCGGAAATGGCTCCCTCTGCGTCGACGGGTGCAACGCTTGCAACCCGTACCCGGGCACGACCCCTGGTATCGACAACGGCATGCCCGTCCATGATCTCAATCTCCGGTCCGACCGCAGCTCTTGCCTTCAGACCAGCCCCCCCTGCACGGAGATCAACAATACCGGAGACCGTCATCCCCGCCCGGGAGAAGTCCCGGACCGCAAAATAGGCGCTGTCATTATTCGTAACGATCAGGGCCCGATCACCCGGCCGAACCGCGAAACGATTGATGTAAGCGCGGGCAGCCCCGGCGAGCATGATTCCCGGACGATCATTGTTCGCAAACACGACGGGGCGTTCGTGAGCTCCGGTCGCGAGAATCACGCGTCGGGCGCGGATGCGCCACAGCCGTTGACGCGGCAGGACCCGGGGAGCGTGGTCAGCACCGTGATCCGTCACGCGTTCCAGTGCAACCAGGAAGTTGTGATCGAAATATCCCGTAACGGTTGTCCGCAACAAAATGCGGACCAGGTCGAGGTTCTTCAGTTCTGCAACCGTGTCCGTTATCCAGGTGGAATCGGGAGTTTCATCGTTCCACCCGCGGTTCAGCAACGATCCGCCAGGACGGCTGTCCTCGTCCGCGAGAATGACCCTTTCTCCCCGGTGCGCCGCCGCCGTTGCTGCTGCAAGCCCGGCCGGGCCAGCCCCAACCACCAGGACATCACAATGCGCATTCATGTGCTCATACCGGTCAGGATCGGGGCCATCCGGAGCGCGCCCAAGCCCTGACATCCGGCGGATAAAGCGCTCGTAGAAACGCCAGCCACCCCGCGGCCACATGAAGGTCTTGTAATAGAAACCGCTCGGAATCAACCTGTAAACGAAGTCGTTGAAGGCTCCGACATCCAGGCGCACGCTCGGCCAGCCATTGACACTGGCCGCTGTCAGACCTTCATGGAGCTCGATCAGCGTAGCCTGAAGGTTCGGAAGACTGTGGGCACCCGTTTCGAGCTGCACGACCGCGTTGGACTCTTCGACGCCTGCGGACAGAATTCCCCGTGGTCGGTGATACTTGAAACTTCTGCCGACAATATCGACGCCATTCGCAATCAGGGCGGAGGCCAGGGTATCACCTTCATACCCCATGCAAGTCCGGCCATTGAACGTAAATCGAAGTGGCCTGGTGCGATCGATCTGCCCGCCTTCCGGCAGGCGACGAGACCGCCGGCTCATGACGCCCGACCTGTGAACGGTGGTCCGGTATCTGTCTCCTCCGGGATTTCGCCCATAAGGTAGACCTTGCGGATTTCATGCGTGACCGTATTGCGTTCAATATTGAACCAGCGATTACAGCCGTGAACATGCCACCAGCGCTCGCGGTGCCATCCCTTGGGATTGGTCCGCATGAACAGGTAGTCGGCCCATTCTTCATCACTCAGTCTCTCCGGATTTTGCGGCCGCGGAATATGGGCCTCACCACCGCAAAGGAATTCGCTCTCGTCGCGTTCTCCGCACCATGGGCAGGGAATCAGGAACATGATGGCCTCAATGCGAAACGGCTGCCGCACCATGTTCGTCGATCAGGGCGCCACTTGAAAAACGTTCCAGAGAAAAGGCAGCATTCAATTCATGGGGCCTGTCATGGGCGATCGTGTAGGCGAAGACCCAGCCCGACCCCGGCGTTGACTTGAAGCCTCCTGTTCCCCATCCGCAATTGATATAGAGGCCCTCGATCGGTGTCTTTCCCACAATAGGGCTGGCGTCCGGGCATATATCAACGATACCCGCCCATTGCCGCAGCATGCGGAGACGGGAAAAAACCGGAAACAGCTCGACCAATGCACCCATCTGCCCTTCAATGATCTGGAAGCTGCCTCGCTGGGCATAGGAATTGTAGCCATCGATACCGGCACCTATGACCAGTTCCCCCTTGTCCGACTGGCTGACATAGACATGGACAGCATTGGACATTACGACCCGGTGCAGGATTGGCTTGATGGGCTCAGAGACAAGCGCCTGCAAAGGATGGCTTTCGATCGGCAGTCGCAGTCCCGCCATCGCGGCAAGAACGCTGGAATGACCTGCCGCTACCAGTCCCACCTTTCGGACCCGGATGGCGCCCCGCGTTGTTTCCAGTCCCGTGATCCGACCATGTTCCGTGCGAATTCCGGTAACCTCGCAGTTCTGGATGATATCGACCCCCCTTGCATCGGCGGCACGTGCGAACCCCCAGGCCACGGCATCATGCCTGGCCACACCCCCGCGCCGTTGCAGGGACGCACCAAGAATGGGGTATCGGACTTCGGGGGAAGTATTGATGATTGGTACTTCGGCCTTGACCTGCTCCGGGCCCAGAATTTCTGAATCGATGCCATTGAGCCGAATGGCACGAACCCTGCGGGACATTTCCTTGAGGTCATGCTCATTATGCGCAAGATTGAGAACACCACGCTGGCTGAGCATGATATTGAAGTTGAGTTCCCGGCTCAGGGTCTCGAAGAGCTTCAGGGATTGTTCATAAAACGCCGCACTCTCATCCCAGAGATAGTTTGACCGGATGATGGTTGTGTTTCGGCCGGTATTGCCCCCACCCAGCCATCCTTTCTCCAGCACTGCAATGTTGCTTGCACCGTGTTCGCTGGCCAAATAGTACGCCGTCGCAAGCCCGTGTCCACCACCGCCGACAATCACGACGTCGTAGGATGGCCGCGGATCCGGGCTGCGCCAGGCTCGTGGCCATCCACGGTGGTATCCAATTGCATTGCGGGCCAGGCTGAAGATGGAATATCGCGCCATAGACTCCTGTACTCCCGAACCACGCGCATTCTAACGACCAGAATCGCCTCCTGCCATCAAGGCTGACACCTGCTTGGGATTCCGTATTTGGCAGTATCAGGACAGGGAAACACTACGACGCAAGTCATTCTACAATCTGTAGGCCCCCGGACAGACCCCATGGGACAGGCGGCCACCAGTCGCAAAAACCGTTTGGTTCACTATAGTGTCCAGACGGAATTACAGAGGGTTGAGTGTTGTTATTCCGGACTGGTGGCCCATATTCATTGAGCGCATCCGGGCCGGGCCCGAGACGAAGTGCGCTTGACGCAACGGTCCCTACGGTCTTACTAGACGGAAAACGTTCAGCCGTGGCCTGCCATGAAAGGCATTGGAGGAGATGTGATGCGACCCGATGATCAAACCTGGCACGGCACCACGATTCTGTCAGTTCGCAAGGGAAATGACGTGGTCATCGCGGGTGATGGCCAGGTCACTTTCGGTCCAACTGTCATGAAATCCAATGCCCGCAAGGTGCGCCGCCTCGGTGGCGGAACCATTCTGGCCGGATTCGCCGGTGCGACTGCCGACGCATTTACGCTGTTCGAACGCCTCGAGGGCAAGCTCGAACAGCATCCCGGACAACTGACCCGCGCTTGTGTGGAACTGGCCAAGGACTGGCGAACAGATCGCTATCTCCGCCGCCTCGAAGCCATGATGGCCGTTGCCGACGAGCAGGTATCGCTCATACTATCGGGAACCGGAGATGTTCTTGAACCCGAAGACGGTCTGATCGGTATCGGCTCGGGAGGTGCATTCGCACTGGCAGCTGCCCGCGGTCTGGTCAATCAGGAGGATCTGAATGCCCGGGCTGTCGCTGAACGCGCGATGGCCATTGCGGCTGACATCTGTATCTACACGAATCACACCATTGCTATTGAAGGCCTGTAAATCGTGACGAATTTTTCCCCTCGCGAAATCGTTTCCGAACTCGACCGCTTCATCGTCGGCCAGAACGACGCGAAACGTGCGGTTGCCATTGCTCTGCGAAACCGCTGGCGGCGCCAGCAGCTCGAGGAAGATTTGCGCGACGAAGTGCTCCCCAAGAACATCCTCATGATCGGTCCTACCGGTGTTGGAAAGACAGAAATTGCACGCCGCCTGGCAAGGCTTGCCCAGGCTCCCTTTATCAAGGTCGAGGCCACGAAGTTTACGGAAGTCGGCTATGTCGGGCGCGATGTCGAGTCCATCATTCGTGACCTCGTTGAAATCGCCATTGACATGACCCGCGAACGCATGCGCAAGGAAGTGGCCAGTGATGCCGAAAAGAACGCGGAAAACCGCGTGCTCGATGCTCTGGTCGGCAACGCCGCCGATGGCACGCGGCAGAAGTTTCGGCAGATGCTGCGCGACGGGCAGCTTGACGATCGGGAAATCACCATCGAAATCCAGGACGCCGGCGGCAGCGGTATGCCGACCTTCGACATTCCGGGAATGCCTGGCGCCCAGATGGGTATGATCAACCTCAATGACATGCTTGGAAAGGCTTTCGGCGGCTCGACAAAAACCAAGACCATGACTGTCGCCGACAGTCATGAAATTCTGGTTAGCCAGGAAAGCGACAAGCTCGTCGACGACGACAAGCTGGTCCGCGATGCGGTGGAAGCGGTGGAACAGAACGGGATCGTGTTCATTGACGAGATCGACAAGATATGTGCCCGCTCGGACCGCTACGGGGCGGACGTAAGCCGTGAAGGCGTCCAGCGCGATCTTTTGCCCCTGATCGAGGGTACCAACGTGCCGACCAAGCACGGAACCGTAAAAACGGACCACATCCTGTTCATCGCATCCGGCGCATTTCACCTTGCCAAACCTTCAGACCTCTTGCCGGAACTGCAGGGCCGACTTCCTATCCGCGTCGAACTCAAGGCCCTCACCGAGTCCGACTTCCGTCGCATTCTGACAGAGCCCGAAGCCAATCTTATTCGCCAGTACACGGCTCTCATGAAAACAGAGGATATCGAACTTGTCTTCACCGATGACTCGATCGATGCGTTGGCGTCCGTGGCCGCCGAGGTAAATCGTACGGTCGAGAATATCGGTGCCCGCAGGTTGCAGACGGTCATGGAACGTCTTCTGGAAGATATTTCCTTTTCGGCACCGGATCGCGGCGGTGAAAGAGTGGAGATCAACGGGAACCAGGTCCGGGAAAATGTCACCGATCTGGCCAAGGATGCAGATTTGTCGAAATTTATCCTTTGATTGCCGTTCCGGTCTTCTTTTGCAAACCGGTGTTTCCGGCTCGCTGACGCCGCAGCAGGACGTAAAACGCCCCACCGCCTCCATCCTTCGGCCGCGCCATTGTAAAACCGAGAACACGCTTCCGGTTGGCCGGAAGATTCAGCCAGTTCGGAAATTCACGCCGCAGGACGCCGCCTCCGTCGCGCAGGGAGCCCTTGCCCGTCACAACAAGTACGCAGCGCCTGCTCGACGCCTGGGCATTCTCAAGAAACCGGGTCACCGCCCGCACAGCCTCGTCCGCAGTTCTCCCATGCAGATCCAGGCGAATTTCCGGGCGAAATTGGCCCTTGCGCAGACGGTCCATGGTACGCCGGTCCAGACCCCGGCTCTCACCTGTCGACAACCATTCGATGCGCTTCGATCCGGTGTCGATGGCCCTGCGAGTCGGCGGCGGGGTGGTGGCCGCATCCGGCCGGCCCGGAGCCTCTGACGGATCGGCGTCCTCGTCTTTCCGCTGCCGCACACCATCTTCACGGTTCGTGATCGGCTGGACATCTGCCATCGCTGAAAGAAACAGCTCTTCTTCACAACGGTGCTTGCGCCGCCCGCGCACCGCTTCAGAATACCTCGACATGGCCTCGCTCTTTCGGGTCTGTCATTCCGGAGCCGGCTCTCTGATCGTCACCAACCGCCGCAGCTGGTCCAATCCCGCTCTTGCCGGAACCGGCACACCCTCCATTATTGAAACATTGTTGGTTCAAATTGCGAGAATGTCCGAAACCCGATCTGCTGCATCCTCGTCGACGGGACGCATCCGGTCGGCGTCATCCTCCGTGAAATGATCGGTCACCGCCTTCCTGTAGCTCGGACGCTCACGTATTCGTTCAAACCACGACCATACACGGGGGCAGGTCTGTTGCCAGACATCGGCAATTCCGATCATCTCGAGCCGGTTTACATAGGGTGTTGCCGCAGCATCCGCAAGGGAATACAGCGATCCTCCCAGATAGGGCCCTTCACCAAGCCTCTGCTCCATTGATATCAGGAAGGAATTATAGTCCCGGACCGCGTCGGCCACGAAAGGAGAGCCAAGTCCTTCGGTGAACACCGAGCGCTGGCGCATCCGTCTGCGCGGATCCGGTATTTTCGCCATGCGCGCATCAATCTCTTCGGGTGTTCGATAGTCCTTTCGAAATGAAATTCCCTGTGTAAGGACACCACACGCCGCGTGCAAAGGATCGTCGATCACGCGCATCAGCCATCTCACATGGTAGCGGGCCAGCGGATCCGCAGGCATCAGGCCGGGTTCAGGAAATCTGTCTTCCAGGAAATACTGGATCACCGAACTTTCCCGCAAAGCCTGACTGTCATGAACAAGTGTGGGAACAACCCCGGCCGGATTGAGCGCGAGATAATCGGTTTCGAACTGGGCTCCCCGCCGGAGGTCGACAAAGCGCTCTTCAAAATCGAGGCCTTTTTCCAGCAGGGTCAGCCGGACCTTGAGGACGCAAACGGACGTCGAATGCCCATAGAGGATCAATGACATGCACTCCTCCGGTTCTTCAAAAAGTTGTCGTTCCCTTCCAACTCAGTCCCCATCCAGCGTCCTGGAACTTCAAGTGCCGGACACCATTCCGGTTTTCTCACCCGCCTGTTTCAGAACATCGTTTTACGACGCAGCGGAGAGGCGTCTTTCGATTGCATCCCATATGAGTTGTTCTATCTGAATTCCGTCTAACCTGTTGATTTCCTGGATACCCGTCGGCGATGTCACATTGATTTCCGTGAGGAAATCGCCAATCACATCGACGCCGACAAAAATAAGCCCGCGATCCTGCAACGCCGGCCCAATAATCCTGCAGATTTCGTGCTCGCGTTCCGTGAGCACGGTCTTCTCTGCGCGACCGCCTGCATGAAAGTTCGCTCTCGCGTCCCCCTCGACCGGGATACGGGCCACAGCGCCTGCCACCTCCCCATCAACCAGAATGATACGTTTGTCCCCCCGTCGCACTTCCGGGAGATAACGCTGCACAATCAGCGGTTCACGATATTTTTCAGCAAACATTTCCAGGAGCGCGTTGAGATTTTCATCATCAGGGCGGATGTGAAAAACGTCGGCTCCGCCGTTTCCGAACAACGGCTTGACGATGATGTCGGGGTGTTCGCGACGGAACGCTCTGATTTCGCCGTGATCCCGCGTGATCAGGGTATCCGGGAGGATACCTTCGAAATGGGTCACAAACAGCTTTTCGGGTGCGTTCCGGACTTCTCGCGGATTGTTGATCACGAGCGTATCGGGATGGATATGTTCAAGCAGATGCGTCGCCGTGATATAGGCCATATCGAAGGGCGGATCCTGGCGCATCAGCACAACATCGACGTCGGCAAGATCGCGCGTCTCTGGTGGTCCCAGGGTGAAATGGTCACCCTTCTCTCGCCGGACTCTCAACGATTGCACATGTGCGGACAGGCGCCCGTCCCGGAACACGAGGTCGTCCGGTTCATAGTGATAAAGAGTGTAGCCCCGCGCCTGGGCCTCCATGGCCAGCATGAAGGTGGAATCAGCTTCGATGTCGATTGAGGCAATATGATCCATCTGGATCGCAACGGAGAGACCCATGGTTTCGTTGTTCCCCTGAAAGACCAGACCCTGTTTAGAGACCGTGGACGCTTCCGTCCACCACAGAGACACCACATGCATTCATCAGCACCTGGTGGAACCGGATGACGGACGGTGCCACGTCAGTTGAGGCGCCGTCGAAGCGTTGCAAGCGCCTCCGCGGCTTCGCGGTGAACCGATGTGTCAACCGGCAGGGCAAGCAGTGCCTCAAACGCCGTGGCCGCAGACTTCAGATTTCCCAGAGAAGCATGAACCCGGCCGAGATCCCACAGGACCTCTGGGCGGTCCGGCGCGAACAGCATCACGCGCTCCAGTACAACCAGAAGATCCTGAAGCCGTCCGGCCTGGCGGTGACGCACCGAAATATTGTTCTGGAGCCGAACAAGAATGTCGCGATTGCTGACGACGCTGAAATGACCGGCCTGCAATTCGGCATCAAGTCCGGCCACAGCCTTGAGAAGGTCACGCAACTCTGACGCCGTGCGCTGGACGCCGCCATGGAACGGGTCGAGAATCACCCGCTCGCCCGCTACTGTACTCCGAACGAGAAAATGCCCCGGAAATCCAAGGCCCTCACCCTGTCCCCCATTGGCGCGAATGGCGTGAAGATACAAAATGCCGAGCGAAATGGGTAAACCCATTCGACGATCGATGACTCTCACCAGATTGGCATTCTGAATGTCATCGTAGGTAAGTGTGTCGCCGCGATACTGCAGGGTGTCATGCAGGACATGGCGCGCGGCGCCCGCCGGATCACGGCCCGTCGCGACAAGCTTCCCTACTTCACCCGTCAGTTCGGCAAGATGATCCCGGTAGCGGCCAAGGTCGACATGCGGGTGATCCAGCGAGGCCAGTGCCAGGGCAGCTTCGGCAAGGTCGATCTGTTCGTCGGGCAGCGATGCGATCCCGCTGAGAAGCGCGCGGGCCTCCGCGTGATCGGTCCCCATGTTTGGCTTACCCCGTCACAAATCCTGCTTCATGATTACGTGGCTGACGACCTTCCTGACAGACTTGATGGTCCGTGCATGATTGATTACACGATCAAGTTCGTCCCGGGACTGCGCGATACCCAGCAGATAGATCGTCCCGGCGGATGTCTCAACCGAATAATTCAGCGATCGAATCCCGGGATCGGCAAGAAGCTTGACCCTGAGTGCGCCGGAAATCGCATTGTCCTTCACAAAGTCAATGACGCCGTCGCTGTCACCAACCTGGATTTCGTTGATCACTTCCTTGACCCGCTTCGCCTGCCAGGCCAGGCGGACAGCCTCATCGCGTATGGCTGGCATGCTTACCTTGCCAGACAACAGAACCCGTCGCGAGTGTACCTGAAGCCGGACTTCACGGAGCAAGGTTTCGCTGGATGCGAACCAGAGCTCGTTGATTCGGACCCGGATTTCGGCATCCGTAACAGTCCCTCCCAGGCCTCGTTCCTCTACTGCGGCAATGCCAACCGCGGCCCCGGTCGCAATTGTCGGCGTGCATCCCTGCAAGACTGGTGACAATATGGCCGTCACGAGTACCGCGCCGGCAATGATCCCTGCCGACCTCCGGCAATTTCCCCGGCTCCCGGCTGAAAGGCGGTCAGACATGTCTCTCTTCTCCGAGAATGTGATCTCGCGAATCTGCCTCATCGCCGGCTCAAATCCAAGTCGGGACAGGGTCACACGTTCCGCGATGAAGCCGGGCGGAATTTTTGCAGTGCCCGCGTATAAATTTCCTTCCTGGAACGTCCGGTTGCTTCGGCCACCACAGAAGCAGCATCCCGGACCCCCATGGACTCAAGGGCCTTGTCCAGGAGTGTCTCTACCTCGTCCATGGACGAGCCGGGCTCTTGGGGCGGTGCCACAACGATAACCAGTTCCCCCTTGGGCGGCGGGATGTTCTGACAGGATGACAACAGTACGGTCAGGCGTTCACGCTTCACCTCTTCATGGAGCTTGGTGATTTCCCGGGCCAGTGCCGCCGGACGATCTCCCAGAACTCCCACCATGGTCGTCAGGCTCGCGGCCAGCCGATGAGGAGACTCGAAAAAGATGAGCGTCGCAGGCACAGCGGCGATTTCCTCGAAAAATTTTGTGCGGGGCCCTACCTTTGGCGGGGGATAGCCGGCAAACAGGAACCGATCGGTTGGCAGCCCCGAAAGTACAAGGGCCGCGAGCAATGAAGACGGGCCCGGAGCGCAGTGGATGGCAATGTCCTCGTCAATGGCACAACGCACCAGCTTGTAGCCCGGGTCGGAAATCAGCGGAGTACCGGCATCCGACACCAATGCCACAACCTTGCCACTTTTGAGATGTCCGATCAGGCTTTCTCGAACCCTGGGAGGGCTGTGGTCATGGTAAGAGACCAACCGGGCCTTGATTCCGAAAAACGAAAGGAGCCTGCCTGTCCGCCGCGTATCTTCGCAAGCGACAATATCGGCCTCAGCCAGCACGTCACGTGCACGCTGGCTCCAATCGCCGAGATTTCCGATTGGGGTCGCGACAATCCAGAGCCCGGAAGCGGAACGCTCCCGGGGGGCCCGTTTGCCCTTACCCACCGTTTCGCTAGACTGGGACCCGGCCAAATTTCCAGATTCCGGAGCCGCCAATGAGGGCCTCGCTTTCCGCCTGCAGCCGTCCAATCCGTCGGTCTGTCCTGGCCGTCGCGGCCGGACTCGCCGTCACGGCCTGCCAGCATACTGCAACAACTCCCGCGGACAAGAACGCTTCAGGGATATCACCCGTCGCCGAGTCGAGACCCCCCGAGCCGAAAGTCGCAGGGTCGCCTCCCCAACCGAAGATTGTTCAGAGAAAAATCGAGCCGAAAATCCCGTTGCCACCCAAGAAGCCGAGGGAAGTGCGGATTGCCCTTCTGCTTCCGCTAAGCGGTCCCGAAAACGCGTTGGGTGAATCACTCCTGAACGCGGCGCTTCTCGCTCAATTCGAGGTGGCGGACAACCACTTCCTGCTGGCTCCGTTTGACACGGGCGGCACGCCGGAAGGAGGCGCAGACGCGGCCTCACAGGCTGTGGCGGCTGGCGCCGATCTGGTTATTGGCCCTGTGTTTTCTGATGTCGTGCGATCGGCCGCTTCGGTCGTGCTTGCCGCCGGACTGAACATGCTGGCCTTTTCCAACGACAGTGCAGTCGCAAGGCCCGGTGTTTTCCTGGCAGGGTTGCTCCCCGAAACACAGATCGAGAAGGTCGTGGGTTTCGCTTCCCGAAGGGGCTTGCGGCGTTATGCGGCGCTGCTGCCTGTCAGCCCTTTTGGTGAACGCGTACAGCAGGCGTTGAAGGAGACCGTTGGCCGGAACGGCCACAAAGTTGTCTTCACACGGTACTTTGGCCAGAAACCTGAAGACATCCGTTCCGCCGTCGGAGCGCTCGCCCGGATTGTGGAGCAACATGGCGAAGGCCGCACCGGACCCCAATCCTTCGACGCGTTGTTTGTCGCGGCACGGGGAGCGCAACTGACCCAAATTGCGGCCGAGCTGGGAAGTCGGGATATTGACGGCGAGGCCGTCCAGATTCTTGGCCTCTCGGGCTGGGACGAAGACAATGCAGGCTTCGAGCCCGCTTTGGCCGGCGCCTGGTTTGCAACGGTGCCGGCTTCATTCGCGACCGAATTCAGCCGCGAATTCGAAGCGCGGTTCAGGACGCGTCCTCACAGCCTCGGCCGTCTGTCCTACGACATGGTAGCCCTCGCCGCCATGCTCGCTGCATCCGGCAAGGCTTCCGCTTTCGAACGGAAGGTTCTGACCGACAGAAAGGGTTTTGCGGGCGTGAGCGGAGTATTCCGTTTTGGAGCCGATGGCCGCCCTGATCACCTGCTTGAAGTGCGCGAGATCCAGCCCCGTCACATCATACTGCTTGATCCCGGTCCAACCGAGTTCGGTGTCCTCTCCAACTGAATTTGGCTGTAAACTCCGGTTCAGGTTTCGAGAAGGGCAACGGCCAATTCCGCTGTCAGTGCGTTGAGCCGCCATATTCCGGTTCTGGTCGCCCGAAGGCCGTTTTCATCAAGACAGATCAGGTGTTCGCGGACAAGGGCGTGCAGGCGATTCATGTCGAAACAGTCTTCAAGATCCTTCCCGGCAATCTTTCTGAACAGGGTACGATCCAACCCTGCCGTCAACCGCAGTCCGGTGATGAGAAGTTCTTCGATTCGATCCGTTCGTCCCACGGGATCGCATCGCCGCATTCCATGACCCTGTCGTTCGACCGCAGTCAGCCAGTTGACCGGTCCGGGAATTCTCTCTGTCGCATGACGCTGCCCGTGCTTGCGGATCCGACCATGGGCTCCAGGCCCGATTCCGAAGTAGTCTGCTCCTTGCCAGCACAGGACGTTGTGCCGGCATTCCGCACCCGGTTTCGCGTGATTTGAAACTTCATAGGCATGATGGCCTGACCGCGCGGTCTCTTCCTCTGTAATTTCAAAGAAAGCCGCTGTCAGCTCTTCATCCGGCATGATGAAGACACCGCGCGCCTGATCGCCGAAAAACGCCGTACCCTTCTCGATCGTCAATTGGTAAAGGGAGATGTGATCACCTGTGATGGCCAGGGCTTCCCGCAGCTCGTCACGCCAGGCCGACATCTCCTGGCCGGGCCGCGCATAGATCAGGTCCAGGGAGACCCTTCGAAAGAACTGATGGGCCGTCTCAACGGCACGCCGGGCATCGACCGCATCATGTCGGCGGCCGAGAAATCGGAGAGCGTTGTTGTTAAGGGACTGAACACCGATCGAGACACGATTGACACCAGCTTCATGAAACCCCCTGAAGCGAGCCGTTTCGACCGAAGAGGGATTTGCCTCAAGGGTGACTTCGATGTCGTCACCAAATGGAAAAAGACTGGCAGCAGCGTTAATAAGGCTGCCCACTGTGCTAGGCGACATCAGCGACGGAGTACCTCCCCCGAAGAACACGGTTTCAATTCGTACCGGCGCCGCAGTGGCTGCTGTGTGTTCAAGCTCCCTGATCAGCGCACGGCACCAGACATCTTCATCGAGCGCGTCTGCCACGTGACTGTTGAAATCACAATAGGGACATTTGGACTCGCAGAACGGCCAGTGAATATAGAGCCCTGCACCGACAGGCTCGGAGCCCCGCATCATCGGTTCGATTGCTGACGTATTTTCTGTTGTCAAGCCGGGTCCAGGCAGGCAGAGACCAGGGCCTGAAAGGCATTGGCCCGATGACTTCTTGCGTGTTTTTCGGCAGGGTCAAGCTGCCCAAACGTGACGGAGTCTCTCTCAGCCACGAATATGGGATCGTAACCGAACCCCCGATTTCCACGCGGCGGCCATGTAATGGTTCCGGTCACCTGTCCTTCAAATGTTGCAAGGTAGCCATCCGGCCATGCAAGTGCGAGGGCGCAAACGAAACGGGCGCGGCGATCACCAGCAGTCCCCAGTTCCCGGTGAACGCGTTTCATGGCTTTCGAGAAATCGCGGTCCTTGCCGGCCCAGCGTGCGGAATAAATCCCGGGCAATCCGCCGAGTGCCGCAACAGCCAGCCCCGAGTCATCGGCCAGAGCCGGCAGCTGTGCCCCATCTGCAGCAGCTCTGGCTTTCAGCTCGGCGTTGGCAACAAATGAGTCTCCCGTCTCTTCGGGTTCCGGAAGGCCGGCTTGGGCAGCGGAAACAATCTGCAATGGCCATGGCTGGAGGAGTTCGGCAAACTCGCGAACCTTGCCCGCATTATGGCTGGCAATAACAATCGGCCCGGGCCCCAGACGGCGGTTCATGGCCAGCCCCCCGGAAGCTCGGGTGCGGGCAACAATCCCCTTTCGCTCATGGATGCGCAAGCGCCAGACGCTGGAACGTCGTAAGTTCCCCCACGCCCTTCTTGGCCAGCTCCAGAAGCTGGAGGAATGAGTCCTCGGAGAACGGGTTCTGTTCCGCGGTTCCCTGGATTTCGACGATCTCGCCGTCCCCGGTCAGGACAAAGTTTGCGTCGGCAATGGCCTGCGAATCCTCGGCGTAATCGAGATCAAGAACCGGATTTCCCCCGTAGAGCCCGCACGACACCGCGGCAATCGAACTGTGGAGAGGATCAACCTCCAGGTTACCATCCTTCAGAAGTTTGTTGATTGCGATCCGCAGCGCCACCCAGGCACCCGTTACGGCCACCGTCCTGGTTCCACCATCAGCACGAATAACATCGCAGTCCAGTCGGATCTGGCGTTCTCCAAGGGCACTGAGATCCATGACGGCACGCAGAGACCGGCCAATGAGCCGCTGGATTTCCTGGGTTCTTCCCGATGGCCCGCCCCGTGCCGCCTCGCGAGCCGTGCGCTCGTGGGTGGAACGCGGAAGCATGCCATATTCTGCCGTCACCCAGCCACGTCCGGTATGGCGGAGAAAGACCGGGACCCTGTCCTCGACCGTTGCGTTGCAAAGAACATGCGTGTTGCCGAAGCGAGTGAAGCACGATCCCTCCGCCTGTGGCGAATAGCCGACTTCGAGGGTGACCTGCCGCATCTGATCAAAGTCACGTCCGGATGGGCGCATGAAGTCCTCACGAGATGATGGTGCCGGGGCAGGCTATAGAACAGCCGCAAACAGGTAAAGGCGTACGCCACCCAAATGTGCTGGGCCCTGCGGCGCCAGTTGCAGATGCCGCAGACACGTGCGGGGCAATACCTGTCCGGACCGGTGTCTTGCCCAGAGCTGAATGTGCCGTCCATCGAGCCGGGACCATCATTCCTTCCGGAGGGAAAGTTTGCTTCGGTTCCCGTTCCGGCACAACAGACGCAGGAGTATCGAGCCGAACGCCCGACGCGACTGGCCTCTCCGGTGATCGGAAAACAGCCGGTCATTGACAATGGCGCAACCGGGCATACATTGAGAGCGAGTTGCCGGTGCTGCCATGAACAACAGCAAATCAAACCTGATCAATGACTTGAACGACCGGTCTCGCGAGGTCTTTCGCGAAATCGTCGAGACGTATTTCGCACTTGGTGAGCCAGTGGGTTCGAGGACTCTGTCGCGGCGTCTGGAATCCCAACTTTCGCCCGCAACAATCCGCAACGTCATGGCTGACCTTGAGGACATGGGATTACTGTATTCTCCCCATACTTCGGCCGGACGCCTGCCCTCTGAACTCGGCCTGCGCCTGTTCATCGACGGACTCCTGGAAATCGGCGATCTCGGCAGTGATGAGAGAAAAAGCATCGAGGCTCACTGTTCGAGCCGCGGCACCAGTCTGACAGAAGTTCTCGGACAGGCATCCACAATGCTCTCCGGGCTTGCAAAATGTGCAAGTCTCGTTGTGGTTCCGAAGTCGCGGCGGCCTATCAAACACATGGAATTCGTCGACCTGGGCGACGGGCGAATCATTTCGGTCCTTGTCACGGATGACGGGCTTGTCGAGAACCGCGTTATCGAGCGGCCGCCGGGAACACCCGTGTCGACGTTGACGCAGGCAACAAACTATCTGAATACCCGCTTCGGGGGATCGACCATCGAAGAGGCATTGCGCCGTCTCACCAACGAGATTGATCAGAAACGCTCCGAAATTGATGCCATCACCGCCGGCCTTGTGGAAGCCGGTCTGGCTGTCTGGGCAGATAGCGCAAATTCCCAGGGCGCCCTGATCGTCAAGGGTCAGTCACGCCTGCTGGACGAAATTTCTGCAATGCCGGATCTCGAGCGGGTCCGCGTATTGTTCGAGGCACTGGAAACGGAAGAACTGATCGTCAGGTTGCTGCAGATGACGGACAATGCAGAAGGCGTCCAGATCTTCATCGGTGCAGAAAACCCGCTGTTCGACCAGACTGGCTGTTCAATGGTTGTCGCTCCGTTCAAGGGTGAGCATCAGTCTTTTGTTGGAGCGATTGGCGTGATCGGGCCCACCCGCTTGAATTATGCCCGCATCATTCCCATGGTCGACTACACGGCAAAGGTGATAGATCGGATTATCAGCTGATGGATGGACAGAATACCGTGAATGAACAGAACAACGAGCCGGACACACAAGACGCCGTTCCCCAAAAAACCGACGCGGCGGATCTCGCTGCAGCAGGAGAAACGGAAACGGTGACGTCTCCAGAGAAAGACGTCAAGCAAACGGATGTCCCTGAAGCGTCATCACAAGCCGCTGACTCGCCGGAACATGCCGACAGCTCAAACGAGGAAGATACCCTCCAGCCGGATACCAGCGAACCAGCGACTGCCGAGACTGAAACCGCAGAGGACGCTTCTGACAGCGCGGACAGTCAGGACAGCGGAGACGCTGCTCCCGAGACATCGGCAGAAGAGGAAATCGCTGGTCTCAAGGACCGACTTCTCCGTTCTCTGGCTGACATGGAAAACCTCCGCCGCCGGGCTCAGAAGGAACGCGAAGAAGCATTGAAATACGGCGCTGCCAACTTCGCCCGTGATATGCTTGGCGTCGCTGATAACCTGTCTCGCGCCCTGACCTGTCTCCCGGAAGAAAAGGAGGTATTGCCACCTGAAATGACCAGCTTCATAGAAGGGGTAGACCTCACACAGCGTGGCCTGTTGTCAGCCCTCGAACGCCACGGCATCGAAAAGATCGAGCCCATGGGCGCCAGGTTCGATCCGCAGTTTCATGAGGCCATGTATGAACAACCGACCGCGGAGGCAGATCCCGGGACAGTCGTCAATGTTCTCGAAATCGGCTACACGATTCACGGCCGATTGCTCAGACCTGCAAAGGTCGCGGTTTCGAGGGCACTTCCGACAGCTGCGCAGGACGCTCCGACCGGCGAGGAGGCGATTCAGGAGTGACCAGGCGTCCCGCCCTGACCTTTCGGGTGGCGCGATCGTGACTGGACACGGCATAGCAATAAACGCAACCGTGAACACAACTGTCGTACGTACCGATGTCACGACTCTCAGCGCACAGACAGCCAGCGCGGTTGCCCTTTTGCGGGGCGCAGACATCGCGTCCGGCGAGGTCGGACAACCGGTTCGTATCAATGCAGCGGGCGCTCCCGACCGACGGAACCTCGAATTCCGGCTGTGAGCAGACATTGAGAGCCATCCCGTAATCGGCTGCGGACAGGGCAAGGCACCGGATCAAGGCCCGCCTGTCTCCGACATCTGGTTCAAGGATTGTGAAATTGTGTTCTCGCGCTGCCTGTTCGATCCTGACTCGTGTTTTCCGGTACATGTGCACAAACGAGACGATGCACTCGTCTGTCAGGCCAGCAAGGCGGTCGGCAAGCCTGGCAAAATTCCGGACATGCCACTCGGGCGGCGTCAGAGACGTCAACACAATCGGATCATACCGCCAGACGGCGACGCGGCGTCCATAGGAGTTCACGAGTTCGGCAATCTGGCCGACAGCCGCAACAGGACCCGGTGTATGGGGATCAAGGAAGCGGGGGTAGCCGGTGACGGTAAACTGAACGACAAAGGGACGTTCCAGCTTCGCCACGTCATCGAGCGCATCCCGGAATGGTGACACATTACGGGTCCAAAAGACGAAACCGTCAACTGCGCAGGGTCGAAGATCAACGCGATAGAAGCGACGGCTGTAGGGATTGGAGACATCGCAATACCCCGCCGTCAGTCGCGCACGAAACCAGTCGGACCAGAACGCAGGGATGTCGGAGCGATAGCTCGCGGATATGATCATTGCCGCCTGACTGCCCCTTGTATCCCGAGGTCTCCATCCCTATATATCCCGCGATCAACAATCCTGTCGAATTTCAAAAGAGTGGGGGTTTTCGCGGTGCCTGAAAGGGCCGGGAAACCTGCCAAAATGTGAGGTGACAACATGGGCAAGGCTATCGGTATTGACCTGGGAACCACGAATTCCTGCGTCGCAGTCATGGAGGGCTCCGACGCAAGGGTTATCGAGAATTCGGAAGGGGCACGTACGACTCCATCGATGGTTGCCTTCTCGGACGGTGATGAGCGTCTTGTCGGACAGGCCGCAAAACGACAGGCTGTCACCAACCCCGAAAATACTCTCTTTGCCATCAAGCGGCTGATCGGACGCCCTTTCGACGACCCGACCACGAAAAAGGATCAGGAGCTCGTTCCCTACAGGATCATCAAGGCAGAAAATGGTGATGCCTGGGTGCAGGTCGACAATGACCGCTATTCCCCGAGCCAGATTTCTGCGTTCGTACTTCAGAAGATGAAGGAGACGGCCGAGTCCCATCTTGGAGACTCGGTGACAGACGCCGTCATCACCGTTCCGGCCTATTTCAACGATTCCCAGCGGCAGGCCACCAAGGACGCGGGACGTATCGCAGGTCTCAATGTCCTCAGGATCATCAACGAGCCGACAGCCGCCGCACTTTCATACGGGCTCGACAAGAAGCAGGGCGGTACGGTTGCGGTATACGATCTCGGCGGCGGCACCTTTGACGTTTCCATTCTGGAAATCGGTGACGGTGTCTTCGAGGTCAAGTCGACCAACGGCGACACTTTCCTGGGCGGGGAGGATTTTGACGCCCGCATCATGGACTATCTGGCCGACGAGTTTCGCAAGGAAAACGGTATCGACCTGCGAAACGACAAGCTCGCCTTGCAGCGGCTGAAAGAAGCGGCTGAAAAAGCCAAGGTCGAACTATCGTCGAGCGGTCAGACCGAAGTCAATCTGCCGTTCATTACGGCAGATCAGACCGGACCCAAGCATCTGAACATCAAGCTGACGCGGTCAAAGCTCGAAGTCCTCGTCGATGACCTGATCGAGCGGACGATCGGACCCTGCCGCGCTGCACTCAAGGACGCGTCTCTGGTCGCCGGAGAAATTGACGAAGTCATTCTTGTCGGCGGCATGACCCGGATGCCCAAGGTCATCGAAACAGTAAAGAACTTTTTCGGGCGCGATCCTCACCGCGGGGTCAATCCGGACGAGGTGGTAGCCATTGGCGCTGCTGTTCAGGCCGGTGTGCTGGCCGGCGACGTCAAGGATGTCCTGTTGCTTGACGTGACTCCCCTGTCCCTTGGTATCGAAACCCTGGGCGGCGTGTTCACGCGGCTCATTGATCGCAACACGACGATTCCGACCAAGAAAAGCCAGGTGTTTTCGACCGCTGAGGACAACCAGAGTGCTGTCACGATCCGAGTGTCCCAGGGCGAACGGGAAATGGCGGCTGACAACAAGCTTCTGGGGCAATTTGATCTGGTTGGTATTCCTCCGGCCCCTCGGGGCGGACCCCAGATCGAGGTTACCTTCGACATCGATGCGAACGGCATTGTGAATGTATCGGCCAAGGACAAGGCGACCAACAAGGAGCAGAACATCCGGATTCAGGCATCGGGAGGGCTGTCTGATGAAGAAATCGAGACGATGGTCGCCGAGGCGGAACAGCACGCAAGCGACGACCGCAACCGGCGGGAACTCGTCGAAGCCCGGAACCATGCCGACAGTTTGGTCTATTCGACCGAAAAAGCCCTTTCCGAACATGGCGACGCAGTGTCTGCCGAAGACAAGTCGGCAATCGAGTCGGCCCTCGCCGACCTCAAGGCTGCCATTGGCGGCGAGAACGTCGAGGAAATTCAGGCGAAGGCAACAGCTCTGGAGCAGGTGTCCATGAAGCTGGGAGAAGCCATCTACAAGGCGCAACAGGAACAGGCTGAGGGGGCGACGACCGGAACAGCCCAGGATGCGGCCCAGGCGGCTGATGACGGCACTGTTGTCGACGCCGATTTTGAGGAAGTTGATGTAGATCAACAGGATGACAAGAGGGCCTGACCACGAGGCGGCCCTCGTGAGCCGGGTTCCGCGCGGCGCCTGAACGGGTAGCGGCGGGGGAGCGGTGCGGTATGTCAAAGCGCGACTATTACGAAACCCTTGGTGTCGGTCGCACGGCCGATGAAGCTGATATCAAGTCAGCCTATCGCAAGCTTGCTATGAAATATCACCCGGATCGAAATCAGGGTGATCAGAATGCCGAAACACGATTCAAGGAAATCAACGAAGCCTATGACGTCCTGAAGGACCCGGAAAAACGCGCGGCCTACAATCAGTTCGGACATGCGGCATTCGAAGGCGGCGCACCGCCCGGATCCGGAGACTTCGATTTCGGCTCTGGATTTGCCGACATTTTCGACGAGATGTTCGGCGATCTGACCGGGCGGCGGGGCGACCGGCGGCGTTCCACCCAAGGCGCTGATCTTCGTTACAACCTCGAAATCCGCCTGGAGGATGCCTATTCGGGTACTGAAACAGATATCCGCGTGGCAACGCATGTTTCCTGCACTGACTGCAACGGGACCGGTGCGGCCCGGGGTTCACGACCGGTGACCTGTTCGACCTGTCAGGGCCGGGGGAAGGTACGGGCCCGAGCGCAGCAGGGGTTCTTTACGATCGAGCGCACCTGCCCGGTGTGCTCGGGTCTTGGACAAACGATAGAAAACCCTTGTGAAGGTTGCCACGGAAGTGGCCGTGTCCGCAAGGAACGGACTCTTCAGGTCAGGATCCCGGCCGGTGTTGAAGACGGTACACGGATCCGTCTTGCTGGCGAGGGCGAGGCCGGGGCACGAGGCGGCGCAGCAGGAGACCTTTATATCTTCGTGTCCATAGCTCCCCATCGTGTTTTCAACCGCGACGGTGCCGACCTTCAGATTCGTGTTCCAATACCAATGACCACGGCAGCTTTGGGCGGTTCGGTGGAAGTCCCGACGATAGAGGGAAAGCGGGCCAAGGTGACGGTGCCGGGCGGAGCCCAGTCCGGTCACCAGTTTCGTCTCCGTGGCAAGGGAATGTCGATCCTCCACAATCCGGGGAGGAGGGGTGATATGTATATCGATCTGTTGGTCGAAACGCCGGTAAATCTGTCTGAAAACCAGAAGATATTGCTGCGCAAATTCGAAAAGGAGAAATCTTCCGGAGGCCGCAGTACCAGCCCTGAGTCCGAAGGCTTCTTTTCGCGCATGAAAGAATTGTGGGAAGACCTGACGGACTGATCACCGTCAGGAGGGAAGCGGGAAGGAGCCACTCGTGGCAGACATGAAGATCGGACTCATCGGAGCAGGGGGACGGATGGGACAGGCGTTGATCCGTCAGGTCACGGAGACCGACGGTTGCTACGTCGCCGCGGCCTGTGATGCGCCGGGAAGCCCCGCTGTCGGGCAGGATGCCGGAGCATTCGTCGGCATCGCCGATCTTGATGTCGAGATCGGCTGTGAACCGGCGACCGTCATCGATCAGTCCGATGCCATCATTGAGTTCACCCTGCCGGAAGCAACCATAGACCACGCGGCCCTCACAGCCGAAGCGGGCGTACCACATATTATCGGCACCACCGGGCTGGATGCTGCGGGCGAACAGATCCTGCGTTCAGCCGGACAGAAAACGGCGGTCATATTCGCGCCGAATATGAGCCTGGCGGTCAATCTGCTGTTTGCCTTGACCCGGCAGGTGGCGTCGATCCTTGATGAGACGTTTGACATCGAGATTCTCGAGATGCATCACCGGCACAAGATCGATGCACCTTCTGGTACCGCGGTGGGACTTGGCCGCGCTGCCGCGGCGGGCCGTGAGATCGATCTGGACATTTCAGCCCAATGGAGCCGTGAAGGCATTACCGGCCCACGGCAGCGCGGCGATATCGGATTTGCCACGCTGCGAGGCGGCAATGTTGTCGGCGAGCATACAGTCATTTTCGCGACCGATGATGAACGGCTGGAACTCACGCACAAGTCCCAGTCACGGATGATTTTTGCCCGGGGCGCCGTGCGCGCCGCCTTGTGGTCGAATGGACGGTCTCCCGGCTTCTACACCATGTTTGACGTGCTGGGCCTGAATTAGCCCGAAAATCTCGTTCTGACTCTCGATCGGAAATCGCCGGTTACAACATCTGCTGCGCGACCATGCTGATGCCACCGGACCGGTGGGTACTCAGCCCTGGACGGCAACATTGAGCGTTGCGAGCAACCGGTCACGACGTAGGGAAATGCTGAACAGCCCGCCTGCCCTGCCGAAATAGTCATTCGAATTCGGGACCCGATCCGAGCTGCGCCCGTCGCGATAGATCGGATTGGCAAGAATTTTTTCGTTCCATACCTCCGGATAAAGCGCCTGACTGGTCAGCCAGGCAGAAGTGCCGACATGCACCTTGAAGTGAGTGTGTATCGCGCGTCCGTAATAGTAACCTGGATAGATTGCGTCGAATTCGACGATCCCGTCGCCATCAGCAGCCAGAACGCCGCGGAGGAAACGGCTGGGAACGTCTGGTCCCCGGGGTCTGCCCCGGCCGATTCGTGGAGGATTGTCCGGATTCACGGCATGGCCCGAGTAATTTCCGCGGGCATCACATTGCCAGACATCCACAATAGCGCCGGGGACCGGTTTGCAACCCCGATCGATAATCCGCAGGGCCAATGTCATTGGTGTTCCACGGAGCCCGGCCGCAATGTCTCGTCGATTCATGGTATCGGTGCATATGAAGTAGGGACCTTCGACGGTGCTGCGGGAAAGCCGGCAACTGGTGGCAACGGAAAAGTCTGCCACGGTAGCGATGCGACCGGACATGTCCGACACAAGCACACCGGCATTGCTGCAGACCGTGATACGCCCCGTGGATATTGTCGGCCGGTCTGCAGCAAGGACAGATCCGGGAATGAGCCCGATACCCGCTGCACCCAGGCCAATCAGCATGCCGCGGCGGGTCTGCGCGGACCTGTACAGGTTGGTCATCAGACGTGTCCTTTCAAAGTCTTTTATCGAATTTGACGTCTTGTCCGGCCCCTTTGGCAAGGGTCGAGGTCCAGCCAGATCCGGTTCAGGACTCCTGCAGCCAGTTGCCGATCGCGGTTCGACGGGAGCCGATCATGGCGTATGAGCCCAGCCAAACGTTTCACCGGTACCGAAACGAAACTTCTCTTTGATCCTTTGACCCTGTGACGCTGGACCCGCGATTCCGTTCGGCTGTTGATTCTCGTTATTCGCCCGGGCGAGTTCCTGGCCTCAAGCCAACCAGGAAAGGGTGTCTTCGACGATCCGGGCCCCGGCGCAAACGGCGCAACTTGGTTGCCCCCTGTCGGCATTTTCACACCAGCCTGTGCGTACACGGTCGTGATCAATCCTGTCATAAAAATGTGTTGCATCACTTCATTCCGATACAGGTACCACTCCGGCAGGCTCCTCTTTCCCGGTCGTAGAACCGCGCCTCCGGAAGCAGTGCGGACAGGGCCAGGAACAGCTGCAGGAGAAGCAGTTCGTGATCCGGATCACCAGGCTCCTGAATTCGGAAAATCGTTCACACTTACCTGTAACACGGACCAAAGCACGGTTTCCGTCGAACAAGGGTCACTTTGAGGACGGCGTTGGAAATGAATGAACTCTCTGACAGTGGCCGGGGTCTTTCCTCAAGGCAAAGCTGCAGAAATCGGAAAGCCTCTCCTTCGGTGAACCGGATAGTATATTCCCTGATCCGCCGGACCGGGCACCGGGGCTCGCCCGGCTCCGGATATATCCCCCTTGACCACGGTATGGACGCGGTGAAGGACAACCGACGCCACCGATCAAGGATCCGGTTCGTTGCTCGGACATCCTCGTTCCGTTTCCGTTGCGGGATCGAAAGCATGCAAGTCGGTTTGAAAACTCCTCAGTCAGAAAACCAGTCCATCCATATCAGTCTTGCTTCCCATCCCGAAGTCGTGCACCGGAGAGAGTTCCGGAGCCTCACCGTTCACCACGGTTGAGAGGCCGCTTCTCGCTCCTCGGCCGGCCACCATAAGAAATCAGTCCATCGCGACAAAGGGGCGATCAGTGCGGTGGGTGATGAACCAGCCAAGCTGAGGGGCCTCGGATTCATGACATCGCATGGTCCGGACCGGAGGCACCAGCATTTCCGAACGGTAATGGCAGACGTCAACACGCCCATGGAATTTTGCCGTCATAAGCTGATGACATTCCGGCCAGGCGATACCGAGAGTATAGGGGATCAGATCCGGGAGAGTGTGCATCGTTCGCTTCCTGTCACTCCATTTCCTGAGGGGCCGGCAAATTGCCGACAGCTATCCCAGAGCCGGAAACGTCCCCGTATCTGTTGCTTTCGATGCGTACGCCGGGCAGGTCCGTTTCAAATAACGTGGCGGTGTGATGAACGATTTACGCCCGATCTGATAATTTCCGGGTTCAGCAAGGCCAAGCTGACGAGACGCCCGCGGGCCACAAACGGATCCGCGCCCTGTTGGTCAGAACCCGTCAGAGGTCGAAGTCGCACGATTTCGATCGCTGGGCCTGTTCCCATCCGATCATGGCCAGCTTGCGGGCTGAACCCCAACGGTAATCGGTCTGAAACAACCGCGTGGCTCGTATGACACGATGGCACGGAATCAATGCTGCGACGGGGTTGGCCGCAACGGCACTGCCGACCGCGCGAGCAGCTTTCGGAGCGCCAACTGCGCGGGCGATGTCTCCATAGGTTGCAAGGGCTCCTGTTGGCATCGACAGCAATGCCGCCCAGACCCGGATCTGAAAGTTCGTGCCCTTGCAAAACAGCCGAAGTTGTCCGGGGCCGGTCAAGGGCTTCGCAGCAAGATGTCGGGCACAGAGCTCTATCGTCTCGTCCTCTTCCCGGAGCAGCCGGGCGCCCGGGAATTCGTGCCTCAGTTCGGCGACCGCCGCTTCCTTGCCTCCGTCCCCGAGAAACCGCAACGCGCAAAGACCGCGATCTGTACTCGCGGCCAGATAGTCCCCAAACAGTCCGGTGTGGACCCCATAGCGGATTTCGAGACCCGAGCCCATGGCCTTGTACTGGCCGGGAGTGATCGCATCGTAGGTCACAAACAGGTCGTGGAGACGCGACGGCCCGGAAAGGCCCACCGCGCAAGACGCTTCAAGGACGCTCGAGGCTTCATCCAGGACAGCCTTCGCGTGGGCAAGTGTGAGATATCCCAGAAACCGGGTGGGACTGACACCCGCCCATCGCGTGAATACACGTTGGAAGTGGCAAGGGCTGAGCGCAGCCGCTGCAGCAATTTCATCGAGGCCAGGCTGTTCGCGAAAATGAGTCTGGATGTATAGAAGCGCCCGTTCGATTCGCGCATAGTCGAGCGCTACCTGCCTCGGAGAGCGATTTTGCATCTTCCTTGTCATCGGACCAGTTCCGTCTGATGGCTGTATTCCGGACAAACACTAGTCCGTGCCGCACTACCATCACACCCGAATTTTGCGCAATTCGATTCGATCGCGAATGATTCTATTCAGAAGGCTGTGTACAAGTGGGCAGGTGCGCTGGGTTTCAATTTGCGGCAGATGAAGGCAACGGCAGGCGGGCTCTCGAAAGTGCCTCCCTGAGGGCATGTGCAAAATCCAGCCGTTCCTCTGGCGCAAGAAAAGTCCCGATCCTGAGAGTCTGTCCGTGGCTCGACAGATAAACGGCTCGGGAGTTCCCATCAGGCTGATCCAGATTCACCCTCATCCAGTAGGGCTGGAATTCCCATCGACGGACGGATCCCGACGGGCTGATCCGCTCGACCGTCAGACGTTCCCGGGTCAGCGAGACTGTTTCGCGGGTTTTCGCCCAGCGAAAATTGGCGCGAAAAACAAGCCAGATCAGCGCCACATCCAGACCGAAGAACCCTGCGACAGGCCATGCGCCGGCTGCCATGAAAACCAAGCCGACAATGAATCCGACAGCCGCAACAAGAGACATCAAGAGCACAAAACCACGCCTGTTGAGGCTTACGTGAGGCTTCAGGACTGCGGCAAACAGATAACGTTCGCCTCCCCTGGCTGGGCAGTCACGGGCTGTCATGATTTCCTTCATGGGTCGATGATAGGCCGACCACAATAAATGCGAAACGGTTTTGTGAAGGGTCTGATCAAATTGCATCTTTTCGGGGGCGTGGCGGAAGGGTAGAACATCGTCATGCGTGCGACCATGCCTTCCCGTGATGTCGAGGAATTCTTCAGGCGCCTTTCGGAAAGCAACCCCGATCCCGCCAGCGAGCTGGAGTATGTGAACGAGTTCACTTTGCTTGTTGCGGTTGTGTTGTCGGCCCAGGCCACGGATGTCGGTGTCAACAAGGCCACCAGAATCCTGTTCTCGATCGCCGACACACCGCAGAAGATGGTAAATCTGGGTGAAGAACGAATACGTAATGAAATCCGGACGATCGGCCTTTACCGTAACAAGGCAAAGAACGTCATCGCGTTGTCGCAGATGCTGGTCTCGGATTACGGTGGCAAGGTGCCAGCCGATCGGGAACAGCTGATGAAGCTGCCAGGTGTCGGCCGCAAGACGGCGAATGTTGTCCTGAACGTTGCTTTCGGACAACCGACCATGGCTGTAGATACCCATATCTTCCGTCTTGGAAATCGAACAGGGATGGCTCCCGGTAAAACCCCGGATGCGGTGGAAACAAAGCTGGTCAGGAGAATTCCGGCCCGCTGGCTTCACCATGCTCATCACTGGCTGATTCTTCATGGTCGCTATGTGTGCAAGGCCCGCAAACCCGACTGTCCGTCCTGCGTGGTTCGGGATCTGTGTCGCTTCAGGGCCAAGACCGAAGCTTGAGCCCGGCCTTGGGCAAAAGTCTTTCCGATTGTCTTCGCAGCCCTCAAACGTCTAAGGTCGGGCTTGCCTCCCCATTCAGGTCAAGGGCTCGTTCCCCCGTCCCGGCCCTCGTCCCGAGAGGCGTTGTCGTCGCGCAGGCCGATACAGGATCAGGGAGGCGTTTCGCCCGTTGCCCCAAGACGCCGCCCGAAATGCATTCCCTGAAGACAGCCAGCATCAAACACAGTGCGCATCAATACGGTTCTTTCCCGAGCGGGCTTCGGCGATACGCGCTCTCATCACCATGACCATTATCAGCCCGCGGGGGTCGTGGCCCAAGGCCCCGGGCAGATGTAAGTCACTGGCGCCGGAACGAGGGCGCGTGCAGGTCACCGGGACACACCGGCAACCAGGGGCAGTCCCAACACACTGAAGTCATACGCTTCCCCGAGTATTCGCCCGAGCTTACCAGGACGACAGTTATCGGGGTTTGTTGTGCCGGGCTGCATCCGGAAGAAGGATATTGGTCCGACTACAGAAGCATGAGGCTGAGCGACGGGAATGCAATGACAAGAATCAGCACCAGCAACATCACACATGCAAACGGAAAAGCACCCGTAAAGATATGGGACAGCGTGATGGTAGGATCCCGAATTGTACTCTTGATCGTAAAACAGGAAATACCGAGAGGCGGGGTCAGCAGGCCGATTTCTGCACCGATGACGGTCACAATACCAAACCAGACAATATTTCCGCCGAGAGCCTCGACAGAGCTCAGGAACAGCGGTACGACGATCAGGATAATGGACGCCGTCTCGATGATCGTGCCGAGCAAAACCATCAGAATGACGTAAATGACCATCAGCCCTGTCATTCCAAGATTCATGCTTGTCAACCAGTCACTGAACAATGTTGGCAGTGCCGCCACACCCAGCATACGGCTGTACATCGACGCAGATATAATCAGGAACAGGATGGCAGCCGTAATCTGCCCGGTCTCCACCAGTACGCGCCAAAATCCGCTCCACGTCAGACGGCGCTTGATGATTCCAATGGCAAGCGCACCGGCCGAACCCGCAGCCCCCGCTTCCTCGGGAGAAAACCAGCCCGTATAGATACCACCGAGGACCAGCACGACGAGAAAGGCCACCGGAAACAGCAGTTTCGCGATCTCCCACCAGCTCATGGACGGCCCTTCCTCCTGCGACGCAAGGGCCTCTTCGCCTCCAATGAATCTTGGCATGACCCGGGCCATCAGGAAAATGCCGAGGATGAACGCGGCCGCAAGAAGAACGCCGGGAATGAAGCCGGCGATGAACATGTGCCCCACCGACTGCTCAGCCACGATGGCATAGATGATCAACATCGATGACGGCGGAATCAGCATCCCGAGTACGGAACTCCCGGCAACAACACCGACCGAAAACTGCCGCGTATAGCCGAACCGTCGCATCTCGGGGACAGCAATGCGCGTAAACACCGACGCCGATGCAATTGAGGAACCCGTGATCGAGGCAAACAGGGCATTGGCAGCCACCGTTGCCATTCCCAGGCCGCCCCGCACCCGCCGGAACATCTGGTCGGCAACACGATAGACATCAGATCCGAGGCCAATCTCGCTTGAGACAATCCCCATCAAGGCAAACAGGGGAATGTTTGCGAAGACGGCGTGTGCAATCGTGTCATGGGTAGCGGCGGCGAGCAGGCTGATGGCCACATCGATCGAGTCACGATAGACCCAGACGCCAATAAAGGAGACCAGTCCAAGCGCTACAGCGACATGAATCCCGGTGTAGATGAGAACCAGGATGACGAGCACCGATATGATGCCCACTTCGACGCCTGCCATGGGGTTGCTCTAGTTCCGCCCGGAAATGCCGCGCCAGTGGTCAAGTATCATGACCACAAACTGGGCCATGGTCACCACAACGCCGAACACGATAATGAGAGCCACTGGCCATACCGGTGCGGTAAACATGCCGTCGACACCAATATAGTAGTCGTTTTCCCACGCCTCGAAAAAGAAAGGAACGCTGCCCCAGAGAACAATTCCCATGAAAACAGCTCCCAGAACACAGGTCACAACCCCCATACAGTGACCCGCGGAAGGTCTTCGCCGCATGACTTGGTTGAACAGCCCGTCGGACCGGGTGAGGATTCCTTGTCTGAGGGAATCTGCGAGCTGCAGGAATACGATCCCGATGATCGAGATCTCGATCATTTCAATGACACCAATGATCGGTTCATTGATTGCGGACCGGCTGATTGCCTCCGCATTGATCAGCAGCATCAGTACCACGATCCAGCAGGAACCCGTGGCATTCATGCCGCTCACAAGCGACGAAAACACCCGAAAGGGCGCACTCTGCTGCGCGTGCGCCTCTTCCCCGGGGGTTGGAGTCAAAGAACTCTATTCCTTGTCCCAGTGCCGAATGATGGGCTGATTGGCCGCACGCATGGTATTCATGTAACTGACGAGTAGCTTGGTACCGGGTAGCCCCTTGGCATCAAGCTGACTGGCCCAGTCCTTGGCAATATTCGGCATGGTCTTCGCCCAGTCTTCCCGGGCTTTCTGCGACATCTGAATGATCTCGCCACCCTTGTCGCGGTAGTTCTGATAGGCCCGGTCGGCGTCATTGATGGCTTGCTGCGCCGTGTAATCCCGATAATCGGCAGCAACATCGTGAATGACATCGCGAACTTCCTTCGGCAGCCGCTTGTAGGCATCCCTGTTCATCGTAAGCGCCTTCGAGTTGGCGGTTCCGATGTCAGCCTTGAGCATGAACTTGGCACCGTCGACCAGCTTGAAGGCCACGGCGGCGTCGGTCCAGAGCATGGAACCGTCGATCGCTCCGGTCTTGAACTTGTTGTAGTAATGCACCATCGATCCGATCACCGGTGTGGCACCTGTCCCCGTCAGATACCGCATGTTGATCCCGGCACCGGCAATCTTGAGGCCCTTGAATTCCCCGATATTTGTGATCTTGTCGCGGAAGAACATCTGGTACGTATCGATAACCGAGAAACTCGACAGAAGCACCTGGTTGTATTTTTCCCAGGCTTGCCTCATTTCGGGATGCTGCTCAGCGAGTTGATCGACTGTCCGCGACAAAAGCACCGGGTCAGCCGTCACAAACGGCGTGACATAGGCGACGGCCTGCATCGGAACCTTGTCCTGATGGAAAACACTTGTGACAACACCAATGTCGCCGAGACCCTTCTGCATGCCCGTCATCACATGGCGCACCTTCACGATCTGCCCGGCGAACGCCTTGTTCCACCTAATCTTGTACTGTCCGGACGCGGCAAGCCGTTTGTCCACTTCCGGAATAAGATATTCGATAAACGTGCGGACCTGCAGGGCGCGCGGGGGATATCCATCCACCGCGGTCAAGGCGATGGTTTTCTGGGCGACGGCTGGTGCTCCCGGTAGTGCGAGCATCAAGGCCACAGCCGCCACCCCGGCGGCAGACCAGCCCATCTGTTTGAAACCGAACATGTCGGACCTCCCTGTGTAATGCCAGCGTCAACAACGCCGATCAGTCTGCTCACACCCTATTGCATTGTTGCCAAGTCAACAAGAGCGTCGGCGCTACCGGATGGGTTCTCACTGCAGGATCCGGCCCTGTTCCGGGTAATCCCGGGTCAAGGCCTGTTGATCAATCCTGTTCCACGGACAAGGGAGAAGTGGCGCACGGTTCCTTTTCGGGGAACCGGAGCCGTCGGCCCTCCAGCACATATCCATCGATCCCGAGAGGTTGATGAAAGTGACGGAGAAACGCCATGTCCACGTGCTCCGATGCAGCTCGTCTCGCCAACAGACCCCGGCGCATCGTCGTCGTTGCTTCCAGATCAACCCGGGGGGCTGTTTTACAAAGAATGACGCCATACACGTCACGGGCATAGTCTGTGGTGATCCGCTCCTCGAGGATGTCCTTGAGGACGGCTTCCGGACTTCGCGTCAGCGGATCTCCGTAACCTCCCCCGCCTGCCGATATATGGCAAAAGACATCCCCCGGCTTCAGTTCGATCGCTTCCATGGGCATGACAGGCAGCAGGCGCTGTGTATCGCCCGGATTCAGGATGTTCCACGACGGCGTCCCCGGCGATCCGCCGCCAAGCGCATATGGCAGGGTGTTGCGACGATCCGACCGCATGACCAGCCGCGCCTCTCCCTCCAGCAACCGATATTCCCGCACAAAAGCGGGACCGCCGCGGTGACGCCCGGGTCCTCCCGAGTTCTCGACGGTCCCGTAGCGTGTCACCTCGATCGGAAACAGCGCTTCGATCATTTCCACGGGCTGGTTGGTGAGATTCCCTCCCGGATTGGGGATACCATGCATGCCGTCACAATGGGGAAGCGCGCCCCAGGCACCGGCAAGGGTCTCGCTGCAGATATAGGGGCGGCCTTCACGCATGCCGCCGATGACCGGAAAAGAAACACCGCCCTCGCCGCCAGCCGGGATGCGATCCGGTACGATCTGTGCGAAAACACCGAACAGTACGTCCAGCGCACGCCATCCGATGATGGCGCGTGCCGCACAGGGCGCCGGCGGCTTCGGATTGACAACAGTGCCTTCCGGCGCAACCACATGAATCGGCTGCATGAAGCCTTCAAAGTCCGGTATGTCCTGTTCGGCCAGACATTTGAGCACGACATAGCAGGCCGCCTTGACAAACGGTACCGGACAGTTGATCGCTGCAGGAACCTCCGGGGAGCTGCCGGCCCAGTCAATGGTCAGCTCCTCACCATCGATCTTTACCGTTGCCTTGAGCGGGATGGGTTCGGGATCCTCGCCGAAACCGTCGAGAAAGTCAGTGAAGGACCAGGTCCCGTCCGGCAAGGACGCAATTTCCTGGCGCATCAGCGCTTCCGCATGGGCGTGCATCTCCTCGATCAGATTGCGAAACGTGTCAACACTGTATCTTTCAATCAGCTTGTGATAGGCTCGTTCAGCTGTTCTGCAGGCGGCAACCTGAGCACGCATATCGCCTGACACCTTGTCCGGCAATCGCGTATTTTTCTCGAGTATTCGGAAAAACGTGTCGTTGGGCTGGCCCTGGTCATACAGCTTCACGATCGGGATCCTGAGGCCCTCCTGATAGATATCGGTTGCGAACACGGCCGTGGACCCCGGTGCGGCTCCACCGATATCAATCTGATGCACAAGGGTCGCCGCAAAACCCTCGATTCTCTCGTCCCAGAAGATGGGCTTGACGATATAGACATCTGGCAGGTGCATCCCGCCGCCGCCGTAAGGATCATTCCAGACAAACAGGTCGCCGGGCTGAATATCCCCGTCATAGGCGGCAAGGAGTTGCTGCATGGCGTCCGGAAAGGAGCCCAGATGCAAGGCCATGGTCAGACCGCTCGCAATCATCTTTCCGTTACGATCACAAAGGCCTGTGGAATAGTCTCCTGAGTCGCGAACGATAGGCGAAAAGGCGGTGCGCATGATCACCAGCGCCATTTCGTCACCAATGGAACTCAGGGCATTTCTGACCACTTCCTTCGTCACGGCATCGATCGACGTCGTCATGTCATCCCTCCACGCACCAGGCGAAGTTCGATGTTTCCCTGCCTGTCGAGACTGGCAAGCCATTGCGGCGGGACAACGCAGGTCGAATCATATTCCTCAATGATCAGGGGGCCAGAAACTGTGCGGCCGACAAGCCCCTGCCGATCAATGACCGGAGTATCAAGAAGGCCAAGGCCGGGTCCGAAATACGCTCGCCGTGCGGTGTCGCCACCACGGGCCGGTGGCGGCGGCGCAGATGTGGACAACGGACGCAGTTCAACGGAATCAACCGGGATCCGGGCTTTCACGCGAACAGCCACACTTTCCACGGATTCGGCGCTGGCCTCATGGCCGTAGGTACGGGCGTGCTCGTCGGAGAACGATTGTGCCAGCCGTTGCACGTCGCCAACAAAGGGAAGGGTCAACTCATGTGCCTGCTCCGTGTATCGAAGATCGATATTGCGAACCAGCTCCACGGTATCGACAGCGTACCCTTCTTCGCCCATCAGGCCGCGCGCCTCTGTCTCCAGCTCAGTGTAAATCGTCTCGATTTCAGAAAGGTCGAGATTTCGAAGCTGCCGCAACACGGCTTTCGGGAATTCGTGCTCGATGTCGGACATCAACAGACCGAAGGCACTGAACACGCCCGGATGACGAGGGATCACGATCCGCGTCATATCGAGTTCACCGGCAATTTCTGCCGCGACCACCGGACCATTCCCGCCAAACGCGAACAAGGCAAAGTCACGGGGGTCCCGGCCGCGATAGGTGGACACGGCCTTGACCGCTCTGACCATCGTGCTCGCAGCAATCTGATAGACACCGTAGGCGGCTTCCAGAGAACCGCTCCCGAGAGGAACGGCAACCCGCTCTCGCAACGCATCCAGGGCTGCATTTTTATCAAGCGGCAGTTCGCCGCCTACCAGATAGCTGCCATTGATGTATCCCAGGGCGATCATGGCATCGGTCAGTGTGGGGTTTGTCCCGCCAAGCCCGTAGGAGACGGGGCCGGGCCGGGCACCGGCACTCTCAGGCCCGACATGCATGAGGCCGCTATTGTCGATCGTTATCAGACTGCCGCCACCGGCACCGATTTCGGAAAGATCAACGACAGGAAGCTTGAGAGCGTAACCACCACCCGAAACCAGCCGGCTTGAGAGGTTGATGCCAGCGCCCACTTCGTAGTCGCTGGTCGTCATCACCTTCCCGCCTTCCACCATGGACGCCTTGGCCGTCGTCCCCCCCATGTCCAGCGTGATAACGTCGGCCAGGGCATCGGTGCCACTGCATCGTGCTGCTCCCATGACACCGGCTGCCGGACCCGATTCGACAAGATAGGCAGGCATCCGGATGGCCGATGCCACGGTCATGATCGCCCCGTCGGATTTCATGACCTGCAGCGGTGCCGTCACGCCGATGTTGCCGAGATGCGAAACAAGGGAGGCAAAGTAGTGCTCCAGCACAGGACCGAGACAGGCGTTGATGACGGTCGTACTGGTCCGTTCATACTCCCGGATTTCGGGCAGGATCTCGCTGGAACAGGTGATGTAGAGATGCCCACCGAACATGCGGCGTGCCAGATCGGCAATGCGCCTCTCATGCTCGGGATTGGCATAGGAATGGAGAAGACAGATCGCCAGCGCTTCAATGTCGGTGCCCCGCAACTTCTCCAGCGCTGCCACAGCACTGTCTTCATCCAGTGCGATCCGGATTTCTCCCTGCGGACCCATTCGTTCGGTGACTTCCAGTCGCCGATGTCTCGGAACCATCGGTTCGGGCCGCCGGAAATTGAGCGTGTACATTTCCGGGATGCGCAACCTTCGCATTTCGAGCACATCGCGAAATCCCCGGGTGGTGACGAGAGCTGTTTTCGACCCCTTGCCTTCGAGAATTGTGTTGGTCGCCACGGTGGTCGCATGAACCGCGCGACCGACCGCACTGGCCGGGACCGCGCATTCGTGGAGCAGTGACGTCAGCGCTTCGATGACACCGCGTCCATAGTCGTCAGGCGTCGAGAGCGCCTTGCGGGAACGAATATCTCCATCCTCGCTGATCAGGATCACATCGGTGAAGGTTCCACCAATATCAATCCCAATGCGGCAACCGCTCTTCCGGGGGCCTTGTCCTGACAGTGCTTCGAAGTCTTGTGTCATCTGGGCGTCACGGTGTCCGCCATGTGGACTCTGTTCCCTGCCCCCTATCGTAAGCGGATTTCTTGAGATGCCAATACGAGGAGGACAGCTGATAACGCGCTTCCAACCCGGAAAAACGGCCCCGGATATCCACCTCACCAGATCACGAGCCTGGTCATGACGCGGGCAGCAGTCATACACATACTTCCCGCATCGATTGAGCGAAAGGAATGCCCCCCGGACTCGAGGGCGCCCCATTACGACGCAAGGTGTCCGTCGTTGAGTCCGGTACCGTCAAGGGACCACGGTCAATCGCGCGGATCATAGGGTCAGTTTATACGATGCGCCCCTTGTTTCAGTGTCAGGCGCTTCTTCTCCACCGGTTCGGTGCCGGGTAATTCGGAGTACAACCCCGACGAACGGATCAGTTTGATCTGATATGGTGCCAGGGTAACCGCCGATCCCCTTTTCCGTTAGGGTGATCCGGTCTCATTCCGGTTGATTGCGGCAAACGACGGGCAAGTTCAAAGGGCCGCGAAGTATCAGGAGAACGATGATGCCAACTGTGGCAGTGATCGGAGCGAGCCGGGGAATTGGCCTCGGCCTTGTTGAGCTCTACGCAAATAAAGGGTGGAAGGTGCATGCCACAACACGAACCCCGACCGACCCGGGTGCCCTCGGAAAGATTGATGGCGAAGTCGTCATTCATGGTCTCGACGTCACAGTTTCCCCCCAGCGGGAAGCATTACGTGATGCCCTGAAAAATGAAGGCATTGATGTTCTCATCCACAATGCGGGGGTCTATGGCAATGCCATGAGCCGGGCTGCTGTCCATCAGGTGAATGTGGAAGCACCCATAAAAATGGCTGAATTGCTGATGGATTCCGTTACGAGGAGTGGGCAGAAAAAGATTGCACTGATGACCAGCATGATGGGCGCACGCCGGGGCTCGCGGCGCAATCTTGGCAAATATGGCGAGTCCAAGGCCGCGCTCAACGACCAATTCCGCAGGCTTGAGGGCACGTGGCGCAAGCGCGGCTGCCTCGCCGTCGTGATCCATCCCGGGTGGGTTCGCACAGATATGGGCGGGCCCCACGCAAGTATATCAGTGGAGGAGAGCACCCACGGCATCTACGAAGTCATGGCCAGTTTGGATGAAGCCCGTCATGGCCGCTTCTGGACATGGGAGGGGCACGAACATCCCTGGTAGCCAGAGCGGAAAATTCAAAAGAGCGACGAGCCGGAAGCGGGGGGCAGTGCTGCCGGAACCGGCACCCGGATCACATACCTGAAGTGCAGGACTCCGAAGGGTTCCGGGGCCAGAACCAGCCAATGCAACAACCGGGCCGGACAAACCGGCGCCGCAGGCACTGCATCAGCGAACAAACGACCATGCAGTCAAGCCCGCCTCCATCAAACAGGACGGCCCTGGTGATCACCGAGCAGACACAAGTCCGTTTCCCATCACCCACGTCTCGCCGCCAGGAAACCCTGACGGGATCGTATGGAACCCGTTCTGCCCGATGACACACGGCTGTATTGTCTGGCACCCCTGCGTCCGGGAACGATGGCACCGGGCTGGCTGACCATGATCAACCACAACCGGAATTCACCATCGCCCCGGGTGATCCGGATTTGACAGGTTCCTACATCAGCCCTTCGGGGACCTTGACACCTGCTTCCCGGTAGTAGCGCAACGCGCCCGGATGCAGTTGCATGTTCATCTCGGTGAAAGCGTTATCCAGCTTGATGGCATCCCTGGCCCAGGGAACAACCGCATGCATCTCGTCAATGTGTTCCCAGAACGTCTTGGTCATCATGTAAATGACATCCTCAGGGATCCCCTTTCTCGTAACCAGTCCAACCCAGGCCGCGATGGTCTGAACAGGCTTGTCGTTGACCTGGTTGGCGCCGTATACATCAGCAGCGAACTGGCCGCGTGTTCGACCCGGGATCGACATGAGTTTTTTCATCTCCGCCGTTTCCCAGTCTTTGTCGGTCGCCCCGATAAAGCGGATTTTGTTGGTCAATGCTGCTTGCACGAAGTTGGAAGACGGCGGATTACCGGCCGCCGTCAAGACATCGATCTGACGATCCTGGAATGCCTGCATGGCCGGCGAGAAGCCGAGCTTGACCACAGTATAGTCCTTGCCCTGCTCCAGGCCGCTGATCGCCTTGACGAAGCCTGCCGCAACAATTCTCTGGACCGCAGCCGGAGGACCGAGGAATACGCGCTTCCCCTTGAGGTCAGCCATCTTCGTGATCCCTGAATCCGCGTAGACCCCAAATTGATAAAATCCGATCCGGTAGTTGAATATCGCACGCAGATTCCCGGAAAGTTCCTTTGCATCCTTGACCTTGGCGAACATCGCCTTCCCGTTGGACATCAGGTGGTGAAGCGCCGGAGCTCCCATCAGAAAGTCGGTCTTGCCGCGCGCCGCATCGAGCGCATGCCGGGGCGCTGCACCTGTGGCGTTGACCTGTATCTCGATGTTCGGATTGTATTTCTGAACCAGTTTCGCAAATGTCGTATTGATGGTGAAGGGTGTTGGCAGGCTGATCGTGGACATCCGGTAGAAGTCCTTGGCCTGAACGCTGGCAGCAGTCGCGAAAACCAGCCCCGTAACGAACAGTATCTTGAGTGATTTCATGGCAGCACATTCTCCCTTGGGTGCGTGCAACCGCGTCCATGTAGCGGTTGCCCACGAGCGTTTCCGTCTCCGTATTCTTCCCGATATTCAGGACCTCTTCGCTCGCCTTGAATCCGTATAGAGGAGCAGGAACGACAATACAAACGCGGCCACCTGAATTTCCGTCGCGGTCACCAGCGTCCCGACGCCAAGGATCAGCCGTGCTGCGCGCGACCAGTAGGGCAGCGGAGCCCGATCAATTCCACCGAGCGCCGTAGTGATCATCCAGATCGCAAGGACCAGACGGGTGACGACCCAGAGAAATGGCCAGACCTCGAATCCGACAACCAGAGAAAGAGACGGGTTGTAGACGAAAACAAAGGGAACGATGAACCCTACGAAAGACAGCTTCAGTGCTTGCAGGGCCGTGCTCATCGGGTTGGCGCCGGCGATCGGTGCAGCCGCATAGGCGGCGATGGCAACCGGGGGCGTAATTGCAGACAAGACGCCGTAATAGAGGACAAACAGGTGGACCAGGATCTTGGGGACACCCAGATTTTCGATCGCCTGGCCCATGATGAGAACAATAATCAGATAGGCAGGGATGGTGGGAAGGCCCATCCCGAGTATCATGCTGGCTCCCGCAACCAGGAGCAATGCAAAGAACAGTTCGCTGCCGGCAAACGCCAGTATCATGTTGGAAAACCGGATACCAAGCCCCGTCAGGTTCATGATGCCAACGATGATACCGATGGCGGCAACAGCGACCATGATCCTGCCGCACTGTTCTCCGCCTCTCACAAGCGCCGCCAGATACACCTGCGGCTTCCTGCGAACCTCCGGATTCATCACCCCGAGTAATGCACCAACCCCCGTCGCCCAGAGACCGGCCATGGCCGGTGATCTCCCGGAAATCAAGACACCGATAATGACCAGGATCGGAACCAGGAACATCAGCGACTGCCACCAGTCCCGGCGCGAGACCCTTTCGCGCCGGGATCGCGGGATCGGCTCGATTCCGCGGCGCGCGGCTTCAACCCAAACAGCGACAAAGAGGCTCCCATAGTAGAACACCGCAGGCATCAGGGCGGCACCGATAATCACCACATAGGAAATCCCGGTAACATCGGCCATGACAAAGGCAACGGCACCCATCACCGGCGGCATGAACTGTCCACCCGAAGACGCAGCTGCCTCGACCCCGCCCGCAAAGGAATTCTGGAATCCGCGTTCCCTGATCATCGGAATCGTGAATACGCCGGTTCCCACAACATTGGCGGAAACACTGCCCGATATCGTTCCGAAAAACCCGCTGGCAGCAATCGCTGCATGGGCCGGGCCACCCTTCAAACCGCCAGTCAGGCTGACCGCAATACGCAGGAGCACAGCGCCTGCTCCCGTCGCCTCCAGGACCGATCCAAACACGATGAAAATGAAGATCAGCGATATGACGGTAATTACGATGAAGCCGAAAACGCCGTCAAAGGAATACCAGACTGTCCGCATGACCTGCTCGAGGTCGTAGCCGGCGTGCGCAAAGATCCAGGGCAGGTCTTCACCGAACAGGGCATAGCCGATACACAGTATTGACAGCGCAGCAAGCGGCCAGCCGAAAGCGCGCCGGGTCAACTCGAGAACCGCGACCAGTCCGCCAGCGCCAATCAGAATATCAAGGGGAAGAAAATCATAAAGTCCGCTCTCCAGCTCGTCGTAGACCGAGGCGAACCAGTAGAGCGAGAGTGCCATCAATGCGATCAATGCTCCGTCGATCACAAGGCAGACGAGCCGGACCAGGGCGGATGCAGATCCGCAGACCCGGACCAGCGGTACCGTGAGCGCAACCAGAATAACCGAGGCCCCGACGGTGATCGACCGCTGATAGATTTCATCAATCACCCCGAATGCTGCGGTATAGATCGCGACAGTGGCGATAGCAAAGGCGATCAGCCTGATGGCCCAATGTATGATATCGATTCTCAACTGGCCGACCCCTCTCTCCTGAAGCGAGCGTGGCAGGTGCAAGGGTTCAGTTGACTGGCGATATGTCGATCCGGACACATCATGAATACTGCCCCCCAACAATGCTCGCGACGCCGTATAACGCAGACGCGCACCCTATCCGACCGGACGCATGCTCATCGCGCAACTGATCCGGTGCCCGGCATCGACAACTCTCGCAATTTCCCTGTTGCCGGTTTGTGGCAGAAGGCGTTTGCAAGACCGGAGAAACCCCGTGCAACCCGTCGAAGAGACGATGAAGGGACGGAGACCCATGGTGATGACTGCTGATTTCTCTCATCGGAATGCCATTCCGGTCTGCTGTGATGGGTAACGGGGCTCCAGTCAGGCACAGAGAGGCAGAACCTTGTCATGATCAGGCTTTCCCGTTTTCAACGATGGCTGTCGGTCAGCCTGACACCTTCTCGGCTAAACGCAACATCCTGAATTCTGACGATATCTCGATCGTGTCTGTTCGAGGAACACCGGCAAACAGAAGGGTCAAACCGAAACCGGAGAATGAAACAATCATCGACGCGCCACAGGTGTCTGATGCTGGTGGCATGACAAGTGCCTCCTGGGATCATCGACAAGCCCCTTCCGGCTCTTCACTCATTGCACCTGGAGCACGATTCGGCCGCGGCTGACCTCACCGGCTTCCATCAGACGGTGAGCCTCTGCCGCTTGCGAGAGAGGCATGACCCTCGCCACCGGCGGACGCAAATGACCTTGCGCCATGAGATGCATGACGGTTTCCAGAACCTGTGGATCATCATCAATCATCGCCTGTCGCACGGTAATGTCATTGCGGTCCGGGAGAGCCTCAAGGGGCTCAGCAATCAGCCATGTCATGACACCCCCTGGCTTGAGGACTTCGCGGGATCGGGTATGGGTGTTTCCACCCACAAGATCGAACACGAGGTCGCAGTCACTCACGTGATCGCGAAAGTCCACAACGTCATAGGGAATGGCGATATCGGCACCTTGCCTGATCGCATATTCGACATTGGCCTGACGACAGGTCGTGATCACCTGCGAGGCTTGTCTGTACCTGGCGATCTGCACAGCCAGACTGCCGATCGCTCCGGAGCCTCCGTGGATCAGGACCTTCATGCCACGCTCCAGACCGCCATCCCGAACCAGGCCGATCCACGCGCAGGTTCCGGCATGCCCCCCGGCCGCAACCTCGACATGGCTCACACCGTGCGGCTTTGAAGTCACCATTTCGTGCGGACGAACGACCCGTTCGGCATAGCTTCCAAGTTCGACATGTCCGACCTTGAAAGCAACTTCGTCTCCCTTCCGGGCGAAGTCGGCCTGTGATCCGGCCTCCACAACGACTCCCGAACCGTCGCGACCGGGAATGGTCGGGAAGCTCTGCGGAAACATGTGTTGGAGGCGACCGGACCGGACCATCCAGTCGCTTGGCGCAACACTGACCGCATGAACCTCGATCATGACCGTCTCAGGCTCCAGAACCGGTTCGGGAAACTCGCCGAACTGGAGAACTTCCGGTCCACCATACCGGGAGTAATATATGGCCTTCATGTGCTCCTCCCCAGGATCATCACCGGCGGACCACATCAGCGAGGTTACCGGTTCAGAACCGGTTCCCAAATCGACACGATCATGAAACAGGCTGCAGGATCTCACCGGAACGTGGCGGGTCAAATTGTATCGAACCACTCCGGAAACAATCAACGGCTGCTGCGATGCGGATGATATTCCCCGGCATCATCACCTGCAGTCCTGCAACGACATGGATGTGGACAGGTCATGAGCCGGACCCTGTGCCGCAGTAAATAAGAGACAGTTGCCGGTCGTGCCTTCCATTGTCCGGGTGTGCAGACATGTTGCTCCCGCACAGGGAACATCCCTTCGAACGGACTCTGTCGACCGGATAGAGGGCAGGAGCACGATCTGCCTCACCCGAAGCTGGCCGGATGATCCGAAAGCCTCCGGACCGGGCAAAATTGACCGTCCGAAGATGGTCTCGCAAGTCCGGGGGCCACAACCAGCGAAGTGTCCTATGCTGTCTTGATCGCACACTGCGAAAGGAAACAGATCATGCCTGGCAAACTTCTCGACGCTTTCGAAATTCCGGCCCGTTACGGCCGCAGCTTCATCGTCCGGCAGGGACAGGTTTTCCGAATCCGCCAGATTACCGGAGGGCAGGTGGGTGACTGTGTTTTCTTCAATGCCAATGATACGAAGGAGATGTTTCACTGTGGCCAGAGCTGGGCCATCAATGTCATTGCCGGCACGGGAACCAGCAAGTCGTTTCAGTATTTCTACTCCAAACCACCCCGTGAAAACGTCATGATGACGGTGCTGGAAGACACGTATCCGAACCATTGGGGAAATATGGGTGGGCGCTGTTCGTCCCGGCTCTACCAGATTCGGGACGGCCTGCCACCAGGCAGTCACCGATCCTGCCAGGAAAATCTTCGCGAAGCGGTCGAACCCTATGGTTTGACCGGCGATGACATCATCGATGTCTTCAATGTCTTCATGAACGTTGACCTGACAAGCGACGGAAGCTTCCGGATCCTGCCGACCGAGGTCAGGCCCGAGGACTATCTGGAACTTCGCGCCGAGATGGATATCCTCGCTGCCGTGTCCGCCTGCCCTGCGGATACGTCGCCAACCAATAATGGCCGATCGGGCCCGCTTGGTATCAGGATCTACGATTCGTGACGGCGTCCGCTGTGTTTCGATCAGTCCCGGCCCTGACCGGTAGTCCGGCTTCCGGAGAGCGAGCCTGCTCCCGGAAACCCGGCAACCACAGGCAGTTAAGGTTCAACAGACACGGCCAAGGTCAGGAAAGAGCCTCCACCATCAGAGCTACGCTCATGGTCTCGCCGACGGTTTCACCGAGGCATGTTCCGCGAACCGGTGCAGCGGAATCATAATCCAGTCCGGTAGCAATGCAGATATGGTGCTCGTAGGGAGCAATGCCGTTCGAGATATCGAACCCGACCCAGCCCAGATCATCGATCCAGGCTGAGGCCCAGGCATGACCCGCAGGAAACGGTCGATCCTGTTCGCCGTTATAAAGGTAGCCAGAGACATAGCGCGCCGGCACACCCAGATGGCGGGCGCAACCGATAAACACATGGGCATGGTCCTGGCACACGCCGCGCCCGCCGGAAAACGCATCCGCGCCGGTCGACGATACGTCTGTCTCACCGCCGGCATACTGGATCCGTTCCCGGACCGCATCCATAAGCCGATGCATCGCATTGAGCGCATTGTCAGCCAGAAGCGGTTTGATTTCATCCGCAAGAACCATCATCCCGTTATTGGGAAGAGTTCTGGCGGTCTGATTCAGAAACACCTCCCGGGGCATGGTATCACCAAAGTCCCGATGGACACCCAGCATGTCTTTCGTGATGACCTCGCCTTCCGCCACAATGTCTACTGTCGTTCCGACACTTCTGTTGACAAGCGTGTGACAGGCGTTGCCAAAAGCATCGGACCAGGCATGGAGATGTCCGTCCGCCATGACCTTCCAGTCGATGACTGACTGACTTGTGTCCTGTCGGGCTGTCAACTTCAGAACCTGTACAGACGAAGCAGGCGGCCGTTCGTAGCCGTAGGTCGTGCAATGAAAAACCCTGAAATGCATCTCTTCGGTCCTCAGGTCAGCCCGGACAATCCGGTTCATGAGGCGTTACGACTGGCAACACCCCCAATCGGTTCGGAATCAGGCAATGGCCAGCAACCTCCACCTGACAATACCGGTACTCGCAACGACTCCGGTCTTTGCGAACACCAGGTCCGGATGCAGCCGTGACTCGCTCGCTATCAACCGATCCTGCTCCTCGTTTGAATCCTGCTCGCGCCGAGAGCGGAACGACCGGGCAGGGCCCGGCAAAGCACGCAGAAAGCGGCATTCCGGATCCCCGGGTTAGTGTCAGCCCTCCAGAACCCATGTATCCTTCATCCCGATGATGTCCTCGGCATTCGCAATTGAGGGGCCGGCCACAACATTGGTCAACGCTCCCGGCAAGACCTCCGCATGCTCTCCCGCCAGCACAAACATGCGAAGAACGACAGGACGCTGACCGATCTCTGCACCGGTCCATCCGGGACAGTGCGAAAGCACCGGTTCCGTCGAGGCATCGGGTTCCGCATCCGCGACCGATTCGGGCAATGACGAAGGCAGCTCTCTTGACCGCGACGCCAGAAGACCTGGATATGCACCGTCTGCGATGCCGCAAGTCCCCATTCCATGTTTGCGAAATCGGTCCTGATCAACAGCAGAAACCGTGTTTTCTTCCGCTTGGCAGGCCTGCCAGTATTCCAGAACTGGTTCCTCGCCGAGATAATGGCGTATCATGTCCCCTACCAACGGACCGATGAATGGGTCCCCGGCAACGGCAGTACCGATGGCATTCACAACTGCCACTCCTCCGGACCTGTACACGGAAACCAGACCGGCCACACCCTGATCCGATTGAGGATTCAGAATAAGTGGATCCAGAAGGGTTCCATCAATGGAATGCCGAATGATGTCGACGGTACCGATACCGCCGGTGGTCCGCACCTGAACCTGTCCGCCCCAGATCCGGAGATCCTGAGCTTCGACCCGTTCGATACCCTGGCTCGATGCCAGCCATGCATCCTCGAAATATCCCTCTCCCGAGTCCCGGTTGGAAAGCTGGACAACCCTTCCCCGTAACCCCCCGGTCGGCGACAGGGAACGGACAGTCTGAAGCAGGCGTTGTCCGCAATCCTGCAAGGGAACGACTGCGTTATCGGAAATCAGACCGGGAAAGAGTTGCTCCGTGATGGAGCGATTCTCCATCATCCGGGCAATTCCCGATGGAGCATGCAGATTGTCCTTGATAACCAGAAACCGGGTCTCGCTGACACGGACAAGATCAATAGCAGCCAACGCCGCATAAACGCCCCCGGGCACATCGAAGCCGTGCATCTGAACCTGATATCCGGGACTGCCAAAAACCAGATCGGCAGGCAGGAAGCCAGACCGGACAATTTCTGCATCATGGTAGATATCGGCCAGAAAAAGGTTCAGAGCCCGCACTCTCTGAACCACGCCACGCGACAGGAAATCCCATTCATCTGCAGTGAAAATCCGTGGCACGGGGTCCAGCGCGAAAGGTCTTCCCTGACCATCCAGGTCTGGCCTCTCCGCAGCCGAAAAGTCTCGTTCTGCGCGAATCCGGTCGGAGTCCTGGCACTTGCTTTCAAGGACGGCCGGAGAAAGACCATCAAGCCATAAGGACAGGCCTCTATAGGCGTCCCTGACATCACCGTTCGCCAGGCTCATTTCGTGGAAGGGACGGATTTCACTCATCTCCACGAAACCCTGGAATTGCAGCAGACTCCTTCAAAGAAAACTGTAGGGATCGACATCGACCACAACCCTGACATCACCTGGCGGCCTGACCGCAAACACCCAGTTACGAAGAAATCCCTGAATATTCACATCCTTGCGTGCGCAGACAAGAAATCTCCGCCGATGACGGTTCCTGATCACAGCGATCGGCGCCGGGGCGGGCCCAAGGATTTCCACGCCCGCTTGCAGGGGTGCGGCGCGCCCAAGCGCATTGGCAGTCGCATCAACCTCCCCTTCGTGGCGGCCCGACAGGATGATCGCAGCCAGACGGCCGTAGGGCGGCATGCCAAATTGACGCCGCGCTTCTGCCTCCGCTTCCAGAAACTTGTCCCGATCTCCCGAAATCAGGGCACCAATCACGGGATGATCAGGATTGTAGGTCTGAAGAACAGCTCGACCCTGCCTTTGTCCTCGCCCGGCCCGGCCCGAAACCTGGTGAAGGAGCTGAAAGGTCCGTTCAGCCGCGCGAAGATCACCGCCCGACAGGCCAAGATCGGCATCAATGACACCAACCAGAGTCAGGAAGGGGAAATGAAAACCCTTGGCCACGATCTGTGTGCCAATCAGAATATCGATTTCACGTCGCTGCATACGATCGACGAGAGCCTGGGACGCTTCGGGAGTTTCGACCGTGTCACTTGACATCACGGCAAGCCGGGCTGCGGGAAAGCACGCCTCGACCTCTTCCGAAATCCGCTCCACACCGGGTCCGCAGGCCGCAAACCGGCCTTCCGCATCGCAGGACGGGCATCGGGTCGGCTTTGATTGCTGATAACCGCAATGATGACAGTGCAACCGCCCGCTCGAACGATGCTCGACCAGACGTGCCGTGCAGTGCGGACAATCGACATAATGACCACAGGCGCGGCACACGGTCAGCGGGGCATAGCCGCGACGGTTGAGAAACAGCATTACCTGTTCCCCGGCATCCAGGGTCCGCGCGATCTCATCGCCCAGTGTCTTTGAAATCCAGCTGCCGGAATCCGGCGCATCCTGCCTGAGATCGGCAACAGCAATTTTCGGCAACCGGGCTCCAGCAAAGCGTTCGGTCAGGGAAACTCGTCCGTACCGCCCGCGCCACACGTTATCAACCGTCTCCAGAGAGGGTGTGGCCGACGACAGAATAACTGGAAAGTCTCCGATACGCCCTCTCACCACCGCCATGTCACGAGCATTGTAAATCACGCCGTCCTCTTGTTTGAAACTGGTGTCGTGCTCCTCGTCAACAATGATCAGGCCAAGATCCCGAAAAGGCAGCAGCAAGGCTGACCGCGCACCCACCACAAGCCGCGCCGTGCCGCCGAGAACGGCCCGCCAGTTGCGGCGCCGTTCACTTGCAGAGAGATTGGAATGCCAGACTATCGGGGGTACGCCGAACCGTTCCGTGAAGCGGGCAAGCCAGTCCCCGGTCAGGGCAATTTCAGGCAGCAGGACCGCAACCTGCCTTCCAGCATCAATCGCTGCCGCTATGGCCTCGAAATACACCGCTGTTTTTCCGGAACCCGTGACACCGTCAAGAAGCGTCACGGAGAATCCCTTCGATCCGCTCCTGACCTTCCCTTTGAGGTGATCCGCAGCTTTTTTCTGAGCCGGGGACAGGGCGGGTCGCTGCCAGTGTGGATCCGGCTGGGGAACCCGATCTTCCAGCTGTTCGGATCCGGTCTTCAGCACACCCGCTTCGGCCAGTTTGCGCACAACCGGCGGCGTCACCCCGGCGCGTCGTGTCAGGTCCCCGAGAGACATGGCCGCTGTCTCCGACAGCACAGTGATCACCTTCTTGCGTGAGGCCGTGAGGCGCAGACCATCGGGAAGTGATTCGCTTCCGTCACCGATCCCGGAAGCGAGGGAATAGGTCACGATGGCTTTTCTCGGCAACAGCGCCTCACGAACACTCATCGCCATGCGCAATACGTTTCCGGGTACGGCCAGTGTGTAGTTCGCGATCCAGTCGACAAATGCGCGGGATGCGTCCGGCATCGGGGGAAGATCAAGCAATTCACTGATTTTTTTCAGTTTCCGGACATCCACGCACCCCTGTCCATCATCCCAGACAACCCCTGTCCGGAGCGTGTTTCGCAGCGGTACACGCACAAACGCACCGGGCACCACTGGCATCCCCGGGGGTACGGCGTAGTCATAGGGCTTGTTGAGCGCCTGCGGCACAAGGACTCCGACCACCCTCACTTCGGGCCGCAGGGGACTCGTGGAATGACGGCTGGGCATGGAATAAACTTTACTTGAGTTTGAAGGCACAACCAATTCGCAAGACCTGTCGTCATTCAACCCGTATCTTGTCGGGAGCAGCCATGAAATTCTTTGTCGACTCGGCAGATGTAGAAGAAATCAGGGATCTTGCAGAATCCGGCCTCGTGGATGGCGTTACGACCAACCCGTCCCTTGTCGCCCGGTCGGGACGCAGGTTTCTGGATGTGATTTGCGAGATCTGCGACATCGTACCGGGTCCGGTCAGTGCCGAAGTGGCTGCAACCGACCATGTGACAATGCTGGCCGAGGGTCGAAAACTGGCCAACCTCGCCCCCAATGTGACCGTCAAGGTTCCGCTCACCCCTGACGGTCTGAAAACCTGCCGAAAGCTGGCTGACGAAGGAACCAGCGTCAATGTTACGCTTTGCTTTTCCGCCGGTCAGGCCATTCTGGCAGCAAAGGCCGGTGCCGCCTTCGTCTCACCCTTTGTCGGCAGGATCGACGACATCGGCTGGAACGGTATGGCGCTCATCGAGTCCATCTGCGAAATCTATGCAAACTACCCGGATCTTGAGACCCGGGTTCTGGTCGCCTCGGTCAGAAATACGGGCCATGTCGTGGACGCCGCCAGGATCGGTGCCGATATTGCCACTGTCCCGCCGGGCGTTTTGCGTCAGCTCTTCAAGCATCCCCTCACGGAGTCGGGGCTGGAAACCTTTTTGTCGGACTGGAAAAAGACCGGTCAGTCGATCCTGGATGACGATCAATGAGTGACGTCAAAGAGAATGCGGCGCAATTGCCGGCGGTGGAACCGGACTCTGACAGTGTTGCCGAATGGCTTCGGCGTCATCCGGATTTTCTCGAGACCAGGCCCGAAGTCATAGCGTCTCTCCTTCCGCCCCAATATCAGCATGGTCAGACAGTTGTGGACATGCAGTATTTTCTGCTCCAACGTCTGCAACGGGAGACCAGCAGACTGCGCCGCCAGGAACAGCAACTGCTCGCCACCGTCGATGAAAATACCGCCGGGCAGGCGCGAGTCCAGAAGGCCGTCCTTGCGATCATAAACAGCTCGACCATTAAGTCCGTGGGCCGGATCGTGAGAACCAGACTGCCGGAGATTCTGGATATCGCGGCCGCGGCCCTTTGCGCGGAGTCCGGGTCCATCCCTGTTCCCGACGGTGCCGTCTCCCTTGAGGCCCGGTCGGTTGGAAAATTTCTCGAACCGAAGCGGAGAATTACTCTCCTCGAAAATACCACCGGCGACGCCCGCATCTTCGGTGCTGCAGCAGGCCAGGTCCAATCGGTCGCATATGTGAGACTGAGAGCCGGCCGGAATGCGCCTGTTATGATGCTGGCGCTGGGATCGGCCCGGGAACAGGGTTTCCACCAGAACCAGGCCGCGGATCTGCTCGCGTTTCTTGCTGATGTCCTCGAGATCCGGCTCAAACTGTGTCTGAAAAACGCGCCCTGATCGTCTTCGTTGCGGATGACGGCCTGCAGGAAGCATTGGCCGATTGGCAGAAATGGCTTTCATCGGAACGGCGCACTTCGCGGCATACAGTTGACGCCTATGCGCGGGATGTCTCCGGTTTTCTTGCTTTTACTGCAGATTATCTGGGCGCCCCTGCCGGCCTTGCTGGCCTGTCTTCGCTTCAGGCAGCGGATTTTCGGGCCTGGCTTGCACAGCGCACCCGGGAAGGCCTGTCACGAACATCGACCGCCCGCGCCCTGTCGGCGATCCGGAGCCTCTTCCGGTTCCTCGAGCGAACCGGCCGGGCATCCAACCCGACACTGGCAGAAATCAGGACGCCCAGACTTCGGAAGAGCGTTCCCAGGCCCCTGACGGAATCGGATGCACTGGACCTTTTGCGCCGTGCGGCCGAACTGGCGCCCGAGAAATGGATCGCTGCACGGGATGTCGCGGTTCTCACTCTGATGTATGGCTGCGGATTGCGCATCGATGAGGCGCTCAGTCTTGATCAGGAGGACGCTCCAGTCGGTGACATCCTTGTGATTACAGGAAAGGGCAGGAAGCAGCGTCTTGTTCCTCTCTTGCCCGCGGTCGTCGACGCAATTGATACCTACCGCAGGGCTTGCCCTTTTCCCCGGGAGGCTGGACGGCCTCTTTTTTATGGAGCACGCGGCGGACGCCTGAACGCCGGAGTCGTACAGCGTATGGTTCGAACCTTGCGTCTGGATCTGGGGTTACCTGAGTCTGCCACTCCGCATGCCCTCCGACACAGCTTCGCCACGCATCTTCTTGCAGGCGGCGGCGATCTCAGAACCATCCAGGAACTCCTTGGGCACGCCTCCTTGTCCACGACCCAGCGCTATACGGAAGTGGATGTGCAGCAACTGACCAACGTCTATGAACGGGCGCATCCCCGGGCCACAACCAGGTCACACCGGAACGCTGATCAACCCGTCTGACCCGGAAATCCGGACCCTGGCCCCGCAGCCGCGGCACGGTGCCGGGAAGGGAGCGTTCGTACCGGACCGACGCTGGCCTCTTGCCGATCCTTACCCCGCCGGCCTTTCGGGACTCCTCCCTCGCCTGTCGGTAACACGCAAAAGCAGGCAGGACAGGGTGCCGATCTCGTAACAACACCGTTTGCGGATCCGCATTCAGGGCCCTGCCGCGCGGACGATCCGGAAATCAGAACGCGACCCATGTCCTGTTGGCACCATCCGGATCCCATATGATCCCGCAGTCATGCTATAGTCGTCTTGAAGTCTGAGGAGATCCGGAAATGACCGACAGAATTGACGGCGTAAAGGAAATTGCGATCAAGGAATTTGACCGTGGGACGAAAACGTCCGACGTGCTCGCCCGGGCTGACCGGCAAAAGAAAGAACGCGGGCTCGACGATATCCTGATCATCGATGTCGATGCGCATCATTTCGAGAGCAGTTCATGGGCGCGCGTGGTCGAATATATCGAAGACCCTGTCATGCGCCACATGGCACAGGCGTTTGAACGGCCTGACGGAACGAACCCGGGCGGCCTTCTGAACGCACAGCCGGGACTGAATTTCCAGAATGTAGCCGGAAGAATTCAGCATTCGGGCGGCCTGCGCTACGAACCCACGGACGACGGTACAGGCCACCCCGACATCGTGATGGCAAGGCGTGCCATGGATGCGCTTGGTATCGACTACCAGGTCATGTTTCCCACTCCGATGCTGCAGCTTGGCCTTCATCCCAACCCGCGCATGGAAGTCGAACTGTCCTTTGCCTACAACCGCTGGCTCACCGAGGAGGTCCTTACTGGCAGGGATGGTGTGACCACGATGGTCTATCTTCCGTTCTCTGATGCAGACGCTTCGTTGAAAACGGTGCAGGAATTCGCTGACAAACCCGGCGTGGTCGGCTTCAACATCACCTCGGTCCGGCACAAGCCAGTCCATCACAATCAGTATATGAAGGTTTATTCAGCCATCCAGGAAACCGGCATGCCGCTCGGGTTTCATGCCGGCCCGACCTGGCACGATGAATGGACGAGCCAGATTGACCGTTTTATTGGTGTCCATGCCATATCATTCGTCCTCTGCAACATGGTGCACATGACAAACTGGGTGCTCGAAGGACTCAGCGAGCGGTTTCCGAATTTACCGGTAGTCTGGATCGAGAGTGGATTGGCCTGGGTGCCCTTCATGATGCAGCGGCTCGACAGCGAGTACTTCATGCGGTCTTCCGAAGCCCCCCTGCTCAAACGGCTGCCGAGCGAGTATATCCGGGAGATGTATTTCACCTGCCAGCCGATGGAGACCCACGATCAGAAACTGTTGAGGGCAACATTCGAGGCGATCAATGCGGAAACCCAGCTTCTCTATGCTTCGGACTGGCCTCATTGGGACTTTGATTCCCCAAGTGTGATCTGGGATCTGCCGTTCCTTGGCGAGGAAGCGAAGAAAAACATACTGGGCGGGAACGCCAACCGGCTCTTCAAACTGGCGCCGCGCCAGGACGTGCGCGTCGCCGCGGAGTAATCTGTTTCTCATCCGGCACCCGGCTCGCCCATCCGGGCCGGGCGCACACCGAAATCCGTGTGCCCAGGAACCGGAATCGTCAACCGGAACCGGCGGCCGATCAGAACAGACCGTCTGCCCGGGGTCGCAGAGGGTTCACGGGTGTGAACCCTGAGCCTGTCTATTGCGGAAGATAGGCACTCGGGTGGTGCACGGAAACCGAACGCAGCCCTGCAACATCGGGACAGCCAAGCTGCCCCAGCGTTGCTGAAAGCTCTTCCTGCACAAGATCAATCAAGTGTCCGGGACCCTTATCCCCAAGAGCGCCCAGGCTCCATAAAAATGCCTTTCCAGCGAACACGGCATCGGCGCCCAGCGCCACCGCACGGGCAACATCCACGCCCGAACGCACTCCGCTGTCCAGAAACAGGGTGAGCCGCTTGCCAACAACTTGCCGTATTGCCGGCAGTGCATCAATGGATGCCGGAAGGGCCTCGATCTGCCGTCCCCCGTGATTACTTACGAGGACACCGTCGACCCCGAGTTCGGCGGCACGCTCCGCATCGCCGGGATGCAGGATTCCCTTGAGAACCAGCGGCTTCTTCCAGCGATCACGATACCGGGCCACTTCTTCCCAGGTAAATGCGCCTCCGCTTTCCCTGCTGACAAACCGCGCTGTTTCCACCAGGCCGGCGTTCGTCCCCAAATAGGGACTCATGGAAGCGAATTTGGGCATGCCGTTCCGCACCAGGGACGTCATCCAGAATGGTGCCCTCATGGCATCCAGCCGTAGGCGCAGGGAAAGCCTGAACGGTGACATGATCCCGCTCCCAACCTCCCGCGGTCGCGTGGTCCGGATCGGCGTATCCATGGTCAGAAGCAACACATGGATGCCGGCTGACGCGGCGCGGTCAACAAAATCGAACCCGATTTTGTGCTCATCCCGCGGGAAACGATAGAGCTGGAGCCAGGCGACATCGGGTGCCAATTCCGCGGCCCGCTCGATCGTAATGCCCGACAGTAGACCCAGAACGTAGGGGATCCCGGCTTTCTGCGCCGCCTTCGCCATGTAGGTTTCAGCGCCTGGATAGGCCGTTCCCGGACTGCCGATCGGCGCTATTCCGAAGGGGAGTGAATAGGCGTGGCCAAATACGGTTGCATCTGTAGGCGCGGGTTCGACCACCCGACCATAGCGCGGCATCAGTTCGACCCCATCCAGAGCCGACCAGTTCCTTGCAATATTCCCGTCAGCGCCTGCCCCTCCGTCAGCATACTCGAATGCGAAACGGGGCAGATTGCGGCGGGCCTGCGTCCGGAGATACAAGGATGTGGGAAAACGGCGTTTCAGCGTCACCTTGTCCATCCTGATCAAGAGTCCAGATTTAGGACGATTTTCCCGAAATGCCGGTTGTCGCGCATATGGGAAACGGCGGCCGGTGCTTCATCGAGCGGGAATTCCCGATCAACCGGCAAGTGGAAGTATCCGTCTTGCACGGCTTCCCAAAGATCTTCTTTCATTGCCTTCATGATATCTCGCACTTCCGCGACGGTGCGGGTACGGAATGTCACACCGATATATTGGATTCGCCGCAATGCATGCAAATCGCAGTTGAAGCTGGTGGTTGTTCCGCCAAGCCGGCCGACATTGACAATACGGCCGAGGATGCGCGTCGCTGCCAGATTATCGTTAACCGTATATCCGGAAACCTGATCGACTATCAGATCCACACCCTTTCCGTCCGTTGCTTCGAGAACCTCATCTACCCAGTCCGGGCTACGGGAGTCTATCGCAAGATCAGCACCAAACTCGCGAAGCCTGGCCCTGCGATCAGGATGGGTCGAGGAACCGATCACAAGGCTCGCTCCCATCAATCTGGCAATCTGCATTCCGATCAGACCGACCCCGGAACTCGCACCCTGGATGAGAATGGATTCGCCTGACTTCAACGCACCTGCGGTCACGATGGCATTGTGCATTGTCGAAAGACCGATCGGCAGGGTCGCGGCCCGGATCCAGCTCACCGACTCGTCCGGCAGGGGCATGGCCCGGCCCCAGTCTGTCACCGCGTATTCGGCCCAGCCGCCGCTCCCCGAACACATCACCCGGTCCCCCACCTTGTGGGAACCACCTTCGCGCGCAACATCGTCCCCCACTGCAACAACTTCGCCTGCGAATTCGATGCCGATCACGGTGCCAGGTCCACCGGTGCGGCCGTGAATCCTCCCCATGGCGACCTGGGAGTCTGCCCGATTCAGACCGCAGGCATGAACCCGTATCTTGATCTGGTTTGAGGCCGTTTCCGGTTCCGGGACATCTGTAACCTGCGGACCGTTGGTTCCTACGACGACTGCCTTCATGTGATGATCCTGCTCCTGAATGCAAACCGGGTTTCCGGATCGAGAGTCACGCAGCGGTTCGGGCTGCCTGCAGGGCACTCCATACCTTTTCCGGTGTTGCCGGCATCTCAATCGTTGCTGCACCTGCCCGGAGAAGCGCATCATTGACGGCATTCATGACAGCGGGCATGGCTCCGACAGTTCCGGCTTCACCGACACCCTTGACACCCAACGGATTACGCGCTGTTGGAATCTCGTTGGCAGCAATATCGAAGTCACAGAAATCATCAGCCCTGGGCATCGCATAGTCCATGAAGGACCCTGACATGAGCTGTCCGCTCTCACGATCATAACAGACAGTCTCCATCAGAATCTGACTCGCACCCTGGACAATACCTCCATGGACCTGACCGTCGAACAGAAGAGCGTTGAGAATCGTCCCGGCATCATCCACAGCCGTATAGCGGACGATCGTCACCATGCCTGTCTCCGGGTCGATCTCGACTTCGGCGATATGGCAACCGTTGGGAAAAGTCGGGGCCTGGCCCTGGCCCATGCCGAATTCCCCGTGTTCATAAAGTCCGGGCTCGATTTCCGGCGGCAATTTTGGTTTCTGGAACGCGGTCCGTGCCACCTCCTCGAGATCAACGAAACGATCAGTGCCAGCGACTGAAAAGCGCCCTCCCGAAAAGATGATATCATCTTCGGCCGCTTCGAGCAGATGGCCGGCAATCTGCTTGCCCTTGGCAATGATCCTGTCTGCAGCAATCGTGACCGCCGAACTGACAAAAACGGCACAACGTGCGTTGAAAGTCCCGACGCCTGTTGTCACCTTGTCCGTATCACCGAAGCGATACCGGATATGGTCAGCGGTAATGCCGAGGCGGTCCGCCAGCACCTGCTTGAAGGTTGTTGCGTGACCCTGCCCGTGATCCATGGCTCCGCACAAGAGGGTGATGCCACCCGATGAATCGAAACGAACTTCGACATGCTCGAAGTTGGAACTGGCGACCGCGGTGACAGAGTTCGACATGCCGATTCCCAGCAACCGCCCGCGGCTTCGCGTCTCGATCCTCCGCCGTTCCGCTCCATCGTAATCACCGGCCTTGAGGCACTGCTCGAAATTCTTCACAAAGTCGCCGCAATCATAGACCTCATCAAGAGCCGTGGTGTAGGGCATGGAGTCGGGACCAAGGGTATTGATCCGACGCAACTCGGCGGGATCGACACCCAATTCCGCTGCCGCAACATCGACCATGCGTTCGATCACATAGACCGGCTCAGGTTTCGCTCCTCCGCGATACTGGGCAATTCCGGCAACATTGGCGAATACCCCTGTCACCGTGGCGTGGATGGCCGGAATGTCATAGACACCCGCGAGCCCGCCAAGTCCGGTTGTCGTGCAACGCAAATTTCTTTCCGTGGAAAAATACGCTCCGATGGGGACCTTGGTGTGGGTTCTGAGCCCGACGAACCTGTAGCTGCTGTCGAGTGCCAGTTCGGCGTCCACCAGTCCGCCGCGCGACTGTTCGTCGCTCAGAAGGCACTCGCTGCGATCCGAAACCCATTTGACCGGGCGTCCGACGATTTCAGACGCCCAGAGCGCCAGACTGTATTCCGGGTGATTGCCGCCTCTGGTGCCAAAACCACCGCCCATATTGTCGCATATGACACGCAACCGGGTCTGGGGCATGGCGAAGATCATGCCGGCGATCTGCTGCCGTATCCCATGTACCGACTGAACGGTCGCCCGCAGTTCGTAACGATCCTCAAAGACATCGTAATGACCGATACAGCCGCGATTTTCCATTGGATTGCCCGCGACCCGCGTCACGCAAACACGGTGACGAATCACGTGCGCAGCCCGGTCGATGGCAGCCTCTGCTGCCGCCGCGTTGCCGCGCCGGTGGGTATAGGCCTCGTTGCCCGGGTTGGCTTCCCATATTGCGGGGGCTTCGGGCGCCAGGGCTTCATCCACATCCACCACGACCGGCAGCGTTTCATAGTCGACCATGATCTGCTCGGCCGCAGCGCGGGCCTGCGGCAGTGTTTCGGCAACAATGAAAGCCACAGGTTCTCCGACAAATCGTACACGATCCTGCGCCAGGAGCGGTTGGGGGGTGGCAAATCCCGGAGAACCATCGCTGCGCAGTCCGGCAGTGGCCGGACGGAACGCCCCGAGCCCACGCTTTTCCAGATCCTCTCCGGTCAGAACCGCCAGAACACCAGGCGCGTTCAGGGCCGCGGAAACATCGATACTGCGAATGACAGCATGCGCCATTGGCGATCGCAAGACATGGGCATGGGACTGGTCCAGCATGGTCACATCGTCGAGATAGCGACCCCGCCCCTTGAGGAGGCGCCAGTCTTCTTCTCGTATTACGGGATCACCAATTTTTGCCATATTCGTTTCTGTCCTCGATTGCAGCCATGTCAGGTCCGGGCCGAGTCCGGCAGACAAACCGATCTCCCGTCGTCCCGGTCCGGAAGCCTCCGGAGGCTTTGTCGGCATGGAAATTCACTTCAGGAGTTCGAAGTTTAACGAGTACGGCTGCCCGATGGCAAATCCGCGAGGCCAGAAACGACGAAGTATCACCATACAGCAGTCACGGTCCCGATCAGGCAAATCCGGAAGATCCCTGGCAGCCGTATTTCTTGTGAACAGCCGCCGATCAATCCTCACGGACCCGGTGCGACTGGGAGCCTTCTGCAGAAAGCGGCATCCCGGTTATGAAAACTGTTCCGCGAATGACTGCCCTGCAACCGTGACAGCTTCAGGACTGCCCTCCTCGTGTATTGCGTTGCCGTCGGTCGCGGCGTCCCTCGATCGTTCATGCGGCCTCGTCCAGAACCACGTATATGGCCAAGGAGCGAGAGGTCCGATTATCTCCATACCTGCGGGTTCATTCTGCATGTTACAGTTGAAGGGCTCCTGCGTCGCCTGAAGGTTGGTAGCGAAGCAGAAGCCGCGCCTGTGGCCAGCGATCCAGCCTGTCAATTCAGGCGCGGGCATCCTCCCGGATCATGTCGGCCGCTTTCTCTGCGATCATGATCGTGGGGGCATTGGTGTTACCGCCCACAAGTGTCGGCATGATCGAGGCATCCACAACCCTCAGCCCATCGACACCGCGCACCCTGAGACGCTCGTCGACGACTGACATGGCATCCGGCCCCATACGGCAAGTGCTCACAGGGTGAAAAATGGTTCCTGCGCTGTTTCGGACATAGTCACGCAGTTCGGCGTCGCTCGTGACCTGTTCGCCGGGAAGCACCTCGTGAGCACCATAATCCTCGAACACCTCCGTATGAACGATGCGCCGGACAGATTTCAGTCCCCGGGTTAGATCGTCCAGATCCTCTTCTTCCGAAAAGAAATTGGGATCGATTACTGGAGGTTCCATGGAATCAGGTCCCGCCAGCGTTACCTGACCTCTGCTCCTTGGCCGCAGGAGAATGGCCGTAATGAGGTAGCCATGGCCGTAGCCCACCATTCTGGGCGGGGGTTCCCGATATCCTGGAATAAAAATACACTGGATGTCCGGGCGCGGCTGGGCTGGATCAGACCGGATGAACCCTCCCGCTTCCACCATGTTGCTGGAAAACAGGCCTCGTCGCCGCAACAGATAATCGGCAACCCACCAGGCAAGACGCGGAAGTGCGGGGATTGACAGTCCGTAGGGCTTCCGGCTTCGCGTTCTGAGATAGATTCCTGCGCTCAAATGATCACAGAGATTCTTGCCGACGCCGGGGATGTCGCGGACCACCTCGATTCCATGGCGTCGGATCTCTTCGGCAGGACCGATACCCGAAATCATCAACAGCTTGGGCGAAACGAAAGACCCCGCCGAAAGCAGGATTTCTCGGCGGGCAGCGATAGTCCGCTGCTGCTGACCCTGCCGGACAACAACGTTCCGGGCCCTGCCCTGTTCGAGGACAATCCGGGTCACAGCAGCGTCCGTGATGATCTTCAGATTCGGCCTACCTCGCGCCGGCTTGAGAAACGCCCGGGCCGTCGAAGCACGCTGCCCGCCCTTCTGGGTGACCTGATAGACTCCGAAGCCTTCCTGCCGCTCACCGTTGAAGTCGGGTGTCCGCCGATACTGAAGTCCTTCTGCCGCACGAAAAAAATCTTCGTGAACCGGGCTGGGCGTCCTGAGTTCGGCGACATTCAGGAGCCCGCCACGACCGTGATGCGGATCATCGCCGAACGTCTCGTTATTCTCGGATTTCCTGAAGTAGGGCAGCACGTCCTCGTAAGACCACCCCGCGTTGCCAAGGGCAGCCCAGTCGTCGTAATCGGTTGGATGACCGCGAATATAGATCATGCCGTTGATCGAACTGGACCCGCCCAGAACCCTGCCCCGCGGCAAATAGATCGATCTTCCGTTCATGCTGGTCTGAGGTACGGTGGCAAATCTCCAGTTGAGCTTCGGATGCGACATCGTTCTCAGAAGTCCCAGCGGAATGTGAATCAGCGGAGAGCGGTCGGGAGGACCCGCCTCGAGCAAGCAGACCGTCACGTCCGGCGCCTCGGTCAAGCGGCTGGCGAGAACGCATCCGGCGGAGCCGCCGCCAATGACGACATAATCGAACATTTCCATGATGGCAGCCTATCAGCTTCGCGGCATGGCGAGTAGTGTCCTGGCAGAGCCCATCGAACGTGAAATTCCGCAGGCGCCGACCCGATCAGCAGGAACGCGACGGCACGCGCGACCAGCCCTGTCGGTGTCTTGCCGTTTTTGCCGCCCCTGTTGCCTTGTCCCGCACCAGGTGATTGAATCAGATATCGACATCGTCGAAACAGGGAGATGGCCAGATGACTTCAGCGCGAGGGGATGTGGATTTTGAAAAGTTTCGTCTTCGTCGTTTTGTCAGTCGCCTGATCGATATCGGGGAAGTAGAAATCCATGACAGTCCGGTCGCGATGGCCGATCTCGGAGCCCTGATCGAAGCGACTCCCAAGGCGGTTCTTTTCAAGCACGCCGGCCCCGAAGGATTTGAGATCATTTCCAAGGTCTCGGCCAGCAAGGCACGCCTCGCAGCCGCTTTTGGCACCACCTATGAAGGCGCCTGGGAGGAGTATCACAAACGCCTCGCAACGCCGCAGCCCGTATTCGAAGTGCCTTCCGATGAAGCGCCCGTTCACGAGATCCAGTTGACCGGAGACGACATCGATCTGACCCGGCTGCCCTTCTACCCCCAACACGGATATGACGGCAGTTGTTACATCAGCGCCGGGCTGGACTTTACAAGAGACCCGGAGACGGGTCGCACCAACGTGGGGAGCCGCCGCCTCTCCTTGCGGAACCGGACCCAGACGGGGACCAACGTCACCGCACCATCCGATCTCAAGCGGATTTATCAGGCCTGCGTCACCAGGGGTGAACGGCTGCCGATCACCTTTACCATCGGCAATCATACGCTCGACTGGTTCGCGGCAACGACCCGCCTTCCTGGTGACGAGCTCGGCCTGATTGCAGCGTTTCGCGGTGAACCGGCTCCGGTGGTGAAGAGCCTTACCAATGACATCCGGATTCCCGCCGATGCCGAATTGACGCTCGAGGGGTATCTGGACGAGCGCGGTTATGTAGAACCGGAAGGGCCCTATGGCGAGTATATGGGCTATTACGGCTCCATTCACATGGATCCCGTCTTTACCTGTACGGCGATCACCATGCGCAGCGATGTCATGCATCAAACGCTCCAGCACGGATCGGCGTTCGTTCTGGACCAGTGTGACTCGTCTTGCATCAGCGCGCTGCGCTACGAGGCGGAAGCCATGAAAATACTGCGTTCTACGGTGCGGCATCCCGTTTCTGCCTATTTGCGAGAAACGGGCGGCGGCGCAAATGCCATGCGGATCTCGATCAGGCAGTCTTTCTTTGGTGAGGCGCGCAACGCAATCGCTGCCCTGTTTGGTGCGATCCGGACACTCAAGCATATCTGGGTGTTTGATGACGACATCGACATTCGCGATGAAAACCAGGTGGAGTGGGCGTTCGGAACGCGATTTCAGGCCGATCAGGATATCGTCATGCTGAATGGCATCATGGGCATGACCATGGACCCCTCACTGCAGGGACGCCGCACCGGTGCCAAGGCCGGATTCGATTGTACCAAACCCTTCGGGCGCGACGGAGAACTCCCTCTGACGCGCTCTGCAGCACGCACCTACTCGGGCAAGGCCCGTTATCAGACCGTGGAACAGGCTCTCGAAACCGGTCCCTTTTTCTTCGGCGATCTCGTGGAAGCGCTCGGAAGTATGGATGGCCGTGAAATCGCCTGTGCGATCGACGAACTCCGGCAAGCGGGACGCATCGGCCGTGATCGGGACGGACGCTATCACCTTGCAGAGGCCGCTCCCGGCACCACCGGTATCGTCGGAGATCTCTATCACGATCCCAACCAGGGGACCTGAGGGGCTGGGCGGAACCGGATGCCCAGTGTGGGATAACCCTGAAATCCGCATCTGTTGTTTGCCGATTTTCAGAGTCTGGATTTCCCGGATGCTTCATCGGGACCGGGTTCAGGAGTTGCCCGATAATTCTGATTGATTTCCGGTTGGTACGTTTTGAAGATGGCGCTTCCCGGTCCGACCCTGAGAGTTGGCGCTGCAGGCCTCTGGTACAAGGTTTTCCGTCCGCAATGGGCAGGAACATGCAGGGCTTCCGGCCCACGTATTTATTCACAATGGAGGAGCCAGGGGTTGGTCTGCCGATCGCGGTTCTCCTGGCCTCTACGCACCAACTTTTGCTGTTGTTTCCCGGTCCGCCAGGCCCCGCCGGATAAGGCCGCGAACCGCCGTATCCTTGAAACCGTACGGGCGTATTGGGCCGAGGACGCAAGGGCCCCCAATACGACGCAGACGCGGCCATTCGATTTCACAGAGAAACTTACCTTTGCAGCGGAACGCGATGACGGCGGCGGTGGTAATCATGGTCGCCGTCGACTTCAACGTCATAACGGCGATCACCGGCATAGTCGTGGTGATCATACCGATGAACATGCTGATCTATGCGGCGACGGCTTCAAGCTGGCCCAATCGGCGGCGGTAGCCACCAACGATGGAATCGGTGAGCGCTGCCGGAAAGCCTCTGGGCAATGAGCAAACCGTGTCTGTTATGGCCTTATCGCTTTGACCCAGCAGGTCTGCGAAGATCTCGGCAACAATGCTGTCGCCCATACCGCAGGCATCGGCCGTTTGGAGGAAATGGCGCGGAGCAGTCTCGCAAACCCGGTAATGACGATTTTTGCCCACGGCCATCTCCAGTTTCATTGGCCAGCGCCGCAGCTGCTTTGCGTCGCAGAGCGGCTGAACCGACATCACATCATAAAACGGTGTCAGACAAAATCGGCTGCGCGGGTGCAAAAGCAGGCTGAAATTCTTGGCATGTCCATCGGTTGCAGCCAGCAACCAGAATACAATCGCGGCTTTCATGATCAATCGCTGATCGTGAAGAGGCGTGTCGCTGCTTGTGAACAGGTTGATCAGATCAGGAAGCCCGGGGCCGTACGAGCCAGGGCGGCCTCGACATTACCGAGTGGCTGATCTGGTTCACCGGGCTCGTGCTCGTATCCCAGAGACGGGCGAAAGACCAGATATCCTTTGTCCTGGCGAAGGCTCGCTTTCTGAGCACCTATGCTGACCGGCTCAACAAGCGGCAGACCAAGGCGCTGAACCGCATGCTTCGCGAAGGACCGGAAGGCTTCAAGGGCGGAATGAGCGCGCAGAAATACACCAGGATTACGGATTGCTCGAAGGCAACAGAAATCCGTGACCTGTCCGAACTCCTGAAAATGGGCGCGATCAGAAGACTTGAAGGCAGTGGGCGCAATACCCGCTACGACGTGCAGCTTCCCACGGAATAGGCACGGCCGGACTCTGCACGCAGTTTCACGAGAGAAAACCGGCTCCTGGAGAGCTTGGCACCGAGGACGAAACCTCGAACCATGGCAGCACCTTCACCCGGGTTCGCCAATGCCGCCGTAGGTTTGAAACAGCAGCTGTCGCCGTGCGAAGCGATCCGCGAACCGCCCCGCTTCGATTGGCGGCCGGTCAAAATGCCTGTATGCCGCCCTTGAGAGCGAGCAAGGACAATTGATCCAGGGCCTATGCGGGCTCTTCCGGTTGACGGATCGGGTTCCGGACCCTCAAGACTGCGGATTAACCGGCAACATGCAACCCTGCCCACATCATCTGCCAGACAGGCTGGCACCCGTCGCACCTCACTTCGATATCGGAGCCTCGTCCGGAATCCGATCGGCTTTCCTGACACAACAGAGAATGATCCGGCCGGCCGCATTCCGAGAGGAGACGAACAGGTTTGGAATATGGAAACAACCAGGCCTGTAGCCCACGGCAGGACCATCTCCGTTCCAGGCCAGCCACAGGCCTCTTCTCTTGAACTCTGCAGAGATCCGGGGCACCATCTTGCTCATGAGGCACACAAGATGCCCCAGCCAACAAACCGAGGTGAGGATAAAGCGTCATGAAATTCAGACACCTGATCGGCGCAGCCGCGTTACTGCTTTGCACAGGCCCGCTCCAGGCCGCCAACCCGGTTACGGTCAAGATCGGTTCCTTCACACCGCCGACTGCGGCTTATCTGAAGGACATCATCATCCCGTTTCTCCGTGCTGCCGAAAAAGACAGCGCAGGAGGTCTTCAATTCAAGGAATTCTGGGGCGGCGCCCTGATACGCAGCCCGAGAAAACAGTGGGAAGGCGTGCTCAACAAGATCCAGGATGCCAGTCAGGTCCTTCCTGCCTACACACCCAAACTGTTTCCGGACTTCACGATCTTCGCGCTCCCTTACATGTTTCAGGGCACAGGATCGGCCGAAGCTTCTGTCGCCATCTGGAAAATGTACCAGCAAGGGCTTCTCGGAGGTCTGGAAAAGGCTGAAGTCCTTGCCGTCTACACAAATGACAACAGCGGAATCCATCTGAACCGAAAAATCACGTCACTCGACGGGATCAAGGGACTCAAGTTCCGGGTTCCGGGCAAGGCCGAAGCCGATGTCGTCAAGAAACTGGGGGGAACCCCGGTTGGCATGTCCATCCGGCAGGTTGCCGAGTCTCTCAATCGAGGCGTTATCCAGGGTGCGCTTGCCGGCTGGTCGGCGCTTGGCACCTTCCGCATTACACCATTGATCAAGACCCATATCGATCTGCCTCTTGGCGTTCGGACCTTCATCATCGTGATGCACAGGGATGTCTACAAGCAATTGTCACAAAAATCGAAGGATGCGCTGGCGCGACACGGAGGATTGACCCTGACCAGGGCAATGGGCAACTACTACGAGAATGACGGCCGCAACTTGCGAACCGATCCCGGGGAACGCACGATCGTCCGCCCCTCGAAAGAGGAAAACGAAAAGCTGTTCAACCAGATCTTCAAGGCCTATCACGACCAGTGGATTGCCAACCAAGAGGACGGGCGCAAGAAATATGACGCGCTTCAGAAAATCCTGAAGGACATCCGTTCCGCTTCATAGGGTGCCGGCATGACCGAACAGACCCCTGTACGCGGGCCGTTTGACACGGTGCGCGTACTCGGGCCTGGTGCAACCTGGATCGCGCTGATCGGCGCCCTTGCCATTCTTGGGCTGGCAGCAGCCATCGTAGCTGACGTTCTGATGCGGTGGTTGTTCAACGCACCTATTCTTGGCGTTGATGATCTCGGCAAATACAACCTCGCCGTCATTGTTGCCAGTTTCTTCCCGATCTGTCTGGTCGGACAGCACTTCGTGACCATACGGTTTGTCGGACGCGCTATCGGACCGAAACGTGCGTTATGGCTGGAGAGTTTTGGTGGTCTCGTCACTCTGACAATCTTCTTTCTATTCAGTTGGCAGTTTTTTCGCTTCACGCTCCATGACGTTACGGTGACGGGTCTGGCGACAGCCGTCCTCGAATTGCCTCAGGCCCCCTGGTGGTGGGTGGTCACGGCACTGATCATCATCTCCAGCGCGATCCAGATGATGGTTGTCCTCGAATCCCTTGTGCGCGCCCGTCACGGCATCCCGAGGGCTGTCCACACCAGTGTTGATTCCGGCGTCTGACAGGAAGATCGTTCCATGGAACCCGTTACAATCGCTGTGATCGGTATCGCCGGGATGCTGCTGCTGATTGCCCTGCATGTGCCGATCGGGATTGCCATGGCAACGGCCGGCTTCTTCGGCGTGTGGATGCTGGTTGATCTCGAACCCGCGATAAAGATGTTCGCGACAGCACCCACCCAGGTCCTCGTTACCCAGGAGTTGGGAGCCATCCCGATGTTTCTCCTGATGGGGAGTTTCGCCGCTGCAGCCGGACTGTCCGGCGACCTGTATCGCCTCTTCTACGCCCTGATCGGCCATTACCGGGGTGGCCTGGCGATGGCCACGATCGGTGGCTGCGGCGGATTTGGCGCTGTGTGCGGCTCATCGCTGGCAACCGCCTCGACCTTCATGCGTATCGCGTTGCCCGAAATGCGTGAGCGAAGCTACCGGCCTTCCCTGGCAGCAGGATCCATTGCAGCCGGAGGCACGCTCGGTATCCTGATTCCGCCCTCAAATCTCATGCTCCTGTATGCCGTACTGACAGAGCAGTTCGTCATCGCGCTGTTTGCCGCTGCCGTTGTTCCGGGGCTGATCTGCATCGCCATCTATTTCACCACCATTGCGGTTTACGTGCGCGTGCGCCCGGGGGCCGGGCCGGCAGGAGACCGTATGCAATGGCGTGAGCGTCTCGCCGTCATAAGGAGTTGCTGGGGCGTATTGCTTCTTGCCGGAATCGTAAGCGGCGGCATTTACGGCGGTATTTTCACGGTACTCGAGGCTGCAGCCGTTGGCTGCTTCATTTCCTTCGCCTTCACCTGGATGCGCGGCCGCCTCACAATGGCTGTCCTGCGGGACGTGCTTGTGCAAACCGCGGCGTCGACCGGATTGATCTACATCATCATCATCGGCGCCACGATTTTCACATTTTTCATCACGCTCAGTCAGATGCCTTCGGTCCTTGTCGGTGCCATCGAGGCGTCGGGACTCGAGCCCTGGATGGTCATTGTTCTGCTGCTGGTCATGTACATCATTCTCGGCAGCATATTCGAGACCGTTGCCGCCATGATCATTACCCTGCCGGTTGTCTTCCCGCTTGTCGTCGGGCTCGGCTTCGACCCGATATGGTGGGGCGTTATCAACATCATGGTGATCGAAATCGGCCAGATCACCCCTCCGATCGGGATCATTCCTTTCGTTCTGCACGGTATGGCACCCGATGTACCGCTCAAGACGATCTTCAGCGGAATCGCGCCCTTTTTCGTTGCCGACCTGACACGGCTTGCCATCATCGCCATATTTCCGGCCCTGACCCTGTGGCTCCCGGGCGTGCTGGGCCTGATGTTTTGAAAACAGCAACCAGACTTCCATCGACCGGGGCCGCAATCGGCCGCCCGCTCCATCGCAAGGAAGATCTTCGATTGCTTCGGGGCAAGGGCTGTTTTTCCGATGATTTCAACCTCCCCGGTCAGGCCTATGCCGTCATGGTGCGCTCGCCCCACGCACATGCCGAAATTCTTGGTATCGACGTCTCCGAAGCTCTGGCCCTGCCCGGCATTCTGGCGGTGCTGACAGGAAGGGACGCCGTGGAAGACGGACTTCACCGCATCCCTCACCGACCGACGCCGACCAGTCCGCCCGATATCGATCTCGTCAACCGGGACGGAACGCCGCGACGGGAAGTCCCCCATTTTCCCCTCCCCGCGGACCGGGCGCGGTTTGTCGGAGAAGCCGTTGCCGTGGTGATTGCGGAAACAGCAGCCCGCGCGCGAGACGGATCGGAACTGGTCCAGGTCGACTACAGGCCCCTGCCCTCGGTGACCGACGCCCTGCTGGCCGTTCAACCGGACGCACCAAGCCTGCGGGATGATCAGGCAACCAACATATGTATAGACGCTGACGTCGGGGACCGGCATGCCACCCGACAGGCTTTCGAGCGGGCGCATTTCACGGTTCGCCTCGAAACCAGAATTCCCCGTGTCACCGGAGTGCCCCTCGAGCCTCGTGCGGCCGTTGGTGACTATGATCCCGGCGCGGGACGCTACACCCTCTACGCCGGCGGTGGCGCTGTGGTTCGGCCCAAACGTGAAATCGCCGGAATTCTTGGTGTTGACGAGGATTCGGTTCGGGTCGTTGCCCGGGATGTGGGTGGAAATTACGGTACCCGAAACGCACTGTTTCCGGAGTTCGCCCTTGTTCCATGGGCGGCGCGGCGGCTTGGTCGCCCTGTCAAGTGGACGGCAGACCGAACCGAGGCATTCCTCAGCGACTACCAGGGTCGCGACCTGTCTGTCACCGCAGAACTGGCACTCGACCGACACGGCCGTTTCGTGGCGATGCGGGGAGAGAATGTCAGTAATGTCGGCGCCCATACGGTTTCTTTCGTACCCCTGACCAAGGGCGTAGAAATCATGACTGGCCTGTATGCGGTTCCTGCCGCCTATTTTCGGGCGCTGGCCGTCATGACCAATACGCCGCCGACCAATCCCTATCGCAGCGCCGGACGACCCGAGGTCATGTTCGTTCTCGAAAGGCTGGTCGATCTTGCTGCCGAGACCCATGGTTTCGATCGCCTCGAACTGAGACGAAAAAACCTGCTCCGGCCGTCGGAACTCCCGTACGCAAATCCTCTCGGAATGACCTACGACAGCGGCGATTACCCGGCTGCCATGGAGACTGTTCTCGAGACCGCAGACTGGTCGGGCTTCGAGGCACGACGCAACCGGAGTGAAGGCCGCGGAAGGCGACGCGGAATTGGTATCGCCAATTACATCGAAACGTCGACCGGCGCCCCGCGGGAACGAGCTGAAATCACCATTCAACCCGAGGGACAGGTCGATGTGGTTATCGGGACACTGTCCAGCGGCCAGGGTCACGAGACCAGCTTTGCACAGCTGGCCGCAGAATGGCTGAGTGTTGATATCGAACAGGTTCGCGTCATAACCGGAGACACGACGATCGTGTCGGAGGGAGGAGGATCACATTCCGGACGCTCCATGCGCCTTGCCGGTCTTACTATGGGGATCGCGACCGAAGAGATCCTGGACAAGGGTTTCCGGATTGCAGCTCATGTGCTGGAAGTGGCCGTCGAGGACCTTGCATTCGAGGCCGGCTCCTTCCGCGTCTCGGGGACCGATCGTGCCCTGGGCCTGTTCGAGGCCGCGGCAGCAGCCGCGCGCGGCGAAGATCTGCCGAACGACCTCTCCGGATCTCTTCGGGGCATCGGGGACCGGACCGTACAGGTCGCGGCGTTTCCTTATGGATCCCATGTTTGTGAAGTCGAACTGGATCCTGAGACAGCAACAGTCGAAATCTGCCAATACGCAGCTGTCGATGATGTCGGCCGGGCGATCAACCCTCTGATTCTTCACGGACAGGCTCACGGCAGCATCGTCCAGGGTCTCGGAGAAGCCATCATGGAGGAGTTCGCATGGGATCCGGAAACCGGACAGGCCGTGACCGCTTCATTCATGGATTATGCCTTGCCGCGCGCCGACGGGTTTCCGTATTTCCGGACTGTGATCAGCGAGGTCGCGACACCCGATAATCCGCTCGGCATTCGCGCCGGCGGTGAGGGCGGAACAACGCCGTCCCTGGCCGCCTACGTCAATGCGGTCGTCAACGCACTGTCCGGTACAGCAATTGATCACGTCGAAATGCCGGTCACGACCGAACGGCTGTGGCATGTGCTCCAGGCCGTCAGGCAGCAAGACTGAAGCAAGGGAGATACTCGGAATGTCGGAAATCCTGGTGGAAACTATTGGTCCGATAACACAGATAACCCTCAACCGACCCGGGGAAGGGAATGCGGTCACCAACGAGATGGCTGTCCGGCTGGGTGAAGCCATAACGGCCGCCTGCGATTCACACTTTATTGTACTGCGTGGCGCCGGCCCTGATTTTTGTACCGGACGCGCCGGGATGGGAAACGCTCCCGTCAGGCAATTGACTGCCTATGAGCGCCGAAGCGAGAACGATATGATCTTTGGCTGTGGCCAGGCGTTTCGGAGGTCTCCGGTTCCGGTCATTGGTCTGGTTCAGGGCCGGGCCATCGGCTTTGGCTGCGTGCTCTCCACCTTGTGCGACATCACTCTTGCCAGTGAAGCAGCTACCTTTCGCCTGCCCGAAATGGGACACCGGATCATGCCGACTATTGCAATGTCGTCGCTCGCCGACCGCGTTCCCCGCAAGGCGCTCACCTATCTGATCTATTCGACAAAGGAAATTGATGCCCACCGGGCGCAGGATCTGGGTATTGTCAGTGATGTCTTTCCGGAAGATCAGCTGGAAAGCGGTTTTTCGGAGTTGCGAAAGGACCTGGAAGCAGCGCCCCGACCAGCCATTCTGGGTGTCAAGGAGTATGCACGTCTTGCGTATTCCATGTCGGTGGAGAGCGCCGTCGATCTTGCGCGCAATATGCATGTCACGGTGAACTCGGCAGACGGTATGCGCGGCTGAACCGGCGGAAGCTGCAGGATCTCGGATCAATCCCGAAACCGGTTTGACTTACAGCCCGGTGTAGGGTCCTGCTTCTCCGGTCGGGTCGAGACAGTCACGGCGGACAAGAGGCCACCGGGACGCATCATTAGTCCGCTGGTGCCGCGCGGCTCGATTTTTCAGGACAGCGCTGTCAAACCGATATTCAACATGACATGGGTCTCGGAGCTGGCGTCCTGGGGGAATTCGGGAACTTGCGCGAGCGAGGTCGTGGTCCGGCCTGTGTTCGGCCTGATACCGGACGCAACAAATGGGACATGGCCTGGCTTCGAAATCATGGCCGATGTTACGCCGTCCTGATCCGGGCCGCCTGAACACCGGTTACAGCAATCATGTGATAGATGTCATCAGGAGAGCAGCCACGGGAGAGGTCATTTGCCGGTTTTGCAAGGCCCTGGAGAATGGGTCCGATGGCCGTCGCACCGCCAATCCTTTCGGCGATCTTGTAGCCGATATTGCCTGCTTCAAGACCTGGAAAGATCATTACGTTCGCCACCCCCTGCAGAGGTGAGTTTGGCGCCTTGACTGTACGAATTTCCGGAAGGAAGGCGGCATCAAACTGCAGTTCGCCGTCAAGTGCGAGATCGGGACGACGGCGTCGGGCCAGTTCAACGGCCTGAACGACCTTGTCCACACGGGGGTGACTGGCACTTCCTGCCGTTGAAAAGGAGAGCAAGGCGATCCGGGGCTCCCTGCCAGTGAGATCTGAAAAGCTGTCTGCGGAGGTCACCGCAATATCCGCAAGGCTCGACGCGTCCGGCTCCACGATCAATCCGCAGTCTGCAAAGATGAGGGCCTCGTCGTGTTCCTGATGGGCCTTGCCCAGCAGCATGAGGAAGAAACTTGAAACGGTCTCGGTACCGGCAGCCGGTCCAATAATCTGAAGCGCGGTACGGACTGTTTCTGCCGTCGTCGCAGTTGCGCCGCCGATGGTTCCGTCAGCATGGCCTTCACGCACCAGCATGGCAGCAAAGGCAAGGGGTGTGCGCATGGTGTCGAGAGCATTCACCATATCAACCCCCTTATGAGCGCGCAGGGCCTGATACTGACGGGCAAGGGACTCTGTCAGCGGCGAGACTTCAGGATCGGCGATTTCAAAGCGTTCGGGATCCACGCCCTGTTCGATCAATGCCGTGTTCACGGCAGGCCGGCTGCCGACCAGAACAATCCGGGCAATTCCGTCGGCTTCTGCGCGAATGGCGGCCGAGATGACCCTCGGGTCCCCGCCTTCCGAGAGCGCGATTCGTTTGGGGCTGGACCGTGCAGCCGCAGCCAGATCTTCAAGCAGTTTCATGTTTTATCCGGACCCGCCAGGTGACACATCTGCCGGCCGGTTTTTCTTCTCCCGGACCAAACTCCGGTCGCAGCAGGGGCGGGCATGGCTGCCCGCCCTCTTTTCGAGCCATGCCGTACCCCGAACAGGGCGTCGCCGATTGGCGGTCGATTGAGCTGTCTTCCGCGCGGGGGCAATACCTGGATCGACGGTCAGGCCGGGAACTGCGGGCGCATGTCTGCCGGATCAATCCCCGCAACCACAACCGGTGTCTTCATCGCATCGCGACGGAACGGCTCCCCCAGCTCCTGATTCAGGACAACCTCGATAAAGGTCGTCACATTGTCCTGCATCTGCTCAGCAACTGCAGTGTCGAGGGCACGGGTCAGTTCCTCCATTGTCCACGCCTGCACACCCTTCACCCCGCAGGCCTCGGCGACCTTGGCATATTCCACACCGAGATTCAGCTCGGTGCCGACAAAGTTGTCGTGGAACCACAACGTGGTATTCCGTTTCTCGGCCCCCCACTGGTAGTTCCGGAAAATCACCATGGTGATGGCCGGCCAGTCATTTCGCCCGCAAGTGGTCATCTCGTTCATCGAAATTCCAAAGGCTCCGTCTCCCGCAAATCCGACGCAGGGCACATCGGGCTGACCAATCTTGGCACCCAGGATTGCGGGGAACCCATACCCGCAGGGCCCGTACAGGCCCGGTGCCAGGTATTTGCGACCCTCTTCGAAGGTCGGATAGGCGTTGCCAATGGCGCAATTGTTTCCGATATCGGTCGAAATAATGGCGTCGCGTGGCAGGGCTGCCTGGATCGCACGCCAGGCCTGGCGCGGACTCATCCGATCAGGCTCGCGGGTCCGTGCCCGTTCGTTCCAGGTCGTACCCGGATCATCATCCTCATGGTCCATCGACGAAAGCTGCTGGAGCCAGCGTGACCGGGTTACCGCCACCAGGTCGCGGCGTTGTTCCCGGCCCGCGTCACCGGCTGTATCCGACAGCCGCGCGAGAATCTGCTCGGCCACCTGTCTGGCATCACCCTGGATACCCACAGCCACCTTTTTCGTGAGACCGATACGATCAGCATTGATATCGACCTGTATCAGTTGCGCATCTTTCGGCCAGTAATCGAGACCGTAACCCGGCAATGTCGAGAAAGGATTGAGCCGCGTGCCAAGGGCCAGCACCACATCCGCTTTCGAAATCAGTTCCATCGCTGCTTTGGAACCATTGTATCCCAGGGGGCCCACCGAGAGCGGATGGGAGCCCGGAAAAGCATCGTTGTGCTGGTAGTTGCAGCAGACCGGAGCATCAAGCCGCTCCGCCAGCGCCACGCTGGCGCCAATCGCGCCGGACAGTACGACGCCCGCACCATTGAGGATCACCGGAAATTCGGCAGCAGAGAGAAGTCTGGCCGCCTCGGCAACAGACCCTTCTCCACCCTGGGGCCGTTCCAGCCGGACGATCTGCGGCAGCTCGATGTCAATTTCGTGAGTCCAGTAGTCGCGCGGAACATTGATTTGCGCCGGGGCGGATCCACGCCAGGCTTTCTCGATCACCCGATTGAGAATCTCGGCGATGCGGGCCGGATCACGCACCTCCTCCTGATAGCAGACCATGTCCTCGAACACGGACATTTGCGGGATTTCCTGGAACCCCCCCTGGCCGATGGTCCTGTTGGCAGCCTGCGGGGTGACCAGCAGCATAGGAGTGTGGTTCCAATAGGCCGTCTTGACCGGCGTCACGAAATTCGTGATACCGGGGCCGTTCTGTGCAATCGCCATGGCCATCTTGCCTGTTGCCCTTGTATAGCCGTCAGCACACATGCCCGCGTTGCCCTCGTGGGCGCAGTCCCAGAACGTTATACCTGCCGCCGGAAACAGATCGGAAACAGGCATCATGGCGGATCCGATAATTCCGAAAGCATGCTCGATTCCGTGCATCTGCAAGACTTTGACAAAGGCTTCTTCGGTGGTCATTCTCATTGCGACAATTCCTTTCGCTACTCGGTATGATCTTCCTGTCTGAACAAGGTTCCGGTCTGCGGATCGATGGTGCAGCCAATACAGTACCGGGACGCAGATGCAACCTGAATCTATGCCGAATTCAGTTGGCTGGCCAGGGTTCCGGGAATCTGGCTGGGCAGGTCAACCACGGTTACGCCGGCCGCCTCCAGCGCCCTGCGCTTTGATGCGTAGTCTCCCTTTCCTCCTGAGACAATGGCTCCGGCATGGCCCATTTTCTTTCCCGGAGGCGATGCCTGTCCGGCGATGAAAGCCACAACCGGCTTGGTCATGTCCGCAGCATAGTCAGCCGCTTCCTCTTCCGCAGTACCGCCGATTTCACCACAGATGACGACGGACCCGGTCCGGAGGTCGGCATCAAGCAGCTGGAGTGCGTCTCGTGAGGTTGTGCCGATCATCGGATCTCCGCCAACACCATAAAACACCGACTGTCCCATCCCCTCACGCGCAAGGCAGAGGCAGACAAGGGTGCCCAGACTTCCGGATCTCGATATAACACCAACACGACCCGGCTGAAATATTCCGGAATTGAACGCTGGCATGATGCCGGCGAACGTTTCTCCCGGCGTAACCAACCCGGCCGTATTCGGTCCCACCAGACGTGTTCCATTGAGTCTGGCTGCTGCGTGCATCTCCATCACATCGTGCGCCGGTATGTGCTCGGTCAGGCAGATCAGCAGACTGGCTCCGGCCTCGCAGGCATCAATCGCTGCCACTTTTGCAGCCAGGGGAGGAATGAACATCAGCGCGACATCGAACGGCTGCTCATCAGCCGCCGCCCTTGCGCTGGCATAGACGGGGACATCGAGATGCGTCGTACCGGCCTTTGCGGGATTGACGCCACCAATCACAGCGGCGCCATATTTCTGCATTTCCCGGGTCCAGAATGTTCCCTGTTTCCCGGTAATCCCCTGTACGAGAATCCGATGCTGTTTCCTGAGGATCATTCAGAGAGACTCCCTGCGGCCTGAACCGCAGCCTGGACGGCATCATCCATCTGATCATACGGTTCCATCGCCAATTCCCGCCTGACCAGGGCAATGGCCTCTTCTTCACCGGTGCCGTGAATCGTGAAGAATACGGGAATATCCGGATCGAGTTCCTTCCACGCCGCGACCACACCGCTCGCCATCACGTCAGTGCGCGCGAAGGCACCGCAGAAATTCACCAGCAGGCTTCGAATGTCGGGATTGGACAGGAGTATTTCGAGCGCTGTTTTTGACTTGGTGTAGGCCTCGCCTCCGATTTCAAGAAAGTTGGCCGGCGAGCCCCCGAAATGGATAATGGCATCCATGGTCGTCATGGTCAGCCCGGCGCCATTGGCCAGAACGCCGACAGATCCACCGAGTTCGATATATTTGAGGCCGGCATTTTGCGCTCTCTCTTCGAGATCGGTCAGTTTTTCCGTGGATGCCAGCGAGGCGGTCTTCGCATGACGCACGGCTGAAGCGTCATCCATGGTGAACTTGCAATCGAGCGCAACCACCCGGTCGTCCTCTGTGAGCACCAGAGGGTTGACTTCGAGCAGCTCGGCGTCATGGGCCCGATAGGCTGCGTAAAGCTGCACGAGCGTATCGGCAATATTGGCAGCCTTGCCCTCGAGATCAAGACCGTCCAGCGCCTGCAGCGCCTGCTCGCGGCTCAGCCCCGCTTTGATGTCCACGGCAATCCGGCGCATGGCGTCCGGATCCTGTGCGGCCGCTTCTTCGACATCCATCCCACCCAGCATCGAGAAAAGAACCACCGGGCTGCAGGTCCGCGGATCGGTCAGAACGGAAGCGTAAAGTTCGGTCCGGATCGGCAGTTGTTGTTCGATCAGAATCCTGTTCACGCGGTGCCCGCCAATTTCCATCCCGAGGATCGAACTTGCGTGACGCAGCGCCTGATCGGGAGTCTCAGCCAACCTGATACCGCCGGCCTTGCCGCGCCCGCCAACGGGCACCTGCGCCTTGACGACACAAGGACCGATCTCGCGGGCCGCTGCGGCTGCGTCCGCCGCATCGTGCACCAGTCGAGCGTCGGGAATACAGATCCCCGCCTCTTCAAGCAGGGGTTTGGCCGCGTATTCTTCGAAGTCCACGTCTCCGGCTCCTGAAAGCGACGGCTACCGGCCGTGCCGGACCCAGTAAGCGCCAAACAGTTCATCCTCGGAAGGTCTGTCTTCGGGGATGGTCGTCACGAGATGGGTGATATTGATGAAATGGCGGTAATTCAGATTCTCCGAGATCGTGTTTCCGGCCCAGGTACCACCACCCATCGACAATGTGAAAGGAAGGGAATTGTCGAACCCGCCACCATTACCGAACGTATGCGCCTGATTGACCAATATCCGCACCACATCGGTTTCTTCAGCCAGTTCCCGGGCGTTCTCCATATTCTTCGTGTGAATTCCGGCCGAGTGACCTTTTCCGGTCACATCCAGAATGCGCCGCACGATCAGCTTGGCGTCCGAAAAATCCCTTGCGCGGTAAATCGTCAGAACCAGAGAGAGTTTCTCGTCGGCAAAACTGTGTTTGCCGCCCACGCTTTCTTCCTCAACCATGAAGAACCTTGAGGTGGCTGCGTTCGCGGGCAAACCTGTCTCCGCCACCACTTCATCCGGACCCTTCGCCATGATTCGGCGATTGAGCTTTCCACCGACCCAGAGCGTTTCGCGTACTGCTTCCCGTTCGCCTTCGCTGCAACGCCATCCGCCGGCGCGGATCAGGGCCTCCATCGCATTCTCATAGACCTCATCGAGAATCACTACGGAGTTTTCCGAAGAGCAGGAAGTCGCATTGTCAAAAATCTTCGACGCACAGATCTTTTCTGCTGCATCATCCAGGTCAGCGGTGGCGTCAATGATAACCGGTACGTTGCCGGCACCAACACCGATGGCCACCGTACCCGAACGCATCGCACGCCGCACATTATCCTGGGAACCGGTGACCACCGCGAGATCAACCTGATTCATCAGGTGCTGTGTCAGCTCCTTGGAGACGGGAGCCGGCAGAATCTGTACGAGATCTTCTGGATGGCCCGACTTCCGAAGTTCCTGACGCATCAGCTGGACCGTCTTCAGGGTCGTCTGATATCCCGAAGGGGACGGTGCTATGATTACAGGATTGCCCCCCTTGACCGCCATCATGGCCTTGTTGACCGGCGTTGCCGCCGGGTTGGTCGACGGGCAAACTGCCCCTACCACACCGACCGGCTTGGCATATTTGATCAGGCCCTTTTCGGGTTGCTCGGAAATGATCCCGACAGACCTCACCCGCAGGAGATCGCGCAGGGTTCCAAAGGTCTTGCGTGTGTTCTTGACGATCTTGGACTCAACATTGCCGAGACCGGTATCCGATACCGCGAGTTCTGCCAGGAGCCGTGCATTCCCGGGTTTGTATACCGACCAGGCCAACGCGGTCACAGCTTCGTCCACCCGTGCCTGATCACGATTGTCAAAAACTGACTGCGCCTTACGGGCGCGATCCACCAGCAGAGCGACCTGATCGGCAGCGTTGTCAGCGCCTGGAGCGAGTCTCTCAACAGTTGCAGACATGAGATTTTCCTTTCTTTCGTTCCACGTGCAGGCAGGAACGCTTCAGTCCAGCGGCGCTTTCTGCAGACTCTGCCCACGAATCTCGCTGACAACGCTGGCAATGATGGCGACAGTTCCCAGGATCAACAGGCCGGCCGATATCGGCCGTGAGAAAAAGGCGAAGAAATCATAATCCATCAATTGCATCGACTTGGAAAATGCTGATTCTCCGAGCTTCCCAAGGATCAGCCCGAGCACAATGCCTGCTGCCGAATAGCCGGTGCGACGCAGGAAGTAACCAAGAATACCTGCGAGGAACATTACCCAGACATCGACCACAAGGTTCCTGAGCGCGTAAGCGCCAATGGTTGCAAGGAGCAGGATTGCGGGTGCCAGCCAGCGGAACGGCACCCGGAGAATATGGACGACGGTCTTGGTCTGGATCCATCCGAGAAAGATGATCATCAGGTTTGCCCAGAACATGGCTGCAAACGTCACCCACACAAGGTCGCCCGAATTGACAAAAATAAGCGGGCCCGGCTCCATGCCGTGAATCTGGAAAATGCCCATGATCATGGCAGTGAGCGCGCCACCCGGAAGACCCAGCGCCAGAAGCGGGATCATTGCAGCGCCCGTGGCCGCATTGTTGGCGGTTTCTGATGCGACGACACCCTCAAGCTCTCCTTTCCCGAAATTCGCCCGGTTCTTCGACCAGCGCTGCGCCTGGCTGTAGCCGAGAAAGGCCGCCAGTACGGCGCCAATCCCCGGAAGGATTCCGGAGAAGAAACCGATCAGAACCGACCGGATCATGGTGTAACGCACCCGCCAGAACTCCAGGGCAGAAGGAAACTGAAGCCCGGCCTTCGGCCGCTCACGCGTACCTTCTGCAATGTTGACAGCCTGGGTAATCACCTCCGAGACAGCGAAGAAGCCCAGAATCAATGGAATGAAGTGAATGCCGGCCGACAGGTAATAGGAATGAAAACTCAAGCCCAGAAATGACCCTTCATTGAACCTCGGGACACCTCCAACCGGGTCCGTCCCGATCGTTGCAATCAGGAGCCCGGCCATGACAGAAAGCCATCCCTTCCAGAGATTCCGGGCCCCGATGGAGGCGGAAACTGCAAGGCCGAAGAAAATCAGCGAAAAGATTTCCTGCGGACCGAACGCACGAACAGCCCATGCTGCGATCGCACCGGTGGCTGTCATCATCAGGATCGCGGAAGCGAGGCCACCCACAGCCGAACAGGAAACGGCGGCACCGATCGCCTTGCCTGACTGGCCCTTCAGGGTCATGGGATAACCATCGAAACAGGTTGGGGCGTTCTCGGGTGCGCCGGGAATGTTGAACAGGATGGCCGTGATCGCTCCTCCGAACACACCAGCACAGTAAATCACCGAGAACAGCATCACGGCATGGGACGGATCCATGGTTATGGTGAAGGGAAGGACAACCGCGCCAAGCGTCAGCATGTTCACGCCGGGGATCGCACCAAACAGCATCCCGCCAATCAGTCCGAACACGAAAATCATGACCGCGGTGGGATCACCGAACAGCATCAGCGTACCGTTGATGAAGAACTCCATCGCGCGTTCCTAGAGCCCGGTTCTCGCCAACACGATGATCGCGTTGTTGAGATCATAAAAAAACGGCACCCGGCCAACCGGAAGCGCCACATAGAAAAGGCGGGTGAAAATCAGAAGCAGCGTGAGATACACAATGCCGGTCACGCCCAGGAGTGCGACCGGTGATTTCACATCCAGAAGGAGGAGCAGGCCCAGCACAAAAAATGGCGTAACGAAAAAGAAACCAAGAGAAGGCATGACATAAAGATAGACGAGCGGGAGCGAGAAGATCCCCAACCGCTGCGCAGTCAGGAGGGTCAGACGGTCCCGAAGCCGCGGCGCCGGCTTCTCCATGTCCCGGTTGTCGTGAACCACCTGCTCACGACTTCGTGAAATCATCAGGATCTGATAACCAAGCTGGCCGGTCGCTCCGATGAACACAGCGATACACAGGGCCCTGGGCCAGCCAGCGGTGCCAAACGCGTACTCGGGTAGTTCCTGATCAAATTCGCCGGTCAGGACATAGATGACAGCCCCGAACAGAACCCATATCACCCATTCAACAATCGGGCGTCTCAGACGCAGGAAAGACCCGGGACCGGGACGCACAAGGATAGCCTGGTCGTCTGGATGGTTCACAGCTGGCCTCGGGTTCAATGAACGCGAAAGACGCGGCGGTTGTCCCGCACGTCTTTCGCAAACAGGAAGCGCCGCAGCTACTTGCCAATGCCGAGCTTCTTGTACATGCCACGGTAGGTCGCAACTGCGTCATTGATCAGTGCGATCGATCCGGCAGTATCCCGATAGCTGTCGATCAGATCCATGAATTTTTTCTTGTTGAACGCCTGATAACCTGCGGTCCGGAAACCGGCATCGCATGCTGCCGAGAGAAAGGACACTATGTTTGCAGGCACACCCTTCTTCACGTAAAACCCGCGAAACCGGGTCAGGGCCTCGAAGTCGGCTCCAGCTTCCTTGTGAGTAGGAGTTTCGGCAAAGGCACTGGGACGCTCCGGTAAAAACGTGAGAATTGGCTTCATCTGACCGGAATCGAGAAAGCCGCGCACATCGCCAGGTTGTTCAAACAGGGCATCCACATGCCCACCCAACAGGGCAGCATATCTCTCGGCCGGCTTGTCAAAGCCGATCTGCTTGACCTTGAAACCAAGCGCACCCTGAAGCTGTTCCATCACCACCAGCTCCATGGACCCCACCTTGCCGACATTGGCCATTGAGAGTTTGCCCGGGTTCGCCTTGGCATGGGCCAGAAATCCATTCCAGTCGCTGAATCGATTTTCGCCTGAGCGGACATAAATCTGACTGAACGTAATCTGGGTCATACAAATCGGAATCCAGTCTACCGCAGGGTTCTCCCGGATCTGTCCGGCGGCATAAGCGGACACGGCATTGTCGATATGCTCCAGTACGGTGTAACCGTCGGCTGGTGCCAGCATGAAATCGGGAATTGCGGCGGTACCGCCGCCACCGGGCTTGTTCACGACCTGGAATGAGATTCCCGCGACTTCTTCCATAGCCTTTGCCATGGCCCGGGCCAACTGGTCGGATCCTCCTCCTGCGCCGAAGGGAACAATCATCGTGAGCGGACGTGTCCCGAATCCAGCCGGTTTCTCAAGCGAAACCGCACCTGACGTGCTGCCCAGCAGGGTCACCGCGGTGACCATTCCAAGCGTTGCAAACAGTCCCTTGCGCCTCGTTAACATTGTCATGGTTCCTCCTATCCCGGCCCCGGCAGCCGATGACAGCTGACCGGTGCATTTTTAATAATGAACAACCCTAGCGTAACACAAGACTTGCTTTTATAAATTTCTTAATATTGGACTCATATAAAGTAATTTTGGTTTTGTGAGGTCCCATGTCGATCAGACAATTCAAGACTCTGACAGCAATCGACGAACACGGCTCATTTGCGGCCGCAGCGATGGCACTCAATCTCACGCAATCCGCCGTCGGCATGCAGATGGCGGCGCTGGAAGACTCTCTGGGCGTGATGCTGTTTGACAGAAAGTTCCGCCCGCCCCGTCTGACTCCGGCCGGGGAGATCGTACTTCGGCGCGCCACAACCATCGTGGCCCAGTATGACAGCATTTTCGATGCCCTGGCCGAGGCAAGGCCTTACCGTGGAGTCTTCCGCCTAGGCGTTATTCCCACGGTTCTGACCAATTTGCTTCCGGCGGCCCTTGTCGCCCTGGCCGACAGAGAGCCAGGTCTCACCCTCACGGTCGTGTCGGCGCTTTCAGGGGAACTCCTGCGCCGGGTCGAACAAGGCCAGTTCGACGCAGCGCTCATGCACAAACCGAACCGGATCGGTTCCGGATTTGCATGGCGGGATATTGCCCAGCAGCGGGTCGTTATCGTGGCGCCACCCGGTTCAACCGAAGAAACAGCAAGGGACGTGCTCGCCGCGCATCCCTATATCCGGTTCAATCGTGCAGCCTGGGTCGCTCCCCTGATCGAGGGCAAGCTTCGGCAGCTTGAGATCGAACCTGATACCCGTGCCGAGATCCAGTCCATTGAGGCAATTCATCTCTTGATCAGGCTCGGTTTCGGTGTTTCGATCTTGCCGGACATAGAGAGCACTGCGCTGTCAGATCCACCACTGCGCATTCTGGATCTCGGCACACCTCCCATACACCGGACGATCGGGTTGCTGTCCCTGCAGGACACGACCAAGAAAAACGCGCGGCGTATCGTCGGTGATACATTCGCAGAGGTTGCCGGGCGGCGCGACTGAGCGCAGAAATCTCCCGGTGCGATACGGGCTTCCGGCCCTGTCTGCCTCCTCGGTGTAGAGTCAAGGGGTGGCGCGGTGCCCTTGGGGTACGGTGCGGATTCCGTCGCTTTCGCTCCGGCACCCAGTCCGGCTCCCGTAGGTCCGTTTCCACTCCCTTGCTCGTCAAACCGGACGTGCGGATTTCCCGCATCCGGCTTTCCGTTGTGATCATGTCCCGGAATGCCGTAATCCCTTTGACCGGTCCTTTCTCGAACTGGCCTTTGCGGGACGAGCCGATACGCTGGTAACCGGAGATGCAGATATCCTGGCTCTTGATGAGAGATTCACTGTAACCATCGTGCCGCCCTCGGCATTGCCGAAGCTTCTGGCTCATAGAGAAAAATACATACTCCAGGCGATGGAGAGTCCGACCTGATGGCGTGTCGACCATCCTGAGACCCTGACAACTTGGCCAGTGTGGCTTGCCGGCAGGGTCCGAAAGACCGGTTTCCAACATACACAGCCGCCCGATCATGCCTGACTGTGTTGCAACTTGCTCCCAACCCGACATAGCCCTCTGAGAAGCATTTCGCTGAAGCGGGCAAGGGAGCGCTGTCGGCTTGCGACGAAGTCCCGTTGCCGCAGGTTGGCCCTTGATCACATTTCCCTGAGCCGTTTGATTTGCGGACCGTTACATCGCTCTCAGGTCGGGTTTGTCAATGGCAACTTAGAATTGCACACTTTTCGAGGATGGTTGCCCCGGGTTTCGTAATGGTTCGCGCTTGAATCCTTGTGGCGTTGCGGACAGGCTTCCGTGCGGCTTCAGCGCGATGGATCGGTGGGCTGCCTGTTCGACCCGGTTCCGCGGGTCCACAGGATATCCCGCCACACGGGGTTATACATCGTGCCGGGACTCGCAGGTTTCCCTTTTCGCCTGGTAACCTCCGATGCAGCGCCCGGTGCAAATCCCGACCGCACCAATCTTGCTCAGGCAAACTCCTTCAGGGTCCGACGCAGGATGTCCATCATCTCGTCAATGTCATCCTTCGTCGCAATAAACTGGGGCGCCAACAGGCCGGCGTCGCCCGTAAACTTGACATGAAGGCCATTCTGAAACAGACGTTTCTGGATCTGCGGCCCCAGGGCGCCGGGTGCCTTGTCCGACCCGGCATCAAATCCTGCAAGCAACCCGTAGCCGCGAACATCGGTCACATTGTCCAGTTCCGCAAGCGCATAAGCCGCATCCAGGAAGTGGTCACTCAGTGCTGCACCCTGTTCAAACAGCTTTTCGTCCCGGTAGATCGTCTGTGTAGCCACGCCTGCGGCACAGGCAGCCGGATGGCCCGAATAAGTATATCCGTGAAAGAACTCGACGGCCCCCTCGGGTGCGGCGTCTACCACGGTATCGTAGATTTCGTCCTTCACCGCCACAGCGCCCATGGGCTGACAACCATTGGTCAGCGCCTTGGCCAAAGTCATGATATCAGGCGTAACGCCGAAGGCGTCAGCAGCAAACGCGGGACCCAGCCTGCCAAAACCGGTGATGACTTCATCGAATACCAGCAATATGCCATGGGTATCGCAGATCTCGCGCAACCGCTCCAGATAGCCTCTGGGCGGCACAAGCACACCGGTCGATCCAGCCACCGGTTCGACAAAACAGGCCGCGATGGTGTAACCGCCATAGGTCTCGACCAGTCTCTGAAGGTCGTTCGCGAGATCTTCACCGTTCCCGGCCTGACCGCGGGTAAAGCGGTCCTCGCTGCGCCAGGTGTGCCGCAAGGTCACAACATAGGGCATGCAGACCGAAAAGATATCCCGGTTCTTCACCATGCCGGAAAGTGACACACCGCCCATATTGACGCCGTGATAGGCGCGCGCCCGCGAGACGAAACGCTGGCGCCGGTGATCGCCCCGGGCCCCGTGGTAGGCCATGCAGATTTTCAGGGCCGTATCCACCGCCTCGGAGCCCGAGTTGGTAAAGAAAATGTGATTGATGGGATCCGGCGTGATCCTGCTCACCATCCGTGCCAGCTGAAATGAGCCCGGATGGCCCAGATTGAAAGGAGCTGTGTAATCGTTTTCCAGAAGCTGATTGTAGACCGCCTCGGCAATTTCGCGCCTGCCATGACCGGCGGGGACACAGAACAGCCCCGAGGAGCCATCCAGCACCCGATTGCCCCTGTGGTCCGTGAGATATATTCCCTGGCTCCGATTGACGATCCGCGGTTCATCCTTGAACTCGCGGTTCGCTGTGAACGGCATCCAGTGTTCTTCAAGTGAGTTGGCCGAGAATTCCATGATCACCTCTTTCGACGGATCGCGTGAACCGGTGAAATCCGCTTAACACAACAGTCTGTCCCGCACAAACACGATGTGCAAGACAAGGTCAACAAAGGGCCGGTCGCGAGGCCCCTGGATCAGGAATAATGATCAGACCCGGTTCTGTCCTGATCGGAACCGACTTACATGCGCATCCGTTGACCGGACGGATCATACATCGGCTTCACGGAAACGTCGGCCGGAATTCGTGCCCCGGCCACTTCAATCTCGTAATCCGAAGCCAGTTGTCCCTCAAGTGACTCCCCATCCCGGCAGGGCACATATCCCAAGCCAACAGCCGCACCCAGCGAATGACCATAATTTCCCGAAGTCAGATAGCCGACAATGTTACCATCGCGCACAATCGGTTCGTGATGGAACAACAGGGGTTCCGCATCGCGCAGGCGAAACTGGAGCAGACGTCGGGACAGCCCTTCGTCACGCTTCTTCAGGACCGCATCCCGGCCCACGAAGTCCGGCTTGCGCGTTCGCACGGCGAAACCAAGCCCCGCCTCGAGCACATGGTCCTCATCGGTGATGTCATGTCCAAAATGACGAAACGCCTTTTCGATGCGGCAACTGTCCATCATGTGAAGTCCGCACAGTTTCAGGCCATGGGCAACGCCGGCGTCTTCGATTGTCTCGAACAGGTGAACCGCCATGTCTGCGGAGACATACAGCTCCCAGCCCAGTTCACCGACATATGAGACCCGGTGGGCACGGGCAAGCCCCATACCAACCTCGATTTCCCGGACGGATCCGAAGGGGAAGGCATTGTTCGACAGGTTGGCAGGGGAGCAGGCCTGGAGCACATCGCGCGATTTCGGTCCCATTATGCAAAGCACGGCCTCGCCTGCCGTAATATCGGTCACAACGGCATGAGCATCGTCCGGGACATGACGTCGCAGCCACGACAAATCACGGCGGACCGTTGCAGCAGGTGTGACGACGAGGAATACCGTTTCCGATAGCCTGGCCACCGTAAGGTCAGCCTCGATACCGCCGCGTTCATTCAACCATTGGGTGTATACCAGCCGTCCCGGCGAAACTGCGATGTCGTTGCTGCACACCCTGTTCAGCACTGCTTCCGCATCGCGGCCTTCCACCCGAAGCTTTCCGAAGGACGACATGTCGAACATACCAGCTCCGTTCCGGACCGCCATATGCTCGTCGCGCGAGTATTCAAACCAGTTCTGGCGCTTCCACGAGTAGCGATATTCCGGTCTCACACCGTCAGGTGCGAACCAGTTGGCGCGCTCCCATCCCGAGGTTTCGCCGAAACACGCGCCTCGGGCTTCCAGATGCCCGTGAAGTGGTGACCGCCGCACGCCGCGCGCGCTGGCCGGCTGCCGGTATGGAAAATGATCAGCGTAGAGCAGGCCCAGGGTCTCCTTCACCCGGTTCGCCAGGTAGGCGCGGTTGCCCTGAAACGGCTGGGCCCGCCTGATATCAACATCCCACAGATCAAATGGCGCTTCGCCGTCCGCAATCCATTGGGCCAGCGCCATACCGGCACCGCCTGACGAGACGATGCCGATCGAATTGTAACCCGCAGCGACCCAGTAACCCCTGACTTCAGGGGCCTCTCCAAGAAAGTAATTGTTGTCAGGCGTAAAACTTTCCGGGCCATTGAAAAACGTATGCAGCCCCACCTCGCCAAGCATGGGCACGCGGTTGACTGCCTGTTCGAGTATCTCCTCAAGATGATCGATATCCTCGGGCAGTTGATCAAAGCAGAAGTCCTGGGGAATCCCGTCCATGCCCCACGGCTTGGCCAGCGGCTCGAACACACCGACCAGCATCTTGCCTGCATCTTCCTTGAAATAGGTGCATTCATCCGGGACACGCAAGACCGGTAGAACCCCGAGGTCGGGAATGGCTTCAGTCACGATGTAGAAATGCTCGCAGGCATGGAGCGGTATCGTCACGCGGCTCATCGCGCCAAGCTCACGCGCCCACATTCCTGCGCAATTGACGACAACATCGCTCCGGATTTCACCCCGTTCACCGTCCTGCTCCCAGGAAACGCCGGTCACACGGCCATTGGCAATGGAAACTTCCGTTACCGTCACGTTCTCGATCATGAGAGCGCCCTGCTGCCGGGCCCCCCTGGCAAGGGCCAGCGCGATATTCGCGGGATCACACTGTCCGTCCAGCGGCAGATGCACCGCGCCGACAACATCGGCAACGTTGAGATGGGGATACAGCGTCCCGGCCTCCGAAGGCGTGACCTCGGTAACATCGACCTGAAAGGCACGGGCCAGTGAGGCCTGGCGATAAATTTCCTCCCGACGTTCTTCCGTCAGCGCCACGGTGATCGAGCCATTCTGTCGGAACCCGGTGGACAGACCGGTCTCCTCCTCCAGGCGCATATAGAGTTCGGCAGAATATTTCGCGAGACGTGTCAGGTTCGGGCTCGGTCGCAACTGCCCGATCAGACCGGCTGCGTGCCAGGTGGTCCCGCAAGTGAGCTGCCGGCGTTCCAGCAGCACCACATCCTTCCAGCCCAGCCGGGCAAGATGATAGGCGACGGAGCATCCGGATATGCCACCGCCAATGATAACCGCCTGTGCATGGCCTGGAGGCGTTGCCATGGCGCCTAGTGTTTCATCCGGAGATTGTCAGGATCGTAGAGCGGTCGATCCGCCTGAACAACGGCCCGGCCCAACCTTCCGTAGACTTCAACATCCAGGATTGTCCCCTCGACGGCCAGATCTGCGCGAACCATGCCGAAAGCAATTGACTTTCCGATCCGATGGCCCCAGCCACCCGATGTGGTTTCTCCCACCTGCTCGCCGCCATGCCGCAATGTCGACATATAGGGCGCGTCACAGGATCTGTCATCAATCAGCAGGGTAACAAAACGCCTGGCCGGCCCCGCCTGGCGTTCAACCTCCATCGCGCGCTTTCCAATGAACGTATCCTTGTCCCAGCGGACGAAGCGGTCGAGACCTGCTTCCAGAAGGGTATAGTCGCTCGACAGATCACCCTTCCAGGACCGGTATCCCTTTTCCATTCGCAGGCTGTCAAGCGCATACATGCCAAACGGTTTCAGACCCAGGGGACGGCCAGCTTCCATGATCGCATCAAACACGGCTTTCGAGTCCCCGACCGCGGTGTGGACTTCCCATCCCAGTTCGCCGGCATAGGACAAGCGAACCAGCAGGCACTTCCGACCGGCTATTCGGGTTTCTTGCCAGCTCATCCAGGGCTGGTTCAGTTCGGCATCGCACAGAGCCGACAGGATATCCCGGGATTCGGGGCCGGTCAGAAGGTGACAGTCGAACGCCTCGGTTCTGTTTTCAATGATGATTCCGGAATCAACCGGCAAATACATCCTGAGCCAGTCCAGATCATGAGACTCGGCTGCGGCTGCTGTGGTCAGAAAGACCGAGTCCGGGTCCAGTCGCATCATCGACATTTCAGTGACAATCCGTCCCCGTTCATCGCAAAAATAGCCGAGACCGACACGACCGGGCCGGGGCACATTCCCGGTCACAAGCTGCTCCAGCCAGCGAGCCGCGCCCGGACCGACCACAGAATAGCGCGAAAAACCGCTCAGGCTGATAATGCCCGCGGCGTCACGCACGGCCTCGCATTCTTCGCGGACACGAGCAAACCACGGGCCTTCTCGCTCCCACGTCCAGGTCGCAGCCTCGGACGTATCGTCACCTGGCGAGGCATACCAGTTCGGCCGTTCCCAACCGCCATACACACCAAACTGGGCGCCGAGGGCCTGCAACCGGTCGTGAAGGGGCGACAGCCTCTGGCCACGAGCTGCCGGCCATTCGTGATGCGGAAAATGCATCGCATATTCGTTACTATAGACTTCAACACCCTTGCGGTCGGCGTAGCTCTGATCAGCACAGGTCATGAAGCGGCGGGGATCACAGCTCCACATGTCCCATTCCGTCTCGCCTTCCACAACCCATTCCGCCAGAACCTTGCCGGCGCCGCCGGCCTGGGCGATGCCAAAGGTGAATACACAGGCCTCGAAGGCGCCGGGCACACCCGGCACAGGTCCCACCAGCGGATTGCCGTCGGGAGTGTAGGGGATGGGCCCGTTGATTACCTTGTTGACATCAACCGTTCCCAGGATGGGGACCCGCGCGACTGCATCCTCGATGTACCATTCCAGTCGGTCAAGATCGTCGGAGTAAAGCTGGAACGAAAAGTCTTCAGGCATGGGATCGTCGGGTGTGGTCCAGTGAGCCCGGCAGTTCCGCTCATAAGGACCCAGCAGCAGGCCGAAGTTTTCCTGACGCAGATAGTAGGAACTGTCGACATCACGCAACAGGGGCAGCTTTGAACCTTGCGCAATTGTCCAGGTTTCAAGTTCGGGGATGGTATCGGTGACAATATATTGATGGGAGAGACAGGTCATCGGCACGAAGCGGCCGAGCATTGCTCCAACTTCCTGTGCACGATAGCCTGCTGCGTTGACGACATTCTCGCAGCGGATCACACCCCTGGTGGTCTCGACGACCCATTCACTGACATCGCGGCGAATTCCGGTTACCGGGCAGAACCGGATGATTTTTGCGCCCAGCGCGCGTGCGCCTGCGGCAAGCGCCTGGGTCAATTGTGCCGGATCAATGTCGCCGTCTCCGGGATCGTACAAACCTCCTTCAAGACCGCGAGTCTCCAGAAACGGATACCGGTCTTTCAGATCCTGTAGAGAGACGAGTTCACTCTCCATGCCCTGATAACGGCCCATACTGACGACCCGTTCGAACTCCATCATCCGGTTTTGTGAGTGGGCAAGACGCAGCGATCCCGTGACATGATAGTCGATTGGATAATCGACCCGGTCTCCGAGGTCCCGGTAAAGGTTTGTTGAATAACGCTGAATGTTCATGACCGACCAGCTTGCCGAAAAGGTCGGTACGTTTCCGGCCGCGTGCCAGGTGGAGCCCGACGTGAGCTCATTCTTTTCCACCAGCACACAGTCGGTCCAGCCCTTGAGCGCCAGATGGTAAAGCGCCGAGACACCCACCGCGCCCCCGCCGACAATGACCACGCGGGCAGACGCCGGCAAATCAGCCATGGTTCCTGTCTCTCTTGCCTGGAGGTCTGCTGAAGCTGAGGGCGCAACGAGACGGGTCTCGCTGCGCCGCAAAATTCAAACTGTGCTGCCGCCTACGCGGTCAGGGCAAACCCGGTTTCCTCATATCGGGAACTCCGGTGCCAGCCCCTTTCTATCCCTTGCCACGCCAGGGAATCAGTTTCCGCTCCAGAAGCCGCATCAGGATTTCGATGCCGAAGCCGATCAGCCCGATAATGACGATGCCGATCACCACGATATCCGTGTTGAGAAAATTCTTGGCGATCATGATCATCGAACCGATGCCCCTGTCCGCGGCCACGAGTTCTGCCGCCACCACAGTGCCCCAGCACACACCCATGGCCGTGCGCAAGCCAGTGAATATTTCCGGCAGCGCATTCGGCAACACGACACGCATCAGAACCTGAAGCTTGGTCGCACCCAGGGAATAGGCCGCGTGTACCTTCGACACGCGAACGCTGCTCACGCCGGCGCGAGCCGCAATTGTCATGATGAACAGCGAGGCCAGAGCCAGCAGGAAGATCTTTGCGAACTCGTCGATACCGAACCACAGGATGATCAGCGGGATCAGCGCAAGCGGAGGGATCGGGCGAATAAATTCGACGATCGGGTCGAGGAATCCCTTTGCAACCGACCAGAGACCCATCGCGAACCCCAATGGAATGCCGATCAGGGCGCCATAGACGACACCTGACAGTACTCTGTAGACGCTGATCCAGACATGATCCCACAGGGCCACATTGCGGAAGCCCTCATCCAGCAGCTTTCCGACGCGCTCGACGACAGCGCCAAGAGGCGGCCAGTAAATCGGATTGATCCAGCCTGACGCCGTTGCCACCCACCAGAGTACCAGAAAGGCGAGAATGGAAATGAGGCCGTAGCCGCGGCCTGAATTGACAGCTGATGCATCGCCGAATTTTACAGTTTTCTGTCGCGTGAAACTGTTGTCCGCCAGGCCCAGCCAGACCATCCAGTTCGGAGGTTGATTGCCGTTGCTCATACCGCTTCCCCTGCGCGCCCCATGATCTCTTCTTCCATTTCCCAGATCATGGAGAGGATTTCTTCCCTTTTTTCGATAAAGTCCGGTGAGGCCTTGATCTCTCGAGGACTCTCGTTGAGACCCCGCTTTGCGAACGGCAACCGGTACTGACGCTCGATTCGGCCGGGACGCGGCGCCATCACGATCAGACGTTCGCCCAGAAACAGGGCCTCTTCCACCGAATGCGTGATCAGGATGATGGTCTTGCGGGTTTCCTCCCAGAGCCTGAGGACAAGTCCCTGCATTTTTTCTCTGGTCAGGGCATCAAGTGCACCCAGCGGTTCATCCATCAGGATGACTTCGGGATCGTTGGCCAGGCATCGGGCCAGGGCGACACGTTGTTGCATCCCGCCGGACAGCTGGTAGACGGGCTTCTTCGCAAAATCCTGAAGGCCCACCGTTTCCAGAAGATGGTCCACCTTCACCTTGATGTCGCCAGGCCGCTCACCCGCCATTTTCGGACCGAAACCGATATTCTTTTCGACGGTCAGCCACTCGAACAGAGCACCCTGCTGGAACACCATGCCGCGTTCTGCTCCGGGCCCCGTCACCACAGAGGCGCTATCGTCGCTGATCACGCCCCGATCAGCGCCGGGCCCCGTCACAACCGAATCCTCCTCCCGGTGTCCGGGATCCTGGAGCACGACCCGTCCGTCGGTCGGTGACAGAAAACCCGCTATGATGTTGAGCAATGTCGTCTTTCCGCAGCCTGAAGGCCCCAGGACCGACATCAGTTCACCAGGTTCAAGATCCAGCGAGACGTGATCAAGTGCACGCACCGGATCACCTCCGGGCACCGTAAACACCATCGAGACATCCTGAATCGAGAGCGCTTTCATCGCCCCTCCCCTTGTTTCAAACTTTCGGGAATAAAAAAAGAGGCGCGATCAGAAGTGATCGCGCCTCGTTGTCAGCTACCTGAGGAAACTGGCATCGACCGTACCGCTATAGTCGTCCAGCGCCTTGTCCAACTGTTTTTGCTGCACGTAGAAGTCAGCGACTGCCTTCATGAAACTCTGGACCGTCCCGTTCATCCAGTCCGCAGAGGCCTGCTCCTTGTTGGTCGGGAACGAAAACATGCCAATCATGTTGGACGCATCACTGAGGTCCATACCCGCGGCCTTTGCAATCTTGGGCAAGGCGGCTTTCGGATCTGCGCGATAAGCGACATTGGCGCGGTTCGTAACATCCATGAATTTCTGCACAACATCAGGATGATCCTTGATGAAATCCTCATTGGCAGAAATGACGTCAAAGACCCGGATTCCGATCGCTTCCTGCTCTTCCGCCGTCATCAGATACTCGCCCCGCTCCTTCATACGAAGCATGGGACCGCCAAACGCGCAACCCATCACGATGTCGCCCCGAGCGAATGCAACTGCGGCATCCGCACCGTTCATCTGCACGATATTTACCTTGGTGGCGTCCACACCGAGATGGTCCAGCACCCGCAACAGCTTGTAATGGGTCACGTTGCCGATCGGCGTACCGACCTTTTTGCCTTCAAGCTCCTTGGCATTCGCCTTGGTGATGCCCGAGGCCTTGCTGACGACGCAATTATCGGCAGCTGCATAGGACACGGCCACGCCGATAAGCTTGAGTTTCAGGCCATTCGATACCGCCACCACAAAGGGGACAAGCCCCTGACTGTAAGCAAGCTGCACTTTACCCGAGGCCATGGCGGCAGACATTTCGTTACCATTTCCAAATGCGCGCCAGTTGACTTTCAGACCCAGTTCCTTGTCGTAGGTCTTGTCAAGTTGGGCGCCCTGGTTGGCCGTTGGCCATTCCTGGAAGTAGGCCACGGTAATTTCCTTGAGCTGGGCGCTGGCTGCTGACACAGCGAGTGCCGATGCGATTGCGCCCAAGGCGATATTACGGAATATTTTCATGTTGAATCCTTTCTTTACTCACGGCATTGCTGGCGCAAATTCCGTGGGTCTCTTCCTGTTCTCTCCCCGCCTCGACAGGGATGGTTCACACCGAGCTGCCTTCGATACGATTCAGCCAGCGGCTAGGCGATGGCTTCCATGGCGTCACGGTAGGTGAGTCCCAGACTGTTTGCAACTGCCGAGTGCGTGATGTGTCCGGCATGAACGTTCAGGCCATTCCGCAAATGCGGATCATCCCGGAGCGCATCCCTCCAGCCCTTGTCGGCAATTGCGAGGGTGAACGGCAGCGTTGCGTTGTTCAGGGCCTGGGCTGACGAGCGAGGTACACCGCCGGGCATGTTGGTCACGCAGTAATGCACCACATCGTCCACAACATAGACAGGATCATCATGCGTGGTTGGCCTGGATGTCTCGATACAACCGCCCTGATCGATAGCTACATCGACAATGACTGCACCCGGTTTCATCCGGCTGACAAGTTCGGCCGAGACCAGTTTGGGGGCTGCCGCGCCAGGAACCAGGACACCACCAATCACCAGGTCCGCCGCAATGCAGTGCCTCTCTATCGCGTCGCGTGTCGAAAACACCGTGTTCAGCGGTCTTCCGAATTGCTGCCACAAACGCCGCAATTGATCGACATTGCGGTCCAGCACCCAGACATCTGCCCCCATCCCCAGGGCGATATGGATCGCATGCGTTCCGACAACACCGCCGCCCACAACAACGACCTTGCCGGGATCAACACCGGGTACCCCGCCCAACAGGATACCCAGACCGCCATGGGCTTTCTCGAGGAAATAGGCACCGGCCTGGACCGACATCCGGCCAGCCACCTCGGACATCGGAGCGAGAAGGGGAAGGCTGCCGGTCGGCGATGTGACCGTTTCATAGGCGATGCAGGTCGCCCCGCTTTCGACAAGCTCGCGGGTCTGCTCCGGATCGGCCGCAAGATGGAGATAGGTGAAAAGAACCTGGCCGTCCCTGAGTTGCGCTCGTTCGGGCGCCAGTGGTTCCTTCACCTTCACGACGAGTTCGGCATTCGCGAATATGTCTGCCGCTGAGGGGACAACCCTGGCACCCGCCTCCTCGTAATGCTGGTCGGTCATCCCGATGGCCGTACCGGCTCCGGTTTCAATGATGACCTGATGGCCATGGGCCACAAGCTCACGAACATTGCCGGGGATCAGGCCGACCCGATATTCGTGCACCTTGATTTCTTTTGGAACGCCAACCAGCATGTTTCCGTCTACCCCTTCCTGACCCCTTGATGGCGCCGCCTGCAGCGGCAAGCTTCACAAGGCAATATGGTGATTGTGTTGCCTGAGGGGTCATGGATCAACAAAAAACCGGAAGCGTCTCGCCGCTTTCCCTTCAACGGCTGATGACCGTTCAACCCTGGAACCGAACTTCTGCCGCAGAGGCGATGCCGGAGCGAAAGACCGCCCAGTCGATGGGACGGGGTGCGATATTGGCAGCGAGCCTGCCTTGATCGCGTGTGGGCGAGGCGATGGCTCCGGCTGCACGATCGACACGCCCGTTACCGGATCGGTGCGGCACCGGCTGCGAGCCCTTGAACGACAGATGACAATGCCCCGTGCCGTCGCGGGGACGTATCGTGGCACTTCCCTCCGCAGGAGATGCACCAATGCTCGCTTGGTCAGCAGGCAACATCCGCCTATAGTCCTTCTGAAGGGGGTGAGACACTCGTGGGGCTGCTGCTCGAGATCGACAATCTTCAGACATCTTTCTTTACGGCGGACGGCGAGCTTCGCGCCGTCGACGGGGTGAGCTTCGAGATCGCCGAGGGAGAGACCATGGGCCTGGTTGGCGAGTCAGGCTGCGGCAAGAGCGTCACGGCGTTGTCAATAATGCAGCTCATCCCGCGCTCGGCCGGCCGGATTGTTGGCGGGGAAATCCGTTACCGCGGAAAGAATCTGCTGAACTGCGATGAATCGAGCATGCAGGCAATCCGCGGCAATGAGATTTCCATGATTTTTCAGGAACCGATGACCTCCCTCAATCCTGTTTTCAGCGTCGGAAAACAGATCAGTGAGGCCATCATCCTCCATCAGAAACTGAGCCGCGAGAAGGCCCGTACCCAGGCAATCGAAATGCTGCGGCTTGTAAAAATTCCCGAACCCGAGAAACGGATCGATGATTATCCGCACCAGCTCAGCGGCGGCATGAGGCAACGCGTGATGATCGCCATGGCGCTGTCCTGCAATCCCAGCCTGCTGATCGCCGACGAGCCCACAACAGCACTTGATGTGACGATTCAGGCCCAGATTCTCGATCTCATCGCCGAGCTGCAGCAACGGCTCGGCATGGCGTTGTTGCTGATCACCCACGACCTCGGCGTGGTCGCCGAACAAGCTGACGATGTCGCTATCATGTATGCCGGAAAGATCGTTGAGCGCGCCAGGCCGCAAGTAATTTTTTCACGTCCCCTCCACCCCTACACTGCCGGGCTCCTGAAATCCATTCCCGGTTATGGCCACCTCTCGGGCCAGCTTGAAGCCATTCCCGGGATCGTTCCAAGCCCTCTCAATCTGCCGCGAGGATGCCGCTTCAGTGACCGATGCGCCCGCGCCGAAGCCAGATGCCGGGAGTCCGAACCGGAACTGCACAAGGTGGAAGACGGGCACCTGGTTTCCTGTTTTCTATTCCATTGAGGCGGGCATGGCAGGTTTACCGGCAGCCTGGCGAGAAAACGGGCGGCGGCAGACCGGCCGGGACGGGAACTGAATCTTGGCGCTGCTTGAAGTCAGAAACCTGAAGACCTGGTTCCCTCTCAGGTCACCTCTCCTGTCACGGCACATGGGGAACGTACGCGCGGTGGATGGTGTGAACCTGGCCGTTGAAGACGGGGAAACTCTCGGGCTCGTGGGAGAATCCGGTTGCGGAAAGTCAACACTCGGTCGCAGTATCCTGCGGCTGATCGAACCCACGGACGGGGAAATCCTGTTCGAAGGCAGGGACATCCTTGCGATGAACCACACCGGCATGCGAGAGATGCGGAGGCGCATGCAGATCATCTTCCAGGACCCCTACGCGTCTCTCAATCCGAGAATGCGCGTCGGAGAAATTGTGGCGGAAGGTCTCAAGATCCACGGTCTGGCCTCCGGCCTCCAGCTACGGGACGCAGCGATGCGAATACTCAACCGCGTCGGCCTGCGGGAAGATCATTACGACCGCTACCCCCACGAGTTCAGCGGCGGACAACGCCAGAGGATCGGAATCGCGCGTGCGCTCATCTTTCAGCCCAGGCTGATCATTGCCGACGAACCCGTTTCCGCCCTTGATGTCTCGATCCAGGCCCAGATTCTCAATCTTCTGAACGAACTGCAGACCGAATTCAGGCTGACCTATATCTTCATTTCCCACGACCTTCGGGTTGTCGAACATGTGAGCCATCGGGTCGCGATCATGTATCTGGGCAAGATCGTCGAAGTCGGAACCGTGGGCCAGATCTACACAAACCCGAAACACCCCTACACGCAGGCCCTGCTCTCGGCCGTGCCAACTCCCGATCCTGACGCCCGGTCGAAAAAGCAGCGCGTTGTGCTCCAGGGGGATGTCCCGAGCCCCATCAATCCGCCGTCAGGTTGCAGCTTTCATCCACGCTGCATGTTCGCAGAAAAGCGCTGCATGGAGGCAGAACCCCTGTCCAGGCAGCTTGATGACGGGCGTCGGGTGGCCTGCCACCTTGTGGAAGAGGATGGATCGGCAGGGTGGCAGGGTCCAAATTCCGGAATGCATACGGAGGCTTGATCATGGACAATCCCAAATGGATCAACATTGACGGGATCGACACCCGTTATTTCGAGGCGGGTGAAGGAGATACCATCGTCTTCTTCTACGGCGGCAATTTCGGATCCAGGGATGCATCCAACTGCGCCATAGCGTGGGAATTCAATTTCGATGCCCTGGCCTCGAAATATCATGTCGTCGCGCCAGACAAGCTGGGGCAGGGACACACGGGAAACCCGCGCAACGACGACTACACGATGGACGCAGTGGTCCGCCACGCGGCCGCGTTCATCGATCGGACAGGGCTGGCGAATGTCCATCTGGTGGGCCATTCACGCGGCGGCTATCTCGTGACCCGGCTGACCCTACAGTTCCCGGAACTCGTGCGTTCCTGCACCATCGTCGACAGCGGTACATTGGGCCCCGGCGTCGGAAGAAACGAAATCGTCCATGCCCAGCCGCCCCATGAACCCCTGAGCCGGGCCAGCCAGCGTTGGACCTACGAGGAGTATTCCTATCGCCCTGACCACATCACTGACAGCTGGCTTGATGCAGTAACCGAGGTGGGCAGGTTGCCTAAGACACTGGAAGCCGTCCGCAAAATGGAGGACGAAGGACTGAAGGGCCGCCTGTTCCTGCCAGAGCTCGCGCGGCAAAAGACCGAGACGCTCAACTGGATCCGTGACCATGGCATGAAACGGCCGACCCAGGTCGTTTGGGGATACAATGATCCGACGGCGCCACTTGCCCAGGGCATACCCCTCTACGAAATGATCGCGGCCCGGGAACGGCAGGCGTTTTTCCACATCATCAACGAGGCGGGGCATTTTCCGTTCCGGGAGCACCCCGGACGATTCAACGCTATCGTTGACGGGTTCATCCGGAGCCTGAATTGAGAGGGGCTGCGGCCTACGTGCCGCCGGACCAGATCAGCCGAACAGAGATCGAATGTCAGTCAAGGGATGTTCTCGACCTTCCGGACATCCCGTTTTCGGAAGCGGAAACGCTGCTGGAACTGAATGCCGCCGGGCTCGAATGGGATGTCGGTTGCATGTCCTATCGGCCGCATGACGAAACCGCGATTCCGTCCGGGTCAGATGGCCGCAAGGTGGGTGTCTTCATGACCCATGGCGGGGCCAGCGACTGGCGCAGCCTTGAAACGCTCGCACGATTGCTGACCGGAAAACTTGGCTTCCACGTCGTCGTCATGACCTATCCCGGGCGGCTCTATCTGCCGGATCCGTCCCGTGACTGGCCGGGTGACACGATCAGGTCCGACGGCAGCGTGCGCACACCCATCTGGAAACAGGGGGAGGCCGTGGCACGCGACGAATATGAGGTCGTACATGACCGTTCCATGAGGGCACGGCACGGGATCCGGACCTGCGCACGTGCCAGGCCGGGAACCCGATTCCACGCCCGCATGGCCTCATGGCCTCTTGCATTCGAGACTGCAATGAAGCAGGCGTGCCGGACCTTCTTTCCGGATACGACCTATTCAATCTACCTTCACGGGCATTCTACCGGTGGCCCCTTCGTCAATATGCTCAGTCAACGGGTGAAGAACATCGCCGGTGTCATTGGCATCGAGAATTCGCCTTTCGGATATATTTACCAGCGCATGGCCGGGATCGTGTGGAAAGGACCGTTCAACGATCTTCTGATCCGGAACTGGAGGGAGATTGCCCGCTACCGCGGTGCCGAGGCCCTGAAGCAGGACGGTCCCCGCGCCCTCCTGAGTCTGGCGGCACTGATGGAAGATGTCCTTGACGAATGGGGAAACTCGACCCGTTACCCCCAGTTCAAGGCAGAGTACATCATTCATTACGCTTCTGCACCGGCACTCGAGGCAGCGGCCCGCGCAACGGCGGAACGCCTTCGGCTGGGAGTCGCAGCTACTGATGAACTCGTTGAACACTATATCGGGATGGGCCAGGAATTGAGCGGGACAGACGTGCGACCGGTCCCACCGCTGTTGCTCGGCATCACCGCCTACAGCCGTGATCATACCTACGAGAAATACAGGGACATCGTGGTACCGGCATACGAGGCAATGACACCCGCGCCGAAAATCCGGATCGTGCGGTTTGGTGCAGGGCTCCACTCCTATTGGGCGCCCGAGAAGGGCCTGCCGATGGGAATTCTCCCGGCCGTCATCCTGCTCTGGCGGGATGCCATAACCGGCGGCTACTTCGTTGTGAAGGAGAGATGAAAAGATGCCGATGACGGAAGCGAAATGGATCGACGTAGACGGTGTGAGCACACGCTATTTCGAGCAGGGAGCAGGACCGCCCCTTGTGCTCGTGTTTGGCGGAAACTTCGGATCTCCAGAGGCTGCCTCAAGCGCAATCGTCTGGGACCGCAACTTCGACACGCTCGCCAGGGACTTCCGCGTGGTTGCGTTTGACAAGCTCGGACAGGGTCATACCGGCAATCCGCCAAATGACGACTATACGATGAACGCAGCGGTCCAGCACGCCAAGGGTTTCATCCACGCGCTGGGCCTCAGCCAGGTTCATCTTGCCGGTCATTCGCGGGGTGGATATCTGGTGTGCCGGTTGACGCTTGAAGAGCCGGAACTGGTGGCCTCCTGCACCATCATCGACAGCAATAGCTGTGCGCCGGGCCGGGGCCTCAACGATGTCGTGCATTCCGGTGCTCCCCGGCCCGCTCTTGGTCGGGAATGCCAGAAGTGGATCTATGAGCATTACGCCTACAGCGTGGAACACATCACGGATTCCTTTCTGGACGCCGCCCTGGAGGTTGCGGCGCTCCCCAAGTACAAGGAATCAGTGCAAAAAATGGAAGATGAACAGCTCAGGACCAAACTCTTCCTGCCGGGCCTCGCCAAGGACAAGTCGGAGATGTTCGCCTGGCTCAGGGACCGGGGAATGGGGCGGCCTACCCAGATCCTCTGGGGTCTCAATGACCCGACGGCCCCCCTTGAGCAGGGATACGCCCTGTTTGACCTGATTGCAAAAAAGGAGCGGCGAAGCCAGCTTCAGATCATTAACCGGGCCGGCCACCACTCCTTCCGGGAGCAGCCCCGGATCTTCAACGAAATGCTGCGTGGCTTCATCCAGGCCCTGTGACAAGGATGTTGCCGGGATACAGTACAGGCGGCGATCGGAACGTCACGACCGCGCAGCCCATTGGCCGCCTGCAACCTCTGGCTTCGGCAAGCAAGGACCTGCAGCCATGACACGACTGACGGAGTCCCGGGAAAGAACCATCGTTTCAAGAGACGAGCTGGTCGATATTTCGCAGCGCGTCCTCGCCGAGCCCGATATCGACATCCACGAATACGAGGATGTGTTCACGATCGAGGCTGCAGGCATGAGCTGGGACATCGGCGCGATGATCTACGAACCGGTACGGATCGGCGAGGCTCATGTCTCGGCGGACGGGCGCCGGTCCGGAATGCTGATGACCCATGGAGGAGCCAGCGACTGGCGTTCCATCGAGTCCTACGCGCGCATTCTCGCCCGAAAACGCGGCTTCAAGGTTGTCAGCATGACCTTTCCCGGCCGGCTTTACCTGCCCGACGCCTCGCGCGACTGGCCTGGCGACACGAGGCATGCGGACGGCAGCCTGAGAACCCCTCTCTGGAAGGCCGGAGAAGTTATTGATCGTGGACAGTACGACATTGTCGAAGAGAACTCCCATCGGAACATCTACGGAACCCGGACATACGCCCGGGCACGGCCGGGCACCACGTTTTACAACCGGATGGCGGCATGGCCTCTCGCGCTCGAAGCGGCAATGAAGGATCTCTGCAAGCGCTATTTCCCGGTCCCGGAGTATTCCGTCTACACCCACGGGCACTCCACCGGCGGCCCCTTTTCCCACATGATTCTTCAACGGGTGGAGAACATCGTCGGTATGGCAGGCATCGAAAACTCGACTTTCGCCTATATCTTTCATGCCATGACGGGGCATGACTGGCCCAATCCATTCAACGATCTTCTGGTCCGGAACTGGCGTGAACTCGCCCGCTACAGGGGAGCGGAACTCCTGTTACAGGAGGGCGGAGAACCGCTGATGCGGCTGCCATGGGTCATGGAGGAAATTTTCGAAATGTGGGAGGAGGTGCGGCGGTTTCCGCAGATAAAGGCCGAGTATTATTTTCACATCCACGCGATTCCGGCGCTCACGGAAGCCGCCTCGGTGACCGCGGACCGGCTGGGTCTGCCAGAAACGCAGAAGCAGCAGCTGATTGATCACTATGTGGGCATGGGGCGGCCGCTGAGCGGTGAAGGCGTCAAGCCGGTGCCGCCCTTGCTCTACATCATCAACCGGTACAGCCGCGATCACACCCCGGAAAAATATTACGAAACAATGCTTCCCATGCTGCAGAAAATCGATCCGCCACCCAGGGTCCGGATTGTCGAGTTCGGTACCGGGGTGCATTCCTACTGGCGGCCGGAGAAAGGACTGCCAATGGGTCTCAGTCCGCCTGCCGTGGATATCGTTTGCCAAGCGGTCAGGGATGGGTACTATCTTGTATGAAATGAAACGGCCGGAGGATCTGCCACCGGGCAGAAATCACAAAAAGAAGCGATATCACCGGCCTGCCGGGTCGGGGTGAAGTCGCCGAGAAAATCATAAACCGGGACCGGCATCCTGCCGCCTTTCGAGAACGAGGAGCCAGAGGAGACCAGAAATGAAGACATTGCGATTGATCAGTCTCGGTGCCGCAGCAGCAACCGCCGCGATAGTTACCACAGGGCCGGCAACCGCAGAAACCAGGCTCGCGGTCGGGATTACGTCCAACCTGAGCACGGTCAACCCCTATGGCGACAGTGCGTCGCATCTTTACGGGCTGTGGGGGGAGATCTATGGCCAACTGTGCCGCTACGATTTCGGGAAAGGCACCTATGTTGGTCACCTCGCGAGCAAGTGGGAAACCACGGACGAGAACACCTGGGTTTTTCACCTGAAGAAGGGCATGAAATTCCACAATGGCAGTCCGCTGACAGCCAAGGACGTTGTCCACTCCTTTTTCCGGATGAGCAAGGACCCGGAAAGCAGTCAGAAGCAGAATTCCGCGCGCAAGATCAGCAAGGTCGAGGCGCTCGACAGCCATACGGTAAAAATGACCACACACAAACCCACCTCGTCGCTGCTGAGCTACATATGCGACCTGTGGGCGATCTCAAGCAAGGACACGTATGACAAGTATGGCGCCAAGGATGCAGACAAGAACCATCCCTACGGCGCGGGACCCTACAAGCTGAAGGAATTCGTAATCGGTAACCGGATGGTGCTCGAAAAGGACCCCGGCAACCCGTTCGCCAGGCCTGACGCGCCTGACATTGTTATTGTCCGCAAGATGGTTGAGGCCGAACAGCGCGTGACGGCGTTGCTCAACGGAGAAATCCAGATTGCACAGTTTATTCCCCCGCACCTTCTGCCGCGTGTCGAGAAAGCCGCGAACGCCCGGCTGGTTCCAACCAGTTCGGTTGAAATCATGTTCCTGGCCATGAATCCGGCGATGAAGCCCTGGGACAACATGAAGCTGCGCCAGGCCGTCTGCCATGCCATCAATCGCGAAGGGATTGTCAAGGCGCTCCTGAAGGGGCAAGCCCGGATTCTCCACGGTCCCATCGGCCCCGGCCAGTATGCCTATGACCCCGCGCACCAGCCGCGCTATGCCTACGATCCTGCCAGGGCAAAGCAACTGGTTGCGGAAGCCGGCTTCCCGGATGGCGTCGAGGTCGATCTCTACACGCCCGTGAACCGGTATGTAAATGACAAGCAGATTACCCAGGCCATGGTTCCGATGCTCGCCGCGGCCGGCATCAAGGCCCGGCTTCATACCCCGGAGTGGGTGACCCAGTGGGCCAACGTTCGCAAGGGGAAGGTGCCCTTCTTCTACCAGGGCCGCGGTTCTGTGATCGATCCGGGGCCAGCCTTGTCCCAGTATTTCGAAACCGATGTCTCACCCCGAATCAAGTATTCAAGTCAACGTTTTGACGCGCTGATGCAGGCCGAACGCGCAGCGTTCAATCCGGAGGAACGAATTGCCACACTTCGCAAGGCCATGTCAGTCCTCACGGAAGAAGCCCCCGCCTGTTTCATGTGGACACACACCTTGCAGTATGGCATCGCCAACAATGTGGACTTCACGCCGTTCCCGCATGGTCGGCCCTATATCAGCACCGCCTCGATCAGGAATTGAACGGATCGGATGAAGCGTGCGCCGGGAGCCGGCTTGATCTCTGAGGCGGCGCACGCCCTTTCCCGGAGCCTTGCAGGGCAGGGAACTGCAAGGCAATGCTGAGTTACACGATCAAACGGGTGATCGGCACGATCCCTGTCCTGCTGCTGATCACCCTTTTGGTGTTCGGCCTTTTGCAGATGGCGCCCGGCGACCCGGCAGACATCCTGCTCCCGGAAGAGGCTACCCACGAGGACATACAGGAAGCACGGGCGCGCTGGGGCCTGGACAAGCCTTTTCACGAACAGTACCTCAACTTTCTCTACTCCGCCGTTCAGGGTGATTTCGGCCAATCGTTTCGCTACAAGGAGTCGGTGAGTGCTCTGCTCATTCAGCGATTTCCTGCCACGCTGGAACTGGCCTTCTTTGCCACCCTGTTCGCAGTGATTATCGGTGTACCCCTTGGCGTCTGGGCCGGGGCCCGGCCGAATTCCTGGATCGACAATTTCGGATCTGTATTCGGATTCTTCGGAATCAGCATGCCGAGCTTCTGGATGGGAATCATGCTGATTCTCGTGGTGGCAGGCTATTTCAATCTCCTGCCATCGGCAGGCCGGGAAACCTACGGGATCGCCGAGGACCCGATCACCGGTTTCTATGTTCTCGACAGCATCCTCCATGGCAACTGGAAAGGCTGCTGGGATGCGCTTTCCTATATCATCATGCCGGCGGTCACACTGGGCGTGAACATGCTGGGCATCCTGATGCGAGTCACGCGATCGGCGATCCTCGACGTCACCCATGAAGAGTTCGTCACAACCGCACGGGCCAAGGGTCTGAATTCCAGAGTTGTGTTGTGGCGGCATGTGGTTCGCAATGCGTTGATTACGATCATCACGGTGGTGGGGCTGGAACTCGGCACGCTTCTATCCGGATCGATCATCGTTGAAACAGTGTTTGCATGGCCGGGCATCGGCAACCTCCTCATCAACGGGCTCAGTACCCGCGACTACCCCCTGATCACAGGGGTTGTTCTTGCCTACACCATGCTTTTCGTAACCGTAAATTTCCTAATCGATATCAGCTATGGTGCCATCGACCCGAGAATACGCTTCGACTAGCGCAGAGCGCGCCCTTCGGCGCTGGTGGCAGGCGGTGTTGCGCCGATACCGGCAGTGGCTGAAGGTGAAGGTGGCGCTTGGCGGAACGATTGTTCTTGCTCTGATCCTCGTCGGCGCGTTTGCGCCCTGGATCGCCCCGCAGGATCCCAATTATCAGGATCTCCTGGCATCCCTTCAGGCGCCCCAATACTTTTCCGGTCAATACTTTCTCGGCACCGATCATGTCGGCCGCGACATTCTGAGCCGCATCATTTACGGGGCCAGGGTTTCCCTCGTAATCGCGGCTACGGTGGTTCTGATTTCCGGAGTCATTGGCGTCGGGTTTGGCGCCATATCCGGTTATTTCGGTTCCCGCACCGACTTCGTGATCCAGAAAGCGGTCGAGGTGGTTTGGGCATTTCCTCCTCTGCTGCTGGCGATTGCCATTCTTGCGTTTCTTGGCCAGGGGCTGGGTATCCTCATTATCGCTCTGGTTGCCCAGAGGTGGATTCCCTATTGCCGTGTCGCTCGCGGTCAGACCCTGTCACTTCGAACCCGGGACTTCGTGACCGCAGCCCGCTCCCTGGGTGCGACCCACGGAAGGATCATCGGCAGGCATGTCCTGCCCAACCTTCTGCAGGCCGCCATGGTCATCGGTACCTTTGCCATGGCCTCTGCAATCATCTCGGAAGCCAGTCTGAGCTTTCTCGGTCTGGGTGTGCCTCCGGAAATCCCGACCTGGGGAAGCATGCTGGCTGACGGGCGCGAACATATCAGCACCTCCTGGTGGCTCGCGTTTTTCCCGGGCATGTGCATCTTCGTCACCGTTCTTGGCATCAATCTGCTGGGAGATGCCTTGCGCGACATACTGGACCCGCGGCTGAAGCGAACGGGCATGGGCATCAGCTGACCTCCGTCACGACAATCCATGAAAGGCAAAATCATATGGCAATGACCGACGAAAGCTTCATTGATGTCAACGGCGTCAGGACCCGCTATTTCGTCAAGGGGGACGGTGAGCCGGTCGTTCTGTTTCATGGCGGCAGTTGCGGATCAGGAACGACGGCCCTTTCCTCGGAAGACTGGGACCTCAACTTCGAGGGACTGGCCAGGCAATGCCGGGTGTTCGCCATCGACAGATTGGGACAGGGGTTTACTGACAATCCGCGTCGGGATGACGATTACACGATGCATGCGGTTGTCCAGCATGCTGCTGCCACACTTCAGGCCCTCGGCATCGAGAGCGCGCATCTGGTCGGACATTCCCGCGGCGGATATGTGGTCTGTCGTCTGACCGTCGAGTATCCCGAAAGGGTCCGCACCTGCACCATTGTCGACAGCAACAGTTGCGCACCCGGTATTGGCCGCAACGAATTTGTGTTCGCCAACGCGCCCGAACCGGCTCTGGGCGCCGAAAGCCAGCGCTGGCATCTGGAAAACTATTCCTTCAGCCCCGAATGCGTCACCGACGCGTGGGTTGCAGCTGCGGTCCGGATCGCAGAGCAACCCAAATACCGCGAGGCCCTGCGAAAGATGACAGTCGATGGCTACCAATGGACACAGTTTCTCCCCGGGCTGCTCACCGAGAAGGAAGATATGTTCCGCATTTTGCAGATGCGCGGCATCCAGCGACCGGTTCTGCAGATCTGGGGATCGGAAGACCCGACAGTCTCCCGGGAACAGGCGATGCAGCTTTACCGCATCCTCGCCGAAAAAGAGCGGCGTGCCCGCTGGCAGATCTTCAGCAGAGCCGGACATTTCAGTTTTCGCGAACATCCGGGCCGGTTCAACGATGTCCTCGTCAGTTTCATCAGGGCGTCCTGACACCCCTCCCGACCCTGCGATTCAACCAACAACGGGAACCAAGCCATGGATTTTTCCGAAGCCCAATTCATAGATGTGGACGGCATCAGAACCCGCTACTTCGACAAGGGAACGGGCGAAACGGTTGTCCTGTTTCATGGCGGGAATTTCGGTTCCCACCATGGTGCCGACTGTGCTGCTGACTGGAATCTCAACTTTGACGGGCTTGCCCGGGAGTGCCGGGTCATCGCAGTCGACAAGATCGGCCAGGGTTATACGGACAACCCCGAGACCGATGCCGACTACACGATGGCACGGGTGGTCGCCCATGCGCTCCGTTTCCTCGAGGTCATGAAGCTCGAGGACTGTCACATTGTGGGTCATTCGCGGGGCGCCTATCTGACCTGCCGGATGACGCTCGAGGATCCGTCCCGGATCAAATCCAATATCATGGTGGATACGAATACGCTCGGGCCCGGCCAGGGTCGAAATCACATCGTATTCAAGGACACGCCACTCCCCTTTCTCAGCCGGGAGAGCCAGCGATGGGTCATGGAACGCTATTCCTACAACCCGAAAGTGGTGACCGAGGACTGGCTCGATGAACTTGTCCGGGTGGCGGAGTTGCCGAAATATCTGGAATCCGTGGAGAAGATGACAAGCCAGGGCCTGCTTGATTCCCTGTTCGTACCGGCTCATTCACGCCAGAAATCAGAAACCTTCGATCTGTTGATGGCCAGGGGAACCCAACGCCCCAATTTCATAATCTGGGGATTGAACGATCCCACCGCGACCATCGAAGCCGGTTTTGCCCTCTATGAAATCGTGGCTCATCGAGAACCCCGAACGGAAATGCATGTCTTCAACGAATCCGGACATTTCAGTTATCGGGAGCACCCGGAAGCCTTCAATCGCCTGCTCCTCGATTATGTCGCCAGTGTATGAAGGATCGCGGTCATTCCAGTTTGCGGCGCGCCGGATTGCCAGAGCGGAATGAGGTAGGAACACAGCCATGGGAACTTTTCACGCATGAAATTCGGAATCTTTGATCACGTCGACCGGTCCACGCTGTCCCTTGCTGATCAGCTGGAGAAACGGCTGGAGTATGTCAAGGCGCTGGAAGAGGCGGGTTTTCACTGTTATCACGTTGCCGAGCATCATGCGACGCCACTGAACATGGTTCCGGTGCCCGGCGTCTATCTGGGTGCGGTTGCCAACGCCACCACGACCCTGCGTTTCGGACCGCTGTGCTACCTCCTGCCACTCTATTCGCCTCTTCGTCTGATCGAGGAAATCGCGATGCTTGATCACCTTTCGCGCGGGCGTCTGGATGTTGGCGTCGGGCGCGGTGTTTCGCCGTTTGAGCTCAACTATCACAGGGTCGATCCGGAAAATTCGCAGAGGATATTCCTCGATGCCCTTGAGGCCGTCCTCTACGGGCTGACCAATGATGAGCTCGATCATGACGGTCCTTACTTCCGCTACAGCTCTGTTCCCATGGAACTGCATCCGCTGCAGCAACCGCATCCTCCGATCTGGTACCCCTCTTCCAATCCCCGAAGCGCAGCCGCGATCGGAAAGGCCGGGTATAATTTCGTCACCCTTGGTGCCATGGACGCGGCCAGGGCCTGCATTGACGGGTTCCTCGAAAATTTCTCCGAACCGTTCGGTCCTGCTACCGATTTCCCGGGAGGCGCCGCCGTTGGCGTTTCGCGTCATGTGGTAGTTGGCCAGACCATGGAGCAAGCCATTCAGATTGCGCGCCCCGCCTACGCGGCCTGGCATTCCAGCCTGACGAAACTGTTCCGCGACAACAAGGTTGAAGGACCAACCTTCGCGCGGGCCACACTGGATTCGGTCGATGGTGCGATAGAGGCCGGAACGGATATCGTTGGCGATCCTGACAGTGTCGGCGAAGAAATCGAGCGCCAGATTTCCGAACTCGGAGTCAACTACATGATCTGCCAGTTCTATTTCGGCACGATGGATCATGAGGCCGCGATGAAGTCGGTGGAGCTGTTCGCCACCGAAGTCATGCCCAAATTCGGAGGGGAACCGTTGGCGGTTTCCTGAAACCCTTATCCCGGAGGTGTTATCGGAGCGCCGAAACGCGGGTCGCTCTGGCCAGATCAAGCGCCCGAAAATATATAGCCCATGACTGTAAAACGGTCGGGCTCGTGCAACCCTGCGATCAGTTCTGCTGACTGTGCGCGAGTCCCTTGAACGGACGACGACTTACTGCTGGCGGCCTTGCGGCCATAAACCTATTGAACGAAGTCATTCCCGTATCCGCGGCAACGGGTTGAACGGTGGCTGCTCTTTTTGTGGATTCCAAGCGACGGGCTCCGTCACGCGCCCGTTTTCGTCGCCATGTAACCCATCGGACACGTCCCGGGAGGCCGTAATTGAAATTCCTCCACCGGATGCAAGTCGGCAGACGTCTCGTGCCCGAACAATTTCAGGCACGCGAAAAGAGCCGGGGCGAACAATTTTGAGGTACAGAAAGTGCTTTCGGGCCACCAATAGAGCGTGGACGGCCGCATGTTGGGATCGTGCGATGCTCAGAAATTCGGTCACAGCACAATGGTTCATTCTGACTTCCCCGGATGAACATTTCCGAAGTCAGCCTGCTCTGAAGTGATCCGCCCTACCGTTGAGCATCTGGTTGCCATCCCTGTGCCGGCATGACCTTGGACTCGGTCGCCGTACGCAGTTGTGTTCGCCAGCCTCAAACGGCTGATTTTGGCCGAGATCCTTCCGAAATAGGTAGGCCGAAGCTTACTCCCGGGCGCTGACCAGACCGGACCCGGTCCGGTAAACGTGACCCCGTACTGCGAAGGCCCCCCTTGAGCACTCTTCGACATGACCAGGAACGGCGGCCATCTCAGCTGTGAATCGGGGCACCCCCGACAGCCAACGCAGCTTCCTTGACCGCCTCATTGAGAGTGGGATGGGCGTGGCATGTCCTGGCGATGTCTTCGGAAGAAGCTCCGAATTCCATGGCAAGCACGAGTTCCGCAATCATTGTGCCCGCCTCAGGCCCGATGATGTGTACGCCGCGAACACGGTCGGTTTGCTCATCGCTGACGATCTTGACGAGTCCCTCGGACTCGCCGCTGGTCCGTGCCCGGGAATTGGCAGAAAACGGAAACCGTCCAACCTTGAAGGAGGCACCTTCAGCCTTGATGTCCTCCTCCGTGCAACCGACCGATGCAACTTCAGGCCAGGTGTAAACAACGGCCGGGATGGCGGCGTAATTGACTGAAGCCACGTGTCCGGCGATGCGCTCCACACAGGCAATAGCTTCCTCTTCCGCCTTGTGCGCAAGCATCGGTCCGGAAATTACATCTCCTATGGCATAGATGCCGTCCACATTTGTCCGATAATGTTCATCGACCCGGATCGCACCCTGTTCGTCACAGGCGACACCGATCTCTTCCAGTCCCAATCCGTCCGTAAAGGGTCGCCGTCCGATAGCGACCAGGACCCGATCACCCTGGATGACATCTTGGTCGCCGCCCTCGGCAGGTTCCACGCCGAGTGTCACATGATCGGGTTCGATCCGGGCTTCCACCACGCGGGTCCCCAGTCGAAATGCCATTCCCTGCCGCTTCAGGGCACGCTGAAGCTGCAATGCGATTTCGGTGTCCATCCCTGGAACAATCCGATCAAAGAATTCCACAACGGTCACCGCCGAGCCCAGGCGGCTCCAGACCGAGCCCAGCTCAAGTCCGATATAGCCGCCGCCAATGACGATGAGGTGCTCCGGGACTTCATTCAGTGAGAGTGCACCCGTCGAGGACAGGATTTGCTGTTCGTCGATCTCGACACCTGGCAAGGCTGTCGATTCGGAGCCGGTCGCAATCAGGAGGTGTTCCGCGCTGCAGGTTCGGGTGCTGTCGCCATCCGTAACTTCCACGACACCTTGCTTCAGGATTCGCCCCGTACCCGTGATTGCGGTGACGTCATTCTTCCGGAACAGGAATTCGATGCCCCGTGTGAGGTCCCGTACTACCTTGTCCTTCCTCGCCATCATGGTGCCAAGGTCCAGTTCAACCTGACCCAGCCGAACGCCATGATCCCCGAGATGGTCTTTGGCTTCCTGGAATTTGTGTGAAGAATGAAGCAGCGCCTTCGACGGAATACAGCCTACATTGAGGCAGGTTCCACCCCATGCGGTCCGCTTGTCAATGCAGGCGGTTTTCAGACCGAGCTGTGCCGCACGAATAGCGGCGACATATCCACCCGGCCCGCCCCCGATGACAACAACGTCAAAGTGGGTCTCGGTCATGGGTACCCCCCGTCAGATTGCCAGCAGGATCCGTTCCGGATCCTCGATGCATTCCTTGACGCGGACCAGAAATGTGACCGCTTCCCGTCCATCGATAATGCGGTGGTCGTAGCTGAGCGCGACATACATCATGGGACAAATCCGGACTTCATCGTCGATAGCGACGGGGCGTCGGTCGATGCGATGCATGCCCAATATGCCAGACTGCGGAGGATTGAGGATCGGTGTCGACATCATGGAACCATATACCCCGCCATTCGTGATCGAGAAGGTTCCACCAACAAGGTCCGCCATCGCGAGCCGGCCCTCGCGGGCGCGACTGCCAAGTTCGGCTATCCCCTGCTCGATTTCGGCAAAGGATCGCGTGTCCGCGTTCCGCAGCACGGGTACAACAAGCCCCCGCTCCGTTCCCACAGCCACGCCGATATCGTAGTAGTTCTTGTAAACAATTTCGTCGCCGTCGATTTCGGCATTGACTGCCGGAATCTCCTTGAGAGCCACCACACAAGCCTTCACGAAAAACGACATCAGGCCGAGGCGGCAACCATGACGTTTCTCGAACATGTCGCGATAGCGCTGACGCGCATCGAGCACGTTCGTCATGTTGATTTCATTGAACGTCGTGAGGATTGCTGCCGTATTCTGGGCTTCCTTCAACCTCTGCGCAATCCGGTGGCGCAGCTGGGTCATCCTGACCCGTTCTTCCCGGGGCGTGGCCGACTGATTGATTTCCGGAGCCGCTGGCCGGCTCTCTCGCGGGGCGGCTGCATGGTCCTCAAGGTCCGATCGGAGCTCCGTCGGCGCAGGATCCACGGCCGGTGACCGCTCCGCGAGATAGCGCAGAACATCGCCCTTGGTCAGGCGGCCATCTTTCCCGGTCCCTGAAATTTCCGCGGCATCAAGATCATGCTCTTCCACCAGCCTGCGGACCGCCGGTGACAATTTATGGTCAGGCACAACGGCCTCGGTGACCCCTGCCTCTGCGTAAGTGGTAACGTTTTCCGTTGTCTCCGCATCAGACTCCGATGATTGGTCAGCAGACTGTCCTGATTGTGGCGGCGCCACGCCGTCACCGAGAATCCCGAGGACAGCGCCGACGGCAACGCTCCGGCCCTCCTCCACGAGGATTTCCCGCAGCGTTCCGCCGGTTGCCGCATTGATCTCAAGCGTCACCTTGTCGGTCTCGAGTTCCACGAGCGGTTCATCAATTGCGACGATGTCCCCGGCTGCCTTCAGCCACCTGGCGACGATCGCCTCGGTGACAGACTCTCCGAGGGTCGGCACGATGATTTCACTGGCCATATCCGGAGTGCTCCCCCTTTGACGGTCAGCCGGCGAGGGCCTCGTCTACCAGCGCCTGCTGTTCCTGCTTGTGCCTGATCACAGATCCCGTGGCCGGCGACGCCGATTCCGGGCGTCCCACATAGTGCGGGCGTTTCACCTTGACGGGAAGGCCCCCAAGCACCCCTTCGATGCGTCGATCGACAAAGCTCCAGGCACCCATGTTTTCGGGTTCTTCCTGACACCAGATGACGTCGGCCCCGGGATAGCGGGCAAGTTCCCTCCCGAGGGAGGTGTCGGGAAATGGATACAGTTGTTCCACGCGAACCAGAGCAATGTCTTCGATCCCGCGTTCGTCGCGAGCCGCCAGAAGATCATAATAAACCTTGCCGGAACACAGGACGACCCGACGGACGCGGTCGCCTTCCACAAGAGATCCGGTTTCCGGCAGGACACGGTTGAACGAGGTTCCGTCACAAAAATCGTCAAGCGACGAAACGCAACTCCTGTGGCGAAGAAGAGATTTCGGTGTCGTAATGATCAGGGGTTTGCGAAAGCTGCGATGAACCTGCCGGCGCAAGGCGTGGAAATAGTTTGCCGGTGTCGTAATGTTGCACACCTGCCAATTGTCTTCGGCACAAAGTTGCAAAAAGCGCTCGATCCGGGCGGATGAATGTTCGGGTCCCTGCCCTTCGTAACCATGCGGCAGCAGCATCACAAGACCCGACATGCGGAGCCATTTGGATTCACCAGACGATATGAACTGGTCGAAGATGAACTGTGCACCGTTGGCAAAATCCCCGAACTGTGCCTCCCACATGACGAGAACATCGGGATCGGCGAGGGAGAGGCCGTACTCGAAACCGAGAACCGCAGCCTCGGAGAGCGGACTGTTCCGGGCGATAAACTTCGCCTGCCGTCCCGGCCGTATCTGTTCCAGCGGGATGAACGGCACTTCGGTTTCCTGATCAACAACAACCGCATGCCGCTGCGAGAACGTACCGCGGGCAACATCCTGTCCGCTGATCCGGACCAGGGTTCCCTCGATCAGGAGGCTTCCACAAGCCAGCGCTTCCGCGGTGGCCCAGTCTATGCCTTCGCCCGCTTCGATGGCCTTCCTGCGATTGTCAAAAAACCGGACCAGTTTTGAATTGAGACTGAAGCCATCCGGTACCCGGCAGATTGCAGATCCGATTTCCCGAAGTGTCGCGGCGGGCAAGGCGGTCACGCCCTTCCGGTCATCATGTTCCGGCGCCGTTGTCAGCCCGCGCCATTTCCCTTCCAGCCAGTCTGCCTTGTTGGGCCTGTAGGAAGCAGCAGCCTCAAAGTTTTCGTCGAGCTGACGACGGACTTCTGTCGAGATGTCATCAACCTGTTCCGACGTCACCAGTCCTTCCCGGACGAGTTTCCCGGCGTAGATTTCCCTGACGGTCGGATGCCCGGCAATGGCCTTGTACATCCTGGGTTGCGTAAAGGCCGGTTCGTCGGCTTCATTATGTCCGAACCGTCGATAGCACCACATGTCGATCACAACATCCTTGCGGAACTGCTGCCGAAACTCGGTCGCAATCCTGCAGACATGGACGACGGCCTCTACATCGTCACCATTGACGTGAAAGATTGGAGCTTCTGCCATCTTCGCGATTTCAGTCGGATAACGGGAGGCCCGTGTTGCACCCGGATTGGTAGTAAATCCGATCTGATTGTTGACAACAAAATGGATCGTACCGCCAGTCCGGTAACCCTTGATGTCGGCGAGTCCGAAGGTTTCCGCAACGATCCCCTGCCCGCCAAAGGCGGCATCGCCGTGCATCAGGATTCCCAGGACCTTGCGTCGTTCCCTGTCCTGGTGTTGACGCTGCTTTGCCCGAACCTTGCCGATGACGACCGGATTGACCGCTTCCAGATGAGACGGGTTGGCGGCCAGCGAGAGGTGAATTTCGTTGCCGTCAAACACCCTGTCGGTCGAGGTCCCAAGGTGGTATTTGACGTCTCCCGATCCCTGTACATCGTCGGGGACCGCGCCGCCGCCGAGAAATTCGGAGAAAATGGCAGCAAACGGCTTGTTCATGACATTCGCCAGAACATTCAGGCGCCCACGATGCGGCATCCCGATCACGATCTCGCGCACTCCAAGCTGACTTCCGCGCTTGAGGATCTGCTCGACGCCCGGGACCAGCGCTTCGGCTCCGTCCAGACCGAAACGCTTGGTCCCCGTGTATTTCAGATTGAGGAATTTTTCGAACAGCTCGGCTTCGGTCAGACGCTGCAGAAGTGTTGTCCTTCCGAAGTCGGTGAATTCTGTCCGGTTCTCAATGCCTTCGATGCGCTCCTGAATCCAGACTTTCTCTTCGGTTGCGGTGATATGCATGAACTCGACGCCGATCCGGCCGCAATAGGTAGCCCTCACGCGTTCCATGATGTCCCGCAGTGGTGCCTTCGCGCCAAGACCGAGCCGCTCATGAATATAAATTTCCCGATCATGGTCCTGCGCGGTGAAGCCGTAGGATTCGGGATCAAGTTCGGAGTGGCTGAGAGGGTTTTCCAGTCCGAGCGGATCAAGGTCAGCATAAAGATGACCGCGCAGCCGATGCGCTCGAATCAGGGTCAGCGCCTGAACGGAGTCCCGCGTGATATCGCTGATTGCAGCGCCGTTGCCAGGAGTTGATCCGGTATGTCCGGCGGAACCCGGAACCGTATTTTCGGGACCCTCCGACGGGCCATCATCAGGGTCGAGTACCCCTTCGACACGTGGGGACCAGCTGGCGCCCCTGATGTCTTTGAGAATGTCGGGCGCTTCATCCTTCAGATCATCGAAGAATGAGGCCCAGTCCGGACCAACGGTTTCGGGATGATCGAGATAGCGGGCATATAGCTCCGCAACAAAAGCGCCGTTGGTGCTGCTCAGAAAGGAGTTTCGCTCGAGCGCGCTTGACATGATTTTCACCTTGCGGTTTTGCCGCTTTCGGAAATATTCCGCACTCCGGGCTTGCCGTACAGCTTGCGCAGGCTCATCGCTCCTATCCTGCCTTCAGCACTTCAAGCATTGTATCCCCGAGCCGGGCGGGAGAATCGGAGACCGTGATTCCGGCCGATCGCATCGCCTCGATCTTGTTACCGGCGCTGCCTGTGCCGCCCGAAATGATCGCACCGGCATGTCCCATTCGCCGGCCCGGGGGCGCAGTCACGCCGGCGATGAAAGCGACCACCGGTTTCCTGGTTCCCGATTGTCTGATGAAGTCGGCAGCTTCTTCCTCTGCGGACCCACCGATCTCCCCGATCATCACGATGGCTTCGGTTTCATCGTCAGCCAGGAACATTTCGAGGCAGTCGACAAAACTGGTTCCATTAACCGGGTCTCCTCCGATACCGATACAGGTGGTCTGGCCCAAGCCGCAAGCCGTGGTCTGGGCAACAGCTTCATAGGTGAGGGTTCCCGATCTTGAAACAATCCCGATCCGCCCCCGCATGTGGATATGACCCGGCATAATGCCGATCTTGCATTCGTCCGGCGTAATGACCCCGGGACAGTTCGGGCCGATTAGGCGGGTGGCCGAGCGGGCAAGCACACGCTTGACGCGGACCATGTCAAGGACCGGAATTCCTTCGGTAATACAGACCGCAAGCGGGATTTCCGAGTCAACGGCTTCAAGGATGGCATCGGCTGCAAAGGGGGGCGGCACATAAATGACCGTCACATTGGCACCGGTCGCCTGCACGGCTTCGTGGACCGTATCGAAAACCGGCAAGCCCAGATGCACGCTTCGTCCTTTGCCCGGTGTAACGCCACCCACCATATCGGTGCCATAAGCAATCGCCTGCTCCGAGTGGAAGGTGCCCTGGGCACCGGTGAAGCCCTGGCAGATGACCCGACTGTCCCTGTCGACCAGAACCGACATCAGGCCGCCTCCTTCGTTACCCGGACGACCTTGTCGGCCGCATCGGCGAGGTGTTCCGCAGACACGATGGGAAGTCCGGATTCATCGAGAATCTTGCGACCCAGATCAACGTTGGTGCCGGCAAGGCGCACCACCAGAGGCACGTCGAGACTGATTTCACGGGCGGCCGCAACCACGCCTTCCGCGATCACGTCGCAGCGCATGATTCCTCCAAATATATTGACCAGGATGGCCTCGACATTCTTGTCTGACAGGATGAGCTTGAATGCTGCGGTCACGCGTTCCCGGGTTGCACCGCCCCCGACATCGAGAAAATTGGCTGGTGATCCGCCATAGAGCTTGATGATATCCATCGTCGCCATCGCAAGGCCAGCTCCGTTGACCATACAACCAATATTTCCGTCAAGCTTGATGTAGTTCAGTTCGTGATTGGCCGCTTCCAGCTCGATCGGATCTTCTTCGTGATCATCACGCAGTTCGGCGACATCCTTGTGACGAAACAGTGCGTTGTCATCGAAATTCATCTTGGCATCGAGAGCGATCACATCGCCCTCTCCGGTGACGACCAGAGGGTTGATTTCGATGATCGAGGCGTCAAGACTTGTAAAGGCTTCATACATCGCCGTAACGAACCGGGTGGCAGCCCTCACCCGGCTGTCCCGAAGCCCGAGGTCATAGGCCAGCCGCCGGGCGTGAAAAGGCTGGATCCCGGTGGCCGGATCAATGGCGATACGGATGATCTTTTCCGGTGTCTTTGCAGCCACCTCCTCGATTTCCATGCCGCCTTCGGTCGAGGCCATCACAGTAACCCGTCCGGTTACGCGATCGACCAGCATGCCGAGATACAGTTCATGGGCAATATCGCATCCTTCCTCGACATAGACCCGCCGGACCTCGCGACCCTCCGGGCCGGTTTGATGGGTGACAAGGGTCATGCCGATCATCTGGCGCACGGTATCCCGGACATCTTCATGGGAACGAACGACCTTCACACCACCGCCCTTGCCGCGACCACCGGCATGTATCTGGGCCTTGACAACCCATACCGGTCCGCCGAGATCCTTGGCCACGTTCACGGCCTCGTCTGCGGTCCGCGCCACACCTCCGCGCGGCACAGTGACGCCGAAGCGGCCAAGCAAGGCCTTTGCCTGATATTCGTGAATGTTCATTTGTCTTTCCTGGTGGTCCGGCCGAAACGTTCGCAACACGGGAATACGGCACAGGGGTTCAATGACCGGTCCTCGCGCCAACAATCCCGCACTTACTCTCCCGACGTATTCTCCAGTTGCCGGACAACCTCGACCAGGGACCGAACGGCAGCAACGGACTTCTCGAACTGTGCGCGTTCGTCCTTATCCAGTTTGACTTCGACAATCCGTTCTACCCCGCCGGCACCGATCACAACAGGCACACCGACATACAGACCGTCAACCCCGTACTCACCGTCGAGCCAGGCCGCACAAGGCAAGACCCGCTTCTTGTCCTTGAGATACGCCTCGGCCATCTGGATTGCGGATGACGCCGGTGCGTAATAGGCAGATCCGGACTTGAGAAGAGCCACGATTTCACCGCCCCCGTCCCGGGTTCTCTGGACGATCTGGTCGAGCCGTTCCCGGGTGGTCCAGCCCATTTCGACAAGATCAGGGAGCGGGATCCCTGCGACGGTCGAGTAGCGCACTGACGGAACCATGGTATCACCGTGGCCACCCAGCACGAACGCCGTGACATCTTCGACGGAGACGTTGAACTCGTCGGCCAGAAAATAGCGAAAGCGCGCCGAATCGAGGATCCCTGCCATTCCGACCACCCGGTTTGCAGGCAGCCCCGAATAATGCTGAAGGGCCCAGACCATGGCATCGAGCGGATTGGTGACACAGATGACGAACGCATCGGGGGCATGTTCCTTGATGCCAGCTCCAACCTGTTTCATCACATTGGTGTTGATTCCAATGAGGTCATCCCGGCTCATTCCCGGTTTGCGGGCAACGCCGGCCGTAATGATCACAACGTCAGCACCCGCGATCCCGGCATAGGAACTGGTTCCAGCCATGACAGCATCAAACCCTTCGACAGGGGATGATTCCACAAGATCCAGAGCTTTTCCTTCAGGAATGCCTTCGACGATGTCAAACAGGATGACATCCCCGAGTTCCTTGAGTCCGGCGAGATGTGCCAGTGTACCGCCGATGTTGCCAGCGCCGACCAGGGCAATTTTGCTGCGGGCCATGGGAGTTTCCGGGACTGTTTTCGAGATGAAAGGAAAGCGTACCGACGAAGGGCCGCATTCGGGCGTTGGTAACGCAGATCGTTGCCAAGGGCAAGCGAAACCGGGTGGCGATCGCTATCCGCCGTACACCGCGGTGAACGACTGTCGAACCTGCGGATTCCGGGTTTCTTGTCGCCGCAAGCAGGCGTTATCGGGTGACAGGCAGCGCTCTACTGATGTCCACTCCGCACCAACTCCACGATTTTCATCGGCGTAACCGGATAGTCGGAAATCCGCACGCCAAACGGTGTCAGCGCATTCTCGATCGCGGCAACAATTGCCGCAGCCGCCGGCACCGTGCCTGTCTCGCCGACCCCCTTGACGCCGAGAGGATTAAGTGGCGTCGGAGAATTCTGGTAGATCAAATCTATTTCGATGAGTTCCGGCGCCGTCGGCATGACATATTCCCCGAAACTGGTCGTCAGGGGTTGTCCCGTCTCGTCGTACCCCATCCATTCGAACAGGGCGTTTCCAATTCCGTGAACCACACCACCGGTAATCTGACCATCAACCATCATCGGATTGACAAGCGTACCGCAATCGCTGACCACCACGTACCGGAGAAAACGAACAGCGCCGGTGTCCACATCGACCTCCACCTCGACTGCATGGGAAGCATTGGGATAGGTCAATGCCTCCGGCCTGAAATGCGCTTCCGCTTCGAGACCGGGGTCGATGCCGCCGGGCATCGCATAACCGGGAGCACCCGAACAGGCTTCGGCAATCTCCCTGATCGATACAACAAGATCCGAACCCCTGACTCCCACATGTCCATCGGAGAGCTCGAGGTCCTCTTCCGGGGCTTCAAGAAGATAGGCCGCCATTCGCAGGACCTTGTCCCGTACCTGCGAGGCTGCCAAATGGACCGATGACCCTGCTGTCACCGTCTGGCGGCTGGCGAAACCGCCCAGTCCCAGCGCAATGGTATCGGTATCGCCAGCCACGACCTCCACCTCATGGACCGCGATTCCGAGCTGGGTTGCGGTGATCTGGGCCAGCATGGTCTTGAGGCCCTGACCCATGGCCAGCGCGCCAGTGAAGACCCTCACCTTGCCGGAACGCTCGATCCGGACCCCACCCGATTCGAAAGGCCCGCGACCGGTACCTTTCAGGCTGTTCGCCAGGCCGATCCCTATATATCTCCCCTCTCTTCTTGCCGCAGCCTGACGTTCAACAAAACCAGGATAGTCAATCCTCTCCAAGGCCATCCTCTGGCACTCAGGGAAGTCACCGCTGTCCGGTTTCACGGGCGTACCGGCGCGGGTCTTCAGCGGCGACTCGTAGGGCATCCTGTCCGCCGGAATCAGATTGCGCCGGCGAATTTCTGCACGATCCATGCCGAGTCCCAGTGCAGCCTCGTCCAGTAATCGCTCCATCGTGTAGTTGCCCTGGGGGTAGCCGGCACCCCGTACCGGAGATGCTGCAACCGTATTGGTCTCGACCACAAACACCTCGACCTTGTAGGCCGGCACGATATAGGGGCCCGGAACTCCGGTTGATGCGTTGTAGGCGAGGTTGATACCCTGGGGTGTATAAGCGCCCTGGTCATTGAGAAGCGTTCCGCGAATTCCCCGGATTCCCCCGTCGTCGCCAACCGCAATTTCCATCGCCCAGTCCTGTTCCCGTTCCTGGATCGCTGCGGTGAAATGTTCGCGACGATCCTCAATCCACTTGACGGGAACCCCAAGGAGGCGTGCGGCCAGCGCAAGAACAATCTCCTCACTATAGGCAATGTATTTGGATCCAAATCCGCCGCCGACATCGGGCGCCCTGACGCGAATCCGGCCCTCGTCCATACCGAGAACGCGGACGATCGCAGACCGGACCTCATGGGACATTTGCGTGGACGACCACAGCGTCAGCTGGTCGAGATGCGGATCATGAACGGCTATGGCCCCGCGCCCTTCGATCGGATGGGCGCCGCCGCGGTGCTGGATCATCCGTTTCCTGAACACATGTGTTGCGCCGACAAACGCGCTATCAATATCTCCGTATTCCTGGGTAAAGCGAACCAGCACATTACCGTCGCGATCAAGATGGACCCTGGGTGCCGCGGCATCCACAGCCGACGCGCTTCCGGCGACCGATGACAGTGGTTCCCAATCTATTTCGAGACGGGCACTCGCATCTTCTGCTGCATATCGATTGTCGGCAATAATGACAGCCACCGGTTCCCCGACATGACAGACTTCTTTTCCGCCAAGAGGCCTGGGGGCCACGTCGGGACTGAGATTGGCTGAAGGAAACTGCAGGGGCAACCTGTCAACAGCAATATGAGGAGCGAGGTCTGTGAGCGTGAAGACAGCCCGGACACCCGGACACTCACGACATGCGGTCGCATCAATGGATCTGACAAGCGCATGCGGATGGGGGCTTCGGACAAACGTGGCCTCCAGCATCCCGGGGAAATGCATGTCATCGACGAAGAGGCCCCGACCCCGCAGCAATGCGGGATCCTCGATTCGAGGAATGGCTTGCCCGATCACTTCAGCACCCTGACAAAGTGGCAGCGAAAGCACGACGGAACCGCAGCCGGCGCTCGGCAGAATTCCAGTTGCGGCTGACAGCACAGGGCGGGCCGGGCATTACACGTGCCAACAGGAAGCGAGGCGCCGGAGCAGTGCGCAGAAACTGCACGGCCTCTTCAATGCCGGCTTCGTCTTCCAGCGTCATGACCGACCGGAGTCCGGCTCCCCTTGCCATCATTGCCAGGTCTGTCCGGCGCGATGTGTGGCCCGATTGACCACCGGTCTCACCATGGGTGCCGTTGTCGATACAAACGATCGTGAAATTCTCCGGCTGCATGGACGCGACAGTCGCGAGAGCGCCGATATTCATGAGCAGCTCACCATCGCCCGTCACCACCACGACAGAATGCGTCGAGGCAACGAGCGCCAGACCCAGGCCCATGCAAACCGCACCACCCATCGCTCCGCCAAGCGCAAAGAGGTTATCTGCCTCACCTGTCAGGGCCGTGGTATCGCGCGCCGCACCGGCCAGACCGGCGATGAACAGGTGGTCTCCCGGCTTGTCGAACAACACCGGCAACAGCGTGCGACGATCCAGAACAGGGCTTATCATGTCATGACCCGGTCAGAAGGGCTTGGATCCGAGAAACTGCTGGGAAAGCAGAAGGGCCGTCGCCTGGCCACCCTTGAAAACGGAATTGATGGCTGCCGTCACTGCTGCCGCGAGTTCGTCTTCGCGCCCGACCCGCAGACACGGGACGCCCATGGCCGCAAGGACCGGTTCCACGGCTTGCCCCATCGGATATTGCCACGGATTCTGTTCCCCATAGTCGCCCCGCATCGATACGACCAGCAACATGGGGAACTGTCCACTGCCGACCAGCGACAGCATGTTGACACAATTTCCGACGCCGGATGACTGCATCAACAATACGGCGCGTCCGCCAGCAAGATCAGCACCAGCGCACAGGGCCACACCTTCTTCCTCGCTCGACAGCAACACCGCCCGGGTTGCATTGTGCTGTTCCGCTAGGGCGACGATTGCGGCATTACCTGCGTCCGGGACATAGGCAAACACAGTCACCCCCGCATCAACCAGTTGTTCAAAAACCAGCCTGGACCATTCCCTTTTCTGGTCGTCGCTCACCAAACTCCCTTCCAAATCGTATTTCACCGCTGTCGGTCACGAATGGCCTACGACCACTACAGGACCCTTGCATGGGTTTGAGCCGCATTCAATGAGGTCGTATCAGTTTGGCAAGTTGTCGGGGCGACGCAGAGCTGGTTGGCGTTCCCTCGCCCGGTTCGCAGTCCGTCGATCATCGGCCAATTTCCGGTTCGTCGCAACAGCGGCCATCGCGACTGATTCCTTGTGTTGGCCTACCTGGCCACCATTCTCCTGCCCGGACGACACTTGCACACTTCTTCCCGTGTCACAAAGGCGAACCGCACCTCATGTCCGACAGGGCCCGGAAGCACATCGGGGTGCCGGTCCGGATTGGCCTTTTGCCAGGCGTTGGTGGCTCGACAAGAAACACCCGCCTCGCAAGGAGGCGGGTACCGTGGATAACCGTCAGGTTAACAGGGGAGCAGTCTGCCAGACTGGTCCATTTCCTCTCTATGTCGAGCTTCTGTCAGGCAATCAGGTTATCCTGTTTCCCTGTCGGGGCTCACTTATACGCCTCGTTGCGCATACCGAACGCCGTTCGGTATTGGATAGGCTCAGTAACAGCATTCTGTTCGTTTGAGGCATTACCTGTTACATATAGTGTGCCCGTGATCTCCTCCGCGTTTTCGCCGAATACCCCACCATGAAGATTACGTACCCTGAACCTTTTTGTAATAGCTCTCCTGGTGCCGTCCGCTAATTGAGTGGAGGCCTGGCCTCCTGACAGCACGTTGCCATCAAGGGTGATATTGCTGACAGTGTATAGGGGAAGACTGTTGGAAACAGAACGGACCCAGAAGTCGATAGCAGCCGTTTTGTCTCCAAAATTGACCCTGGCCGTCGCGTTCCCCTCGTAGGTTAATGGCGGAGCAAGTGCTGTTGATGTCCACCAGGTGTGATGGTTCCCGACAAAACTTGCGGTACCGATCGAATCTACTGACGTGGCGGGCGCTCCATCCTTGACCAAGGCAAATACCTCGCGAACATCACCAGGGCCGCGCGAGGTAAAGTCCCCAGTATCGCTCTTCGCCCATCCGCCAAACGAAATATATTCGTACACTTGGTCCGGACCTGTCCCCCAGCGGTTGTATTGTTCCATGTGGTAACTTCCGCTGAACGAAGCAATGCCAAGAGGCCTTGTTCTGTCGTGGGGGCCGTAATCCGCCGGCAGACTGGTCACATCTGCAACCACATTAATTCTGTTATTACCCGTCGTATTGCCACCGAGGTTAATCCGGCCGTCCTCATTGATCAGGATCGCACCGGTGGCCAGGTTCTCACCCTCCGCCCCGGTCGCGTTGTCCACCGCACGGCCGCCCTCCGAGAAGGGTTTGGCCGCATCATGGGCAGCCCGGGCGGCCGCAAGCGCCTCCGTCATGCCGGCCGCATCATCCGTCACAACCTTCAGGGCACCACGGACATCCTCCTGATAGGTCGCAGTCCCCCCGGAATCAGGATCGGTCTGCTGGGCCAGACGTTCCGCAGCGTGCTGTGCCTCCTCGAGCCGCTCCGACAGGTCCGAGGCGCGCATGTAGTCCCTGGCCCAGGGTATTCTTCGCAGAATATCGGCAAGCGGCGCTTCCAGACCGTCTGCATCGCTGCGGGACTTGATGGCCGCCATGATATCAGACCAGGCCTGAGCCGTGTTGACGGAAGCCCGCGCCGCGTTATAAGAGTCTGCCGCCGCTGCAGCGGATATGGCCCCCGGAGAGCCCTCTTCCGTATCACCGGCTGCCTCGGCCGCTGCCGCAGCGTCCTCAGATGCCGTCTTCGCAGCGTCCCTGGCCGCTTCAGCCGCAGCGGCAGCCGCTGCCGCGTTTTCGGCACGCGTTTTGTAATCCGCATCTCTTGTCGTTGCGGCCGTCACCGCCGCTTGCGCCTTGGTGACAGCTTCCGTCAGCTGTGCCGTTTGTGAGTCATCCTTGTTGTCAGTCAAGGCCTGTTGGGCTGCAGCCAGAGCCGCCTGGGCAGCAGGCAAAGCGTCCTCTGCCTCTGCCTCAGCCTCTGTCGCCTTGTCAGCCGCCGTGCCCGCAGCAGTATCCGCTTTCTCGGCCTCGTTCGCAGCGATCCGGCGCTGCACGCCCTGCTCTTGCGCAGCAAGTCTGGCATTGTCGATCCCGGTCTGGGTCGCCCGGGCTATATCCGCTTGTGTCTTCGCCTCAGTGGCAAATCCGGCAGCCGCCTTCGCACTCGCGTCCGCGGCCGAGGCCGAGGCCCGCGCAAGGCCCTTCTGGTTCGTAACCTCCGGATCTGAATGGATCACCGCATCGGCTTCCGCCAGCGCATCATTCGCTGCCACCAGAGCCGCATCAGCCGCCTTTTTGGCATTGTCCGCGATCGTGCTCTGCGCCGCGGCTTCATCCGCATCCAGGGTGCCATAGACCGCATGGGTGGTCGCAGCTTTAGCTGCAGCCTCAGCATCCTTTGCCGCCTGATCTGCCTCGCCTGCAGCCGTGGCCGCCTTCCCGGCTGCCTCCGTGGCAGCTCTGATCGCGGCCAGTCTCTCCTCTTCAGCCTTCTTCGCCTCGTCTACCTTTTGATCCACATAATCCTGATCAAACGGGGTCGTGTCAGGGCCGCCGCTGCCGCCCCCGCAACCGTAAAGTGCAACGGATCCCGCAACGGCCATCGCCGTCAGCCATACTCTCTGGCGTCCTGTCTTCATCATCGTCTCCATCAGGATCGTTCCCGGCCATGAAGAGCCCGGTTGTATGAAGCCAATACTGTTTCTTAGCCCCGTCCCCCAAAATCGTCAAGATGCGTTTACGATATCGATGTTTTTCATGATGGCCGCCATTTCCGGCCAGAGGCCTCTCGCCACAGACGCCGCCAGGTAACGCGTGATCAGACCAGAACACGTCGAAGCTCCTATATCACGCGAGCAAATTGCGCCTCTGGCCCCTGGCTGCATATCTCCGTTGATCTCCGTGGAGCAATCCGAAACGGAAATCCCGGGTTCTGCCCGTACAGGTTCCAGACTTCAGGAAATCTCCCGAAACCCGGGGATGAGAGTGACCTCGCCGTTTCAGACAATCCCTTGACTGTGAAGGGTTCTGACAACATAGGCGTCCGCCAATGCGGCTGAGCCGAAATCGATCAATTTCCGGTTATGATTGCCCGGCACTCGCCCAGGCCAATACGCCGAACGCCGCTTCGTTCACACCAGGCCCGCATTGTTACCTCGTCGCCGTCCTCCAGAAACCGTCGCTCCTCACCCGTAGGAAGCGCGACCGGCCTCCGGCCACGCTGTGTGATTTCCAGCATGCAGCCCAGAGCTTCCTCGGTGGGGCCAGACAGCGTTCCCGTACCAACCAGGTCGCCGGGCCGCATACTGCAGCCATTCGACGCATGATGGGTCAGCATCTGGAAAATGGTCCAATAGAGATAACGCATGTTGGTGCGTGTCAGAGTCACTGGATCCATACCCTCTTCACGCATGCGACGTGAGGAAAGCGTCACCGATATCGTGACGTCAAGGCCACCGCCAGTTTCGTTCCGCGGTGAGGACAGATAAGGAAGAGGGGCCGGATCACCCTCCGGTCGATCCAGTGCGGCACACCGGAAGGGTGCCAGTGCATCCAGAGTCACAACCCAGGGAGAAACATGCGTCACGAAACTCTTGGCGAGAAACGGTCCGAGCGGCTGATATTCCCAAGCCTGGATATCACGCGCCGACCAGTCATTGAGAAGACACAGTCCGAAGATGTGATCCTCGGCCTCGTCAATCGAGATGGGTTGTGACCGCGCATTTCCCGGACCGACATAAAAGCCCATCTCTGTCTCGAAATCGAAAGCACCGGTCGGACCAAAGACCGGTTCTCCATCGTCACCACGTCTCTGCCCCACAGGCCGGATACAGGGTTCGTCGCTGACCACAACCGTAGAGGCGCGGCCGTGATAGGCAACCGGTACATATTTGTAATTTGGCATGAGAGGATTGTCGGGGCGCAGCATGCGGCCAACATTGCTTGCATGAAATACCGACGCGTAAAAATCGGTAAAATCTCCAATATTGGCCGGCAGCTGCATCCGGACATCGGATATGGGGAGCAGGATTTCCCGTGCTGCCTGTTGTGCTGCCCGGCCCTCCTCTGTGTCGTTACGAAGCAACCGGGATACGGCGCTGCGCAGAGCACCCCAGTGGCGTCCGCCGAGCGCCATCAGCCGGTTGAGCGTGGGTTCCCGGCACGCCTCGAGAGCCTGTGTCGCCTCACCGCCAATCAGGTCAAGCGCATGAGCGCGCGCCGGATCCAGAATCATGTCTCCAATGGCTATGCCGACCTGTCCGCGGTCGCCTTGCTGATCAAGAAAAACCCCGTAGGGAAGATTCTGGATCGGAAAATCCGTTTCCGGAACATTCGCACTTTCGACCCAGCTCTCAAGGTCCGGCCGGGTCGTTTCCTCCGCTGTCACCATTACCTGTTTCCCGTAAATCCGCTGGTCAAACCCTGCCAGCATTGAAAATAATTGTCCTGGATATGAGTGCCGTTGGCAGCCCAGTCCGTCAAGCGCAAGGCGTAGCGGGTCTCGAACATGAACGCCATGGTGTTATCCAGAAATCGGGGTTCAAGTTCGGCTTCTGTTGCCATTCGGTAGGCTTCTTCATCCGGCCCATGACCTGACATGCAGCTGTGCAGCGTGGCCGCCCCCGGTACAAATCCTTCGGGTTTGGCATCATACTGTCCCAGAATCAGGCCCATGAACTCTGTCATGACGTTGCGGTGATACCATGGCGGCCTGAACGTGTTCTCGGCGACCTGCCAACGCGGCGGAAATATCACAAAATCGACATTTGCCAACCCCTCGGGCCCGGAGGGTGAAGTGAGAACCGTGAAAATGGAAGGATCGGTGTGATCGAAACTGACAGTGCCGATCACCATGAAATTCTTCAGGTCATATTTGTAGGGCGCCAGATTGCCGTGCCAGGCCACAACATCAAGCGGCGACTGCGCGAGGTCGGCGCCCCAAAGGCTTCCTCCAAACTTGGCGACAAGCTGGAATTCCCCCTCGACTGTTTCATATGCCGCCTGCGGCACAAGAAAATCGCGCGGATTGGCGAGGCCGTTGGAACCGATCGGACCCAGTTCGGGCAGGCGCAAGGCTGCACCGAAATTCTCGCACACATACCCCCGGGAAGGACCGTCGGGAAGAGCCGCCCTGAATTTCACGCCACGCGGCACAACAGCAATTTCATTGGGCGAGACCTCCAGAACACCCAGTTCCGTTGACAGATGCAGCCGCCCCTGCTGGGGCACAAACAGCATTTCTCCGTCCGCGTTATAAAAAAACCGGTCTTCCATTGACGCCGTCGCGGCATAGACGTGGATGCCAATACCGGTCTGCGCCGCTGCATCACCGTTGCCGCCATAGGTGTGCATGCCCGAAATGAGATCAACCCTTTGCTCGGGAATTGGGCAGGGATCCCAGCGCATCTGCTGTGGAGTCAGAACGCCCTCTTCGAACGGGGGTGTCCGCCAGAGTCCGGGATCAAGGCGCCGAAAGGCGCCGTGAGTGGCCGACGGCCGCTGTCGATACATCCATGTCCGCCGGTTTTCGGAGCGGGGCTGGGTGAATGCGGTCCCGCTCAATAACTCCGGATACAGGCCATAGGGCGGGTGCTGTGGAGAATTGCGGCCTTTTGGGAGCGCACCCGGCAAGGCTTCGGTCTCGAACTGGTTGCCAAATCCGGACTGATACGCTAGTTGGGTCGTGGTCGCTCCATCCATTGCTGCCTCCTTGACCTGAAGACGCCATAGTAGCGTTACGGTCCTGACAAGGCGACTGTCACGGCAGCCAATCCGCCCGATTGTTTCGAGGAACGCCTGCCAGCGCCGTAGACTGACCAGGCGCCCGCAGGCCGATCGAGGACCCGCTCCCGAGTGAATCGAGACGGACGGCACAAGCCCTGCACGGTTGCCGCACAGCGTCGAAGCATGGGTGTGGTTCGAAACACTGGCTGCGCACAGGATTTGCAAGAGGTCAAGATGCCTCCCGACGCAGCTGGAGCGATGTCGAGGGCTGTCAGTACCCGCATGGCAAGAACCCGTAAGCCTGACCCGAGGTCATACAGGCTGGCCAGAAGACCATGGGAGACCCGTAGGACACCGGAGGCGAAAAAGTCGATCAATCCGGGAACAGGTGTTCATCTGGCGCGATATCAGGCTGGCTCGCTTCAAAATTCGCGAAGGAAGGCCGGTTGGATGCAGCCGCGTTGCAAGACTGGTAACCAGGCCAATACCTCACACTGGAAAAGCAACAAAACCGAACGTAATGTTCGGACTGCGAAACTCGCTGGACTCAGACCAGAAAATTGCGCTTCGATGGGCCGCGCCCTTTACATAGGGTGAAGGACCAATAGGACAGGGCACGGCTGCAGGGACACCAAGGGCCACCATTCCGGTAATCGTTGCGCTCTCCAATGCTGCCGCTCTGTCCCTTGCTGGAGCAGGAGAAACAGAAAACCGGGAGGTTCATGTGTCCCAGGATTTTCACGAAGCCATCACCAACGCACATGCCAGCGCCTTGTGGGAACGGCGTCCGGACGATCCGGGAACCTTTGTGGAGAGAGGTCATGTGTGGCGCTGGTCGGAATTGAGCCCGTTGCTTGACAGGTCGATCGCCGAAACCGACATGACCAATGCCGAACGCCGGGTGCTGGTGCTCGAAAATCCGGCCTATCAGGGTTCACATCGACGCGGCGCCAGTCTGAACATGGTGGTCAATCTCCAGGTCCTGATGCCCGGCGAAACAGCGAGGCCGCACCGGCATCGCACGAACGCACTCAGATTCGTCATCGAGTCCGACGGACACGCCGTCACCACCGTTGACGGCACACCATATCGCATGATGCCCGGAGACCTCCTTCTCACGCCGGGATGGTGCTGGCACGAGCACTCCCATGATGGTGAGAATCGCGCTGTCTGGCTTGATGCTCTGGACGTCCCGCTGCAACATCATTTCCAGTGCAATGACTATGAGGCCGGACCCTCGAACGACATGCCCTCGTCGCAGACCGAGACGGCCTTCAATTCCACAGGTATCCTGCCTGTGACGTCTGATGAGTCCGTCCGGCTGTCACCGATGGTTCGCTATCCGCTGGAGAGCGTTCGCAGAGCGCTCGCTGCAATGCCCGCAATGGATGATGGCTCGCGACGCATCCGTTATGTCAATCCCGCCACGGGTGGTTTCGCAATGGCGGGCCTGGACTGTTACATGTTGTCACTGGCACCCGATTTTGACACCCGGCCATTTCGATCGACCGCCAACACGGTCTGTCTGGTGGTCGAGGGTGAGGGGACGTCAAGTGTGGGCGAAGACAGGCTCGACTGGACCCGAAACGACATCATCAATCTGCCTCGCGGCCAATGGACATGGCATCGCGCCAGAGGCGGACACGCCCTGCTGTTCCAGCTTACAGACCGCGAAGTGCTGGCGCGTCTCGGCTATTTGCGCGAGAACTACCGTGACCCATAGTTTGTGTGCGCCGGAATGGGCCCATCTGATCGATATCAAAATTGAATTTTCGATCAAGTCAATTCGGGGGGCCGGTCGCCGGGTTGTCACAGCAAGATCCGCTGACGGATCGACTCCATTGAATTCCGACAACGCAGACCCGTCATGATGTCGACAACAAGATTCGGGATGGCAGCGATGTTCGGCACCAAATTGGGAAATCGACCACAAGCCGAACTTCTGGTCCGTCAGGTCAACCCGATGAAGACGCGAGGACTGGCCCGGTCGAGGAAGGCAAGCCGGGACCGAACGACCGGCCCCCGGACTCCGCCACGAAAATGACCCGGGTCCTGATTTCGGGCGCCGGGCCGGTCGGTCTCGCGCTGGCCATCGAACTCGGGCTTCAGGGCATTGAATGCCTTGTGGTTGAAAGGCGCAAGGAGCGGCTCAAGGTGCCTCGCATGAGCGCAGTCAGCAGCCGGAATATGGAGTTCTGCCGCTACTGGGGAATCGCCGACAAGGTACGACACGCCGTCTGGTCAAGCGAGCACCCGATGGACTTTGTTTATGTCGAAACAATGACGGGCCGGGAACTGGCACGCCTCCGGATTCCGTCATACCGCGAGCAAAAGGGACGGCTGGACTATTCACCCGAGGGAACTGTCACCTGCCCGCAAATCTATTTTGATCCGATTCTTGCTGAACTCGCCCAGTCCCTTGACGCGGTGACGCTCGAATACGGAACCAGGCTCAAGTCCTTCACACAGCATGAGGACCGCGTAACCTCAGTCCTGTCAGACAGTGCGACCGGTGGCACCAGGACGATCGAAAGCGATTACCTGGTCGGCTGTGACGGTGCAGGGGGCCTTGTCCGACCAGCACTTGATATTGCCCTTGAAGGTGCCGGAGCGATCGCCAGCAGCGTAAACGTGTTCTTCCGCTCGACCGAGTTCCCGGAGATGCATGACAAGGGATGGGCCCGGTTCTACCGGTTCTTTGACGAAAATGGATGCTGGGGTGAGGTCATCGCGATCGATGGCAAGGAATTGTGGCGCCTCTCGGTTTTCGATGACCCCCAACCTGATCTGACCGGACGCAGCTATCTCAGGAAGCTTGGAGGCCGTGAGTTTTCCTGGGAAATCCTGGATGTTTCTCCCTGGGAACGGCGGGACTGCGTGGCCCGGACTTATGGTCAGGGCAGGGTCTTTATCGCAGGAGATGCCGCTCACGAAGCCTCCCCGACCGGAGGCGCCGGGATGCATATCGGTATTTGCGATACGGTAAATCTTGCCTGGAAAATCAGAGCTGTTCTTGATGGCTGGGGCGGCACCAGGCTTCTGGGTTCCTATGAAGCCGAGTCCCGACCGATCGCCCTGCGTTTTGTCAGGTTGTCTACCCTGACCTTCGATGCTCTCAAAGGCCTTCCGGGAGCCAGCGTCTTTCAGTCCGCTTTCGCGGCGGATCCCTCTATCCTGCATGCACTGACCATTCCTGATCAACTGCGCGCACAGTTTACCTACGAGAACTCGCCGATCTGCGTATCCGACGGCACGCCACCGCCTGAGGGAGCCAAGGAGCTGTTGCCTTCGGCGCGCCCCGGTACGCGCGCCCCTCATGTGTGGCTTCGGGACGGTCGGTCGATGCTCGATCTGTTTGGCAGGACATTCATCCTGATCCGTTTTGACCGGGTCGACGTCACGCCACTGCTTCGAGCCGCGGCAGCGGTGACCGTTCCCCTGGATCTGATTGATATCGAGGATACCGATGCAGCTCGCATCTATGAGTGCCGTCTGGTCCTTGTGCGCCCGGACGGGCATGTCGCATGGAGAGCGGACACACTTCCCCGGGACTGCGGAGCCCTGATAGACCGCGTACGGGGTGCTGGATCTCCGCCACAGTAACTGAAGCCCGTCAGCAGGCTCCGGTCCAGGGATCGCCCATTTGGGGAAACGTCCCGCCAACGGATTTGTGAAGACATGTCACCCTGACAGAATTCCGACAGCACGATCGCCGGAAATGAGTGAAGGCGCAACCGTTTCTCCGCGAGGCAGGGAGGCGATCCGTGATCGTGATATTGCGGTGCTGTCAGGAGTTTGGGCCGTCGGTTTTTGCTGCACCCGCTGTTCCGGCAACACAAGCCCCAGTATTGCAATTCCGGGGCCCGGTAACCTTGCGTTGCCACCCGGTGGGCGCACTTCCGGCCGGGGTGTCAGGCTGTTGCCTGGAAAAATCCAATCCACTGGATCAAGACCGGAGGATTGAAATCATTTCATGCTCCGTCTCATAGCCCTGAACCGGCCAGCCATGAGAGACGGTGTATCGGAACGCGCGAATGTCAGAACTGTTTCCGAAGCTGGCAAATTGCAGCCTGTCATCGGGAAGATGGACGCACGACGCGGAAACCGAGGTTTATCGCGCCATGAGCCCGGCGATCATTCTGCGGTCCCGGCCTGCGATCGATACCAGTCCAGAATTTCGGCACCCGTCATGACGACCACCCCTTTTCTGGAAAGCATATGGTCCAGCATCGCGCGAATGTGACCGATACGATGCGCCGCCCCTGAAATATAGGGATGGACCGCAAACGACATGACGCGCACCGTTTCCGAACTCTCTTCATATACGGTCTCAAAATGGTCTATCGCACGTTCCAAAAATGCCGAAGAGGGAAGGTGCTGGATCAGGGCTGCAACAATATCGTGAATTTCAAAATTGTAGGGCAGGGCGACGATTTCGCCATGTTCGGTGTTCAATGGCACCGGTTGATCATCGAAAGCCCAATCCCCGATATATTCGATCCCGGCCTCCGCCAGATAATCGAGTGTCTCGAAAGTCTCCGTGAGACCGGGGCCGAACCAGCCTCTCGGTCGGTATCCCGTTGCGGCTTCAATCGCATCCGCGGTCTTCCGGATCGTTGACAGCTGATCGTCAACCTTGTGCATGGGTATCTGGTCCCACGAATGCGCATTGAATTCCCAACCGGACTCAAGGCAGGCTTCTACAACCCCCGGATAAGCCGCGCAGACACGGCCATTCATTGTGACGGTGGCCTGTATTTCCATTTCGTCAAACAACCGGCGTATGCGACCAAATCCGACCCGCATACCGTATTCGTGCCAGGACCAGTTCGGAATATCGGGCAGCATGGGTTGATGCTGGGGCGGGGGAAGAACAGTTCTGGCCATGGGCCTCTCAATGTCCCAGACCTCGAGCGACATCAACGGCCAGATGATCAGGCGGCCACCATCGAGCAATCTGAGAGGAGGACGCTCCTCGATCATCGAAAAGGATGTGCGCTCGCCGGGTCTCATTGCTGCCATTTCACATCGGCTCCCCTGCTCTCGTTTCATGCTGCATCACAGTGACAACTATAGTCCGGGTCATGTCCGGAGTCCTTGACCAGATCTCCCGGAGGCGCCAGAAGAATGATCCAGGAGGACAAATCGATGGGGAAGCAAAAGCGAATACTCGTCGCGGGTGGCGGCCCGGTGGGCTCGACAGCTGCGTGGCTGCTGACCGAGGCCGGCATCCCTGTTACTCTCCTCGAGGCCGAATCCGGTGTTCAGATCGACTATCGTGCCTCGACCTTCCATCCGCCCACACTTGATCTCCTGGAGGCAAGCGGCATCACCGGGGCCCTTCTTGATCGCGGGCTCAAATGCCCGACCTGGCAAATCAGGGACCGCCGTGAAGGTCGGGTTGCCGAATTCGATCTGGCAGCGCTCGAGCACGATACCCGTTACCCCTTTCGTCTGCAGTGCGAGCAGTTCAAGCTCGTCGAATGGTTGTATGACCAACTCGGAAACGCCGAAAATGCCGAGATCCGGTTTCATCATCGGGTTTCTGCAGTCGTTCAGACAGGCGACGGGGTGACTTTAACCTGTGAAACGCCGGACGGGCCGGTCGAGGTCTCGGGAGACTGGCTGATCGCAGCAGATGGCGGTCGCTCCGATGTAAGGAAACTTCTTGAAATCGACTTTCCGGGTTACACCCATCCCGAACATTTTCTGGTTGCAGGGACGCAGTATGATTTCCGGGCTCACATGCCGGACATTTGTTCCGTGAATTACACAGCGGACCCTGTCGAGTGGTTCCTGCTTCTGGAAATTCCCGACATGTGGCGTGTGGTCCTTCCCGTGGAAACGTCTGTCGAGGCTGATGACGCCATCACCGATGCCTATCTTCAGAATGCACTTCAGAATCTTTTGCCCCGCGAAACCGACTATCCGATTCTCGTCCGGGCCATTTATCGTGTCTCCCAGCGTGTTGCTGCAACTTACAGAAACGGCCGCGCCTTTCTGGCCGGCGATGCCGCCCACATCAACAATCCTCTGGGCGGCATGGGGTTGAATGGCGGTCTGCATGACGCGATCAGCCTGTGCCAGCGTCTGGTCCGGGTCTGGAACGGGCGAGACGGTGAGGAAATCCTCGAGGACTATGAAAGCCAGCGTCGGCCCGAGGCCGTCAACGCCATCAATGCCATTACCGAACGAAACAAGAAGCTGATGGAAGAGCGTGATCCGGATATACGAAGACGCAATCTTGACGATCTTCGGGCTATTGCCGGAGATGCTGACCGTGCGTATCAGTACATGCTGGACGCAGCCATGATCTCATCGCTTAGACGTTCCGGAATGCTTGCACACAAACCGGGGACATGAAAAATTCGTGACATTGGAAGATACCCCTGATTCCGGGCACAACTGGAGGTTGTCTTGACGGCGCCGTTCAAAGCCAGGGCGAACGCCCGCACCATTCCCGTCACACCAATTGAGACCGCCGTGTTTGACGCCTGGTTACAGACGCAACCCACGGCTATTCGAAACTGGGTCAGCTCGACCGGGTTCAAGGCCGAACCCGGAAAAGTCAGTCTGATTGCCGGCGAAGACGGGATATTGAACCGCGTCCTGCTGGGGGTCGAGGATCATATGGATCTGTGGGCCTATGCCGGTCTGCCAACCACACTCGCCGCGGGCAATTATCGAATCGATTCGCGGATGGACCCGGTTGCAGCGACAGCTGCCGCCACGGGTTGGGCGCTCGGAGGTTACCGCTTCGACCGTTACAAATCAGGCAAGTCTCTGGAATTGCCATCGCTGGTCTGGCCAAGGAACGCCGACAGGAAACGGACCAATGCCATGGTCGAAGCCATTTGCCTCGTCAGGGACCTGATCAACATCCCTGCAGAAGATATGGGTCCGACGCAACTGGCCAAAGCCGCCCGCGAGCTTGGTCGTCGGTACTCGGCAACTGTCGATGTCATCACAGGCAAGGCCTTGCTCGATCAGAATTATCCGACCATCCATGCCGTGGGTCGTGCCAGCGACGATGAGCCGCGGCTCATCGAACTGCGCTGGGGAAATGAAAACGATCCGAAAGTCACGCTGATCGGCAAAGGCGTATGTTTTGATACCGGTGGCCTTGATCTCAAGCCCGCAGCCGGCATGCTTCGCATGAAGAAGGACATGGGTGGCGGGGCCCATGTCATGGGCCTTGCAAGCCTGATCATGGCATTGGGGACCAAGGTTCGCCTCAGGATGCTGATTCCCGCCGTCGAAAACAGCGTCTCCGGTAATTCCTATCGGCCGCTTGATGTCATCACGACACGCAAGGGCGTCACAGTCGAAGTCGGAAATACGGACGCAGAGGGCCGGCTTATCATGTGTGATGCACTCGCTGACGCCTGCGACGAGAACCCGGCCTTGATTATTGACTATGCGACTCTCACCGGCGCGGCGCGGATCGCCCTGGGAACCGACTTGCCAGCGTTATTCTCGAACAATGACAAGCTGGCAGAGGATTTGATGGAAGCGGGGCAGACCGTCAACGACCCCATGTGGAGACTGCCCCTGTGGCGCCCCTACAGGCGTCTTCTCGACAGCCCGGTTGCAGATATCAACAATGTTTCGGAAGGCGGCATGGCGGGTGCCATCACGGCCGCACTCTATCTTCAGGAATTCGTCGATGATGACATCCCGTGGGCCCATTTCGACCTGATGGCATGGAATCAAAAAAGACGCCCGGGCAGGCCTGTTGGCGGCGAAGCACAGGCGCTCCGGGCGGCCTTTGCCATGATCGAAGAACGGTTTGGTTCCCCGACAACGACGGGGGTGCCGGCAGGCCAGGATAAACCCGTCGGTTGTTGAGGACCCGGACCACCCTGCCATGGTCATCCAGCCACAGTCCCGGAACCTCTCCTCGTCAATCCAATCGAAAAGTCTTGCCGCAGCGGACGATGTTCAGGAGCGGCGAAGATTCAGACAAGACGTCTGACGAAACGCTGGTCTGGCATCGCAGAATGGCAGGAAAGCAAAGGACCAGGCCTCAGGACGAGGGCAGGCTCCAGTCCGAATAGCTGATCGCGTCAATATCCACGGCCGTACCGTGTCCGCGTGCTGGCCCCTGCGGAAGCTTTTCGGCTCCTTCCAGACCCTCGTGACAATACAATTCTATAATGTTTCCCGACGGGTCGCGAAAAAACATCAGGGCCTCGACACCCGCCCGGGTCCAGAAATTGGTAGACGGGATACCGCAAGCCGCCAGCCAGTCCTTCATTTTCACCAATGCTGCAGCGCTGCAAGTCAACCCGATATGCGGATACTCGTTGCCGGCATCGATAAAGGTACAACCCACCGAGCCGATTCCGATATGCGCACCGCAAATGTCAAACATTGCAAATGCGTCTTCCTGTACCACGAGTTTGCCACCCAGCACGTCACGGTAAAACCGGATACCTTCCTCCAGGTCGCGACAGGGAACGCTGGCATGGTCAAAGCCGTCAAATTGCGGCGGTCCGGTTACCTTGTTCGCGGTCGTGTTGACTGCTGATCCATCCACTTTTCTATCCTCCCTGACCTTGATCCTCGCACGTTACGCCGATGCGTGCCACCATCTGGTCAACCGACGCGTTTGCGTTGCGGCCGATTTTCGGAATACCTCGCCGTTGCGGACAGCCTGAATTCGATCTTGCCTTGAAGGCGTCCGCCCAGCCATCGCCATGTGCGGCCTTCCGGCAATGCGGAAGCCAGTCGTGACCCGTGCCGTCAGACCGTCGCAGTCGCGTGCAGGCGGGCATTCTGAATGCGAGCATTCCTCTCCCGGTGCGGGCGCAGCGCCCTCCGAAGAGCGGCCTGCCACGGAGATTCCGAAACACCTCGTTAACCCTACGGCATCTGCGCGAGCGGGACCGCGCTCTCGTGCTTCGGCTCTTTGCAGAGCGGGAAACGCCCCGAAACTCCAAAGCGCCGGAAACCCTGTGTCAGCGGATCAACTGCAGTCCTTCCTCAGACGGCGAGCCCCACTCATACAACCTGTCCGATTTCCGAGAGCCGGTTTCGTCGGGCATCGAAACCATCCCTTTACAGAAAACGGTCTGCAGAACCTTGCACACCCATGATGACTTCGGTTGCGACAGAAAGATCAGAGGTTCCCGACGATCAGGCCGGTCATCTCGGGGCTGCGGGTCGCCGACGGTGAACATTCCGGATCCCCGCAAATTTGGAAACACTTTCATGAATCGCTCGACCAGACTGCGACCGGAACATTCATCATCCCGGAATAACACTGTTACCAAACCGGGTTACATACATCACAGATGTTCCTCACCGGAACGAACCGTCAGATCATTTGCGTCGGGTGACATCCTGTTCAGACGCCAGCGAGGTTCCGGGATCATGAATGTCTTCCATCCCGGCCGGCAGAATACGGAGATACAGAACGCTCGCCTCCAGGTTCCCTCCTGCCAACAGAATAATCTGTTCCCGCTCAACAAAGTGGGTCAGGTTGCAACCTGATCGGAGTCCATCGCCTCGATATCGAAGGCTGCTGCCATCAGGGCCCGGGTGTATTCCTGCTCGGGCGCCTCGAAAACCCGTTCTGCAGGCCCCTGTTCCACAACCCGGCCGTTACGAAGAACGACCAGTTCGTCAGCCAGGGCGCGGACCACCTTGAGATCATGACTGATGAACAGATAGGCCAGGTTATGGCGGCGCTGGAGATCGCGCAGGAGATCGATGATCTGGGCCTGGACGGATACATCCAGTGCAGATGTGGGTTCATCGAGTACGATCAGTGAAGGTTTCAGGGCCAGGGCACGGGCGATTGCGATCCGCTGGCGCTGACCACCGGAAAACTCGTGGGGATAGCGATCCTGCGCGTCGGGTTCGAGCCCGACCTCACGCAGCGCTGCGGCAATCACCGACCGTCTTTCTTCCGGTTCCCCTGCAGCGAGACCGTGAACCCTGAGTCCCTCTTCCACAATCTGCCCAACCGAAAGCCGCGGCGACAACGAAGAAAACGGATCCTGAAAGACGATCTGCATTTCCCGGCGGAGCGGCCTCATCTCTTTCCAGTCCCGGCCATCGATCCGTTCCGACCTGAAAATGATAGGGCCCTCACTGCGTTCGAGGCGCAGCAATCCCAGAGCCAGCGTCGTTTTTCCGGAACCCGACTCACCGACCACCCCGAGTGTATGGCCTTCACGCACCAGAACATCCACGCCATCCACGGCCTTGATGTGACCGATCGTGCGACGAAGTATGCCACGGCGAATGGGAAACCAGATCCTGAGACCGTCGGCCCGGATGACCGCGGGCGCATCAGGCGGAGCGCGAACCGGATCACCCTTGGGTTCGGCCGCCAGGAGATGTTGTGTATAGGAATGGCGAGGGTTCGCGAAAATCTGTTTTTTCGGACCGGTCTCCACGATTTCTCCATCATTCATTACACAAACCCGGTCCGCCACCTTGCGGACAATGGCAAGGTCATGCGTGATCAGCAGGATTGACATGGAACGCGTGCGCTGTATGCGACCGAGAAGCTCGAGAATCTGGGACTGGATTGTCACATCAAGAGCCGTTGTCGGCTCGTCCGCAATGAGCAGGTCCGGATCGTTGGCCAGGGCCATGGCGATCATCACCCGCTGACGCTGACCGCCCGACAGCTGATGAGGATAGGACTTCAGTCTGGATTCGGCTTCGGGCAGTCCGACTTCCGACAGCAGATCAATAATGCGTCCACGGGCCTCCTGCGGCGGTGTTTTCCTGTGCACGAAGAGAATCTCGCCGATCTGTTTCTCGATGGTATGCAGGGGATTGAGGGAGGTCAGGGGCTCCTGGAAAATGATGGCTATGCGGTTGCCGCGAATTGTCTGCATGCTTGCAGGCGAGGCACCCATGAGTTCCATCTCCCCGATCCGGATCGAGCCTGACGGATGATGTGCTGTCGGATAGGGCAGCAACTGAAGGATCGAAAGCGCCGTAACCGATTTGCCGGATCCGGATTCACCCACAAGGGCAACAGTCTCGCCTCGATCAATATGGAACGAGGCATTGCGGACCGCCCTGACCTCCTGTTCATTCCGGCCAAACGATACCGAAAGGTCCTGCACGGCCAGAAGCGGGAGGTCAGTCACCGAAGGTCTTTCGGGGATCAAAGGCGTCACGGACAGCCTCGCCCGTGAAAATCAGCAGCATGAGCGTCAGCGATATGCTGATGGTAGAGGTAAGACCAAGCCACGGGGCCTGAAGGTTCGACTTGCCCTGCTGCAGCAATTCACCCAGTGACGGAGATCCCGGAGGCAAGCCAAGGCCGAGAAAGTCCAGTGCAGTCAGTGCCGTAATCGAGCCGGTCAGGATCAGGGGCAGAAAGGTAAGGGTTGCAACCATGGCATTGGGCAGGACATGTCGAAACATGATTGCCGTATTGCCGACACCCAACGCCCGTGCTGCGCGAACAAATTCGAAGTTTCGCGCGCGAAGAAATTCCGCTCTGACCACGCCGACAAGTGTCGTCCAGCCAAACAGCAGGAGAATGACGAGAAGGGTCCAGAAACCGGGGACAATGACACTGGACAGTATGATCAGGATGTAGAGTTGGGGCAGGCCCCCCCATATCTCGATGAATCTTTGAAACAGCAGATCCAGGCGCCCCCCGAAATAGCCCTGAACGGCCCCTGCCACGATACCGATCGCCGATCCCACGGTCGTGAGGATCAAGCCAAACAAAACGGAAATGCGAAAACCATAGATCACCCGCGCCAGAACATCCCTTCCCTGATCATCGGTTCCGAGGAGATTGTCAGGCGATGGCGGCGCCGGTGCCGGCACTCTCAGGTTAAAATTCACCGTGTTGTAGCTGTACTCGACGAGAGGCCAGAGAATCCAGCCTCCCTTGGAAGTGATGAGCTCCTGCACATCCGGTTCCCGATACTCTGCCTCGGTTTCAAAATCCCCGCCAAACGCCGTTTCCGGATATACCGCCAGCACCGGGACATGGACCTTGCCTTCGAACCAGACCACCAGGGGGCGGTCATTCGCGATAAATTCGGCCGGAAGCGAAAACACAAACAGGACCACGAAAATCCAGAGTGACCAGAAGCCCCGTCGGTTGCGGCGAAAATTCTCCAGCCTGCGCCGATTGATGGGAGAAATCGGAATACGGCCGACCAGCGCATCCAACCACCTAGACATGCCGCCCCTCGAAATCGATGCGCGGATCGATGACCGTGTAGGTCAGGTCGCCGATCAGGTTCATGACCAGGCCGAGCAGTGTAAAAAAGTAGACTGTGGCAAACATGACGGGATAGTCCCGCCGAATCGCCGCTTCAAAACCGAGAAGCCCCAGACCATCGAGCGAAAATATGATTTCGATGAGCATTGCCCCGGTGAACAGGATCCCCACGAAGGCGGCCGGAAACCCTGCAATCACGATCAGCATGGCGTTGCGAAAGACATGGCCGTAAAGGACACGCCGCTCCGACAGACCCTTCGCCCGGGCTGTCTGGGCATACAGCATGTTGATCTGATCAAGATAGGAATTCTTGGTCAGCATTGTCAGCGACAGGAACCCGCCGGCAACCAGTGCCGTAACGGGCAGGACAAGGTGCCAGAAATAATCAACAATCCTGGCAGGCAGTGAGAGTGTCTCAAAGTCGTCCGATGTCAGACCGCGAAGCGGGAACCAGTCCAGAAAACTTCCACCTGCAAAGAGGACGATCAGCAGGATCGCAAGCACGAATGAGGGGATCGCAAACCCGATCGTAAGAACGGTCGTCGTCCAGATGTCAAATCGCGAGCCGTCCCTGACCGCCTTGCGAATTCCAAGCGGAATACAGACCAGGTAAACAATCAGTGTGGTCCACAGGCCGAGGGAAATGGATACCGGGAGCTTGGAGAGGACCAGATCAACAACGGTTTCATCGCGGAAATAGCTCACTCCGAAGTCAAACTGGACAAATTTCGCCATCATGAGGAAAAATCGCTCATGCATCGGCCGGTCGAACCCGAACTGCCGTTCGAGACTCCGGATGAACTCGGGATCAAGGCCCTGCGAACCCCGATAACCCGGTCCACCGTCGGCCGGAGGTGCACTGCCGCCTGACACTTCGCTTCCGGAGCCGGTTATCCGACCTGTGGTTCCTGCGTCTATACCGGTAACTTCGGCGATAATCTGTTCGATCGGCCCCCCGGGCGCGAACTGAACAATGACAAAATTGATGATCATGATTCCCAGAAGTGTGGGAATCATCAGCAGCAGACGCCGGATGATGTAGGCCAGCATGCGCGGAAACCGAAGTCAGGGTGTCACGGCACCGGCAAGGCCCCGGGCGGCGGCACGGGAGCCGTGCCGCGTTCGATCATTTCAGCCTTGCCCTGGTCGAACCACCAGGTGTCGACAACACCCAGGCTGTATCGCGGTTTTCGCGCCGGGCGGCCAAACTTGTTCCAGTAGGCCACGTTATGCTCGCCCTTGTACCATTGGGTCACCACATACCGGTTCCACATCAATACGCGATCAAGGGCCCGGACAGCCGTTTCCAGACCGGTTCGCGACGAGGCGCTGACGACTTCCTCGATCAGGGCATCCACCACCGGATTACGAATACCGCTAACGTTAAGTCCGCCCTCCACATCTGCAAACCGCGAACCGAAATACTCACGCTGTTCCAGCCCCGGCGTCAGCCTCTGGATAAAACGGCGGACGATGATGTCGAAGTCGAACGTGTCCTGGCGGCGCTTGAAGTTGGCAGAATCCACAATCCGGATTTCGGCCTGAATGCCAAGGCGCTTGAGATTGCTGATATAGGGATTGAGAATCCGGGTAAATGTGGATTCAAAGAGCAGGAACTCCAGCGTAAACGGCTGGCCATTCGCATCCAGCAAGACCCCGTTGGCAACCCTGTAGCCTGCCTGGCGCAGAAGCTGCGCTGCCTGACGCAGATTCCGGCGGTTGTTCCCGGACCCGTCGGTAACCGGCGCCTCGAACGGAACCGCGAAAACTTCCTCCGGCAACTGATGCCGCCATTTGTCGAGAAGTTTCAGTTCCGCTTCCGTCGGCGGGTTGCGCGCAGCCAGGGCGGAATTCTCGAACATCGAGTTGGTGCGACGGTAGAGTCCGAAAAAGAGCGTCCGGTTCGTCCACTCGAAATCGAAAGCCAGATCAAGGGCGTGGCGGACCCTGATGTCCGCAAACCTGGCACGGCGAAGGTTCAGGGCAAAAACCTGCACTCCGGAAGGTGTCTCGTCCGCCAGAATTTCCCGAACCACCAGGCCCCGGCGAACCGGCGGTTTGTCGTACTGCGTTGCCCACTGACGGGACGTAAACTCCTCCCGGAAGTCATATTGTTGCGAGAAAAACGCCTGGAACGCGACCTCGCGGTCACGGTAGTAATCAATGGTGATCCTGTCGAAATTGAACCGGCCTCGATTGACGGGCAGATCCCGTGCCCAGTAATCCTCGACCCGCTCATAGGTCAGGGATCGTCCGGGTTCGATGCGCCCGATCCGGTAAGGGCCGCTCGATAACGGGGCCTCGAACGTCGTCTTCTCGAACGCGCGGGTGCTGTAATAGGTTCGGGACAGCACCGGCATGTCGGCCAGATTGATGGCCAGGTCCCGGTGCCTCCCCGGCCTGAAGGTGAACTTGACGCGCCCCGGACTGATGATGTCCACGCGGTCTACATCGCGGTACCGGTTACGGAAACCGGGGTCGCCTTTTTCGCGCAGGATATTGAAGGTAAACACGACATCTTCAGCAGTGACTGCAGAACCATCATGGAACCGCGCACGCGGATCCAGGTTGAATATGACCCAGTCCCGTCCGGGCGTCTGTTCGACGGATTGCGCGACCAGGGCGTATCGTGCATCCGGTTCGTCCAGGGAACGGGTCATGAGCGTATCGAACATCAGCGGCGAAAATGGCTCTTTCCGGCCCTTGAGGATGAATGGATTCACGGTCTCGAAGGTTCCGATATTCCGGAACCGGATCTCTCCACCCTTCGGTGCGCCGGGGTTCACGTATTCGAAATGCTCGAATTGGGGCGGCATCGCCAGATTGCCAAACACACTAAGGCCGTGCCGGGGCGCAGCCTCTGCAACCAGCGCGGCCACGGTCAGCCCCGCGGCCAGGGACAGGGAAAGATATTGGTGGACGGCCCGGCTCATTGATTTGATCCTTGCGAAGATCGCGGCTCTGCACCCGTCGATCGGTCCTGTGCCCTGATCTTGGCGGTGTCGGCCCACCAACTCATGATGTCAATGCCATAGGCCGGATGCCCGGGAATCCCGAAACGATGCCAATAGGCAATACGGTCGGTGCGCGAGTGCCACTGGGGAATGACGAAGTGATTCCACAGCAGCACGCGGTCGAGAGCGCGGGTTGCCGTAATCACAGCCTTGCGGCTTGTCGCATTGACGAGTTCCTCGACCAGAATGTCCACGGCAGGATCGGAGACTCCGATATAGTTGCGGCTCCCGGGACTGGCGGCCGCATCGGAACCCCAATAGCTGCGTTGTTCATTGCCGGGAGACAGGGACTGACCGAAACTGCTGACAATCATGTCATAGTCGAAGGAGCGAAGCCGATTGATGTATTGGGACTGGTCAACCGTGCGCACCGATGCCTGTATGCCAAGCCGTTGGAGATTGCGGACAAACGGTGCAACGACTCGCTCGAACGCGGGGCTCACCAGGAGAATTTCGAATTCGACCGGTTGATTGGTCACAGGGGAGATGAGCCGATTTTCGGTGATCCGGTAACCGTTCTGCCGAAGCAACCGCAATCCGGCTCTCAGGTTGCTGCGGATATTGCCGGATCCGTCGGTTGACGGCGGTTCATAGATGGCGGTGAAAACCTCATCGGGTATCTTTCCGCGCAGCGGCTCCAGGAGCGCAAGCTCCTCGACCGAAGGCAATCCTGTCGCGGCAAGTTCGGAATTCGAAAAAAAACTCCGCGTCCGCACATACTGCCCATAGAAAAGGTTCCGGTTGGACCATTCAAAGTCGAACGCATGGGCCATCGCCCGACGCAGGACCGGATCCTGGAACTGCAGGCGCCTCAGATTGAACACGAAACCCTGCATGCCCGTGGAACGGCTGTGTGTGACCGTCTCCAGCTTGACCAGACCCGCCTTGCGCGCCGGAAAGTTGTAACCGGTCGCCCATATCAGAGATATGTTCTCCTGGCGGACGTCATACTGGCCGGCCTTGAAGGCCTCGAGGGCTACGGTCTGATCGCGATAATATTCATACCGGATAATATCGAAATTATAACGCCCCACATTCAGGGGGAGACGGGCACCCCACCAGTCTCGGACACGTTCAAATTCAACATAACGGCCGGCCTCGAACGACTTGATCCGGTAGGGCCCCGTTCCCATCGGCGGCTCAAGCGATGTCTTGCCGAAGTCCCGGGTCGACCACCACGAGCGCGAAAACACGGGAAGCTGCCCCGTGATCTGCGGCAGTTCCCGATTTGGCGGACCATCAAACTCAAACCTCACCTGGTATCTGCCGAGCCTGACCGCGCGAGAAATGTTCTTGTAATAATACTGGTAAAAGGGTGCTCCCTTTGCCTTGAGAGTTTCAAAACTCCAGATGACGTCGTCGGCTGTAACCGGGGTCCCGTCGTGAAAGCGGGCTTGCGGACGCAATTTGTAAATTGCGTATGACAGATCAGGCGCGACTTCCACACTTTCGGCAAGCAGCCCATATTCCGCCGACGCCTCATCAGGTGGCGTCGCCGTCAGGGCCTCCGTGACCAGTTCAAGACCACTGGCAGCACTCCCCTTGGCAATGAAGGAATGAAACGTGTCAAAACTGCCAATGCTGAACAGGCGCAACGTGCCGCCTTTCGGTGCGTCTGCATTGACGTAATCCAGTTTCCTGAAATCGGGCGGATACTTCAGTTCGCCCACCAGCGTCAGCCCATGCGCTGCTCCGGATGCGCTTGCCGTTACCCATGCCGCCTGACTAACAGCAAGGGCAACACCAACCATCAGCCGTGCAACCAAAGACGCGACTCCGAGATGGGCGCGTATTCCGTTCATCGCGTGTCCTCCGTTTGGCATCCCGCCCCTGGGGTCCCCGGCTTCCGCCGTCGCACGCTGTCGCCATCCGGGCCGTGAACGCCAGAAGTTCGGTCCTCGCCGAGTATGGCGAGGCCTTCCTCATGGACCCTCGCATCACCTGCCGCAAGAATGTCAGCGCAGGATGACGTATCCAGGGGATTTCCATTCCAATTGGTCACAATACCACCAGCCCCCTCAATGATGGGCACAAGTGCGCAATAGTCATAGGGTTTGAGACCGGCTTCCACGACGACATCCAGAAAGCCCGTCGCGAGAAGTCCGTAATTGTAACAGTCGCCACCATAGATTGTACGGCGAGCAGTGCTTTCGATTCTTTGAAATTGAGCAAGTTGTCGCTCAGAAAACAGGCTCGGGGATGTGGTGGCCAGAACCGCATCCGTCAGACGCAAGCAGGACCGGGTCCTGATCGCCTTGCCGTTGAGCGTCGCTCCATGACGCCACCCCATCCATCTTTCCCCGGTGATCGGCTGGTCAATGATGCCCAGGATAGGGACACGTCCTTGCAGCAGCGCGATCAGCGTGCCGAAAATAGGGCGGCCACACATGAACGATCCGGTGCCATCAATGGGATCAACCACCCAAACAAATTCGGCATCGGTTCGCTCATCATCATATTCCTCGCCAATGATGCCATCCTGTGGCCTCTCGTGATTCAACTGAATCCGGATGGCCTGTTCCACTTCCCGGTCAGCTGCAGTCACCGGGGTTTCATCCTCCTTGTAGTCGACGGTCACCGGCTGGCGGAAATATCGCCTGATAATGTCTCGGCCGAGATCAGCGAGGGATTGGGCCAACGATGCAAATTGGGCGAGGTCTCGTTCCGGCAAACCCATGATCTGGTCTCTTGAAATGGCGCACCTCAACCTATCGTGAATTTGCGCCCGGCGGTACTGTCATGACAACCCGAGAGAGGGCCTGCGCAACGACCGCGACAGGCGGCCACCGTACAACCAGCCTCCATCCGCTTCTGATCACAGGCATGGACCCTTCCGGGTTTTGCGAACCAGAATCCTGCAACCGGATGTCTCCGGGAGGGCCCCGCGAATCACGAAGCCGTGCCCGAATCAGCAAACATGTAAACATGGCACCGTCAGGAACGCGCCATGGCCGCTGAAGCCCAAAGGTCCAGGTTCATCTCTCTTCTGCTTTTTCGCTTGCGCGCCGTCCCGGGGCCCCGGCGTGTCCGAAGCTTCGGGTGACCATTGACGCCGGCCAACATCAAATCTGTCCACCGCAAGACAACAGCCGGAAAATCGGGCGGCCATGACCGACCCGTCGAATCATGGAAATACCGCGAGTGCTGCTATCCCTGTGCGGCCGGCGGTGATCCCTGCCTATTCCAGTGGGGCGGGATTGTCACTCAGGCTTCGTAAATAGGCAATGACATTGGCCCGGTCCCCCGCTTTCCTGAGCCCTGCGAATGTCATCTTGGTTCCCTTGGCATAGGTTTTGGGGCTGGTCAGGAACTGATTGAGATTGTCATAGGTCCAGGGCTTGTCTGCCAGGCTTTCGAGTGCGTTGGAGTAATTGAAGCCTTCCCGGACAGCCGGCGTGGCATTCACGACGTTCCAGAGGTTCGGTCCGATGCCGTCCTTTCCTCCATCTGCCACAGTATGGCAGGCCTTGCACTTGTTGAAGACCTTCTTGCCCCGATCAACATCGGCACGAGCGAGCAATTCGCTGAACGGGACTTCGGGTTCGGCCGGTTTCGGGGGGGCAACAGAGGCCGGCGGCGTCCTGACCGCAACGACCGCAGGCGTCGCATCATGGCCGCCGCCTTCACGAACGAGATTGTCGCCGATCTTTCCGATGGAGAACAGGAGGAAGACCGAAACCAGGACAGCCCCGACAACCTTGTTGATTTGGGATATTGACATGAAATCGTACCGCTGACAGAAGCGACCCTGACTCAGGAAAGGCCGGGCGCCAATCTAACGTCAGTGTTTTCCGCTGTCCAATGCTCCGTCGCATGAAAATGCTGAAGCAACCGCGTCACATCATCGGTGTTCATGCTGGCACTTTCGACCCAACGAAATCGCCCGGAAATATTGTCATCCCTTTCCCGGGGCCGTCAGGCCCGTGACATGCGCATCCCTGTTCCTGACGCCCTTTCAGGTTGTCACAACCCGGCGTCCAATACCGATTCCCTCGATGTCTCCCGAAGAGCCCGGGCACGGTATAATGACGAATTGAAATGGTTTGATCCCTGGTTGACATGGCCCGGCATTCGTTTCCTGCGATCCGTCACCCCATCATCGTAATTCCGGCTCGTCTCTCGGCCACCCGGCTTCCAGGCAAGCCCCTTGCCGACATTCATGGAGAACCCATGATTGTGCATGTGTGGCGGCGTGCCGTGGAGGCCGATATAGGCCCTGTCGTGGTCGCCTGCGCGGATCAGGAAATTGTTGATGCGGTAACCGAAGCTGGCGGCTCCGCTGTCATGACCCGTGCAGACTGGCCCAGCGGTTCCGACCGGGTCCGGGAAGCGGTCGACAAGGTTGACGCGAGAGGGCAGCACGATATCGTTGTCAATCTCCAGGGTGACCTGCCTACTCTGGACCCGGTTATTCTCTCTTCCATAATGAGACCCTTTTCCCTTCCCGATGTCGATATCACGACGGCTGTCGCAAGGATATCCAGTGAGCGCGAACGCAGTGATCCCAATGTGGTCAAGGCAGCTGTGGCACTGGACGATGAAAGCAAGACGGGAAGGGCTCTCTATTTCAGCCGCAGCCTTATACCCGCTGCAGCTGACGGTCCTCATTACCATCACATAGGGGTTTACGCCTTTCGCCGCCCGGCTCTCGAACGCTTCGTGGCCCTTCCCATGGGAAAACTCGAAAGACTTGAACGGCTGGAGCAGCTGCGCGCCCTTGAGGCCGGGATGCGGATCAATGCGGTGCTCGTTGACACTGTTCCTCTCGGTGTTGATACTCCGGCCGATCTGAGCCGGGCGCGAGCGCTGCTTGCACCCGGTTCTGCCTTTTGACACCGCCTGCCTGAACATGACCACATCAGATCCTGATTTCGCATCCAGAATTGCCTTTCAGGGCCTGCCCGGTGCCTATTCCGATCTGGCCTGCCGCAAATACTTCCCGGAGATGTCACCCCGGGCAACATCCGCGTTCGAGGACACACTGGACGCGGTCCATAACGGCGAGGCGAGGCTGGCCATGATTCCGATCGAGAATTCTCTGGCCGGCAGGGTCGCGGACATTCACCGCCTCATGCCCGGTTCAGGCCTCCATATTGTCGGCGAACGCTTTCTCCGCGTGGAACATCATCTGCTGGCTCTTCCCGGTACCCGGCTTGATAAAATCGAGACTGTTCACAGCCATGTCCAGGCACTGGGCCAGTGCGGAGGTTTCATTCGCCAGCACGGGCTCAAACCGGTGACCCACGCGGACACGGCGGGAGCGGCATTCGATGTCGCGCGGTCGGGCGACGATTCAAGGGCAGCCATTGCGTCAGAGCTTGCTGGACAGGAATACGGGCTGGTGTCGCTGTGCGCCAACATCGAGGATCAGGCACACAACACAACACGGTTCCTGATTCTTTCGGCCACTCCCGGCGAAATCCCTCACCCCAGTGATGGGGTTGTCATCACGACATTCATATTCCGGGTTCGCAACGTGCCCGCCGCCCTGTTCAAGGCGCTCGGAGGCTTTGCAACCAACAGTGTCAACATGACGAAACTGGAAAGCTACATGGTTCATGGCGAGTTTGTCGCAACCCAGTTTTATGCCGATATCGAAGGGGATCCCAGGGACAGGAATGTGGCTTTTGCTCTCGAAGAACTCGGCTTTTTTGCCCACGAAGTGAAGATTCTGGGCACCTATCACGCAGACCCGTTTCGTTTTCGCGAGGAAACAAACGCCTGACCGCATCGGTTACAGGTCCAGGAACCCGCAACAGGGCGTAATGGTGCGCCGTCATTTACGGCCTCGACAGGAACTGTCCGCCACTCTCATTGACCATTTCATCCCTGATGAATCCAGTCATCGATGAGACGGCGGGCGATAGAGTCCGACCGGGGCCGGCGTGCAATTCCGGCACCACCGTCCATGAGCTCGCCCCGTGTAAACCAGCGCAAATCCTCGAGCTCATCGATATTGCGTTCAAATTCCTCCTGCTCTGCCGCGGCGAAGAAACCCAGCATAAGTGATGCCGGAAAGGGCCATGGCTGAGAAGAATGGTAACGGATGTCCGTGACCGGAACCCCGGACTCTTCCATGACCTCCCGGGCAACTGCCTGCTCAAGGCTTTCTCCGGGCTCAACGAAGCCGGCCAGGGTCGAATACATGCCCTCCATCCATTCCGACTTGCGGCCCAGCAGTACCCGATCTCCACGATGAACCAGCATGATGACGGCCGGATCCGTGCGCGGGAAATGCTGGGCACCACATTGCGGGTTCTGGCACAAGCGGAGATGCCCCGCCTCTCGTATCTCGGTCGGGCTGCCGCAAACTCCGCAATATTCATGGCGCGCATGCCAGTGAAGGATACCCTTGGCATAAGCCAGTATCGATGCCTGGACCCGGTCCATGACGGCCCCGACCGTTCGCAGGTCGGTGAACACGGCGTCGGGAAAAAGAAGGTTCCGTTCCGGTTCCTCTGCGGGCGAAAGGTCAATGGCAAAATAGGCAGTATCCCCGCCCACCCCCAGAAGGACCGTGGACCGTGAGCAGTCAAGCATCTTCTTCGCAGCGCCGCGCGGGACCAGCGCTCCGGCCGGAACCTTGCCCGGAATAACGAGGTTTCGGGAACGCCATACCGGCACGAAGAGTGTCCCGTCCGAATTCAGACGAGACCGGATCCACCCCTCATCGCTGCGCAGATGCGCGACCCGATCCAGCGCGGCTTCAGCATAAGGATTCACAAGCATCATCAGACCGCATTTCAAGTCTTGTAAAATCGAGGAGGCCACTGCAGCCTGGTCAGGTTGCTGTGGTCTGCACCATGAGGGGTTATGGCGCCCCCCGAAACCTGATATATTGCGTCCCGGAGGCCGGCAGCGGACGGAACACTCGCCAACCCGGTCAGGTCCGGAAGGAAGCAGCCGTAACGAGACGCTTCCGGGTCGTCGTTCGGTCTCCTTTTCGGAGACAGTACGGCACCCATCACCCGAGCGGATCGAGGACCCCCATCCATGACGGATACTGCCGATTCCCAGCCGTATCGGGTTCTCGCACGCAAGTATCGTCCCGGCACGTTTGCGTCACTGATCGGGCAGGACGCGATGGTGCAAACCCTGTCTAACGCCATTCGATCCAATCGCCTCGCCCACGCCTTTATCCTGACAGGGGTGCGCGGCGTGGGCAAGACCACGACGGCACGTATCATTGCCTGCGCCCTGAACTGTGTCGGGCCCGACGGACAAGGCGGTCCGACCGTTCAGCCCTGCGGCCAGTGCCATCACTGCGTTGCGATTGCCAATGACAGCGATGTCGATGTTCTTGAAATGGATGCGGCAAGTCACACAAGCGTCGACAACATCCGGGAGCTCATCGAAAACGTGGTCTACCGGCCGGTACAGGCCCGCTTCCGGATCTACATCATTGATGAAGTTCATATGTTGTCGCGCAGCGCTTTCAACGCTCTTCTGAAGACTCTGGAAGAACCTCCGGAATACGCAAAGTTCATCTTCGCGACAACGGAGATACGGAAAGTACCTGTCACTGTGTTGTCGCGGTGTCAGAGGTTCGACCTGCGCCGGGTGGAAACCGGGACCCTGTCTGCCCATCTCGCCCGGATAGCCGAACAGGAACAGGTGAGGATTTCCCGTGAAGCGATAGAGCTGATCACCCGGGCTGCCGGCGGTTCGGTTCGCGACGGTCTGTCACTGCTCGATCAGGCCATTGCTCACGGCGGTCCGGATCAGGAACTTGGCGAACCGATGATCCGGGATATGCTGGGCGTGGCAGAACGTGTCCAGGTGTTCGATCTTTTCGAGACCCTGCTGAAGGGCGAGATCGCTGACGCGCTGGGCCGTTTTGACAACATGTACCGCGCAGGTGCGGATCCCCTCGCGATTCTTCAGGATCTTGCGCAGCTGACACATTACCTGACCCGCATGAAGGCGGCAGCCACAGCCGCGCCTGGCTCAATGGATTCCGATTTCGATCCGGACCGCAGCCGTACCCTGTCCCATGGTCTGGCCATTCCGGTTCTCACACGAACATGGCAGATGCTGCTCAAGGGAATGGCTGAAGTTGAAGCCGCCTATTCTCCCCGGCAAGCAGCGGAGATGGTGCTTGTCCGCATCGCCTTTGCATCCGACCTGCCAACTCCTGCGGAACTCGTCGGCCGCTTGTCCGGACGCGATGCCTCTCCGGCTGCAGCCCCATCCACCCCTGGTGCTTCCGGCACCCCGAAAGGGTCTCCAGCCGGCGCGGCTGCGAATGCAGCCCCGGTTCCGGCAGGTCCGGTGACCCAGACGAACGTCGCGCAATCTTCTGCCCTTCCCCCGGACAGCCGGCACGGTTCAAAGCCCGATCCTGATCTCTCGTCGTTCGAGCAGGCCGTCTCCCTGTTCGCTGAAAAGCGGGAATCGCTGCTGCATACCCACCTGGTCGACCGTGTCCACCTGGTCAGCTTCGAGCCCGGCAAAATCGTCCTCAGGCGCGAGACTTCCACACCAGCCGACCTGGCCAGAAGCATCGCCATGAAGCTCAGCGAATGGTCGGGGTATCCATGGCAGGTTGAAGAAAGCAGCGAGCAAGGTGAGCCGACACTTGGCGAAAAGTGGGAGAGTGCCGAAGTGGAGGAGAAGCGGGCTGTGATGGAGCATCCCGCCGTACGTCTTGCCCTTGATACGTTCCCTGGCGCCGAAATTACCGATGTTCGTCGCGGCAATGCAGGCGCTGACGGCGTGAACCGTTAGCACTCGAAGCAGCGTCCTGTGCCGCTGATGTCCTGTCCAGCAATCCACGAAATGGAGAAACAGCATGAAAAATCTGGGTAATCTGATGAAGCAGGCGAAGGAAATGCAAGAGCGCGTGCAAGCCATGCAGGAACAGTCTGTCGATATCGATTTCGTGGGAAAATCGGGTGGAGGGATGGTTCTGGTCACGCTCAACGGCCAGGGTGAGGCGCGAAAGGTTGAAATCGACAAGGAACTGTTCAACTCGAATGATGCCGAAGTTGTCGAGGATCTTGTGGTCACGGCAATCAATGACGCCAGACGGCAAGTCGATCAGCATATGCAGTCAGAAATGAGAAGGCTGACCGGCGAATACGCCTCGCTCCCGGGAATGAAACTTCCGTTCTGATCAGTCTCACTGCGTCTCCTGCCATGCCGTCAGCGGAAATCGAACATTTGATCCGGATGCTGGCCAGGTTGCCAGGTCTTGGACCACGATCAGGCCGCCGTGCTGCGCTGCATCTCATCAAGCACCGGGATACCCTTCTTGAACCCTTGTCAAGCGCGCTGCTTGACGCCATGGAAGCGGTACGGCCTTGCCGGGTTTGCGGCAACCTTGACACCGTCGATCCTTGCAGTGTGTGCACGGACCCCCGCCGGGACCAGCGAACCATCTGCGTTGTCGAGGGCGTTTCCGACCTGTGGGCGCTCGAACGGACCTCCTCTTTCAAGGGATGCTACCATGTGCTTGGAGGAACCTTGTCAGCCCTTGACGGCCGGGGGCCCGATGATCTCAGAATTGCAGAACTGATGGAACGCGTGACGGCCGATGAAGCGTCCGAAATTATCCTGGCACTGCCGGCAACCGTGGAGGGCCAGACGACAGCACATTATGTTTCTGACCGGTTGGCCAAACTGCCGTCACGAGAGGGTGACAGGCCAATCCTGTCGAGACTGGCTCACGGGCTGCCTGTCGGGGGAGAACTGGACTATCTGGATGACGGCACCCTGTCTGCAGCCCTGAACGCGCGGCGGCCGCTCTGACCCCCGGGAGAGCGACGGTTGCCTCCTTCCGATCGATGTAGCCCTCAGGCAAGCGACACCTGTTCTCCTCTTTCCGGGAACAGCGTTGCACAGACTCGACAACAGAACCCCGGCGACGGGACCTGGTACCAGTCCAGAAACACGTCGAGACGCTACAACTTGCCCGCATGACACTGTATAACAGCCGGCAAGTTCCCGTATCGAAGATGGCGCACCGGCATGACGGGAACAGTTCCGGCAAAGACTGATCGAAACCACCCCGCTTGCACAAGCCTCTGTCCATGACCGTTCTGCCGATCCTCATTGCACCTCACCCCATGCTGTCCCGGATTGCCAAACCGGTTGAAGCGGTCGATGACAGGGTGCGCCGACTCATGGATGACATGCTGGAGACCATGTATGCCGCTCCGGGAATCGGTCTCGCCGCACCTCAGGTCGGCATTTCGGAGCGAGTCCTCGTAGCCGATGTCTCCGCACCTGACGATCCAGCCCAACCGGTCTGCATGGCCAATCCCGAAATCATCGGGACGTCGCCCTCCCTGAGCCTCAGGGAAGAGGGTTGCCTGTCCCTGCCTGACCACTTCGCGGAAGTCCAGAGACCGGAAACGGTGCGGATCAGATATCTCGATTATGAGAACGAGGTTCGGGAGACTGACTACGATGGCCTGCTTGCGACCTGTCTGCAGCACGAAATCGATCATCTCGACGGCGTGATTTTCGTGGATTACCTTTCGAGACTCAAGCGAAGCGTCATTCTCAGAAAACTGACCAAGGCAAAAAAAACCGAACTTCGCGACTGAGATTCTCGACGATTTTTCGGGATTGAAGCCAGTGGCCAATTTGCGCATCGCCTTTATGGGTACGCCTGATTTTGCTGTACCGGCCCTTGTCGCTTTGGCCAACGCCGAAGTGGAAATCAGCTGCGTCTATACGCAGCCTCCAAGGAAAGCGGGACGGGGCCATCGACAGCGTCCATCACCCGTACATCGTACCGCCGAGCGCCTCGGGTTCGAGGTGCGTCATCCTGAAACGCTTCGGAACGAGACCATTCAGGCGGCATTTCGTAGTCTGGAGATCGATGTCGCCGTTGTGTGCGCCTATGGCCTGATTCTGCCGCCCGCCCTTCTTGAAGCGCCGCAGCGCGGTTGTTTCAATATCCACGCATCCCTGCTTCCTCGATGGCGAGGTGCCGCGCCGATCCAGCGCGCCATCCTTGCAAACGACCGGGTCACCGGTATCACCATCATGAAGATGGATCCAGGCCTTGATACGGGACCCATTCTCCTGGCCGAGCAGGTTCCTATCGAAGCCCGCATGACAGCGGGAGAACTGCATGACAGGCTCGCCGACACCGGCGCCCGCCTGATTGTCGATGCCGTGAAGGCGGCAACACTCCTCCCTCGTCCCCAGCCTTCGGAAGGTGTCACCTATGCTTCCAAACTGAAGCCCGGGGAGAACCGGATTGCCTGGTCGCATTCCGCAGACCGGATCGAACGCATGGTCCGCGCCTTCTGCCCCAGGCCTGGCGCGTGGTGCCTGCTTTCGGGTCAGCGTCTCGCCATTCACGAGGCACTGGTAGTGCCTGCATCGGGTGCCCCGGGCACGGTGATTGACCATCCCTTCACGGTTGCCTGCGGAGAAAATGCGCTCGCGCTGCAACGCGTGCAGATGGCTGGCCGCTCCGCCATGACCGTCGACGAGTTCGTCCGGGGGCATCCCGTCCCTGTCGGGACTGTCCTGTCATGACGCGTTACCGGATCACAGTCGAGTATGATGGGCGCGACTTTGTCGGCTGGCAGCGGCAGAACAGCGGCCCTTCGATTCAGGCGGCTCTTGAAGATGCCATTTTCGGGTTTTGCGGAGAACGGGTCCGGGTCTTCGGCGCGGGACGGACCGATGCGGGTGTTCACGCCCTTGGACAGGTCGCGCATTTCGACATCGGCAAGACCGCGACCGCGGCAACGGTCCGGGACGCTCTCAACGCCCATCTGCGCTCTCGAACCGTCACCGTTCTGGATGCCAGCGCAACCACGGATGACTTCAACGCCCGGTTTTCGGCATGCCGCCGCATCTATCTCTATCGCATCCTGAACCGTCCTTCACCGCCGGTCCTGGATCGCGGACGCGTATGGCATGTCCGCAAACCGATAGACATCGACGCGATGCAGGAAGGGGCGAAGCAGCTGGTCGGCCACCATGACTTCACCACCTTTCGGGCGTCCATGTGCCAGGCGAAATCACCCATGAAGACACTCGACCGCCTGTCTGTCGAGAAAAAAGGCGAAGAACTCCACGTGCATGCAGAAGCGCGTTCTTTCCTGCATCACCAGGTCCGGAACATGGTCGGCACGCTCCAGTGGGTGGGGACCGGCAAGTGGTCAGCAGATGACCTGGGCCAGGCCCTGGCCGCCCGCGACCGGTCGGCAGGTGGACCCACCGCTCCTCCGGATGGCCTCTATCTTGTCGCCGTATGCTATCCGTTGTGAAGCATGCCGCTGACCATGCGAAGGCCAATGGCGAGGCCCACATCCAACAGGACCACCATGGCCGCATGGCGGACGCGAATTTCAAGCATGATCCGGGCAATAAAACCCTGGTAAATCAGAATGTAAACGGTCACCAGAACGCTGAAAATGCCTGCCATTACGCTGGACCATGATGTGACGTAAGCCACAGTGGAGAGCAACAGGGCCTGAAGAACAACCGACCAGTTCCAGGCAGCAATAAACCGCCAGTAGAATTCGGAGCGTCCGTATGAATCCACGACAGCCAGAATCACCAACGGAAACAGCAGCCAACCGATCACATAGGTGATGATTTCAACGGCAACCAGGCGCGCGCTCAGGACCGGTTCCGGGCTGGTTGCCACGCCGAACATGATGAGAGTGAAGTAGAACGGAGCCGCAACCAGCGCGGCATTAAAGGACTTCCAGAACGCGTCTTCGCTGTTTTCGAACAGTTCTCGCGCAGATCGGTCCAGTCTCGCAAAGCGCCACGCTCCGTAGATTGCAAGACCCAGTTCGCGGGTACTGACCAGCCTTAGCAAACGGCTCCCCTTTCCCTGAATACCGACATGTTCGTGCAGACCGTGCGAACGCGGGAGCCGGAAACCGCCGGCCCCCGGTCATCAGCCACCGTCCGGCGCAACCCGGCTACGCGCCGGTTCCGGACGCAGTTTCGTCGAAATACGTCCCCAGCACCTGCCGGTATATCTGAACCAGATCCCGAACATCAGCCACCGAAACCTGTTCGTCAATCTTGTGCATCGTACGGCCAACCAGACCGAATTCGGCCACCGGACAATAATCCTTGATGAAACGCGCATCGGAAGTGCCCCCGGAAGTACTGAGTTCCGGTTCGATATCCGTCACCTGTTTCACCGCACGGGCCAACAGGGCGCTGAACTTGCCGGGTGAAGTGATGAAGGCTTCGCCGGTGACCCTGACCTCAAGCTCGTAATGACCGCCAACCGCCATGCATTTCTCGTGCAACCAGCGTGTCAGACTCTCACCGGTATGGAACGAATTGAACCGGATATTGAACCGAGCCACGGCGCGCTCAGGTATGACATTGCCTGCCGGATTGCCAACGTCAATGGTTGTCAGCTGAAGATCGGACGGCTGGAAATGTTCCGAGCCCTCATCCAGCGGTGTATTGGCGATGTCATCAAGCATACGCACGAGGCGCGGGAGTGGATTTTCGGCAAGATGTGGATAGGCAGTGTGGCCCTGGACACCGGTTACGGTCAGGGTCCCGGTCAGGCTGCCGCGCCGCCCGATCTTGATCATGTCACCCAGAACCTCCGGATTGGTGGGTTCCCCCACCAGGCACACGTCGATGACCTCTCCCTTTTCCGCCATCCATTCCAGCACCTTGCGGGTACCGTTGACAGCAACACCCTCCTCATCACCAGTGATCAGGAGGGTGATGGAACCATCGAAAGATGGTCCGCGATCTTGCTGGAACCGCGAAACTGCTTCCACGAAAGCCGCGATGGCTCCCTTCATATCCGAAGCGCCCCTGCCATGGAGGCTCCCCTCATCCACAGCTCCGGCAAAGGGATCAAGCTTCCATGAATTCGGATCGCCTGCGGGAACGACATCGGTGTGGCCCGCAAAGCAGAAATTGGGGGCCCCGGTGCCGTAGCGGGCATAGAGATTGTCGATGTCTGCTGTCCCCTCCTCGGAGAACGTCAGCCGGTGACATACAAAATCGAGGGACTCGAGCGACGCCTGGAGAACGTCCAGAGCGCCGGCATCGGCAGGAGTCACGCTCGGACAACGGATCAGGTCGCGAGCCAGTTGAATGGCGTCAATAATGTTCATCAGTCCCTGAGCAGTTCATTGAGTGATGTCTTGGCGCGCGTCTGCTCATCCACGCGTTTGACAATGACGGCGCAATAGAGGCTTGGTCCGTCCGAGCCGTCCGGCAGGTTTCGTCCGGGAAGGCTCCCCGGAACAACAACGGAATAGGCCGGCACCCGGCCATAAATAACCTCGCCCGTTTCGCGGTCGACAATGCGGGTCGACTGCCCGAGAAACACACCCATCGACAGGACGGATCCCTCCTCGACGATGACTCCCTCCGCAACCTCGGAACGCGCGCCGATGAAGCAGTTATCCTCGATGATCACGGGATCCGCCTGCAGGGGCTCCAGAACGCCACCGATCCCCGCGCCGCCCGAGATATGACAGTTCTTGCCGATCTGGGCGCAGGATCCAACAGTCGCCCAGGTGTCCACCATCGTTCCCGAATCGACATAGGCGCCCAGATTGACGAAGCTGGGCATCAGAACGACCCCGGGGGCGAGATAAGCCGAGCGCCGGACCGTGCAGTTTGGAACTGCCCGGAAACCTGCGGCGCGAAACCGTGCATCATCCCACCCGGCAAACTTGGACGGTACCTTGTCAAACCAGGGACTGTCCCCGATGCCCGGGAATGAGGGGCCACCGGGCAAGGGCATCATGTCATAGATGCGAAACGACAATAGCACCGCCTTCTTCAGCCACTGATTGACAACCCAGCTTCCGTCGCGCTTTTCCGCCACCCGATGGGAACCCGAATCGAGACCGTCAAGCGCCTCATCAATGGCATCCCGTTCCGGACCCGTACTGCCCGGTTCAATTTCAGTTCGATGTTCCCAGGCTTGCTCGATTCTCTCACTCAGCGACTGCTCGTTCATGATTCCTCCACAGGATATTCCGGGGTGACGGGATGGGCGATCATACCGGATCGAATGCTCAGATCGAGCCGCCTTGCGGCTCGTCGACAATTTTCTCGATGAATTCGGTCAGGTCGTCAGTCACATGATCGATATGATCGGTTCGGGTGACTTCGGATGCCCAATGTGTCTGGGTACGAAGCCATATCGTGGTCATCCCCATGTGCGCCGCCGGTTCCAGATTCCGGGCGATATCCTCAAACATGACGGCGCGACCGGGGTCAACATCATGATGCCGGCACAAGGCCTCATATGGTTCAATTGCAGGCTTGGGGATATAGTCGGCGTCGGCAATATCGAAGACGGCATCAAAATGGTTCGTCAACCCGAGACGCGACAGGACTTTCCCCACATGACGGGAAAACGCATTGGTGTGGATGATCTTTCGGCCCGGCAACCGGTCAATCGCACTCGCCAGTCGGGGATTTGACCGGATGTCCGAGAGATCGAGTTGTGAAAGCTTCTGCATGTAAAGGTGCGGATCGAGCCCGTGCCGGATCATGAGCCCGCGCAGCGTCAGGCCATAGGTTCGAAAATAGTCCTTCTGAACACGCCGCGCCTCCTCTCTCCCGATCTGGAGAAAATCACTTATAAACGATCCCATGAGTTCGTCCGTCTCGGCGATCATCGAGGACGTGGCGCGATAAAGCGTGTTGTCAAGATCGAAGATCCAGACTTCGACCTGATCGTTCCGGAAATCGGGTCGAAGCGTGTTTTGAACCATGGTGGCCTCTTGATGATTCAGGAGAAGAGTGATGCGGAAGGCGAACGGCTTCCATAGCGCGTCCCGCAATCATTTGCACCAACCAATGAAATCAATCGAGCCATCCGGGGAACCGTGCCGCAGCGGCTCGCCCGGTGTCCGGACACCAGCAGATGCGCCCCTGCATCTCCGGCAATCCGGGAGGCCGCCGGTCACCGCCTCGCATCGCAAACGTCGTCGATACGGTCGAGCCAGTGCCGCCGGGCGGCATCATCCAGAAGTGACGCCACAAAGGAATTGCGAGCGAGTGTGACAATCTCATCGCTGGCAAGCCCGAGCGCATCCCTGACCGCGATGAAATTGTCCAGCACATAACCGCCAAAATATGCGGGATCGTCCGAATTGACCGTAGCGACCAGCCCGGCATCAAGCATTTTCTTCAGAGGATGAGTCCGCATGTCCGAAATCCCGCACAATTTGAGATTGGATAATGGACAAACCGTTAACGGGATTTTTCTTTTCACCAGATGGTCCACCAGGGAAGGATCCTCCAGCGCGCGATTGCCATGGTCGATCCGAAACACCTGCAGGAGATCAACCGCTTCGCGAACATAATCGGGAGGGCCCTCCTCCCCGGCATGGGCCACAGCAGCGAGACCGGCCTCCCTGGCCCTCCGGAAGACCCGCTCGAACTTGCTCGGCGGATGTCCCTGCTCCGAGGAATCCAGCCCCACCCCGGAAATGCGATCGCGGTGATCCAGGGCCTGATCCAGCGTCCGGAACGCGGACTCCTCATCGAGATGACGCAGGAAACACATGATCAGCCGCGAGCTGAGTCCCAGATCCTGTTCCCCGTCACGAAGCGCCCGCCAGATCCCGTCCAGAACCGTCTCGAAGGCAACGCCACGCCCGGTGTGGCCCTGCGGATCAAAGAAGATCTCGACATGAACCACGCCGTCCGCCGAGGCCCGCTCCAGATAAGCCCGGGTCAGGTCGTAATAGTCCTGCTCATGGATCAGGACCTGCATGCCCTGATAGTAAATGTCGAGAAACGACTGAAGGTCCTGAAAATCATAGGCGGACCGCAGCTGCTCGACGGATTTGAACGGAATGGCAACCCCGTTTCGTCTCGCAATCGCGAACATGAGCTCAGGCTCCAGACTGCCCTCGATATGAATGTGGAGCTCGGCCTTGGGCAGGGCGCGGATGAATTCGTCCGATGGGGTCATGTCATCTCTCTTTGCAGGGATGGCGTTCACCAATGCCTGTCTGGAGCCAGCCGCAATGTGCTAACTTCAAGGCCAGCACATCGTGCATCATTCTGAAAGCCCATCCAAATGAATAACGGACAGTCCTATGATTACGTCATTGTCGGAGCCGGATCTGCAGGCTGTACCCTCGCAAACCGGCTCACAGAGGACGCCGATATACGGGTTCTTGTCATCGAAGCCGGAGGCAGCGACAGGCATCCCTACATTACGATCCCGCTCGGCTGGGGCAAGATTCTGTTCGAGCGCCTTTTCGACTGGGGATATTTCACCGAACCGGAGGATCAGTTCGAGGGCCGCGAAGTCGAATGCGCACGCGGCAAGGTTCTCGGAGGGTCTTCCTCCATCAATGCGATGGGCTATGTGCGCGGTCATCGCGAAGACTATGACCGCTGGAGCCGCAACGGTTGTACAGGATGGTCCTATGCCGAATGCCTTCCCTACTTTCGAAAGTCGGAAAACTGGGAGCGTGGAGCCGACGATTACCGGGGTTCGGGCGGTCCACTGACAACGATTCAGAACAAGTATCCCGATCCGCTGCTGCAGGCATGGCTGGAAGCCGGAGAACAGGCAGGATACGGAACAACCGAAGACTATAACGGTGCCGTGAATGAGGGTCTGGGCGTATTTCAGTCCACAATCCGGAATGGCAGACGGTGCAGCGCTGCCGTTGCCTATCTCCGCCCGGCCATGAAGCGTCCCAACCTTGACGTGACCACCGGGGCACTCGCGCACCGGATCGTCCTCGAGGGAACCAAGGCCGTCGGTGTCGAATATTCAAGCGGCGGAACCACGCAAGTTGCAACGGCGGAGCGGGAGGTCATTCTTTCGGGTGGCGTCATCAACTCGCCGCAATTGCTGATGCTGTCCGGAATCGGAGATGCGGACCGGCTCCGGGAACATGGTATCGAGACCGTCGTCGACCTGAAGGGCGTGGGGCGCAATCTCCAGGATCACCTCTCTGTCGGCGTCGAGTATCAGCGTCTCGGTGACGGACCCTTCGTCGGGTTGCTGCGCTATGACCGGATCGCCTGTTCAATGGCACGCGCCTGGGCCTTCGGAACGGGTTTCGCAACCGAAATGCCAGGGCCGCTGACCGGCTTTCTCCACTCTCGGGACGGCCTGTCCCAACCGGATATCCAGCTGCTGGCACGGTTTATTCCCCCCGAATCCCAACCCTGGTTCCCGGGCATCAGACCCAAGCCTCTCGACGCCTTCATGGTCCGGCCTGTCATGCTGCATCCGAAGAGCGTTGGCGAATTGACCTTGCGGTCCGCCAACCCGGGGGAGTCCATGCGGATTCATCAGAACTTCCTGTCCGACCCCGATGACTGGCAAACGTTGCGCGACGGAATTGCCATGGTCAGGGAAATCGCGGGACAGAAGGCTCTTGACGCATTCCGGGGGCCCGAGATCCAGCCGGCCGACGAAGACCTCGACACGTTCATAAAACGAACCGCATGGACCGCGCACCATCCGCTGGGCACATGCAAGATGGGACCGGATGAAGACGACATGGCGGTGGTTGATCCCCAGCTGCGGGTCCGCGGCGCTGCCAATCTTCGGGTGATCGATGGTTCGGTGTTTCCCGACATGATCGGAGGGAATATCAACGCGCCAATCATCATGTTCGCGGAACGCATGTCCGACCTGCTGCGCGGCCGCACGCCTCTTGCCCCTGCCAATCATTAGATGGAACGCGACAGGACGCCATCGGAAGAGGCCGCCCGACATCCTGCGACGAGCGAAACCTCCTGCATGGACGAGAAGGAACGCCACCGCAGCCCGACCCCTCAAGATCGACTGGAACTGCAAGGTCGGGCCCTGTTTGTCGCACGACATGGCCCGCCCGCCGGGGACGGCCCCGTGCTTGTCTTCCTGCATGACGGCCTTGGAAGCGTCGCTTCAATGCGTCAGTTTCCCTCCCGATTGAGCGAAACCATGGGCCTCCCGGCATTTTCATATGACCGGCCTGGGCACGGGCACTCGGACCCTGTCGAACAGTTTCCTGACGACTTCATGGGCGACGCCGCAGACCAGCTCGAGGACATTCTCGACCTTGCCGGAATCTCCAGATGTTGTCTGATCGGCCATTCAGATGGCGGCACGATCGCCCTGCTGCATGGGGCACGATATCAGCATCGTATTTCGGCAATTGTCACGATAGCTGCCCACATCGAGCGCGACCGGCTGACCCTGGAGCAGATCCGGCGCCACAGTGAAATGGTCGCTGCCGGAGAGATTCCCGGGTGGATGCACCGGTTCCACGGCACAAAGGCGACATCGCTGCTGCGGTCATGGACCAGCGCATGGCAGCGAACCTTCTATGACTACTGGAACATTCGCGACGAAATCTCCGCCGTCAAGGCGCCGGTGCTGGCGCTTCAGGGCCGCAAGGATGCCTACGGCCTGCCCGCACAGCTCTATGGTATTGGCGAGGCCATCGGCCACGCCCGGGTCGAAATGATCGACGAACTGGGCCACTTTCCGCATCTGGAGGCGCCGGCATCATTCGTCGACCGTATTGCAAACTTCCTGGCGCCTTATTGCGACACGGACATGACCGCCCTATAAGCAGGCCTCAGCTTGCGGGGACCCATGGCATACACTCCGGAATATCCCTTTCCCGAACTTGAAGATGGCCAGACCATGGAGGTCGCGCCGGGTGTGCACTGGCTTCGCATGCCGCTTCCATTTGCACTTGATCACATCAATCTCTGGCTGCTTGCGGACGGAGATGGATGGACGGTTGTGGACACCGGTTACAATCTGGAACGGTCCCGCGACCTGTGGCTCGAGACACTTGACAAGATCACCGGAGGAATGGCGCCAAAGCGCGTGATTTGCACACACTATCATCCTGATCACATGGGTCTGGCGGGCTGGTTTGCAGAACAGTTCGGAACGCCCGTCTGGATGACCTACACGGAGTGGCTGCAGGCCCATTTTGCGGCATCCAATCTGATTACCCACGATTTCGAGAGATGGGCGGAATTCTTTCGCGACAACGGGGCCCCGGAACAGCTGGCCGACGGCCTCAAGGAGTTCCGAAAGTCATTCCAGACCCCGTGGTACAGCCTCCCCGACACGGTAAGGAAAATCCGCGACCAGGAAATCATCCGGATCGGCGATCATGGCTGGCAGGTCATCACCGGAGGAGGACACACGCACGAACATGCGTCCCTGTGGTGCAAGGACATGAACATCCTGATCTCCGGTGACCAGATCCTTCCCAGAATCACATCCAATATCAGTCTCTGGTACACCGAACCGGAAGGGGATCCGCTGGGGGAGTATTTCGACAGTTTCGACAAGTTCAGCGAGTTGCCGCGGCGCGTGCTGGTATTGCCTTCGCACAATTTTCCCTTCCGTGGCGTTCACGGACGGATCGAAGACCTGCGGCAACACCATCAGCTACGGCTTGAAGCCGCGCAGAAGGCCTGCGCCACACCGCAGACGGCGAATGCCGTGATTCCATACATCTTTCATCGTGAAATCGGAGCCCGGGAATACGGGTTCGCCATCGGTGAAACGCTGGCCCATCTGAATCATCTTGTGAGCAGCGGAAAACTCGCGCGTTCGCGCGACAGTGACGGGCTCATCCGCTACCGCCAGCCATGATCTCGGGAACCGGAAGGACGGGAACCTACCGAACCCGGATCAAGACCGGCGACACGGCTTCTGCTCTCGGCAATCCCGGAATCACGGTACTCGCTACGCCCGTACTGGCGGGGTTTTGCGAAAAAGCGGCGTTCGCGGCTTGCGAAGCTGTGGCATCAGGTTCCACCCGACGCATGCGGATCAGTATCCGTCACCTTGCACCGACTCCCGTTGGCGACGAAGTCGTCATCAATGCTGAAGTCACCGAGGTGAATGATCACCGGATGCGGGTGTCGGTGTCGGGGCGGGATTCCCGTCACGATATCGTCTCCGGATGGATCGAACGGGTGCGCATCGGGTGACGGCTGATCACAGCTTTGCCGTTGGTATGGCTGCTTACCAGACCTTGTTCACAGGTCCGGCAGATCTTGCTGACGGCTGCTTCCCGACCTCCACACTTCACCTCCTCTGCGAAATGGCGAGCCACAATGTTCTGGCGCCTCATTTCGGTCCCGATGATGCCAGTGTCGGTCTTCACAACGACATCTGGTACTGGGGAGATGCGCTTCAGGGAGAGCTCGTGCATGCGGAAGCCGCCATCACCCGGATTTCCCGACGCAGGCTGACATTCAACGTCTTCGTGCGGGCAAGCATCCGGGAGATTGCACGCGGCACCCATGAACGGGTTCTGGTGTCCAGAGCCAGGTTCCTGGAGGGCCTCGAAGCGCATCAATGAGTGGGCACCGCCAAAACAGCGTTTCTTGCCATCCGTTGCAGGCCCTTCGCCTTATCCCCGATCACTGATCCAGTGATGCCGTGGAGGGCGGCGGCCTCGATAACCTGGCCCCGATCGTCAAAGCCACCACTGCAGGACGTAGTCGTAGGGCCCTTCGCGGTTAACGAGGTCCACCCTTTGCAGGGCAATGCGATAGCCATCCAGCGTGTTCTTCAGGTAATGGCGGTACTTGCCGACGAAATGGCGAACTTCATAGCGAAGATATTCGGCACAATGAAATCGGGAGCGCACGATGACGTCGCCGTCCTCCGATACGGATTCCACCAGGACACCGGAGACAACATGGCACAGCCGGTTGTTGGGCGCCTGGCTATGCGCCCGAGGATGTGTGTTGCGGCCGATCCGCATACGCATCAGTTCATGATTTTCCCAGAAAATGTTGGGCAACCCGTCTCCCTGGACCTGATCCGCTTCGGCGGGCATCCAGTACCATCCGTCATCCGTAAAGAGATCCAGCCACTCGTCCCATCGCTTCTCGTCCAGAATTTCAGCCTGTCGATAAAGAAACCGCTCCAAGGCCAGCTGGGTTGCAACCGGGGTCTCCACAAGCCCGGCGGGATCTGACGCCGCCAGTCTTTCAATGGCATCAACCATCAGACAACCCCTCCGTCCACGGTCATGTAGTCTCGCCAGGCATGCATCATGTGCCGCATCGGCATTTCACTCATGCTGGCAGGAGCGGAGCGACGGACATCGCCTTCCACCAGATCCTGTCCCGCGTTGCGGTGAAAACTCACCCATTCGCTGGCACGGGACTCCAGACCGTGCTGACACTTCCACCAGTTGAACAGGTCATCGGCATTGACCATCGTTGACGGTGAATTGACCAGATAATAATAGGCAAGCGACCGGCGGTAGATGGGTTCAGGGGCGCCCTTCAGCCTGAAATGCCAGATTTCGGTAAGCGTGCGGTCCGGGCCCAGCGGCCGCACGGCACGCAGCTGCTGCAACAGGGGCTGCACGGAAAGACACGGATAGATCAGGACATGGTGGAGATTGATCCCGAGAATTTCCTCTGCGCGCTGTTCGCCATAGGCATCATACATCAGGCGTACATAGTCGTTGGTATCCGGATCGTCAGGGCGCAGACCCATATAGCCTTCAAGGGTGCAATGACCGTTCGGGTACCCGACCGTCCCGAACTTGTCCCAACCATCCACACCGAGCCGTGCAAAGTCCGAGAGAAACGTGTATTCGAGGGGCACGTCGCGGCCGCTTTCCCGGAGTTCCTGCTCAATGTTCCGCGCTGCGACCCCCGTGGACTCGTGTGTCGCACCGGGATGAGACGCATCAAGCTGGTTTTCAAGAAAAATTTTCCAGTTCGACTTCTGAATCATGTGAAAGCACCCGCCCACAACCTGGGTTTCGCCGTCAGGGGCCCGGTCAACCAGCTGGTCGATCGCTGTACCGGCAGGCCCCAGATGGGTCACCAGATCAGGAACATCCTCGCTCAGCGAGGCAAACCAGAAGCCACGATAGGTGTCGACACGCGCCGGTTTCTGTACCTGGAATTCGGGATTGTCCATTGAAAACCCGGTTCCGTCGTATCCGTTGACCGCCGGCACACTTTCGAGGCGCCCGTCAAGATGGAACATCCAGGCGTGATAGGAGCATCGAATGGCCTTACCGGCATTGCCGGACCGGGCCGAGCAAAGCTGCGCACCACGATGCGGACAGCGGTTATAGAGCACGTGAACCTGACCGTCATGATCCCGGGTCATGATCAGGGGCTGCCGGCCAATTCTCGCGAGATAATAGTCGCCTGGCTCGGGGACCTGGCTTTCATGTCCCACATAGATCCAGGTTCGCTCAAAGATGCGCTGCATCTCGAGGTCGAAAATTTCGGGGTCGGTATAGGCTTTCCGATGCGCCCGATCCTCCTGGACCAGCCCGGCAATTTCATGAGTCGACCACGTCATGACATTTGTTCCCTTTGCAGTGACGCCTCAATCTCGCACGGTGGGCAGTTCTCGTCCATATCCCGGTCGACCCGGCTGCCTTGCGTGTCGCCGTCCCCTGCGGATGACACCCTCGTCACCCTGCTCACGGCGCCTGTTGCCGCGGTCCGTATTTTTCAGCATCGAAGACAAAAACGCTTCGCGGGATCGGTACATTGAATTCGGGCATTGACAGGATGACCGCCGTCCATGTCGCCTGCGCATCAACAACTGTCCATTGCAACAGCCTGAACGGCCTGATCAGGAACTTCATGATGAACAGGCCTTCATCGGGACTGTCCCGTGACGTCAGCTCGATCGAAATCGTTCCCGGCTCACGGATGACCCGCCTGACGTTCACATCCTTGTCCAGATCGAGGGTTTCGCCGACCAGAAACCGCGCCGGTGTCTGGCTTACCGGAATATGGCTGACCGCTTCCAGTTCGGTGTCGACATGGACCAGCCATTTTCCGTTCACGAAGACCTGAATATTGGGTGGATCCTGGTAGTCGAGCCGCAGCCGACCGGGCCTTTCGATGTATATGACACCCTTGGAGACCTGGTTTTTCGAGGTGATCTGCGTGAACCGGCTCTGCATCGACTGCAACCCGTTCAGATAGGCCTCGATTCTTGCAATATCAGCCCGATCGGACGAAGACGGCGGATCTGCTGACGCAGCGGGGGACGTCACCGCAAGGCCTGCCAGCAAGCAAAGCACCAGTCGGCCAGACCGTGTGTTCATGAGGCTGTTCATATTTCCCCGGCTGGATCACCTGGCCGGATCATGGGCTGCCGCCGCCCCGTTCAGGTTTCATGATCCTCAATATGGCCCGCAAGAACCTCTCGCTTGCCAACATGATTGGCCTTGCTGATGACGCCTTCCGCCTCCATCCGTTCAATGATCCTCGCCGCCCTGTTATAGCCAATCTGCAATTGACGCTGCACAAAGCTGGTGGATGCCTTGCGCTCCCGACACACAATCGCAACTGCCTGATCATAGAGGGAATCGTCCCCGGTGGTTTCGCCGCCGGCACCGGTTTCGGATGACGACGGAATAAACGGCGAAACATGCTCGCCTTCCGTGATGTCGGCAATATAGTCCGGCCGGCGTTGGCTCCGGAGATACTCGACCACCCGTTCGACAGCTTCGTCCGAGGCGAAGGGTCCGTGGACGCGCCGCAGCCGCCCTCCTCCCGCCATATACAACATGTCACCCTGACCGAGCAATTGCTCAGCGCCCCCGGAATCACCGAGTATGGTTCTGCTGTCGATCTTGGAGGTTACCTGGAAACTGACGCGAGTGGGAAAATTCGCTTTGATCGTACCGGTGATCACATCAACGGAGGGGCGTTGCGTTGCCATGATCAGATGGATTCCTGCTGCCCTCGCCATCTGGGCGAGACGCTGGACCGCAGCTTCCACTTCCTTGCCGGCCACCAGCATCAGGTCAGCCATTTCATCGACAATGACGACAATATGGGGCAGACGATCAAGATCCAGCTGCTGTTCCTCATAGACCGGTTCGCCGGTTTCGGGATCAAACCCTGTCTGTACCTGACGGACAAGGGTCTCTCCCTTTTCCAGCGCCGCTGACAGCCGCTGGTTGTAGCCCTGGATATTTCTTACCCCCATCATGGACATGGCCCGGTAGCGGTTTTCCATTTCCCGGACGGCCCATCGCAAGGCCACGACAGCCTTGGCGGGATCGGTCACGACCGGTGTGAGCAGATGGGGGATATTGTCGTAGACCGACAGTTCCAGCATTTTGGGATCGATCATGATGAACTTGCACTCATCGGGGGTCCGGCGATAAAGCAACGACATGATCATGGTATTGACGGCTACCGATTTTCCCGAACCGGTGGTTCCGGCGATCAGCAAGTGCGGCATCCTGGCCAGATCCTCGACAACAGGCTCGCCCCCGATATCCCTGCCGAGAACCAGAGACAGGGCCCCGCCGTGACGCCGGTACTCCCGGGTCTGCAGGAGTTCGCGCAGAACGACCAGTTCCCGATTGACATTGGGCAATTCGATGCCGATGACATTCTTGCCCGGCACGACCGCAATTCTGACCGCCATCACACTCATGGAACGTGCAACATCATCGGCAAGAGCGATCACGCGGGCAGACTTGGTGCCGGCTCCGGGCTCCAGTTCATAGAGCGTGACAACGGGGCCCGGTCTCACCTTGACGATGCGGCCGCGAACATTGAACTCCTTCAACACCTGCTCAAGGCGTTGAGCGTTTTCGGCCAGCGCGCTCTCATCCTGCTGGTTCGACCCGCCGTCCCCGGGAGGAGGATCCAGCAATTCAAGGGGAGGTAACGTAAACAGGCCAGGCAGGAAGTCCTCACGCGGTGGCTCATCGCGGGGCAGACAGGCCTCCATTATGCGCTTGCGCGGCCTGGGTTTGGGTGCGACCGGCTCAACCGGGCGGGGATGACTGTCTTCCACCGGAACCGGTTCCTGCAAGGGAGCAGGTGCCGGCTCGGCAACCTCGACCACGGGCCCGGCTCCCTGTGCAAGGCCGCCCCGTACAGGGACCGGTTCCCCAACCCGCATGGCCTCCCGGGCGTTCACCGACCGGTACCTCTGGAGAAACACTCGTACAATGGACCGGGCACAGGCCATACCCATGGAAGCAAACCCGCGGCCCATCCAGTTGAGGGAAAGCCGGGGAAGACCGAAAATCACAGCTCCGGCCAGGCAAGTCAGCAAGCCCGCCAGGACGGAGGCGAGCCATGCCTGGGAAACTCCGAAATTCGCCAGAACATCCATCAGATCGGCATGAAGCACCGGACCGGTCCGGCCCGCGGACAGTGTCCATGGTTCCTGAATTCCCGCCACGGTCACGGACAGTGCCAGAATGGCAGGCGGGACCATGGCAATTCTGATCCAGACGTGCCCCAACGGCTGTTGGCAACCAATACGAAGGCCCCAGGCCATCAGGGCCAGTCCCGGAACAATGGCTGCGATTCCGACCGCAGGGACCAGGATAGCGGCGATCGATGCTCCCCCATAGCCAAGTGGATTCTCCGCATCGCGCCCGACAGCATGATTCCATGAGGGATCGGCCGGATCATAACCGAACAGTGCGACAATCAGGGCGAGACCGCACAGGAACAGGCACGTTCCAGCGATTTCACGAAGACGGCGCTTCAGGAAGACCAGAAGTTCTTCCGGCAGGAAGGGAACAGGCCGACTGGTCTCGGAGGGGCGGACATCCATGCTCTTCAGGTCCCTGTCTGTTGTGCCGCAATTACAGGATGCGGGCGAATCGCGCCAGCGCGTCCCGGGTCGTCTCGAGATCGTGCACAAGCGCCACCCTGATATATCCGGCTCCTGGTATGCGGCCACCGGATCCGTGAGACAGATATTCTCCGGGCATGACCCTGAGGCCAGCCTCGCCCCACAGACGCAAGGCGGCATCTTCCCCGTCGCCGACCTTCAGCCACAGATAGAAACCGCCATCCGGGGAATGGTATCCGTCTCGTCCTCCAAGCAGTTCTCCTGCCAGTCTGAACTTGGCGGCATACAAAGCCCTGTTGTCAGCAACATGGTCCTCGTCGCGCCATAGTGCTGCGGCGGCGGCGAGCAGCGGCAATGGAGGAGGTGCACCTCCATAGTCCCGCAGGCGTGCGAACCGGCGCATGGTCGGGGGAGCACCGAGAGCAAACCCCACTCTGAGGCCAGGCACACTGGAACGCTTTGACAGCGAGTTCATGACCACCGTATGGCTCATGTCCCCGCCGAGCGACGCACAGGCCTCGACCATACCGGGTGCCGGTTCGCGATAATAGAGTTCGCTGTAACACTCATCAGAGACGAGCAGGAAGTCATACTCGCGTGCGAGGTTGACCAGTGATTTCAGCGTATCAAGTGAGGCTATCGTTCCCTGGGGATTGGCGGGCGAACAGTAAAAGGCGAGGGCCGTGCGAGACAGGATTTCCTCGGGCAGTCCGCCATAGTCGGGAAGGAAGCCTTCGTCCTGACCGGCGGGAACAAAGACCGGCTCAGCGCCGGCAACAACCGCTGCCCCGTGATAGACCTGGTAGAAGGGATCGGGCATCAATACCATCGGGCGGGCGCCGTTCTTCTCCTCGGGAATTGCGGCGAGAGCCATCATGAAAAGCGCTTCGCGCGTACCGGATACGGGAACGATCATGGTTGCCGGATCAACCATACCCTCGCTGATTGCGTACCGACGGACCAGCCACTCGGCGATGGCGCTGCGCACATCATCGGAACCCCGGATAGGGGGATAGCAAGACCACTCACCGGCAGCCTTGTCGATGATTTTCCGGACAAATGGTGGCAGCGCATGCTTCGGCTCTCCTATCGACAGCACGATCGGCGACACGCCGCTAGGCGGCGTGGTTTCGCCGAGTAGGGCACGCAGCCGATCGAACGGATAGTCACCCACCCTGTCAAGCCGTGAACTCATACCTCGGCCTGTTCCTGATGCCCACGGCACCAGATCTCGCTCCGCCTACGGAAACAAACCACCAACGAGCTTCCTTCAATGCTTGATAAGAATATCCCTATGCAGTTCATATTACACAATTTCGCGACACCATTCCAATCATGCCGGATTCGCTCCGGGCCGGAACAACAACGAGCGCCAGGTCAGCGGTCGTGGGGGGACAGCTGGCGGACATCTGCCCCGCTGGCAAACCATCACATCATGCTGCCCGTTCCATCAGGCCAGCTCCGTACTGCGACCGCAGGCGGTACCGCAGCCAAGGCTACTCGAAATCATGTGGCGCGCCGCCGGAACGCACTTCTGGGGCGACAATCACAACCGCGGGAAATCTCGCCGGGCAAGGGCGTCAACGGGCGACGGAAGACGGTCCTGCCTGAAGCAGGGAGGGCTCTGACAGGAAAGGCGAGGCAGTCCTGCCTCGCCTTTCCTGTCCGTCACCGGAGCAGCGCGAACGGGTCGGGTGAGACGAAAGCCGGAGGAACGGGAACCTCTGTCGCTTTCGTCTCAAGCCCTCGCCGGGTCGTCCGCTCAGGATCCCCGAGCGAACTCGGGATAGGCCTCGAGGCCGAGCTCGGTCTGGTCCAGACCGTTCATTTCCTCTTCCTCGTCAGTCCGGATACCTATGGTCTTCGCAAACACGAACCAGATGATGAAACTGGTGACGAAGACAAAGACCCCGATGGCGACAATTCCTGTCAGCTGGGCCAAGAACTCTCCCGAACCGAAAATTCCGACCGCAAGAGTACCCCAGATTCCGCAGATCAGGTGTGCCGGAATGGCTCCGACCACATCGTCTATCCTGAGACGATCGAGCCAGGAAACGGAGAACACCACGAGGGCACCACCGATACCGCCGACCAGCATGGCCAGACCATGATGCTGCAGGTCCGGTCCCGCGGTAATCGCAACAAGCCCGCCGATGGCACCGTTGAGACACAGTGTGAGATCCATTTTGCCGTAAAGGAGCTGGGTCAGGATCATGGCAACCATGACCCCTGACGCCGCCGCCAGATTGGTATTCACATAAACGATCGCCATTGCGGAAATATCGAGCGCCGAGCCCGCCGCCAACTGGGAACCACCGTTGAATCCGAACCAGCCGAACCAAAGAACGAAAGTTCCGAGAGTGGCAAGCGGCAGATTCGCCCCCGGCATCGGGTTGACCTGTCCGTCGGGTCCATACTTGCCCTTCCGCGCACCCAGAACCAGTGCCCCGGCCAGAGCAGCCCAGCCACCGGTCGAATGGACCAGTGTTGACCCTGCGAAGTCGGAAAATCCTAGGTCGCTCAACCAGCCCGAACCCCAGACCCAGGAACCCTGAATCGGATAGATGACGGCCGTCAGAATGACGACAAACAGCATGAAAGGCCATACTCTGATGCGTTCGGCCAGTGTTCCGGACACGATGGATGCAGCGGTCGCGACAAATACCATCTGGAAAAACCAGTCAGACATGGATGCGTAGCTTGAGCCTTCGAGGAGGGTCGCTGTAAGTCCCTCACGGGCTGCCTCGTCTGCATTGATGAGCGCGAGTTCCGCGTCCGCGGGGTTGTAGAACAGGTCGAGGGAACCGATCCAGCCACCGCTCGACGCGACGTCCGTGTACATCAGCGAATAGCCCACGAGATAGAACATCAACCCGGCAGTTGAATACAGGGCGATGTTCTTCAGGCAAATGGCAGCGGTATTCTTGGACCTGACCAGACCGGACTCGAGCATGGCGAAACCGGCGGCCATGAACATGACCAGAAAGCCATGTATCAGAAACGACAGGGAGTTGAATACGAAGGCCGTTTCCGTTGCAACGGCGGCCTGGGCGCTCCCGGACACGGAAAGGAGGACAAGCCCCGACAAAGCAGTCCGGATCAGGGTTTTGGACAATCTGTACAGCATGATGAATCCCTTGAATTGAAATGGATTTCGGAATGGCTCTCGTGATACGGCGCACCGGCAATCAGATACCGGACGCGGCACTGCAGCATGCAGGCGAGCCTTGAATTGATCGGTTCAGAGCGCGTCCGTTCCGGTCTCGCCGGTCCGGATCCGGACAGCTTCTGACAGGTCGTAAACGAAGATCTTCCCGTCGCCGATCTTTCCGGTATTCGCAGCCTCGCGGATGGCCGTCACAGCCTGCTCAAGCGTTTCGTCATCCAGGATGACGTCAATGCGGATCTTGGGCAGGAATTCGACCCTGTATTCAGCTCCCCGATAGACTTCGGAGTGTCCCCGTTGTCGGCCGAATCCCTTCACCTCGGTTACGGTCATGCCTTCCACACCAAGGTCTGTGAGTGCAGAGCGTACGTCACTGAGCTTGAACGGCTTTATAATGGCCGTCACCTGTTTCATGTCTTCTTCCTTCGCAGGTTGAACGGGAACGGGCGCAACATCCGGACCGCCTGCCCGGTGATGTCACGGTCAATCACCGGTAAAACCGAAGATCCGCCCGAAGCGGCCTGACAGGGAAATGGTGTCACTGCCCGTCTCCTTGAATGATTACGCAGCCCTCTTTCTTGCGTTCGTTGCGCCAGCAGAGCGCTGCCGGGCTCCTTGCCCGTCAAGTTTAGAGGCAAGAAACATGCCAACACGCAGGAGTGATCGCGATTTCCGGCAATCAGGTTGAAGACGCGGCCCTCTCGCCAATCCCCACCGACCGAAACTTGCGAACGACCGGAAACATTTTTGCTTAATTGTTACCCATTATTTTCATATTGAATATATTTTGGGCATCAAGGGCAGGGTCGACAACTGCGCGGCAATATCCCATGGTGTCCTCATGAATACAGAGAATGTCGATGTTGCGGTCGTGGGTGGAGGAATGGTCGGCGCCACGCTTGCAGTGGCCCTGTCGGATGCCGGCGTCAACGTCGTGCTGGTTGAACGCCGCCATCTGGAGACTTTGGTCAACCCTGGTCATGACGGCCGCGGCTCCGCCATTGCAGCGGGGTCCCAGCGCATCCTGAGTACCCTCTCCCTCTGGACCGCGATGGAACCCCATGCGGAACCCATACTGGACATTCGGGTGGCTGATAACCGTTCGCTTCTGTTTGTCCACTTTGACCATGAAGACCTTGGCGAAGGACCGATGGGATGGATTGTTGAAAACGCCTTTATTCGCGAGGCCCTGTTCGCAGGACTTGCCAGTTCGGGTGTGTTGGTTGCTGACGGTGTTGAGGTCCGCAGCGTTGAGTACCACTCCCACGGCGCCACGCTCGCGCTCGGAGATGGCCGCAGACTTGGGGCGCGGCTCGTGGTCGCAGCAGACGGCCCGGCTTCGCCTCTACGACGCGGGGCCGGTATCGATGTGATGCGCTGGTCCTATCCACAGGATGCGATCGTGTGCTCAATCCACCACGAACTCCCTCATCAGGGCATTGCACATGAACATTTTCTGCCTGCAGGCCCATTCGCCATCCTGCCAATGACGGGAAACCGGTCGTCGATCGTCTGGACCGAGAGAAGGGAGCGTGCAAGTGCGATCATGGGGCTTGACGAGGCCGGTTTTGCAACCGAGTTGCGGAGCCGGACCGGAGATTTTCTCGGCTCCGTGAAACCGGCTCCAGGACGCTGGCGCCATGCTCTCGGAGCCTTGCACGCTCACCGTTACACGGCACCAGGGCTGGCACTGGTCGGTGATGCCGCTCACACCATTCATCCCATCGCAGGACAGGGCTTCAATCTTGGTCTGCGGGATGTCGCCGCCTTGTCCGAGGTCATTATCGACCATATGCGACTCGGCCTTGATCCGGGAAGTCCTGGCGTTCTCGCCCGATACGAACGATGGCGGCGCAACAACAACCTCGCCATGCTCGCGGTTACGGACCTGCTCAACCGGCTGTTTTCAAATGACAGGCTGCCGCTGCGCGTGGCGAGGCGTCTGGGCCTTGCAGCCGTCGACAGAATGGCGCCCCTCAAGCGGCAGTTCATGCGCGAGGCGGCCGGCATCTCCGGACAGCTTCCCCGTCTCGCCAAAGGGCCTGTTGCGAAGGGGAATGCCTCCCGATGACAACACCCCTGACGGTCCCGTTGCTCACCTCGAATGCGGTCAGGGATTACGGCTCAGCCCGGCCGCCTCCAGCGCCTTGAGATATTTTGCCCAACGCTGATCCTGTTCGACGCCAAGCTGACGGAGATAGCGCCACGAATAGATCCCGGTATCGTGCAAGTCATCAAAAATGATGCGTATGGCGTAATTTCCGACCCTCTCCATGTCGGCAATACCGACGTGAAGCCGGCCGGAAACAAGGGTTTTCTGGCCGGGGCCATGGCCCTGGACTTCGGCTGACGGGCTTTCCACCCTGAGAAATTCGGCCGGAAGCGTGTAGGCTTCGCCGCTGTCGAACACGACATGAAGAACGCGTTCCGCCCGGCGTACCCGGATCTCGGTCGGACGCGGTTCCACTGTACCCGTCATCGATCTGCAGGCTTCGCCATTCTAGCCTGGCGGATTGTCGTCGAGACGTCTTGCTTCCTCAACCAGCATGATCGGGATACCGTCGCGGATGGGATAGGCCAGACCGGCCCGTTCGCTGATCAGTTCTCTGGCTGCTTCATCATGGACAAGGGGTCCCTTGGTGAGAGGACAGACCAGAATTTCCAGAAGTCTCGGGTCGAGGCCGGCCGCCGGCTGGTTCATGATAATACCTCACGAATTCAACGGTATACCAGGCTCAGTTCCGCTTCTGACGATCGTAGTCGTCGTTGCCTGCCAGAGCCATCTCAAGCAATGTCACAAGAATTTCACAGCGATCCATCAGCGTCGAGGCCTCCAGGAGGGCCTGTTTCTCGCTGGACTGAAAGGGAATCATCATGGACAGGGAATTCACAAGGCGGCTGGTCGTGGTCTCCTCAATCGCCTTCCAGTTGGCATCCACCTTGTTCATGGAGAAATAGGATCGCAATGTCCCCAGAACGCGCTCCCGGTCGATCCCCTCGACCGTATCGGATTCCATGTCGTGCCGGTATGGGGTCCAGTCGACACCTGCCACGCGAAAGCCGTCGCGCAATGGTCGTTCCTCTGCAATATCGAAGCGGATCAACCCGCCCAGGGTAATCAGATAGCGTCCATCTTCGGTTTCGCTGAAGGAGACAATCCGGCCTACGCAACCGGTCTTGTAAAGCTCCGGTTCCGGATCAGTGTTTGCCCCCACCGGCTGGATCATTCCGATCAGGCGTTCTCCAGCGAGGGCCGTATCGGTCATGTTGAGATAGCGTGGTTCAAAGATATTCAGCGGCAACCGGGACCCGGGCAAAAGCAGAACGCGACTGAGCGGAAAAATGGGAATTTCCGCCGGCAGATCCTGATAGCTCGGATCGAATACGCTGGGCATATAACCTTCAAACCATCATGAGAAAAGGATCGCCGACATTTTGCGGCGGCCCGAAATGGTTTCTGGATCCGTCGGTCCCATGACCTCGAAGAACTGGATCAACTGGGTGCGCGCCGCTTCGTCATTCCATTGTCGGTCCATCTTGAGGATTTCCACCAGTCCGTCAATCGCTTCCCGGCGCTGTCCCGAGCCAAACTGGCCGATCGCCAGATCAAAGCGAGCCTGAAGGCTGGACGGATTGCGCTCGGCCTCGGCTTCAAGGCTGGACAGGTCACCCACCGTCTCGGTCTGGTGAGCCAGGTCAACCGCAGCCTGCGCCACCGCCACGTCAGGATGATCCATCTGTTCAGCCGTCAGCCGGGACAATATTTCGGAGGCGCCGTCAAGGTCTCCCTGCGCGGCGCGCGCGCGGGCCAATCCTGCCAATGCGTCGATATTGTCGGGCTGGTGGTTCACGACCTGGGCAAACATTCCGATCGCCAGGTCATAATCCTCGATTGCCAGCGCTTCCCTTGCCTGTTCGATGGCGTTGGCAATCGGATCCCGGTTGGCTGTGCCAGCTGCATTGACGAGGCGGGTTACAAATTCCTTGACCTGGCTTTCGGGAAGTGCCCCCTGAAACGCGTCCACCGGTTGCCCGCCAAAGAAACCAATGACCGTGGGGACAGACTGGATCCGCATCTGCTGAGCCAGGGCCCTGTTCTGATCAATATCGATCTTGGCCAGCCTCGCGCTCCCGCGGGTTTCCCGGATCACTTTCTCGAGAATCGGGGTCAGCTGTTTGCAGGGTCCGCACCATGTCGCCCAGAAATCGACAATGACCGGAACGTCGATCGACGCCTGAAGAACATCCGCCTCAAATGTCTCAAGGCTGACATCCTTTACGAGGTCAGCGTCCGACGTCGTTCCCCCGGCTCCATCTAGGATCATTTCCATGAGTTCTTCCTCGTTCCCCGTGGCATCATACTTCAGAACACGGTACCAGCCTGTGCCGCAATCACCCTCGATCCCCCGAGCCTGCAACAGCGGCGTCAGGCATTGGCTGTCTCGTTGCCGGTGTCATATCCACAACATGCGTCGAGTGACCGCAGGCTTCAATGAAGCGAAGCAGGTCAGGGATCCGCATGGTCGTGGTCTTGTCGTTTACCAACGGATGGAAGTTTGCATAGTCGGCTGCCACAACCTCCGCGTCAAGCACGACATTGACGGCTGCTGTCTGGTCATTGATCAGGGCGAAGGGCGTAACAGCACCGGGCTCGACCCCCAGGGACTCGCGAAGCCGGTCAGGGCTGGCAAAGCTCAGTCGTGCCGAACCCATGATCCGGGACAACGCCTTCAGATCCAGTTGCCGTGCTTCCTCCACGACCACAAGCCAAAGGAGACTCTTCTTGTCCTTCAGGAAGAGGGTCTTGCAGTGGGCTCCTGGCAGCCGACCCCGCAAATCGCGGCTCTCCGCGACCGTGAACACCGCTGGATGTTCCGAAGTCGAATACTCAAGATCGAGTTCGTCGAAGCGGGCGAACAGGTCTTCCGGTGTGGCCTTGCCCGGCATCGTTCGGGTCGCAGGCCTCATGACATTCGCCACAGGGCTGTTCCGGCGGTTGCCAAGGCGGGGACGAATCGATATAGTTTTGCCTTGCGCGGGCGTAGCTCAGGGGTAGAGCGCAACCTTGCCAAGGTTGAAGTCGTGAGTTCGAATCTCATCGCCCGCTCCACCGCTTCCTGAGCTGTCCCGTTACCGTCTGGCGTTATCTAACCCCAGACGTCCGCAGCGACCTCAACAAGGCGGCTCAGTTTTGCGATCTGGTCGTCGATCGTCATTTCATTGCCCTCCACCGTCGATGAGAAACCGCATTGGGCGCTGACTGCGAGCTGCTCGATCGGCGCCAACCGTGCTGCGTCATCAATCCGGCGCTTGAGGCTATCCGCGGACTCAAGTTCAGGATGTTTCGAGGTCATGATTCCCAGAACAACGATCTTGTCTTTGGGCAAGAAGCGCAGCGGTGCAAAGTCACCGGACCGGTCATCGTCATATTCCATGAAAAATCCGTCCACATTCAGTTCATTGAACAGAATGTCGGCAACCGGTTCGTAACCACCCTGTGCGACCCAGGCACTGCGGTAGTTTCCGCGGCACATATGAACCGTGACCGTCATGTCGTCCGGCACATCAGACAACGCAGAGTTGAGCAACCTGCAATAGGTCCGGGGGAGTTCATCGGGGTCTTCACCCATCGAACGCGTTGCCTCACGAATGCTGTCGTCACACAGATAGGCGAAGTTCGTGTCATCGAGCTGCAAATAACGGAGACCCAAGGCCGCAAGAGAATTGATTTCCTCTCGGTAAACCCGGGCAAGATCCTCGTAAAACTGCTCCATTTCCGGATAGGCCTCTGCGCTAATCGCCTTGCGACCCCCTCGAAAATGGAGCATGGAAGGTGAGGGTATGCAGACTTTGGGAGTCCGGTTGACAACGGACTTGAGAAACACAAAGTCGCGTTCCTGGATATTGCATACATGGCCAAGGCGGCTGTTCACCGTCATGGTCGGGGGAACGAAACCCACTTCCGATCCGTCATCCTTGCGAAAATGGGCAACAAAATTCCCTTCGGTGACCTCGACCCCCTTGATCTGTTTCAGGAAATCGAGATGCCAGAAGGCACGCCGGAATTCGCCGTCGGTAATGCCCTCGAGGCCTGTATCCTCCTGAAGTCTAACAACATCCCGGATCGCTTCGTCCTCGATCGAACGAAGCGTGTCATCGTCGATTTCACCCTCGCCATACGCGCTCCGTGCCTTGAGCAGAGCTTCGGGACGCAGCAGGCTGCCGACATGATCAGCACGAAATGGAGGGCCTTCCGTTTTGGGCATTGCACGTTTCCTTCCGTAAAAAAAACTTTCAAAATCGAGACGAAATATAGTTTCTTCCTTGTGATGTGGCCACCATCACCTTTCTTTCGGCCGCAGCTTTCTCCACAGGTGTTCCTTTTGGACCACCGGGTCATAGGCGCCCGGCAATCCGGGCGGTCCCAGGCCACCCATCGGCTCAAAGACACAGTCCACGCGTTACCGGGGTCACCAGTCTTCTCACGCACAGGCCCAACCAGAACGTTCTGCCCCTCGTTGCCCCCGGCCTTCTGTCAGATTTCTTCCGAACACTGGTTTCTCCTGCCGCCATATGGCCCTCCTGTCTGCCGAGCGAGCGATCTGTCCGGCTCTGTCTTCGGCTTCCGATCGAGCGCCACCGGCGCTGTCTGCAATGTCATTGGAATGTGCTCTTCTGCCAGTGGCCCAGCCTCGTGTTTCCCTGAACCGGAAGCCTGGTCGGGCGCCGGGGCGTCCGCTGGTCCGGAACAGCCGTATGGGCATGGCGACAGTAGCACCGACCATGAGGCGGGTTGTCTGAGGTGGTCCGGACAGTCCGAATTAACAAACGGAATGTTCTGAATTAAATAATGGACGAATGGTAAGCAGCTCCGGACCCCGCCCCGGGATGAAGGAAGGCAGCATGCGCCATCGGGACGTGAGCGGGCAATGATTTCCAAGTGCATATCGGGCTTCCGCACGCTTGCAGCCGCCGCGACAGTCCTGGTGATTACGGCTTTGGCGGCCGCCGCCGACAACCTGTCGCCACTCGGAGTCTGGCTCGGCGTCAGCGACGACGGCGAGAAGGGCCACGTCCAGATCCACGAATGCGGCAGGAAGCTGTGCGGCAAGCTGGTCTGGAACACCCAACCGGACGCCAATGATATCAACAATCCGGACGAAGCCTTGCGCAGCCGCAGGGTGATCGGACTGACCATTCTCTGGGACCTCGAGCCGGACGGCGAGAATTTCTGGGATTACGGGCGGCTTTACGACCCGACCACAGGCAAGACCTGGCGCTGCAATATCCGGGTTCTCCCTGGCGGCGACCGGCTGCGCATTCGCGGATATCTCGGCATCTCACTGTTGGGCCAGAGCCGGATATGGACACGGGTCCGCTAACCCTCGAAAGCATTGATACGAGACGCTCCAAGGATCCATTTTGCTAACTATGTAAAGATAAATTTTTTTGTCGCTTGCCTGCCAAGCTCGTCAAGACATCGCAATCCCAAAGCTTCCGCGAAGTCACACGGGAGTGCGTTTCCTATCATGTTACACACAAAATTCCGGTCAGCGCCTCAAGCTCGGGCCAGTCGGGCCAGCGCCAGATCCCGTTCGCGGCCATGAGAACCGTCCTCGATGGTGAGGACGGCAAGCGCACCAACGAGATCGGGGTGTTCAAACAGATGGTCGACCGGATCCCCGACATTACCGGCAAGACCATCACCGTCGACGCCCTTCTGACGCAACGCTCGCTGGCGCAGTATCTGCTCGGGCGCGGGACCCATTATCCCTACACCGTCAAGGACAACCACAGGACCCTGCGAAGTAAGATCAAGCTCTGGTTCGATCGCGACCCGGACCGTCCGCCCGATTGTGTCACCCGGTCCGACAAGGCGGACCATGGCCGCCTCGAGAAACGCGAGATCTGGACCACGACGGAGCTCAACGCGTATCTCGACTTCCCCGGCCTGCAACAGGCCTTTCTGATCAAGCGCACACGGTGGAAAACCAAAGGCGGCAAGACAATCGGGGATCCGACGGTCGAACGGGTCTACGGCATCACCAGCCACAGGCCTGACAGCGCCAGTGCCGGGAAACTGCCGGGACTCAATCGCGGGCACTGGCGGGTCGAGAATTCTCTCCACCACATCCTTGGCAACGCGGCCAACTGGAACGAGGACAAGTGCCGGATCCGCACCGGCCATGGCCCCGAGATCATGACCCTCCTGCGCCGGTTTGCAATCTTTCTCATCAACAAGCACAGCGGCGAGACCCGGACCTCTGTCGGCGAGGTCATCAGGACCTTGCAAAGACGGTCCCGAATGGTGCTCGATTATCTGGCTCTGACCCCGAATGCACGCGGTCATCCTGCCGCAAACCCCGAGACCTGACAGGTCGCACCCACCCCCCAAAGCTTGCCGCCGCGGGGCTTGCCCTGAACCTCGGCCCCGGGAATAGTGCGGCCAACCGGCCGGCAACGCTCCCGCGAAGCCGATCGCACAGGGCAATCATACTCCCGAAACACCAAATCAGCGCCATATCACGCCGGGATCGGCTGTCGCAGGGGGCCATCCGAAAATCCTGTTCAACGATCAGGCCGTCTCGTAGGAAGAATAGGTTTGCCCTGCGCGGGAGGGCGGTCTTGCAGTGTCGGCCGCGCAGCAATACAATTATGTCCGGCCGGCCGGTAGCGCCCTGCGCCCCGGCTTAAAGGAATTGCGAGGAGATTGGACGATGAGCACAAGAAGGATAGCGCTTGCCGGATTGGCCTTAGTGTTTAGCGCGGTCACGATCAACGTCGCGTCGGCGTCCTGTACCGAAAAGATCGACCACAGCAGTTCGGATTGTCTGGGTGCCTCCTGGACCAACCCCCCCTCCTACCAGGGTTGGGGATTCCTGCCCAGCTTCTCGCTCACGCGCTCGTGCGAGGGCTATCCCGGGAAGATCGTTGCGCAGGTCAGGTCCCAATTTTCGCTCTACGGCCACAAAACGGTCAGTTTTACGGGCGACTCGGCTTCGGGAAAGCTACTTCAAGGCCCTGTCTCTAATCCATACCGGATCACGGGCGTCAAGTGCTGCGGAGGTCAAGGGATTTGTCAGGCAGTAGACGCGGTCACGGACGCCAGTTGCCTCGCGCAGTGGAACGCGAGCGACGCAAGCGACCGTTGCTGGGACGCCGTCGTTACCGAAGAGAGTTCGACCAGCACCAAGTGCCAAATCGAGACGACCTGCAACAACAACCTCGACGCCCATGGCAACGACCAGTTTCGGATCGTCGAGTTTTTGGACGTGGACGACCTGACCGTCAACAGCGGCGGGTATATCCAGGAGCCGTAGGTCCCAGGACCGCCTGGCTCTCGGTCGCTGCGAGTCCGGGGCGCACGCACGGGGGTCGATCTTGGGAATTGCCGGGGCGGACCGAACGCCGAACGCCCCGAGCCAGGATAATTCTGTTCTCGGTGATTCCGGTATATCAGGCGGATAGTTAGCCAGGCATGTTCAAAAGTCGCGATTGAGCCGGTGTCGGGCGTGCTGGCGGCTGAGGAGAGCAGTTGAATGAGCTCCGCATGGGCGCCGCGCTGTCAAGAATTGTGGAGCCCGGCCGTTTTTTCGGCCGTGCGGGCACAGTAGTCCCGCGGCACGGACTCCGTGCGCAGGACTTCAGGGAGACGCGGTGTGATCAGTTGAGAATGGCGTCGAGCGCCTCTCCGGGCCGTGCGGCAAAGTGCCGGTTCGCTTCTGGCAGATGACCGGCAACGCGCAACCGAGAACCTGCCTCGCCTGATCCCTGACATGCGCGGTCCTGCGACCGCGCACTCGTTCGCTTCTCTGGTTCGGCCCGAAACCCAACCCTCGTTCGCCGCGCCGCCGCATTCGTCACGAACACGGAACACAAGAGCGCCAAATTCCCCGAAATCACCGCCGAAACGCGAGCCTTGTGCGCTCAAGCGCACCCTCAAACACAACTTGAACGGTTCACAAGCGTCGCGAACAAAGGTAACTTCTTGAGTTCAAACAAAACTGACGCAACTGCTAGGCCACGTGACCGTAATCCATTATAAATGCTATAAAATTAGGCTTCTGGCATAGATTTTTCCTGGGCACATCTCGTCAAACGCCCGCATGGTCCGCTTCGACATCAGACCGGCCTCAGCCAGTCCGAGCGCGGCCTCGTGCGCCGCTGCCAGTGCCTCACTCTTGTACTGCTTGGTCATCGCACATTACCTCGGTTATCGCTCCAACCGCCTGTGCTGCCGCGAGGCCCGACGGCTCCAACGCCAGGTACTCGTCGGCCCGCCGTCGGTATGTCTCCAACTCGTCCCGGCGAAGATTCTCTCGGCTGCGCTTCGCGAAGCCATAGACGAAAAACGCCAGTTCGCCCCGGCGAAACAGCAGGATCGTGCGGAACCCGCCGGACCGACCGCCACCCTTGCGGGCGATGCGCTGCTTGACCACGCCGCCGCCCAGATCGGCATCGACAAATCTGCTCCGAGCGCGATCGACGGCCTCGCACAAGGCAGCACCGACGTTCCCTCCCGATCAGCGAACCGGGCAAACGCCTTGGTCTTGAATGTCCGCAATCGAAGCCCGCCGCTTACTGCTCGAATGTTACAACACCAAGCATGGTTTTTGTCATTCCAGCCTCGCTGCTTCCCGGATCCTTGCATTGCACCAGTGTCGGTCTGACGAGGGCACCATGCGCTATCGTACGCCACTGTGCCTATCTGAATATCCGGTACTGCAACCGCCGCCATCGCTGGCCGTCTGGGAAGTTGCCTTATGCTCTTTGAGTTTGTGAAAGTGCCTGATTATTTTGGTGATAGGGTTCGGGGTCCCCTGGTTCCTCTGATTGTTTTCCGGCTGGACTGTGTGATGGCGGCCAAGATGCGCTGGGGGACGGTCCGATTCCGGCACGATACAGTTCCGTTTCCCTGAACCCGGGCGCGTTGCGGTGTTCGGTACTGGGGAAAGTCCGTACCTTGCGCGCAGACAGGGACTGGATGCGTCCCCTGCGCGAAGCGCCGGGAATCTGCGAAACGCCGGCCCGGGCCAGACCAGCTTTTTTCCGGCGTATTGGACATGCAGGATGGCCGTATGACGGATGTGCTTCTGCCTGACAGGCAGGAACGCAGCGGGGCCAGCTCCGCAACCACAGTCTCTTCGCCTCCATGGAACCGGATCAGGAAATCGACCACCAGCAGGCAAGGCCGGGTATGGTGTGCGACTTCGTTGCGGCAGGCCCCGTCGACAGGCTCATCAGAGCGCAGGCGGGAGCTTCAATGACGGCAATGACGAGGACCCTGAACACGACTTGCACAGCCTCTCCGCACCGAGCCTTCAACCCGGTCCTGGTACGCAGGCCAACCTTGCCAACGCGATCCCCGTCACTTGTTCAGGTCTCGTTCGTCCTGCCCGGGATCATCCTTCACATCATGACAGTGGTGTGCTATCGCTGGGCCATGCTCGATCAGAGTCGCAGACCCCTTGTCGGTGTTTCAGCAAGCCGCATGTTCATGCATGCGCACTCCTTGCCTCATCACGCTTCCGGAGAGCGATACATTCGTGCGGTATCGGAGGGCGCCGGGGCAATCCCGCTGATTATACCCGCCTTCCCCGAAGCCCATGACGCCGAGGATCTGGCCGGCCGCCTGGACGGACTTTTCCTGACCGGTGGACGGGCAAATGTAGAACCTCATCATTATGGCGGCCCCTGTTTCCCGGAAGATGAAATTCGCGACCCGCCCCGGGACAATACGGTCCTTCCCCTCATTCGGGAATGTGTGCGCCTCGGCATACCTGTGTTTGGATCCTGCCGGGGCATTCAGGAAATCAATGTCGCGCTCGGGGGAACACTCCATTATCGAACCCACCTCGTACCCGGCTATGACGATCACCGCATGCTCCGTGATGGCGATATGGAGCACAGGATGGGTCCCCGCCACGCCGTGCATCTGACCGAGGACGGCCTCTTTCACAAGCTTCTGGGCAAGAAGGAAACGCTTGTGAACTCCCTGCATGGTCAATCGATAGACCGGCTCGCGCCCGATCTTGAACTGGAATGCGTTTCGCCTGACGGCGTCATTGAAGGCATAAGCCATTCCGGATCGCAGGCGCTGTGCATCGGCGTTCAGTGGCACAGCGAATGGCGATATGACCAGCACGAACTGGACCAGAAACTCTGGCGCGCGTTTGGTGATGCCTGCCGGCTTCGCGCAGCCTCCCGCGTCGGTGCAGCGGCGGTGGTAGGGTAGAGAAGCAGCATCATTGCCAACAATTCGCATTGTCAGCTGGAACATCAATTCGATCCGAACGCGGCTTGATACCCTGAAGCGCGTGGCCGACGCACTCGAACCTGATTATTTCTGTCTCCAGGAAATCAAGGTCCAGACCGAACAATTTCCCTATCATGACGTTTCGGAGATGGGGTTTTCCCGACAGATTGTCCGCGGGATGAAGTCCTATAACGGTGTCGCCATCCTGTCCCCCGGGGCGATGGAAGATGCGGGCAGCCGGGACTGGTGCTCCCGAACTGACGCCAGGCACGTTGCCGCGCGAACCAGCGAAGGAATAGAACTTCACAATTTTTATGTGCCGGCAGGCGGCGATGAGCCTGATCCCGAAACCAATGACAAGTTCGCGCACAAACTCGCCTTTCTCGACGAGGCAGCTGACTGGTCGGCAGCACTTCCGGATAACCTGCCGCAGATCCTGGTCGGTGACCTGAACATTGCCCCACTCGAAACAGATGTCTGGTCGCACCGTCAATTGCTGAAGGTCGTCAGCCATACACCGGTCGAGGTCGAGGCTCTGGCCCGCTGGCAGGACTCCCGGGGTTGGATTGACGCCGTAAGAACCATTATCCCGGAGGATCAACCGCTCTATTCATGGTGGAGTTACCGGAACCGGTCGTGGCCCGGCAGCAACAGGGGCCGACGCCTTGATCACATCTGGGTCAGCAAGGATCTTGGCAACAGAATTATTGACGCCGGCGTATTGAGCGAAGCCCGGGGATGGGACAATCCGTCCGATCACGCTCCGGTCTGGGTCGATCTGGACGCCGGGGAACCGGACACCTGAACACGGGATCGCGATCGCATCGACGCGGATCGCCCTTCCGGAACGGGTCTCCCCGCCTGATTGCGGTTGCGGCTACGGGGCGGGCTCGACCCAGACGTCCCCATACCAGGCGCGCGCCTCTGTTTTCGTATTGTCGGTATCCGTCATGATGGCAATATGGGAGATTTCACTGGTATCACGAGCAAACAAACGGCGAAAATCCTCCCGCATGTTTCTCCTGTGCACACGCCACGCGCCAGCATGTTGAGTTCCTGAATCCACAGCAATCATTCGTACCTTGTCTGTGTAGGGGTTCTTCCACGATACACCCACCGACTGACTGCGTGACCAGACATAGGAAACCGAGTCAGGAAACGCAAGGAATCCCCGGCCGGGAACGATAAAGTAAACCCGAACAGCAAAGTCATCCCCATTCTTCGACTGTTCGTCCGCCGGTGACTGGACCGGTTTTTCAACCCGCCAGCGCCACACGAGAATCGGTGTCCTGTCGAGATCGATTGTCCGTTCCATCACAAGACCCGATGCACTGCTGTTGCTCGTTGCCTCGAGAACCGTCTCGTTGTCGATGGTTACGAAGCGGTAATCGGTTTGACCCGAAAAACTCTTTGGCTCCCATCCGTCAAGACTACCAGCCGAAAAACGCGCGAGCACTTCCCTGGAGGCGACTTCGCTCGCATGGAGACCGGATGCCGACATGCTTAAGACTGCAACAACCAGCACGGCCGTTGAATGGCGTCCGAATGACCTGGCAAACATCGCGCCAACCCTTCAGAAAAGTTCGTTACCGTTACGCGATGACAGCGTATCGGCCTGCCCCGGACTGTGCAACAACGCGCCATATCTTGCGGTCTAGGATGCTGTCACCTCACTCGCATGCGGCGGAAGGGGCTGCATCCTCCGGCCCGGGACCGACCTGATCACCGGTTCATCGGACGAGACCGCTGAACAGGATCACAGCAATCCCTGTCACTTTCGGAATTCCGGATGACATCCCGGGACCGGGTTTCAACCAGGCCGGTCGCCGCAGGGTCACGATCCACGGTTCCGGAAATCACGACCGGCGAGATTATGTCCCGAGCTGATACAGGACCTGACCGTGAACCATCGGCACCGCCACCTCCAGTCCGACTAGAGTCTGGCAAAACTCCACTCGACGACAGCCTGACCCTGCGCAGTCGCACCGCTCACAACGATCTGTTCAGACCGGCGCATCTGGCCGGATTGCCCGAGATAGACACTTTCCTGCAGGCTCGTACTGCCGCGATCGCAGCGGAAGCGCCAACCCGAGCCATCAATCATCCGCAAGAGAACCGAGGCTCCGCCCTTGAGCAGGGACGCCTTGACCGTGGGATGCAAGTGAAACCGCACCACGAACCTGTGCGCGCCACTGCCGGTCAGCACGTCCCGGCCAGAGACAAGGTTGCCGTCATGATCAACGGCGATCCTCCGCATATGGACCAGATCGAACTGCGCCCGGTAACCGTCATGTGTCATGTCCAGCACGGTCTGATCTTCACTCCGGGTCCGTTCGCAAGTTACCGTTGTCGGTACCGTTCCGAGAGCACCGTCCTGCCGGACAGAAGACGAATTTCGATCTTCTACCACCAGAGTGGAATGCGCCGCCGTGGAACGCTGCGCACTCTTCCAGCTCTCGTCACCGCCATCAGCCCCTCCGCAGTTGACCACCATTCGTTGCCGCCCCACGCTGAGCTCGAAACTCAATGTTCCCGCATGAAGGCCCTCCATTCCTGAAATCGGCTGACCGGCATCGATGATCAGGAGCGTGCGCCGGGCCTCGATCCGCTCGAAACCGGTATCAGGAGCCGAAGCCGGGGGACTGACGCGGCCCCGAACCCTTTTCAGCACCAGATCGATTTCCGGTGTCTCCCCCTCTTCGGCGCCGTTGAAAAGCGCCATTTTCCGGTCGCCCAGACGATAGAAACGCGTCATGGCGGCCACGCGGTGGACCAGTTCGTGAAACGCTTCGGGAAGTTCGAGGCCCGCGGCCTCCACAGTCGCAAGAATTTCGACCAGCTGGCGCAGCGCCTCAAGCTGCAGGGTCGGATTCCGGCGGATATGACCGCCATCAGGCAAGAACTGCCGCTCACAGGTGTCCGATAACCGCCGCAATGCGCCGGGGATCTGCGACGCACCGCCAGCAAGGCAAAGTGCAGAGTAGAGAAGAGCCTTGTCAACGAGGAGACGATCAAGATCTTCATCCACGAAGTGCGATACACGTCGAAGATGCCGGGTCTGGCGCGCAAGACTGTCGAGAAACATACCTGCCAGTGCCCTGTCTTCATCAAGTGAAAGAAACTCGGCATTGCAGTACCAGTTGCACATCCGGCTGGACAGGATGTCGGGCCGCCAGGACAGGGAGTTCCAGCTTCCGTTTCTCCTGATCCAGGCGTCCAGAAGCATCCGTGCAACCCGCGATGCATCCGCATCTACCGCCCTCAGATCATGCAGCCAGCCGAAACTGTGATACTCCGCCATCCATGCCGCCCCGGGGCGAACCGCCCCGGAAAGCACGTTTTCCCTCCTGATGGTATGGCGCAGAAACCGAAAATACCCATCGAGAATCAGCTGGCCGTGCTCCTCATCCCCTGGCCAATTGTCAAAAGGGATGAAGTTGAGATGTCTCGGGGTCCGTCCCCTCAAAGTATGTCCGTAAAACAGCCCACGAAACCACAACCGGGCCACCCAGTACACGGTTTTTCGCAGTGCCGGACGGCGGGCAGGGTCCGACCGGCTCATCACCGGGTTTCAGCTACTGCAATCCGGACGGCACACATCCCGAGACACGATATTCCGGTTCTGTCGGGAGTGGACACTACGCTGTCCGGCGAAGATTGCGGATATTTTCCGCATATTTCGCAGGTCCCCCCTCGAAGGTGGCGGTTCCTGCAACGAGGACGTCCGCACCGGCCCCGATGGCCTCGACAGCCCATCGGGCATTGATCCCGCCATCCACCTCGAGATCAACACTCCTTCCGGTCTGGTTGATGGCGTCCCGCAGAACGCGGATCTTCTCCAAGGTTCCGGGAATGAATTCCTGACCGCCGAAGCCGGGATTGACGCTCATTACGAGCACAAGATCAACAGATTCGAGAACCGGAAAAATCGCCGAAACCGGCGTTGCCGGATTGATCGATACCCCCGCTTTCTTGCCCAATGCCCGGACACATTGAAGCGATCGATGCAGATGGGGTCCGGCTTCCGCATGAACCGTGATGATATCGGCGCCAGCCTCGGCAAAGGCCCCGATATAGGCATCGACCGGAGAAATCATGAGATGGACATCAAAGGGGAGGTCGCTGTAGCTCCGCAGTGACGACACAATTGCCGGGCCGATGGAGATGTTGGGGACAAAGTGCCCGTCCATCACATCAATATGGATGTAGTCGGCTCCTGCTGCCGTCACGGCGCTAATTTCTTCTCCCAGCTTCGCAAAGTCAGCAGAAAGAATGGACGGAGCGATTCGAACATCTTGCTGCACGGCGTTCAGATGGACTCCATTGTGAGGACAGCTCTGGCAACCGACACCTTCCGCGGCAGCGGCGCCCCCGGGACCAGTGCCTCCGGTTCCGCTTCCAAATCAACCCTTGTGGTCGTTGGTATCAGTTTGCCGGATTCCCGGCAAGCAACCCGCAGAAATCAGTTGCGATGGCGAACCGGACCCGTCAGCCTGAAACAAAGGATCGAGTGTCGCCGATCAAGACAGACAGCGGGTACCTGCCACCGCTCATCCCGGGCAGACCAGCCTGCCCCGCGGGACCAGAGACTGTTGGCAGCCCACCATGCGACATGGACCATCCGGACCCCAATCCCGCATTTGTGTCGTTACGAAATCACAGGATCTTTCGCAACCGACTTACGAAGAAGCCGTCCATTCCACCATGTTCTGCCAGATGGCACGGCAGGGTCCGGATGTCACCCTGCCCGGTCACAATGCCGTCAAGCCCCCTCACGTCGGCCCGAACGAACGATTCCCGCCTGATATCGGAACGCTCTCCCAGCACAGTATCAACGACCTGCTCGCACTCTTGCGCCTCAAGTGAACAGACACTGTAAACGACAGGCGCTCCTGCAGCAGCGAGATTGATTGCGGCATGAAGGAGTTCGCGCTGGATCTCTGACATCCTTGCTGCATCCTGAGGAGTCTTGAGGAGCGGAATATCAGGATGACGCCGAATCGTTCCCGTCGCCGTACACGGGGCGTCCAGCAACACAGCATCAAATACCCGGCCCGATCTGGCTGCCCTTGCATCAGCCCGAACGAGGCCCGCTTCGAGCTGAAGGCGTTTCAGGTTTTCTGCAAGCAGGGTCAATCGTGAACCTGAACTGTCAACCGCTTCGACTATCAGTCCGGCTGCGGCGAGCTGTGCGGTCTTGCCTCCCGGTGCGGCACACAGATCACAGACGCGGGCTCCGGAGCGCACCCCCGACGAGCCGGCCAGCAGGCGTGCCGGCAGGGTCGCAGCCAGATCCTGGACCCACCAGGCCCCCTCAAGATAACCGGGCAGGCTGGTGATATCGCTGCCTGCGCGAACCCGAACGGTGTCTCCCCAAATGTGTTTTCCGTGAAGCCGCTCCGCCCAACCGGCAGGATCCGCCTTGACAGTAAGGTCGAGCAGAGCCGGGTGCTGCAGGCTCTTGCCGATTGCACGAGCCGTGTCTTCTCCATAGGTTTCGGTCCATGAAGACATGAGCCAGCCCGGTATATTCAGATCCGTCGGGAAACGGGAAATCACGTCCTCGGCCGGTTCTCTCGCAATTTGCCGCAAAACGGCGTTCACGACACCGACGAAGCGGTGTGGCCCACGTTTGGACAGTGTCACCGACAAATCTACTGCTGCATGGGACTCGGTTCTGAGAAACAGCAGCTGGCAAACACCGAGCCTGAGGGCATTGCGGGCGGCGACAGCGGACTCCGGCAGGGGGTGGCGGAGACGCGACGAGATGACGGCATCGATCTGGCCCGAGCGCCGCAGGGTTGTTGCCACAAGGTTGCGAACATAGGCGCGTTCACGCGCTTCCAGCAGGGATGGCTGTGGATCCCGTTCCAGGACGGAATCCAGTGATTGCCCCCTGTCAATAACCGCGTGCAGTATGTCGTGAGCCCGCTGTCTGACCAAAAGTCCGGGCACACGCTTCCGCCCGCCCTGTCGTCGGGCACCAGCTCTCACACCCGGCCCTTCGAAGTGGCAGGAATTACACCCTGCAAACTCAATCGACGGTCTCCTGACGGCTGAGACTGCCAGGCCCGTGCTTCCGGATCGGTGTCACCCTGTCGCGATCATCTTGCACGAAGGCATGGCTCATCCATACAACCAAGGGTTTGCCAGTGTCTCCGGATGGATGGGCGCAGCCAATCGATGACTTGCGCTGCGCCATGTTCGCGAATCTGATCATATCGACTTCATTACATGGACACCCGTCGTTACATGGACCCTCGTTGTTGGTCCACACGATTCAGGGCTCTGCGATCGCTGCGCGGTCAGTCCGTCACAAACCTGCTTCGCCAACCCTCAGCTGGCCAGGGCCCCGCGTCGAACAGTGTCCGGTAAAAACGGTGTGCGGCGCAACCGAAGCCCGGTAGCCGCGAAGACGGCATTACCGATTGCAGCTGCCGTCGGACCGGTCACCGCCTCACCAGCGCCAAGAAACGGCGACCCGGGCCGATCAAGGATCTCCACCTCAACATCAGGCACGTTGTCAAACCGAAGAATCCCGTACGTTTCCCAATCGCGGCTGGAAATTCCTCCCCGATCGAAAGCCACTTCTTCATAGAGCGTCCAGCTCGCCGCCTGCAAGGCGCCACCCTCAAGTTGCGCCGCTATCCCGGCCCTGTCCACCACCTCGCCGGCATCGGCAGCAATCACCATGCGGTGAAGCCTGATCTGTGCGGCGTCCGTGACTTCAATCTGGACGCCCACCGCGCAATAGGCCTGGACATTCTTGTAGCGCGCAAAACCCAGTCCGCAACCGCCGCTCTCCATCACAGGCCAGGTCTTCACACGGTTGTTCGCGATACTGAGGACCTCCCGTGCACGCTCGTCATCAAGATGGCTAAGACGAAACTCCACCGCATCCAGACCGGCGGCCTGCGCCAGCTCATCGACAAAGCACTCAATGGCGAACACATTGGCATAGGCCCCAAGAGAACGAAGAGCAGAGGTCCTCAGCGGCAGATCGCGTACCAGGTGCTTGACCAATCGTCGTCCCTCGAAGTTATAGAGGGGATCCAGATTGCGATGGATTCCAACATGGCTGCCCATCGCCGGGCCCGGAACAAATTCGGGCGGTGGATCAGACAACAGCCGGCTTGCAAGGAGGCGGGCAGCCCCGGCCTTGCCGGGTCCGGGCCGCGGTCTCAGCATGTAACTGTCCCCGCAAGCCTCATGAGACCAGGAAACAACCCGGCCCGCAGCGTCAAGACTGGCCCGGACATCGATCGCCGTGCAGGTCCCGTAGGGCTCCCACGCATGCTCATCCTCACGTGTCCATTTGAGGAGCACCGCCGTACCCGGCAGGGCACGCGCCACCAACGCCGCGTCAAGCGCCGCATCGTCAGCCCCGTTGTGGCCGTAACATCCCGGGCCCGGAACATGGCGAACGCAGACGGACTCGGGAGGCAAGTCGAGTGTTTCGGCAAGCGCGTCGCGCAGTACATAGACACCCTGACTGTGGGAATACACCTCGAGAAAACCGTCATTCCATCGTGCCAATGCCGCCGATGGTCCGATGGATCCATGCATGATGTAGGGTTTTTCGTAGCGTGCGCTCAGGGTGACCGTGGCCGCACCCGGTGGATCCGCCAGGTCGGGAACCGGTTGTTTCACGGGTTTGCCATCCACCACCGGAAGACTGACGCGCGGGTTGGTCCAAAGGCGTTCATAGACATCCTGTTCCTCGAGCCCGTCGCCCGAATCCCATTCGGTCGCAGCTGCAACTGCATCCATGGCCTTGACCACAGAAAACTCGTCTGTCCCCGCAACTGCCAGAAAGCTTCCGTCCCTGACCAGGTGCTCACCCCTTGATGCCAGCCGGTCTTTCACCCGTTGATCAACATGACCCAGAACCGCGTGATAATGTGGCGGCCGCACGACCCGGGCGTGCAGCATCCCGGGGACGCGAAGATCGTGAAGAAAATCGAAGCCTCCCCGCACCATTTCCGTCATGAACCGCGGCGTCGCAGAAGTGCCGACAATTCTGTGTTCCGAAGACGTCTTGACGGCGGCATCCGGGTCCACCGGTATGCCGAACGGCCGGCCAGCCTGCAGCTCATGGTAGGTTACGCTGCGATTGGTATCCCGGGAGCGGATCACACCCCCTTCGACCTCGAGTCCGGCCACTTCGATTCCGAGAACATCCGCAGCCTTCAGGAGCATATGACGTCTCGCCGTCGCAGCAGCAACCCGCACGGCATTGCCTGAGGCTTCCATGGAGAGGCTTCCCGACGTCACGCCCTCGTCGGGGTCCCGTCCTGTTGTCGTCCGCACCACGTCAATGACACCGGGATCGACATCGAGTTCCTCGGCCGCAATCATTGCGAGGGCGGTGGAGACTCTCTGGCCGATATCAACCTTGCCAGTTCGAACGAGGATGCTGCCGTCGGTCCGGATTTCGATCCATGAATCCAGGTCTGGCGATTTGATCAGGCTGGAATTCATCATCTAAGCGTCCCTTTTCGCCCCACCAGGCTCAGGCATTACGAGATCCCGGAGCATGCCCTGACAGGAGGCCGCTGCAGACTGACAATTCGGCTTCATGTGAGAGCCTTCTATTGTCTCACCAGCCCGGCCTGATGTCCAACCAGCGGAGGCCGGGAGTGCCGGATCATGATATCTGGTCATGGCCGCTCCACCGTATCGCATCAGGTCGACGGCCCTGTATCAGCTTGCAGGCCGCCCCAAACGGGAGGCCTGAACCATCCGGACATCCGTTCTTCGGAGATCAATTCCGGAAAAGCGACAAGGCACTCCTGTGCGTTACTCACATTCTTGCGTGCAGGCGTAATCGAGGCTGTGCTCCCGACTGGACCGGAACCATCAAAAGGGGTCAGCTCCAGGGCCCGGAGCCTGAGTCGCCGGGGGCCATTTGCTTCAAACGGCGGATGCGGTTTTCCATGCTGGGATGCGTGGAAAACAGATTGTCGACAGCACGGGCATGCAGCGGATTGACAATAAACATATGCGCTGTCGCCGGATTGTTTTCTGCAGCGGGGTTGTCAATTCGCCGGGCAGACCAATCAAGTTTGGCAAGCGCACTGGCCAGCCATAACGGACGTCCACAGATCTCTGCTCCTTCCCGATCAGCTGAATATTCGCGGGTTCGTGACACGGCCATCTGAACCAGCATGGCGGCGATCGGAGCAAGAATCATGATGAGCAGGGTTCCCACAAGTCCCAGAGGGTTGTTGCGGTTGCCACCAAAGAACATGGCAAATGTCGCGAGCATGGAAATCGCACCGGCAAGGGTTGCAGTGATTGTCATGATCAGCGTATCCCGATTCTTGATGTGAGCCAGTTCGTGGGCCATGACACCGGCCACCTCCTCGTGGTTGAGGGTACGCAGCAATCCTGTGGTAGCCGCAACAGCCGCGTTGTCAGGGTTGCGCCCGGTTGCAAACGCGTTGGGCTGGTCATTTTCAATAATGTAAACCCTCGGCATGGGCATCCCGGCGCGGGCAGCCAGGCCCTCGACGATGCCAAAAAGGTTTGGCGCTGTGCGCCCGTCCACTTCCCTGGCCCCATACATGGACAGCACCATCCTGTCGGAGTTCCAATAGGCGAACAGATTGGTCGCAATCGCAATCGCGAGCGCAATCAGCATGCCCGTCTCGCCTCCAAGCAGGAAACCTGCTCCCAGAAACAGCGCCGTCAGCCCGGACAGAAGAATTGCAGTTCGGAGAGTGTTCATGGATCCTGACCATTACTGTTCAGGTTTTCATTTGGGGCGCGGACCCCCGAGGTTCAAGTGGTCCTGATCGGGCGCCTGATCACCACGCACTTACAGGAGCAAAACTTGTCAATCGTCACCCTCCCTGTTATAGGCTTCAACCCCATAAACCCGAGCCGGTGACGCTGAGACTGCCGGCGACTGGACACGACGAGGAACGTCCGGACGGGCTTTCGTACTGCCTGACCAATTTCTTCAGAGACCCGCCATGACCGCACCAACCGACTGCCGAATTGCCGACATTTCCCTCTCCGACTGGGGGCGAAAGGAAATCGCCATAGCGGAGACAGAAATGCCCGGGCTGATGGCTCTTCGGGAAGAGTACGCGGCCGCGCGCCCCCTCGCAGGCGCGCGTATCGCGGGGTGTCTGCACATGACGATCCAGACCGCTGTCCTGATCGAAACACTGACGGCCCTTGGAGCAACGGTACGTTGGAGTTCGTGCAATATCTTTTCTACCCAGGATCACGCAGCCGCGGCCATCGCGGATCAGAACATTCCTGTCTTCGCGTGGAAGGGTGAAACCGAGGAGGAGTTCTGGTGGTGCATCGAACAAACCGTCCGCGGTCCTGACGGCTGGGTGCCCAATCTTCTGCTTGACGACGGTGGCGACCTGACCAAACTGATGCACGACCAGTATCCCGAGATGATGAAGGATGTGATCGGCCTTTCGGAAGAGACAACCACCGGTGTGCATCGTCTCTACGAAATGGAAAACCGTGGTGAACTTCTGTCTCCTGCCATCAACGTCAACGATTCGGTTACAAAGTCCAAGTTCGACAATCTCTATGGATGCCGCGAGAGTCTGGTCGACGGAATCAAACGCGCCACCGATACCATGGTAGCCGGAAAAATTGCCGTGGTTGCGGGGTATGGAGATGTGGGCAAGGGTTGCGTGGACAGCCTTCGCGCCCAGGGTGCCCGTGTCGTTGTGACCGAAATCGATCCGATATGCGCGCTTCAGGCCGCCATGGAGGGCTGTGAGGTCGTGACCATGGATGATGTGGCGCCAATCGCCGATATTTTCGTGACCGCGACGGGAAACATTGATGTCATCACGCTCGACCACATGCGTCAGATGAAGGACCGCGCCATCGTCTGCAATATCGGTCACTTTGACAGCGAAATCCAGATCAGTTCCTTGCGAAACCTCCAGTGGCACAATGTCAAACCACAGGTGGATGAGGTTGAATTTCCTGACGGAAAGAGGGTGATTGTTCTGGCGGAGGGTCGTCTGGTCAATCTGGGTTGCGCCACCGGGCATCCGAGTTTCGTGATGAGTGCATCCTTCACCAATCAGGTCCTGGCCCAGATCGAGCTGTGGGAAAACAGCAATCAATACGAAAACAGGGTCTATGTTCTCCCCAAGCGGCTGGATGAAAAGGTCGCAGCACTTCATCTGGGCAAGCTCGGTGCGAAATTGACGACTCTGACCGAAAATCAGGCCAGCTATCTGGGTCTGGAACCGAGCGGTCCCTTCAAACCGGACTACTACCGGTATTGACACTGCCTGTCTCATCGGCTGCCCGGCCTCGCCTGCCGCCGGGGCAAGGGGCCGTGCTTCTTTATTCAGGCGGACAGCGCAGCCCCATCAGCACTGCAGTCCCGACAACGGGCCTTCCGGATCGATCGCTGTCTGTCCTGCGGTTCCGTCAAGCCGGATCAGGCTGACCTTTGCAGCGCCGAGTGGATCCGGACCCGGTCGCACAGCGTTTTCGCAAGTTCTCTCTCGGGTTCCCCGAGATAGGGGAGACATCCGGCATTCTTTCACACCCCCGGCCTTCAAACCCCGGGCGCGTGTACCCGGGAAAGCCTGCAGTGGTCCCCTGCGCGATGTCCGGGCCGTCACTTCTATGGCCCGCGCGACCGGACGTCCTCCCTTAACAGCGAAGCGGGTTCACGCTAAAACCGCACCATGTTCGATGTAGCCGCAGCTCCGAACGTCTGGACGATTGATCTGCGCGGCGTCCGTGAGACCGAACATCTTGCCCGGCAATATGCACGAACACTGGGGCGGGGCAGTATTGTCTGCCTGTCCGGAGATCTCGGCAGCGGAAAAACCGTATTCGCGCGTGCACTGATCCGGGCTCTCGGTGACCGGGACGGGATCGCCGTGGGAGATGTGCCAAGCCCGACCTACACTCTGGTGCAACCCTACGAAATGGCGGAGTTCACCGTTTACCATTTCGATCTCTACCGCTTGTCTTCCCCTGATGAAGCGTTCGAACTCGCAATCGATGATGCTTTCGCTGACGGCGTCAGCGTGATCGAGTGGGCAGAACGGATCGAAGGGTTGCTGCCCGGGAACTGCCTTCATATTCATCTCGATTTCGTTGACGATGCGACAGCCCGGCGTGCCCGTGTGTGGAGCCCGGTTCGGGATCTGACAGCCGTGGCCCGCGATGTTGCCCTGGGTTCTTTTCTCTCCGCAGAAGGTTGGGCCGATGCCCGGCGCGACCTGCTCGCATCCGATGCATCCTTTCGTACATATGACCGGATCCGTCTGCCGGGGCGACAGGCTGTGCTCATGGATTCCCATGATGAAAAACACCGGGTACCGGCGTTCCTCAAGATTGCGCGACTCCTGGACAGCCTGGGACTCAGTACGCCCCGGATCTTCGCAGAAGACCTGCAAAACGGACTGGTCCTCCTCGAGGATTTCGGTGACGACACGTTCACGCGCCTGCTCGACAGGGGCAGCGACCCGGAGGCACTCTACAATCTTGCAACAGATGCCCTGGTGACACTGCACAAGCGCACCGCCAAACCGCCGCAGGGCATACCCTGCTACAGCGATCGCCTGTTGCTGGAGGAAGCTGAGCTTTTCACACTCTGGTACGTGCCGGCCGTTATCGGCAAAAGCCTCTCGAGGGCCGCCCTCGGAGAATTTATCGAGATCTGGCAGCACCTGCTTCCCCTGGCCCGGGAGGTTCCGACAGCCCTTGTGCTGCGGGATTATCACGTCGACAACCTGATTCGCCTCAACGGAAGGCCGGGTTCCGCCGCGTGTGGTGTTCTTGATTTTCAGGACGCCGTTATCGGTCCGGTGAGCTACGATTTTGTGTCCCTGGTCGAGGATGCGCGACGCGATGTTCCGTTACAGGTCAAGACAGGTATGAGAAACCGCTACCTCGCTGCCTTTCCGCAACTGGACGCCGAACTGTTCGATCTCTCCTGTGCCATTCTCGGCGCCCAGCGGCATTGCAAGGTCCTCGGCATCTTCACGCGCCTCCGCGACCGCGACGGCAAGCGCGGTTATCTGGATCATGTTCCGAGGCTATGGCATCTTCTCGAAGCGGCCCTAAGGCATCCTGCCCTCGAATCATTGCGCCACTGGCTTGATCATCATGTTCCCCTGGAAAGTCGAATCCTACCGCCGCCGAGGACGCCAACATGAACAGCCCGAAGCGCGCCATGGTGCTCGCAGCAGGTCTCGGAATTCGCATGCGACCTACCACCTGTCATACGCCGAAACCGCTGATCGACATTGCAGGACGAAGCATGCTGGAGCGCGTGCTCGATCATCTGGCAACTGCAGGCGTTGCAGAAGCGGTAGTGAACACACACTGGCTCGGAGAACAGATCGAGGACCGTCTTTCCGACCGCCGCCAGCCTGAAATCATTATTTCGCGGGAACCCTCCCTGCTGGAAACCGGTGGCGGAATCGCCAATGCCCTCAGGCATTTTGAAGATCATCCGTTCTTTGCCGTCAATGCCGACATCGTCTGGCTGGACGGAGCTCTGCCGGCGTTGCACCGACTGGCGCAGAACTGGCGCGATGAAGACATGGATGGTCTTCTGCTGCTTCATCCGGCGGTTCGCGCGGTCGGCTATCGCGGACGGGGAGATTTTCTTCTGGATCCGCTGGGCCGGATCACAAGACCCGATGCGCGCTGCGTTGCACCCTACGTGTTTACCGGCGTACAACTTCTTCATCCGCGCCTGTTCACCGGTGCACCAACCGGCGCCTTTTCGCTCAATCAGCTCTATGATCGAGCCTCGGATTCGGCGCGCCTCTTTGGCCTGGTCCATGACGGCGAATGGTATCACGTGGGTACCCCAGATGCCGTCGCTACCGTGGAAGCGGAAATTACGGAGGGCACCGGATCCCGTGCCCGTTTGCTTTTCTAGCGCGTTGCCATAACCGACAAAGGGACGGCTGGTCTTGCTGGACACCATCGATGCAGGGTAACGGATCCGGCAAATCGGTCTACACGATTACCGGGCACAGCTTCCTCGAGGTTCTGGCACAGGGTCTGATACGACGCTACGGCAGCGACCCAGTGATGCTCCCGCAAATTCAGGTGCTTCTGCCGACCCGACGGGCCTGCCGTGCGCTCGCAGACGCATTTTTGAGAGTGGCCCCGGCTGGTGCCTCGCTCCTGCCTTCCATTACCCCGATCGGCGATGTCGACGAAGAGGAACTCGCGATGCTGGAGGCCGAATGGCCGGAATTGTCCGGCGATTCGGCCATACCCCCGCCGATCCCTCCCCTGGAGCGAACCGTACTGCTCAGCACCCTGGTCAAGGCGGCCAGACCCTCCGTCTCTGCGGCCCAGGCTGTTTTCCTTGCCAACGGTCTCGCCCGATTTCTCGACGAAATCCAGACCGAACAGCTCGACGCTGCGAGGCTTGGCGGAATTGTTCCCGACCAATATGCCGAGCATTGGCAGGAGACCCTTTCCTTTCTCGGCATCGTGACCGAACACTGGCCCGGTATTCTTTCCGAAACCGGCTGCCTGGACCAGGCCGAAAGACGAAACCGAAGTCTCTCTGCCCTGACCACCCGATGGAAACATCACCCTCCTGCTGGTCCCGTCATTGCCGCAGGATCCACGGGAAGCATACCCGCGACCGCCCGGTTGCTTGATTGTGTTGCGAGCCTTGACAAGGGAGCCGTCATTCTGCCCGGTTTCGATCGAACCCTTGAGGCCGACAGCCTGCAAGCCCTGGAAGCCAGTCATCCACAATACGGAATGGTCCGTTTGCTGCAATTTCTTCAGGTCGCACCCGAGGATGTTGCCGACTGGGAGCCTGCGATGCAGACCGGGCGCCTCAATCTCGTGAACAGCGCGCTGAGACCACCGGAAACCGCACCGCGCGTGGTGCTTCCGGACGACGCGGAGAACCTTCTCTCGGATGTGAGCCGGATCCGGTGTCCGGGTCCCCGGCAGGAAGCCCAGATCGTCGCGCTGCTGCTTCGCGAAACCCTGGAGACCGGGGAACAGACGGCAGCTCTTGTGACACCGGATCGAAATCTCGCCCGCAGAGTTGCTGCCGAACTGCGTCGCTGGAACGTGGAAGTCGACGATTCCGGCGGCTTGCCGCTCGACTGTACCGTGCCCGGAACCTTCCTCCGACTGACCGCCGAAGCGGCGGCCTCGGACATGGCACCTGTCGCACTTCTTTCTGCTCTCAAACATCCTCTGGCAGCGGGTGGATGCAGTCCGGGCCAATTCCGCGAACATGTGCGATGTCTGGAACAGCTGGTCCTGAGAGGCAGGCGCCCGGGTTCCGGACTTGCCAGCCTTGTGACCGATACGGAACAGCTTTGCCCCGGTCATCCTGCCCTGATCGCCTGGATCCGGCACCTCCACACTGTGGCCGAACCCTTTACACGTCTGTTCACCCCTGAACCGGTTGCGGCCGCACACCTGTTGCGGGCCCATGTTGCGTTCGCCGAACAGCTCGCGACGACCGACAGGGAAGACGGTTCCCGGCGCTTGTGGACAATGACCGCAGGAGAAACAGCCGCCGCCTTTATTAGCGAGTTCCGGGGAGCCGCAGACCGGATGCCGCCGGTCACAGCCGCTGAATGGCCCTCACTTCTGCAATCCCTGATGGCCGGCCGGGTTGTGAGGCCCCCCTACGGACTTCATCCCAGGCTTCATGTCTGGGGCTTGCAGGAAGCCCGGTTGCAGCGCACCGATGTCATGATTCTGGGAGGCCTCAATGAAGGCACCTGGCCCGGTGATGCGCGGGGAGATCCCTGGATGAGCCGGCCAATGCGAGCCGATTTCGGGCTGCAGCCTCCGGAACGGCGTCTCGGACAGGCCGCCCACGATTTTGTCCAGGGTTTCGCGGCGTCCCGTGTCTATATCACCCGCTCAACGCGGGTCGACGGATCGCCGACCGTTCCCGCCCGCTGGCTGTCGCGGATGGAGACCCTTTTGTCAACCTCCGCAGCCGGGCAGACCATTCTCGACAGGTGGCAAGCTGATGAAGCCAGACTGCTGGGCTGGCAGCAACAGCTCGATCGTGATCCGGGCAAGTCCCGGTATGTTCGGAGCCCGCCGCCACCTCAGGCCTTTCCCCCGGTTCACACCCGGCCCGCCAAGCTGTCGGTCACCGCAATCGAAACACTGATCCGGGATCCCTATTCCGTTTACGCAAGGCATGTTCTCGACCTGACTGCGCTCGAGCCCATCGATCCGGCCCCCGGGCCTGCAGACCGCGGCGTCCTGATCCATGAGGCAGTCGATCGCTGCGTCTCCTCCCTTGCCGGGTCCGGGGACGATAACACCCTGGACCGGTTCCTTGAAATCGGCGCCGAGGTCTTTGCACCACATATGCATCACCCCGAAATTCGGGCCTTCTGGTGGCCCCGCTTCCGGAGAATCGCGGTCTGGATCACGCGGTTGGAACGTGATCGTTATCCCGGGCTTGCCAAAAGTTTCACGGAAATCAGTGGCGCATTGATCCTTCCGAGACCGAATGCATCCTTCACCCTGACCGCCAGGGCGGATCGTATCGATGTCTTTCACAGTGGAGACATTGCCGTAATCGACTACAAGACGGGATCCATTCCGGACAAGGCCGAGGTCGAGGCCGGCGTCTCACCGCAACTTCCACTGGAAGCGGCAATGGTCAGGGCGGGAGCCTTCCAGGGTATTGCGCCCGGACCGGTTGTGGAACTGTCCTATTGGCAGCTGAGCGGAACACGGGTAACCGGCACGATCCGGCCAGCGGCTGACGGCGACCCGGAAGACCTCGCGGACACCGCCCTGAAAGGCCTGGAGGATCTCCTGACCCATTACGAAAATCCGGACACACCCTATCGGGCCTGCCCGAATCCGGGACTCATGCCCAGATATTCCGACTATGCCCATCTGGAGCGGATCCAGGAATGGGTCAACACCCTGGAAGACTCGTGACAGCGGACGGACTTGCGGCCGCACCGCAGATAACAACGTATCGCGAACAGTTGCGGGCGTCGCGACCCCAATCGAGTGTATGGGTTTCGGCGTCAGCAGGATCCGGCAAGACCAAGGTCCTCGCAGACCGCGTGTTGCGTCTGTTGCTGGCCGGCACCGAACCGCACCGAATCCTTTGCCTGACATTTACACGGGCCGCAGCCACAGAGATGCAGATTCGCATTCGTGACCGCCTGGGAGAATGGGCCGTTGCAACTGACGAGGTCCTGTCCGGAAACCTGCGTGCCCTGACCGGAGACCATGAAGATCCTGCCATCATCGAGACCGCACGCGGACTGTTCGCTTCGTTCCTTGATACACCGGGCGGCGTACGAATCCAGACCATTCATGCATTTTGCGAATCCCTTCTCGGCAGGTTTCCGCTTGAGGCCGATGTTGTGCCGCACTTCACCGTCATGGATGAACGATCCGCTCGCGAAACGCTCGAGTCCATACGTAATGACGTATTGACCCGTGCCTGGAAGGATCAGGAGTCCGATCTCGGCCCTGCAATCCAGGTCATCACCGATTGGCTGAACGAGGATCAGTTCTCCCAGATCCTGAGAGACATCATTCAGGAGCGGGGGCGGATCCAGCGTCTCGTGGAAGCCCATGGCGATCTTGACGGCGTTCTGACCGACCTCAGGAACCGGCTGGGCGTGGGAAAGGAGGAAACCGAGTCGGGGCTGATGGAAGCGGCCTGTCGGGACGGAGCCTTCCCGGAACGGGACATCAGGCAAGCTGCAACAGCATTGGCAGCGGGAGCGGAAAACGACAGAAAACGATCAGCGTGCATCCAGAGATGGCTCGACGACGAGTCGGCGCGCATCGACGGTTTTCAGGACTACGCGCTGGTCTACCTGACACGGGACGGTCATGTGCGTCAGCGGCTTGCCACAAGACAGGCGCAGAGACAGAAGCCCGGCCTGATCGAAATTCTCGATCGGGAAGCGAGGCGCGTTCAGGCTGTCCTCGACCGGCGCAAGGCTGTACTGTCAGCCGAAGCGACCTCTGCGGTTCTCAGGATCGCGACCGCCCTGACAGCCCGGTTCGATTCCTACAAGCGCAACCATGCCCTGCTGGATTACGACGACCTCATACTCAAGGCGCGAGCCCTCGTCGAACGGGCCACTCCCTGGGTCCTCTACAAACTCGATGGCGGTCTTGACCATATTCTGATTGACGAGGCCCAGGACAGCAACGCGGACCAATGGGCGGTCGTTCGCGCCATCACTGCCGAGATGTTTTCCGGAGAAGGTGCGGCAACCCGGTCACGAACCGTATTCGCCGTCGGTGACGGAAAGCAGTCGATTTTCCGCTTCCAGGGCGCTGCCCCGGAAGAGTTCACCCGGATGAACCGGTATTTCGAGACAAAATGCAGGGAGGCCGGAAAGGACTGGCTGCAGATACCGCTTGAGGTCTCGTTTCGATCTACGGAAGCCGTATTGACAGCAGTTGATGCCGTTTTCGAAACGGCGGAAGTCCGGGAGGGGGTTTCGGAAAGCCCCATCCGTCATCACGCCCACCGCCACGGACAGGCGGGGCAGGTCGAACTCTGGCCGCCCATGAAAGAAGATCGTGCCGGGACAGGCCCGCCATGGCAGGAGGTGGACCGCACCCTCACGGCGGCCCAGCGCCTCGCTGGCGTTATCGCAGGGCAGATTCACGCCTGGATCAGCAGCGGCGAGCAGCTCGAAAGCGCAGGTCGGGCCATTCGACCCGGCGACATCATGGTGCTGGTCAGAAGGCGCTCCGATCTCGTTCGGCAAATCATGACCGCGCTCAGGTCCCGCGGTATCGAGGTCGCGGGAATCGACCGAATGGCGGTTGGAGAGCAACTCGCTGTCTGGGACCTGGTTGCAGTTGCCCGGTTCGCCTGTCTTCCTGAGGATAATCTCAATCTGGCCGCCATCCTGAAGGGCCCCTTGATAGGCTTCGACGAAGAGCAGCTGTTCGAGGTTTGCCATGGGCGTGGAACACGAACGGTCTGGCAATCCTTGTGCGCGCGAACCGACACCGCATCACGAGAAGCCGTGGCATTTCTCGCCGAAGTCATGCGACTGGCCGATATGAAGCCGCCGTTCGAGTTTTTCGCCCATATTCTCGGCCCCCTGGGCGGACGACGACGCATCGTCGAACGGCTGGGAGACGAAGCTGACGATCCGATTGACGAAACGCTTGCACTTGCCCTGTCTTATGAACAGTCCAACATCCCCTCCCTGTCCGGCTTTCTGCACTGGTTCGAGGAAGGACAGGAGGAAATCGTTCGCGACATGAGCCAGCCTGTTCGCGACGAAGTCCGTATCCTGACCGTCCATGGAGCCAAGGGGCTTCAGGCTCCGATTGTCATCCTCGCCGACACAATGCAGCTGCCGCCCTTCCCTTCCGGATTGATGTGGGCTGCGGAAGACGCCGGTACAAAGCCACTGATGCTCTGGACTCCCCGGGCCGAGATCCGGACTGACCTGGCACAGGACCTGATCGTGGAGGAAAGGAAGCGCAGCCTCGAGGAATACCGGCGTCTTTTGTATGTCGCAATGACCCGTGCGGAAGACCGTCTCTATGTCTGCGGCCACTCGGGCAACCAGCGAAGGGACGAAGCCTGGTACTGGCTTGTGCATGACAGTCTGCAACCCATAGCGCAGCCTTTCGACTTTTCCTGCATGGAAGAAGGGCAGGACGGGGGCGATATCCGTTATGGTCTGCGACTGCAAGGCATACAGAAAGCGCAACCCGATCGTCGACGCCGGGAAGGTAAAACACAGGATCAGCAGCTGCCTCTGCCCGATTGGGCCATGCGGCCAGCGCCCGAAGAAACCGGCGCCATGCGCCCCGCGACTGCAACCCGGTTGCGGAACGACCTGGAGCCCACGGTCATCTCACCGCTTGGTCACGATCAGGGCAAGGCGTTCCAGAGGGGCCTTCTCATTCACGCGTTGCTGCAGTTTCTGCCAGCACTCGCAGAAGACAGGCGCCGGGCTGCAGCACGGATATTTCTGGAGCGCCCAGTTCACGCACTTGATGGGGAGACGGTGGACTCCATACTGGACGAGACCCTGGCTGTTCTTGGCCATCCGGATTACCGGTCATTGTTCGGGTCGGCTTCCCGAGCCGAGGTTCCGATCGTCGGCCGGGTTGGAGATGTCCAGGTTTCGGGGCGTATTGACCGCCTGCTGGTTCTGGATGATGTGGTGCGGATCGTCGATTACAAGACGAACCGCCCGAGACCGGCAGAACCCTCAGCTATTCCGGTCGTGTATCTTCGTCAAATGGCCGCTTACCACGCCATCCTGTCACAGATATTCCGGGGCCGGAACATCGAGTGTTTCCTGCTGTGGACAGATGGTCCGGTTCTGATGACGCTGGATCCCGAATTGCTCGGGCCCCACTTGCCTTGACCTGCAGTTGCCGCCACTCTAGTTTTCTGCCGTGGCATTCCCGTGGCGCCTGGATATCGAACGCGCCTGACACGGGAAATCCGGAGAAGCATAACGTTGGGATGGAGCCCGGTCTCTGATATGGCAAGCAAAGCGGTAACTGACGATTCCTTTGAGAGTGACGTTCTCGGCGCCAATGGACCGGTTCTGGTTGATTTCTGGGCCGAGTGGTGCGGGCCCTGCAAACAGATCGGCCCCTCGCTCGAGCAAATTTCCGAGGAAATGGCTTCGGAAATCACGATCGCCAAGATCAACATCGACGAGAATCCGATGACACCGAGCAAATATGGCGTCCGGGGCATCCCGACCCTGATGATTTTCAGGGATGGTGAACTGGCTGCAACGAAGGTTGGCGCTCTCCCGAAAGGCAAGCTTGTCGAGTGGATCAACGCCTCGCTCTGATCGCCCCGATTCCCTGACCAAACGATTTCCTGACCGAAACCCAAGCCTGTCCGTTCACGAGGCTGTGCGGCGAGTCTCTCGCCTCTCCTGACAAGCCGCGGCCGGGCCTGAGATCTGTCGGGACGGTCCGGTTGTGTCCGGTGGCGGTTTCGGCGGCCTCCGGCTTGCGCAGATCAGGCTGAGAGCGTATAACCCCGCCACCCTGACGCATCGCGCCAGGGATAATTGCCTATGTGACGAACGATCCGGCCAGGAAAGGGCATGCCGTGGTCGTTTCTGACCGCCTTGACGAAACCGTCGGACAAAGGAGGCCGAAATGCCCAAGCTCAAGTCCAAGAGTGGCGCGAAGAAGCGTTTTTCCGCCACCGGGAGCGGCAAGCTCCGATCGAACTTTGCGAAGAAGCGGCATAATCTCAGACGACGTTCGCAGAAGATGAAGCGTAACGCGCGGGGCACGCAGGTCATGGCGGACGCCGACGCACGCATCGTACGATCCTATCTGCCCTACGCCTGAGGAGCTCGGGAATTATGGCGAGAGTCAAACGGGGCGTTACGTCCCACGCCCGACACAAGAAGGTCCTCAAGAAGGCCAAGGGCTACCGCGGTCGGAATTCCAAGGCATTCAGGGTTGCGATCGAGCGGGTCGAGCGGGCTGAACAGTATGCCTATCGCGACCGCCGGACTCGAAAGCGCAATTTCCGCGCATTGTGGATCCAGCGCATCAACGCCGGTGTTCGGGAACACGGTCTGACATATTCCCGGTTCATGCACGGCGTGAAGCAGGCGGGAATCGAACTGGACCGAAAGGTTCTCGCCGACCTTGCGGTGAGAGAACCGGAAGCCTTTGGCCAGGTCGTTGACCGGGCCAAGTCAGCCCTCGGAGACCCGGCGTAAGTCTGTCGATTTCCGGGAAGCGTCCCGCCACGCAGCCGGTATTGCGGCCCGATCCCTCCGGCAGGGCTGCATGGCGGCGCAGCCTGCCTCCCCGGCACGGAGCTGGTTCCGGGGACGCGGCCACGGGGCGGGAGAATTGGCGGCGATGTCAGGGTGAACCGTGCGGTTCCGTACGGGAGTCAATTCATGTCGATACAAGACCTTGATCAGATGCGAGGCGAATTGCTGCAGCAGGTCGACTCTGCAGGCGACCTGACACAGCTCGAAGACATTCGCGTCCAGTGCCTTGGGCGATCGGGAAGCATCACACAGATGGCACGGGGGATCGGACAGCTGCCGCCGGAAGAGCGCCGCACCGCCGGTCAGACGCTCAATCGCCTGAAAGGCGTGGTTTCCGATGCCATTGAGCAACGCAAGAAGACGCTTGAGGATGAAGCCATCGAGCGAGGACTGGAACAGGACCGGGTCGACATTACCCTGCCTGTCTCTCCGACCCTGACCGGACGCATCCATCCCATCAGCCAGACCATTGACGAAATGGTCGCAATTTTCTGCGAGATGGGTTTCACCGTGGCCGAGGGTCCACATATCGAGACCGACTTCAACAATTTTACGGCGCTCAACATCCCCCCTGAACATCCTGCACGTCAGGATCACGACACCTTCTATCTGGCGCCCCGCGCGGATGGTTCCCGCATGGTGCTTCGCACCCACACATCTCCGGTCCAGATCCGGACCATGATGGCAACCGAACCACCGATCAGGATTGTCGTTCCAGGAAGAACGTTCCGCGCCGACCACGACGCGACCCATTCACCGATGTTCCACCAGATCGAAGGGCTGGTGGTTGATGAGCATACCCATATGGGGCATCTCAAGGGCTGCCTGATCGAGTTCTGCCGGGCGTTCTTCGGAGTGGACGATTTGCCGGTTCGCTTTCGGCCTTCCTATTTCCCGTTCACGGAACCGTCGGCCGAGGTGGATATCGGCTGTTCCTGGTCCGGCGGCGGTCTCTCCATCGGCCATTCCACCGATTCCGGTTCCCCGGACTGGCTCGAGATCCTGGGTTCCGGCATGGTCAACCCCCGGGTCCTGGAAATTTGCGGGATCGATCCGGATCGCTACCAGGGTTTTGCGTTCGGTATGGGCATCGAGCGCGCCGCAATGCTGAAATACGGCATACCTGACCTCCGCACCTTCTATGAATCGGATATCCGCTGGCTGCGGCATTACGGTTTTCTGGGGCTTGATCAGCCCAACGTCGTCACCGGGCTTGCCGGGGACTGAAGCGATGAAATTTACGTTCGGATGGTTGAAGGAGCATCTCGAGACCGATCGTCCGCTGCCGGAAATCGTCGAAACTCTCTCGATGATCGGCCTGGAAGTTGAAGGCGTCGACGATCGGGCCGAGAGTCTGTCCGGCTTCCGCGTAGCCCATGTTGTCTCTGCGCGAAGACACCCTGACGCCGATCGACTGCAGGTTTGCATGGTCGATGACGGAGGCGGTGAACCGATCCAGGTTGTCTGCGGCGCACCCAATGCGCGAAGCGGTATGAAGGGTGTGTTTGCTCCGGCAGGCAGTCATATACCAGGGACCGGAATAACGCTCAGGAAGTCCTCGATTCGCGGCCAGGAATCGAACGGAATGCTTCTCTCGGAACGGGAGATGGGGCTGTCCGACGATCACGAAGGCATTGTCGAGTTATCTGACGATGCCCGCATCGGGACACCTGCCGCGGACTATCTGGGCCTGTGCGATCCGGTGATTGACGTGGCGCTCACTCCCAATCGACCCGACTGCGCCGGTGTGCGCGGCATCGCAAGGGACCTTGCTGCCGCCGGGCTCGGCCAGCTCAAACCTCTCGATGCGCCGGAAATCGACGGGACATTCGACTCCCCCATCCAGTGGCAGCGCGACCTGCCCGAAGATGCCTCGAACGCCTGCCCGCTTGTTATCGGCCGCATGTTCAGAAACCTTCGCAATGGAGAAAGCCCGGCATGGCTGAAGGAACGCCTGAACGCTGTGGGGCTTCGCCCCATCTCAGCGCTGGTCGATATTACGAACTATGTCAGCATCGACCTTGCCCGGCCGCTTCATGTCTTTGATGCGGACCAGCTGTCCGGCGACCTTGTCATGCGACTTGCGAAAAAAGACGAGTCGATCCTGGCACTCGATGGCAATGACTACCGGTTGCAGCCATCGATGACCGTCATCTCCGATTCCAGCCGCGTGCAGGGTATCGGCGGAGTGATGGGAGGAGCTTTCTCGGGCTGCTCCGAAACGACATCGGTTGCCTTCCTGGAGGTCGCGCTGTTCGATCCTGTTCGCACAGCCAATACCGGTCGGATGCTCGACATCCTGTCGGATGCACGATACCGGTTCGAGCGTGGCGTTGATCCGGAGTCCGCATTTTGGGGCGCTCATGTCGCCACCCGATTGATTCTCGAACTGTGCGGCGGCGAAGCCTCACGCCTGACCATGGCGGGCACGATGCCCGATTGGCGTCGCGAGGTCGTGCTGCGCAAGAGCCGGGCCGCCTCACTGGGCGGACTGGACGTGTCCGGTGAAGATCAGGTGCGTATACTCGGCGCACTCGGCTTTGATCCGCGGGACAGCGGAGATGGCCTGATCCGGACCTGTCCGCCGTCCTGGCGTCCGGACATTGACGGCGAGGCCGATCTGGTAGAAGAAGTCTTGCGGATCCGGGGGTACAACGACATCCCGGTGATGCCGTTGCAACGCGAAACATCGGTATCCGGTCGGGCCTGGTCTCCGGTTCAGAAGCGAATCGCCGTCATGCGGCGAGCCCTGGCCTCACGCGGTATGGTTGAAGCCGTCACTTTCTCTTTCATGAAGCGGGAAACCGCTGAGAAATTTGGTTTCTCGTCAGATTCCTTGCGGATTGACAACCCGATCTCGGCAGATCTCGACGTGATGCGACCATCCATCCTCCCCAATCTGCTTGAGGCAGCGAAACGCAATGCGGCCCGGGGCTATCGCGATATCGCCCTGTTCGAGGTGGGCCCGGAATATGTCGGGGACGATGAAGCCGGACAGTTGACCGTCGCAGCTGGCATCAGGGTGGGCAACTGCGAAGACCGCATCTGGTTGAAGCCGACGGAAACGGTCTCTCTCTGGGATGTCAAGGCGGATGTGCTGACAGCCCTGGAAGCGGTGGGCGCGCCTGTCGCCAACCTTCAGGTGTCCCGAGATGCACCTGGTTGGTTCCATCCCGGGCGGTCCGGGGTTTTTCGTCTGGGTAAGACCGTCATTGCTTCCTTTGGTGACCTTCATCCCGGAATACTTGGCTCTCTGGACATGCAGGGACCTGCATCTGCATTCGCGATCAATCTTGACAACATCCCGTTGCCCCGAAGCCGGGCGGGCGGCAGCAAACGAAGCACTCTTCAGCTGGCACCCCTGCAGCCGGTAAGCCGGGATCTCGCATTCGTGGTGGACTCAGGCATCGCTGCTTCTGATATTCTCCAGGCTGCAAAGTCCGCCGATCGTACCCTGATCACGAATGTCGGGGTGTTCGATGTGTTTGAAGGCGGGACCCTTGGTGACAATCGCAAGTCTGTCGCGATTTCACTGACCCTGCAGCCGACCCAGGCCTCTCTGACTGACGAGCAAATCAACGCCCTGATGGAAAAGGTTGCACGATCTGTCGAGAAACGGACCGGCGGTGTTCTGAGAGGCTGATCGAATTTGTCGAGAGAACCGCACGGCATGACGGACCCCGGCCACATCCGCAATTTTGCGATTATCGCCCATATTGATCATGGCAAGTCAACCCTGGCGGACCGGCTGATCCAGGAATGCGGTGGTGTCGATGAACGAAACTTTCGTGAACAGATGCTCGACACGATGGATATCGAGCGGGAACGCGGCATCACGATCAAGGCACAGACCGTACGCCTTTCCTACCGGGCACGGGACGGCGAGACCTATCAGCTCAACCTTATGGACACACCAGGTCATGTGGACTTCACCTATGAGGTTTCACGGTCCCTTGCCGCCTGTGAAGGATCGGTCCTGATCATAGACTCAAGCCAGGGCGTCGAAGCCCAGAGTCTTGCGAATGCCTATCTTGCCGTTGACGCCGGTCACGAAATCATTCCCGTCCTCAACAAGATCGACCTTCCCGCTGCCGAACCGGAGCAGATCCGGCAACAGGTCGAGGAAGTCATTGGCCTTGACGGTGACGACGCCATCGTGGTCTCGGCCAAAACAGGTGAAGGGGTCGGGGAGCTTCTGGAGGCCCTTGTCACTCGCCTGCCGGCGCCTGTCGGCAGCCGCGACAACCGCCTGAAGGCCCTTCTGGTCGACTCCTGGTATGATGCCTATCTGGGTGTGATCGTGCTGGTTCGGGTCCATGACGGAGTCATGCGCAAGGGCATGAAAATCAGGATGATCGGAACAGGCGCGGTTCACCAGGTCGACAGGGTGGGCGTATTCGAGCCCCAACGAACAGCTGTCAGCGACATCGGTCCTGGTGAAATCGGCTTCATTACCGCTTCGATCAAGGCTGTGACCGATGCTCAGGTTGGCGACACGATAACGGACGAACGCGCGACTGCGGACGACGCACTTCCTGGTTTCAAACCCAGCATCCCGGTGGTGTTCTGTGGTCTTTTCCCGGTGGATGCAGCCGATTATCAGGATCTCGCGGAAAGTCTCGCCAAACTTCGGCTGAACGACGCATCTTTCCATTTCGAGCTCGAGACGTCCGCGGCGCTCGGTCAGGGTTTCCGTTGCGGATTTCTCGGGCTGCTTCATCTCGAGATCATCCAGGAAAGACTGACACGCGAATTCGACCTCGAGCTGGTGACCACGGCGCCTTCCGTGATCTATCGTGTGCAGCTGACGGACGGCACCGTTCTCGAACTGCACAATCCGGCCGACATGCCCAACCCGGTCCGGATCAGGGAGATCGAGGAACCGTGGATCCGGGCCACGATCATGGCGCCGGACGAACATCTTGGCGGGATTCTCAAGTTATGCGAGGAACGGCGGGGCATTCAGCAGGAATTGACCTATGTCGCAGGCCGCGCCATGGTCGTTTACAAGCTTCCGCTCAATGAGGTTGTCTTCGACTTCTATGACCGGCTGAAATCCGTCAGTCGCGGTTATGCCAGTTTCGACTATCAGATGACGGGCTATGAGGTGGGTGCGCTTGTGAAGCTGGCGATACTGGTGAACGGAGAATCTGTGGATGCACTGTCAATGATCGTGCATCGGGGTCAGGCCGAGTACCGGGGCCGGGCGATCTGTCTCCGCCTCAAGGATCTGATCCCGCGTCAACTGTTCAAGGTCCCGTTGCAGGCCGCGATCGGTGGAAAGGTTGTCGCCAGGGAAACCATTTCCGCATTGCGCAAGGATGTTACCTCGAAATGTTACGGAGGCGATGTCAGCCGCAAACGCAAACTTCTGGAAAGGCAGAAGCGGGGCAAGAAACGCATGCGCCAATTCGGTTCCGTGGAAATACCGCAATCGGCGTTCATTGAAGCCTTGCGCATTGGCGACGAATAGTGGCGACACCGCCGTACCGGATGGTCTTTACCGGCCCCTGCGCCGGCGCCGTCCTGCGGCGCCGATGACCGCGAGGACAACTCCGGGAACCAGAAATACGGCCCAGGCGGGGAACAAAAGCAATTGCTGGATGCCATCTTCCCAGATCCACGGCCATAAATAACGCTGAACGACAGCTTGTGTGAGGTTGAGTGTACCGGTTCCCAGCATACGGTCGAGGACAAACCATATCTCTCCCAGCGGGATCAGCCTGTACCCGTCTTCAAGAACAGCATTGTAGCCTTCATGGACCAGCAGGAGAATTGCGGCGGCTGTGAGGAGCCAACCCAAGCGAAACAGGAGAGACATCGGCCATCAGACCCAGCAATCAAGAGGCATGCCGGAAACTTGCCAGCTTGTTCCGGTGGCGTCCAGTGGCTCAGCGTTCACGAAGCAGGACTTCCCGCCGAACGAGGATCTCCGCCTTTGGTCATCGTAAGCTCGAGGCTGACCGGTTCGGTTGGTCACTGCCGTTTCCGGCATCCTTCTCAAGTTCCGGCAGATCCGGTGGCTGCCGCTCGAGAGATCGGACAGGGAGCGGATCACTGGAAGACGGAAAGCGGTACTTCGCAATGTTCCCACAAACCCGTCAAGCCTTCGGATGTTCGAGGGTTCAGGTCAGGACAGAAAACCGGATTACGCAAACCTCCTTTCCCCGCTGGCGGAAGACGACCTCTTGAGCTCCTGCAGGACAAGAGGCGCGCCGGTCAAGTCCGCTCTCCCAGGGCTTTCCTGACCAGTCCTGTCATTCCCTGTTGTTCTCAACTTCACCATCGCTGGGGGTAGCGGCCTCTCGCCATGATCTCACGGACATGAGCATGAAACCTGACACCCCCGGACTGATCGCGTTCATGGGCCAACCCGCGGCCCGACCCTTCCTGGCAGTCGATGAATGCGCGTGAAAGAAATTCCGTGGAACCAGCAATCAACCCCCTCACCTCTGCTCCGGTTCCATCAGGAATCATGGTTTCGTGAGTGGCCAGTGCGGGCCCGTTTGCGCTCTTGCATCAGCCCTGCAGGTCAAGCATTATCGCCGGCTGCGGAGGGATGGCCGAGTGGCTGAAGGCGCACGCTTGGAAAGCGTGTATACGGTAACTCCGTATCGTGGGTTCGAATCCCACTCCCTCCGCCATAGTCCTGCAGGATGAGACGCAACGGTTGTCGCCCCGGCCTTTCCGTTTGCGGCTTCAACGGCAGCCCATTAGGTTGCCATGGTTCAGGCAGGGCTCGTAACCTGACCTGTGAGAGTCTCCGCCGCCGGCGAAGGATCTCCTGGCTTTCGCTGTCACGCCCCGCCCGATGCAGGAATGAACCAGAATGAGATGCCGGGGCTCACAGTGAAGTGTTCCGCCTACAACCGGGAACGGCCATGACCCGCCTCTTGCGAGGAATTCGTGTGCTTGATCTGACCAATGTTCTCGCAGGGCCATTCTGCTGTCATCAACTGGCCCATTTTGGGGCCGAGGTCATCAAGATCGAGCTTCCGGAACGGGGAGATCTGGCGCGGCAACTCGGCGCCGATCCGGAACTCAATCACCGCAATATGGGGGTCTCTTTTCTTGCCCAGAACGCTGGCAAGAAATCCGTCACTCTCAACCTCAAACACAGCAAGGGCAGGGAGCTCCTGAAACGACTGGCTGTGCACGCCGATGTCCTGGTTGAAAACTTTCGTCCGGGAGTTATGGATCGGCTGGGTGTAGGCTGGGAAGCCTTGCGTGAGGTCAATCCCAGGATCGTCTATTGTGCGATATCAGGTTTCGGTCAGGATGGTCCCTGGTCAAGCTATCCGGCCTACGACCAGATCGTGCAGGGCGCCGCCGGTGTTATGTCAACAACAGGAACCGTGGACAGCGGCCCGCTTCGCGTTGGCTACCCGGTTGCTGACACCATCGGTGGGTTAACGGCCGCCTTCGCCATTTGCGCGGCACTCAATGACAAGGATAACGGCGCGTTCATCGATGTCTCCATGCTCGAAGCCCTCCTTGCCACGACCGGCTGGGTCATTTCCAACTGGCTTGTTGCAGGTGAACGCCCCGCGGCACATGGCAACGACAACGTGACGTCATCCCCGTCCGGCACGTTCCGGACCGAGGATGGGGTCATAAACATCGCAGCCAACAAACAATCCCAGTGGGAAACCCTTGCGCGGCATATCGGGAGAGGGGATCTCATCGGAAATGAGAATTTTCTGACCCGGGAAGACCGGAAAGCCAATCGCAGGCTACTGCAGGACGAGATCGAACAGGCGATCAGCACCAGAAAGGCCGATGAACTGGTCAGGGAACTCGTGAAGCTTGGTGTACCGGCGGGGCCGGTCCTGAACGTTCCGGATATCCTGGACCATGAGGTCATTCAGTCGCGGGACTTTATCGCGGAGTTCCGGGACGTCCCCGGAGTCGAACGAGACCTGAAGCTGGTTCGCACAGGCGCCAGGGTCGATGGCAAGGCACTACCGGTTGAGACCCCTCCTCCGTGCCTTGGCCAGCACAATGCGGAAATCATGGGTGAACTGGGCATCGGAGCAGATGAACTTGCCCGGCTCGAGGAAGACGGAGTGATATGACACAGGATTCCCCCCATGTCGCTGACTGGTGGCGGACGTCCATTATTGATATGGAACCCGGCAAAATCGTGATTCGTGGACAGCCTATCGAGGAATTGATCGGTGAGCTGTCATTCCCGCAAATGATCTGGCTGATGCTGACTGGGGAGACGCTGTCAGGAGATCGTGAAAGGCTGCTGGAGGCCGCTCTGGTTTCCGCGGTGGATCACGGACCGCAGGCCCCGTCCATCGCCGCCGCCCGAATGGCCATCACCTGCGGCGTCGGCATCAACAATGCCATGGCAACGGCGATCAATACGCTCGGAGACGTGCATGGCGGTGCCGGTGAACAGGCCGTCGAACTCTTCAGCGCCATTTCGGAAGCGGTGAAGGAAGGGCAAACGATGGAAACGGCCGTTGCTGACAGTTTGCTCGGGTGGCAAAAGCACCGCAGCCGGTTCATTCCCGGCTTCGGTCATCGATACCACAAGATCTCGGATCCAAGAGCTCCGCGATTGCTCCAGCTGGTTGGAGAGGCTGTCGCCAATGGCTGCGTGGATGGCCACTTCGCCGTCATCGCCAGGACCATTGAAGCCCGGCTCAAGGCCAGCAAGGGTCGGTCCGTACCGCTCAACATCGACGGAGCGACAGCAGTGATTTTTTCGGAACTTGGCTGTCCACCTCCATTGGCACGCGGCCTCTTCTGCCTTTCGAGATCCGTCGGTATCCTGGCCCACGCGTGGGAGCAGATGAACCAGGGCGGACGAAACAAGGGGCCAACACCACCTGAATACCGGTGGACATATGACGGCCCGGCATGAAAGGAAAAAGCTGGCTGGACTCCCTGAACCAACCTCATCACGTCATTGACAGATCCCGGCCAACGACCCGCAGCAGCGGAGACTTCAGGAGACAACGAAGATGTTTTTGATCGATGCTCCCTTCCGCACTCCTGCCTCACGGAGGCACCGTCCCCGGCTCGCCGGAGGCAGCGTCAGGGGTTCCTGACGATAGGGTGTGAGGCCGCATGCCTGTCGAGATTTGGGAAGCAGTTGTGTCGGGTGACCGTGACCTCTGCTACCGCATTCGCACCCAGGTCTTTTGCAATGAACAACGGGTCAGTCCGGAAATTGAATTCGACGGTCTCGATGATGCATGCCGGCACTATCTTGCCCGCAGACAATCCGTCGCCATCGGAACAGCGCGGGCCCGGCCGCTCGAAAGCGGTGTAGTGAAGGTTGAAAGGGTCGCCGTGCTCGAATCCTGGCGCAGGCAGGGTGTCGGCAGAATGTTGATGGAACGTTTGCTGGCCGATGCGAGGCGGGACGGTTTTGTCCAGGCCGTCCTGAACTCTCAACGACAGGCGGCTCCGTTTTATGAAGAACTGGGATTCCGCCAGGACGGGGAAGAGTTTCTCGAAGCAAACATTCCACATGTCCGAATGACCCGCGCTTCATGACAACACTCACCGGAGGCCGGATGATCTTCTCCATGTCCTCCTCGTCATGGAAGTTATTGTGCGATTCCGTTCCGGCCTGGGGTGACCGGGGCCACGGGACGATATATCCCAGGAAGGCTTGATAGCCACGCCGGGATACGGTTGCAGACATCTGGTCTGTTCGCATTACCTGATCGCAGTCAACCAACAGAACCCACGATCAGCAGTCCTTGTGTCGCGCCTCCCGGCGGCGACAGCAGAATTTCAACATACGGACCTGAGTTCGAAGGGACGGCCGTCCGGATGGCGGGGAGAAAGACTCTTGACGATCCTGCGGGAAACGCAGATATGGTTGCCCGGACCCGAACTTCTGTCGGAGGCCATGACGCTGCGATGGACGAGACCGGTCCTGCTCTCCCCGGTTCAGGAACCAGACCGGGTCATCACGACCTGCCGAGGAATTCATGGATCCTTCACAAATCGACCAACCCGTACTTGTCATCGGTGCCGGCCTCGGCGGGCTTGCTGCTGCCGGATGTCTGCTCAAGGCCGGATACGATGTTGCAGTCTACGAGCAGGCGCCGGTGCTGGGAGAAATCGGAGCCGGGATCCAGGTCAGTGCGAACGCCATGCATGTCATGAATCATCTCGGGATTGGTGACGAAGTTACAGCCAGATCCGTGCAGCCAGCCGGTTACGTTTTTCGCCTTCACGATACCGGGGAAATCATCGATTCATTCTCCCTCGCCGCCGATCACGAACGACTGCACAGGGCCCCCTACAATCAAATTCACCGGGCGGATTTCCATGAGCTTCTTGCCAATGCTGTGCGGGTACAGAAGGCTGATGCGATCCATCTCAACAAGCGTGCAACAGGCTTCGATGAAACCGAAGCCGGGGTGACGGTGCATTTTGTCGACGGCACTTCAGCCACGGGGGCCCTTGTGGTCGGTGCCGATGGCGTCAAGTCGGTGATCCGGGACCAGATCGCCGGCGAAGTCCCGGCCACCTATACCGGGGATTCCGCCTGGCGGCTCACGATCCCTCGAGAGCGCCTGCCTTCCGGTTTTATGGACGCGGTCATGTCGGTGTGGATGGGCCCGGGCAAGCACGCAGTCTCCTACTGGATCCGCAACGGTGAACTCCTGAACTTTGTCGGTGCGGTGGAAACGCCCACGCCATCAGAGGAATCATGGACACTCAGGTTCCCGTGGGCAGATCTCCGGGCCGACTTCGAGGGTTGGCACGCCGACATTCTCACAGTCATTGATCTTGTTGATCGCGAGGAGTGCTATCGCTGGGCGCTGTATCGCCGTCCTACAATCGAGAAGTGGAGCACGGCTCGCGCCACTATTCTCGGAGATGCTGCCCACGCGACCCTGCCCTATCTCGCCCAGGGTGCGGCGATGGCTATCGAGGACGGAGCCGTTCTCACCCGGGCGCTGCAAGAGAGCAGCAGGATTGCGGATGCGCTTGACCTGTACCAGCGAAATCGAACGGCGAGGACAGCAAGGGTCGTCAACGATTCGGACCAGAACCGGCGCCTGTTTCACCTTGACAGCGTGGACGAGATCCGACGCGTCTTTGCAGAAAGGGATGAGGGCAAGGACCGGAACACCTGGCTGTATTCCTACAATCCTCTCACTGTCGATCTCGTCTGAGCCGCAAGCTCCGGCCCGGAAGCGCCTGTCTGATACAGGACCCGACTCTCGTCGCTGGCCTGCGCTGGCAGGAATGCCCCGTAGTCAGACCGGAAGATGCAGAACCCGTCTTGCCAGAATATTTCTCTGGATCTCGCTGCTCCCCCCGTAAATCGTCGCTCTTCGGACCTGAAGAAACAGAGGCGCAACTTCTACTGGTCCTTGAGGTGTCTCGATAGGATCCAGGTTGGCCCCATGTGGGCCCGCAGCCTCCAGAAGCAAATCGGCAATGGCCTGCAACAGTTCGGTGCCGGTAATCTTCATGATTGAAGCGTCGAAACCAAGAGGTCGGCCTGCGTTTACAAGTTCTGCCGCGTGCGCAAACATGGCTGCGCAGGCAACAATGTCGACTTCCGTTTCCGCGAGTTTTCCACAAAATCCCGGATCATCGATTGCCCCTGTCGCCTGAGCGACCTTTCGCACGCGTTCCATGGCGTCGAACAGCAGTTGGGGATTGGCAGTTCCCAGTCGTTCGTGGGCCAGCAGGGCATTGGCAACCCGCCAGCCGCCGTGCAATTCTCCGACGAGGTTGTCCATTGGTATGCGGACATCGTCGAGAAACACTTCGGCAAATTCGTCGTCGCCGGCAATGGTCTGAATGGGGCGAACCTGGATGCCGGGTGAGGACATGTCCACCAGAACAAAGCTGATCCCCGCCTGTTTCCGGGGCGCATCAGGATCGGTGCGTACCAGAGCAAACATCCAGTGCGCATGATGAGCCCATGTTGTCCATATCTTGGATCCATTGATGACAAGCTCGTCGCCCTCTATGTCCCCGCGTGTTCGGAGGCTGGCAAGGTCCGAACCGGAGCCCGGTTCGGAATAGCCCTGGCACCAGATTTCCCCACCTTCCAGGATCGGTGGAAGAAAGCGCGCTTTCTGGGCATCCGTCCCGTATTCCATGAGTATGGGACCAATATGGTTGATTCCCTGGGCGGAAATTTCCGGAGCACCGATACGGGCCAGTTCTTCCTTGAGAATGATTTGCCGGTTCAGCGAGGCTCCCATGCCACCGTGGCTCGTTGGCCAGTGGGGCGCAACCCATCCCCTGTCCCTCAGTTGCCGGTGCCACCAGAGAGCACGGTCAACGGGAGGACGCGTAGACCATCCACGCAGGTCCGGAGGAAGGTTTTCCTGCAGCCAATCACGGACCTCGTATCGAAAGGCCTTGTCTTCCGGACTGTCTGTGCGAAAACTGAAGGTCATGAGGCCAGCCTGTATTCAATTGGGCAAGACCGGGACTATAGCGCGCGCCCGAAAGCCTCGCCAAGCCGCTGTAAATAAAGTGAGGGATTCGCAGGATGAAATTGCAAGACAGTCTGACATGCGTGAAGCTCGAGATCGACGACGACGGAATCGCCTGGGTCACGTTCAACCGCCCGGAAAAACGAAACGCGATGAATCCGACGCTCCACTACGAAATGGAAAATGTGTTGATGGCCATGGAAACGGATCCGGCCGCCAAAGTCATTGTTCTGACCGGAGCCGGGGAAAGCTGGAGCGCAGGCATGGACCTGAAAGAGTATTTCCGGGAAACCGACAACGACCCCGAAGCCCAGTTCCGCTCGTTCACTGCCAACAAGCACTGGAGCTGGGACATTCTGACGAACTCCCGCAAGCCGACGATCGCGATGGTCAACGGTTACGTTTTCGGGGGCGCATTTGTCCCCCTTTCAAACTGCGACATTGTGATAACAGCAGAGAACGCCATTTACGGCCTGTCGGAAATCAACTGGGGCATCATTCCGGGCGGCATTGTTTCCAAGGTCATTGTCGATCGCATGCCATTCCGCAATGCGATGTTCTACGCGATGACCGGAAGGACATTCGATGGGCGGAAGGCCGTCGAAATGAACCTTGCCGATCTGGCGGTGCCCGCCGGCCAATTGCGCGAGGAGACAGTCGCATTGGCGCGGGAGTTGATGGAAAAGAGCCCGGTTGCATTGGCCTTTACAAAACAGGCTCTTCGCGCCGTCGTCAACATGGACGTGCCGCAGTCCTACGAGTATCTGATGACGAAAATCCAGGCGCTTCAGTTTCGTGACGGGGAGCAAACGCGGGCACGCGGAATGGAAGAGTTTCTCGACAAGAAGACATATCGACCGGGTCTTCAGGCCGTCAACCGCAATTCGACGGATTTTTGAAAAGCTTACTCCAACATTATTCGGTCCGGACGGGATCTCCCACTTCAGTCCTCGCCATAACCGCCGCGACAGGACTCCTGGACTATCCGATACAGGTTCGTCAGCAGGGAAAATTCGTATCCATGTCCAGGCAGGTCTGCGGGCAAACCCGCCGTCGGCGCGGCGCCGGATACGCAACCGAGCGGATGGGCCAGGCGGGTGGTGGCTGCCGCACGACGTAGTATTCGCGCGTATGGGTTTTTCCATTGGAGAGTAGCAGACAAATACCCTGGGTGGATGGCAGTAAAGTTTGTCCCGGGGCGGGGCGAAGCTTATACTCTGGCCATGACTGAAGCGATCGCCTTCGACACCCACCGTTTCGTGAAGCGTCTGACGGAGAGTGGCTTCACCGAGCAACAGGCGGAAACCCTGGCAGAAGAGCATGTCGCTCTTCTCAACGCCAACCTGGCGACCAAGGCTGATATCGCAGCGATTGAGGCCGGCAGGGATGCCTTTCGCCAGGAAACCATGGCCGGCAGGGATGCCTTTCGCCAGGAAACCAGGGCCGGCATGGATGCCTTTCGCCAGGAAACCAGGGCCGGCATGGATGCCTTTCGCCAGGAAACCAGGGCGGCCATCGCAGCGGTTGAAGCCGGCATGGATGCCTTTCGCCAGGAAATCAAGGCCGAGATGGATGCCCTTCGCCAGGAAACCAGGGCGGCCATCGCAGCGGTTGAAGCCGGCATGGATGCCTTTCGCCAGGAAATCAAGGCCGAGATGGATGCCCTTCGCCAGGAAACCAAGGCTGACATCGAAGCGGTCAAGGCTGAAATGTTGAAATGGTTGTTGGGCGCCTTGATTGCCCAGGGTGGACTGATCGTTGCATTGATCAAATTATTTTAGCGCCGCGTGTACTGGCGCCACAGGATGGCAAGGATCAAAAGCGCCGGTTACGGATTTCATATTGACTTTGTATTCCGATGATTGAGAGCGCGGGTCATCCGACGTAGTGCCAGGCGACACCCTGCCAGCGAGACCGGGGCCAACGCCCGTCCCGGCATTCAGTCCTGATTCCTGACCGGACGCCGACAGTCCGTGATCCAGACACCCGTCAGCGCGATCTCCTGACGACGGTCAGGAATCGCAAGACCCCGGTTATCAGTGGACTGATCACGATCTGAAGACTGGATCCGGGATTGCAGCCGGCTGGGGGCCCTGATGCCCGTCATCGACCCCGGGGGCTGGTCACCTGAGCCGCTGCCTCGGGTATCCCGGAGATCACTCCCTGTATCAAGACCTCGGGGTATCACGCCTCGGGATTCCGATCAGAGACCTCTCCATAACCAGCGCCATGTGATGCTGGCGCCCCCGGTCGCCTTGCCAACGTCACAGCTGGCCGGATCGCCGCTCCCTGTTGTCCCTGCTGATTGACTGTCCATCGGCGCCGCAATCGGCACCTGCCTATGCTCACGAAACCGGTCGAGCATGCCTTCCGGCACCCCTTGTTACGCCGTGCATGGAAATCATTCGGGATCGTCGAAGAGATCAGGAAACAAGCCGGAAGAGAGCGTCTCCGCTCCCCGGTTCCAGGCCATGGAACGGATCGTATTGAACATTTCACCGGGATCCGCGACGGGAGAGCGTCCCCTCTCTGGTAGTGGCGACGGAAGAGGCGCGATCACAGGCCATTCGCCTCCGCAACACGGGTTTCAAATCGCTTCGAAGGGCGAAAGGACTGGCCGGGGTGGCCTCGCTCCGGGTCATGGGAACATCCGTAGTTGGTGTGGTTCCCAGCCAATATAGGTCCGGGTTGGGGAAGCTGTCCGGTTTCGCGTCAGATCCGGAGATTTTCGAGGCCCTCAAGCCACCAGCCGTCAATCGCCCCGGAGGCGCAGGACTCGACAGAGCCTGCCAACCCCGTCATATTTTGTTGCCATATCTTGGAGGATGCAGTGACGGACCTCACCACGCAGGATGTACTTGACGGGATTTCCGAAATTCACAGGGAATTGCCGATGTACGGTCATGCGTTGTGGACCGGTATGGTCGAAGGGACCTGGAACTGGGAGCAATCCCGCTACATTTGTCAGCAACATGGCGGGATCCCCCTGCACAACCACAATTATCACGGTAATCTCTATGTCATATGTCCCGACCCCGTGTGGCGGGAAATGATCGCCGAAGTCGCCTATGAGGAGGCGACTGGCCGGCTGATGTCAGACGGTGTCTCGCATCACCGGCTCTATCTCAATTACGCCAAGGGTATGAAACTCGGGCCTGAAGACATGTATGATCCGCCATACTGTGCGGGCGTGGTCGCGTTTCAGGCGTATTTCACGCTGATTTGCCAAAAGAGTTTCCTTGAAGGAGTTGCTGCGCACATGCTTGCAGGGGAGGCCGCGATTCCTGGCCTCTACATCCGGATCGCCCGAAATCTCCAGGATCAGTTCGGCCTGAGTGATGAAGCCGTCGCCTATTGGGTCATACATGACAGCGCCGACCAGGAACATTCGGATGTCGGCAGAAAACTGCTCGACCAGTTCGCCACCAGCACCAGGGAACGCAGACTTGTCCTCAAGACGGTCAGGCAGATGCTGGAAGTGCAGCATCTGATGTATGACGACATTTACAGAAATGCATTGGCCCTCGGCGATGATGGCTGATACAGAGACGGGGAGACTCCGGCCGGAACTGCGCGGCGGTCTTTGGCCGAACCCTGATCATGCAACAGGAGCGAAGAGCAATCACCATGAAGTATCACGTACCGGCGGGCCTTGATGAGGCCTGCTCGCTGATCGCGGACGAGCCGGGCGCGGCACGCGTACTCGCAGGCGGCACCGACGTACTGGTTCAGATGCATTCGGACCTGGTTGACCCGGCCCTGATCGTCGACGTCAAGGGCATTGCCGAGATGCGCGCGATTACGGAAGCGAACGGTGAATGGCAGGTTGGGGCCGCCGTAACCGGCAAGGAGTTGATGGACCATCCACGCTTCGGCGCCGCCTGGCCCGGTATCATGGACGGTGTCAGATTGATCGGCTCGCTGCAGGTCCGCGGACGGGCAACAATGGGGGGCAATCTTTGCAACGCTTCACCAGCTGCCGACAGCGTGCCACCACTGATTGCAGCCCGTGCCACAGTCACGATTGCCGGTCCCTCCGGCCGCCGGACGGCGCCGGTCGAGGACATTGTTACAGGACCCGGTCAGACATCCCTTTCCAGGGGTGAGATTGTTGTCAGTTTCAACCTGCCCGCACGGAAACCCCGGTCCGGCGACGCCTATCTGCGCTTCACGCCACGAACCGAGATGGATATCGCTGTCGTCGGCGCAGCCGTCAACCTGACCCTTGATCAGAACGGAGTGTGTACGGACGCTTGCGTGTCCCTGGGAGCTGTGGCCCCCCGCCCCCTGGTTGTCGAGCCGGCTGCCCGGGCCCTGGTGGGCACATCTGTCGATGAAGACGCGAAAGAAGCCTTGTCGCAGGCCGCCAGCGCAGCTTGCCGACCCATCAATGACAAGCGGGGAACCATCGAGTTCCGCAAGGAAGTCGCCGGTGTGCTTGCCGGGCGGGCCGCCGAAATCGCACGCGAGAGGGCAATATCCTGATGGCGAAACATCACATCACCACCACAATCAACGGGGACGAAGCAGAGTTCCTCTGCGATACCACGCAAACCCTGCTTGACGTTCTGCGTGACGAGCTCGATCTCACCGGCACCAAGGAAGGGTGCGCAACAGGAGATTGCGGTGCGTGCAGCGTTATCGTCGACGATGTTCTGATTTGCTCCTGTCTCATGCTGGGGGTCGAGGCACAGGGCAAGAGTATCGAAACGATCGAGGGGATGGCGCAAGGCGAAGAACTGCATCCCCTGCAACACCAGTTCATTGAACATGTCGCCCTCCAATGTGGCATCTGCACGCCCGGACTTCTGATCGCGTCAAAGGCTCTGCTCAAGGAGAATCCGGACCCTACGGAAGAAGAGATCCGCTACTGGCTGGCCGGTAACCTGTGTCGCTGTACCGGATACCACAAGGTCGTCGAAGCTGTTCAGGATGCCGCGCGGGACATGCGGGCAGGATAGGAAAGGACTGAATCATGGGACGGGCACCGTCACCCTACGCCACCAGAATTCCGTACGAACGGAAGGAACTGAAGATCGTCGGTTCGAACCCGACAGCGCGCGGCGATGCTGTTGACAAGGTCACCGGCAGCGCCCGGTTTGCGGCCGATATCAAACTCCCGGGACAACTGTTCGGAAAGGTTCTCCGCAGTCCGCACGCCCGCGCCAACATCCTCTCCATTGACACATCTGAGGCCGAGAGTCTTCCGGGTGTCAAGGCCGTCGTCACGCGCAACGACTTTCCGGACATGGAGGTCGAACATGCGGCTTCCGGGGAACTCATGGTCAATTTTCGGGATGTGACGCGTAACATGATGGCCCGCGAAAACGTCCTGTATGACGGCCATCCCGTGGCCGCGGTCGCGGCAAGCAGCGAAGCCATCGCACGCGAGGCAATGAAGCGGATCAAGGTGGAGTACGAAGTTCTCCCTCATGTCATCGATGTTGTGGAAGCCATGCAACCCGACGCACCGGTGCTGCATGCCGATCAGTTCACACGCGGTGTCGATCCGGCGCCCTCCAAACCGTCGAACGTGGCAGCACGACTGCAGAGCGCGCTTGGCGATATCGAGAAGGGCGAGAGCGAAGCGGACATTATCATCGAGCGCGAATTCAATACCAAGCCGGTTCACCAGGGTTACATCGAGCCACAGGCCTGCGTCGCCAACTACACCGAAGGCGGCTATGCCGAAGTCTGGACGGCAACCCAGGGTCACTTTGTATTCCGTGCCCAGATCGCCAAGCTGCTCAAAATGGATATTTCAAGGGTCAAGGTGACACCGACAGAAATCGGCGGTGGGTTCGGCGGAAAGAACAATGTGTATCTGGAACCGGTTGCCGTGGTCCTGTCACGAAAGGCAAAGCGACCGGTCCGCATTGTGATGGATCGGGACGAGGTCTTTCGGGCCACCGGTCCGACCTCCGGGACCAACGTGAAGGTCCGGATGGGTGCTGACAGGGAAGGCCGGATCACCTTCGCAGAGGCGGAGCTGAACTACCAGTCCGGCGCCTATGCTGGTTCGTCTCTCCCGCTTGCCACCATCACGGTGTTCACCCGTTACGATATCGAGAATGTCCGGGTCGTTGGACATGACGTCACGACCAACCGCCCCAAGGTCGCGGCCTATCGTGCGCCAGGGGCGCCCATGGTGGCGTTCGGCGTCGAAACCGTGATTGACGAACTTGCGGAATCACTGGGAATGGATCCGGTCGACTTCCGGTTGAGGAACGCAGCGAAGGAAGGCACGCAAACCCATTTCGGTCCCAAACTGGGCCCGATTGGCTTCATCGAGACGCTAGAGCGCATACGGTCTCACCCGCACCGCCAGGAAAAACTCGGGCCCAATCAGGGCCGCGGCATTGCGTCCGGCTTCTGGTTTACCCTTGGAGCCGAAACATCCGCGACGCTTAATATCGGTGAGGATGGAACCGCAACCCTGATATTCGGCACGGTTGACGTAACGGGAGGGTCCCGTGCGGCCCTCGCCATGATCGTGGCCGAGGAGCTGGGAATTCCATTCGAAAAGGTGAGGACCATGTCCGGCGACACGAGCACGCTGGGCTTCAACTTCATGACGGCGGGAAGTCGCGGAACTGCAGCCGGTAGCATGGCTGCCGTCAAGGCATCCCGGGACGCAATCGCGCGGATGTGCGAAATCGCTGCACGCAAGTGGGAGGTCGAACCGGATCAGGTGGTCTGGGAAGACGGCAAAGCCCGGCCTGCCGGCGCAAATGTAGGAGATTTCGAACCCCTGTCGGTTGCCGAACTCGCGCGCGAAGCGGCCTGGTTCGGAGGCACCATTGCCGGTCACGCGGAAATCAATGTAGCCCAGGGAGGACCAGGATTCGGAACCCACATGGTCGATGTCGAGGTGGATACCCGAACCGGTGCGGTCAAGGTCTTGCGCTATACGATTGTCCAGGATGCCGGAGGTGCGCTCTATCCCGAATTCATCAAGGGCCAGTTTCAGGGCGGAGCGGTTCAGGGTATCGGGTTCGCACTGAATGAAGAGTATATCTACAACGACAAGGGCGTGCTGGAGAATCCCAGCTTCCTTGACTACCGGGTTCCGGTGGCCTCCGATGTGCCCTTCATCAGCACGGAGATCGTGGAAGTCCCCAGCCCGGATCATCCCTACGGGGTCCGAGGCATCGGGGAGGTGCCCATTATCCCGCCGCTCGCAGCGATTTCGAACGCAATCTATGACGCCGTGGGCGTTCGGCTCCGCGACCATCCCATGTCGCCGCCCAAGGTCCTGAAGGCGCTGCGCGAAAAGAGCCAGCAACAGAGGGTGGCAGCAGAATAGCAAGGGAACTGTACGCAGCGCCGAAAAGACAACCTTCGGGCAGGGATAGGCGCCCGTTCCGAGACCGGTCCTGAAGATCCGGGATTGCACCTTGATGCCATCCGGACCGGCCGGCACCCTGAAGGCTGTGCGTCCTGATCACTGGCCGTTCCCGGAAAGGCCGATCGGGGCGCCACTCTGCAAGACACTTCGCGAAACTGCGGTGCAACAATGGAACGAGAGCAGGGCACTTGCAGCCCGGCCCTCCAAACGGGAACACCAGGGAGAATGATCCATGAAGGGAAAGATTGCTCTTGAGGAGCATTTCGCGACCGAGGAAACACTGACAGACTCCCAGGGCTTCTTGCCTGATTTTACCTGGAAGGAACTCTCTCAGCGGATTCTCGACATCGAGGGCCGGCGCCTTGAGGAGATGGACAAGCATGGCGTTGAGCTGATGATTCTGTCGCTGAATGCGCCGGCGATCCAGGCCATCCCCGATCGGCAAAAGGCCCGTGATATCGCCCGTCGCGCCAATGATGCGCTGGCGGAATGGGTCACGAGGCATCCTTCACGGTTCCGCGGTTTTGCCGCCCTGCCACTGCAGGATGTGGACGCGGCCTGCGGGGAGATGGAGCGGTGCGTCCGGGATCTGGGCTTCGTGGGAACGATGGTCAACGGATTTTCACAGATCGACGAGCCCGATACGGCCTATTATTACGATCTGCCCCAGTATCGACCGTTCTGGAGCGTCATCGCGGATCTAGATGTTCCCTTTTACCTTCACCCCCGGAATCCATTGCCGAGCATGGCGCAAATCTATGAAGGCCACCCGTGGTTGCTGGGGCCCACCTGGGCGTTTGGACAGGAGACCGCGGTTCACGCGCTGCGCCTGATGGCATCGGGAATTTTTGACGAACACCCCGATTTGCAAATCGTCCTGGGGCACATGGGTGAAGGCCTCCCCTTCAGCATCTGGCGCTGCGACAACCGGAACGGATGGACCGAGGCATCCCCCGGTTATCCCGCAAAGCGCAAGTTCGCCGAGTATCTTCAGGACAATTTCTATATTACGACATCGGGGAATTTCCGGACCCAGGCGCTGATCAATACCATGCTCGAAGTGGGATCCGACCGAATCCTGTTTTCGGTCGACTGGCCTTTCGAGAATGTCGACCACGCTGCGGCGTGGTTCGACACCTGCACGATCAGTGAGGCGGACCGGAAAAAGATCGGGCGCACCAATGCCGTACGGCTATTTCGCCTTGATATCTGAGGCTTCCTCCTACGCTCCTCTTGCCGGGAAACTGCAAGCATGAAAGAACCGCCAACCAATCCGGATATTGATCCGGAATCCGGTAGCCGCCTGCCCCTGCCGCGGCGCGACGAGCTCGATGACGCAACCCGGGCCATGTTTGACGTCCTGGCAGACCCCGAGGGGGGATCTCTCGCAGGCCTCAGGGGTCCGGGCGGCATCCAGCTTCACAGCCCCGGTCTCTGCGCCCATTCAAGGCCGCTCAATCACTACCTCCGGAACGGGTCGGGGATCCCGGCGCGCTACCGTGAGGTGGCCATTCTGACCACGGCCCGGGAGCATCACTGCCGGTTTGAATGGGCAGCCCACGCCGGAGCAGCGCGAAAGTCCGGTGTGTCCGAGGCGACAATCGAAGCGATCAGCACACGTGGTGCGATCGACGCGCTCGACCCGGTCGAAGCCGCAATTATCGGTCTTGGGCGCGAGTTGTTCGGAACCCATCGGGTATCTTCAGAGACCTACGCCAGACTGGCAGCGCATTTTGACCGGCGCATGCTGGTCGATCTGGTCTATACGATGGGATCCTATGCCATGACGGCTGCGGCCCTGATCACCTTCGACGCCCAGGTGGAAGAGGATGCTGCACCGCACTGGCCCCTCGACCAGTCTGCCTGACCCTGACCCGTTCGCGACTTCAGATCGTCGGAGCCACAGGGTTTGTGACCCACGCATCCCGGGGTGTCACACCCTGCCCGAAGCTCCACCCGGATCCTTCGTTCGGGCGGATTAACTGCCAACCCGGTTTCCGGGGGAGCATCGGCATTACCAACGGGATCACGATAATCTTTCGAGAGTCAGGGTGTCCTCCGGAGTGATTGCGGTTTCGGCATATGTTGATACAGTACCGCACGCAAGCTCATCCGTTGCGCCCGACGGCCTGGGGACGATATGACCCAACTCCGGCCATTGGCTGGTTGAAACAAGGAGACTCCATCACATGAAAAGAATTTCGAGACACGCGCTGAAACTGTCAGGCGCGGCCCTGCTCACCGCGTCCATCGCTTTCGGCGCGACGTCTGTCAGCGCCAAGACAATCAATATCCGTATCGCTTCCGGTCACCCGCCGACGGTGGTCTATGCGGGACTGATGAAAACGTTTTTCCAGACCGAGTTGAAGAAAGCCGTGGAGTCGAGAACCACGCACAAGATCAACTTTATCGAGGGCTACAGCGGTTCCATTGTCAAGGTTTTCGATACCCTTGAAGGTGTCCAGAACGGCGTCGTGGATATTGGCGGCTTCTGTTACTGCTTCGAAGCCTCCAAACTGCCCATGCACGCATTTCAGATCATGTTGCCATTCGGGACAATGGATCCGGTCCAGAGTGTCGGAGCGGCAGCTGATGTCTACGCACAGTTTCCCATCCTTGAAGCCCGGTTCCAGGATTTCAACCAGACTCTCATCGCACTGATCGGTGATGGCGGCTACAACCTGGGCACCCAGTTTCCATGGAAAAAACTTGATGACCTGAAGGGACGAAAGATCCTCGGGGCCGGCCTCAACCTCAACTGGATGAAGCAGGCCGGTATCGGTATCGTTCCGGTCACCGACGGATTGCCGGGCTGGTACCAGAAGCTCAAGACCGGTGTTGCCGAAGGTGGCATCATGTTCCCCAGTGCCTGGGGGAAGACGTTCGGGTTGTGGGAAGTCGGCAAGTACTACACCACGATCGGGTTCGGCTCGATCACCTGGCATGGTCTTACGGTCAACAACCGGTTCTGGAAACGTTTGCCCGACGAAGTGAAGGTCATCGTTCAGGAAGTCGCCGATCGTTTCGAGACCAAAACGGGCACCGCGAACAAGGCGGGGTACGAGAAAGACATGGCCTGGTTGCGGGAAAATATCACTGTTTCCGATCTTCCTGCCGATGTCCGTCTTGCCTGGGCAAAGAGTCTGGCCCACTGGCCGCAGGCACACGCCGATATGCTGGAAAAGCAGGGTTTGCCAGCAAAGAAGATTCTTAACGCCTATCTTGCAGCGGCCGAGAAGCAGGGTTACCAGTGGCCGGTTCGCTACGTCATCAAGTAATCCGTTCACAAACGGCATGACTTTTGCCGGTTGACCGGCAAGCGCGTTCGGTCGCCCGACGCCCGGGGCTTTCAGCAGCAGGCCCCGGCCGTCATCCCGGAGCGTGTCGCGGCAGTCATCTCTGCCGCGATCCGCTGTCTCATGGAACGTCCCTATGAATCTCGTAACGCTGAGTGATCGCATCTCCAAGATCCTCATGATCCTGGCGGCACTGTGGGCTTTCGCCCTCGTGTTCCTGGTGCTGGGCGACATCATCGGACGGAGTGCCTTCGACCGGCCAATCTACGGAACCGTGGAAATGGTCAGTGCCTCTGTGGTGATCGTCGTGTTCCTGCAGGCGGGCTACGCGATCCGCAGCCGGTCCATGCTGAGAGCCGAGTTCCTCGTGACCCACTTTCCGGACTGGGTCCAGAGAGCCCTGCTTGCCTTTGGCTATCTTCTGGGTGCGGCATTTTTTCTGATGATCATCACGGGCGGATGGGAAGAGAGCATCCGCTCCTATGTCGACGGTGAATTTGAAGGGGAAGGCGCTTTACGGGTCCCCTCATGGCCGGCCCGCTGGACCGTTCTCATCGGGAGCGGCCTCGCATTGGTGAATTACGGCGTCATGGCCTATATCGATGTGGTTCGACCGGATATGCCGGAGTCTGACATCGATGATGGCGTTGACTAGCGCTATCAGAATTCCGGAATAGGAAACCCGAACGGTGTTCGAAGCCAACGTCGCCATTTTGCTGGTCATCTGTCTGGTCGCCCTGGTCGCTCTCGGCGTCCATATTGCCATTGCCCTCGGCATGACGAGCGCACTTGGCATCTTCATCGTGACAGGCGCGGACTCCTACGCTTTCGAGACCGTACAGACCATGCTGGCAGCGACGGCCTATGAGGCTATCCGCGCCTATGTATTCGCGGTGATTCCGCTCTTCATGCTGATGGGCGAGTTCATCGGCAAGTCCGGCACTGTCACCGACGTCTACCGGGGTATCAACCGGCTGCTGCACCGGCTGCCCGGCCGGCTGGCCATTGCGACCGTCCTCGGAAACGCGCTGTTTTCCTTTGTGACAGGCGTGAGCATTGCATCGGCTGCCGCATTTTCCCGTATTGCCTACCCGGAAATGAAACGGTTCGGATACCACCGCGGATTCGCTTTGGGGGCTGTTGCCGGTTCAAGCTGCCTCGGCATGCTGATTCCTCCCAGCGTCCTGATGATCGTCTGGGGCATCCTCACCGAACAGTCCATCGGGCAAATCTTTGCCGCCGGCATCCTGCCCGGGCTTCTTCTGACGACACTGTTCGTCATTTACGCATTTTCTGTCTCGGTGCTGAGACCCGATCTTGTTGGTATCGGGACCACGCACCGGAACCAGTCGGAAGCGGACCAGGCTGCGGTTGCAGGGGAGGAGGAGGTCTCCACGCTCCAGTTCCTCGTCAGCCTCGGTGGTATCCTTCTCGTGATCGTTGTCGTGCTGGGCGGGATCTGGTTTGGTGTTTTCACTCCGACCGAAGGCGCAGGCGCAGGCGCCTTCATCGGGCTCCTTCTGGGAATCATCAAGGGTATGCGTCTGCGGGAGTTCATTGATGCCGTACTGTCGGTCGGCCGTACATCGGCACCGATACTCCTGTTACTTGTCACCGCTGCCCTTTACTCCCGAACGCTCGCAATGACCGGCGTGACCAACGCCATTGAGGGTGTATTCCTGAACGGAGCCATGGCTCCATGGATGATCCTGACCGTAATGGTCCTGATCTGGTTTGCCCTCGGCATGATCATCGATTCGATCTCGATCATGCTGCTCACAGCAGCCATCTTCGCTCCGATTGCGGTCAAGCTGGGTTACGATCCCATCGCTTTCGCGGTTATCGCAATCATTGCCATCGAAGCAGGATTATTGACCCCGCCGTTCGGGCTGCTCGTCTATACCGTAAAGTCTGCGATTCAGGGTATTGATCCGGACATCAATGTCATGACGATATTCAGAAGTTCGGTTCCGTACTGGATCCTGATGCTCATCGCGATGGTCGCGATCATGATGTACCCCGAGATTGCAACCTATCTGCCTGACCTTCTGTTCCAGCCGGTCTGACGGCTCTCCAGGGACAGGATGATCAGGGCGACAGCTGCATTCCGGTGACCGGTCAGGCAGGATATATTTTCAACGCGCCGCCGGGAGGGGCTGATATCCGGCGCAGTCTCCACAACCGTTGCCAACGGCCTCGCGCCTGAATGACCATATCCCTCTCATCTTTTTCACGGCTCCCGATTTTGGGTTGGGTCAGGGCCGGATGTATGGCCGAATGGCCTCCCGAAATTCACTGCGACGATCTTCGCTGTGCAACCATTCGTAATCATATTCGACCGGAGGCGCCGTCCCGGCTTCCACCTTCAGGGCGGCAAATACGGGTCCCCGGGCTGCCATGACACCCGGCAGGTCTGAAGCGAAGCGGTTGATACCTTCGAAACTGTAGACCGCGGGATATCCTGCAGCCTGGGCCAGTCCGGCAAAGTCGATCCGTCCCTGCCCCGGAATCGGATGTCCGCCATTGGCTTCGTAGGTCCCGTTTTCGATAACAAAGTGAAGCAGGTTTGAGGGGGCAGCGTTCGCAATGGTGGCCAGACTCGACAAATTCATGAGCAGACTGCCATCGCCGTCCAGTACGATGATCCTGTGATCCGACAGTCCGAGGGCAAGCCCCAGCGCATGGGACGATGCCTGGCCCATGGCACCGATGCTCACGAAATTCAGAGGGCTGGGATCGACGCTGCGCCATTCGAATGCAGAGGTGTAGGTTGCGACAACGATGGCGCCTCCCCGCAGTTCGGCAATTCTCTCGAAACACTCCCTGCGCTGCATCATTGGCGGATCCACTTCCCGAACAGCACCACCAACGGACGGGATTGCTGGTAGGCCCGGTCGATTGCCGGTGTGATCCGGTCAACATCACCCGGGGATTCGACAAGCAGGTGATCGATTTCCATGGCCTCGAGGATCGGTTCGATGATGCGCACACCGTAACTGTCAGACTCGCGGGGGGCGCGATCAGGCTCTTTTCCGAGCAGGCCCACAAGCATGCAAATGGGCTGCTGATAATCGACGGCAATGGCGCGCACCGCATTGAGAGAGTCCATCAGCCCGGTCTGTTGCATCAGCAACACGGCGCGCTTTTCGCAATACCCTAGCCCTGCGCAGATGGAAACTCCCTCATCCTCCTTGCTGAGGCGAATGAGCCGCAGATCCGAATCCTGCGACAATGGCCGAAGAAGACCCTCACTGGTCGTGATATCGGGCAACGCGGCAACATGTGAAACGCTGGCAGCCTTGATCGCGGCAATGATGTCGGACCCGCGCGGGCCATCAGGAGGGGGAGCTGATTCAAGATACATCGCCGATCTCCCTGTAAAACGCCTCCAGCGCCCGGTTTACGGCCTTCGGATTCTCCAGATTGGAAATATGTCCCGCCGCCTCGATGATCACGTGTCGGCTGTCGGGGATTGCCGCCGCGGCTTCGGCAAGGACATCAGGAGGCGCTCCCTTGTCCTCCGCCCCGCCGAGAACCAGAACCGGGATAGCGATCCGGCTGAGGCCGGATCCGAAGGAAAGCCGCTTCAGGGCCTCGCAGCATCCCTCATGACCCTCCGCACTGGTGCTTCGCAACATGGCTCTCACCTTGTCGAGAACCGGCGGATTGCTCTGTCGTGTCTTCGGTGTGAACCACCGCTCGATTGTGGGCTCCACGACTGCCTCCATACCGCCGGCTCGCACCGTGTCGATACGGTACTGGAAATAAGCCGCATAGTCAGGCGGTGCATCCGGCCGTGAATCGCAGGCAACAAGCGAGAGAAGTCGCTCGCCATTATGCTGGGCAAGGCCGTAACCAAGCATACCGCCAATGGACAGGCCGACCCAGTGCGTACGCTCGATACCGAGATGATCCAGCAGCTGGATCACGTCCCGTTCGAGATCGTCAAAGCTGTAGGGGCCGGGAGGTGCGTCTGACGCGCCGTGGCCGCGGTGATCGTAGCGCAGGATGCGGAACCGGTCGCAGAGCAAGGCCACCTGTTCATCCCATAGAGACAAATTGTTTCCAAGAGCATGGCTGAACGTAACCCAGGGGGCTTTCTCGGGCCCGCAGACCTCATAATTTATCTCGAAATTGCCAATCCTGACCTTCATGCTAGCAAAGAAATCCCCCCGTCTTCAGGGTCCAGACTATCACCTGGAACGACTCGGGGATAGCGGGACACCGGATCTCCCGGCAATCGAAAGCGCGGATGTCGGGCTGAGAATCCAGTATCGCAAGGATGATTTCATTTGACCTGCGATATCAGCAGCCCGATCGCCCGAACCCCAGAACAGATCTGCGCGGACAGGGCCCCTGATCGCCCCGCCCGTGTCCTGGGCGATTGTCAGACGACGCAGTGGCGTTTGCTCGTCATCCGGCAGATAGGTGTCGATCCACACCGGAAGCCCCAGCGGGACCAGCCTCTGATCAACCGCCAGGCTGCGGCCCGGTCTCAGGGGAAGACCGGCGGTCCCGATCGGTCCTTCCCCTTCCAGAATCCTGAAAAAGATGTAGGACCGGTTGGCCCACATCAGTTCGGTTGCCGATCCGGGATTGTCTGTCAACCATTTGCGGATTGACTGCATGGACACATGTTCGCGGGGAATTTCACCGCGATGGATCAGGTCGCGGCCAATGGCCCGGTAGGGTTGGCCGTTCGTACCATCATAGCCCAGCCTTATCACGGTTCCGTCGCGAAGACGCACTCGCCCCGAACCCTGGATGTGAAGAAAGAACGCGTCAACAGCGCTGTCAACCCAGACCAGCTCAAGGCCGCGCCCCTCGAGCGCCCCCCGGTCAAGGTCACGGCGATCAAAATAGGGACGAAGCCTGCCGGCCACGATATGCCCGGTGATTGTCTCCCCACGATACTCTTCCCGGAACTCCCCGAGTTCAACCGAGACCAGTTCCGGTGGACGTCTGTAGAGCGGTGTATCGAAACGAGAACCCGGCTGTCGCGAACCCCTCAACTCCGGTTCGAAATATCCCGTGATGAGACCCTTGTCATTACCATCGGGCGCGGTGACACGAAAAGGCTCGAAGTTCCGCTCCAGGAACGATCGCGCTTCCGATGACCCGATGGTTTCCAGCTGGTCGCAAATCCGCCGCCAGTCGGCAATGGTCCCGTGCCGGCCCGTCCCCGAAGCTCGCAAGTTCGGACAGGACCGGTGCAGGACTGACAACGCCGCGGCATGGTCGTCGTTCTGCCAGCCGGGAAGGTCGCTGAAGCGCACCCGCTCGAAACGAATATCCTGGGTCTCTGGTGGTGGGCTCGCGCAGGCAGTCAGGCCGACCGCAACCAGTACCCCCAACCAAACAGCCGTCCAGCGGCTTCTCACCTTGTTCGTGTTGGCCTGAACAGTTCCGGCCACTCCCCGGGGACACCGGCCCCGTGCTTGAGACGGAATTGGCCTATGTCTCGCTCCTGGTTTCTACCAGTGTCCAGTTTGGATCCCTGGACCGGGTCTTGCGTCGGAAACTCCAGACATCAGTGATTTCCATCATCTCGTGAGGATCCCCTCCGACGATCCGACCTTCTTCATCTCTGGTGATATTGATCTGTTCGGAAACAAACGAGACGGTGATAACGGCGTCCTCTTCTGTCAGTTCCGCGTCCACGATCCGGGCCGACTTGAGGCTCATGATCGTCGTCTCGAGTGTCTCGCCCGCCGTGCGGCGCTCCGCAATGGCATCGGCGAAATTCTGGAAAACATCTTCGGCCAACATATCGCGCAAAACGTCCAGATCGCCTTTCGCGAAAGCGTTGACAATCAGGTCAAACGCCGCCCGGGCTCCTTCCATGAAGGTTTGTCTTTCGAAGGTCTCGTCGAGGATAGAGAGTCTCGTGAGTACGAAAGCCACTTCGTCGTCCGGTTCCGGTTCGATTCTTTCTTCCTGAGGGGGCGAATCGAGGGTTTCCGGGGCCGGCATTCTTCCTCGTTCCTCACGATCCTCCGGCCCGGCGTCAACCGGCGCCGGCGGGCGGCCCTGGGAGAGCGGGTCCGACCGTTGTCGATGATGTCCCGTTCGCTTGCCCAGCACACTACGCAACCGGAGAGCCAGAAATACGGCTACCATCGCGAAGAGAACAATATCGAGAAACTGAAATCCTTCACTCATGATCCAGCGCTCCGCTGAATGAAAGCCATAAAAATCGATCCACGATGATCGAATTCCGCAGGAGGCGTTGCATGCTGGCGCGGCTTGGCGATACTGTAGGAACGCATCGCGCCAGCCTGTACGGTCAAGGATACGATAGTCCACCCGCCCGCGACGCTTTCTGCAGGAGACAATAGGACTTCCAACGGAAAATCGCAAGCATGACGGCTATCCTGTTGCTGGCATTCATCGGTATCCCGGTGATCGAAATCATCGCTTTCATAGAAATCGGGGGATGGATCGGTCTGTGGCCGACCATCGCCATCGTGGTGGCGACCGCAGTGGCCGGAACCACGCTTCTTCGTATGCAGGGCATGGCCGTCCTGCAACGCTTCCAGCAGAGTGTTGCAAAGGGTCAATTGCCGGTGGCCGAGGTCTTTGACGGATTGTGCCTGCTCGTTGCCGGCGCATTACTCCTGACGCCGGGCTTCTTCACGGATGCCCTGGGTTTCCTCCTGTTTGTTCCACCGGTCCGATTGCTGGTTGGACAGCTGTTATGGACCTGGATCAGCGCCCGGAAAAACATGACGGCCTCCGCCTCGGTGTTCCCTGGCCAGGCTGGCCGGACGGCCCCCTCGCAGCCACAGGAGGGAATGATCATCGACGGCGACTATGATGAGGTCCGGACACCGTCCGATCAGGACCAGCGGCCGGACAAGGACGGGAACCGCGACGACTGATCCTTCGATCAACCTGTCCCGGGCTGGCGTCGGGTAGCCCTGATCAGCCGGTTCAGACAATCGCTGTTGTCAGCTTCCCGGACCATTCCCTTCCGCGCTTCCATGTAGTCGAGTACCATTCGACCCTTTCGAAAATAAAAATACATGTCGAGGACACAGTCTTCGCCACGAAAGCGCCAGAGTTCGCCGGGTGGATCCCGACGGGTAAAGCCGGGTTTTCCAAGCAAGGCCTCGACCTTGTTACGGGTCATTCCCATCAATGATGCGGGATTCGTCGGCGGTGTCTCTTTCACCGTTGGTGTCGGTGGTATCCGGACCGTCTTCGGCAACCGGGGCACGAGAGCTTCGCGATCGGCCGGCCTTGGCGCGGGTTCCGGCGCACTCTTCGAAACCGGAGACGACGCCCTTGCAATCCGGGACCCGTCGATCTTGCCGGACATCGTGTAAACCAGCTCTTCCAGATTCGCCTGACACCCTGCGGCGGTCACGTTGACGGCAATAAGCAGGGCCGCAACTGACAGGCGGACGACACCGGCGCCACATCGTCTGTAAGCTCCGGGTTTCTCCGGGAGCGTGGCGCGAAAGATATTCCGGATCACCGACAGTCAACCGCCGGGCAAAGTGTCATCACGGGCCCCGTACCGCGCGCGCAAGCCCTGAAACAAATGCAGCATGAACACCATTGCAACGACAGGCATCAACCAGTTGAGGACAGGAATCGACATGAGCGCCACGATTAGCATACCGGCCACGAAGATGCGACCCTGATGGCGTTTCCGCAGGTCGCGGGCTCCCCTTGCATCCAGACGCCGCGCAGCTGCAAGTTCAAAATACTCCCGCCCTACAAGATATCCGTTGAGCCCGTAAACCAGGACCGGTACCAGGGGGCTGAAAACGACCGAAATCAAAAGCAGCGGAATGACAATCAGAAACAGCAGGCCATTCAGGGCCACGGTCGCTGCGCAAAACCGCATTGCGACCCAAAGCATCTCCCAGAGCGGTTCCTTTCGGGGAGCCGGCAATGACGGATAATGCCGCTGTTCCACAGCTTCGGCGATGTCATCGGACATGAACGTGACCACGAGCCCGGCAAACGCCGGAAACAGGATCAGACCGACGACAAACACGCCGATTCCGCCCAGCAACCCGATGGCATCATCGATCCAGCTGATGCCAAAGAAAGCCACGGCCGAAATGGCCTGGTCGACGGCAATGATGAGAACCGCCAGGATGACGGTACAGATCGCGATGCAACGCCATATGACTCCCCGAATTCGGGGATCACCCAGTTGCAGGACCGCCTTGTAAAGATCCGCAATCACATCCAGTCTCCTCAAGACCTCCTGGTTTCAGGCACGCTCCGGAACAATCGCCTTGCCTCACCGTTGCGCTGACATTGCCCATGGCTATACTGCACCCGCCGGATCCTTGGGGGGATATGTCGGAGGTCCATGTCTGATTCACTGTTCGATGTCGTGGGAATCGGCAATGCCATTGTGGATGTCATTTGCCAGGCCACACACTCTGACATAAAGCGCCTGGGACTCAACAAGGGCAGCATGACCCTGATCGAAACGGAGGACGCGACCCGCCTTCATTCGGAAATGACGGCCCCGATCGAGATGTCCGGTGGATCTGCTGCCAATACCCTGGCGGGGCTGGCTTCACTGGGCGGCAAGGGAGCATTCATTGGCAAGGTCCGGAATGACAGGTTCGGGGACGTGTTCCGCCATGACATGGCTTCGATCGGCATTGATCACCGATTGTGGCCTGCGTCCGAAGGCCCCCCGACGGGGCGCTGCCTGATATTCGTGACCCCTGATTCCGACCGGACCATGCAGACCCTTCTTGGTGCAAGTTCCGCGCTTGGGCCGGAAGACATCGATCCCGAGGCCCTGGGCTCCGCACGCATAACCTATCTTGAAGGATACCTGTTTGACCTCAGTCCGGCCAAGCAGGCTTTCTTCAAGGCAGCTGAACTGGCGCACGCGGCCGATCGCAAGGTCGCCTTGTCCCTTTCGGATCCGTTCTGTGTCGAGCGACACCGGGAAGAATTCCGAAATCTGATAGAGGCTCATGTCGACATTCTCTTCGGGAACAGGGACGAGCTCATGTTCCTTTACCCTTCCGAATCATTTGAAGATGCGGTCGAAACCATCGCACAAAAAACCGAAATCGCAGCCATCACCTGCGGCCCCGAAGGATCTGTCATTGTCAGAGGTGCTGACCGATTCGACATTGACGCGCATGAGGTGGACCGGGTTGTAGATACAACGGGTGCCGGGGATCTCTACGCCGCCGGGGTCCTTTTCGGACTGACCCGGGGATACAATCCGGAACGCTGTGGAAAGATCGGTTCGATCTGCGCTGCCGAAGTCATCAGCCATTTCGGGGCCCGACCAGCTGCGTCGCTGGCTGATCTGGTGGAGATGTCGGAAGCTTGACCCGGTTTACGGGTCAGCCGCCCCACGACACGGCCAAAGGCGTCCGCAATATCGCCATCATTGCCCATGTGGATCATGGCAAGACCACGCTTGTTGATCAGATGTTGTGGCAATCGGGAACCTTCCGCGAAAACCAGCGCGTGGCGGAACGGGTTCTTGACAACATCGATCTCGAACGGGAACGCGGAATTACGGTTCTTTCCAAATGTGCATCGGTGACATGGAGCGATGTCCGGATAAACATTGTCGACACACCGGGACATGCCGACTTTGGCGGCGAGGTAGAACGCATTCTCGACATGGTGGACGGTGTCGTCATTCTTGTCGACGCGGCCGAAGGCCCGATGCCGCAAACGCGCTTCGTCACCATGAAGGCGTTGTCATCGGGCTTGCACCCGATTGTGGTTGTCAACAAGATGGACCGCCCGGATGCCCGGGCCCGTGAGGTGGAAGAGGAGATCTTCGACCTCTTTGTGACGCTGGAAGCCAGCGACGACCAGCTGGATTTCCGGACCCTGTTCGCATCAGCAAGACAGGGCTGGGCCGTCGAGGATCCGGAGGAATCGGGACAATCACTCTCGCCCCTGTTTGAACAGGTGATAACCCGTGTGCCGGCACCACAAGCCGAGGTCGAGGGTTCCTTCGCAATGCTTTGCAGCATTCTGGAGTACGACCCCTTTCTCGGCCGCGTACTTACGGGGCGTATCGAACGCGGTCTGGCGCGGGTCAATTCTCCTGTTGTCGCAGTGGACCAGAGTGGCGCCACAATCGAAACGGCGCGGCTGACAAGGCTCCTGTCGTTTCGGGGCATCGAGCGGGTTCCTGTCACCGAAGCTCATGCCGGCGACATTGTCGCTATTGCCGGTCTTCGCAAGGCTTCGGTTACGGATACGATCGCGGATCCGGAACTGGACACACCCGTGAAGGCGCGCCCCATCGATCCACCGACCCTTGCCATGTATTTTTCTGTCAACGACTCTCCTCTCGCGGGTCAGGATGGTGACAAGGTGACATCGCGAATGCTGGGAGACCGGCTGTTTCGGGAAGCCGAAGGCAATGTCGCCGTATCGGTCGCCCGGACCGACGACGAAACGGAATTCGAGGTGCGGGGCCGGGGTGAATTGCAGCTGGGTATTCTGATCGAAACCATGCGCCGGGAGGGATACGAGTTTTCGGTTTCGCGGCCTCGTGTGCTGTTCCGGGGTGACCCGGACTCGGGTCAACGCAGCGAACCGGTTGAAGAGGTGACCGTTGACCTCGATTCGGGGTTTGTCGGAACGGTGGTGGAAGCGATGAGTCAGCGCCGTGCGGAAATGACAGACATGCATCCCCTTATAGGCGGGCAGACGAGGTTGGTGTTCCTCGCGCCAACACGGGGATTGATCGGTTATCACGGGCAGTTTCTGAATGACACGCGCGGCACCGGTGTCATGAGCCGGGTCTTTCATGGCTACGCACCCGACAAGGGGCAGATCCCGGGGCGCCGAAACGGGGTTCTCGTATCGAACACAGACGGAAAGTCAGTGCCGTTCGCATTGTGGAATCTCGAGGATCGCGGTGTCCTGTTCATCGGGGGCGGAACCGAGGTTTACGAGGGGATGATTATCGGTGAGCACAACCGTGGCAATGATCTGGTTGTGAATCCGCTGCGCACCAAGAAGCTGACGAACATACGCGCAGCGGGAAGCGACGATGCGGTGCGTCTGACCCCTCCGCTGCATCGGGGTCTCGAAGAAGCCATCGGATATATCGAAGATGACGAGCTGGTGGAGGTGACGCCCCGTCATGTCCGTCTGCGCAAGCGCCACCTTGATCCTCATGTGCGGAAACGCGCCGAGCACAAGCGGGTTCGCGCGGCCACGGGGTAATACCAGACGTCATGGAACTGTCATGGCTGTGTCATGAATTGGTGCTATCCGATGTTCGTTTGCGGAAAATGAGGGCACTGAAAGACGATGGCGGACAAGCCATACAGTGTTCTGTTCCTGTGCACCGGAAATTCGGCGCGCAGCATCATGGCGGAATGCGTACTGCGACGAGAGGATCAGGGCCGCTTTCTCGGATACAGCGCCGGCAGCCAACCCACGGGACAGATCCATCCCTATGCGCTCGATCTCCTCAGGAACCAGAATTTTCCGGTTTCCGGGTTGAGGTCGAAGGACTGGATGGAATTCGCGGGACCCGATGCACCCCGGATGGACTTCGTCTTCACGGTTTGTGACAACGCCGCCGGGGAAGTCTGCCCGGTCTGGCCGGGCCAACCCATGTCTGCCCATTGGGGATTACCCGATCCTGCAGGGGTCGAGGGGAGTGAAGCCGTAAAGCGGGCTGCCTTTGCGGACGCACTGCGAATGCTGACCAATCGCATCTCCATTTTCGTGCATCTTCCGACCACGGGGCTGGATCGATTGTCCCTGCAGAAGCGCCTCGACGAGATCGGTCAGGTACCGTAGGGATCATTATTGGATACGGTCCGGTCCTCCGGCCAGGTCTGATCGCCTGCGACGCCGGGCCGCCCTTTGCAGCCCCCTGTGTCCGGCGGAGATATTTGCTCAGGAAGCCCCGCCCTGCAGAAAGGAACCACCGGCCCCCGCCGGAGCATTCACCACGGCAGCCTGCGGCTTCCGGCTGAACCCTGGCCGTCGCGGCTGAACCGGACCCCGTGCCTGTTCGGAATCGGCATCAGCAGACCCGGTGATGAAGGCCGTCCGCCGTCCGTGCCGCTGCTGCACCCTGTGCTTCCGCCGTCTGGGACAGGCTCTCTCCCGTTTACTGCGCTTACCCACCCGACCGGATCCGTGTCCATGTCCGCAGCCCCGGATACGGCCTTGAACCTGCAGAGGCACCGGCCTGGTCGCTTTTTCGGGCCCCGGCATCCGGTTTTCCGCAATGACCCGCGGGGATCGCAGGCCGGTTCATGCGGCAACCTGTGGTCTGACGCGGCCAGTCAACCGGCGCTGTCTGCACCCGCGCCGGCGAGAGCTGTGCTTTTTCGGGACGGTACCGGGAAGCGGCCTCGCATAACCGCAAGTCAAAGAGCCAACGCCGAGGCAACAATGATTCGGTTTTCCGGGGCATTATGCCATATGGTCGGAGGCTGGCTTTCAGATCGTCGACCCGGTCAACCGATCCCTTGCTCGCCACCAGACAGGAAGCGATGACCCCTTCCACAGAAGCACGCGGCTGGAACGCTCTGGAAGTTTATTTCCAGAAACGGATGTTTTGCATTCTCCTTCTCGGGATCATCAGCGGCTTCCCCTGGGTCCTGATCGGGAGCAGTCTGAGCCTGTGGCTCAAGGAAGACGGTCTGAGCCGGGGCACGATCGGCTGGGCCGGGCTTATTTTTGCGGTTTATGCGGTCAATTTTCTCTGGGCGCCGCTTGTCGACCGAATTCAGGTGCCCTGGCTGACCTCCAGAATCGGGCAACGCCGTGCCTGGATCGTCACGTTGCAGGCCGTCATTCTCATCAGCCTCGTCCTGTGGAGCCTGTCGGATCCCGTTGCCAATCTGGGCGGAGTGGTGGCCATCGGGCTGATCATCGCCACCGCCTCTGCCACGCAGGACATCGCCGTCGACGCGCTTCGCATCGAACAGATCGGCACGAGCGAATCGGAAGCAATGGCAGCCGGAGCGGCCGTCGCTGTCGTCGGATGGTGGACGGGATACAAGCTGGGCGGCATCGTGGCGCTGGAGACCGCAGCGATGCTTGAACGATCAGGGGTTGAAAACTACTGGCAGGCCACCTTTCTTGTTCTGACAGTCCTGATCATCCTGTGCAATATCGGGCTCGCCTTCGTTCGGGAAGCCGATCGCAGCCGACTTCTGAGCGCGCAAGGCGACAGCGGCCGCCGGATTGCCGCGACATTGAAATTGCCGGATTTTGCCGCATCCGCCACGGCCTGGCTGGCGGGAACCGTGGTCAGCCCGCTGGCCAGTTTCTTCCGTCGAAACGGTTTGGCAATCGCCCTGACGGTTCTTGGCTTTATTTTCCTGTTCAAGATCGGCGAGGCCTTCATGGGGCGCATGTCCCTTGTTTTCTACAAGGAGGTCGGTTTCACCAAGTCGGACATCGCTCTCTACTCCAAGGGACTCGGATGGATCACAACCGTGGTATTCACCGTGCTGGGCGGTCTTGTTGCCATCCGGGTTGGCCTGATCCGGGGACTGTTCGTGTCAGGCGTGGCCATGGCGATGACCAATCTCCTGTTTGCCTTGCTCGCCTGGTCGGGGAAGTCCGAGCTTCTGTTTGCGATCGCTGTTGTCGCCGATGACCTCGCAAGCGCGTTTGCAACCGTGACCTTTGTCGCCTTTATTTCCATGCTGGTCGACAGAACCTATACCGCGACACAATATGCCTTGCTGGCTTCGATCGGAACCGCAGGGAGAACCCTGTTCGGTTCAGCTTCCGGTGAGCTGGTCGACTGGCTTGATGGCGACTGGGGCACATTCTTCGTCATTACGACACTGATGGTCACGCCGTCACTGATATGCCTCTGGCTCATTCGCCGACGGCTCCGCGACATGCTGTCCGGAGCACGGGTTCGCCTGTTTGGCCGCGAAGCCGCCGGGGAATCGGGATAGCGGGACCAGACCGGAAGAGACTTTTTGCGGTCTCTCCGCTGTTCGGGCCGCCCCCTCCGCTGCGTGGTACTGCGGCTTCAGATCACGCCCGGAGCCCTGCTGCAATCATCCACAACCCCGCGCAATCACCGGGACAGCCCGGCATTGTCGTCAAGCCGGCATCGGCTGTGCGTCAGGAGAGGTTGGGGGCAATACCCGTCGATTGACGGGAGTGCGCGGCAGAGGCGGCCGCATATGCCACGACCGGGCCGGATTGCGTTTCATCGGCCGCGGAATTAGGCTTTGCATCAATGAACCCACAGAGAGAGAAGGCATGCTCGTTGCGAATTTTCTTGAGCGTTTCGTAACGTCTGGTCATCTCGTCCTGATCGATGCGAAGGGGCGACGGCACAGTTTCGGGGACGCTTCAGCACAACCATCCCTGACGGTGCGTCTGCACAGCAAGGCATTGCACAGGCGGCTGGGTCTCAATCCGAGACTTGCCATTGGCGAAGCCTATATGGACGGCACCCTGACCGTGGAGAATGGAGACATCTCCGATTTCTTCGAGTTTGTCGGACACAATATTCGCAATCTGCGCCGCGAGGGCCCCCTCGGCAAGGCAGCAACTGCCTTTATTCGCCATATCGCACGGCCCATTCAGCAACATAATCCGATTCGCAGGGCACAAACCAACGTCGCCCATCATTATGATCTTTCGGACGACCTCTTTGATCTGTTTCTCGACGAAGACCGGCAATATTCCTGCGCCTATTTCCCGAACACCAATACCACCCTTGACCAGGCGCAGCATGCCAAGAAGCGCCATATTGCCTCCAAGCTCCTTCTGGAACCCGGTATGCGTGTGCTCGATATCGGCTCGGGATGGGGGGGCCTGGGCCTGTACCTCGCACGCGAGACCGGCGCCAACGTGACCGGCGTCACCCTGTCACGTGAACAGCACCAGGTTTCGGTCCAGCGGGCGCAGGATGCCGGCCTGAAGGACCAGGTCCGGTTTCTGTTGCAGGATTACCGGGAGGTTACGGGGCCCTTCGACCGTATCGTTTCCGTCGGCATGTTCGAACATGTAGGGGCCCGTCATTATCTGGAATTCTTTCGCCATGTTCGACGACTTCTCACCGACCGGGGGGTCATGTTGCTTCATTCGATCGGTCGTTTCACTGAACCCGGAAATACCAATGCATGGCTTCGCAAATACATCTTCCCGGGAGGCTACACACCAGCGCTTTCCGAGGTCTTCACCGCGCTTGAGCAGGCCGGACTGATTTCCACGGATGTCGAAATTCTCAGGACGCACTATGCCGAGACCCTCAGGCACTGGCACCGACGGTTTCGCGAAAATCGCTCGACAGTCGCCGAAATGTATGACGAGCGATTCTGCCGCATGTGGGAATTCTATCTGCTGGGCTGCGAAATGAGTTTCCGTTTCGACGATCAGATGGTGTTCCAGCTGCAGTTGGCCAAGGACCGGTACGCAACCCCCGAAACAAGAGACTACATGGTCGACTGGGAACGCGCCCACTCCTGACACACCCCGGTGCATTCAGCGAGTCCCGGCCGCCTGCGTCGAGACCTGGTGTTCGCCTCATGACAGATCGTCAATCAGGGTTCGGACCGTCGCCGTAATACCATGTGCAAGGCGCGTTGTGTTGTTCATTTGCCGCGGGTCGTTCCGTCGTGGCGGAACTTCAGGCAGGCGCCTTGGCGTCGGCATCAAGCGCGTAGCCGGCTGATCTTACAGTGCGGATGAAGTCTTTTTCCCGATCCCGGTTGAGGGCCTTTCGCAACCGCCGGATATGTACATCAACAGTCCTCGAATCAATGAAGATGTCATGCCCCCAGACGGAGTCGATCAACTGATCTCTCGAAAAGACCCGCCCCGGATATTCCATGAAATGCCGCAACAACCTGAATTCCGTGGGTCCGAGATGAATCTGTCGTTGACCTCGTGTGACCTTGTGTTCGCTCAGGTTCATCCTGAGATCCCGGTAACTCAGGATCTCAGCAGAGAGAGCCGGGCGCGTCCGACGCAGCACAGCTCGGGCGCGGGCCACCAGTTCCTCGGGAGACACGGGCTTGGTCACGTAATCGTCTGCTCCCGTTTCAAATCCTCGAAGGCGATCGTGCGCCTCTCCCCGGGCAGTCAGCATGATAATCGGGACGCTGCTCGTCGCCGGACCGCGGCGTAATTGGCGGCACACCTCGATGCCGGACATTCCCGGCAACATCCAGTCCAGAATGACGAGGTCAATCGAACGTTCTTCAGCAACCAGAAGGGCATCCTCGCCATTGTCTGATGACAGGGCCTCGAAACCGGCTCTCTGGAAGTTGTAGTGCAGGACCTCGACAAGGGCCGGCTCGTCCTCAACGATCAGGATAACCGGTCTCATGACGACATGCTGTCCTGATCAACATCCGGCAAAACCGATCCTTCAGGGCCTCCGCCCTTCGGGCGTGTCGCCCGCAACCGCTCTCCATGCACCACAAAATAAATGGTTTCCGCAACGTTGGTCACATGGTCCCCGATCCGCTCGATGTTCTTCGCGATGAACAGGAGGTGGGTGCAGACAGAGATTTGCCGCGGATCCTCCATCATGTAGGTCAGGGCTTCGCGGAACAGGCTGGTATACATGCCGTCAAGGGTTTCATCCGCATGCCATACGCGAATGGCCTGATCAGCATCGCGCGCGACATAGGCATCAAGCACCTCCTTGACCATATGCTGGGCCATCCGGCTCATGCGCGGGATTGACTGGACCGGTGGGACCGGAGCCGAACTGGTCAACGAAACCGCCCGTTTGGCGATATTGGCCGCGTAGTCGCCAATCCGCTCAAGGTCCGAAGCGATCTTCAGTGCGCCGACGATCTGGCGCAGATCCTGGGCCATCGGCTGGCGCAACGCCATCATGCGTGTTGTCTGGATATCGATTTCATAGTTGAGGTCGTCGATCAGGTCATCGTCATCGACAACGCGAAGCGCCAGTTCCGGATTCCGCCGCACCACAGCCTCGACAGCCCGGGCGATCTGGGTTTCTGTCAGACCGCCCATCTTCACGATGTCGTTGTTCAGGCTCTCGAGTTCCTGATCATAGGACTTGACGATATGCTCGCCAGCTTGCGTGTTGGTTATCATGACAGTCATTTCCGAACACTGATCAACCATATCTCCCGGTGATGTAACCCTGTGTGCGTTCATCGCTGGGATTGGTAAACATGCGCTCTGTCTCTCCGACCTCGATCAGGTATCCGAGGTGAAAAAATGCTGTCTGCTGCGAGACACGCGCTGCCTGCTGCATCGAATGGGTCACGATGACAATCGTGAACCGATCACGCAATTCGTCAATCAATTCCTCGATACGGGCGGTGGCAATCGGATCCAGGGCCGAGCAGGGTTCATCCATGAGAATCACATCGGGGCTGACAGCAATGGCGCGGGCAATGCACAGTCGCTGTTGCTGACCGCCCGAAAGGCTCGTTCCCGGCTCATTCAATCGATCCTTGACCTCTTCAAACAGCCCGGCTTTCTCGAGGCTTGTATGGACGATTTCGTCAAGCTGGGCCTTGTTGGAAACAATCCCGTGAATTCGCGGCCCGTAGGCGATGTTGTCATAAATCGACTTCGGGAACGGGTTCGGCTTCTGGAACACCATCCCCACCCGTGCACGCAACTGCACGACATCCAGCGACGGATGATAAATGTCCTCGCTGTCTATGGAGATCCGGCCGCTGACCCGGCACCCGTCGATCACGTCATTCATGCGATTGAGGCAACGAAGAAACGTGGATTTTCCACATCCGGAAGGACCGATCAGAGCCGTAACCTGATGCGAGGGTACGTCAAGATCGACCCCGTGGAGCGCCTGCTTTCCACCATAGAAGACATCGACGCCGCGGGCCGTGATCTTGATGTCAACGGACTCGGGGCGTTCGTTTTCCCAACCGTCGGCATCATAGCCTGTTCGGACCTGATCAACGTCAGCATTACCAATCATGGTATCCATATCATACAGCCCCTTCCGCAGTCCGCTACCAGCGCCTTTCGAAGCGCTTGCGCAGCAGAACAGCGATCAAATTCATCACAATGAGGAAGCCGAGCAGAACCAGAATGGCCGCACTCGTGCGTTCGACGAAGGCTCTCTCGGGCAGATCACTCCAAAGGAATATCTGGACCGGAAGCACGGTGGACGCGCTCAGCGGCCCGCCCGGAATATCGACAATGAACGCCACCATGCCAATCATCAGAAGCGGTGCCGTTTCGCCAAGCGCCTGCGCCATCCCGATGATGGTCCCAGTCAGGATGCCCGGCAACGCCAGGGGCAGGACATGGTGGAAGACGGTCTGCAGCGGGGATGCGCCGACTCCGTAAGCGGCCTCCCGAATGGACGGTGGAACCGCTTTCAGAGCTGCACGGGTGGCAATGATGATTGTTGGCAGGGTCATGAGCGCAAGAACCATGCCGCCGACAAGCGGCGCCGAACGCGGCAATCCGAAGAAGCTGAGAAAAACGGCGAGCCCGAGCAATCCAAAGACGATCGAAGGCACTGCAGCCAGATTGTTGATGTTGACCTCAATCAGATCTGTCCAGCGATTTTTCGGCGCAAATTCCTCGAGATAGACAGCCGCGGACACACCAACAGGAAAGCTGAGCAGCAAGGTGATCAACAGGGTCCAGAATGAACCGACGATCGCACCCCAGATACCGGCCTGTTCCGGTTCGCGGGAGGCTCCGGCGGTAAACAATGTTGTATTGAACCTGGCCGCGACCCGATCATCAGCAGCAAGCCGGTCATACCAGGCGATCTGCTTGTCCTTGAACGGTCGGGAGTCTTCGGGAGTCTCTCGTGAATGAGCTCCCTTGTGAAACTGATCGAGATCGTCCGATGCGGTAACCCAGACTGCAACCGTTTGCCCAATAATGGCCGGATCGGAGAGAACCCGGTCCCGCAACTCCAGATCAGCACCGGAACTGATGAGGCGCCGCAGGTCACGCTTGTCGCGACGCCCACTGACTTCGGGAAACAGTCGTTCAATGGCCTTGCGGTACAGCAACGCATAATTCGCCTCCTGCAATACGCGCGCATCACCGGATCCCGCGGGATCAATGACTGCGGAATCAAAATGTATATCGAGCTTGACCCTGGTCTGAACGAATGCGGAATACCCGGTGAGAAAAATGCTGATCAGCAGCCAGAGAAGCGCACCGATCGCGAGGGCAATGGCTGCGGCCCCATAAAGGCGAAATCGCTTCTCGGCAGCATTGCGCCTGCGCATGTTTTTTGACAGCAGAGCACCTGAACTCTGGCCAGCCTGTGTCGTCGCCATTCCCTGGTCCGGTTCAGTCATATTTTTCCCGATATTTGCGCACCACATGCAGCGCGATCACATTCATGGTCAACGTGGCAAAGAACAGGACCAGCCCGAGCGCAAAGGCCGCCAGCGTCTTGGCGCTGTCAAATTCCTGATCACCAACCAGCAGGGTCACAATCTGCACCGTAACGGTTGTGACCGCCTCGAACGGGTTGATGGTGAGGTTGGCAGCAAGCCCGGCCGCCATGACCACGATCATCGTTTCACCAATGGCCCGGCTCACCGCCAGCAGAACCGACGCAAAGATTCCGGGCAAGGCCGCCGGCAGGACAACCTTCTTGATCGTCTCCGACTGGGTCGCTCCCAGCGCATAGGAACCGTCGCGAAGAGACTGCGGAACGGCGTTGATGACATCATCCGAAAGCGACGAGATGAACGGAATGATCATGATGCCCATCACGACCCCGGCTGCCAACGCGCTCTCGGAAGCGACGTCGAGACCCAGCCAGTCTCCGAGATTGCGCAGATAAGGCGCCATCGTCAGGGCTGCAAAGAAGCCGTACACCACGGTCGGGATGCCGGCAAGAATTTCAAGAATCGGTTTTACCGCCGAACGAACCCGGGGATTCGCATAGTCCGACAGGTAAATGGCCGAAAACAGGCCCGTGGGGACGGCAATCACCATCGCTATTGCGGTGATCAGCAAGGTACCTGCAAACAGGGGGATCGCACCAAATGCCCCGGATGCCCCTACCTGGTCCGCGCGCAGAGCGGTCTGGGGGCTCCATTTGATTCCGAACAGGAATTCCAGGAACGATACCTTGCCGAAGAACCGGATGGATTCGAAGACCAGCGACAGTACGATTCCAACTGTTGTGATCACAGCGATTGTCGAGCAGGCAATCAGGAATATGCGTACGGCTGTTTCCACATGATCGCGTGAGCGAAGGTCCGGAGACACGGCCCGAAGGCTGAGGAGTCCGGCGCCGGCCGCGACAACCAGGACCAGTGCAAGAAGGGCGTTGTCACCAATCTTGCGAAGCTCGGTCAGGTGAGCGGCGGCAGCGGAAATGACCTGGCCGCCCGGGGAATCGAGGGTGCGGCTGACAATGTTTCCATCGGCAAGGTTACGCACATCATTGAGCAGCAGCCCCAGGCGATCTGAAGGGAGCTCACGATAGACCTCGGGAAGTCCGGCAATAACCAGCCGCTCCAGGAGGATGGGTTGGGCAACAAGCCATGCCACAGCGACCATTGCCGCCGGAATCAGGCACCAGAGAGCGATATATGTGCCGTGGTAGGCCGGGCGCGAATGAAGTCCGCGCGGATCACCGCCGGCAAGGGCAACAACCCGTTTGCGCCCCATGAAATAGCCCGCCACGCCGAGGACGATCAGCAGAAAAAACAAAAGGGAAGGCGTCATGGCTTGCTCATGAGCGGAAAACTTGTATCCCGGTTGCCGACTGCCGGATCGGGACGAGTATACGAATCGAATGTGAAACTTATGTGACGATCACACGTCCTGGCCGGGGTTCCTGCGCGGGGAGAACCGCGTTGTCGGATACCGGCAACTGAACAGCAAAGCTGCTGCCCTGGCCCTCAACGGACTCGATCAGAAGACGCCCCCGATGGCGATTGAGAACGTGCTTGACGATCGCCAGCCCCAATCCGGTTCCACCCATTTCACGCGATCTCGCCGCATCAACCCGGTAAAAACGCTCCGTAAGTCTGGGGATGTGGTGGGCAGGGATTCCCGGACCGTGATCGGTGATTTCGATTTCAACGCCGACCGGATCCGTCTCACCGGGCCCGGCGTCGTTATCGGGCAGAAACCGGGTGGTGAGGCGGACTTCCGAGTTTTCCCGGCCATATCTGACGGCATTTTCGACAAGGTTGCGAAAGACCTGCGACATCTCGTTCTCGTCGCCCGGAATTGTGCTCGGTCCCGAGTGCCACTCGAGACGAATGTCGATGGTTCGCTTCTGGGCCGGCACTTCCAGTTCTTCCACCACTCGCGACAGCAGTTCACGGAGTGGAACCGGCTCGGTCGGCGCCATACTTTCGTTCAGTTCGATCCGGGACAGGGACAGAAGATCCTCGATCAGGGACACCATGCGATTGACATGGGTCGCAATCATGTCGGTGAACCTGCGCCTGGCTTCGAAATCATCGCGCGCCTTGCCCTGAAGGGTTTCGATGCAGGCGCCAACCACAGCCAGCGGCGTCTTCAGTTCGTGACTGACATTGGCAACGAAGTCTGTTCTGACCTGTTGGATATGTTTCAGCTGGGTGACATCGGACAGGGAGAGCACCACCCGCACGCCCTCCATCTGGCTCTGCGGCAGGCGTTGAAAAAAAGCAGTGAGGGTCTTTTCGGCAGGGAACTGGCCGTCGAACTCTACAAGTTCGGCCTCGCCATTCGCAAGAACACGATCGGCTGCTTCCAGAACTTCCGGGTTTCGCAGCAACGACGACAGGTCCCGCCCCAGCGATATCTCGCCCAGCAATGCGACCGCGCCGGCGGTGGCATGGGAAATCTGGCGATCCTGGTTGATCAGAATCAGGGAGGAGGGCAGGTCCTCGAAAATCGCTTCCGCCGACACCGCTCTGTCCTGGAGATGACGGCGTTCCCTGACCCAGGCCCGGCGCAGATGATAGGCGGCGTCCGAGAGTTCGGGAAACAGGCGTGCCCCCTGCCACGCCGCAATCTCGCCCGTATCACTTGCACGGGCCAGGCGCTCACAGAACTGCTTGACGCCATAGATGTCGTGGAGGCCACGTCTCGCCACCAGCATCGCGCTGGCCAGACAGACCAGGGAGACGATGACGGCCGCGTGCCACCCGAGAAGCTCAAGTCCGGCGAGTGCAAAAAGCGCGAGAACCGGTGTCGCTGCCAGAAGAATCGCGAGCGCAACCATGCGCGCGAGCGGAACATGCACCCCTTGCGACGCATCCGTTTCCCTCGGATCCAGGTCGTCAGACACGCTCCCGATCTACCAAATCCACGGTTCAAGAATTTTCCCGACCGTTGATCGCCAGGGAGTCATAGGCGGCCATGGTCGCAAAATTTACCAGCTCTGCATCATTCGCGCTCATCGGCGCGATCTGCACGCTGCGTTGCAATCCCATCAGCAACGGTCCGATAACGGTTCCGCCTCCAAGCTTGTGGAGAAACCTCGAAGCAATGGACGCCGCATGAAGGCCGGGCATCACAAGGACGTTGGCCGGGCCACTCAGTCGGCAAAACGGGTACACCGGCCTCAGGTTCATGTCGAGCGCAACATCCGGCGTCATTTCTCCATCATATTCGAAGTCGGCCCCTTCCTGGTCGAGAATGGCCACCGCGTCCCGAACATGCTCGTCGAGTGCTCCGGGAGGATTGCCGAAATTGGCGTAGGAGAGAAACGCAACAATCGGTTCGTGGCCCATGGCCCGCGCCTTCGCAGCGCACTGCCGGGCAATTCGTGCCAACTGTGGACCATCAGGTCGGGGATTGATCGATGTGTCGGCAATAAAGACCGTGCGCCCCCGCGACATCACCATCTCGAGTCCGAAGACTTCATGGCCCGGAAGAGGATCAATCGCACGTCGGATGTCTCCATAGCTCACCGCATAGCTGCGTGAGAGACCCGTAACCATCGCATCGATGTCACCGTGAACCACCATACAGGCGGAGAACGCATTCCGGTCCTGGTGAACCAGCCTCTGACAGTCACGATAGAGATAACCCTGTCGCTGAAGACGCCTGTACAGATATTCGATGTAATGACGGTTACCGCGAGACAGACGCGCATTCTGGATCTCGATGCCATCAGTTCCGGTCATCCCCAGCCGCCTTATGGTCGATCGAATTCTGGATTCATGCCCGATGAGCACAGGGGTTCCGAGACCCGAATTGGAAAACGCCACGGCCGCGCGGATCGTGGTTTCCTCCTCACCTTCGGCGAAACCGATTCGCCGCGGATTGGCCCGGACTTCGGCATTGATCGCCTGCAGCATGGACACTGTGGGATCGAGCCGTGCCGAAAGCTGGACCTGATAGGAATCGAGGTCAGGCATCGGCATGCGCGCCACACCACTTTCGACAGCCGCTCGGGCAACGGCGGGAGGCACCTCCGAAATCAGCCGTGGATCGAACGGCACCGGGATGATGTAGTCTGGCCCGAAGCGCAGTCTGCGGCCGGAATAGGCGGCCGCGACCTCGTCCGGAACATCATCCCTCGCCAGCCCTGCCAGTGCGCGCGCCGCGGCGATTTTCATGTCTTCGTTGATGGTCCGGGCCCGCACGTCAAGCGCTCCCCTGAAGATGTAGGGAAATCCGAGTACGTTATTCACCTGATTGGGATAGTCCGATCGCCCGGTGGCTATGATCACATCGTCGCGAATGCTGCGAGCCTCTTCCGGCCTGATTTCCGGATCAGGGTTGGCCATGGCGAAAATAATGGGTTTGTCTGCCATCGACCGAACCATGTCACCATCGACCGCCCCTGCTATTGACAGTCCGAAGAAAACATCAGCACCGCGCAGGGCATCGGCCAGCGACCGCGCAGGCGTGTCCACGGCATGAGCCATCTTCCACTGGTTCATGCCGGCTTCCCGACCCCGATAAATCACGCCGCGCGTATCGCAGAGAATGATATGGTCGGCGGGCATGCCGAAAGCCTTGAGCAGTTCGACACAGGCTATCCCCGCCGCGCCGGCTCCATTCACGACCAGGGTTGTCGTGCGGATATCGCGGCCAGTCAGCTCGAGCGCATTGATCAGACCGGCCGTCGCGATGATGGCAGTTCCGTGCTGATCGTCGTGAAAAACCGGAATGTCCATGACCTCCCTGAGACGGCTCTCGATAACGAAACAGTCCGGGGCACGAATATCCTCCAGGTTGATTCCACCAAACGATCGTCCGAGGTGGCGGACACAATTGACGAACTCGTCGGGGTCTTCGGTGTCGACTTCGAGGTCAATCGAATCGACATCGGCAAACCGCTTGAAGAGTACGGCCTTTCCTTCCATGACCGGCTTCGAGGCCAGACCGCCGAGGTTGCCGAGGCCAAGGACCGCCGTTCCGTTCGATACCACGGCTACCAGATTGCCCTTGGCGGTGTATTCGTAAGCCGTCGCAGGATCACGCTTGATTTCCAGGCAAGGCGCGGCCACCCCCGGGGAATAGGCAAGAGCCAGATCCAGCTGTGTGGTCAGGGCTTTGGTAGGAACAACTTCAATCTTGCCCGGTGGGTAGGCGCGGTGCATGGCCAGGGCGTCCCGGTCAAGATCTGTATAGGCGTGTTCGGTCATGATGTGGTCGGATCTCCGGCTGCTGACGCGTTCAGGATATAGCGGAAACACCCTTGCTCCAACATCTGCCCTGTCCGGCGTCTGACGCTTCGATCAGGACAAGGCTGTTCTTCAGCGGCGCCGGGGCGTCCTCATCGTCGCACCCATGTGTTAGGCTCGGGCCGTGGTTCAGTCCAACGACATCGCGAAGCAGACAGACCCCGGTCACCGTCCGCCCGATACCGGCAGGCCGGACGGTGCATCCGGGAACCGGTCGCTTGCCGGAACGGCAAGCCCGATGATGCGTCAGTATCTTGATATCAAGGAAGCGCATCCCGATACCCTTCTGTTCTATCGCATGGGCGACTTTTACGAAATGTTCTTCGAGGACGCGGAAAAGGCGGCGCCCGTCCTCGATATCGCCTTGACCCGTCGCGGCAAGCACAAGGATATGGACATCCCCATGTGTGGTGTACCGGTCCATTCCGCTGACACCTATCTCGCACGCTTGATCCGCAAGGGTTTCCGGGTCGCCGTATGCGAGCAGACTGAGGATCCTGCGGAGGCCCGGCGACGCGGATCGAAGTCGGTGGTGAAGCGCGAAGTGCGGCGCGTCATTACGCCGGGAACCGTGATCGAGGAAACCCTGCTTGATCAGCGCCGCCACAACTATCTGGCGGCCCTCGCAAGCGCCGAAGGAAAGTTTGGTCTGGCCTGGCTTGATATTTCGACCGGAGAGTTTTTCTGTCATCCGCGAAGCGAAAAGGAACTGTCGTCTGCCCTCGCGCGAATCGAGCCGGGAGAACTTCTTGTCCCGGAGCGGCTGGTTTCCCGGCCTGAGCTTGACGCGGCCCTGGTCGATCACGGAGAGGCAGTCAGGACCCTCCCCGACAGTGCGTTTGACAGCGAGGCCGCGCGCCGACAACTGGAAGGGATCCTTGAGGTCAGGTCATTGGATGCCTTTGGCGATTTCAGCCGGGCCGAGCTGTCCGCCAGCGGTGCCGTTCTTCAGTATGTCGCCGAGACCCAGAAGGGGCGCATGCCTCGCCTGCAGCCGTTGCGGCGGCTGGCCCAGGGATCGGTCATGGAAATCGATGCCGCAACGCGACGCAATCTCGAACTTGTTCGAACACTGGGCGGTGACAGGGCCGGTTCTCTCCTTTCTGTCATCGACCGAACCGTCAGTGGAGCGGGCAGCCGCCTCCTTGCAGCCCGGCTTGCGGCTCCACTGACCAATGTGGAGGAGATCACGGCGCGACTCGATTCCGTGTCATGGCTGGTGGCACGGAGACCGCAGTGCGAAGAGATTCGAACGCGCATGGCCGCAATCCCCGACATCAGCCGTTCCCTGTCGCGCCTGGCACTGGGACGCGGCGGCCCAAGAGATCTGGCAGCCATTCGCGACGGGCTGGCAGCAGCAGCGGAAATCCGGGAAATACTGGCCGCTACTGATACCCTGCCCAGGGAAATCAATGAGGCGGTTGCGGCCCTGAATGGCCACGATCAGGTCCGAGACCGACTGTGCGCAGCGCTCGACGATGACTTGCCGATCGCCGTGCGTGACGGCGACTTCATACGCGCGCTATGGTCCGGGGAACTGGACGAACTCCGGTCCTTGCGGGATGCCAGCCGGAGGCACATCGCCGAGCTGCAGGCCCGTTATGTCGGGGAAACCGGAATCACATCTCTGAAGATTCGTCACAACAACGTGCTGGGATATTTCATCGAGGTGACAGCGGTGCAGGTCGAAAACATGCCCAAGGCCGTCGACAGCCCGTTTATTCATCGCCAGACACTTGCCAACTCGGTTCGCTACACGACCACAGAACTGGCCGATCTCGAGGGCCGACTGGCCCAGGCGGGAGAACGGGCGCTTTCTCTGGAATTATCATTGTTCGAGGCTCTGGCGACCGAAGTTGCGGAAAATGCCGAAGCGATTTCCGCTACCGCAGCCGCCCTTTGTGTGCTTGATGTCTCGGCCGGGCTGGCGGTCCTTTCGATGGAACGCCGGTATGTGCGGCCAATGATCGAGGACAGCACCGGTTTTCAGGTCAAGGGCGGTCGGCATCCCGTTGTCGAGGCAGCAAACCTGGCGGAGGCGGCCGACGCATTCGTTGCCAACGACTGCGATCTCGCCGAAGACCGCCGGTTATGGCTTGTCACCGGACCCAACATGGCCGGCAAGTCAACGTTTCTGAGACAGAACGCGCTGATCTCCATATTGGCGCAGATGGGATCATTCGTGCCCGCAGACGAGGCACGGCTGGGAATTGTGGACCGGCTGTTCAGCCGCGTCGGAGCCGCCGACGACCTGGCGCGGGGGCGATCCACATTCATGGTGGAGATGGTCGAAACGGCAGCCATTCTCAATCAGGCCACATCCCGTTCCCTTGTCATTCTCGATGAAATCGGCCGGGGGACGGCAACGTTTGACGGGTTGTCCATTGCCTGGGCGGCGCTTGAACATCTGCACGATATCAATCGCTGCCGCGCCCTGTTCGCCACCCATTTTCACGAGCTGACATCGCTGACCAGTCGGCTTGATTCCCTCTCCTGCCAGACCATGCGCGTCAAGGAATGGAGAAACGAGGTGGTGTTCCTGCACGAGGTCATTTCCGGCACAGCCAACCAGTCCTACGGGATTCATGTCGCAAAACTGGCGGGGCTTCCTTCCGTGGTGATCGCGCGGGCGAAAGAGGTGCTGGAGGTACTGGAACAGGAAGAACGTTCGGGCAAGCTGGCCGATCTGGCAGCAGATCTTCCCTTGTTTTCAACGACGCGGGCCGCACCCAGGGAAAGCAAGCCTTCGGCCGTCGAGCATGAGCTTTCCGAAATCAATCCGGACGAGCTGTCTCCGCGTGATGCCCTCGACCTGCTCTACCGGCTGAAGCGCCTGATGCAGGATGCGCAGGAGGACCCCATGACATCCATCACGGATCGCGATCCCGCATCGCTGGGTTCCGAAAGACCGTGATTCAGGAACGGCTGACGTCTGCCGACAGGTGATCAAAGTGGTGACGTTCGGTGCAGTTCTCGGCGGAACGCTCGATCTGGATTGTAATGTGCTGGATGTTGAAATCGCGTGAAGCGATTATGCGTATCTGCTGCAACAGGGCATCCGTGTCGCCCTGATAGTCAGGGTCGACAAGGACATGCGCAGTCAAGGCGTCATTACCGGGAGAAAGGGTCCATGCATGAATGTCATGCACGAAGACCACACCGTCCAGCGCCTGCAATCGCGCACAGAGTTCGGGAATATCGACATGCTCGGGCGCGCCTTCAAGCAGGACATTCACCACTCGGTACAACAGGTTCCAGGTGCTTCCCAGGATCAGGACACCGACACACAGACTGACGATGGGATCGGCAATCATCCAGCCGAAGGCCCAGACCAGGGTGCCTGCAATGAGAACTCCCAGAGATCCCGCGAGATCCGCGAGCACATGCGCGAAAGCTCCCGCGACATTGATGCTGTGTTTTGCCGATTTGTGCAGGATCAACGCCGCAGCAACATTGACAGCGAGCCCCACCGAACCCACCGCAACCACGATCGGTGCCTGGATCACGGGAGGCTCGGAGAGACGCTGCAAGGCTTCCCAGATCACCGCCAACGCAATGAGCCAGAGGACGAGCACATTGACCAGCGCTGCGAGGATTTCGAGCCGTTCATAGCCGTAGGTTCGCTCGGCGGTATAGGCCCGAGCACCCAGAACCATGGCGAGCAGCGCAAGCGCGATCGCAGCCGAGTCCGTCAGCATATGACCGGCATCCGCCAGCAAGGCCAGACTGCCTGAAAGCAATCCGCCCACGACCTCGGCCACCATGAAGCACGAAATCAGCGCCAGTGCGGCCGTAAGGCTTCGCTTGCTGGCCGACCTCAGTGCCTGATCATGAGCGCCCGAAATGCCATGATGATGCCCGTCCCGGCTCTCACTCTTGTGACTGTGGTGAATACTGCCCGGGCCGCTCATGGGTCCTTCACATCTCCGTTCGGCCGGTTGACCGGCGCAGGAACCCGAAGGAACAGGAAACGGCAAAGAAAAGGACTGCGACCGTCACGATGGTCGGGCCGGTCGGCGTATCCCATTGCCACGAGGCGGCAAGGCCCAGAAGCACCGAGGCAACCCCGACAAGCGCGGCACCCATGGCCATTCGCTCGGGTGTGTTGGAGAACGCACGGGCAGCAGCGGCCGGCAGGATCAACATGGCTGTAATCAGCAGCACTCCCACCACTTTTATCGATACGGCAACCAGAACTGCAAGCGCGAGGGTCAGGATCAGCTGTTCCCGTTCCGGGTTGATATTGTCGCCACGTGCGAGCTCAGAGCTGATCGTTGCCGTGAGCAGCGCCGACCAGCGCCAGATAATCAGGCCGAGCACCACCGCTGCACCGCACCAGACCACCACCAGGTCTGATCGTGTCACCGTTAGCAAATCGCCGAAAAGGTAGGCTTCGATATCGATGGCACGCGGCGAGGAGAGAGCGACAGCTACGATACCAATGGCGAGGCCGGCATGGGCCGCAACACCGAGCAGTGTATCCATGGCCAGACCTCGTCCGGCCAGCGTGGAAACAATAATCGCCATGACGATGGCGGCAGCGAGGACCCCGACCACGGTTGATATTGAAAACATGAGAGAGATCGCAACGCCCAGAATCGCCGAATGGGCTGTTGCATCGCCGAAATAGGCGATCCGCTTCCAGACCACAAAGCAGCCAAGCGGTCCGGCAGCCAGCGCTGTGCCAATACCTGCGAGACTCGCACGCAGGATGAAGTCGTCTAGCATGACTCCGGGGACTGCTGAATGTTGCCTTCCTCGTGGAAACAGAGCGGGAGGGCACAGGCCTCCGCATCGCCGAACAGCTCGTGGTATTCGGCGCTCGATACAACGACCATCGGCGGTCCTTCACACCGGATAATCCCCTTCAGGCCAATCACCCGATCCGCCGTACTCATGACAGCATGCAGGTCGTGGCTGACCATGAGAACTCCGCATCCCAGCTGCATACGCATCTGCTTCAGCAACAGGCAGAACGAAGCGACGCCCGGCTCATCCAGACCCTGAGCCGGCTCATCGAGCAGCAAGAGATCAGGGGCTGAAAGAAGTGCCCGCGCCAAAAGAACGCGCTGGAACTGTCCGCCGGACAGCGTTGTCATTTGCCGACGCTCAAGACCCGGAATACCGGTTTCGGCCAGAGCACGCCTGATATCATCGGATCCGCACTGGATACCAAGCCTGAGGAAGCGGTTAACTGTAATAGGCAGCCTCGAGTCCAGATGGAGACGTTGCGGCACATAACCGATACGCAATCCGGGAGCCCGTTCGATGCTTCCTTCGGAGGGTTTCACCGCACCGACCAGAGCACGAAGCAACGTGCTTTTACCCGATCCGTTGGGGCCGATCACCGTGACGATCTCGCCGGAATCAATCGCAAGGTCGATCCTGAACAGGACCAGTTGTCCACCAAGCCGCACAGACAGGCCGCGGGCCGCGATCAGCGACACGGTATGCCGGACTCCGACAAGGACCCGCGCCGGACAGGTTTTGCCGATCTCCTCCGACACTGTCGTATTGGGTCCGTCATCAGCGGCGCCATTGTTGCTTGTGTAGATGTTTCGGAATACCCTAAATGGCACATTTCGACAAGATCACCCTCGCCATTCCGGAGTTTCCCATGAACCGCCCAAGACTGCCCTCTCTGCTGTTCATTCCTGTTGTCTGGCTCATGGCCCTTCCTGCCATGGCAGCTCCGAAAGTCGTCACCGATATTGCCCCGGTCCAGTCTCTTGCAGCCCGTGTCATGGCAGGCGTGGGCACGCCGGAACTGATTGTACCGCCCGGTGTTTCGGCGCATCACTATTCCATGCGCCCATCCGAAGCCGCGAAGCTCTCACGCGCCGATATCGTTTTCTGGATTGGCGAAGGTCTCTCGCCCGGTTTTGCAAAGGCGGTATCAAGCCTGGCCCCTCAAGCCATCTCTGTCGCCTTGATGGAAGTGCCAGGGGTGACGCTTCTGGAATACGGCGACGATAGCGACCATCACGAGGAGAAAGACCACCACGAGGAGAGCGCCGGGAAAGACCATCACGAGCACCAGAGTGATGGAGACCGACATCATCACGAAGAGTCGAGGAGGGAGGTCGAGCACGCATATCACGAGGAAAGGGAGGAGCATCACCACGAGGCCTCCGAAAAGGAGGAACACGATCACGACCACCACAGCGACGGGGACCGACATCATCACGAAGAGTCCGAAAGGGAAGTCGAGCACGCGCATCACGAGGAAAGGGAGGAGCATCACCACGAGGCTTCTGAAAAGGACGAACACGGACATGAACACCATGGGGATATCGATCCCCACATCTGGCTTGATCCGGTCAATGCCAAGGCCATGATTTCGGAGATGGCGGCGCGCCTCGCAAAAATCGATCCACGCAATGCGGCAACCTATCGAGCCAATGCTGCTGCTGCGGCATCCGAGCTGGACTCGTTGATTGGCCGGGTCGTCTCTCTTATGGCGCCGGTTCGCGAACGAGAGTTCGTCACCGCCCATGACGGATATGCGTATTTCGCACATCGATTTGATCTCGAGTACGAGGGCGCTGTCGCTCTGGGCGACGCGTCCTCACCCGGACCGGCGCGCATTGCCATGATCAAACGGACCATCAAGGACCATGATGTGGCCTGCCTCTTTGTCGAACCACAGCTTGACAACAAGCTTGCACGCACTGTGGCCGAAGGAACCGGTGTGCGCCTTGGCGTCATAGACCCGTTTGGTTCGGAGCCCGGCCCCGACCTCTATCCGGATCTGATCGAAGGGTTGGCCCAGAGCATGCACCGCTGTCTTTCCGGTGACCGAAGCTGAGGGAGCACGGCCTGCCGTCTCGTGACCGGCCCGGATAGGCTTGCCCGATCATGGCTGGAGTATCCCGTTCTCGCTCCAGGGCTGCCTGAGCTGCCCCGCCGATTGCGTTTGGCGCCGGGACTTTGGGCCGTCAGGCGAAAGACCGGCTGCTGACGCCTCTCCCGATCAGCACCACCTCTGTCATTCACGGATCCAGACTGCACGTCAGCGTGGACCTTGCCTGGGAGACCCGCGCGCCTGAGCGAAAAATCATGATGCAACAACGGTTGGCGGCCCTGTAATCGGCTGGCTCAGCCACACCTCCGGCATCCGGGCCCCGAATGTTGCGTTTACACCTGGAACCCTCCGGGATCGCCACCCGAAAGGGCTTCAAGATCCACCCTCACCATTTCCTGCACCAACTCATGAAAACCGGTGCGGTGGCGCCATCCCAGGATACGCTGCGCCTTCCCGGAATCGCCAATCAGTCTGTCGACTTCGGTCGGCCGGTAGTAACGCGGGTCGATGCGCACCAGAACATCTCCGGAAGCGGGATCAACGCCTGTTTCCTCCTTGCCCTCACCCCTCCAGACGATCCGGCGTCCTGTTTCCGCGAACGCCGCTTCGACGAACGCGCGGACCGTGTAACTCTTCCCGGTTGCCAGAACATAGTCGTCCGCGTTGTCCTGCTGGAGCATCATCCACATACCCTCCACATAATCGCGGGCATGGCCCCAGTCCCGTTCGGCATCGAGATTTCCGAGATACAGGCAAGCCTGGCGATTCATCCTGATAGCCGACACGGCCCGGGTGATCTTGCGAGTGACGAAGGTTTCTCCTCGAACCGGGCTTTCATGATTGAAAAGAATGCCGTTTGAAGCGTGAATCCCGTAAGCCTCCCGATAATTCACCGTAATCCAGTAGGCATAGAGCTTGGCCGCCGCATAGGGGCTGCGGGGCCGGAAGGGAGTCGTCTCGCTCTGGGGTGCTTCCGGTGCATTTCCGAACAGCTCGGACGTGGAAGCCTGATAAAACCGTGTGCGATCAGCAAGGCCCAGGATACGGATCGCTTCCAGAAGGCGGAGTGTTCCCAGCGCGTCGGCATTTGCCGTGTACTCCGGGGTCTCGAAACTGACCTGGACGTGACTCTGGGCGGCAAGGTTGTAGATTTCATCCGGTTCCGTCTCCTGGATCAGGCGGATGAGGTTTGTCGCATCCGTAACGTCGCCGTAATGCAAATGGAAATCCTCACCTGTCTCATGGGGATCGACATAGAGGTGATCGACACGTCCGGTGTTGAACGACGATGACCGCCGCTTGATGCCATGAACCTGATACCCCTTCCCGAGCAGGAATTCCGCGAGGTAAGCGCCATCCTGCCCCGTGACTCCGGTGATGAGTGCTGTTCGCCCTCTCATCGACGCAATCTGTCCTGGTTGTGGCGATACCAGCGATAATAGTCTGCAAGTCCGGCTTCCAGATCTGTTTGCGCGGTCCAGCCCAGCTCTGACAGCCGACTGATGTCAAGGCACTTGCGCGGCGTGCCATCGGGACGACTGGTATCAAAGGCAATCCCGCCGCGAAAACCGACCGTATCAGCGATAAATTCTGCAAACTCCGCGATGCTGATGTCCTTGCCCGTCCCCACATTGATGACAGCTTCGTCCGAATATCGCTTGAGCAGGTAAACAGCAGCATCGGCAAGATCGTCAACATGGAGAAAATCGCGGCGCGGTTTTCCGGTCCCCCAGACAACAACCTTGTCGCGCCCCTCCCTAACGGCCTTGTGAAAGCGGTCGAGCAGTGCAGGCGCGACATGACTGTCTTCAGGATGAAAATTGTCGTCCGGTCCGAACAGGTTCGTCGGCATCGCGGTAATAAAGTCGCAACCATACTGACGCCGATAGGCCTGACAGAGTTTGAGGCCGGCGATCTTGGCAATCGCATACCATTCGTTGGTTGGCTCGAGCGGCCCGGTAAGCAGCATCTCTTCGGTTACCGGCTGGGGCGCCGCACGCGGATAGATACAGCTCGATCCCAGGAACAGGAGTTTTTCGACCTTGTTCTTCCATGCAGAATGGATGATGTTGGTTTCGATCATGAGGTTCTGATACAGAAATTCTGCCGGATACCCGTCATTGGCCCGGATTCCGCCGACCCTCGCAGCAGCCAGCACTATGACGTCGGGTCGGTTTTTCGCCATCCATTTCTCGACCCGCTCCTGAAGGGTGAGGTCCAGTCTGTTTCGCGCGACTTTCAGCAGATTGCAGTTCTCTTGCTTCAGGCGCCTTACGATCGCTGACCCCACCATTCCGTTATGACCCGCAACCCAGACCCTTTTGCCGGTGAGGTCAAACATCTCCGGCGTCCTCTCGCCCATAGAGATCCTCCAAACGTACGATATCGTCCTCGCCAACATAACTCCCGGACTGGATCTCGATCAGCTCAAGAAGCTGGTCTCCCCGGTTCTCGAGGCTATGGACACTCCTGGCAGGAATAAATGTCGACTCGTTCTCTCGAACAACATAGTTGCGGCTGCCATTGCGAACATGGGCAACACCGCTCACCACGACCCAGTGTTCCGCACGGTGATGATGATACTGAAGGGAAAGCCGTGCCCCCGGATTGACGGTTATTCGCTTCACCAGATAACGCTCTCCCCGGTCAACAGTATCAAACCGGCCCCAGGGTCTGAAGACCTGACGGTGATCGTCGCATTCCGGGCGCCCCTGCTGGCTCAGGGTCGCGACCATCTCCTGCACCTCCTGGGCTCGACCACGGTCTGCGACAAGGACCGCGTCAGGTGTTGCAACGACCACGAGGTGCTCGAGCCCGATACAGGCAACCAGAGCCTGATCAGAACTGATCAGGCAATTCTGTACATCCTGCAACAGGACATCACCCTGGGCCCGGTTGCCATCGTCATCGCGCTCCCCGGCCTCCCACAGTGACGCCCACGACCCGACATCGCTCCAGCCCAGGTCGAGAGGGAGCACGACCGCCTGGTGCGTCGGTTCCATGACCGCCGTGTCCAGGGACCGGCTCGGACTGCGCAGAAAAGCGGCCGGATCCGGCCGCACAAACGGCCAGATCGGGTCCTGCCTCGGAGGACCGGGTGCCAGACTTTCGCGACAGGCTTCCAGGATGGCCGGTTCATAGCGGTCCAGTTCAGCCAGATAACTCGACGATTTCAGGACGAACATGCCGCTGTTCCAGAGAAACGTTCCTGCCTCGACAAAGCGTTCTGCGGTGGCCTTGTCCGGTTTCTCGACAAAACGAGCCACTTCGAAGAATGCCTCTCCCAGAGGCTTGCCGACCTCAATATATCCGTAACCGGTTTCGGCGTGGCGCGGTTTGATGCCGAATGTGACAAGCCGCCCCTGTTCAGCGTACGGACAGGCCGCCTCGACGGCGGAATGAAAACCCGCCGCATCCTGGACGATGTGATCGGAGGGCAACACGAGAAGGAGCGGATCGCGATCCGTGGCTTTCCGGGCAAACAGGGCTGCAAGAGCCACAGAAGCCGCCGTGTTGCGACCCTCCGGCTCAAGAAGCACCGGAGTTCCTTCCAGCCCGCTCTTTCGCAATTGTTCTGCTGCCAGAAAGCGATGCTGCTCGCTGCAAACCAGGATCGGTGCTTCCTGCGTCAGTCCCTGCAACCTCTGAAGCGTTGTCTGGAGGAGGCTTTCCCCTTCCTCGCCGAGGGACAGGAACTGCTTCGGCCGTAATCGCCGCGATGCAGGCCACAGGCGCGTTCCGGACCCGCCTGCCAGGACAACGGGAATCAGGGGCGTCTGCGCGTCCCCGTAGTCTTCTGCTCGCCCGTTCACCTGGTGACCATCTGAAAAGACGTCCTTGCAGCCATTCCCGTTTCCCGGAGTGCACCCCCGTCGGCAGCCCGCTCCCGGATCCGGCCGCCAGAGGCACAGTAGTCGGAGGGAAGGTTCCTGTCATCCGCGTTCCGAATGAGCGGAACACCGTTTCCCGAGGAGGGTCCGCGCGCCCGACGGCTGCCTCATGATCCGGCGCCACCCCGATGCATTCCGAAGTTGTTGAAACGCAGCCGCCTGTCGCCATCCTGACGACAATCCCTGACGGTCAGGAAGGAGAGCACGACCGCATCTCAGGTCATCTCGTCCTCTCCGTCACCGTCACGTCACCGATGGATTGAAAACGCAATTGGGGGGATTCCCGGAACCTCCCGTGTTTGGCATCGGCTGCCCGGCGCCATCGGAGGATCCGGCGGACGAGACGGTTCGACAGACTTCACCATGTCTTTCGGCAAGATCGCGGAAGACATCCTGGCCTCCCCTGGGTTGGCCGAATTTTATTCTGTCTCCATGCATGGTTGTCATCGTTGAAATCGGGCGACCCGGAAAAGATCGCCCATATCGCCATGACAATGGTTTCATGGCGATCGTTACAGTGTTAACAACCGCTCGGTCACCATTCTGATCCTGCCCGTTCCTGCGCCGCCCTGTCTCTCAGGCCCGTCCCTCAGGTGCCTTCCTGTGGCACATCGATGGCCGATGATCACGGATCGGTCAATCATTCACGAAAATGCCCTGTCAACTTCCGGCTGTGACAGATAATCCCGCCACAGCCGCCGGTAGCGCCTGCGCGATGCCAATTTGTCCGCCGCATAACGAAGAAAAACGCGAGGGTTGCTCCGCATGAGCGCATGGCGGCTCAATATCAGGGAGCCGTCAGGGACTTCAGACCTGCTCTCTTCGTGGTGCGAGGCCACATAGCTGGATAGGCAATGACCAAGATTGTATTCCTCCAGGACCCGCCGACGCGCTTCGATAATGGCTGGCAAACGCTTTTCATATTCGCCGGTCTCCATCGCTCGACGAATGATGCCGACCGCCGAGGCACTGTCTCTCATGTCAAGACGAATGAAGCTCTCGGCGGGGAAATAGTCTGCGGCATTGGGACACCCGGCGTAGAAAGGCAGACAATATCCGAGAAAGCTGTCCGACAGCTTTTCGGTCCAGTGATCCGGCGCAATATGGTTCTCCACCGCGATATGGTAGCGGTAATCGTCAAGGGCCTCCGACTTTGTCTCGACATAGGCAAAGCCCCGACCATAGACATCGATTTCACCCTCAAGCTGTCGCGCAATGTCGTTCAGAAACCGGTGGCGGACCGCATGCAGGCTGTGCGTCATGCGTTTGCCTGACCCGAACACCGATATCATTCGGGATTTTCGGGGCGGAACCGGATGGGCCTCCACATGGCTCATTGCGCCGTAAAACCACCGCCCGATGGGCGGCATAGGCACCCGGTTCGGATGGCGAAGGGAGTCCGGGTCCTGGCTGGTCATGACCGTTCCGAACTGGCGAACGTAATCGTCGCCATAACAGCGGATCGAACTCGGCTCGTAGGTGAGCAGGATGGTCCGGGCTCTCGAACAGCTCAGTCGCTCGGAACTGACGGGAAGCCGTTCCCCGGCGGTTGGGGGGAGATCATCGTAAACGAACAACCAGTCATAATCCCGGCAATCAGGATCAAAGACGAAGTGCACACCGTTGTCGGGTCTCGGCAACTCCACGAACTGGAACCGCGGCAACCTGTTCTTGCTGATGAGCTTGACAGCAATCTCCTGTGTCATTCGCCCGGTCTCGAGTGGTGTCGGATTCCGCTTTCCCCCGAATGAGCGGAGGGCGCATCACGCAAGCGCGACGAGAAAGGGAGCCGCTCCGGACACGCACCTGAATCCGCAGAGGTCATGCCGCCTGCGGGTGAACGAGGGCGGTTTCCTGATTGCCTCCCCTTGTAAATTGGTTTTCTCCTTTCGTTGCGACCTGACCATGTTGCCGCGTTTCCGGTTCCGGACACTTTCGAGACAGACCGCCGAAGATCGCGCAGGTTCCTGTCTCCGTTCGCTCGCGATCCGTTATAATGGCAGTCACCATGGCGACACGACAACACAATCCCTTCCGACAGATTCCGGAGCAGCGCCGGATTATCGACCGTTCCGCGCTTATGCAAGAGATCGATAATCTGATCGACGAATACCACACGCCACAGACCCTGCGCTCGGCCTCACTGGCGCTCCTCAAGGATGCGCTGGAAAACGGCCAGACGGAAATTCGCCGCCGCTTCGATCAGGACGAGGCTGACGGCCGTCTCACGGCCATGTCGCTGGCATTTCTTGCGGACCAGATCATTCGGGTCACCCACGACATTGCGGCTCTCCATCTCTATCCGGCCGCGAATCCCACCCGGACGGATCGGCTGACCGTAGCTGCCGTCGGGGGCTACGGACGCGGTGAACTGGCTCCGCATTCGGACATCGATCTCCTTTTTCTGCTTCCCTACAAGGAAACGCCCCGCCAGGAGCAGGTCATCGAATTCATCCTTTACATGTTGTGGGACCTGAAATTCAAGGTCGGCCATTCGGTACGCAGCGTCGACAATTGCCTGCGGCTGGCGCGCAGCGACCTGACGATCAAGACCGCCCTTCTCGAGGCGCGCTGCCTCTGGGGCGACCGGCAACTCTTTGGTGAACTGCGTCACCGCTTTCTGAACGAGGTTGTCAAGGATAACGGGCCTGACTTTGTCGAGGCCAAGCTGGCGGAACGCGATGCACGCCACAAGCGGATGGGCGATTCCCGCTATGTCCTCGAGCCCAACATAAAGGAAGGCAAAGGCGGCCTGCGGGACCTTCAGACCCTGTACTGGATCGGCAAGTATCTGTACCGCATCGACGATGTTTCGAACCTGGTCGGCTGCAAGGTCCTCACGGAGAAGGAGGCAAGCCGCTTCGAGCGCGCGCATCGGTATCTCTGGGAGGTGCGCTGCCACCTCCATTACGCGACCGGGCGCGGTGAAGACACACTGACCTTCGACCTCCAGCCGCAGATCGCCAGTCTTTTGGGCTATCGCAACCGCGCGACCGCCAAAAGCGTCGAGCGTTTCATGAAACGCTATTATCTGGTGGCCAAGGAAATCGGCAATCTGACGCGCATATTCTGTGCCGCACTTGAGGCAGAACACCAGCGCAAGTCGCGTTTCCGCCTGCCCTCGCTGGAATGGCTCCGCAAGGCGCCCGAGGGTTTCGTGTATGACGGCGGGCGCCTTTCAGTCAAGAGTGGCCGCGTCCTGCGCGAAAATCCGGTCAAGATCCTGGAAATGTTCCACACGGCCCAGCAGGAACAGGTGGATATTCACCCGAAAGCCCTGCGCACCGTGACCCGCAATCTGTCCCTGATCGACGGGATTCGCGACGACGAAAGCGCCAACCGGCTGTTCCTCGAAATGCTGACGTCGTCCCGCGACGCCGAGATTACCTTGCGGCGGCTGAATGAGTCCGGAGTGTTCGGCCGGTTTGTTCCTGATTTCGGCCGCGTTGTCGCCCAGATGCAACACGACATGTATCATGTGTTCACAGTGGACGAGCATACCGTTTTTGCGGTTGGAATCCTGCATGGCATCGAGGACGGCAAGTACGCCCGGGAAATGCCCACCGCGACCCGGGCTATCCGCAAAATCGCGTCACGACGCGCTCTGTATGTCGCCATCCTGCTTCATGACATTGCCAAGGGCCGAGGAGGCGACCATTCCGAACTTGGCGCCGAGATCGCGCAAAATCTCGGTCCCAGATTTGGCCTCACGGAGGAAGAGACAGACACCGCCGAATGGCTGGTGCGCTACCACCTCCTGATGAGCAATACCGCCTTCCGCCGTGATCTCGACGATCCGCAGACCGTGACCGACTTCTGCGCAATCGTGCAGTCGGTCGAGCGTCTGCGCCTGCTCCTCACGCTCACCTGTGCGGATATCCGGGCGGTGGGGCCCAATGTCTGGAATGCATGGAAATCCTCCCTGCTGGGCGAGCTGTACGATATCGCCGAAGAGCGCCTGACGGGGACCAGTCGCGTGGGCGGGCGGCCCGAACGGGTGGCCCAGGCCCAGGCAGCGATGCGTGCCAAACTGCCCGACCTGTCGGATGATGCGATCGAGGCGCATGTTGCCCGGGGAACCGAAGCCTACTGGTTGTCACTCAATGCGGAGACCCATGCCTGGCATGCAAGGCTCGTCCATGAGGCAGAAGCCGGAGCCCAGGACCTGACGATCAGCAACAGGATCGACGATGAACGGGCTGCGACTGCAATTGCTGTATATGCACCCGATCACCACGGGTTTTTTTCCCGCATTGCTGGTGCCATGGCCATCAGCGGTGCCAGCATTGTCGATGCAAAGATCTTCACCACCCATGACGGCATGGCGCTCGATACCTTCTGGGTTCAGGATGCTGCTGGCGGGCCCCTCAAGCGCCGCGACAAACTCGCCCGCCTTTATGTCCGGATCGAACAGACGCTTGCCGGTCAACTTCGGCCCCGCAGCGAACTCGAGAATGTGTCGTCGATTCCCAGCAGAACCAGGGTGTTCAAGGTAGCCCCCCGCATTCTCATCGACAACAATGCCAGCAGGACCCACACCGTGATCGAGGTCGAGGCTCGCGATCGGACCGGCCTTCTCTATGACCTGACCCGCTGTCTGTCATCGCTGAGCCTGCAGATTGGCTCTGCCCACATTGCCACGTTCGGAGAAACGGCAATCGACGTGTTCTACGTGAAAGACATTTTCGGTTTGCAGATTACCCACGAGCGCAAGCTCGACGAAATCCGCACATCGTTGCTGAATGTCATTGCAGACAGGGACCCGACACTTGTAATTGACGACGGGCAAATTGCCGGGCAGCAGGAGACCCCGCCGGCGACCGGGAAATCCGCGGAAAGGATTCCTGCCTGATCTCGCCAACCCACCCGACCCGCCTGCCTCTACAGACAAGGATCCCTGCCTGGTCGAGCGATCACAGGGTCTTCGGGAACCGGTGTCCATGATGACGGAGATCCTGCCGGTAATACCGCGGGTTGCAGGGGACCTGTTGTCATGATCCTGTTGCGCTCCATTGTCACCGTCGGCAGCCTGACCATGGTCAGCCGAATTCTGGGCTTCATTCGCGACATTCTGATTGCAGCCATCGTCGGAGTAGGTCCGGTTGCAGATGCCTTCATCGTCGCTTTCAAGCTGCCAAACTTCTTTCGCCGGCTGTTTGCCGAAGGCGCCTTCAGCGCTGCGTTTGTCCCTCTCTTCACGCAACGGATGGTGGCCGAAGGCAAGGATGTCGCGCGGGAATTCGCCCAGGAAGTCCTGTCAATCGCCCTGATCACCCTCCTGATACTGGTCACACTGCTCCAGGTAGCGATGCCCTGGGCCATGCACGGGATTGCCCCCGGCTTCACGGACGATCCCTATCGTTTCGATCTCGCGGTCACACTGGCGCAAATCACGTTTCCCTATCTGCTGTTCATTTCCCTTGCTTCGCAGTTGAGCGGCATCCTGAACGCACTTGGGCGGTTCGCCGCTGCCGCTGCCGCTCCGATCGTGCTGAATCTGTTCCTGATTGCTGCCATGCTCGGTCTGGCGCCGTATCTCGAAACGCCCGGACATGCCCTAGCCTGGGGCGTGGCGGCAGCTGGAGTTGCCCAGTTCCTGGGGCTTGTCTTCGCCTGTCATCGCGCGGGTTTCGCACTCAGGTTGCCGCGTCCTCGCCTGACCCCGCGCGTCCGCCAGTTTCTGATCCTGATGGCGCCCGGCGTCATCGGTGCCGGCGTCTATCAGATCAATCTGCTGATTGATATCGTGATCGCCTCCCTGCTGCCCCAGGGTTCGGTCTCCTTTCTGTATTTTGCCGACCGGATCAACCAGCTTCCCCTGGGTGTCGTGGGGGTTGCCGTCGGCACCGCACTGCTTCCTCTTCTGTCGCGCCAGATCCGGGAGGGCAAGGTCAGCGAAGCTGCCGACAGCATGAACCGGGCAGCGGAATTTGCACTGCTTCTCACTATCCCCGCGGCCGCGGCCTTGCTGGTTGTTCCGGAACTGGTGGTCGGGGCGCTGTTCGAGCGCGGCGCATTTGGCGCCGCGGAGACGGCAGCGACGGCTGCGGCACTCGCCGCCTACGCTGCAGGACTTCCTGCGTTTGTACTCGTAAAGGTGCTGGCCCCAGGGTTCTTTGCCCGCGGGGACACGATCACCCCTGTCAAGGTCGCGGCTGTCTGCGTGGTCCTGAATATTGGCCTGAATCTTCTTCTGATGGGACCCTTTCTGCATGTGGGGATCGCTCTTGCGACCACGATCTCATCGTGGGTCAATGCCTTTTTCCTTTACCGGATTCTGGCACGACGCGGTGACTTCGCGCCCGATGCAAGATTGTGTCGTACGGTTCCCCGTGTTGTTGCCTGTGCCGCCGTCATGGCAGCAACGCTCTGGCTGGCAGCAAGCGGGCTTGACGGCTTCCTGGATCCGGGTTCATGGCACCGTGCAGCAGCACTCACCGCTGTTGTCGCCCTGGGGATGGGTGTCTTCTCGCTTCTGGCGTTCGTATCGGGGGCCGCCCGGCTTGCCGATCTCAAGGCGATGCTTGACCGTTCACCGGGTTGAGGCCATAACCCGCCCTCTTGCAACCAGTCAGGATCAGGTCATGAACCGGATATTCTCCGGTGTGCAGCCTACGGGCAATCTTCACCTCGGCAACTATCTCGGCGCAATTCGCAATTTTGTCGATCTGCAGAATGACTTTGAATGCATCTATTGCGTGGTCGATCTGCATGCGCTCACGCAGTGGCAGGAGCCGACCGAGCTTCCGTTGCACACCCGGGAAGTCACGGCTGCCTTTGTCGCAGCCGGCATTGATCCGGAGCGCAGCATCATATTCAACCAGAGCCGCGTGGCCGCTCATACGCAGATTGCATGGATCTTCAACTGTGTCGCGCGGATGGGCTGGCTGAACCGAATGACCCAGTTCAAGGAAAAGGCCGGCAAGAACCGCGAGAACGCTTCGGTCGGGCTCTTTTCCTACCCCACCCTGATGGCTTCCGACATTCTCTCCTACCTGGCCACACATGTTCCGGTCGGCGAAGACCAGAAGCAGCATCTGGAACTGACGCGGGATATTGCCCAGAAGTTCAACCATGATTACGGTGTCGAACTGTTCCCTCTCGTCGAGCCTCTCATCTTTGGGGAAGCCACCCGCGTCATGAGTCTTCGTGACGGTTCGAGCAAGATGTCCAAGTCCGACCCGTCGGATCAGTCCCGTATCAATTTCACGGACTCTGCCGACGATATTGCAAAAAAGATACGCCGCGCGAAGACCGACCCTGCCGCATTGCCCTCCGAACCAGATGGCCTTGCGCAACGCCCGGAAGCTGCGAATCTCGTCGGCATCTATGCTGCACTTTCGCGGACCGGCGCAGACGAGGTTCTGAATGAATTTGGCGGGCGCGGATTTGGCGAGTTCAAACCCGCTCTGGCCGATCTCGCCATCGAGACCCTCAAGCCCATCTCGGAGCGGATGCGTCGTTTGATGAACGACCCTTCCCATATCGACGCTATACTGGAGCGAGGTGCGGAGCGTGCTTCCGTGATTGCAGACAAGGTGAGAAAGCAGGTTTATGAAGTGGCCGGTCTTCTCACCAGCTGACGGGGCGCCGTCCGCATCAAGGCAACAGCGGCAGGGACCACGCTGAACGGATCATGAGCCCGCTGACCTGACATGCAGATCTATTTGCCCATCGCGGAAATGTCTATCGACGCCCTGCTGTTGCTCGGCCTCGGGGGCATGGTGGGTTTTCTGTCGGGAATGTTCGGTGTCGGCGGCGGTTTTCTCATGACCCCCCTTCTCATCTTCATCGGCGTTCCACCGGCGGTTGCCGTCGGAACCGAAGCCAACCAGGTCGTAGCCGCTTCTGTTTCCGGAGCCCTGGCCCATTGGCGGCGCGGGAGCGTCGATATCCGGATGGGCCTGGTTCTGCTGATCGGCGGCTTCATCGGTTCAACGCTGGGCGTCTGGCTTTTCACCTTCCTGCGCGGTATCGGACAGATCGACTTCGTGATTGCTGTGTCCTATGTCCTGTTCCTCGGGATCATCGGCACGTTGATGGTGATCGAAAGCACCCGGGCATGGTTTCGGAACCGAAGACAGTCGTCACGGCCGCGCAAGCTGCACCATCACAACTGGCTGCACGGTCTGCCGTTCAAGATGCGCTTCCGGCGGTCCAAGTTGTATATCAGCGCGTTGCTGCCGCTCGGTATCGGCGTCGTGGTGGGCATTCTTGCCGCAATCATGGGCGTCGGCGGCGGGTTTATCATGGTTCCGGCGATGATCTATCTGCTTGGCATGCCGACTTCGGTCGTGGTCGGCACATCGCTGTTTCAGATCGTGTTCGTCACCGCCAACGTTACATTCCTGCAGGCTGTCAACAACCAGACGGTCGATATTGTTCTGGCACTGCTGCTGATCATAGGCAGCGTGATCGGTGCACAATTCGGAGCCCGGGTCAGCACCCGGCTGCGCGGAGAACAGATGCGGATCGTACTCGGCCTGATCGTCCTCGCCGTCTGTATCCGCGTTGCATGGACCCTGATCGCGACGCCCGCGGATCTCTACTCGCTGCAGGGCGGGGGGCTCCATTGAGCCGGCGGACAAGACTCCTCCGGGCCGGGGGCTGGCTGTTGCTGCTTGCCGTGGCTCTCGGGCTGTCGCGAGGCGTCGGTGCGGCGACAATCATCGCCGATCTGTCGGACCGTGAAGTCGCGATCACCACAGGCTTCACGGGCGCAGAATTGCTTCTTTTCGGAACGACGGAGGGCCCCGGGGACATCATCGTGACGATTGAAGGCCCCCGGCGAAACGAGATCGTACGGCGCAAGACCCAGGTTGCAGGAATATGGGTGAACGGCAATTCCGTCACGTTCCGGAATGCCCCGGCCTATTATCGTGTTGCGGCGTCGCGCAACCTGGACCAGATCGCACCCACCACGGTGCTGGCGCAGCTCGGGATCGGGACGGGGTCCCTGGATTTCAAGGCCTCCACGTCGCTTTCTCCGCAAGAAGAGGGCAAATTCCGCGAGGCCCTGTTCCGCAACAAGCGGCGTCTTGGCCTCTATGGAGAGGCGGCGTCAGGCATCACGGTCAAGGAAGGCCGCCTGTTCCGAACCAGTATCCCCTTCCCGGCAACCGTGCCGACCGGGGACTATCTTGCGTCGATCTATCTGTTCCGCGACGGCCGGCTTGTGACCCAGGAACAGACGCCGCTCACGGTTCGGAAGGATGGGCTGGAAGCACGGCTGTTCAGCTTTGCACACGAGCAGTCGGCGCTCTATGGAGTGGTTGCCATTCTGATCGCACTGCTGTCAGGATGGCTTGCAGGGTTAATTTTCCGGAGAGTATGACGTGGGCGACCAGAACTCCTCAGAGACGACCAGGGAGAAAAGCGGACATCGAAGTGAGCGCATTTTCCTTTGTGTCGTGGATTCCACGGAAGAATGCCGGAATGCGATTTATTTCGCTGCGCGGAGGACGACCCGCACCAGCGGCCAGATGGCGCTCCTCTATGTCATGGAACCCGCCGAATTCCAGCACTGGATGGCCGTTGAGGAAAAAATGCGTGAGGAGGCCCGCGAGGAAGCAGAGGCCTTTCTGCAGCAATATGCCACGCTCGCCCAGGACTGGACCGGACAGATGCCCATTCTCTATATTCGCGAGGGAAAACCGGCCGAGACCATAATCAAGCTGATTCGCGAAGAACCGCGGATCTCGATCCTGGTGCTGGGTGCGGGCACCGACAAGAAGGGCCCTGGCCCTCTTGTGTCTTCCATCGGCGGCAAGATGTCGGGGGAATTTCCCATCCCGATCACAATCGTTCCCGGAAACCTCGAGGAATGGCAGATCGACCAGTTGACATGACGGGCAGCATTCTGCTGTTCGATCTGACGGGCCCAGAGCCCTTGCGGTTCGGGCCTGTCCGTCACCCCATCATGGGTTCGGGCAAATCCTTGTCACCGAACAGGTCGTAGCGCCTGGAGTCGAACAGCTGGTAGTGCCACCATTCGTTGCGGAAAAAATCCCAGCCGGCTGCGGTCATCAGCCCGAGAAGAAAATGCCGGTTGGCCTGGGCTTCACGGCTGATTTCGAGGGATCCATGAAAGGATCGCGGCGTAAAGGCATCAAAGGCGGTTCCCATTTCGAGGGCAACACCGTTCGCATCGAGAAGGGTCAGGTCAATCGCCACTCCCCGCGAGTGCGGAGAGCCGATCCGCGGGTCGGTCAGAAACTCCGGGTCGGGTGTATGGCGCCACATGGCTTCCTGGGCCTCGGTCGGACGAAGACCATCAAAGACCAGAAGTTTCATCCCGTGAACCGCGGCAAGGTCAATGGCCCGCTTCAGGGCAAAGGCCGCATCCTCGTGAAGATAGCAGGCTGCCCGGCTGTAGATGGGCTGCCCGGTGAAATTGTGTTCGGTGGCGTAGACGATATCGAGGATGACATCGAAATCCGGCGCCGTAATCTCAACCAGTTGCATGGAATCTCCTGCCACTCGCCTGTGTGGTCCGGCCGGCATGATGGCACAGCCGGGCACTTTGAAGAAGGCGGTCATCAATGTCGCTGACGCTTGCCTTCGATACGACTTCAGAGGCGTGTTCTGTGGCCCTGAATGACGGTGACGAGACCCTTTCCGAAGAGCGCGAGATGCGCACGCACGGGCATGCAGCGGTTCTGGTTCCCATGATTGAAAGGGTCCTGAAGCGGGCCGGTGTTTCCCCGTCCACCATCCGGACTGTGGGAGTCACGGTGGGACCCGGATCCTTTACCGGCATTCGAACCGGCCTTGCGGCAGCCAAGGGCCTTGTTCTCGCTACCGGCGCCCGCCCGGTCGGCCTTTCCAGCCTGTGGGCTGTTGCCTGGCGCGCTCTCGAGGACAGCGGCTACCGATCGCCCGTGCTCTGCGTTCTCGACACCCGCCGCTCAGACTGCTTTGTCCAGAAATTCGGTGTGGATGGCGTTCCGGAAGCGGAGCCGATGATTGCCACCATTCAGGAATTGTGCGAGCAGTTGGCGAACACGCCCTGCGTGGTCACCGGAAATGCGGTTCCGGCGCTCGTATCGGCATGCCCGGATCTTGCGTCCGATCTGTCAATTCATCCCGGCGACGTCATACCGAACGCCGCTGATATCGCTCGGCTCGCCAATCGAACCCCGGTGGACGACACCGTGACCGACCATGGTCTGTGCCCGCTCTACCTGCGCCGTGCCGCGACCACGTCACCCCGGCCTCACACGGTGGCTCCGGCATGATCCGCTGGTCACTGTCTCCGGTTCGTGAAGAGGATATCGGGGTGATTGCACGCATTCATGCCTTGTCATTTGAGGACGCCTGGAGCGGCGCCCTGATCCGGCAGGTTCTGGAAATGCAGGGCACGAGTGGTCTTGCGGTGCGATCGGATTGCCGCTGGTCGATTTCGGGTTTCGCGATTTCACGGGTTGCTGCCGATGAGTGCGAACTGTTGTCTCTTGCGGTCGAGCCGGAGTTTCGCGGCCGAGGCCTCGGGAAAATGCTGCTTGAGGGCGTGTTCAGCCAGGTCCAGGGTGCCGGAGTGTGCAAGCTCTTTCTGGAAGTTGCGGAAGACAATGGTGCCGCCCGCAATCTCTATAGACAATATGGGCTGGTGCCGGTGGGACGCCGTCCGGATTATTACTCTCTTGGTGACGGATCCCGTGTGGCAGCGCTGACGCTATGCCGCGATTTTCGTGAGGTTCCGTTGCAGGAGGGTGATGTCGCTCGTAGCCCTCAGGATTTCCGGACAACGAGCCTGTAGATCGGAAGTCCGGTCTCTGTCCGTTCGTCCAGCGGCGTCAGGATCAGGATTTCGTGACCCAGTTCGGTCAGGGATTCGGGGACGTTGCGACCAGGTTCCTCTCCGGCGAGGCGGATTTCGAGCAGTTCGCCGGGCGCCATGGCTTCCACTTTCAGGCGCGTCCGCACGAAGGTCATCGGACAGACCTCCCGTGTGATATCGAGCATATGATCGGCAGAGAGAGGTGCCTGGTGCATGCGCCCTACTTCGCGTGGTTTCCGTCCGTATGGGTTATCCGGCACCGGAAAAGCGGGTGGAATGCAGGCGCGGGATCTGGCCTACGAACCTTGCTCGTCTCTGAGCACGGTAGGGAACCTTACCCGATACGAGCCTTCCGTCACAGTCAGGGACGGCGCAGTATCGTCCGCTGTGCAAACCGGGCTGGCGGAATGGGAACGCTTCCTGACAGCTCGAAGAAAGAGGGCCGGTGCGAATACGTCCCGGATTCGGCTCGCTCTTTGTAGCCATACAATATGTCGACCTGATCAGGTAATTTCTCAGCACAGCGACCGACGCCTGTTGTCTGTTACTTTATAAGTTCGTGAACATCCCGGATTATTTCTGACGATGGGTTTCTGGATTTCCCAGATTGCTCCGATTGTTTTCTGATCGTCCTGTGTAAGATCGTTCGGTGTAAAAGGTGCGGTCCCGGGATTTGATTTGGGATCTGCTACCATAAATCTCCGGAACCTGGAGCCCGTCTGCGTTGGTCCGGTGCTACGCTTGAGGGCACCAATCCTCGTCTTTTCCTGATTGTCGCTGGGTCTCATCCTGATTGTCGCGCTGCAGAAGGGCCGGCGAATCCCGGGGTTTCAGCTGTTGGTGGCCACCATCCGGATCCGGCGAACGAACTTCGGGCGGACGAAAGCCAATCGGTGGCGGCAGAACGGACAGGGAGTCGGCGCACCAGCAACGGAGCAGCAGCAGCAACACAAAGGGCCCCCCGACGGCCACTTCCATGGGCACCAGCTGGAGCAGGCAGCCAGCAAACCGGTCCGGCAGAAAACCACGGATCGCGCCCAGGCTGCGATACAACAACTCCTGCCGCCGCTTCACACGGGCGATCCGGGTCGCCCGATCAATATGCGGGTTGGGAGAACCGGATTGTGCCGCCTCCTCCACACCCTCCAGCTCCGCCGTCCTGACCTCCCGCGCAAGATCGGCCAGCGTCCCCGTCAGGCGGGCTGCAATGCCGTCAGGAAGAAGCGAGACGGTGGTCCGTCCCTCGCGACAGTAATAACGGACAATCAGGGCCGGGCCATAAGGCGTATAGCGCTCACAGGTGCCGTGACGGGACAGGCCGCAGCCGCCTTCGGGATGCAACGGACAAAACTCCAGTCTTGCCCGCTCCCGGTACCGTGTCGTAACATAGGAGGCACTGGTGTGGTTTATCGCTAACCGGATTTGCAATGCCAGCCATGGCCCGGCGGGGGCTACCGCGCGGGCCACTTCCTTTTGTAAATACCAATCCTGCCGGAACACCCCGCCCCGGGACGTGCTCGCCCCGAACCGGGATCCGGCCTGCCACGAAAAGACCAAGGGGAAGAGACGGGCCCTGCAAACGAGGACCCCGGCGGACCAAGGCCCGGACCAGCGCTGTCAGGACACGACAGACCCCGCAGGCAGGTCAGAATTCACCGCGATCTTTCGACCGCTTGTCAGACTCCCGATGGAAAAGCGCGAGACGAAATCAGACGTAAACGCTGAATCAATGTGAGAAACAACAGTTTGTCGTCAACCCATCTTCTGGATTTTTGGCAAAACGGCGAGCGTAACTGATTGATCTGAATGGATTCACGTCAGGCACAAACCCCGTTATGGCACTATACAGATTCAACCCGCTGCCGGCTTCAGACGAGGCCGGATCAAGACGGACGGGGCCGGGATGACGCCCGCTGGCAGAACCGGTCAGGTCTTCTGTCTGGCTCTGATGCGATGCGGGTTGGAAGCAAAGGGAACACCGGCGTCGCGGCCGATCGCACAGGCCTCGGGATCGGGCCGGGCATCGTGGCGGATCGCAATCCGGCTCCCGTCAACCGCCGTCATTGTGGTCGTCAGGCGGCGCCAGCGACCAAGCTTGTTGCGGATCATGCTCCAGCTGTCGTGACGGCCATGGCCGGCAAGGCGGGTGCGCAGCAACTGGACTGCGTGCCAGGCGAGCACGGCAATGAACAGATGCGCAATGATGCGGCTGGTCTTGTGATGCCAGATCGGGCGCAGCCCGAGATCGGATTTCAGGGACCGGAAGGTGGCCTCGATATCAGTGAGACGCCAGTACGTCCGGATCACGGTTTCGATATCCCAGTCGCAATGGCTGGTGCGCAACACATAGAAACCGGCCTCGGCGTCCTTGTCCTCATGGATGGCATTCCGCGCCCAGGTGACGGCACTCGCGTTGCCATCCTCGCCCCGGGTTACGGTAATGTCATATTGCCGGTTCACGATCGCGAAGCGCTCGCGCAGGCGACCGACCCGTTGCTGGACCTTGTCCCAGGCCTTGGTGCAGTTCCTGCGCGACAATCCGGCATGCAGCTTGTCGAGTTCGGCCTCGAAGCGCTCGCGTTTCTTGCCCAGGATGGCCTCGTCCTTGTCCTGGCGGGCCTTGCTCCAGATACAGAGTTCCATCTCCTCATCGCTGTCGGAGAGCTTCCACGCCCGGGCCTCGTAGCCGGCGCGGGTTTCCATGACGATGTCGGGATCGCGCCCGGGCGGCGCGGCGCCGCCGCGGCGCACCGTGATCCAGTGCTGTCCGCGCCCGTGCAGAAGCCCGAGATTGGCCCGGGTGGCAATCCCGGCATCCATGACCACCGTGGGTCTGGCGTCGTCCTGGGCATCGAGCCGGTCGAGCGCGTCCTGAAGCGTGCCCGGTTCGGAGACATTGCCGGGCAGGACGGCCGAGCGCCGCGGAAAGCCGGCATCATCGATGGCCAGGGCAAGGGTCACCAGAGGACAATCCGAGCGCTTCTGTTTGGAGTGCCCGAAGCGGGCCAGCTCCGAGGCCGGGCGTCCGGTCATGTGGGTATTGGTGAGATCGTAGAAGACAACCGCTCCCGGCGTGTCGAGGAGGGTGCGTTCGCGGGCATGAAGGGCATCCTCCAGCGCCGTCCGGTGACGGTACAGGAGATCGCAGGTGCGATAGAGCTTGTCGAGCGTGACCTCCTTCCCGGTATCGAGATCCAGCAGCTCCAGTACGGTACTGTTGGTGTTCATCCAGCGGTGGGTTTCGCGTTCACTGGCGGGATGGACGATGCGGGCCATCACCAGGGCGGTGGCGATCCGGGCATCACGGGGGGAGACGCCGAGCCCGTCAAGGATTTCGGCAAACCGGAGTTCGGTGAGGGCATGGAGCGCCAGCCGCTCGCAGCCGACCGAGCGGTCCTGTTCGCTGGTGAGGCTGTCAAGGCTGACGGTTGCGGTCCTGTTTTCGTCCTCGGGGTGTCTCCGGTCGAGGCGCTGGATGATCTTTGCGGCCTGGGCCTCGAGGGCCGGGTCGGGATCGAACAGGGGCCGGCTTCCGGCCATCAGGGTCTCGATCAGATCGACCAGCAGGGGCCATTGCGGTTTGGGGATGGGAAACTGTGCGCCGAGATTGAGGAGGGTTTTCTGCTGGACCTTTCCGTCGACCATGCGGCTTTCGACGAGGCGCACGGAGCGATAGGCTTTTCCGGCCCTGCGCCGTGTTGTTGTTTCGCGAATATACATGTCGCGCTCCGGGGGGTGATTTGGTGCTGGGTTTGATTATGTTGATTTTGGGCGGGTCTGGAAGGGAACGTACGATGAACATGATCCGAATCATCACTTTATGGCACTAAGACCAACATCCGGATTCATGTATTAATATAAATCAATGACTTATGGATTTTATATTGGCCACAATCGGCTCAAATCAGTCAATTTTCGCCGCAGACTGCTGAAGATGGGTCAATGACGCCCTTGCCGGCGATCACCAACCCCTGCCGCCTCAAGGCGCCGCGCGGCAGCCAAAGTGTCGAAACCCGCAGTCATGCGGCGTTGTCTATCTCAGAGCACAACTCTTTCTGACAATTTTTTGTCCATCGATCTCAGGCAGCGTCTTAGTCCGGTGAGAAGAGGGCAGCGGCCAAGCGAAAAGCGTTGCGGCCGATGCGCTCCCCGATCAGGCGGCCCGGAATGTCGTCGGCTGGCGGGTGGATGCCGCCCCAGATACGCGACAGGCTGCACTGGTCGGCGGCGTCGCGATAGGTCGCCCATTGTAGCACCATCGGGCGCGAGGGGCCGCGCTCGAAGGTCAGGAAGTCGTCCGCCGGAATGCGAAAGTCGCTCATACCACCGGGAAAGAAGGCGTTGCCGGTGAGCGCGGTCAGCACCTCCGCCGCCGCGCGCGAGAAGGTCGAATGGCCGGAGACATAACCCGCGAAAGGCGGCGTCACGAAGGACGGACGCTGATAGGGCCACCAGTTCTCGGCCAGAATCCAGCCGACGCCGGCGACGTCCCGATCCGGGTCGCGCACAAATTCGGGGCCGCGCCAGGCGCGCAACTTGATCTTGCCGACATGATCGCCGTCCTCGCCCGCCAGCGGGTCGCCGGCCCGGACCAGTTCGATCAGGCCCGCCTCCAGCGCGATGCCGTCGGCAGAGAAGAACGGCAGCGCCGAGTCGCTGGACTGCCCGCGCTCCGCCATGACGCGCAGCGCCGAGATCGGGCGCACATAATCGTACCAGCCCTTGATGCTCCAGGCGGCGATCGCGGCGTCGTGCAGGGCCCCGCCGAGAGCGAAATAGGCCTTCACATCCCACTCCAGCGGGTCGAGCGCCGGACCGCGGCCGGCAAAGCGCGGCTCGAAGCGGGCATGATCGCGAACGGCGTTCAGGATCAGGAACCAGTGGCCGGGCGGCGTTTCCGACTCCGGTCCGTCGGCCCAGAATTCGGCCAGCACGCGGGCATAGTCGCCCCGCGCCACCGGCTGCGGTCGGTAGGGCCGGCCGGTGGCGGGATTGACCGCATGGCCCGGACCAAGCGCGCCGTCGCGGTAGAAGTCGGGATAGTCCGCAAAGGTGCGCGGCAGCGCGCCCAGATTGCCGATGCCTGACGGTGCGATGTCGAGCATGAGTAACCGGTCATTTGCGGACGTCGTTAATTTCCATTGATCTGGGTTTCGAGGTTCCGGGATATTTCTCTGGTCTTTTCACAGGGATCGGAGACTTGTCTGATGGCAACGAATTTGACGGGTTCGGGGAGGTCGGGTCAGGCCGCGGTGGTTCGCAGTCCGGCCGAGTGGCGAGCCCTGATGGCGGACTATGAGGCCTCGGGTCTGACCCAGGTTAAGTTTTGCCAGTCCCGTGGGGTTTCCCGAAAGACGTTTCAGAGCTGGCGCCGCCGTCTCGGACTGACGGGGACGACCCCGTTTGTCGAACTGACGCCGCCGTTGGTGGGGTCCTGGGATGTTGAGCTTGAGCTCGGGGACGGGATGGTCTTGCGGGTTCGGCGTCCGGGATGCTGACGGGGTGGCCGCCGGGCGGGATCTGGCTGTCGAGGCGTCCGACGGACATGCGTCGGTCGTTTGACGGTCTTTACGCGGAGGTGAGGGCCCATTGGGGTGAAGCTCCGGTTTCGGACCGCTGGTATGTGTTTGTCAATCGGCGTCGCACGATGCTGAAGGTTCTGGGCTGTGAGCCGGGCGGGTACTGGATCTGGGCGAAGCGGCTTGAGGCGGGGTTGTTTGCGCCAGTGGGTGTTTCCGGGGCGGTGTCACGGACCTCGTTTCTGGCGTTTCTGGATGGCATGGATGTTTCGGTTGTACGCCGTCGCCGGCGCTGGCCAGGTGCTGAAAAAGTGAGAGATCTGGCGGTTTATTCTTGACGATGGATTCAACATATCGTAGGTTGTGATCCGTCCTTACGTCAGCATATGGCGCTGTGCCGAATGAAAGCAGAAACGGCCAGAATTGCGGAACTCGAGCAGGAGACGGCGCGCCTTGAGGCCGTGATCGAGACGCTGACGGAGGAGATCTCCGGCTTCAAGCAGAAGATCGCCTGGTTTGAGCGCCAGATCTTTGGCTCGAAATCTGAGCGGCGGCTGGACCGGGATCCGTCGTTGCAGCGGGAATTGTTCGAGGCCCTGGGTCTGGAGCTTCCTCCGGAGCGCACGCCGGTTGTCGAAGAGGTTGCGGTTCGCCGCCGCCCGGCGGCGAAGACCCGGGACGCCGCGGTGAACGACAGCGGTCTGCGGTTTGACGAGACGGTTCCGGTGGAAACGATTGTGGTTGAGGATCCCTCGCTTTCGGCGATCCCGGAAGACGAACGGGTTGTGGTGGGCGAGAAGACGGTTTGCCGTCTGGCCCAGAAGCCGGGCAGCTATGTGGTTCTGCGTTATGTGACCCGGACCTGGAAGGTTGTGGAGAGCGGGGCTCTTCTGTCGCCCGCGGCGCCGGCGAATGTTCTGGATCGGAGCGTTTGCGATGTGAGTTTTCTGGCGGGTCTTCTGGTGGACAAGTTTGCCTGGCATATTCCGCTGTACCGCCAGCACCAGCGTCTTGGGGCGGCGGGGGTTACGGTGAGCCGTTCGTCCCTGACGTCTTGGGCGCAGCGATCGATTGAGCTTTTGCGCCCGATTTTCGAGGCGCAATGTCGTTCGGTCCTGTCGAGCACGGTTGTTGCGATGGACGAGACGGTGATCAAGGCGGGGCGGATTGGTCCCGGGAAGATGCGTCAGGGATATTTCTGGCCGATCTTCGGGGACCGGAACGAGATCGTGTTTCATTATGCGCCGTCGCGGGCGCACGGTCATGTGCATGAGTTTCTGGGTGATTTTGAAGGGACGCTTTTGAGCGACGGGTATCAGGCGTATCAGGCCTATGCGTTGGCGCGGGGGGAAGCTGTGACCCGGGCGGCCTGCTGGGCGCATTGCCGCCGGGAATTCGAGAATGCCCGGGGTTCGGATCCGCCACGCTGTGCGGAGGTTCTGGATCTCATCGGGGCCTTGTATGCGCATGAGGAAGAGATACGAAGGCAGGATCTGACGGGTCCGGAGAAGCTGGCCTGGCGGCGGGAGCATTCGCTGCCGATTGTGGCGGCGATCCGGGACTGGGTTACGGCGATCCGCGGGGACCTGTCGCGTCGCCCCAGGGATCCGTTGCTGCTGGCGGCCAACTATGCCCATAACCAGTGGGCCGGTCTTGAGGTTTATCTGTCGGACCCTGAGGTGCCGATTGACACGAATCATCTGGAACGGGGCTTGCGCGTGATTCCCATGGGCCGGCGCAACTGGATGTTTTGCTGGACAGAGTTGGGGGCCACCCATGTCGGGATCATCCAGAGCCTGATCACGACCTGCCGTCTGCACGGCGTCGATCCCTACCAGTATCTGGTGGATGTCCTGCAGCGGGTGGCGAGCCACCCGGCCACAGAAGTGGCGGAGTTGACGCCGCGGCTGTGGAAGGACCGGTTTGCCGCCGATCCCATGACGTCCGACCTCGGCAAGGGAAGCGTGACCCCGGCCAGCAGCTGACCACCCCCGTTCTTCACATCCCCGGCTGGCCTGAATCAGTCAGCCAACCAACGTCTCAAAATGACCGGTTACGAGCATGACGCCATCGTCGGGCGAGAGCTGCGCCGACCAGCGGACCACCAGTCCGAAGCCCCAGCGATAGTCCGCCGGAAACGGGCCGCGCAGCCCCGGCGGCGGCCCCGGATCGCGGTAGACGGTGAAGGAGGTTCCGTCCCGCTCGCGCAACGAGCGGTCTTCGGCGCCAAGCGCGAAGGGCGTGACGCGGCCCCATTCGGGGGTCACGAACGGCGGCTCCTCGCCGACCGAAAAGCCCGCCTGATCGACCGACTCGGTGAGCGCCAGCGGCTGCCAGCGATCCGGGTGCTCCATGGCGCGATTGCCGGGCTCCTCCGGCCAAAGCGGCTCGTTGACCGGCTTGTAGGCGAGGCTCCGATAGTCCTCGACCTCATTGGCGCCGTCCATGAGGCCGCGCTCGATATAGAAGCGCCCAAGACAGGCGCCGAAACGTGCGGCGGCGCTCTGCGCCTCCGTGTCATGGCCGAGCGCGGCAACCAGCGTGTCGGCGTTGCGCGCCGTGGCGATCGCGCCGGGCGAGTTTCGGAAGCGGTGGCGGATCAGCCGCCATGCGGCGTGACTCACCGCCTCCTCCCGCAGCCGGCGGACCTCGCCGCCGGCCGGCGGCGTTCCGCAGGGCGCTTCCGCCCCGCCGAACAACCATGGCCGCGCCGAGTCGGACCAGGCCGCCCAGACGTCATACATGGCGGCCGAGAGATGGAAGAGATTGCGGGCGTGGACGGGCGGGCGGGCGAAATCGTCGCGGATCGCCTGGAGCAGCAGTTCGATCCAGCGCCGCGCCACCGAAACGCCCGACGCCGGCCCCGGCAGGAAATGGGCGAAGGCCGTGGCCGGGCCGTCGGGCATGATAGCGACCGTTTCAGGCGCGCGGGTGTCGCGAAACCGAACACCGCCCTCGCCGGTCCAGTGGCTGAAGCGATAATGTCCACGATCCGGCTCGGCCCGGATCACCACTGCCTCTCCCGGCCTTTTCGCCCCGCTACCCCGCCCGCGCGCCACGCTCAGCATGACGCCTTCGGGCGGCGGGGCACGAATTGTGATCCGGCGGTCGAGGGCGACGTTGTCGAGCCGCGTCACCTGCCCGCCGGGCCAGCGCACCTCGACCGAGGCCGTCTTGTCTGCGCCCAGCCCGAAATGCAGCACCGGCGGCGCCTGTGAGAGATAGGAGCCGCCGAGGCGCATCTCCTGGAGCTGGCGGCCCGACGCAGAGCGCACCGTCACCCGCGCGCCGACGCCGGTCGGATTGTCGGGGCCGCCGGCAAGCGCGATCGCCAGCCAGCGATTGTCGTTGTCGAGCGCATTGGCATAGACGGTCGGGGCGGTGGCATGGTTGGCGATGAAGATATCGACCCGGCCGTCGCCGTCATGGTCGGCGCAGACCGCGCCCCGGCCCTGGCCGGTGTGGCGGATGCCGAGTTCCGCCGCCCGCTCGGTGAAACCGCCCGCGCCGTCGGACATGAACAGGCGCGAGGGGTCGGCGGCGAATTCACCCTTGATTTCGGGGTCGCCGGAGCCGGTATCCGCGAAGTTTTCGGGCCAGCCATTGGTCAGAAACAGGTCGGCATGGCCGTCATTGTCGAAATCCGCCCAGCAAGCGCCCCAGCCCCAGCCGCCGTCGCGCACCCCCGCCGGTCCGGTCACATTCTCGAAGCGCCCGTCGCCGAGATTGCGGTAAAGGCGGTTGCCGGTCGGGCCTAATCCGGAGTCGCCGTCCGGGTCGTAGATGCTGGTGACGAACCAGTCGATATCGCCGTCCCGGTCATAGTCGCCGGCGGCCGCACCCATGCCGTTCTCGTCGTCTATGACCGGACCGCCAATGTCCCGGAAGGCCACGCCGGCCTCGTTCCGCAACACCTGGCTGGAGCCGAAATCGCCCGCCAGCAGCAGATCGGGGTCGCCGTCGCCGTCGATGTCGGAGAAGATCGGCGTGAAGGAGAATTCGTAGCGCAGCCTGCTTTCCGGCGAGCCGCCCGGCCGGATCTCCAGCAGGTGGCTCGCATCCTCGAAGCGGCCCTTGCCGTCATTGCGCCAGAGCGCATGCGCGGGCGGGCGCAGGCCGCTCCACACGCGCTTCCAGTGTCCGAAGAAGAGATCGAGGTCGCCGTCGCCGTCATAGTCGCCAGCCGTCAGCGAGGTCGCGTCCCGATGGCGCGGAATGCCGAAGCGCTCGCCGGCGTCCTCGAAGAGCCCCTGCTCGTTCTGGCGGAAAATCTGCACGCCGATGTCCTGGATGGAGATGAACTCTGCCCGGCCGTCCCGGTCGAGATCGAGGAAATAGCCCCCGCCATCCATCGCGGCCGGCCGGATGCCCCGGTTTTCGGCGAGGCGCTGGAAACGCTCGCCGTTCCAGCCGAACAGCCTGCCGGTCTCGCCCGCGCCATGGGCAACATAGAGTTCGAGGCGCCCGTCCATATCGATATCGACCAGCGCCAGCCCACCATCCTCCGTCCGGAAGTAAATTTCCCCCTCGCTCGCATCGTTGGCGGGCGGCGGCACATTGTAAGCGAGGCCAAGGCGTTCGGTGACATCCACAAAGGCGCCCTCGGCCACCGCCTCGCCGGCAAGCAGGCAGGCCAGCGCCGCAAGGTGGAAGACCGGGAAAGAAGTCGCTCTCAGCATGCGTCGGCGGTAAGCCTCCCTTTCTCCCGGGAGTCATTCACCTTGTCGGCCTTATCGAGTGCTGCCCCGGTCATTAGAGTCACATCATCCTTCCGTTGACACTCAACGAGGCTCGACGCTCAACTACATGGCGCGTGAGAGGCATAAGTACAGATCATCCGCATGGTAGGAGCACACCTCCATCTCCACACTGGCGCTCTCGCCGTCCCGCTCGCAGGACGTTTCGAAACGGCAACCAGGAGACTCGTGCTCGAACCCCCGGACTGGCGCCACCAAGACCGTCGTTAAGTCGCAGTAATCGTTCGCGGCGCTCGCCTCGAATCCCGTCAGGCATCTGGCTTCCGTGACGAAGTTGGACTTGTCTCAAATCGAATCGTTGATATTGCAACAATGGAGGTCGGCAATCGTGTCGGAGGTCGGAAACACCGTTGTGTTTGTGGGCGTCGCTGCATTCAGGGTCTTCCTCTTGGCCGCGCTGCTTTCGTTTTCCATGATTTACAGCAGTTCGATGATCGCATAGTCGGTGCAGACATTCGTGATCGTCACAGTATGGGTTGTAGGCGGCGTGACCTCGCCGCCATTGAGGGTCCGCGCGACCGACATGCAGCCAGCATTATCGCGCTGCGTCGCATTGGGGCATTGGGACGAATCCAGCGCCACGGCCGGATACGCCGCCAGTAGGCCCGCCAGCGCCGTCATTACGATGCGCGTCACTGCGCGCGCGTTTGCAAATGTCTTGATTGCGTACTTCACGGCTGTTGAAATGGCCTGTCCCCTGAACACCACGATGCCAGCAATCGCCGGACGCGATGTCAAGCGCTCATGCGCCCTTATGCCAGTCGCACGGGATTTGCGTGTCGCTCGCGCCATAGCGCGCAAAGGTCTCGCGTCGGCGTGCGCATCGGTGCTAACCTCGCAGGAGGCGGGATTGAGAGACAAGAGGGGATGCGGAACGCCGGATCGCTGCTTCTGGGCTTGATGCTGAGCGTGGTCGCCGCGCCCGCGGCAGGGCAGACATCGCCCGACCCCGGTCCGGCGGAGATGATGCTGACGCTGGACGAGACGATTCGGCTGGCGCTGCAGAACAGCCGCGTCATCGTCGGCGCGCGGCTGTCGCGGGCCGAGCAGAAATTCTCGCTCGACATCGCCGAAGACCGCTACCGGCCGCAATTCAGCATCAGCGCCTCGGCGAATGCCGCAAACCATGGCAACGAGACCGCCGAGGCCTCTTTCGGCCCCACCCTCAGGGTTCCGACCGGCGGCAATTTCAGTCTCAGCCTGGACAAGCCGCTCGCCGGCGAGCAGGACCGGTCGAGCGCCTATCGGCTGAGCTTCTCGCAACCGCTGCTGCGGGGCTTCGGCCCCGATATCGACACCGCGCCGCTGCGCAAGGCGCGGATGCAGGAGCGCATCAACGCCAGCTCCTATCGCAACCGCATCGCCGGCGTGGTGATCTCGGTCATCGGCGCCTACCGATCGGTCGTCCGGGCGCAGCGCGCTATCACGATCAGTCGCGGCTCGCTGGAGCGCGCTGCGCGGCAGCTGGAGATCAACCGGGCGCTGATCCGCGCCGGGCGCCTGGCGGCGCGCGAAATCGTGCAGAGCGAGGCGGAGGTCGCCAACCGCGAACTGTCGCTGATCGAAACCGAGAACAGCCTGCAATCGGCCAGATCCTCCCTCATCAACATCCTCGACATCGACACGCCGACCCGCATCCGCCTGGAGGAAGCGCTCGACGTCGAGCCGCTGCGCCCCGACCTGGAGGAGAGCATCGAGACGGCCTTCGCGCGGCGCACCGACCATCTGCAGGCGGTGCTCGGCGTGGATCGCGCCCGGATCGACCTCGGCATCGCGCGGAACGCCCGGCTCTTGGACCTCCGGCTGAACGCCGGCATGTCGGGCCGCAGCGACGAGGCGCAGATCGACTATCGCGCCGGCCTGACCCTGACCCTCCCGCTCACCGACCGGTCGCCCGACCTCGGCCTGCTGCGGGCGCAGAACGATTTACGCCGCGCCGAGATGACGCTCAAGGAGTCGCGCCAGGCGATCCGGATCGAGGTGCGCCAGGCGGTGCACGATGTCAAGGTGGGGCTCAGAAAGATCGAGCTGTCCCGAGAGTCCCGCGAGCTCGCGGAGCAGAAGCTCGAAATCGAGCAGAAGAAGCTAGCCCAGGGGCTGACCTCGACATTCCGGCTCACACAGGTGGAAGACGATCTCGTTCGGGCGCAGAATGGTGAACTGGATTCCATTCTGTCCTATCTTAACGCCCTGACCTCGCTGGACAGGGCGCTTGGCACCACCCTCGACCGCTGGGGCGTAGAGGTCGAGAGGATCGGGCAGTGACCGACGCAAACGCGCCCTTCGACCGGAATATCCTCGACAATCTCCTGGACGGGGTGCTGATCGTGGAGCTGGACGGCGTGCTGCGCACCGTCAATCCGGCCGCCGCCGCCATGTTCGGGCTGGAGCCGGAAGCCGTCGCCGGCAAGACCTTCGTCGAGGTCTTCATCGCCATCGAGGGATTCGACGAATTCACCCAGACGGTGCTGAACGCGGTTACCGACCGCGCCGAGGAGGGCCGGCGGATCATCAACGTGCGGCTCGGCGACGAGGACCGGTCGCTCACCGTGACCATCTCCTACATGGAAGCCCCCGACGGCGCCGCCAGCGTCATCGTGGTGCTGAGCGACATCACCGAGATTCGCGAGCTGCGCGAGAGTCAGTTGCGCATGTCCCAGGCGATCGAGGAGCAGAACGCCGAGTTGCAGCAGGCCTATCGCGAGGTCGAGAAGACCAATGAGGAGCTGACCTCGACACTGAAGAAAGTGCAGCTCGCGCGCGTGCTGGCGACGGTGGTGGTGATCGTGCTGTTTCTCGGCGTCGGCGTCTGGGGCTGGGGCGTATCGGGCCTCTTCGACGCTTCGGACGATCCCGACCTCCTGCCGGCGGCGGAGGCCGGCGTCCCTGGCGAAGTGCGCACCGTGACGGTGCGTCCGCGCGCGTTCGACGCCACCGTTTCGCTGATCGGCCGCCTGGCGCCCTGGCGCCAGGTGCAGGTCGTCGCACCCATCGCCGGCCATGTGCGCGAGGTGCTGTTCGACTATGGGCAGCAGGTCGCCGAGGGGGACCGGCTGGTGACGCTCGACACGGCGGCGCTCAGGCTCGAATATCAGCAAAGCGAGGTCGATTATCGGAAGGCCCAGAACGCGCTTCGCGATATCGATAATTGGGAGAACGGCGCCGAGGTCTCCAATGCGCTCCGCTCCTACGCCAAGGCGAAAATGGCGCTGGACCAGCAAAACCACAAGCTCAGGACCTCCGCATTCCTGCTGAAGGAGGGTCTGATTTCGGTCGAGGAGCATGAGGACCTGAAGCTCCGGAACGAGAACCAGCTGCTCGACTTCGAGGCCATCGAGCAGGATCTGGCGGCGGCACGCGCCAAGGGCGGCGCCGAGGCGCGGCGGGTGGCGCAGCTGGAGTTCGACAAGGCGGAGAACCGGTTCCGGACCCTGGAGCGCCAGCTGCAGATCGACACGGTGACGGCGCCGATCGGCGGCGTCGCCCGGCCGCCGGGCCGCCTCTCCGCCGGTCTGGCCCCCGGCCGGGAGCTCAAGCAGGGCGACGCGCTACTGCGGATCGCCGACTTCACCCGCATGTCGGTGGAGGCCGAGGTCGATGAGGTGGAGGTCTCGACCATTCAGGTCGGCCAGCCGGTGACCGTCACCGGCGACGCCTTTCCCGGCTTGCAGATTCCCGGCGCGATCAGCCAGGTCTCCGCCCAGGCGGTCAAGGCGTCCGGCCGGGGGCCGGCGCGCTTCGCGATCGTCGCCACGCTCGAACCGCTCGAGGACGAGCAGAAGCGACTGGTACGCGCCGGCATGTCGGCGCGGATGCGCATCGTGACCTACAGCAATCCCTCCGCCCTGATGGTGCCGCTCGACGCCGTGGAGGGCAGCGGCGACGGAAAGGCGTGGCTCCGCGTGCGCGATGCCGCCACCGGCGAGATCAACGAGCGGGAGGTCCGGGTCGGGCTGACCACACAGCGCTCCGTGGAGGTGACCGGCGGTCTCGAAAGCGGCGCCGAGGTGGTGCTGCCGTCGTCCGCGGATGGATAGGCGAGGCTATGCTGAAACTGGTCGGTATCGAGAAGTCCTTCATGCTTGGCTCGGTGGAGATCAAGGTCCTGCGGGGCGTCGATCTCGAAGTCGCTGAAGGCGACTTACTGTCGATCATGGGGCCGTCCGGAAGTGGCAAATCCACGTTGATGAACATTATGGGATTGCTCGGCCGCCCGACCGCCGGCGCCTATCTGCTGCATGGCAGCGATGTGTGGTCGATGAACGACGATCAGCTGTCGGCCTTTCGCAACCGCCAGATCGGCTTCGTGTTCCAGTCCTTCAACCTGATGCCCTATCTGACGGCGCTGGAGAATGTCGGCCTGTCGCTGGTCTATCGCGGCGTCGGCGCCCGGGAGGCGAAGCACCGGTCGGTGGCCATGCTGGAAAGGGTCGGCATGAAAGACCGGACCGACCATCTGCCGGGCCAGCTCTCAGGCGGCCAGAAGCAGCGGGTGGCGATCGCGCGGGCGCTGGTGGGGGAGCCGGCAGTGATTCTCGCCGACGAGCCCACCGGTGCGCTCGACACCGCCACAGCGGGTGAGGTCATGGAACTGCTGATCCGGCTGAATACGGAAGAGCGCATCACAATCGTCATCATCACGCACGATTCGGATGTGGCAGCGCAATGCCGGCGCCGGACGCGCATCAATGACGGCATGCTGGTCGAACCGCCGCCGCGCGCGGCCTGAGGCGGGACGGGCGGCGAGATGCGCAAGGCGGTCGCTATCCTGGCGAGCAACGCCGGCGAAGCCTTTCGCAGCCTGTCGCGCGCCCGGTTGCGCACCGCGCTGGCGCTGATCGGCATCGTCATCGGCATCGGCTCGGTCATCACCATGATCTCGCTGGGCGAAATCGCGCGGGCCAAGGCGCGGGCCGAATTCGAGGCGCTCGGCACCGACATCCTGACCATCAGGAAGGACGATTCCACCAGCCGCAAGGTGAAAATTCGGCTCGCCGACGTGGTCCGACTGGCCAACGCCCTGCCGGAGATCGCCGAGGCCGCGCCGCGCATCCGGGCGCAGGGCAGCTTCGTCCATGCTGGCCGGCGCGCGGGCAGCGGCGCCATCCAGGGCGTCACCGAGTCCTTCGCGCTGATCAACAAGCTGGAACTCGAGGACGGGCGCTTCGTCTCCGACCTCGATGTCCGGCGATATTTCTGCGTCGTCGGCGCGAAGGTGGCGCGCGCCATGCGGCGCGCCGGCGCGAACCGCATCGTCGGCGAGACGCTCGTTACCAAGGATCGGGTGTTCACGATCATCGGCGTGCTGCGACATGTGCCGGAAAACTACGCCCTGCCGTTCCAGGTGGACGCCAATCCGTCGATCTTCATCCCGATCACCACCGCGGCGCGCCTTCAGGCGAACGCCGAGATCAACCTCATCATCGCCCGCGCTCGGCAGGACCTGCACTACTCCCAGGCCGCGCGTGCGGTGCAGGACTGGTTCCGCGAGCGCGCGCCAAAGCTGCGGCTGGAGGTCATCAGCGCCAAGCAGCTGATCGAGCAGATGGAATCGCAGATGCAGCTGATGACGCTGCTGCTGGCGGCGATCGGCAGCGTGTCGCTGATCGTCGGCGGCATCGGCGTGATGAACGTGATGCTGGTCTCGGTGGCGGAACGGCGGCGCGAGATCGGCATCCGCCGAGCGCTCGGTGCGCGTCGCCGGGATATCCAGAACCAGTTTCTGGTGGAATCCATCATCCTGTCGATCGCCGGTGGCGTGTTCGGCATTCTGGCCGGAACGGGCGCCACCTGGGCGATCTGCACCTTCACGGAGTGGGACTTTTTCGTCTCGACCACCGCCGCGATTAGCGGCATCGCCGTGGCTTCGGCGGTCGGCATCCTGTTCGGATTCCAGCCCGCCTATCAGGCCGCGCGGATGGACCCGATCGTCGCGCTGCAGGCCGAATAGCCCCTCACGGCTGGCCGGCCTCGACGGCGTAGCGGATGAAATCGTCGAAATCGCCATCGACCACCGCCGCAAACCGCCCGCCGAACGCCGCGCCTTTCCGGCGCGTCGTCAGGAACCATTCGGCCGTAATTCAGAATCTCGATGGAAAAGCGCGAGGAGAAATCACACGTAAACGCTGAATCAATGTGAGAAACAACAGCGGGCGGCGCTCGCAATGACCCGCGCGGCAGAGCCTCAGCCGACCGGCCAAGCCGGCCGGGAAGCCGCGCCTTGCCGACAGAGGCTGGGGAAGAAATTGCGTCGGTTGGCAAGTAGTCCTACAGTATGGCCTCCAAGTGGGGCGTCCGGTGGGCCCACATTATGGTGCCCGGCGGCGTTGCCATAAAACAGGAACCGGAGGACGGCATGTGGACAACGATGCGATTCGCCGCCATGACGTTGCTGGCGGCGCTGGCCGTCGGCGCTCCGTCGGCGCACGCAGACTCTGATTTGCCGGGTGATTGCGGTAATAGTTACAGGACATATCACGGCGATGCCGAATGTCTGGAGGGCTGGTGGCGGAACAGTAGATGGCCAGATCGACCAACCACCAGCTATAGTGCGCGGAATCTTTGCTCGGAATACGGAAAGGTGGTCGCGAAGATAGATAGAAAGGGTATCGTGGACACACAGTGGACTCTCAAGAACGGCGACAAAAAGACGGGGGGGTCCACAGCCAAGGTCCAGAACATTTGGTGTTGCACAGATTTGAGCGATCTATGCAACAAATCCGATATCACCGGGAAGAAATGCAAAGATTTCTGGGAAGACAGTGAAGCGAAAGATTCCTGCTCCTATCCCAGCGGTTGGTACATCAAGGTCAAAGAAAAAAAATGCGCACTCCGCGTGCAGTGCGCCGATCCTTGGGGGGGCATCACATCAATGAAACTACTGTGAAGTTCGGGGACACAAAAGCTTTGCATAATTGCAACGGCACTCTGAAAGTTGGCAAGTGCTGAACGGAATCGCCTGACCGGAACGCGCCCGCCACACTGTCGACGAGGAAAGCTGCACCTTGCCCGGCGAGGGTCGGAGGAGCGCTTGACGCGGCCAACCGGCTGCACGGGTCGTGCCGGTAGGAGAAGTTGTCTGTCACTTTATTAAGTTCGTGAACATCCTGGATTATTTCTGACGATGGGGTTCGGGTTTTCCCGGATTGCTCCTATTGTTTTCCGATCGTCCTGTGTAAAAGGTGCGGTCCCGGGTTTTGAGTTGGGATCTGGTATCAGCAGGCGCCGACCTTCATGTGGCCGTCGCAGTTGCTGATATCGTCGAAGTCGCCGAACTTTGCGGTGATGCCGACGTCATGTTCGATGCCTGGATCGGGATTGGAGTCTGTAGCAGTTTTATTGCAACGCATATTCTCGATCTTGCATTTCTTGTCGTCTGTCACCGAGATATTGTTGGCGAGACTTCCCGCCGTGCATGTCCAGAACGCTGAACTTTTTTTGTACTTATCGATGCATCCCTGCTTCGTTATGTCGGATTCGTTGCAGAGATCGCTCGTGTTCGGACAGCAGGAAACTTCCCTGACCTTGTAGCCGGACCGGTTGGTTCTCCTGACCTTGTTCGAGCCCGTGAGCGTGTGCCAGTGGTGGTTGTGGCCGCTGCGGCGAAGCCACACGTGCACCTTCCCATGCTCGGAGCAATCGTTCCTGACCTCATACCAGCTCTGGTACGGCGCGCCCTTGTTCAGCCACCTCGCCCAAAGACAGTCCGAATCCGTGTGGTCGACCTTGCCCTCGCAGGAGGCCAGCGCATCGCCGGCATGCAGTCCGATCGTCAGGAACGCCAGCAGCGCCAGTGCAAGCGCCGCTCCGGCGCAGGCCGGTCGGCGACCGGGGTTCGTCGGGGTCCTGTCGCGAGCGGTCATGGTTGCAGCCCTCCCTTGCTTCCGCCGGGAAGTTTCACCAGGTCCCCCAAGCGTGTCAAGCCCCGCGCGGGGCGGGTGATGTATGGGGTTATGTGTCCGGGTTGGGAGGGGGTACTCCCTGTGGTTCGAAAACAGCCACACGAAGGAGCACCGCCAGGCCACAGCGCGCTGCGACGATCGAGAGTTTACCGATGGCCTTCGAGGGCGTGAAGCAGATGCAGGCGGACGGTCTGGAGCGGGGTAAGGGCTACCGCCCGCTTGGCCGTCAGGCTCTGGCCGGGATCATCGAGGGCCGGATGTCCGAAGCGGTCGATGGCTGGCTCGGCAGTCTCGACGGAAGCGCGGTGCGCGACCGGCGCAACGGCAGCTATTCGCGCTATCTGCTGACCGGGCTTGGCGATATTGAGTTGCGCGTGCCACGCACCCGGCGCACGCAGACTCGGTGATACCGGGTAATAGCGACAGTACATTCAGAATATATCACGGCGATGCCGAATGTCTGGAGGGCTGGTGGCGGAACAGTAGATGGCCAGATCGACCGCTCAACAGCTATAGTGCACGGAATCTCTGCTCTGAACACGGAAAGGTGTTCGCAAGATAGATAGAACGGGTATCGTGGACACACAATGGACTCTCAAGAACGGCGACAAAAAGTCGGGCACATCCACAGCCAAGGTCCAGATCATTTATTGTAAAAAGAAGCCACTGTAAACAATAACGAAGCCTGGCTCGGGACGGATAGAAGCGTTACGGTCACAATCCACCATTGCCCTGGACTTGAACCATGAGCGTCCCTCCTGGCCAGACAGTCTGCCAATTGGGAGCTGGATCCGGGTGATCACCCGGAAGCCGCATTCGAGACGCCGGCGAACAATGGGCTTCGAAGAGAATTCGCAGTTCGATCTGCGCGAAAGAAACGCGTTTTTGATTTGGACCGCCCGAGATCCGTGAGTCCCTGTTTGCGATGAGCCGCAGCCGCAGATCTGCAGGACGATGCCGCACCGCTCTTCTCCGGCAGTGCCGACGGTTATCGCTCAACCGATGGTGCAGGCGGGAGGCGGCCGTTCCACTTGATCCAGTTGAAGCTGGTCTTGCAGCCGTGACATCGAAACAGGACCTCCGATGCCGCCCCGCCGAAAAGAGACAGCACCTCAAGATCACGGCCCTCACAGTCGGGGCAGGCCACATCCCCGAAATCCGGATCACCGGAATGATGATCGCGATGCCGCGCGGCATAACCGCCCGGCGGACGGAATGTCGCCGTCAATGGGCCAGCTCCGCATCCTTGAAGCGAACAACCTCGTAAAGGCCGGCAGGAAGAGGCCCGGCGCGCCGCGCGCCCGGCCGCCAGTCTTCGGGAAATGCCACAGACCCGGTCTGTTCAAGCGGAGCCCCCAGCATGTCAGCAGCCTCGCCCGTCTCCCCGACAAAGGCCTCCCGAAGCTCACAGATATCGACATCGCGCAGGCCGGCCTCGAACACACTGTCGGTTTCCTCAGGCCCAAACCACTGCAGCGCCAGCGGACCCCTCTGGCGCCAGGCCTCTTGAAACCGCTCCGTCTGGGTCCGGCCCTCACCCAGAATCCGAAACCAGCCATGGGCATATTTGAGGTGAAAATAGGTCTCCTCACCGATCTTCTTCGCAAGACCCGAAACCACCCGGTCTTCATGTTTGAGAAAACCCGAGGTCAGCATCCAGGTAGCCAGTTCCGCGAGCCATGTGCTTACAATAAAATCTTCCCACCCGCCCGGCGCTTCATCCAGAAGGTTCATCGAATGGATGTCTTCACCGCTGCGGCCGCGTTCAAGCTGAACATAGTCGTGACCATGGGCCGCAAGATATTGATACAGCGCCCGCGTATGTCCGTAATTGGCAGTGCACATACCGAGAAGGGCCGCGAAGTCCGGCAAGGACCGGCCGTTCATCACACATTCGGCATACCAGTTTCCGAGAACCAGCTTGGTGTCGGCGATCGCCAGCAGATCGTTTTCAAAATCCGCATGCAGTCTTGCACCGGGAGCCCCGGGTGTATAGGTCATCCTGTCCTCTTTCTGCTGGATGGGGCTCAGCCCATCTTGATCTTGGCCGACTTGCCTTCCTCGGTCACCGTGATCACCGCATCCAGCGGGACGACACACATTTCCCGCCAGCGGTGCTGGTCATAAATGTACCAGGCACGAACCTTGGCCAGATCGTCGTTGGGCGCTTCGACCGATCCCACATGGGAAAGGTCCGAGTCCGAATCCTTGCGCGCGAAAACCTCGTAATATTTCGGGGTCTCGCCGCCACGCTCGCGCCGTTGATCAATCTTCTTCCGGTTCTTTGTCAGGGAATTCATCTGTCTTCCGTCTCTCAGATCTGGATGCCGTTGACACGCATCAGGTCCTGAACATCGGCGTCAACCATGTCGCGCGACCAGGGAAGATGCCAGCCTTCCTCCACGATCACGTCATTCACGCCATTCACCGCCATGACCGCCTCGCGCACGGATTCCCGCAACAGGGCAGTGCCGGGACAGGCCATGCAGGGAATGCAGACCGAAACCTTCACGGTTCCCTGATCCGAAATTCCGATGTCTCTCAGCATGCCCATGCGGCGCAGGCTGACCGGGACATGGGGGTCGTGGACGGCCTCGAGCGCAGCCACGATCTCACCGCGATCGGGACGCTCCTGCCCCCCGTGAGGGGCCGGGCCGGGTCCCGTGTCTACCAAAGATCCTTTCCCCATACCTCCGAAAGCACGCGGGTGATTGATGGCACCTTGTGGCGGGATCCCTTCTTCCAGATCCTGAGCTGCTCTTCCCAGCTGATCTTCCTGCTGTAGTCCCACGTCCGGGTTTCCTCGTCGAGCGCAATCGGCGGTTCGTAATCGAGAACATATCGTCCCTGTTCCTCGTCAAAGTGCGCCGGAACCTTGATCCCCACGCTCTCCGAGAACGGAACAATCCGGGACAGCCATTTCTGGCGCATTTCGTCGTTGGAAGCCCCACGGATCCTGTACTTGATCTGATCTGTACGGGTCTTGAGATGGTCGGGAAGCCCGAACCATGCAGCACAGAGCGGGAAATAGAAGTCTACAGACTCCTGCACCCTTCGCCGGGCTTCTTCGGAATGATTCCAGAAAAACCGGACCCAGCGCTCGCCGTGGCTCACATGGAACGTCTCTTCATAATTCACCTTCCGCAAGGACCGGGCAAACGGAGCGTAGGAACAGTTTTCCTCGAGATCGACGGTAGTGATGTACCCGGCCCGATCGCCGTAACACATGGAAACAACAGACTCGATATAGTCCTCGTGGGGGAATTCAAGCATCTGGAAGGTGCGCCATTCCTCCGGATCGCGCTCGAACAGGAAGCTGTGGGTGTCATAGCCGAAATCCTCGAGAATCCGGTACATCATCTGGGCATGCCCCAGCTCGTCCTGACACGCGGAAGCGATGGCGATCTTGTCCTCAAGGGTGGGAGATGTCCTGATTGCCGGCGAATAGGTGGGCAAGGTCACGACCTCGAGATCGGCAGCGATATGGATCGTATTGACGAGGACATCCCGGTAGCGCGGTGTCATTTCCTCGACATCCTCAAGTTTCAGCCCGGCGGCAACCCGCTCCTGCAAAGCGCGTTCCCTCGGATCTTCCGCAGTTTCCCTGATTGCTGTAGCCATCTGATTACTCTCCCCTGTGATGGGACCCCACTGACGTGCGGTGGCCTTGTGTGCGGTCGCTGTCCGGACCCGCGACCACACCTTCCATGACGAAATTACGAAACGCCCGGGCAAAGTCCTGTCCGTCGAGGTCCCTTCCGCGCATATACCATTCCACATAGCAACCCTTGTTGGTTGCCATGATCACACTCGCCAGCTCGTCAGATCCGACGCTGTCGCGGAACAGTCCGGCCTCCTGCCCCGAAATCACGGTTTCGCGCACCGCATGTTCCATGCGCGCCATCAATTCCTGCAGCCGGATCTCGATCCGATCGCCGGCGCCGCTGAACTCCGCACTCATGAGGATCGCCAGCAGCATGTATTCCGTTCGCTCCGCGCCGATCACCGATTGCGTCCGGATAAAGGCATTGAGCCGCTCGCGCGGCCCGGCTCCCGCCGCCTGCATGGCCGCGATCGTCGGCTCTATGGTCAGTTCTTCGGTTCGGTCCAGCAGGGCCATGAGGACATTGGCCTTGCTGCGAAAGTAAAAATAGACCGCACCCTTGGTCAGACCAGCCGATTGCGCAATCTCTTCCACCGTCGTGGCATGATAGCCTTGGGTAATAAAGAGTGACAGGGCTTCCGTCAGGAGCGCTTCAATGCTGGCCGCCCGCTGTTCCCGCTTGGTCGCGGGGCGGACACGGTCGCCACTTTCACATTCAGCATGCGTACTGATTTCCATGAGCCCGCCAGATCCGGACAAATTCCGCCCGTCGCACGCGGGCAAAATAGATACTGATTGGACAGTATCTTGTTTCGGAGGCTTTGGCAAGTCTCGCCCGAACCCGCCCCCGTGCTCATTCCCGGGCTCGCCCAAAATCCGGCCCGCGATGTCAGCAGGTCCGGACGCGGCACCGGATCAAGGTTCGGAAGAGCCTGGTCGTCCGGCGCAAGCCTGTGTCTTCCGGTCCACGGTGCCTGTCACCGGCCGTGACACCGACTTGACACAACCCGAGTGCCGCTTAAGCTGGACTCCATGAAGCAGGAGAAGACAAATCTGGCCCGGGCGCCATCACGGCGGATCCAGCCCGAATACTATCTGATCGGGGGTCTGCTGCTTCTCGGAGTGCTCGCAGCCCCGGCCGTTGCCGATGCCTATCTCGTCCAGTCGCTTGTCCTGTCGATCTGTACCGGCCTCGGACTGCAATAGACCTCGTCAGCGCCCTTCCCGCCGCCACGCCCAGACCAGGGTTCCGAGCGCCAGAAACAGCGTCACCAATGCCGGCAATAACGGGATCTCCCTGACGCTGGAAACACGGTAGTCCCGATTGGAGACAATACCCATCCAGTCCGAACCCGAGGCGACGCGGTTGGCCCTGACGCGCCTCAGGTCAGGTATGCCGTCCTGCAACCAGGCCATGCCGCCTCCCGACACCTCCACAATACCTGCAAGCTTGCTTCGATCGGCTTTCATATCGGCGTATTCAAGCGGGTTCAGATTACCGATCGCGACGACTGCGCTCTGCTCTGCATCCTTGAGGCGATAGAGCCCCATTTCCTCGGCCGGCATCACACCGACCGCACGGCCGGGCGCCTCCTCTTTCAGCATGACCGTTTTTTCTGCACCGGACGGTGTCGTCACGATCACGGGCGATGACTTGCGCAATGCACTTCGCCGGACAATGACAAGAGTGCGCCCGTCGACCCGCGCGCTCAGATCTTCTTCTTCCAGATCGGGTTCCTGCATCAGCCAGTGCGCCAGACGGCGCAGAATTTCGGAATGAGGGCCGCCCTTCTCGAACCCGCGCGCCCAGAGCCAGATGTGATCGCTGAGAAGTTGTGCGACCCGTCCGTCTCCATAACGACTGAGTATCAGAAGAGGCAGATCTTCAGTTCCCGTCATCAGGACCTGGCCTTCTACCGCATCGGCTTCAACCTGCCGGAACCAGCGGCCCCAATCCGGGACCTTGTCACCTGCTTGCAGACCCGCGGTGACCGGATGGCGCTGCCCATAGTCCGTGACGCGTGGCAGCAGGCCCCCTTCGATGACCCGTTCCGTGGGCCGCCCCGGGCTGATCTCGGACAGCGGCGTACGGTAAAGGCTGAGAGGGGTCGCGAATTCCGGCCCGACTGCATTGAGCACGGCACCGCCGTTCGCGACATAAGTGACAAGATTCTCGAAATAGAAATTGGGCAGCACCCCGCGGCGGCGGTACCGATCAAAAATGATCAGGTCAAACTCAGCGATCTTTTCCTCGAACAATTCCCGGGTCGGGAAGGAAATCAGGGCCAGCTCGCGAACCGGGGTCGCATCCTGTTTTTCCGGCGGCCGGAGAATCGTGAAGTGAACAAGATCAACCGACGGATCCGCCTTCAGCAGGTTTCTCCAGACGCGCTCGCCGGGATGTGGCTCCCCCGATATCAGCAGCACGCGAAGCCGTTCCCTGACTCCATTGATCTGAATGGCTGCGCGGTTGTTGAGGTCCGTGATTTCGCCGTCCAGAGGCGCCGTCTCAAGTTGGAGGACATTCGAACCACCATGCTCAATCCGCAGCGGAACCCTGAACGTGCGTCCTTTGGGAACGGTGAGAATACGTTCAGGTCGTCCTTCCTGAACAGCAGTGACCCGTACCGGTGTCGTGCTGTCGGCGTTGTCGCTGACCCTCACCTCGATTTCGACCGTCTGACCCACAAGCCCGTAGCGCGGCGCATTGAGTATCTCGATCTGGCGGTCCTTCTCGTCAGGTGAACCCGTCAACAGGACATGAACGGGGCCCGGTACAGTCTCCGTCGTTTCTGTCCTGGGCACATCATGAACCTGACCGTCGGTGACGAGGAATGTTGCGCCCACACGGTCCCTGGAGACACTGGCAAGAGAGCGCCGGGCCACATCAAACAGATGGGTGCCGTCCCGCCTCTGCGCGTCGGTGTTCCCGGTCCGGAGAATCCGGACTTCGACGCCACGCAGTCTCTCAAGCTTTCCCGTCAGTGTCCGGACTGCCTCTTCCGCCTGCGCATTGCGCTCGCCGATTCCCTGCGACGGGCTCTGATCCACAACGATCGTGACCACATCCGGAATTGGCTCCCGTTCTTCCTCGACGAGAACCGGATTGACAAGTGTCGCCAGAAGGACAAGAGCCGCTGCAAGACGCCATGCGCTGCCAGTCGCCCGGCGCCAAAAACCGAATACAGACAAGATCAGGACCGCTGCACCCAGCGCCCCCAGAATGTACCAGTCAAATAGCGGAGAAACCGTTATGCTCAGCATGTCATCAATGGCCCAGCCGTTCCATGATGGTCGGAATGTGAACCTGGTCAGTCTTGTAGTTGCCGGTCAGGGCATACATCACCCAGTTCACACCGAAGCGATAAGCCATTTCACGCTGGCGTTCTCCGTCAGGAACAACCGCCACCATGGGCCGTCCCAGCGTGTCAACGGCCCACGCGCCAGCCCAGTCATTGGCACCGACGATAATGGAGGAGACGCCGTCATTGTGACGGCCGCCCCTGTTTTCCACCCAGACCGGTCCCCCGGCCCATCGGCCCGGAAAATCGTCCAGAAGATAGAAAGCCCTCGTCAGGACATGGTCAGGAGGCGTCTGTATCAGCAACGGTACGTCAAGCCCGCGAAGGATCCGTCTCAGGCGAAGTCCGGCATCGCCAACACCTGAGGGTGAACCCGGTGCCATTCCCCCTTGTTCACGGGTATCAAACAGTACCGTTCCCCCGGTCCGCAGATACGTGTTGAGCTTTCCACGTGCACGTTGCGAAAGCGGCCGCTGGGCCGGCGAAACAGCCCAGTACAGCAGCGGATAGAACGCCAGTTCGTCCTCCTCGATATCGACGGCCAATGGCTCACCCGCTTCGACCGCCGTTCGCCGCTGCAGAACCTCGCTCAATCCCCGAAGCCCTGCCATCGTCATGCGGTCAAGAGCAGAATCCCCCGTTGTCACATAAGCGAGCCGGGTGGTGAGCGTCGCTTCCAGTGCCCGTGCATCGGGGCCGGTTCTGGGCGTTACCTGCTGTGCCAGAGCTTCATGCGAGACAGGGGCAGCCAGGACAATTGCCAGCAACAGGACGCCGCCGGTGACGGCCGAGTGGGTTCGGCGCAAGCCGATGAGACCGCGCAAACCGAAGCTGAGGATCAGATCGGCCAGCGCAAGTATGAGAGCAGCCAGCAGAAGCCACGGCTTGAAGTCCAGGGTCGGGAGCGCTGCAAGGGCGCGCCGCTCAACACCTGCAGGCAGCTCGCCAATTGGTGCGAGAGCCTGCATGCCTGAAGACAGGTTGAGGGCCCGCCTGAGGTCTTCGTTTCCGTAGTAACCGGGCGGCGTCGCTGCCGCGGCACGCGTCGTTTCGAAGTCCCGGGCAGGAATACCGGAGGTATCGGGTGGCGGGGGTCCCAGCTGTCCGAAGCTGCCCAATGTTTGCCAGGCCGGAAGTACGGCATCGGCGTCGACACCGGCAACACCGATACTGAGATCGACAATCCGGCGCAGCATCTCGACAAACAGGCCGGAGATCGGCAGGTTCGACCAATCCGTGTTGGCCGTCGTATGAACCAGAACGAGCCATCCTCGTCCGCGTTTTTCCGCCGTAACCAGTGGGGTTCCGTCGGCAAGCCTCGCCCATGTCTTGCGCGAGAGGGAGAGGTCAGGTTGGGCGAGCACCTGTCGATGGATCGTCACGTCTTCGGGTGGCGCCAGGCCGGCGAACGGGCTGGTTTGCTCGAACGGAAGCAACGGGACAGGTTTCGCCCAGGATATCGCTCCGCCAAGCACCCGACCACCGCGGCGAAGCTTGACCGGAACAAGCGCGTCCTCGGAGGCGGCCAGCTTCGGACCCGCAAAGCGCAGGGTAACGCCTCCCCGGGTCATCCAGGCCTGCAGGCTGTCAACATCGCTTTCCAGAAGGGTACCGATATCCGCCAGAACAAGGACAGACAATTCCCGGGACAGCAATTCGTCGACATTGCCGCGACGAGCCTCGGCGAAGGGTCCGAGCGCCCGTTCAAGATAGTAAATGGAGGAAAGCAGGGGCTGCTCGGCTTCAGATACATCGCCCGACACGATGCCGACCGGGCGCCGGCGCCAGCGCTCATCCATCAGGAAAACCTCGCCGGCATTGTTCCCACCCTCGACTTCAATGCGTGCAATTTCGTTTCGAATTTCCCCCGGAAGAACCATACTGACCCTTGTCGTTCCGCTGCCCTCTTCGAACCGTCCGCGTTCCCTTCCGATCAGCCGGCCGTCATCGGACACGGCTCGAACCCAGAATTCCTGTTCCCCGGGCGCATCTATCCGAACAACAGGAATTGACAGCTCATTTCCATCTACATCCGGTTGCTGCAACAGCCGGACGCCGGGGAACGGCTGCTCCAGAACCGTCAGTGACCCGAAAGACTGGAGGCGCCCGGCCAGGGATCTGGCGTCCTCGCTGTCAATCCCGTCCGTGATCCAGACGGAATGGGATGACCCGTTCGGGCTGATCGACTGAAGGGCCGCCAGAGCTCCGGTCCGGTCAACGGGCCATGGTCGGGGTGCCAGACCTGAAACCAGGCTCTTCGCCTCGTCGGGACGCATCAGTTCGCTGATCCGGATCGGCTGATCCCCCGTCTGGGGCGCCGTGGCAAGAAGATGGACCGGCCGGCCTTCCCGTTCAGCATGGTCCAGCAACTCGAGGATTTTCGTCTGGCGGGCGGGCCAGTCCGAAGCACTCGCCCAGCCGTTATCTATGACAAGGATCAATGGACCGGTGCCGAGGAGGCGCAGCCCGGGGTTGAGGACGGGGTGCGCAACCGCAAGAATGATCAACGCTGCGACAAGCATGCGCAGCAGGATCAGCCACCATGGCGTACGTGCGGGCGTTTCCTCGACAGGGCGCAGGGCGAGCAGGTAGCGCAGCGCCGGAAAGGTCACATGACGGGGAGACGGGGGAGTGACGCGCAAAAGCCACCAGAGAACCGGCAGCGCCGCAAGCGCCGTGAGAGCCCACGGGAAGGTGAAGGCCAGTCCGGCAAGCCCGGGCATGTTTCAGACGATCTCCGTTTCCGATATCATCATATGGGCAGACAACAGGACAGGACCCACGGGACGGTCCGTAATGCTGCGGCTGAAGGACCAGCCGTTGGAGCGGCAGAGATCGGAGAGTGCGTAGCGATCGGCTTCCACCAGATTCGCGTAATCGGCCGCGAGCGATTCCGCCCGACCGATCAGGACCGATCCTTCTCCTTCAAGTCCTTCGAAACGGTTTCGCCCTCCAAACGGCAAAGCTTCCTCGGCCGGATCACGGACCTGCAGGACATGGCCGCGGTATCCTTCCCGCGAGAAGTCACGGATAACCGAGCCAATCCCGTCCCTGTCGTCGAGAAAATCACCAACCAGCACGATGCGGCTGTGCCGGCGGAGCGCTTCGACCCGAGGCAGGTTTTCAGCATCGGCGTCAACATCCCGGGTCAGGTCATTGACGAGGCGTGACATGACGGAGCGCCCCTGGGCGGGCCGCTGTCCCGTACCCAGCAGCGCAACCCGTTCACCGCCCCGCAGAAGCAGCGATGCCAGCGCAAGGGCGAGCACCACGGCACGCTCGGCCTTGGTCGGCAGATCGGGGTGCGAATGCCAACCCATCGAAGCGGACCGATCAACCCAGAAATACACGTTCTGGGCCGATTCCCACTCGTTTTCCCGAACATAGGCTGACTGCGCCTTGGCTGATTGCCGCCAGTCGATGATCTGGATGGGATCACCCGGCTGATAGCGCCGGTACTGCCAGAAGCTGTCTCCTGTACCTGCGCGGCGGCGGCCATGAACGCCCTGGGCGACGATCGTCGCAACGCGTTCCGCCTGAACAAGGAGCGGTGGCAGCGATGATGCGGTCTCTTCGGCCCGCTGACGAAGTTGAGCCGGCAGAAGCGTGGTGTTGACAGCAGGCCGTGGCTTTCTCACGCGACGACTGCACAAAGGCGCTGGATGATGTCGTCCAGGGTGACTCCGTCGGCACGTGCGGAAAACGTAAGTGACATCCGGTGCCGGAGAACCGACGGGGCCAACGCGACAACATCATCGATCGAGGGAGCGAGCCTGCCACCAATCAGGGCCCTGGCCCGGCTTGCCAGGGTCAGGGCCTGGCTGGCGCGGGGTCCCGGCCCCCACGAAAGCGAATTGCGAATAAGGGGATCATTGGCTTCATCCGGGCGCCCGGCCCGGACCAGTTCCAGAATCGCATCAACAACGGCATCACCGATCGGGATAGACCGAACCAGCCGTTGCGCCGCAACCAGTTCTTCGGATGTCATCACCTCTCGCGGCTGCACATCCTCGACCCCTGTGGTCGCGATCAACATCCGCTTTTCTGCATCCACATCCGGATAACCCACATTGATCTGGAGCAAAAAGCGGTCGAGCTGCGCTTCGGGCAGCGGATAGGTTCCCTCAAGTTCAATCGGATTTTGCGTTGCAAGGACGTGAAACGGCCTCGGTAACTGGTGATCATTCCCGGCCACGGACACATGATACTCCTGCATGGCTTGCAGAAGTGCAGACTGTGTGCGCGGGCTGGCACGGTTGATTTCGTCAGCCATCAGGAGTTGTCCGAAAATAGGCCCCGGCATGAAACGGAATGACCGTCGCCCGGCCTGTTCCTCGAGAACCTCGGAACCAAGGATATCGGGAGGCATAAGATCCGGTGTAAACTGGACCCGGCGATCTTCGAGACCAAGTACGGTACCGAGGGTATCGACGAGCCGGGTCTTTCCCAGCCCCGGATAACCGACCAGTAACGCGTGGCCGCCCGCCAGAATGGTGATCAGGACATGTTCGACAACATCGGGCTGACCAAAAATAACCTGTTCAATATTATCCTTGACCGACTGCATGCGACGGCCAAGCGCTTCAATTTCGGGCACCAGCTGCTCCGGCGATTGCAGCGTTGCAATATCGTCCACTTCAAACTCCCGCGGCCACGTATTAGGTTGGGACCATGACTGACAAGCTTGCAACGAGTCTCAAAGGAATGCTGCCGGAAAGCAAGGACGAAATGCATGCGGCCCGCGGTCAGACGGGTGGCCCCCAGATGTGCGGCGATATCGATATGAGAATCGCCCGTGACGGCACCTGGCATTATCTTGGCTCGCCAATCGGACGCCAGAAACTGGTCAAGCTCTTTGCCTCCGTGCTGCAGCGCGACGCCGCTGGCGACTATTGGCTCGTCACACCCGCCGAAATGTGCCGCATTCAGGTCGATGACGCACCTTTCGTCGCTGTCGAGATGATGGTGGAGGGGTCGGGACGGAACCAGGTCCTTCACTTCCGGACCAACCTCGACGAGATGGTGACTGCAGACGCCGAGCATCCCCTTCGGGTGCATATCGACCCGGAGACCGGTGAACCGTCGCCCTATGTGCTGGTCCGCGGGGGATTGCAGGCCCTTATCGCGCGATCCGTGTTCTATGAAATTGTTGATCTGGGCGAGGCCGTCGAGGGGCCGCACGGTGAGCGGCTCGGTATCTGGAGCAGCGGCCAGTTTTTCGAGATCGGGGAACTGGCCGATGCCTGATGCGTCCGGACACGGTTTCCGGGAACGATTGACCTCCCTGTTCGAGGGCCCCGGAATTGATCAGGCACCGCTGGAAGACGAGATGCGCTACGGCTGGTTGTCCCAGTCGCCCGACGTGCGTCCAGATCGGCTGACGGCCGCCGCTGTTCTGGTGCCGCTGATCGACCATCCGGGTAACCTCAGTGTCCTTCTGACCCGGCGGACCAGCCATCTGCGCAGTCATCCGGGACAGGTTTCCTTTCCCGGTGGCAAGGTGGAAGAACGGGATGCAACGGCAGAAGACACCGCCCTCAGGGAAACCCGGGAAGAAATCGGTCTTGAACCGGATCGCATTGAAGTGCTGGGCCGACTTGGACAACGAACCACAGGCACGGGCTACCAGGTGACGCCGGTCGTGGGCCTTGTTCAGCCGCCCCTCTCTCTGAAGCCGGATCCCAATGAGGTGGAAAAGATTTTTGAGGTGCCCCTTTCCTTTGTCATTGATCGACGCAATCACAAGGTCGAGACCCGGTATCAGAAAGGCGTCGAGAGGAGGTTTTATGTTATGCCTTATGGCGAATTCTACATCTGGGGGCTGACCGCGCGACTTCTGGTGGCCTTGACTGATCTGGTGGATCCACAATGATAAAATTCGCCACCCTTGTCATCCTGCCGCTGATCACACCGTATATAACCTGGTATCTGTGGCGCATCTTCGTGGCCAAACCCAAGGTCGATCCGGTCACCGGAGATCAGTTGATTCCGGAATTCGACCGCGCGCCGAAGGGCCGGTTGCTGCTCGCTTCCTTCATCTTGCTCATTCTGGTCATTGGCGGCTTCCTGCTGATTCACGACCGGTTCAAGGAGGAGCCGTACCGTCCCATCGATGTCAAGGAATACGAACGTCAGGAAGCCCTGCAGGACTGACGCGGAGAACCGCAGACACCAAACTGAAGCCACGCTGCACCGGTGGTCGCTGGCCCGGATCTCCATCAACCTGCGCCGGTACAGGCTGGTCAAGGGGTGTCCGGCGCGTTCAACGACATGTAGAGGAGCGCCGTCCAGTGGGTGTTGACGCATGACGGAAGAGGCCCCTTCGTATGAGCCTGCCGGACCGCATTGAAGTTCGTGGCCCGATGGCCGCCGCCAATACGATGCAGCTGTTCAAACTGCTGGAGGCTGATGGCGCAGCAGTGCGATTTGTCGGCGGCTGTGTCCGGGACGCCGTTCTTGGACGGTACGAGGCGTGCGATGTCGATCTTGCCACCGACGCGCATCCGGACCGTGTTGTCCGGCTGCTCCGGCGGGCCGGTCTTCCGGTGGCACACCCGGGGCTTGATCACGGGACGGTCATGGCGATTTTTCCCGGACAAACCGTCGAAATCACAACACTGCGACGTGACGTGGCAACAGACGGACGGCGCGCCAGGGTCGCCTTTACCGATGACTGGTCACTGGATGCAAGCCGCCGGGATTTCACGATGAACGGCCTGTTCGCCGATCGCAGCGGAAGGATTTACGATTATGTCGGAGGACGGGCTGATCTGCGCGATCAGCGGGTTCGCTTCATCGGTTCCGCGGCTGATCGGATCGTTGAGGATCATCTGCGAATTCTCCGGTATTTCCGGTTCCAGGCTTCCCATGGAACACCGCCCCCCGACCATGACGCGATGGAAGCCTGCACGGCTCTCGCGCACTGTGTCAAAACCTTGCCCGGTGAAAGAATCTGGAACGAACTGGCGCAGCTGTTCGTAGCGGACAACGCCGTCGAAGTCCTGGGCCTGATGGAAGAAGCCAGCGTTCTGGGACATCTTCTCCCGGTGCCGCGGGACCTGGACAAAGCCCGACGCATGAAGGAACTCGAGCATCTCTCCGGAGTGGGAGCGGATCCCGTTCGGGGCCTTGCCTCACTCCTGGGCCCGGATGAAGAGGAGACTGGCCGGCTGGCCCGCCGGCTGCGCCTGACCAGAGCTGATTCCCGGCGTCTGGTTCATCTGGCCGCGAGGGAGCCCGGAATTCGTCCGGATCTCGAGACGAAGGATATGTCAGCACTTCTCTATCGGCTCGGTTCCAAACAATTTTGTGATCGCGTCCTGCTGGAGGCTGCCGCACAAGGCGGAGGATCCCGATGGGTTCCGATCTGTCAAAACCTGATGGCGAAAGCCGAGGGTTGGGTCCGTCCGGACTTTCCCGTGGATGGACGGGACATAATGAATCTGGGCGTGCATCGAGGCCCTGAAATCGGCGCTCTTCTGTCTACAGTCGAGACATGGTGGATTGACCGTTCCTTCCAACCCGACCGCAGTGCGTGCCTGGAACACTTGCAAACACTGCTGGGCAGAAACGATGTCAAACCCGCGTCTGAAGCCTTTCGGCATCGCCCGCCGAACTCATGAATCTTCCGACTGAGGCAGTATTCCTCAATCGGGCGGGCGAAGGTACCGGTGGCGAGCCGCCTGATGACTGGTAGTGGCAGCCTACCGGGGGCCAATCCGACCCTTGTTGATCCAGTTGTAGACCGAGGCCGTGGAGACACCGAGTCTTTCAGCCACCGCGCGTCCCTTCAATCCCTCGGCGAGTAGTTGATTGGCCAGTTCGGCACGATCCGGGGTCAGGGCAGACAGTCCAAGACCCCTGCGCGGCGCGAAGAATTACGCTTCACCCTCTTCAACGAACCGTTTCCTGGCGGGTCCCACGGTCGAGCGGGACACGCCGAAGACCTCCATCAGCTCTTTGATCCGGATGCCGTTGAGGGCGCGAAACCGACCGATGCGCATGAGCATCGCGTTCCCGTCATCGACGGGTTGGTTGTCGAACGGCTCGAGGTTTGCAAAATAGACCACCTCATCATCAGCGAAGAGTACGGAAAAGCCGCTTGTGCCGATGGGGATTGCTTCAGGATTCATGACGGGCAGGTCAAGATTCATGACACCCCTCATAATTGCCTCATGCCGCCCCCGGATGAAACTCCGAAGTGCAACGCCGCCTTCGGGACAGAAGGCTTACTCGAACCCTGGATAATGTAGCAGAACGGGCAGACAAAACGAGGTCTTCCAGAACTGCGCGAAGGGTTTGATTACGGCCATTTGACCTCGGGAGGTAATGACATGAGGATCGCCTCGACGTTTCCACCTGTTTTCAATCCAAACACCGTGCCGCGGTCATGCAGGAGATTGAATTCGACATACCTGCCGCGGCGAACGAGCTGGTGTTCCCGTTGTTCAGCAGTCCATGGGCGGGTCATGTTCCGGGCGACGATGCGCGGATACACCTCAAGAAACGCCGTCCCGACCCCCTGGGTAAACCTGAAGTCGGCGTCCCAGTCGCCGGAGTCGAGATTGTCGTAGAAAATTCCGCCGACACCCCGCGGCTCCTGGCGGTGAGGCAAATAGAAATAGTCGTCGCACCATTTTTTGTACTTCTCGTAACTGGCGGGATCATAGGAGTCGCAAGCCGCCTTCAGCGCGGCATGAAACTCTGACGTATCAACCTCGTCCGGAAAATAGGGCGTCATGTCGGCGCCGCCGCCAAACCATGTCCGGGTGGTCGCAATGAAGCGTGTGTTCATGTGGACGGCCGGCACCAGAGGTGAATGCATGTGCGCCACCAGAGATATGCCGGAAGCCCAGAACCGGGGATCTTCATCAGCACCCGGCATTTGTCCGCGAAACTCCTCGGAGAACACTCCATGCACAGTGGATACATTCACCCCGACTTTCTCGAAAGTCTGCCCCTTCATGATCGCCATTGTGCCCCCACCGCCGCCAGGGCGTTCCCACGACTTGCGCTCGAATCGTCCGGCTTCCGCAGATCCCTCTGACGAGGGGCTTGTGCTGTTCTCGTCTTCCAGCTGTTCGAAGGCCGCGCAGATGCGGCCTTGAAGCGTGCGGAACCAGGCGGACGCCTGTTGTTGTCTCTCCTGCAATATCTTGCTGGTCATGCTGGATTCTCCGCCAGTGACGAGTCCCGTCATCACAAGCGACAACGGATCCGGGGACTGGTCCCAGAAGGGACACTTACAGTGCCAATGCGTTGCCGGCAACCACAGCTTCCCGATCGGCACCCCCCGCTGCCGTCAGGACGCTGAGGGACATACCGCCGTCCCCGGAAGGATGACCGCTCGGGAACATTGAGTATCCCGGGTGCTCCCGTTTCGCGCCAACAGCGCGGAAAAAACGTGCAGGCTTCGGGCTTGTTTGTCGGCCTGGGTTCTGTACCCGGTTTCCGGTCGCGGCGGAAGATACGCGTCTTCGGCGTTCGTTGTTTCGCGTTCCAGAGCGGTCTCACTCTTCGATCCACCGGCCCGGGTTTCTCACCCCAAGGGGCCGGGCGCATCGGAAAGTCCGTGATCGAATGTCAGATGAATGAAGTGAGGTCCGGCTTTCAGACGGTGCAACACGTTCCTACGATACAGGATTCACGCCGATGAGGGCCGTATCGAGATAACTCTCGATCTCTGCTGTAAGTTCCTCGGTCTTGTTGTGAAAGAAGTGATCGGCGTCCGGAACAACCCGGTAATCAACCGTGATTTCGCGCTGCAGCGACAACTTGGCTGCCAGCGCGTCTACCTGTTCAAGCGGGACCAGCGGGTCCTTCTCGCCATGAACCAGCAATCCCGACGAGGGGCAGGGAGCGAGAAAGGCAAAATCGTAAATGCTGGTCGGTGGAGCGACCGCCACGAAACCGGTGATCTCGGGCCGCCGCATCAGGAGCTGCATCGCAATCCAGGCTCCGAACGAGAAACCACCAATCCAGCATTGCGGGGAGTCCGGGTGAACAAGCTGCAGATAGTCGAGTGCGGACGCGGCGTCAGAAAGCTCACCAACCCCCGAATCATAACGTCCCTGCGACCGTCCAACGCCACGAAAATTGAAGCGCAGCACCGAAAAACCACGCCGAACGTAACAATGGTACATCTGATAGACGACCTTGTTGTTCATCGTTCCGCCAAATTGGGGATGCGGATGCAAAATCAAGGCGATGGGAGGGTTTGGGAGTTTGCTCTGGTGGTAACGGCCTTCAAGGCGTCCTTCGGGTCCATTGAAAATCACATCTGCCATTCAGCACTCCCGATCATGAAAGAACAAAACGATCACCTCCGCTTGACTGGCTCAGGGCTTGACCTAGAGTCCCGAATGTTGGCAAAGCTGACGAGTGAAGCGGACCCATGGGAAGGGCCGGGACCCGGGGCAGCGGATTGTACCACGATTCCCGGAACGATTTCCAAGCCTTGGCGGAGATCCGGCCAGACCCGGGTCCGGTTGCAATATGAACACATCCGTATATCTCGACTACAACGCAACGGCCAGAGTCCGACCCGAAGTGATCGACGTTGTCTCGGCGACGCTCCGGGAAACGGGAAACGCATCGTCGATACACGCAGCAGGACGCAGTGCACGCCAGATTGTGGAGGAAGCACGCCGGGAAGTCGCATCACTTGCAGGCGCCCCGGCCGATAACGTGGTGTTCGTCAGCGGCGGAACCGAGGCCAACAATCAGATCATGGCACGTCAGGATCCCGGTTCCACGCTGATCAGCGAAATCGAGCATCCGGCCGTCAGCAATTCCTGTCCGGGGGCGCGACGTGTTGGGGTGGACGCTCACGGACTGGTGGATCAGGCAGCATTGGCCGCCCAAATCGCTGCGGCTCCCAATACGAATATGATCGCTGTCATGCTGGCCAATAACGAAACGGGAGTCATTCAGCCGATCTCACACCTCGTGGAAATTGCCCGTCGGCATGATGCGCTCGTTCATTGCGACGCGGTCCAGGCTGGCGGAAAGATTCCGCTGGATTTTCGCGTATTGGGCGTCGATACAATGGCATTGAGTGCGCACAAGCTCGGGGGGCCGCAGGGTGTCGGTGCGCTGGTGTTTCGCGATGAGAACCACATTGCTCGCTTCATGCATGGCGGCGGCCAGGAACGGGGCCTCCGCGCCGGAACAGAAGCGGTTGCCCTCATTGCCGGCTTTGGATTGGCGGCCCGGTTGGCTCGCGACTCGCTCGCAGATTACGGAAAGCTGGGCGCTCTTCGGGATCATATGGAAAACAGCCTGGCTGCGGCCGAACCCGGATTCCGGGTCTTCGGCAACCACGCGCCGCGTCTTCCCAACACGTCACAATGCATGATGCCCGGGGTCAGTTCGGAAACCCAGCTCATGGCATTCGACCTCGAAGGGATTGCCATCAGTGCCGGTTCGGCCTGCTCTGCTGGTCGGATCGACCCACCTTATGTGCTGACAGCAATGGGTGTACCGGACCACGAGGCACTGAGCGCTGTCCGTGTCAGTCTTGGTTGGGACACACAGCCCGCCGACATCGAACGCTTTATCGAAGCCTGGAAACGTATCCTTGCCCGCTCCCGAACCCGTGACAGGAAAGTGGCGTAACCCGAATGCCAAGACTGGTATTCATATCGGCGACAGGGGAAAGAACCGAAGTCGAAGCACCGGAAGGCCGCAGCATTCTGCAGATTGCCTGGGACTATGACATCGGTATCGAGGGAGCATGCGAAGGCTGCATGGCCTGCTCCACCTGTCACGTGATTGTTGACAGGGAGCATTTCGAGCGGCTGCCTTCACCAACAGAGGAAGAGGAAGATCTTCTGGATCTGGCGTGGGGTGTACGGCCAACCTCGCGGCTGGGCTGCCAGATCGTGGCAACCGAGTTCATGGATGGCGCCGAGTTGATCCTACCGGCTGACTCCTTCAATCAGATGTGAAGGCAGTGACAATCCTGAATCTCTCCCGTGCGTTCCGAAACAGGTTGTCAATAACGACGGGCACATACAGGATCTCATTCACAACGGCCCGGGTGAAGAAGGTGTACATCCTCAGACCGGACGAGACTCCGATGATCGTCAGGTTGGGATGCCGCTGGATCATGTACGGCACAGCGAGTTGGGACCAGTCCGAGCTCTGTTCGAAAACGGTGAGTGATCGTGGTGCCAATCAGTGATCTGATCGTTCCGGCAGGCTCGCGAAACCGTGACTACATGTACCGAACCAATGACCGACGCGATTATGACGGGCACATCCAGCGCGAATTCGAGTTGACGTTCGCCTACCTAACCCATCTTCTGGATTTTTGGCAAAACGGCGAGCGTAACTGATTGATCTGAATGGATTCACGTCGAGCGCAAACCCCGTTATGGCACTATACAGATTCAACCCGCTGCCGGCTCCAGGCGAAGCCGGATCAAGACGGACGGGGCCGGGATGACGCCCGCTGGCAGGACCGGTCAGGTCTTCTGTCTGGCTCTGATACGATGCGGGTCGGAAGCAAAGGGAACACCGGCGTCGCGGCCGATCGCACAGGCCTCGGGATCGGGCCGGGCATCGTGGCGGATCGCAATCCGGCTCCCGTCAACCGCCGTCATTGTGGTCGTCAGGCGGCGCCAGCGACCAAGCTTGTTGCGGATCATGCTCCAGCTGTCGTGACGGCCATGGCCGGCAAGGCGGGTGCGCAGCAACTGGACTGCGTGCCAGGCGAGCACGGCAATGAACAGATGCGCAATGATGCGGCTGGTCTTGTGATGCCAGATCGGGCGCAGCCCGAGATCGGATTTCAGGGACCGGAAGGTGGCCTCGATATCAGTGAGACGCCAGTACGTCCGGATCACGGTTTCGATATCCCAGTCGCAATGGCTGGTGCGCAACACATAGAAACCGGCCTCGGCGTCCTTGTCCTCATGGATGGCATTCCGCGCCCAGGTGACGGCACTCGCGTTGCCATCCTCGCCCCGGGTTACGGTAATGTCATATTGCCGGTTCACGATCGCGAAGCGCTCGCGCAGGCGACCGACCCGTTGCTGGACCTTGTCCCAGGCCTTGGTGCAGTTCCTGCGCGACAATCCGGCATGCAGCTTGTCGAGTTCGGCCTCGAAGCGCTCGCGTTTCTTGCCCAGGATGGCCTCGTCCTTGTCCTGGCGGGCCTTGCTCCAGATACAGAGTTCCATCTCCTCATCGCTGTCGGAGAGCTTCCACGCCCGGGCCTCGTAGCCGGCGCGGGTTTCCATGACGATGTCGGGATCGCGCCCGGGCGGCGCGGCGCCGCCGCGGCGCACCGTGATCCAGTGCTGTCCGCGCCCGTGCAGAAGCCCGAGATTGGCCCGGGTGGCAATCCCGGCATCCATGACCACCGTGGGTCTGGCGTCGTCCTGGGCATCGAGCCGGTCGAGCGCGTCCTGAAGCGTGCCCGGTTCGGAGACATTGCCGGGCAGGACGGCCGAGCGCCGCGGAAAGCCGGCATCATCGATGGCCAGGGCAAGGGTCACCAAATGTTGTCTGTCACTTTGTAAGTTCGTGACCATCCCGGATTATTTCTGGCGATGGGATTCGGGATTTTCCGGATTGCTCCGATTGTTTTCCGATCGTCCTGTGTATAAGGAGCGGTCCCGGGTTTTGAGTTGGGATCTGGTACCAGAAGTCTCCGGAACCTGGAGCCCGTCTGCTTTGGTCCGGTGTCTGCGCTCGAGGGCACCAATCCCTGTCTCATCCTGATTGACGCTGGGTCTCATCCTGATTGTCGCGCTGCAGTTGCGGTTCCGGCGGCAAGCAGGCAGATGCCGTGTTACCGGTTACCGTTACCCTTGCTGTCCGGGGTTTGTGTGGTAACGGTAACGGGTAACGGCGGTTGAGCGGCTGTCGGGAGATGTTGGGCCCGTTTCCGTCATCCTTCCGCCTGTGTTGCTGTGGCCAGTCGGTATCCGCCTCCTGGGACGGCCTCGATGCGTCCCTCGCCGATGAGGCGGTGCAGGGTGTCGGTGACGATGGCCGGGTTGCCTGTGCGATGACGGCGAGGATGCGCCGGGCGGCGGTTTCGGGCTCGGGGTGGTCTGGTGCCGGTTCCATCATCTGCATGGCTGGTCCGGCCCCGGTGTCGGCGAGCTGGAGTTCGATTTCGTCGAGCCCGGGCGCGTTGCGGTGTTCGGCACTCAGCAGGATGCGGTCCTTGCGGCGCCGCAGATAGAGGTTGGAGTCGCCCCATGCGTGCAGTTCGGAGGATCCTCGCAGCGCCTGTCCGGGCCGGCTTGCAGCGGTTTTGCGGGCGTGGTGGACGAGCAGGATTGCGGCGCCGTGGGTGCGCTGCAGCTGACGCAGGAAAGCGAGGATGGGAGCCATCTCCGCGACCGCGTTCTCGTCAACGCTGTGGAGGCGGACCAGGGGGTCGAGGACGAGCAGGCGGGGCCGGATGCGGGCCACGGTATCGGTGAGGCGTTCGCGGTCGGTCGCGTGGTCGAGGCGCAGGCCGGGCGCCGTGATGACAGCCATATCAAGGGTCTCGAACGGGGTCCGGGCGGCCTTGCAGATGCCGGCGATGCGGGTCCGTACAATCGGCGGGGCATCCTCGGCGGCAAACAGCAGGACGGGACCGGTCTGGCACACCGGGAAGTGACGCAGGCAGGGCGTGCCGGCGGCGACGGCGACGGCCATGTCGAGGGCGAGGAAGGACTTGCCGCATTTCGGCTCGCCGCCGACGATGCCGACTGCGTTACGACCCCACAGGGGCTCGACCAGCCAGTGCCGGTCTGGCGGCTGGTCCTCAAGCTCGGCCGGCCGGCACACCGGGAACCCGGTCATGACCGGGTCACATCCGGATTTCGCCATCGGCGCGGGCGACATGGTCAGGGGACACGCGGCGCTCCTCGTCCCGGGCTGCGGCGAGGAGGGCATAATGGGCCAGATTGTTGAGAATGCGGGGGACGCCCTTGCTGGCGAGATAGAGCGCCTCGACAGCGGCGGGCTGGAACAGCGGAACGTCGGCCGGGGCTCCGGCCAGAACCAGGCGATGGCCGAGCCAGGGTTCGATCTCCTCGCGCGTCAACGGTCCCATCTGATGACGCAGGATCAGGCGCTGGGCGAGAGCCTCATGCACGGCCATCGCAAGACGCCGTTTGAGGGAACCGGAGCCGACCAGCACCATGCAGAAGCGCTGTTCGGCATCCATGTTGAAGTTGCCGATCAGCCGCAGGTCCTCAAGCACCTCGTTACGCATCAGATGGGCTTCATCGAAGATCAGCACCGGGAACTGCCGTGCTTCCCGGACAAGGCGGGAGATGTGCTCGCGGATGGCTCCCCACGCCGCGGCACGGCTGGACTGGGTCGCCACACCGAGGGCGGCGGCCAGGGTGTTGTGGGTATCGAGAACACTGCCCGTGGTCAGCGCGACATAGATGACCTTGTACCGGCCCGCAGGCAGGCCTTGAATGGGCGGCTGTTGTTTCCCACATTGCATCAGCGTTTACGGCTGAGTTCATCTCGCGGGTCGGCTGGATGTGGGCCGGCGACGGGCTGGAGGAACGCGCGCAGATCGGCCCGTTGGTGAACGAGGCCCCTTCGCCAAGGTAAAGAGCCAAGTGGCGGATCCCGCCGCCGGCGGGGAGAAGCTGCTCTGTGGCGGCCATCGGCTGACCGAGGGCGCGGTCGGCGCCGGCATGTTCTACGCGCCGACCGTGCTCTCCGGGGTTGCGCCCGATATGCTTATTAGGCGTTGCAACTTTCGGAAGTAGGGCCAGTCGCACAGCACCTGATCATTACCGCTCCCGTTGCCTATCAAGAAATGTAGTATTGGTCAACTGTCTGTCATTCTTCCTCAACCCGTTGCAACTTCCCATAATAATACTTCTCCGCGTTACCAAGATCTGGTCTCTCGCTAACACCACAACAAATATTAGTAGCGCTCCTCTGCATATCATAATAGCACACATGTCGTAAATCTACCCTCGTATTAGCCTTCATAGTTCCATGTACATTCCATTTCTCAATACCTAGTTCTTTGTCCCCCGCTTTCATCGCTGCTAGTAGTCGAACCGCCTTAGCGCACATCAATACGGAGGGATTTGGTGAAACGCATCCGCACAGCGCTACAAATCTCCCGGAGGATTTGAATGTCACATCGTGACTCTCTCCATGAACAACAACGTGTTCAGAAACATCGGACTGCGCAATCGCTGTCGAATATCCCAAGCACAAAACCGCCAAAAGCAGGACGCAAACCGAAATACTGACATACCTCCCCAAGCCAATACCCACTGGCGGCAAGTCATACATCGCAGTACGAAGGCCTCTCACAGAATCTGTCTGCCAGCTTCTGTTCTCGCTCGAAACCCTGCCACGACGTCCGTCACCGTGCTTTGCCTGCCATAACATGCCCGTTGCCTCCTCTCGCGAATTGCCAACGCAGTGCAACACACTGGAGCAGACCATTGCAACCCAAAAGCTGATCCGTCAACCAGTGTCGCAATCCACGCTCGCGTCTCCGGGTCTGCGACGATCACCAGGACGCTCCGACAATCCTAGTTGTCACCTCTCGGGTGCAACGCTGCCCGTCCCCGCGACGGACGTCATCCAAAGCGGCCTATCAGTCGCCTTGTTCGACCTGCGCACCTCCAAGTCGGCGGCAGCCGTAGTACATGAGATCAACCACATCACTCGTTAACGCGGGCCTAATCAGGCAACCACCAACTAACCATTCTAACGATTCTCTGCCAATACGTATGCATAATGCGAACATGGGTGTCCCGCCTGTGTCTTCGGTGACCGCTTCTGATCCCAGTTTCCTACGGCACGTTCGATTGGGCATTAAGACATCGAATATTCAAGCCCACGGCCGCGGCCATACTGATCTATCTCACGAATACTGCATCTTTGTCGTAGTACCTAGGGTCGCTAGGATCATTAGTTTCGAATCTTGCTCCATTAGCCTTGAGCGTTTCTGCGATAGCCGGGTTACGTCTAGTATAGTATAAGGGCGCTCTTTGAAATTTATCTATAGCATTCACGTTAGCCCCACTCTTAATTAGCATTTCGGCGACAATGATACATGGATACCGCGGATGGGCCTCTGTACTTGCGGCCCAATGCAACGGACGTTGGCCACGCGCATCTCTTGCGTTCACTTCCGCTCCAGAACCCAGCAAAAATCTAACCATACCATGATGACATTCTTTAGAAGCATGATGGAGTGGGGTTGCCTTATGTTGGTCATCTTTCCATCTGAGATATTGACTGTCATGCTCCATAAATTTTCTTACCACATTTACATGCCCATTACTTGCAGCAACATGTATAGCAAATCGTCCACGGTTATCGGCAATATATTCTTGTGTACGCCCATACGGTAGTAACGCTTCCACAACTTTACCATACCCGCGCATCGCAGCAAGATGTAATGGCGTTCGGCCTTTTTTATCCCTCTTCAGGAGGTCGCCTCCGGCTCGTATCAGCGGGTCTATAACAAACTGCGAACCTACACCTGCTCGAAGTGCAGCCCAATGTAACGCAGTCATTCCGCGATAATCTTCTTTTTCTATTGACGCTTGTTTTTCTATCAACAATTCAACAAATAAGCGCCCTCCCCGCAAGGCAGCCCAGTGTAGTGCAGTCTCACCTCGACTATTCTGTGCGTCTATGTCTACGTGCTTTTTTTCTGCCTTTTTGTCTTCTTCTGCCATTATGGGTTCGAGTAACAGGCTTGCCATGTCATAATTTTTCTCCCGAACCGATATGTGCAACGCAGTGTCGCCCCTCTCGTCAACATATGGAAGCACCTCACCTCGGGTCTTACGGAGCACAAGCCTCGCTGAATTCAAATTATTATTTCTAACCATAGATAACCAAAAAGTTTTATCAAGTTCGAGAGCAAGATTCTCGTCGCGGTAATACCCGATAAGCATCTCCGCTAATTCTATATGTTCTGAAGTTAGTGCGTAGTACAAAGGTGTTCTTCCAGCCCGATCTTTCCGGTATAAATCAATTTTCCCGTGCTGTGCAAGAATATGGGCTGCATCCTTTGCTCCCATCATTGCTGCGTAATGAAGAGGTACGCGACCTTTGCGATCAGAAACATTTGGATCACCCGTATATGCTATCATTCGTTCCAAAGTAGACACAGAGTTTTCCTGCGCTGCAATGTGCATTGGTGTTTGGCCCACCCGCAAGCGGGAGCCGCTCCACCCCAAATCCTTTACCAGCTGCCAAAGTTCTCGATCCATTAATCCCTGAGGTTCAATGGGCTGATTGACTGCCTGCCTCGCGTCTTTCATCTTAGAAATTAATGTATCAGCTTCGGATGGGAGATCCAAAAGCGCGATGTAATGTAAATCAGTCCAGCCGTTCGAATCCTTCGTATCGGTGACCGGTTGACGCCCAATGCGTTTTTCAAACACCGAAAAATTGGTCAACGTGTTCGACTGCCGACGATTAGGGAGTTTGACCGATGGGAACGCTAGGTTGTCAGGTAGATTGCATTTTTGCTCGGGACCATAACAGCTCATTATAGTCGCATTGACGGTACCACGATAGGCAACTAAATTAGTAGACACCTGTTCTAATTCGTCAGCATCAAAATCATCAAATTGATTTCTATTCTGCCTTATATACTCTATATCTGCCAAGAGTAACTTAGCATTATCGGCTAACTTGATTAAATCGGAGATGGAGTCCATTCGAAAATGGGATACAATAGGTGGCTCAGCGTCCTCAGGGAGAATTAGGGTACTGTAGTTGCTGGTGTTTGCGATTATTTCCTTAGGCTTGGAGGCTATATGTTTTACGAAATGGTCGGCGGAATCAAACATAAGTTCCAGTGATCTAGAAAAATTGTTTACGGCACCACCGGACGCATAGACAGTTACGGAAACTCTTTTTTTGCTCAGTTTTTCCGCTAACTCTGTTTTTACGTTTCCATTGGCTGTTATAATAGATACAGTACCAGACAAACTGGCGGCAACAGATCTGGCATCCTCTTGACTGGTTGTATGTACCTCCACAAGTCCATAAAAGCGGGCGCCTCGGATAATTTCACTTACAAATGTATTACCACAGGCTTCTCGAAATCTAGTTGGGTTGTTTTTCAACATGTCAAAGTACCCATCTCTCAGCTTGGGCTTTTTAAGTTGCTTTACTCCAGCACGCGCAACAATAGAGACTATGGCAAAGACATTATAGCTGTTTTTGCTAACACGTTTTTCATAAGATGTTTTAACATTGGCGTTAGCAAACATGCTCTTGACGCTTACCTCCGCAGATAGATCCAAATGTCTTCTCATATCTTGCATAGTTTCGATGATTTCAAAATCGGAACTATATTCGATAGCGTCATTTGTTTTCGAATCGGTAGTCGGAACAGTTGGTGAATCACCACTAGTGACACACTCGCCAACAGCTCGAGCACTGTCGGTATCGTACCCTTTACCGAGGGCAAGGCCTGGATCGGAGTTCATATCCACAATTCTTGCGTGCGATATAGTGGATTGCATGCAGATCGCAAATACAGTCGCGACCATGCAACTAGCGCAATGGCGGGCGAGATTGGCCATATCCGAAGGCATCATGACTGCATCTCCGCGTTAGTTGATGATTCTGCCTAGCATGATAGTTCCGATGTTGCAAGGCAAGTCGGTTGGGAGTGTCGGTTACATGGGATATGTCTGGTGCATGTACCAGATGATCTGTCGTGTTTTAGAAGTCTTCCAGGCAAGGGATTTGGATGCGTCGGACGGAACAGGCACAGGGATAGAGGCTGATAAAGTTCGGGGAGGTTACGGTCGGAGACGTCGCGGCGTGGTGAACCAGTTGGACGCGACGGAGAAGTTAGTATATTGATTTATTCAGGAGATTCCGTTATTGGATATCGTTGAGGGATTATAGAGGGGGGCTGAGCTATGCGCACGGGTGTTTCCTTCAACGTAGGGCCCGAGGACCGTCGGCGTCTGGAGGTGATTGTCCGGGATCCGAAGAGCGCGCAGAAGCATGTGTGGCGGGCACGGATCATCCTTTTGAGCGCGGATGGCAAGGGCACCCATGCCATCATGTCTGCGAGCGGGAAGTCGAAGGTTTGTGTGTGGCGCTGGCAGGAGCGGTTCATGGAGGAGGGTGTTGACGGGCTTTTGCGGGACAAGACGCGTCCGCCGGGCAAGCCGCCGCTGTCGCCGGAGCGGATTGCCGAGATTGTGCGTCTGACGCAAACGCCGCCGTCGCATGAGGCGACACACTGGACGCTGCGGGCGATGGCGAAGCGGGTTGGGGTGGCAGCTTCGACGGTTCACGCGATCTGGCAGGCGCACGGCCTGACGCCGCATCGCTGGCGGCAGTTCAAACTGTCGCGTGATCCGGCGTTCGTCGAGAAACTGACGGACATCGTCGGGCTCTATGTCGCCCCGCCGGCGCATGCGGCAGTGCTGTCGATCGACGAGAAGTCGCAAATCCAGGCCCTCGACCGGACCCAGCCCGGCCTGCCGATGAAGAAAGGCCGCTGTGCCACCATGACCCATGATGACAAGCGTCATGGCACAACAACCCTGTTTGCCGCCCTCAATGTCCTCGACGGAACGGTGATTTCTCAGCACAGCGCCCGACACCGGCACGAAGAGTTCATTACCTGTCTCAATCGCATCGATCGCACGGTGGAAGCCGGCAAGCCAATCCATGTCATCCTCGACAACTATGCCACCCACAAACACAAGGCGGTCCGGGCCTGGCTCGAAAAACATCCGCGCTGGACCTTCCACTTCACGCCGACATCCTGTTCGTGGCTCAATGCGGTGGAAAGCTTCTTCGCCAAGCTCACGCGGCGACGCCTCAAACATGGCGTCTTTCGCTCCGTCGGCGAACTCCGCGACGCCATCCAAAACTTCATCGACGAACACAACGCCACCGAAACCAAACCCTTCGTCTGGACCTCAGACCCGAAAGATATCATCGCTGCAAGAAATCGCGGGTTTCAAAAGTTGGAATCAATCCACTAGGGGTGTCGGAGCGGACCTTTCGTCGCTGGCGGGATCGCTTCAAGGCGGAGCGGGCAGACGGCTCGTATGACCGTCGTCTGGTGAGGGCGTCGGCACGCGCCGGCGAACGAGGTGATGGCGGTGCTGGAGGTGTTCGAAATGCGCTAATCGGACTTCACCGCAAAGCACTTCCACGAGAAGGTGGTAAGCGAGCATGGTTGCCGACGGAGCCCGTCAGTTCAGACCAAGTGGCGGATTCTGAAGTATTGGGTTAATCCTCCGCGAACCCGAAATTGTTGTCATTGAGATTGAGGTCCCGGGCATTGGCTTTGTTTGTCTCAACAACTTCCTACGGATAGCCATCCTCGCCGGCCCTGCCGTCAATTTCCAGGGTGAGACCGAGTTGGCTCCCTGGCATCCGTGTCAGTTCGACCAGCAGAGCGACCAAGATGCGCGCGACCTCATGGCCGGCGCGTTCGTGATCGATAGCCAGTGAAGCGAAGACCCGCCGAGGTCCCGGAGGGATTGAAATTGGTTCCGGATCCGGCGGTTTCAGATCGCCTTCCGTTGTTGTTCGGAGCCCAGGATTGCCCAGAGTAGGCGGCTTCGGGCCTTGCGGTTCGGGAAGGGCCTCGCGACGGACTGTTGTGATTCGAGGAAGCACACCATGACCGCCAATTTTTTGCAAATAAATCAGCACACTACTCACCGCAGGACGTCAGTCCATCTTATTACCTCCATGTAGCGCCACGGCTGCCTCCAACAGCAAGGACAGTTGTTGGGCGAGGTTTGCACCCGTCAGGAAAGCGCGCCTTTCCACGGCGCAATCCGGTTGTCTGGTCATTGGGCGAAAGAAGGCCGGGTATGAGGTGGAGGTACAATCCGTGACAGCATCAGCAAGGAGACCCGGGAACGCCGTGCCGTCAGCTCAAGCCCGAAGAACGACGAAACCTGGTGCTCGACCATACCCCCGTATCGCGACGCCAACCTCAAAGTAGTTTTCGGCCTGCAGCCTCGCGTGACAGCAACCTGCGTTGCCCGGAGGATCCCGTCAGCCATCCCAGACCCGCCAGACAGGCAAACGTCAGCAGGCCAGGCAGGATCGCCAGTGGATCGCCAAACCGGGAATAGAGTGTCGGGCTTTCTGCCGTTAACGGAAGCGGCGCATCAAAAAAACCACTCTCCCCAAGGGGCAGCGATTGGAGAACGCGCCCGTAAGGATCAACGACGGCAGAAATACCGGTGTTGGCCGCTCGAACCAGCGGAAGCCCCTCCTCAACCGCCCGCATCCGGGCCGAGGCGAAGTGCTGATAAGGTCCTGAGCTCAACCCGAACCAGCCATCATTGGTAATGTTCAGGAGCCACCGGGGCCTTGAACGGCGTTCCGCGACCGCACCCGGAAAAATGATTTCGTAACAGATCAGCGGGCTGAAGGAAGGAAAGCCGGGTTGCGCAAGGGTTCTGGGGCCCGGCCCCGGAGAAAAATCCACGGAGCCAGCCGTAAGTCTGTCAATGGGGAGCCAGCTTCGAAACGGAACATATTCACCGAAGGGCACCAGACGGGCTTTGTCATAGGAAGCCGCGATATGCCCCCTGTCGTCAATGACGATCAGACTGTTCCAGGCCTGTGTGATGCGGCCGCCCTCCGACTTGACCCGCAGGGACCCCGTCATCAGGAACCCGTGATCGGGAACGACGGCGCGAAGAAAGGGCCGATCGGCAACCTTGACCGGAGTTGGAAAGGGAAGCGCCGATTCCGGCCATATCACATGAGTGAGAGGTTGCTCGCCCTGTTCCGTGCTGAGCGAGTGCAGAATGCCCAGGATTGCCATGCGCTTGTCCGGCTGCCATTTTTTGGCCTGGGGGATGTGCGGCTGCACCACCCTCAGCCGGACCCCGTCAACAAAGCGATCCTGGGGTGCTGCCATGCGCACCAGCCCGGCTCCGGCCACAAGAGACAGCAAAATCATGCCAATCAGAGCAGGGCGCCACGGGTGCGGCCCCGGTAGAACAAGGCTGGCGAAGGATGCCGCCGCAAGGACCGTCATGAAAGAGAGACCGTAAACGCCGACCCATGATGCTCCCTGAAGGACGGGCAGCACGGCAACCCAGACATTGCCGACCGGATTCCAGGGGAACCCCGTAAACAGGATTCCTCTCGTCCATTCGAACACCGTCCAGCACACTGCAAGCACAAACGGCCGCATGACAGGGTTGGCCCAACACACCCGTGCCAGCAACGTCGTCACACCTCCAAACAGACCCAGACCCGCGGACAGCGTCAGAAGCGCAAGCGGAATCATCCAGCCGAAGCGGGCCGCGTCGACCAAAAAGGCGTTGGAAATCCAATAAAGACTCGCGGCGAAAAAGCCGGTCCCGAACATCCAGCCGTCAAGAAAGGCTCTGCCAGGCCGGGTCGCGCTGCCCATGAGCAGGATCAGGCCCGAAAAGCCGATGATCAGCACCGGCAGAACATGAAGCGGTGGCTGGGCAGCAACCGTGATCGCCCCCAGCAGGAACGCCGTCAGCCAACGGCGCCAGCCTCTCAGGGGGGAGCGTTCATCGAGAAATTGTACGGCTGCATCCCGGAGCTCGCGCGCTCCGGTCATTCCGCTGTATCGCTGGAAGCCGTCGCCGGGGCCCTGGCATGAATCCTGTGAATGCGGCGCGGGTCCGCTTCGAGAATCTCGAACACCCACCCGGAGCTGTGGGCAATGCGTTCCTTTCTGGCCGGAACGCGCCCGGCAAGATAGAAGACCAGGCCACCCATGGTGTGCACATCGCCTTCGCGCTCTTCGTTTGTCAGAAACGAGGAGGCTTCTTTCTCGAAATCCTCGATCTCCATTCGTGCATCAACGTCGAAGCCGCCATCGCGGTGTATGCAGGGAGTGCGATCCTCTCCCTCGTCATGTTCGTCCTCGATTTCGCCTACAATTTCCTCGACCAGGTCCTCGATGGTCACCAACCCGTCCGTCCCTCCGAACTCGTCGACCACGAGCGCCATATGAACACGTTTGTGTCGCATTTCGAGCAGCAGGTCGATAACCGGCATTGACGGCGCCACGAATAGCATGTCGCGCACAATATTCCGGATCCTGGTCTCGGGTTTTTCCCACAGGGACGTAAAGAGATCCTTGATATGGACCATGCCCATGACATCATCGAGCTGGCCGCCATGGACCGGCAAACGGGAATGACCGCTTTCACTCATGACCCTCGCCACGTCCAGGAGACTCGCATCGACCTCCACGGCGACAATATCAGGATGAGGAACCATGACATCTTCGACCGTCACATCCCGGAATCTGAGGGCATTGCGCAGGAGATCGCGCTCCGCATTTTCCTGTTGTGGTGCGCTGCCTTCCTGCCCGATCAGTTCTTCAATGGTATCTCGCAGATTGTCATGCCCGCTGCGAATTCCAAGTAGCTTCCGGACGAATTGGCGGGGGCTCCATCGGTCCACTCCTTCTTCATCGGCGGTGGACGGGTATGAATCCGGGTTCGTGGTCATGCGGGGGCTCGCTCCGGTTCCGGTTCATCTCTGCGGTAGGGATCAGAAATGCCCAGAGAATTCAGAATTCTGGCTTCAAATTGCTCCATTCTCCGGGCGTCTTCATCAGTCATGTGGTCATACCCGACGAGGTGCAGCACACCATGAACCACCAGATGGCTGACATGATGAGCAAACGCAACTTCAGCATCCCGGGCTTCCCGTTCGAGGACTTCGAAAGCCAGAACAACATCCCCGATCGGAGAAAGACCGCCATCCGGGAGCGGACCCGTGTCACCGGGAAATGAAAGAACGTTGGTTGGCCCCGGTTTGCCTCGCCAGACCTCATTAAGGGTCCGGACTGTCCGGCTGTCCGTGAGGAGAATGCTCAACTCCGCCCGGTGGTCGTCGCGGAGAGACTCCCGGAGAGCCGCCGCTGCTGCGGTACGAACCACAGAATCGATGTCATCAACAGCCGTCGTCCAGGATCCGCCATCCACGCGTATGTCGACAGCATGGACTTCCTCGGTCATCGTCAGCCCGCCTCACCCGTGCCGTAGGCTCTTACGATCCGGGAGACCAGTTCGTGTCTGACGATGTCGTCGGCAGTCAGATGGATGGCTTCAACCCCTTCGACGTCCCTCAGCATGCGGACGGCATGGTCAAGCCCTGAAGCAACGCCCGGCGGCAGATCGACCTGACTGAGATCTCCGGTCACGGTCATGCGCGCGTTTTCGCCGAGACGGGTCAGAAACATCTTCATCTGCACAATCGTGGTGTTCTGCGCCTCGTCCAGAATGACATGCGCGTTGGACAGCGTTCTGCCGCGCATGAAAGCAAGCGGAGCGACTTCGATTTCACCGGTAGCAAGTCGTCGGTCCACCTGGTCCGGTGACATCATGTCATAAAGGGCGTCAAACAGCGGACGAAGATAGGGATCAATCTTTTCGCGCATGTCGCCGGGGAGAAAGCCGAGGCGTTCACCGGCTTCAACAGCGGGCCGGGACAGGACAATCCGATCGACCTGGCCCGAGGTGAGAAGGGACACAGCCATTCCGACCGCGAGGTAGGTCTTTCCGGTTCCTGCAGGTCCCAGCCCGAAGACCAGTTCACGGTCTTTCAACGCACGTAGATACGCGGCCTGACCCAGCGATCGCGCCAGAATTCTGCGCTTTGGCGTACGAATGTCGAGATCATCCACATTCTGTCGCATCGTACCGCCGAGAACCCTGCCGCGCGCCACCCTTGCGGCGGCTTCGACTTCAGCCATTCCAATGTCATCGCCGCAAGCAATCCGCCCATAAAGGGATTCCAGCGCCGTTTTCGCGGCTGTCATCATGGACACCGGACCGGAAATCGTGACGTTGTTGCCGCGCGAGGAGATGGTCACATCCAGAAGTTGCTCAAGCCGCGCGAGGTGACGCCCGAAATCCCCGAACAGCATTGGCAGGAAACTGTTGTCTTCGAACTCGAGATAAAGCGGTCCTGCGAGTTCTTCCGGAGCAGCGTGTGCCATTATGCGGGAACCGCCTCCGAACATGAGCGGCCGACTTCCGTCGCAGGCACTGCGGCCAGAGAATTGGGATGAGCGGCCGTGATCACGACGTTGATGATGGACCCAAACGCTTCCTGCGTCGAGCTGCTGTCGGCAAAATTCACATGAACGGCCTGCATCCAGGGACTGCGCCCTGCCAATTGTCGGGCGTCCCGTCCCCTGCGGTCAAGGAGGACCGGCATCGTTCCCGCAACGAACCGCGCGTTAAAGGCTGACTGCTGCTGGTTGAGTTCAGCCTGAAGCCTGGCCAACCGCTCTGATTTGGTCGTCTCATCAATACTGTCGTCCATTGCCGCAGCAGGCGTACCGGGTCGAGGGCTGAATTTGAACGAATAGGCTTGCGCGTATTCAACGGCACGGACAAGAGACAGGGTCGCCTCGAAGTCCTCATCGCTCTCGCCGGGATGGCCAACGATAAAGTCTGACGACAGGGCGATGTCCGGCCGCGCACTGCGAAGCGCATCGATCACTCCCAAATAGTCCGATACCTTGTGCTGGCGATTCATGGCCTTGAGAACGGTGTCAGAGCCTGACTGGACCGGCAGGTGCAGCCATGGCATCAACTTGTCAATGTCACGGTGAGCAGCAATGAGATCTGCGGACATGTTGCGAGGATGCGAGGTGGTATAGCGGATGCGATCCAGGCCAGGGATGTCCGCCAGCCTTTCGATGAGACCCGCAAGCCGGCACTCGCCGCCGCCATCCAGTTCGCCGTGATAGGCGTTGACATTCTGTCCGAGAAGCGTGATTTCCCGGGCTCCCGCAGCCACCAGAAGTTTCGCTTCGGCAAGTACGGATGCGACCGGACGGGAATATTCGGCACCCCGGGTGTAGGGCACAACACAGAATGTGCAGAAGCGGTCACATCCCTCCTGTACGGTCAGAAAGGCGGACGGGCCCTGGCTGCCGCTGTCCGGAAGAAAATCAAACTTGGGTTCAACCGGAAACTCCGTATCAATGATACCCACCCCCGGCCGCGCTACGTCTGCCGCGGCCCCCTGGGACCGCCTTTCGATCCGGGCGAGCATTTCCGGAAGGCGATGGATGGTCTGGGGGCCGAATACAAGATCGATATTCGGAGCCCGCCGCATCAGTTCGCCGCCTTCGGCCTGAGCAACGCAGCCGGCAACACCGATGCGAAGGGGTGGGCCATCCGGCGCGCGTTTTTCCTGCATTTGCTTCAGTCGCCCGAGTTCGGAATACACCTTCTCCGAGGCTTTCTCCCGGATGTGGCAAGTGTTCAGAATGACGAGGTCCGCCTCATCGGCCGTCGCAACCTCTTCATATCCAAGGGGCGCCAGAAGATCTGTCATTCGACGGGAATCGTAGACGTTCATCTGGCAGCCATAGCTTCTTATATGCAGCTTTCTGGCTGGTTCGGGCTTCAGTTTTACCGCAGCGGCAGTGTCTGACGGTCGCCGCACGGCGGAACTGGACGGCATCTCTTGCGTCATGGGGGATCCGGAAACGGTGCCAGACCCTCGGGCCAGGACCTCAAGCCATCACTGCTCCGGCGCGGCGCGCGGCAGGACGCTGGCAGGATTTGCGGCTGAAACGGTTTCATTTTGTCACGTCAAATGTAGGCATGCTCGCGATTGTGTCAAGACGACGAACCGGCGCGTCAATCGGGACCCGGCAACAGGAGGCTCGATCCGCAAGATCCTGCTGGCCAGCGGCACCCGTCGCAAGGCGCGTGGCGGTGTTGCGATGATGCGTGGCCTGAATCCGTCGTGAAATCCGCGGCAGCGGCAGATGTTTCATGGTGCCCGAACGCGCACCCGGCCACTGTACTCCGTGCGTCTCGCGATCAGTGAGAACCCTGGCTTCTGTCATTTCGGTTGGCGCACGTTCATTCAGCGCGATTGCAGACCCCGTTCCAGGCGGCCTGCATTTGCATCTGACACCCCTTTTGCGACAACCGACTGGCAGTGGTCCGCAAGCTGCTTGCGCCCCCCCAACTCGTCGATGGTCACCGCAGGATGAAAGATGATATCGACCACCGGCCGTCCCAGACCGGCCAATTGCCACGCATGACCCGCCAGTTCGGCGTCTCCATACCATGCGAAGTAGGGCCGGAGCGCGCGCCCGACCGGCATGCCGTCAAGCCCCGTATAGGCAAGCGACACCGGCTGGACCCTGAGTGGCCGGTCGTCCGGTCTGATCTGCGCGACCGCAAACATGGCGCTCTTGAAGGGCAGCACGAAGTTTCCGTCCGAACTGGTCCCCTCGGGGAACAGGATCAGATTGTCGCCGTTCTCCAGCCGCCGGACCATTTCATCCCGGTCCCTTGCAACCCTAGTTGACCTGCGCTCTACGAAGACGGTGCGTTGCAGCTTTGCCAGAAGTCCGAAAAAAGGCCATTTCGCGACTTCCGCCTTGGAGACGAAAGATGCCGGCAACACCGCCGCAAGGAGCGTGATATCGGCATAGGAAGCATGATTACAGACGAACAGGACCGGTGGCGACCGTTCGATTTCTCCGTGGATCCTGATCCGGAACCCCAGAATCCTCACGCAAAGCCGATGATAGAACACAGGCAAATGCACGCAGAGCGGTGCGCGAAGCTTGACAGCCACGAACTGCACCGGAATCAGCACAATGGTGAGGAAAAGGTAGGCCGTGATCCGGACGACCGCGAGAACGGGTGATCCCATTTGAGGTCCGGAGCTAACAGCCCGCGTCGCCGTCGTGCTGCCGCCGGCGATCATAGTGGCTGTAGTACTTTTCCGTGACCAGATCGGTCTTGACCACGATACAGACATCCGTCGTGTTGAATTGCGGATCAATGACCGCCCCGTCGCCGACGAACCCGCCAAGGCGCAGATACCCCTTGATCATGGTGGGAAGCGAGGTCATGGCGCGGCGCGGATCAATCTCGTCCTTCCCCACCATGCACATGTCGACCCGCCGATCATCGATGGCCAGAGGCCGCAAGTGGGGCGGGGCAAGATGGAAGTGATAGAGATAGGACAACGGAACCGCAAGTTCCGCGGAATCGGTCCCCTGAAGGCTCGCGCAGCCGAACAGCAGGGTAATGTCGTGGCAGAACACGTATTGCGCAATAAATTGCCAGAGGAGCTGGATGCTCGGGCGCGTACGATACTCGGCTTCAACGCAGGCGCGGCCAAGCTCGAGTATTTCGCCTTCAACAGACGACACAGGGCCAATGTTGAACTCGTCCGACGTGTAGAATCCGAAATTCTGCTTCGCCACGCTGCGTCGAAGCAACCGATAGGTGCCGACGACGCCAAATGGCAGATCGGATCTTGTACTGTCGATGACGAGGATGTGATCACAGATATCGTCGAAGCGATCGCTGTCCCTCCGCATGGCACGCATTTCGGGGGTCGGAACAGCTTCCATTTCTTCGTAGAACACGCGGTAGCGCAACGCCTGGGCCGCGTCGACCTCCTCCTCGAGGCGGGCGAGGCGGGTCTCGAGTTTTCCCAGCCGGATCGGCTCGATCCTGTCAGCCTGCAAGACCGACGCCGGCTTCAGCCGGGTCCCCGAATCCGCAGCGGAACTCATGAATGGCCGTCCTCGTCGCCGATGGGAACACAATACAATTCCAGGCGCTCTCCAACGATCCGGAAGCCGAGGTCAGCGGCAATTTCCTGCTTCAGGGCTTCCAGTCGTTCGTCCTCGAACTCTGTCACTTCCCGTGTCCGCACATTGATGATGTGGTGATGGTGTTTTTCACCGGTCTCGGCAGTTTCGTAGCGGGCCCGCCCGTCTCCGAAGTTATGACTCTCCAGAATACTCGCTTCCTCAAAGAGTCTGAGCGTACGGTAGACTGTGGCAATGCTGATGCGGGCATCAATACGGTTGGCTCGCTGGTACAGCTCCTCCGCATCCGGATGATCTGTTGATTCCGACAAAACCCGCGCGATGGTCCGGCGCTGACCGGTCATGCGGAGACCCTTCTCCTTGCAGAGTGTTTCTATATCGGTCGTCATCGCGGGCCTCCCTGACAAAATGTACGGAAGGAATCGGTAGCAGTCAAAAGAAAGGGTATGCGGAAACCGGCTGTTCACGCCCGGAGCTGTGCGGTTCCGGGTCGCTGGAGGCCACGGGCCGTCATATTGGCTGTATCCCGATCAGGCCACAGGGCCGCAATAGCAGGGCCGCTTCCGCCAACATGCTTTTCCGGAGTTCGAGCTGGCAACACCCCGCATCCGGCGCTCCGTTTTGCGACCTGGATTGGAAGCGGGATCGCAGGGGAGGACGGAGCCTCAAGGGTGACGGGGCCGGGCCGGTTCTCCGGGCCCTTGCGACCGCAGGTCACTCCGGATTGAAATCAGGAGAGGGGCCCCCTGTTTCCCGGCAGCCCCCTGGTCCCGCCGGGCTCCGGTTCGTTGTGACCCGGTTTCGTTCCCTGGTTTTGATCTGTTTGTTTCCGAGTTTTTCCATCAAGCCCTGGGAAGGCGGCTGAAAGAGCGCACGAAGATCAGATCTGGATACCGGCTTGGCTTTCTGCTGCCAGCGGCAATTCGGACCGGCCGTCCTGAGGTCCAGCGCATGCTGCCCTTCTTTCTTCCTGATCACTCCGAACACAGTCGCCATGTCCCGTTGCGGAAACCACACCGTTTCCCGCTCCAGACTCGCTCCTCTCCATCAGGGTTGTCGCAATCGACGATCTCTCTGACCGGCGCAACCGTTGGAGTGTTGCCGTTCATCCGCTGCAAGCTCTCACCGGCGGACCAGAAACCCGAAGCGCAGGACCCCTATGGGCATGGACCCGGTGACGCCGGTGACGGTTCGAACGGCTGGTATTCGATCAGCGCAGCCCGGCCCAATATGTCCACAACAGTGACGGAAAGCTCAAGGCCATTGGCGTCCGTCAGACGCAGTGCCTTGCCGGGCAGAAACGGTACAGGTTGCTGCCGTCCCTCATCAATAGCGATGTTGTCGGCATACAGATAGGTTCGGTCGGAAGTGTCACGGATGGGGTTCAACTGTCCATGCAAACCAGGGAGATGCCCCGTTCCTTCCGCGAATATCTTGGAGCCCCCGTTTCCCAGAGGTTCAAGTTCGGTCAGCAACCCGCCGCGATTTGGTGTCCACCCTCGCTCCAGCCCGGCAGCATAGCCTGGGCCGGCGACATAGATCGTCATTGGCAGATGCGTTGTGTACAGATCCAGGGCCGCATCGCCGATCTCGTTGGTGATCCCCCGCACCCAGGTCTTGTTCGGAAAAATTGCGAGCACCTCGATCCCGGCGAGCGTCTCGCCTCTGGAATGCACCGTGACCGTCGCATCGGCCGGGACAAGGTCCAGCCTTGCGGCAGGGATGCGCAGCACCAGGCTCGATTCGTTGATTATCTCATATTCCGGTGGCACACCGGTGGCTTCTTCGGTTTTCTTGCGAATGATGGCCACGCCGTCTCCCCGGCGTTCCATCAGGTATCTGCGATGATCTGCCCCCGCCACTTCGGCCACAGGGATTTGACGAAATACGGACACAATCGTCTCGTTGCGGGTGGCCTGACTGGCCTCCATGCTATCAATGGTCATACCGTTGGGCAGCTGTCCGGGTGAATCGATCTCCAGGCGATCCCTGAACATGGATAACCGGATCCTTCGAGCAGACATGGAGTAGTCGCGATGCGCGACCGCGTTGACGACCGCTTCGAACACGGCGACCTTGCTGTACTGGGGAATGTCCTCCCGTTCCGGAGTCTTTCGCGCAGAAACGCGCATATTGCGCACGACGAACCGCACAGCATCCGCGATCTGAATGTGAAGGGGACCGACGATCTCCTGTGAGTCCAGCTGTTCCGAAGCACGATCCATTCCGCGATAATGCGTTGCCACGATCACCGCCTGCGGCAGCCAGTGCTGCGGTGACTGAGTGCACAGCAGTATGCCGGCCTTGGTGGCCCGGTCCACACCAGCTTCATCTGGCGCCAGCAAGCGGAGATTCCGCAATCCGCGCCGCGGGTCCGACGCACCAGCCACGCTGAGCAACGGCTCCCACAAACGACCGTCGAGGGTCTCGAAACCGGTTTCGGGCTCGATCTGCCTGTCAAACCAGAGATAGCGGTTCTGGGCGCGATTTTCCGCCAACCTCAGGCTCTCGGCCCGCAATAAACGCCGCTTGCTTGCACCAACCCGGATAAATGCCTGTCCGCGACGTTCATGCAACGCTTCGCCGCGCGGAACTGTCACCAGAACAAAGGCCTTTCCATCGAGTTCCCGGTGATGAACACCTACACGCAATGGTGGTTCAAGAGCGTCTGTGCTGACCTCTGACAGCAGGCGGTCCAGGGCCTCCATCTGTTCTCGGGACATACCCTGGATTGTGCCATCGTCAGCCACCCCGCAAAGCATAATACCGCCGTCCGCATTGGCGAACGCTCCCAGCTCGTCTGCAAGATCTTCTCTTCGTGGGCCTTTCGGTGTGTCACCGCTGAACTCGATCTGTTTGAATTCCCACCCGCTGTCCTCGCCCAGGCGAAGCCGGCGGCGGATATCTTCGTCCTGGATCTTCATGCGAAAGATTCCTGCTTCAGGATGGGCCCAATATCGCCGCACTTCTGCTCAGGCAACCTGGCCAGACGCCCTCCCCGACCGATCCCGGTGCGCTCGCACACCAGGTTGGCTGGCAGGCGGGGCTTTGGTTCTTGCTTGCTGCACTGTCGAGGCAATGTCCCAACATGTACCCTGTGGCCGTGGAGCTCGGCGAGCATCTTGAAGGAATCGCTTTTTGCTTTCTAGTTTGATTCGTCTGTTTTAACCGATTTCTTCGTGCGTTTTGTCTTCAAGTCGCCGGAAAGCGGTTGCAAAGGGCGTGAAGAGATCAGGTCCGGACACAGGATCAGTTTTCTCCTCACAACAGCTTTTCTGACCAAGACGGGCCGGTGCCCGGCCTTTGCTCTCCACCTCTTCGTTGCGGTCATGACCTGGCGGCACTCGGGAAACACGTCTCCGGACCGGGACGCGGCAAATGCCGGCGGAGATCTTATCCCCACAGGATGCAGCCCGAACGATCGCCACCGCCGGGCCATGGCTGGCAACGCAAATCCGGTCGGCGACAAACCCTGGCCACAAGCCGTCCATCACAACACCGACCCGCTCCATCCTGAAGGCCGCGACGGTTCCGGGCAAACAACCGGACAATGCGTCATGGCGACATCTGCAGACAAAAAGGGGCCGGCGTCAGGCCGGCCCCGCCAAAGTGTTTCATTCAGGCCTGCGTCACATCGTGTCCTTCGCAGCCGCGACGAGCAATTTGTACATGGGAGCAATGGCCGCATCCTTGACGAAGATGTCCGCGCTCAACGGACGCAACTTGTCAATCGCGGCCTTGGCGTCGGCCTCTTCCAGCCTGAGTACGGTTCCTCCTTCGTCGGCCCACCTGGCTTCCCACTTCGCCGTATCTTCCTTCGACCAGTTATTGGCCATGGGAGTCACGTCCATGCCAACCTGCTTGATGACTTGCCGCTCGTTCTCCGACAACTTGGCCAGCCATCTTGCGCTGGTCCACATCGCGCTCGGAATATAGGTGAAGTTGGTGGGCGTAAGGAATTTCGCCGCGGTATAGAACTTTGATGGCCCCATCACCACGACTGCGGAACTCGCTCCGTCCAGCACACGTCGCTGGATGGCTGGCAAGACTTCCGAATAGGCCATAGGAGTCCCCGCTGCACCGAGCGTCTTCATGATCGCCACTTCCATGGGCGATGCCAGAACCCGAATCTTCTTGCCCTCCATATCGGCAATCTTGCGGACCGGATCCCGCATGGCGAGAGCCGAGGAGCCCGCCGAAACGATATACATCCCGGTCACGCCTTTCTGCGTGCCAAGGTTGAGAAACTTGTCACGAACGCTCGGATGGTTCAGCGCCCGCGTCTGGTGATCGATACTCTCGAAGAGACCGGGCGCATCCGGTGCCATGAAGCCCTTGTTCAGCCCGACGAAAAACCCGGGAGGGGAGATAAAGGCTTCCTGGGTGCCAAGAAGAACACCCTCGATCTGACGCGGGATCTTTCCGAGCTGGGCGGCCGGGAAAACCTTGACCGTAATCGAGCCATTCGTACGCTTGCTGACTTCCTGCGCGATCCAGTTTGCTGATTTGTGCTGCCCGTCATTGATCGTCACAAAACCGATTTTCATGACAGTGGCTGCGGAGGCAACCATTGGCAGCAGAAGCAGCCCTGCCGTATACGCAATTGTTTTCCTGAAACGAACTCTGGTCATGCCGTTTTCCTCCTGTTTCAAAACCTGCGGTTTGTCATGTTCCTGGATGCGGCAAGGATACTCCGATTGAATATGGCGGAGCAACAAAGCCGGGGTAACCGTGAAGGGTACTGCGCGTATCCGGTCGAGGTGCCCGCCTCCGACATGTCTGTCCCCGGCAAGGCGATGACTGCATCCGACCGACATTCGGGGGAACGCGCCGCTACGTGAACATGGGACAGGACGGTCAGGCCCGCTTTCCGACGCGGACCCGGGCGCCTGTTCCCAAAGAGGTCGAATTCATCAAAGTTCGTCCGGATCGGCGGCAACATGCGACCCCGAAGGTCAAAGGATTCCGTCCCGACCAATGCCTGTTCCGGGGGCACCTGACTGCCGGATCCGGGCGGACCTGGAGAAGGGCCGTTGCGGCGCAAAAACAGGTCTGGACGAAATTGTCTCGACGCCTCATCACAGCGGCATCACGATCCATTCGCACAGCCTCGCGGCGGGTCCCGCAAGATCAGGTTTTGGCCAGCCTGTTGTCGCGGCATTTCAGCGCCCGCGGGGCTCTGAACCGCCCCGCTTCGATCCGTGAAGCCGGAGATCCGCACCGCCTGGTGAGGACCGGAATCAAGCCTTTGACTTATCCACCCCTCCCATTACAGTCCGCGTTCCCGAAAACGATCGTGGCGAAACCCCGGGTGCAATACATATCGACGCGCGGTACAGCACCGTCCCTTCCCTTTGATGACGTGCTGCTGGCAGGCCTCGCCTCCGACGGCGGGCTCTATGTTCCGTCAAGCTGGCCGCAATTCACTCATCAGGACCTCGGCGCGTTGACGGGGCTGTCCTATTCCGAAACCGCCTTTCACGTCATCCGCCGCTTCGTGGGCGACAGTATCGCCGATTCTGAACTCGAACAGATGACACAGGCGGCCTACGACGTGTTCAGCCACCCGGCCGTAGCTCCACTTCGTCAGCTTGACCGCAACGACTGGCTCATTGAACTGTTTCACGGCCCCACCCTGGCCTTCAAGGATTTCGCACTCCAGCTTGTCGGTCACATGTTTGACCATGTCCTTCGACGCAGGGGGAAACGGGTCACTGTTGTCGGCGCAACGTCCGGGGACACCGGCTCCGCCGCGATCGAGGCTTGCCGCGGACGCGAACGCGTTGACATTTTCGTCCTTTTTCCCAAGGGGCGCGTTTCCACCATTCAGCGCCTTCAGATGACAACGGTACAGGCCGAAAACGTCTATCCGATCGCCGTCGAGGGCACATTCGACGATTGCCAGGACCTCGTGAAGGCCATGTTCAACGATGCCCGGTTCAATGCGGCGCATAATCTTGCCGCGTTCAACTCGATCAACTGGGCGAGGGTCATGGCCCAGATCGTCTATTATGTCTACGCCGGTCTCCGTCTCGGAGCCCCCGCACGTTCCGTCAGCTTTGCGGTGCCCACCGGTAACTTCGGCAACGTGCTGGCGGGATGGGTCGCCTGGAAGATGGGACTGCCGGTGGAACGGCTGGTGGTCGGCACGAACCGCAACGATATCCTCTTCCGCTTCTTCGAATCCGGTTCCATGAAGCTGGAGAGCGTGGAACCGACGATTTCGCCCAGCATGGATATTCAGGTGGCCAGCAATTTCGAACGCCTGCTGTTCGACATGCTGGGGAGCGACGCAGACCGGGTCACGGAATGGATGGAACGATTTCGAAAAAAGCGGGTGATATCCGTCGACGGACAGACCCTGGACCGGGCCCGTACCAAATTCGCTGCGGCCCGCCTTGATGATGACGCCACCCTCGACGTGATGCGAGACCTGCATGCGGCAACCGGTTTGATGGTTGATCCCCATAGCGCCATAGGCATCGAAGCCGGACGCCGCTGCCGGGGCGATTCCGGAACCCCCATGATTTCGCTTGCCACCGCACACCCGGCCAAGTTTCCGGACGCCGTCACGAAGGCGACCGGCGAGCACCCCGCCCTGCCGCCGCGGATGGCCGATCTGGAGAGCAGATCCGAGACATATGCAGTCCTTCCCAATCGGATCGACGACGTCAAATCCTATATCCGTCGCACGATCGCGCACTCAACAGCCGCATGACCATCGCAACATCGAAGCTGCCTTGCGGGCTCCGGATCGTCACCGACCGGATGACTTCGGTGGAATCCGTATCGCTTGGCGTCTGGGTAGAGGCCGGGACACGGAATGAAGCCGCTGACATCAGCGGGGTTTCCCACCTCCTTGAGCACATGGCCTTCAAGGGGACGACAAGCCGAACTGCATATGACATTGCATCCCAGATCGAGGATGTCGGCGGCTTTCTCAATGCCTATACGTCGCACGAGATGACGGTCTATCACGCAACCGTGCTCAGGCAGCATGTGCCATTGGCAATCGACGTCATCGCAGACATCCTCCGGAATTCGACGTTCGATGAGGCAGAACTGGAACGGGAGCGCAGCGTTGTGCTCCAGGAAATCCGCAGCGCAAGGGATACACCGGAAGAGACCGTGGCTGACTGGTTTCAGGAAACTGCCTTCCCGGACCAGCCCTACGGCCGTCCGATTCTCGGCACTCCGGAGATCGTGGAACGGTTACCGCGGGAGACCCTGATCGACTACATCAACACCCATTACGGTGCGGATCGCATGATTTTTGCCGCTGCCGGCAATATCGATCCGGACGAGATCGTCCGGCTTGTCTCGAATGCCTTCGGAGACCTCCGGCCCTCTTCAGGCGCCCCGGCGGCGCCTCCCCTCTATTCCGGAGGTGACAGACGCGAACACCGTAGCCTGGAACAGGTCCAGTTCATGCTGGGCTTCGAGGGGGCGGGATATGGGGATGAAAGCTATTATGGCCTCGCCGTCCTGTCCCGGGTGCTGGGCGGTGGATCCTCGTCGCGGCTGTTCCAGGAAGTTCGTGAAAAAAGAGGCCTCGTCTATGCCATCGATACCTTCACCTCGGTCTATTTTGGTGGCGGTCTTTTCGGCGTCTACGCCGGATCCGGAGCGGAAACCATAGACGAAACCGTGCGTGTCCTGTGTCATGAACTCGACCGTCTCACCACGGAAGAGGTGACAGGGACGGAATTGATGCGTGCGCAAAACCAGATCAAGGCCTCGATGCTGATGTCGCTTGAAAGCACAGCGTCCCGGGCAGAGCGCATCGCACGCCAGACTTCGATTCACGGGCGCACGATTGATGTGGAGGAACTCAACGAGCGCATCGATTCCGTAACCGCCGCCGACTTGCGCCGGATCGCAGCAAGGGTACTTGCCTCACAGCCCACCGTGGCCGCTCTGGGACCGATCCAACACCTGCCGGCGCACGGTGTCATTCAGGAACTCCTGAACTGATCTCCTATCCGGGCCAATCCGGAAAATCCTGACCAGCCTCCGTATTCCAGTGGATCCTGACCGGGTGTCAGGCTGAAACCGGTATCGCGGCGGATCAGCGAGCGGTGCTCAATCCGCGGACCGTTCAAGGAGGTCCCCGGTCTGCCGGGACAAGGCACAGGTCATGGGCCCAGGATCAGTCCTCGGCGTCGGTCCGGGTCCTCGGCATGGGCGGGACCGCCTGGCCTGCCTCTACAACGCCGCGCCGGATCTCCCGGGTTCTACGGAAAAGGGCTTCCAGGGTTTCCCCGTCGCCCAGCCGGATGGCGCGCTGCAACATGGCAAGATCTTCCCACAGGCGACCCAGCATCTCCAGAACGGCTTCCCGGTTGCTCAGGAAGATATCCCGCCACATGATCGGATCGGAACCCGCGATACGCGTAAAATCCCGAAACCCCGAGGCCGAATACTTGATCACCTCGGCCTTGATGTGCTCCTCGAGATCGGTCGCGGTTCCGACAATCGTATATGCAATCAGATGGGGCAAATGAGACGTGATGGCGAGGACCTGGTCATGGTGCACCGGATCAAGAATGTCGACCTGACTGCCGGCCCGTCGCCATAATTCTGCGACTTTGGCGACGGCATCGGAATCAATGCCCGGATAGGTCGTGATCAGAAACCACCGGCCTTCGAAGAGGGTATCAAACCCGGCCTCGGGGCCGGAATGCTCAGTCCCGGAAAGAGGGTGACCCGGCACAAAATGTACGGTCTCAGGCAGATGCGGCAGCACGTCCCTGATCGCAGCCGCCTTGACAGATCCCACATCTGTGACAATGGCACCGGGTTTCAGTTCGGGCCCTATACGTTCCGCGATTTCGGCATAGGTGGACACAGGGGTGCAGATCAGAACGAGATCCGCATTCCGGACAGCAGCAGCCGGATCGGATGTCACTTCGTCAGCGATTCCCAGCCTCTGCATCGTATCCAGCGTGGCCCCGGTCCGGGCACAGGCCACGATGCGTTCGGCAACGGCTTCACGACGGATCACCCGGGCTATCGAGGATCCGATCAGACCGCACCCGATCAACGCCACCCGATCGAACATTTTCCCGTCATTCATGTGCGCGCCATGAATTCAGCCAGCCCGTCGGCCGTCGCACGCATTTCCTCTTCGAGCCCGATCGTGATGCGCAATCCCTCCGGGATTCCGGCACCGGCCGCGCTTCTCGCAATGATGCCGCGGGCAGTCAGAAACGCCATGGCTTCAGAAGCTGTCCGCCCCGGTTCCCGCGAGAATCTCACGAGAACGAAATTGCCGACACTCGGCACAACCGAAAGACCTGCTTCGGTCAGGCGGGATGTCAACCACGGCAGCCACGCCATGTTGTGGTCCCGGGACCGGGTTTCGAATTCGATGTCATTGACGGCGGCCACGCCGGCAGCATGAGCGGCGCATGTCACGTTGAACGGTGAGCGAATGCGGTTGAGAACGTCCATGATGCATTCGGGGCAGTAAGCCCAGCCCAGCCGCATGCCGCCCAGGGCATAGATTTTGGAAAACGTCCGGGTCATGACTGTATTCTCGCCCGCATCCACAAGCTCGACCCCCGGGGAATAATCATTTCGTGTGACGTATTCGGCGTAGGCGGCGTCAATCACCAGAAGGACATTCTCCGGCAAACCGTCCCGCAGCCGCTTCATCTCCGGATCAGTGACAAAGGTTCCAGTCGGATTGTTGGGATTGGCGACATAGACCATCCGAGTTTTGGGTGTCACGCGCCCCAGGAGGGCATCCACGTTCAGGGTATAATCCGTTTCGGGAGCCTTCACCGGTGTCGCACCCACAGACATTGCAATGATCGGATACATGACGAAAGCATGTTCTCCGAACAGGATTTCGTCACCCGGACCCGCAAAGGCGCGCGCCAGGAGTGTCAGGATCTCGTCAGATCCGGCGCCGCAGAGGATCCGTTCGACAGGCAAGCCGTAACGGGTGGAAATCGCTTCACGAAGGGCCGTTGAATCTCCGTCGGGGTAGCGGTGCATGTCATTCAGGACGTCGGCTGCGGCGGCTATGGCCCGCGGGCTCGGTCCCAGAGCACCCTCGTTGGAGGAAAGCTTCATGACACGGTCCAGACCGGGCACATCCGATTCACCGGGCACATAGGGAGCGATATCGAGAATCCCTGGGCGGGGGCGAGGCATGGTCATTATTATGCGTTCCTCGAAAGCGGATCAGTCGATGGCAACAGGTGCCGCATAGGCACCAAGGGGGATCATGTCGAGCGCACAGCCCTGTGCCGCCGACGGCGCCTTCCCCCGGGCTTCCGACAGACTGTCAAAACCCCTCAGTTCGGCAACATACCCGGAGCCGGAGCCGATCAGCCGTTCGGGCTTCACGCCAAGGCTTCGCAACTCGGCTTCCAGGTCTGCCTTCTCAACACCGCCCGTCGTGTGGAGGGCAAGGACGGTAAAATCGTCACCACTGGCTTCGGCATCGACACACGCGATGCAATAGGCGGCAATTGCCGTCTCCGCGCTCCGGACAAATGGCAGGCGGGCACAGACAACGGGGCGTGGCTGCGGAATCGTTGCCAGGTAACGCCACCACGATCCTTCGGGGTCCGGCTCAAGATCCGGCAGAAGCCCGATGCGCGCCTCGCCGCATCGGACGGCATCCACAACGGCTTTGGTCGTATCAAGTGACTCCAGCGAAGCGGCAGCACCAAAGTGATCCCGTGCCATGGAAAGCAGCGCCTGCTGATCCCCGGTTGCAAAGACCGCCGTTGTCAGATCGCCCTGCAGCCCGGCCATCGCCGAGATGATTTCGCGCCAGATCTGCATCAGTGCCGGCTTGGGAAACGGACCCGCATGTCTTTCAGCCAGGCGCCTCATCACCTGCGCCTCGCGCGCCGGACGCCACACCGGTGCCGCACCCTTTTGCGTTCCGATCGCCAGGGCTGTTTCCGCACGAAGCATCAGCAGGTCATGCATCGCCGCATCGATCTCGTCAATTTTGCTCCTGAGGTCGTCAAGGGACATTGGGTGCTGGATCATGATAGGCCCTGGGCAAGGGATCTGCGCCAACGCAGGATTATGGACCGGGGCCGCAGGGGCTTGACGGCAATCCCGTCGCAGGACGCCGATATGTAACCGGAGAAACGGTCCGATGCAAAGTCACTTGACACAATCCTGGGGGAACCCTAGCAATCGCCCTTGCTTGTCAAGGTACGCCTTCACGATCGGCGCGCCCTCTGGATCGGACACTCAGCCCGGGGCAAACAGGACATGCGATCCTTCAGCGTCGAACTCGCCAGTGAAAAAAAGATGAAGCTGGACTCGGGCCAGGAACTCGGTCCGTTCACGATCGCCTACGCCACTGACGGATCCCTGAACACCGACGGCACCAACGCGATCATGATCTGCCATGCCCTGACCGGCGACCAGTATGTGCGCGGTGTCAATCCCGTGACCCATGGACCGGGCTGGTGGGAGGCCATGGTCGGACCGGGGAAGCCGCTGGACACCGACCGCTATTTCATAATTTGTGCGAACGTACTCGGCGGATGCATGGGATCGACAGGACCGAGCGAGATCAACCCGCAAACCGGAAAACCCTGGGCGAGAAAGTTTCCCATCATTACGATCAACGACATGGTGCGGGCCCAGGTTCTTCTCCTCGATCATCTTGGTATCGACATGCTGCTCTGCGTTATTGGCGGCTCAATGGGCGCCATGCAGGCTCTGGCCTGGGCCATCCATTATCCGCATCGCGTATTCTCTGCGGTCCCCATTGCCGGCGCCGCCCGGCACTCGGCACAGAACATCGCCTTCCATGAGGTGGGGCGCCAGGCAATCATGGCCGATCCGGACTGGCATGGGGGCACGTACCAGGATTGCGGCGCAATACCCAGACGCGGTCTCGCGGTCGCCCGGATGGCGGCCCACATCACATATCTGTCGGAGGAAGCCCTGCATCGAAAATTTGGTCGAGAACTGCAGAACGGAGATGAATTCAGTTTCGGACTGGAGCCTGATTTCAAGGTCGAAAGCTACCTGGAGTATCAGGGTCAGAAATTTGTCGAGCGGTTTGACGCGAATTCATACCTCTATATCACCAGGGCCATGGACTATTTCGACCTGGCGTCCGAGCATGAGGGGAATCTGACCCGCGCCTTTGAAGAAACAAGGGTCAGGTTCTGCCTTGTCTCCTTTACGAGTGACTGGTTGTTCCCGACATCCGAAAGCCGAGAGATTGTCCGTGCGCTGAATGCTGTCGCCGCCAATGTCAGTTTCGTTGAGATTGAAACCGACAAGGGCCATGACGCGTTTCTGCTGGACGAGCCCGAGTTTCACGATACCATTGCCGGGTTCCTGAACGGGGTTGGCAGGCATCGCGGTCTCACGACTGCGTGAACCGGCAAGAGCGGTTGACGGAATCGACCCGTACGGGGAATGCGAAAAGATCTCACCCTCATTGCCGGAATGATCAGTCCGGGAAGCCGCGTCCTGGACATCGGGTGTGGTGACGGCACGCTTCTCCATGATCTTGTCAACAACAAGGGTGTTGATGGCCGTGGCATCGAGTTGAGCCAGGGCGGCGTCAACGCCTGTGTAGCCCGCGGACTCTCGGTGATTCAGGGCGATGCCGATGTGGATCTCGCCCAGTATCCGGACGACGCATTCGACTTCGTCGTCCTGTCGCGCACACTGCAGGCGACCAGATGTCCCCGGGATGTGCTTTCACATCTCGTCAGAATCGGCCGCCACGCCGTTGTTTCCTTGAGCAATATCGGTCATTGGAGGGTCCGGCTGGGTCTTTTTCTGCAGGGCCGGATGCCGGCGGTGGGGAATGATGGCTACAACTGGTACGATACGCCGAACATTCGCCCCTGCACGATCCGCGATTTCGCGGAGCTCTGTGACGAACTGAACCTGATCGTCGAGGAAGCGCTTTCCTTGTCGAGGTCGGGCGAAGCGACCCGTCTTGGCACTGTCGGCACCAAGGCCAATCTGCGCGGAGAAGAGGCCATCTTTCTCCTTTCCCGGGAGAGAAGGCGTTCCTGACCACAGGCGCTCTGATCGGAACCTCCCACAACACGGACATAGGTGCGCTTTCGTGCAACGGGCGCCTGAACTGCGGGCGCCCCGCCATAGATCTCCTTCTCTGCTTCGATCAGAAGAACGCCGGAAAAAGTCTGGAACCAGCGTACGCCGATTTCCTCGATCGCAGGTGCGGATTTGAGAAGCATTCGCGAGCGGGTTGGAGGAACGAACAATCCGGCTGCCGAGCCTGCAGGAACCAGCATGTTGTCTCGCAAGAGACGTGACACCTGTCGAAGGGTGTAAGGGTGACCATGTCCAAAAGGTGTGTGGTCAAAGCGTGCCCAGATGCCGCGGCGATTGGGAACCACAATCATCAACCGCGCTCCATCGGCCATGACACGCCACACCTCGCGCAACAGTTTTCTGACCTGTTCCGAACATTCGAGGGCGTGGACCAGAAGGACACGGTCCATCGATAGGTCTGCCAGGGGCATGTCCTCTTCCGAACCCAGAAACGCAATGTTGCGGTCATGGGCCGGCCAGCGAACCACGCCCTGTCTCGCCGGCATCATCGCGATCACGCGCTGCGCTTCCGTCATGAAAGGCGAAAGAAAGGGTGTCGCGTAACCGACGCCCAGAAGGTTCATGCCGTGAAGGTCCGGCCAGGTCTCCCGGATGTGACGTTGCACGAGGCGCTGTGCCACCTGTCCGGTAGATGCCGCGTAAAACTCGCGGAGATCGATCACATCGTTATACATCACGGGACCTTGAACGCTGGACAAGGACCGGAACAGTGCATTGCTTCGGCATCTCTTCCTTTCGCCGGGACCGCTCCTCGCAGCGCCCCGAAAATCACACGGATTCGCATACCAGACCGGCAGCCGGGTTGGCCCCATGCTCCGGTTTTGTTAGGTTGTCTCGCTTCATCTGTATCATGATCGCCGGAGGCTGACAGCCATGTCCACCCTTGAAATTCATCAGATTCCGACCCGATCCGACAACTATGTCTATCTGCTCCGGGAGCGGACTTCGGACAAGGCCGCTGTCGTGGATCCGTCGGACGCAGCTCCGGTGCTGGATACGCTCGAAATGTTTGGCTGGACCCTGACCCATGTGCTGACAACCCATCATCACGACGATCATATCGGCGGCGTCCCCGAGATCAAGGAAGCGACAGGATGCGTGGTTGTCGGTCCACGCGCCGACCGGGATCGCATTCCGATGATTGATGTCGAGGTTGGTGACGGTGACCACTACCGTCTGTACGAGGCCGAAGCCAGGGTCTGGGACGTGCCGGGACACACGCGCGGACATATCGCCTACTGGTTCCCTGACAGTCGTGCCCTTTTCTGCGGTGACACCCTGTTCGCCCTGGGCTGCGGGCGTGTGTTCGAAGGTACCCATCAGCAAATGTACGACTCGATCTCGAAGCTGGCCCAGGTTCCGGACGAGACATGGGTGTATTGCGCCCATGAGTATACGATGGCAAATGCCAAATTCGCGCTTCATATCGATCCGGACAATCCGGCCCTTCAGAGCTATGCCAGGCAGATCGAGCAGCGGCGCAACGCCGGAGTGTCAACGGTGCCCTCTCTCATGAGTCTTGAGCGGCGTACGAATCCGTTTCTTCGATCCGACGACCCCCAGTTTGCACGATTGCTGGGCATGGAAGGAAAGTCAGGGGAGGAGGTCTTCGCTGCCGTCCGCACCCGCAAGGACAGTTTTTGAGGACGGAAGGCGCCCCGGCAGAAGGCAAGGAAGACAATGAAACTGTACTGGTCGCCCACGTCCCCCTTCGTCCGCAAGGTCCGGGTGTTGATCAAGGAAAGAGACCTCGAGGACCGGATCGAATTCAGGGAGTCGAGCCCGCTCAGCCGGGAGGATCGGGCGCAGCTCCCGAACCCTCTGGGAAAGATTCCCTGTCTCGTGACCGATGAAGGTTCCGTACTTTACGATTCCCCGGTCATCATGGAATTCCTTGATGACGTTGGCGGCGGACCCGAAAGGCTGCCCGCAACCGGTCCGGTACGCTGGACAGCGCTGCGCTGCCAGGCAACAGCCGACGGCATGATTGATGCGCTCGTCGCCTGCTTTGTGGAAAGCCTGCGCAAACCCGAGCGGCAGTCCGCCGGATTTATTGCGCACAACAAGGCAGCCGCCCTCAGGTGTGTGCCGTCATTCGAGGCCGATCTCGAGCATCTTGTCGAAAGAACGGATATCGGTACGGTTTCGGCGGCGGTGGCGCTCGCCTATCTTGAACAATCTTTTTCGGATACGGGCTGGCGCACGGCCCATTCTGACCTTGCCGATTGGTTTTCTTCATTCGAGCAGCGGCCGTCCATGAGAGAGACCGTCCTTACCGAGCCAGGTTAAGCGTTCCCGCAACTGATGGCTCCGAAGTTCGAGACGCCTGTCTCAACAGATCCCGGAATGGTTCCGGCCCGGTTGGCGGATTGACTGCGACGCGGCTCCGTTCCGATCAGCGCACCGGCATTCCGGCTTCAATACATGTGCTGACCGCCATTGATCGAGAGCGTGGATCCTGTGACGAAATCCGCCTCGTCGGCCACCAGGAAGAGGACCCCGCGGGCAATATCCTCCCCGCGTCCAAGGCGCCCCATCGGTATGCGCTGGATGATTTTTTCCAGAATGTCCGCCGGGACCGCCCTGACCATGTCCGTGTCAACATAACCCGGCGCGATGGCGTTGACGGTGATACCGTGCGCCGCCCCTTCCTGCGCCAGAGCCTTCGTGAAACCGTGGATTCCTGATTTTGCGGCCGCATAATTCACCTGGCCATACTGGCCAGCCTGGCCATTGATCGAGCCGATATTCACGATACGGCCAAATCTGCGGGCGCGCATGCCTTCGATCACGCATCGGGTCATGTTGAAACAGGACCCCAGATTGGTATCAATGACAGCCTGCCAATTGTCGTGACTCATGCGGTGCATGGTTCCGTCGCGGGTAATGCCCGCGTTGTTGACAAGTATTTCGACGGGACCCAGATCCTTCTCGATCTGCTCGACCCCCGCCTGACAAGCGCTATAGTCCGAGACATCGACACGATAGACAGGAATTTGCGTTTCCTGATTGAAAGCCCTGGCTGCCTCTTCATTGCCACCATAGACTGCGGCCACCTCATAACCCTTGGCGCGCAGTTCTTCGCACACCATTCTTCCAATTCCTCGGGTTCCCCCGGTCACTACAGCGACTCTGCCCATAGTCTCCTACCCCTTCTGCCTGAACTCACTGCCCGCCCGCTTGGGCGGCTGTCATCATGGGCGCTCCACACAGAGAGCAACGCCCATACCGCCTCCGACACAGAGCGTTGCCAGGCCCTTCTTTGCGTCTCTCTTTTGCATTTCATGAATCAGCGTAACCAGAACCCGACTGCCCGATGCACCGATGGGATGACCCAGCGCAATGGCACCGCCGTTCACATTGACGATGTCCGGATTCCAGCCAAGATCCTTGTTCACCGCGCAGGCCTGGGCGGCAAAGGCTTCGTTCGCCTCCACCAGATCCAGATCACTGATCGACCATCCGGCCTTTTCGAGCGCCTTGCGGCTGGCAGGAATCGGCCCGGAGCCCATGATTGCCGGATCCACGCCAACCTGCGCCCAGGACACGATGCGGGCGAGAGGTTGAACCTCCCGGCGTTCTGCCTCGTCGGCTGTCATCAAGACCAGTGCGGCGGCACCGTCATTGATTCCGGACGCGTTTCCGGCTGTGACTGTGCCTTCGCGGTCAAATGCCGGACGGAGCCTCTGAAGATCGGACAGGGACGTTCCGTGTTTCGGGTGTTCGTCCTGATCGACCGTAACGTCTCCCTTGCGCGTGGAATAGATTACCGGAACGATCTCGTCGGCGAAACGGCCGGCCTTCTGAGCCGCTTCGGCCTTCTGCTGGGACTTGAGTGCAAACTCGTCCTGCTGGTCGCGGGTGATCTGCCATTTCTCGGCGACGTTCTCTGCGGTGTTGCCCATGTGATAACCGTTGAAGGCATCCCACAGACCATCCTTGATCATGGTGTCAACGAATTCCATGCTGCCAAGGCGCGCACCCTTCCGTAAATGCGCGGCATGCGGCGCCTGGCTCATGGATTCCTGCCCGCCTGCCACCACGATAACCGAGTCTCCGTTGAGGATAGCCTGGACGCCCATGGCAACGGATTTGAGGCCTGACCCGCAGAGCTGATTGACGCTGTAGGCCGGAACCTCCACAGGCAGCCCTGCTGCGATCGACGCTTGCCGGGCCGGGTTCTGCCCCTGTGCTGCGGTCAGGATCTGCCCCAGAATGACTTCACTGACCTCTCCCGGTTCAACACCGGCCCGGTCGAGCGAAGCTTCAATGGCAACCTTGCCGAGGTCCGAGGCCGGCATCGTGCTCAGCCCTCCATTGAATGCACCCACCGGTGTCCGTGCAGCGCCTGCGATGACAACATCCGTCATGAGAAACTCCTCCTTGTTGATTTGCGCGAACTGCCGAGTGTCCCGTATCGAATTCCGGCGCCATCACGTCACGATCTGTTTTCAGTGGCCAGTATACGGGAGACATCGGTGCGCGCCAACAAAATGCTGCAGTGCAAAATATGGTCCCGGGCGGCCTTCGCGCTGTTCGGGCAGCATCAATCTTGATCGCGGAGCCAGTTCAGCAGGGGCCGCCAAAGCCGATCCGTCATCCGGCTTCCCACGATCATTCCGATATGGCCGGTCCGGGGTGTCATGCGTCGTGCCTTTGGAATCCGATCGGCCAGGGGCGCCGCTGATTTCGGTGGCACGATTCGATCCCGTGCCGGCACCACGACGAGTGCGGGAACGCGGATCCTGGCGGGATTGATGGTTTCGCCGGCCACCCGCCAGCGACCGGCCGCGGGTTCATTATTCATGTACCAGCCCGCCAGGCAGGTCTGCGCAACCGGGCCGGCGAGGGGAACACCGTCATTCACCCAATCCTCTACCGCAACGAAGAGTTCGGCTTCCCGGCTGTTTTGTGACACTTCGGCAAAGCGCCTGAACTTGTGCCAGCTCTGGGTGGGGTCAATCCAGAAAAACGTCGATTGCAGCAGTTCTGCCGAAAGGCAACCGTTGGCCGCTATGAAAGCCTCCAGCAGCGGGCTGAAAGCCGCCAATCGGGATGACGGACCGTTATGGGGTGCGTGAAAATCCCACGGTGCGGCAAGTGCCACAAGCGCAGAGATCCGCTCGCCGACAAGGTCCGCGAGGGCTACTGCGAGTGTTCCTCCCATGCAATAGCCGATGACCGGAACCCGACGCTCTCCGGACACCGAACAGGCAACATCGAGCGCATCCACAAGTCTGCGGCCAATATAGTCATCAAGGGACAGGTTCAGGTCCCCGGGGCCCGGAGTGCCCCAGTCAACAAGGAGCGGGCGCATACCGCGCCCGGACAGATAACGCATGAGGCTGACCTTGCGGGTCAGATCGAGGATATAGCTGCGATTGATCAGGGACGGAATGACGAGAACAGGGCGGCCCTTGCAGTCTCCGGGCGCTCCATAATCCAGGAGGCTTGTCGTTCCCGTCTTCCAGAGTACAGGGGGACGCTGAGGACGCGGATCGCGCGCCCTCGCGCGAAAGGCTTCCAGCCCGTCCAGAAATGCCAGGTGACGTGACGAGAGTTCCTGTTCAAGCGCGCTTCGGAACGTCTCTGGATCGGCTGCCGCCAGATCCCTCTGCAACGCTATCCTGTCTTCTTCGGACTTCACGCTCGAGGGCCTCCAGCCGTTCCTCAAGTGCGACCAGGCGCCGAGCGAGCTCAGCGAGACCATTGTCGCCGCCATCAGGTGAAGCGGCAGGGGATGGGTCGGGCTCATGCCCTGGATTGCCGCGGGCTGTGGACAGCCCTGAAAACATTGTGAGGCCGTTGAACCAGGGGTGACCGGAAGCGATGTCCGGGTTGGCGAAAATTTCGGCCAGGTATTGCTGCCATAAATCCAGATACCGACGCGCGAGTTCATCGTAGTCAATACGATTTTCCATGTTGGCGACTATAGGCAGTTCCCCGGGAGACGGCCAGTCCCGGAGGACAGCATGGGCCCGAGTGAGGCCCGGAATTCGTTTCCGGGCCCGTCAAGGAGTGACTGGACCTAACGGGAACCGACCGATCTCCCCCTCAACCGGAGAAGGCGCACATCCGGACGATCAGGTCGGCATCCGCAGAACGGAACCGCTTCCAGACCAGCCTTGCCGGCGGCGGCGAGATCAAATCAGCGGAACATGGGCATGACAGACGTGGAAGCACCGACCCGAACCCGGTCGGGTTCCGGTCGAGCTCTTTTTTGGCGGCTCCAGCGGCATCGCTATTCCCGAGACCGGGGCACAGTCTTTCCTTGTCGGAGGACAGGTGTGATGTCATGCCTTGCGGCAGCTTGCCCGGTTACGAACGCTTCGGAAAGACAGCCTTTTTCCGGAAGCCGACGATATCTCTGCAGGATGTCGGGACAGTCGTGCCCTCCATGGGTTTCGGTTGCAACGATTCCGGAACAGACCCGATCATCGGGCCGGGATCCCATTGATGCGCTGCGGCAAAAGTGGGAAACTCCTCTTCACGACCCCATGAAGGGTGGACAGGAGATCATTCGATGGATCGTGAAACCCGTTCTGAAGAACCCGACGTCAACAACACGGTCGTCATAAAGAAATACGCCAACCGACGACTCTACAACACGGCGACCAGTTCCTACGTGACCCTCCAGGACCTTGCTGAAATGGTCAAGAAAGGGGTGGAATTCACGGTCCATGATGCGAAAACCGGAGAGGAGATTACCCGCTCCGTCCTGACCCAGATCATTGTTGAACAGGAAACCAAGGGCAATCATCTGCTGCCGACCAGCGTCCTGCGTCAGCTTATCGGCTATTACGACGACAACCTTCAGGGACTGCTTCCGCGTTACCTCGAAATGACCATGCAGTCCTTCGCCCATAACCAGGACCAGATCAGGGAGTATCTCGAGAATGCTCTGGGTGGCATGTACTCCTTCCGGTCGTTCGAGGAGATGAGCAGACAGAACATGGCATTGTTCGAGCAGGCCATGAGCATGATGACACCGTTCGGTTCTCTTATGGACGATGCGAGGTCAAGCGAGCCTTCGGAGAAGACAGAAACTGCGGACGCCCCGACCATGGATACGCTGGAAGCGCTCAAGGAACAGATGGATGCGATGCAGCGCCAGATCGACAATCTTTCAAAGCCTGCGAAGGAGTGACCCGGCCTGGCTTGGTTCCTTCCCTCTATCACGCAGTCGACAGTCAGCATCAACGCTCAGGCAAAATCTGTATCGTTATCCGGTCCCGGCCCATCGCGGACACGCGAGGCGGTATGGCGGAAAGGCCTTTGGCGTCGATCCGGATGCGATGACGCCGATGGCCGCATTGCGACAGACCTCGTCCCCGATACAACCATTCAAGGTTTTGGCCTGCCTGATCTCGACAAAGACAGGTTCAGACGTCACATTGCGATGGTGGATGTGCGGTCGGATGTCCTGACGCAGCGCAGATGGATACAAGTTCCAGCGGGACCGGTCTGATGACGGAATATACTGCTTGTGGCAACCTGCAGGTGGCCACGCCCCTTCTCGATTTTGTCAACGAGGGAGCACTGCCGGGAACGGGCATTGACCGGGACGCTTTCTGGGCCGGTGTCGAAACGCTTCTGGTTGAACTCGCTCCGAAGAACCGGGCGCTGCTGCAGCGCCGGGAGGACCTTCAGAACAGTATCGATGCCTGGCATCGTGATCGGCGAGGCCAGCCATTCGATGACCGCGCCTACAAGGCCTTTCTTCGCGAAATCGGTTACCTGCTGCCTGAGGGCGACGACTTTGAGATCCGTACGGACAACCTGGACCCGGAAATCGCTTCTATTCCGGGACCGCAGCTGGTCGTTCCTGTCACCAATGCCCGCTATGCGCTGAATGCAGCCAATGCCCGTTGGGGAAGCCTCTATGACGCGCTCTATGGAACAGATGTCATCGCAGAAGACGACGGAGCCGGGCGCTCGGGCGCGTACAACCCGGTCCGGGGAGCCCGGGTCATCGCCTTCGCGCGAGCTTTCCTCGACGAAACCTTTCCTCTCCAGTCGGGATCCCATGCAGACGCCAATGCTTACGCTGTTCATGACGGGCAGCTGGCTGTCACGCTGAAGGACGGCCGTCAGACATCTCTCGAAGACCATCGGCAGTTTGCTGGCTTCGTCGGAGCGCCGGCAGTTCCCTCGTCAGTCCTTCTTGTCAATCATGGGCTTCATTGCGAAATCGTGATTGACCGTAATCATCCGGTCGGACGCGATGACGCGGCCGGGGTTTCCGATATCGTCCTCGAATCCGCGATCACCACAATCATGGATTGCGAGGATTCGGTATCGACGGTTGACGCGGAAGACAAGGTGGTGGCCTATCGCAACTGGCTCGGCCTGATGCGCGGCGATCTGACGGCTGAGTTCGAGAAAGGCGGCACGATGGTGGAGCGCCGTCTCAGTCCGGATCGCGTTTTCACCGCTCCCGACGGGTCTCAGACAACCTTGGCCGGACGCAGCCTGATGCTCATCCGCAATGTCGGGCATCTCACGACGATCGGCATGATTCTCGACCCTGACGGACAGGAAGCACCGGAAGGCCTCCTGGATGGCGTATTCACGGCGCTGATCGGCCTCCACGATCTCCGGAGCAACAGCCCCTACCGAAATTCGCCGGCAGGATCCGTGTATATCGTCAAGCCCAAGATGCACGGCCCGGACGAGGTCGCGTTCTCATCCGAACAGTTCAGCCGGATCGAGGACCTGCTCGGGCTGGAACGCAATACGCTCAAGATGGGCATCATGGACGAGGAGCGGCGCACCACGGTCAATCTGAAGGCCTGCATCCGTGCCGCGGCAGATCGCTGCGTCTTCATCAATACCGGATTTCTCGACCGCACCGGGGATGAGATGCATACCTCAATGGAAGCCGGGCCCATGATTCGCAAGGGCGACATGAAATCATCGGCATGGATCAAGTCCTACGAAGACCGGAATGTCGACATCGGCCTCGCCTGCGGACTTCAGGGGCGCGCCCAGATCGGCAAGGGCATGTGGGCCATGCCCGACCTTATGGCAGCCATGCTGGAACAGAAGGTTGGCCACCCTCTGGCTGGCGCCAACACAGCCTGGGTTCCCTCACCGACAGCCGCCACGCTGCATGCGATTCACTATCACCGGGTTGATGCCCTGGCGCGGCAGGACGAGCTCAAGTCGCGGGAGCCGGCAAGTCTGGACGACATCCTGACCTTGCCGGTCGCCGACCGTCCAAACTGGTCCCCCGACGATATCCGCTCTGAACTCGACAACAATGCCCAGGGCATCCTCGGTTATGTCGTGCGCTGGGTCGAGCAAGGGGTTGGCTGCTCCAAGGTGCCTGACATCAACAACATCGGACTTATGGAGGATCGGGCAACCTTGCGGATATCCAGCCAGCATATTGCCAACTGGCTGCATCATGGTGTCTGCACCGAGGCTCAGGTTCGGGAAACGATGAAGCGCATGGCCCGGATCGTTGATGAGCAGAATGCGGGCGACCCTGACTATCGCAACATGGCTCCGGATTTTGACAACAGCATTGCCTTCCAGGCTGCCTGTGATCTGGTCTTCGACGGGCGCCGTCAGCCCAATGGATATACGGAACCGATCCTTCACCGCCGCCGCGCCGAAGCAAAGGCAAGGAACCGCTCGGTGTAGCGGCAGAAACCGTGCAGGGGAAAGCGGTCACATGACAGGAAACGATACGGTCCGCGAGATCATTGCGGGCCACAAGGATGCGGCCGCGATCGGTGCACCGGGCCGCAGGGCGTTGTCCCATGCGCAACTCGGGAGACTGGCTGACGAGACGGTCAGCCAACTGAACGCATGGGGTATCGGCCGCAATGACCGGATAGCCATCGTACTTCCGAACGGACCGGAAATGGCGGCGGTCTTCGTAACGGCGGCCTGCTGCGCCACGACCGCGCCACTGAACCCGTCCTACCGGGAAGATGAGTTCGATTTCTATCTGGGTGATCTGGATGCGAAGGCCCTGATCGTCTCGGAAGACTCGGAGTCTTCCGCGCTGGCGGTGGCGGCCAGAAGAGGCATTCGCATCCTTCGGCTTGTTGCCGATCTCGCTCAGCCAGCCGGGAGCTTCTCGCTTCACTCCGATGACGGGGGCGGAGTTTCCGAATGCGTGTCCGGCGCCGCGGATGCCGACGATATCGCTCTGGTCCTGCACACCTCAGGGACCACATCACGGCCCAAGATCGTCCCCCTGACCCATCGCAATGTTGTCGCTTCGGCACGCAATATCAGCGACTCTCTCAGCCTCACAGCAGCAGATCGTTGCCTCAACATCATGCCACTGTTTCACATTCACGGCCTGATTGCTGCCATCCTCTCCTCGCTTTCGGCGGGCGCCAGCGTGCATTGCACCCCCGGGTTCAATGCTCTCCGCGTGTTCAGCTGGCTCGATGAGGTCGCGCCGACCTGGTACACGGCGGTGCCAACCATGCATCAGGCCATCCTTGCCCGTGCCGCCCGCAATCCCGAGAGCCTCGAACGGGCCCGGCAAAACCTGAGACTGATCCGTTCCTCGTCATCATCCCTTCCGCCCCAGGTGATGAAGGCTCTTGAGGAAATGTTCGAGGCTCCTGTCATTGAGGCCTATGGCATGACCGAAGCGGCGCACCAGATGGCATCGAATCCGCTTCCTCCCGCCGAACGCAGGCCCGGTTCCGTGGGTATTCCGGCCGGCCCCGAAATCGCCATTGCCGAGGAGGCCGGAAGCGGCCTGATGGCGGCCGGCGAGATCGGAGAGATCGTGATCCGGGGCGCCAACGTGACGCCAGGCTATGAAAACAACCCCGAGGCCAACCAACAGGCGTTTTTCGATGGCTGGTTTCGTACGGGTGACCAGGGTTTCATGGACAAGGACCGCTATATCGTGATTACCGGGCGCCTGAAGGAAATCATCAATCGCGGCGGTGAGAAGGTTTCACCGCGAGAAGTTGATGAAGCCCTGATGGATCATCCGGCGGTCGCGCAGGCAGTGACGTTTGCCGTACCGCACGACAAGCTCGGCGAGGATGTGGCTGCCGCAATCGTATTGCGCGAGGGCCATGAAGCTGCAGAGGCCGAGATCAGGGCCTTTGTCCGCGGCCGTCTCGCGGACTTCAAGGCTCCGCGAAAACTGGTCATTCTCGATGATATCCCGAAGGGTGCGACGGGCAAGCTCCAACGGATCGGTCTGGCCGAGAAGCTGGGTCTGGCATAGGGTTCGATGAGGATCTGCATTTACGGAGCGGGAGCGATCGGCGGGCTGCTGGGAGCCGGGATCGATCCGGCCCGTGCAGATGTCACACTGATTGCCCGCGGCCCTCATCTGGCGGCGATGCAGACGAAGGGGCTCACGCTGATCCGGGAAGGGGATCGGAGGGTCGTGCCGATCCGGGCTGTGGAAACCGCTGCGGAAGCCGGCCCCCAGGACTATGTGTTCGTGACCCTGAAGGCCCATTCCGTGCCGCCGGTAGCCTCGAGTTTCGCGCCGCTGTTCCATCAGGACACAGCGGTCGTCTGGGGCGTCAACGGCGTACCCTGGTGGTATTTTCATGATTTGAACGGGCCGCATGACGGCCGGCGCCTCCGGTGTCTCGATCCGGATGACGCCCAGTGGGACAATATCGGTCCCCACCGCATCATTGGCTGCGTGGTTTACCCGGCAGCTGAAGTTGTTGAGCCGGGTGTGATCCGTCATGTCGAGGGCGACCGGTTCTCTCTGGGCGAACCGTCAGGGGAAAGAACCGGACGCGTGAAGGCGCTTTCCGAAGTCATGATCCAGTCAGGCTTCAAGGCACCTGTTCGCCCCCGGATCCGCGATGAGCTCTGGGTCAAGCTTTGGGGGAACCTTTCGTTCAATCCGGTGAGTGCGCTGACGGGCGCGACGCTTGCCGGCCTTGGAGGTGATCCGGGCACGCGTGCGGTCATACGCGCCATGATGCTGGAGGGGCAGACTGTCGGAGAGGCTCTGGGGGTCAGGTTTTCGATTGATGTCGACCGGAGACTGAACGGAGCGGTTGCCGTGGGAGAACACAAGACCTCGATGCTTCAGGATCTGGAACGGGGGCGGCCGATGGAGATTGATGCCCTTGTGACGGCGGTTCAGGAAATGGGACGCGTGGTCGGTGTGGAAACGCCCGTGATCGATATTGTTCTGTCGCTTGTTCGTCAGCAGGCCCGGGAGTCCGGCTGTTATGCGGGGTAGCGCCGACGAATCACGGTTTTCTGACGACCGCTGATTTCGGCGGCTCCGTCCGCGTTGGCGGGCCTTGCGCCATTGCTGAAGGCCACTGATGCATCGTTTTTGATCGCCTCCACAGGCTTGCAGAATCAACTGTGACTTTTTTACCACAGGCGGCGCCTTTTTTTGTCACCGGCCTCGACACCCATTGAAGCCTTCGCGCGGCCTGTCTAGAAGGGTGCAGCGCAGTGAGGCGCATGCTGGAATTCTGGCGTGAAATGGTGGTCGCTGTGCAGGATTCCGGCATGTACCGGATCGTGAGTAACCTTATCAATCGTTTTTCTCAGGAGGGAAACATGAGAAAGCAACTCCTCGCAACGACGGCTATGGCCGTTGCGGGCGCTTTTGCGTTGTCGCAGTCCGCGGTGGCCATGGAAGCGGGAAAAATGTCCGTGAAGGTCAGCGGGCAATTTGAACAGGGAATCGGTTTCAACGAAAACAGCGGTGATATCGTCAATCAGCAGGATTCCGAAGTTCACGTTACGGCCAGCATCAAGCTTGACAATGGCCTGACGATTTCAGGAAAAACAGAATTTGAGGCTGATGCAGACGCCTTACGTGCTTCGGACGGTGGCCCCCCTGACGAATCCTTCGTATCGGTTTCGGGCGCCTTCGGACAGCTCCAGTTGGGTTCCGCCGACGGGGCCTCCTACGAGAAAACCGGCGGCTATTTGGGTACGTGGGGCGCAAACACCGGCATGCTCAACCCTGACTTCGATAACGGTGCCTACCTCCTGGGTGACGGTTATGCTCCGGCAATCAGGGGAGTACACGCACTGCCGCGTATGGCGAATGACGCAGCCTTGATCGCGTATTACACCCCGCGCACCAGTGGGTTGCAGTTCGGTGTTTCCTACGCACAGGGCGCCGGTACCAATGGCTCTACATCCGATAACATGGAAACGTCACTGACCTATGTCGGCAGCTTCGGCGATGCCAGCGTTGGTGTTGGTGTCGGCTATACCATGGGGAATTCGGACGCAGGAGAAAATCCGGAAACCACGCTGGTGGGTGTCAAGGCCGGATTTGGCGGCATCACGGTCGCCGGCAGCTTCCTCAATGTCGTCAGGCCAACATTTGGCGAAGGTGACGATCTGGACCGCTTTGATCTGGGTCTGAGATACGCCATGGGCCCGATGACCGTCAGTGTCGGTTTCATGAGCGTGGAAGATGGCTCCGGTAACGACACGTCCACGTCCAAGGCTTCCCTGTCCTATACGCTCGGGCCGGGCGTAGTGTGGGGTGCTGATCTCATGATCGGTGATCACACGAACGCCGACGGCACCGCGGGTGATGGTCTGGGACTGCACACAGGCTTCCTTGTGAAGTTCTGATCTCGGACACTCGACCGAAACCCAATGAAGGGGGCCTCCGGGCCCCCTTTTTTGTGAATCCGTCCAGGTTCGATCAAGGGCGTCCGCTTGACAATCTTGAGCGCGGTTGGCCGAACAGGCGGAAAACTTCAGGGACCGAGGGACGGTTCGGGAGAATTGATCAACAGGACCTTTTTCAATGACACATCCAGAACGACAGGTGGCAAAGGCGATCAAAGCAAAGTTGACGGAAGCATTCCAGCCGATCCTTCTGAAAGTGATTGACGAATCCCATCTCCACGCCGGCCATATCGGGGCCAGACCAGAAGGCGAGACCCATTTCCGGGTCGAAATTGTTTCCAGAGCCTTTCACGACCACTCGAGGGTTGCCTGCCAGAGACTGGTCCATGATGTTCTGCGCGAGGAGCTGGCAGGCCCCGTGCATGCCCTGTCCCTATCGACCAGACCGCCTGACACTTCGCGATGAATTGGCGGGGGACGTGGCGGGTACGCTCGTATCACCCAGCGCGGAGTACACTTTGTATCCACGGACCTGAATTTTATGATTGGTGATGGCGTTCCTGCCATCACTGAACGTAAAGCTGGACCACGCCGGCGAATAATGCGCATCGCCTGTTCCGCAAGCTTCAGACGATTGACGATGCGATCACCGGCCGGGGCCCTAACGTACCTCATGGCCAATAATTTGAACGACGGCGCGGCAATCTGGAGGGGTGGAACTCGCTCCCCGTCAACAGACAGCGGAGATGGTGTTCCGATGAGATGGCGGCCCATGGCAATGCCCTGGACATCGATCTGAACACCCGTTTTTGAAAGTAAAACAGAACAGTTAAGGACAACATCGATGCTGATGACCAGGCGCGAGCCGGCCACCGTCTCCGGGAGTCTGCTCGAGGAGTTCATGGAGCCGCTGGGGCTGACCAGGGTGCACTGTCCGAAGCAATGGGTGTGCAACGGAAGCACGTTGATGAGCTATGCAAAGACCAGGGTCAATTCACCGCCGCCACGGCGTTGATCCTCGCTCGCGTTTTCGGCAGCAGCCCCGAATTCTGGGTCAATATTCAATGCCTCAGCGAGCATTGGGCAGCCATGCACGATCTCGAGGGAACAGGAACGAATCAACAGGGCCAGGCCGCTGAAAACGTCTGCATGACACCGTGTCCGGAAACCGGCGCAGGTGTATCTCGCTCTGATAGGCGAAGGCTGCCATCATAGGCGAGGCGAACTGGCGCCTCACACCCTCGCCGGCCAGACTCTTCGCACCATCATCGCCGGATTGACCTTACGCCCGGACCGGCCGGCCGGCGGAAGCTTCCTCCGGCCCTCGCGCCGTTTTGATGGAGGCAGTCAGCGTCGCAACGACAGCCGCGCCCATGCAGACTGCATCACAATCCACGACGATAATGGTCCGATTCAAGGCATCAAGGTCCCGGCCGTTCCACAACTGAACCGATTGAAACGCAAGCGGAATAAATCGCGTTTCCGGGCGAGGTCTGAAGTGGCGGAGGAGGTGGGATTCGAACCCACGATACGGTTTCCCGTATACTGGTTTAGCAAACCAGCGCCTTCAGCCACTCGGCCACTCCTCCAGGGCACCGGACAAGGATTCCATTTAGCTGTACGGGGAAGCGCTGTCAACGAAACCGGCAACGCGGCCCGCCGTCCATACCTTCCCTTGAAAGATGCAGGCACCAACACGCCCGACTCGTTCCAATGACCCGGTCTCACGAGAAGGTCGCATCGACAGCAAATCTCACCGCAAGCAATACCGGTTCCCGCGGTTCTCTCCGTTGAAACACCGCACCTGTCAGAGCAGCGATGATCCTTATCCGGAGCTGTCGTCAAGGATGACATTGACGATGGCGCTGCGGCCGTCCTTTACCGCCGACAACCCTTCCCGCAAGGCCGGAATCAATTCGTCAGGCGCTTCCACGGTTCGCCCGAAAAAGCCGAACGGCGTAGCGAGATCCGCGTAATCGAACCCGGTAATGGGCTGTCCGTGTGATGCCTGCTTCGCTGCCGCAACGCCATCCGGATAGAAGGCATGATGCTCCAGCTGCATCGCCGAATAGCCGCCGTTATTGAAAATGACGATCATCACGGGAAGACCTTCATGCTGCGAAAGGGCAAGACTCTGAACCACGGGGTTGTACATGAAGGAACCGTCGCCGATCAGGGATACGACGGGGCGGTTGCCCGATGCCAGACGGGTTCCCAGCGCCAGCCCGAGCCCCTGCCCCAGGCCGCCGGATGACGTCGCAAAGAAACTCTGCGGTGTTCCAAAAGCCAGATGCTTCACGACAACCCGGCGATGGGTGATGAGTTCGCCGACGAAAATCGTATCGTCCGGACATACGTCGTTCATCGCTGCACACAGCCCGATGGGGCTGATTTTGGTACGCTTTCGTTCCGCATCCACAACCGCCATTCGCGCCGACGTCATGGCGTTATGGGCCCGGGACCAGCGCTCCCTGCGCCCGGACACACGCTCCTGATCGATGTCCCTGCCACGCAACGCCGTCACGAGGTCGCGCAGGGTGGCAACGGCGTCTCCCTCAAGATAGATGTCCGCCTGAAGATTCTGGTGAACCATGTGGGATCGCAGGGGCGTCTCATCGATATTGACCACCGTTGCCCGGCGGGGCCGATTTCCGGGCGGCCACCACGGCCCGCGCGACCGGATTGTGAGCACGATATCGGTCTCATCAAGCCAGTCCGGGGCCCCGCCACCCTGATAGAGCGGATGATCCTTGGGAAAATTCGCAAAGTCTGCCCAATTGCTGTCACAGACCGGGATGGCCAGAAGATCGGCCAGTTCAACCAGCGCTTCATATCCCTCGGGATCACGACCGATCGACTCGGTCACGATCGCCGGAGAGGCAGCACCTGCCAACAGATCCGCCACCCGCTCAATATCCTCCCGGGGGGCCTGCGCGCGGGTCGCCCGGGGGACCTCCCTTGGATCCCGGGGAGGCGTCCATTCCTCCAGCATGGTCTCGATGGGCACCGTCATGAAGACCGGTCCGGCCGGTGAGCGCTGCGCCATTTCACCAGCGCGGATCAATTGCTCATGCATGGTCGACAGACTGCTGACCGGATGCGACCATTTCACAATCGAATTGACCAGATTGTGAGGTCCCCCGACCACACTCAGCATGTTTTGCCACTGGGGACCCGGATTGAAACCCTCCAATTCCCCATAGGTCACAGACTCACCAGACATGACAACCATCGGTATGGCTGCTCGATTGGCCGCATCCAGCGCCATGGAACCCTGCAGAAGACCGACGCCCGTATGCAGCATCACAGCCTGCATGCGCCCCGTCATCAACGCGTAGCCCATGGCGAGATTCACAGCCAGCGTCTCATGGGCACAACTCAGATATCGCGGCCCCTCGGCACCATTGGCGTCCTGCCTTGCAAACGCCTCCCAGACGGCCCCCCACTCCGAACCCGGAGACGCCATAACGTAGTCAATATGCAACCGGCGGAACGCTTCGAGAATGGCTTCGCCGCCATCCGGAATGTTTCTTATCATGGGATTCCTCCCCGGACCCCCGGAAATCAGGTCACGCCAAACCCGGGACCGTCAATCCTGTTCGGGAGCGGTGATTTCGTTTCGATATCGTGAGCTCCGGCAGCTACACCGCAGCCAAAACCATGAGACGCTTCAGGCTGCTTCAGCGAGATTGACCCCCATCGCCTTTGCCACAGCAGGGCGTGCTTCGATCGATCTGTACCAACGACTGACATTGGCGAACTCGTCAAGCGAGACGCCCTGCCACTCATGCCGCGCCGTCCACGGAAATATGGCCATATCGGCAATCGAATAGTCCTGGTGCATGTACTCATTGTCAGCGAGATGACGATCGAGGACCCCCCACAACCGTCGTGTTTCCGTGGTGTAGCGTTCGATGCCGTACGCGACCTGGGTGCTCGCCCTGCGGAAATGATGAGCCTGCCCGAACATCGGGCCAATTCCGCCCATCTGAAACATCAGCCACTGTATGACGATGTAACGGTTCCTGACATCCTCCACCGGCGGCAAGAACCGTTCATGCTTGTCTGCAAGATACATCAGCATGGCGCCGGATTCGAAGAGCGTGAATGGCTGGCCGCCTGGCCCGTCCTGGTCGATCATCGCCGGTATCTTGCCGTTGGGATTGATGGCCAGAAACTCCGGGGTAAACTGGTCATCCTTCATGATGTTGATGGCGTGAGTCCTGTACTCGGCACCAAGTTCCTCGAGCATGATGAACAACTTGCGTCCGTTGGACGTGTGCCAGTTATAAAGATCAATCATTACCGTTCCCTTCACGCCAGTCGGCGTGCCTTGTTTGGTTGAACAACACGGGGGACATCCATGCCGCGCTGCACCGCTGGCCGCTCCCTGATGCAGGCATACCACCTCTCCAGGTTCGGCATCGCCGGGAGCTCGAATTCAAGCCATCCGTGAAGGGCTATCCACGGAAACACGGCCATGTCCGCGATACTGTAGTCCTCGCCGGCCAGATAGGCGCATCCCGAAAGACGGCTGTCAAGAACTTCGCAAAGCCGACACACTTCATCATCATAATGCCTCTTCCCATAGGCGATATCCTCGCACCGGGCAGATGCCGGCGCCTGATGACGAAAATGGAACGCCTGGCCGAACATCGGCCCGACGCCCCCCATCTGCAACATCAGCCACTGAAGGCTGACCCAGCGGCCCTTGGTGTCGACAGGAAGAAACCGGTCTGTCTTGGTGGCCAGATAAAGGAGGATCGCACCCGATTCAAACAGCGTCAGCGGGCGGCCATCAGGACCATTCCGGTCGATGATGGCCGGGATCCTGCCATTGGGGTTGATGGCAAGGAACCAGGCTTCGTTCTGTTCCCCGACCGTGATATCGACGGTGCGGAGTTCATAATCCAGCCCGCACTCCTCCAGCATGATCGAAACCTTGCGGCCGTTCGAAGTCCTGTAGGAGTAAAGCTCGATCATCACATGACGGCGTCTTCAGCCGGTTTCACAAGTTATCCGGCAGCCGCACCCTGCGCCCTCTGGGTCTGGCCATACATGATCTCCCAGGCCTTGTCGCTGTGGGAATTGTCACGGCGGTTATGGTCCTTGAGAGTTTCAAGGGCAGCCATGACCTGCGGGCGCTCCCAGATCCGGTCACGCCAGCGCACGAGATTTGGAAACTGCGATGCGTCAATTCCCTGTTTCGCCGGATCGCGAAGCCAGGGCATGATCGCCATGTCGGCAATCGTATACTCGTCCGCAGCAATCCACTCCTTGCCCTCAAGCTGACGATCGATGACACCATAGATCCGGCTTCCCTCATTCACATACCGGTCGATTCCGTATTGCAGTTTCTCGCGCTCGATCCGTTCCGGAGCATAGGCGTGAAAGTGATGAGCCTGGCCCAGCATCGGTCCGACCGAACCCATCTGGAACATCAGCCATTGCAGGACATCGTAGTATTTTCTCTCGTCCCTTGGCAGGAACCGCCCCGTCTTGTTGGCGAGATAGATCAGAATCGCCGCCGATTCAAAAATCGAGATCGGCTGCCCCCCCGGACCGTCATGATCAACTATGGCCGGCATCTTGTTGTTGGGGCTGATTTTCAGGAAATCAGGCTTGAACTGGTCACCTGCCTGGATATTGACGGCTATAATATTGTGCTCCAGCTCCGCTTCATGAAGCATGATATGGACCTTGTGCCCGTTGGGTGTCGGCCAGGTGTGTACATCAATCATCGTTTTCATTCCTTTCGGTTATCCTTGACGCCTGCCCGGACGAAACCGGCACAGACCACTTTGAGATCAACAGATCTGTTCGACGAGTTTTCGCCGCAAGATTGCGTTTACGGTTCCGGGGTTGGCTGCACCCCGGGTGGCCTTCATGACCTGACCCACAAACCATCCCAGCACCTTCTCGTTGCCCGATCTGTACTGTTCGACCTGTTTGGCTGCACCCCGCAGGACCTCGTCTATCACAGCCTCGATCGCACCCTCGTCACTGACCTGCCGTATGCCACCAGCCTCGACGATCGAGACCGGGTCGTCACCGGTCTCGAACATGGTGTCGAAAACCTCTCTTGCCATGCGGTTGGATATGGTACCGGCTTCCATCAGATCCAGGAGGCCCCCAAGATGGCGCGCACTTACCGGTGACTCTCCGATATCAAGACCGGCACGATTCAGTGCGCCAGCGAGCTGCCCGGTCACCCAGTTGGCGCAGACCCTGGCATCCCGGCCCCTTGCTGCTGTTTCGAAATAATCCGCGACATCACGGTCTGCAACCAGAAGGGCAATTTCTGAATCGCCGAGTCCGTAGTCGTCCCGAAAACGCTGTTTCTTTTGATCCGGCAATTCGGGCAACGTCTTTCGCAGAGCCTCCACCCAATCCGGATCAAGAACCAGCGGCAACAGGTCTGGATCCGGAAAATAGCGGTAATCCTGGGCATCTTCCTTGCCGCGCATCGGACGGGTCTCACCGCGTTCGGGATCAAACTGCCGCGTTTCCTGTTCAACCCGTCCCCCGGATTCAAGAATTTCGATCTGCCGGCGTGTTTCGAACTCGACGGCCTGGCGAATGAAGCGGATCGAGTTCACATTCTTGATTTCGCAGCGAATGCCTGGCTCGGCACCTGGCCTGCGAACCGAAACATTGATATCCGCCCTCAATGAACCTTCCTGCATGTTGCCGTCGCAGGTTCCGAGATAGCGAAGCAGGGAGCGAAGTGTTGAGACGTAGGCGGCGGCTTCCTCGGCCGAACGCATATCAGGCTCCGACACAATTTCCATGAGCGCCACACCGGCGCGATTCAGGTCGACCAGCGTGTTTTGAGGATCCTGATCGTGCAGAGATTTGCCCGCATCCTGTTCGAGATGCAATCGGGTGATACCGATCTGGCGGGTCTTGCCGTCTGCGAGATCAATGGAAATTACACCGGTGCCGACAACCGGATTCTTGTACTGCGAAATCTGATATCCCGCGGGCAGGTCAGGATAAAAGTAGTTCTTGCGATCAAAAACGGAGTGCAGATTGATTTCGGCATTGAGCCCAAGTCCGGTTCGCACGGCCTGGCGCACCGCTTCCCCGTTGATGACTGGCAACATCCCCGGCATCGCGGCATCCACCAGCGAGACCTGGGTGTTGGGCTCAGCGCCAAATGCCGTCGAGGCACCGGAAAACAACTTGGCGTTTGCGAGAACCTGGGCATGGACCTCGATTCCGATCATCGTTTCCCATTCGCCGGCCTTGCCGCTGGTGACTGTCATTCTGTCACCTTCCCCCGTGCCCGGACGTCCGGGACATCATGCCCTCATCAGCCATGCAACAAACAGCGTCAGCAGCGTGAAGGCACTGATGCGAAATGCATAGAGGCGTCCCATCCGCAACCAGTACCCTCTTGTTTCCCTTTGCCGGCCACCGACCGTCGTCTGAGCCGCGCGCATGCTCGTAAATCTGTTCCATGTCAGACGATACATTTCATACATAGGCCATGCCTGAACCCCGGCACCTACCGCTAACGCTGCAAGAACGCCCGAATTCGTGAAGGTGAATATGTTCCAGCCCAACAGACCGAGGCTGACATGAATGAGTGTATACCAGACAAATGCCATTGAAGGGACGGCCCCATCCAGTTCATGCCATTCAGTCGGGCAACTTCACAAGCCGGGCGGCGGACGATTCTGAAAATCCGAGGCCACTTCAAGAATGCGGGCGCCCCGGAACAGTGTCTGTTCGTCGAAGGGGCGGCCGATCAGGTGCAGGCCCAGCGGCAAACCTTCCTGCGAAAGCCCTGCAGGCACGGAAATGGCCGGCAATCCGGCCAGGGATGCCGGTACCGTAAGCGCGTCGTTAAGATACATGGCGATCGGATCGTCCGATTTCTCGCCGGTGAGAAAGGCAGTCCCTGGCGTTGTCGGCGTAAGGATCAGCTCGCAAGACCCGAAAGCTTCCTCGAAATCCCGGGCGATCAGGGCCCGCACCCTCTGGGCCTTAAGGTAATAGGCATCATAGTACCCTTCCGAGAGGACATAGGTTCCGACGAGAATGCGACGGCGGACTTCGGGCCCGAAGCCCGCGCCCCTCGTCTTCTCATACATGGTGGACAGATCGCTGTCGGGGACCCGCAACCCGTATCGGACGCCGTCATAGCGAGCCAGATTCGAGGACGCCTCGGCTGGAGCGATAATGTAATAAGCGGGGAGCGCAGAGGACGTATGGGGCAAACTGACCGGAACAAGCTCTGCTCCAGCCTCGGACAACCACTTCTGCCCCTGTTCCCAAAACGATGCCGTTTCCTGACCCAACCCGTCGATCAGGTATTCGCGGGGCACACCCACCCGCAACCCACGGATGCCGTCCTCGAGCCGGGCTTCGAAATCGGGAACGGATACGTCGGCCGACGTGGAATCCCTTGGGTCGAATCCGGCCATGACCCCCAGCATGATTGCGGCGTCACGAACACTTCGTGTCATCGGTCCGGCCTGGTCAAGCGACGAAGCAAACGCCACGATCCCCCATCTCGAGCAACGCCCATAGGTCGGTTTCATGCCCACGATTCCGCAGAACGACGCCGGTTGCCGGATTGATCCACCAGTATCGGTCCCGGTCGCGCCGAGGCACAGGCGTGCGGCAACTGCCGCAGCAGATCCACCCGAAGAGCCTCCCGGGACACGTAGGTCGCGGTCTTCCGGAAGCCTCCACGGGTTTGCCACAGGGCCAAAGTGACTGGTTTCATTCGACGAGCCCATCGCAAACTCGTCCATATTGGTCTTGCCGAGCATGACCGCGCCGCCGTCACGGATTTTCGCTGATACCGTGCTTTCATAGGGCGGAACAAATCGATCGAGGATATGGGAACCCGCCGTCGTCATCACGCCGCGGGTGCAGAAAATATCCTTGACGGCCACGGGGATGCCATCAAGCGCGCCCTGGCTCTCTCCCTGTTCACGTCTTGCGTCGGAAGCTTCGGCATCCGCAATCGCCTGTTCCGGCGTCTCCGTGATGAACGCATTGAGTGCGCGACGCGCTTCCATGGCCTCGACATGGGCAACCGCCAGTTCACGTGACGAGATTTCGCGTTTTTCGAGACGATCCCTTGCTTCGGAAATCGTGAGCTCTGTCAGTGTCACCGCTATTCGACCACCTTGGGAACGCAAAACATGTTGCGGCGCGTATCCGGCGCGTTTGCGGTAATGTCCTGAGGGACGCTGCCGTCCGTCACAGCGTCATCACGCCAGCGCAACCCGGTCTGGTTCAGATTCGTCATGGGTTCGACACCGCCCGTGTCGATTTCGTCAAGCTGCTCAACCCACAGGAGTATCTTCGAGAGGTCTTCAGCCAGGGACCCGAGATCACTCTCCGGAATCTCGACCCGCGCCAGCTGCGCTATGCGCGTGACGGTATCCCGATCAACGGTCATGGACAGCTTCCCTGAAAAATTGCGCGGAACCTATCACCCCGACTGAAACAGGGCAAGGCAGGGACGACCATCGCACAGGGATGCCCATGAAATTCAGGGCTCCCTTACAACAACCCTGACCATTGCACATCCGGCTCAGCCGTGACGGAAAACGCCGTAAGCCCCGGGGATTCACGGTTACGGCAACACATCGTCACGGCGATCACGAACACCAGGTGAAATGCCGCTTCGAAATGCGAAGACAGCTCGCAGGTGATCTCGACCGGTTTGCGACCCTGGCGGAATGGCGCACATGAAGGACCCGGGGCGTCCATCCGGGGTCAGGTCCATGTTTGAACTGACGATCCCCTGTGTAGCAGCTGCCCTGAAACAGACCGCACGATCATGGCTTCGAACGGAATTCGGCTCCTGCCCGTCCAACGGATGTGGGATTACGATGACATTTGACAACAGGGCCGAAGAGATTGACAACCGCGACACAAATATTGGCCCCGCCCCCGTTCCCGACGCCTGGAATGAAACCGATCTGATGCCCGTGATCGACATCGCAGAACTGCGAAGACACCTCCTCCCTGCAACCCGGCTGATGGGGCTTGATCTTGGCCAGAAGACGATTGGGATCGCCGTGTCCGATGATCAGCTGGCCATTGCATTGCCTCTGAAAACCCTGCAGAGAACCAGGTTTCGCGCCGACATGGAAAGCCTGCGCAGCCTCCTCTCCGAATACCGGATCGGCGGCATCATTATCGGACTGCCCCTGAATATGGATGGCAGTGAAGGCCCGCGCTGCCAGTCCGCCCGCCAATTCGGTACCAACCTTTTGAAACATGTCGACCTACCCCTCAGCTATTGGGACGAACGCCTGTCAACCATGGCCATGGAACGGCACCTGATCGCTGAGGACGTTTCCAGAAAACGCCGCTCGAAAATCATCGACAAGCTCGCGGCGCAGTTCATCCTTCAGGGAGCCCTTGACCGGATGCAAAATCCGGATCTCCGGACGACATCATGCTGACCGTCATTCTCACGGTCCTGCCGATCTTCTCCCTCATCGTCATCGGCTCCTTTCTGCGAAGGACGAAGCAATTTCCTGCCGATGCCTGGCCGCCAGTGGAGAGGCTGACATACTACGTGCTGTTTCCGGCTCTGCTGTTTACAAGCCTCGCAAAAGCGGATCTCTCCGGTCTTCCGATCGAACTCATGGCCGCGGGCGTCGTCGGTACGCCGGCCCTGATGGCCCTCGCACTGTTCGGAGTGCGCAGAAAACTGAACCTCGATGGAGCCGGCTTTACATCGCTTGTGCAGGGGGCAATCCGGTTCAACACATTCCTCGGAATTCCTCTGGTTCTTGCCTTTCAGGATCAGGCCGGACTTGCGTTGTCAGCGCTGTTCATTGCCTTCATGATTCCGTTCATCAACGTCTTGTGCGTCTGGGTCCTTGCACGCTACGGCCACGGGACCATCGGGGCCGGGGCCATCCTCAGGGAAATGTGCCGAAATCCCCTGATCATCGGCTGTGCTGCAGGAATCGCCGTCAATCTCCTTGGTGGCGGACTGCCTGAACCTGTCCTCATCCTGTCCGACCTCCTGGGACAGGCCGCGCCGCCCATCGGGCTGCTCTGTGTGGGCGCCGGACTTGACATTACTGCTGTGAAGGCAGGGCGGTCCTGGGTGGCGCTCTCCTGCGTGTTGAAACTCGCCGTCATGCCTGTGATCGCCCTGGCTATTGCGACCGTCCTTGGCCTGACCGGCGGAGCCCTCTGGGTGCTGGTCGTGTTTCATGCCTTACCCACAGCACCGTCCGCTTACATCATGGCGCGGCAACTCGGCGGCGACGCCCGGCTCATGGCAGGAATATTGACGGTCCAGACGGCCCTCTCCAGCCTGACCCTCCCTGTCTGGATCAGTATCATGGCTGCCTAGCGCCGGTCGCTAACCTTCCGCAAACCCTGCCACGATCTCGCTGACCCGCGGCCATGCTTCCATACCCTTTTCCTTCATCAGGGAAAGATAAGCCGGATCGAACCAGTCGATCATGGCTGCCTGATAGCTGGAACGCCGTTTGATTCTCTCGTACCAGTCAAGAATTCCCGGCCTGTCCTCGACCAGCCCCTGAAGGTAAAGATGCTCCAGGCGTGTTATGTAGGGTGTCCAGGCAGCATCAGCGATCGAATAATCGTGTCCTGCCAGCCAGGGCCGACGCCCCAGGGTCGCTTCCATCTCGTCAATGACACGAAGCCACATTCCGACGGCAGTCCGGAATATCGCCGCTTCGACACCATTTCCGATCACGTCGCGCCTGCGTGCCCGCCTTACGGGATCAGGCGTCTTCTCAATGAGAGCTTCACAGGCTTCGGGCCCCCGGGCGAGATACTGATGGCGGAAGGCGATCCCCATGCTCACGGTCGCCGTTGCAATATCGTGATGACCCTCATCAAGCCTTTTGAGCCACAGGCGCATTTCGGCCTTTTCAATCGGCCGGGACGGGCGCAGTGGCACTTCGGGAAACGTATCTTCCAGATACTCAAGAATTACGTTGGATTCGCGGATGACCGATCCATCGTGGACGATTGTCGGAACAACACCGCGAGGATTGAGTTGAAGATAAGCGGGCGTCTGGGTATCTCCGGCACGGAGATCGAGATGGTGGCCGACCCAGTCAAGATCTTTCTCCGACAACACCAGCCTGACCTTTTGAGCACAGCTCGACATTCCGTTGTGGTAGAGCTCAAGCATCATACCCCCACCTGATCGTCAGCTTTATTTTGCTTCGTGATCGGTCTCCAGGCAATCCCGACAACCGCAGGATGTCGATAACGGCTGAAGCCTCTCAGGCCGTACCCTCCTTCTCGACCTGAGGAGCGGGACAGCCGGATGGCGCAGGCATCACTCGCCGGTCAAGACGCACCGGAAATCCCGGAAGCCCGACAACTGTCTGCAAGAAATCGTCCGATCTTCGCGGGGACCATTCGGCCATGGCGGTTCGGCAACCTGTCACGAGACTTCGCCCCATCTTGTCCCACGGTCACGATGGACCAGTTCCGGGGGTTCATTCCAAAATGGGAGATTTAATGTTGCCGCTAACACCAATATGCCCCCGCTTGGGAAATTTGATCATCACGTGACCAGTAAATGTGGCGGGGCGACGCTTTCCTCTTTTCGAGCGTATGTGGACAACTCCCTCATTTTCGAGATGCTTCAATATTTCGCGATAGTTTTTGCGACATAAGTTTGATCAGCGACATGGGCTTCGTAAATCGTTGCGAAACTCACTTCCTGAGATGCAAAGCTATCGAGAAGGCTCTCCCTGAGTTTGCCGAAACGCCGGGCCAGACAGAACAGAAGCTGTGATGATGCAGCTGTTGGTGAACAGGTGAGTGACGGAACATCTTCATCATGGGCAGAATTTTCTCCAGCCATAATGTCTTTCATTTTCGAATATCCGCGAAAATGCCTAGAGACAAAATTCAGCTTATGCGATGTACGGGTCCCTGCAGCATTCCTGAAAGTGAACGGAAGGACATACGTTCCGCCAAGCTGCTTTGTTTCCTTCGCTAACTCCTCAAGGATCGCCGCCTCGCGCGGCTTGGGGTTCAGCCCGGGAAGACACTCGTGTAGTGACACTGCCCGCTCGGTGCCGAAGAGATCATCCACATGCCGGGAAACGCGCTGATTGCCGATACACTCATAGAGGCGATTATAGCTGGATGGGTTTCGGGAAACACTGACCCCCGATTGCCCGCGAGACATCTTTGCGGTCTAATCAACCCATGAAATACGGGATCAACATCGCACCAGCAGCGGATTCATGGAAAATCGTGCGCCGGGCGGAAGAACTGGGCTTCGATCACGCCTGGTTCATTGATTCCCAGCTCATCAATGCTGACCTGTTTGTATCGATGACGGCCGCGGCCATGAAGACCACCCGCATCCGTCTCGGTACCGGTGTCCTGGTCCCGTCCAACCGGCTGGCCCCCGTTGCAGCCAACGCTCTGGCCAGCCTCAACGCCCTGGCCCCGGGCAGAATTGATTTCGGTGTGGGAACCGGCTTCACAGGCCGGCGCACTATGGGTGTCGGACCTGTCCGACTTCAGGAACTCTTCGAATACGTCAACGTTGTCGAACGATTGCTCGCAGGCGAAACCGTAAATTTCGGGATTGAAGGCAAAACCCGGCCGGTCCGGTTCATGAACCCTGAACTAGGGCTCATCAACCTCCGGGACCGGGTTCCGGTCAACATTTCGGCGTTCGGACCACGCGGGCGACGGATGACGGCAGAACGCGGCTACGGATGGACGAACTCCGTAGGTTCGCTCCAGAGGGCCCAACAGGCCATTGATGACATGAAGAAGGCCTGGAACGAAGCAGGGCACGACCCCGCCCGACTGACCGCCAACGCCAACTGCGGCGGTGCCGTCCTTCGCAGTTCCGATGACTGGGATGCGGACTATGTCCGCGACCAGGCTGGCCCGTCGGCCGCCATGCTTCTCCACAACCTGGCCGAAGAAGATGAGTTCGGATCCATCAGTTCCGGCCTGCCACCGCAACTGGAACGCCTTCGGAACGACTATCTTGAGATTTATCGTAGCTACGAACCGGCTGATGCCAGATATCTTTCCAACCACAAGAACCATCTCATGCTCGTGCGTCCGGAGGAACGCCACCTGATCACCGGCGACTTCATCAGAGCCACCACCATGAGCGGTACAAGGGAAGAATTGCGCGAAAAGATTCAGGCCCTGGCAACCATGGGTTATACTCGCATGAGTGTGCATATCCGCACGGTCCTGCCCTCCATGATTGAAGACTGGGCCGATGTTTTCGAGCGCGTATGACACGGAAAAACGCGAGACTGCAAGCCCTCTTGCCAATCGAGCTCGCCAGCTATTGACCCGATCGGAATGGACAGCCCGGCGTCAGTGAAAAGGAAAGCAGGAAGCGAATGTACTACGAACCCGACAAGAATGATCACGGCCTCCCCTACAATCCATTCAAGGCGTGTGTCGTGCCAAGGCCCATCGGCTGGATCACGACGGTTTCTGCCGACGGCAGGCCCAACGCGGCTCCATTCAGCTTCTTCAATGCGCTGAGCTACAACCCTCCCTTCGTGATGTTTTCGTCAGGCGGCCACCCGGAGGACGGGGAAGCCAAGGACACCGTCGTCAATATCGAGGCGACAGGAGAGTTCGTTTACAACATGGCAACATGGGATCAGCGGGCACAGATGAATGAGACTTCGCTGATCATTGACCGAAACGCCAACGAACTTGAAGCTGCGGGGCTGGAAGCCGTGCCGGCGTCCCTCGTCAAACCTCCTCGGATCGCGCACTCTCCCGTGCAATTCGAGTGCAAGCATCACACCACGATCATACTGCCCGGACACACCAAGGCCGCCACCCATAATGTTGTATTTGGCCGGGTGATCGCGGTGCATATCGACGACCAACTCATCAATGACGAGGGAATTCTGGAAATCGCGCGGGCAAAACCCATCGCCCGCCTTGGATACAAGGACTATACCGTCGTCGATGAAAACACCCTGTTCCGGATGGAAAAACGCACCCCCGAAGAACTGATCAGCCGGCCCGCCAATGACAGCGTAATGGAACTCAGGGCCGCTCGGCCTGCTCAAACGACCTCGTCGTGAGGAACGAGGAGCATGTTCCCGCGTGTCCCGGCACCGGAACGCCAGCCATTCCGGTGAGTGGGTTCCCCGGACCGGAGACCGGAGCACGCCAGCGGCACTGCCTGCTCGGCATCGAAGGCATGAGCAAGGCCGATGTTGAGACCCTTCTGGATCTGTCAGAGTCGTACATTGAGCAAAACCGCCGCGATGACAAGAAGCTCCCCCTGCTGCGCGGTCGAACGGTCATCAATGCTTTCTTTGAGAATTCCACACGAACCCGGACCTCGTTCGAACTGGCAGGAAAACGCCTCGGCGCAGACGTCATCAACATGTCGATCCAGACCAGCGCAACAGAAAAAGGCGAGACCCTGATCGACACCGCAGTGACGCTGGACGCCATGCGCCCCGATGTTCTGGTCGTGCGCCATAATGCCTCGGGCGCTGTGCAGCTGCTCAGCGAAAAAATTTCCTGTTCCGTGATAAACGCCGGTGACGGCGAACATGAACACCCCACACAAGCCTTGCTCGATGCCCTCACCATCCGGCGGCGCAAGGGACGGTTGAAGGGACTGATCGTCGCCATTTGCGGCGACATCCTGCATTCGCGCGTCGCCCGGTCAAATTTGCATCTTCTGCATACAATGGGCGCGACCGTACGACTGGTCGCTCCAAGGACATTGCTCCCGGCCGCAATTGACCGGCCTGGTTTCGAGATCCATCACAACATGAAGGATGGTCTGCGCGACGCTGACATTATCATGATGCTGCGTTTGCAGACCGAACGCATGCAGGGCTCCTTTGTGCCTTCGATCCGGGAGTATTACCGGTTTTATGGTCTGGATCGGGCCAAGCTGAACCACGCCAAACGGGACGCCTTGATCATGCATCCAGGCCCCATAAATCGCGGCGTCGAGATCGATTCCGAGCTCGCCGACGACATCAATCGCAGCGTCATTCGGGAACAGGTGGAAATGGGAGTGGCCGTGCGTATGGCCTGCCTTGATCTGGTGACACAAAACCTGTGCCGGACAGGACGAGAGGGTGCAGGTTGAACACAACATCAAACCGGCGCACGGCCTATATCAATGCCCGTCTCCTGGATCCGGCCACAAAGCGCGACATGATTGGTGGCGTTGTCGTCGAGGGAGACCGGATTCTCGATAGTGCCGAAGGTCTGTTTTCAGATGGCGTTCCTTCGGGCATACGCGCCGTGAACTGTGACGGTCACTGCCTCGCGCCAGGCCTGATCGACATGCGGGTCCAGCTGCCGGGACCTGGAGCTGTTCACAAGGAAAGTCTGGAGAGCGCCAGTGCCGCCGCCGTTGCGGGTGGCGTAACATCAATCGTCTGCCTGCCCAATACCGAACCTGTGATCGACGAAGTCGCTGCCGCCGAATTCATTACCCGGTCGGCTCTCGGGACCTGCCCCGTAAAGGTCCACACCTACGGCGCCGTCACACGCGGAACCAGGGGCCTGGAGCTGGCTGAATTCGGATTGATGGCCGAAGCAGGCGTCACGGCTTTCACGGACGGCAACCGGGCAGTCACGAATGCCCTGGTCATGCGGCGCGCTCTCGACTACGCCGCAACCTTCGGCGTCCTGCTGGTCCAGCATCCGGAAGAACCGGATCTCGCTGCCGAAGGGCACATGAATGAGGGCAGCACCGCCACCCGGCTCGGATTGCGGGGAATCCCCGCCGAAGCAGAAGTCATGATGATCGAACGCGACCTCCGGCTCGTCGCAATGACCGGAGCACGCTATCATGCGGCACATATCTCCACTGGTGCCGCCGTCGATGCAATCCGGATTGCGAAAGCACAGGGTCTCCCCGTCAGCTGCGATACGGCTCCGCATTACTTCACTCTCGACGAGACGGCGGTGATGGACTATCGCACGTTCGCCAAGGTCTCACCGCCACTCAGGACGGCAGATGACCGGCAGGCAATCATAGAAGGCATTCGCGACGGCACGATCGACGCAATTGCCTCGGACCACCAGCCGCAGGATCAGGACGCGAAACGCCGGCCCTTCGCCCAGGCCAGGAACGGCATCATCGGCCTCGAAACACTTTTGCCACTCGCCCTGTCCCTCCATCACAAGAGCGGCATCGGTCTGCTGGATGTTCTCGCCTGCCTGACATCGAACCCAGCCATGCTGCTTCAACTGAAGCCGGGGCGCCTCACCCCGGGATTGCCCGCAGATCTTGTGCTCTTTGATCCCCACCATGACCACAAGGTTGACGTTGACAGGATGCGAAGCAAATCCGGGAATTCACCGTTTGATGGTTTTCCGGTCCGCGGTCGCGTCTTGCGCACCCTGATCAACGGAGAGGAAGTCTACAGCTTTGCAGACCTGCCAGGGCCAACCGAACGCCCGGTCTCCCCGGAACGGATGACTGGATGATCGACCCGATCAGTTGGGCTCACAGCTGGCCCTATATTCTCATCGCCCTGGCCGGCGGCTACGCTCTGGGGAGCATTCCCTTCGGACTGCTGCTGACCCGACTGTCCGGAACCGGGGATATCCGCCGCATCGGCTCCGGCAATATCGGTGCGACCAACGTTCTGCGAACCGGAAAAAGGGGTCTCGCCGCCCTGACCCTGCTCCTCGATGCGGGCAAGGGCGCTGCGGCGGTCCTGCTCGGACAAAATTTCGGCCAGGATATCGCCATCGTTGCTGCGGCCGGAGCTCTTCTTGGCCATCTGTTCCCGGTCTGGCTGATGTTCCGGGGCGGAAAGGGTGTTGCCACAGCGCTTGGCATTCTGCTCGGGCTATCACCTATGGCAGGAACCATGACATGCATCATATGGCTTCTGACAGCGCTTCTGTTTCGCTATTCGTCTCTTGCCGCCCTGATGGCCCTGGCCTCCTGTCCGGTCTGGTTATGGTGGTTTGCCGATCAGCAACGGGCAGAATTCGGAATTGCAATGGCGGTCCTCATCTGGCTTCGTCACGGATCCAACATCCGGCGCATAATCATCGGAGAGGAACCAAGGATCCGCCTTTCCGGTCCATCCTGATCGGCGAAAACCATTCGTAATCCTGTTTCCGGCGATCAATTTCCCGGAACGAGCCGTTTTTGGAACGATGGGGAACAATCAAAGGTTGACAACGGTTTTTCCCATGACATTTTGAACGCGGTTGAGCCAAAAGGCTGGCGGGATCTTGTCCTGTCCGCTCTGCGCCAACTTCCAGTTTTTCGTTAACGGTCTGAAATCATGGACGTTGTTGTTGTTGAATCGCCTGCCAAGGCCAAATCGATCAACCGGTACCTTGGCTCGAACTTCAAGGTTCTGGCCAGCTACGGCCATGTCCGTGATCTACCGGCGCAGGACGGCTCTGTGCGCCCGGATCAGGACTTCAGCATGGAGTGGACCGTTGACCCGAAGGCCCGGGCGCATGTGAACAAGATCGCAGAGGCGGCCCGAGGCGCCCGGCATCTCTACCTCGCAACCGACCCGGACAGGGAAGGAGAAGCCATTGCGTGGCACGTTCTTGAAGTCCTGAAAGAACGCAAGGCCCTGAAAGACCTCGACGTCAAACGGGTCGTTTTCCACGAAGTCACAAAGCGGGCGGTGACCAACGCGATTGCCAATCCGCGGAGCCTCGATGGCGCTCTTGTCAACGCCTATCTCGCGCGTCGCGCACTCGATTATCTGGTGGGGTTCAGCCTGTCACCGGTCCTCTGGAGAAAACTCCCTGGTTCCCGGTCAGCGGGCCGCGTGCAGTCGGTCGCGCTTCGCCTTCTATGTGAACGCGAAAGCGAAATTGAGATATTCGAGGCGCGGGAATACTGGACCATCGAAGCCGTGTTCCTCACTCCCGAGGAGAAGGCGTTCACCGCCCGGTTGACCCATCTCAACGGAAAGAAGCTCGACCGTTACGATCTGGGCGATGAATCCGCAGCCGCAGCCGCTGTCGCCGAGATCGAACGCCATGACTATGACGTTCGGTCGATTGAAAAAAAGACCGTACAAAGGAAACCCTCTCCCCCCTTTACTACATCGACGCTACAGCAGGAGGCATCACGAAAGCTGAGGTTATCAGCGTCCCAGACCATGCGGCTGGCGCAGCGCCTGTATGAAGGAGTCGATGTCGGCGGCGAGACGATCGGACTGATCACTTACATGCGAACCGACAGCGTCAATCTGTCCCAGGAAGCCGTTATTTCCGCAAGAGCCGTGATCGGCCGTGAATTTGGCCACAACTATATGCCAAACAAGCCCAACACCTACCGTAACAAGGCCAAGAATGCCCAGGAAGCCCACGAAGCGATCCGTCCCACAGATTTTGCGCGAAGTCCCGGAAGCATTGCGGGCCGGTTGTCCCGGGATGAACTGAGGCTTTATGAACTGATCTGGAAGCGGGCTCTTTCGAGCCAGATGGCCAACGCGGTTCTCGACCAGACCTCCGTCGATGTTGCCTCTCCGGCAGCGGACGTGATGTTTCGCGCCACCGGATCGGTCGTCAGGTTTGACGGCTTCATGCGGTTGTACACCGAAGGGATCGATGACCAGGCCAGCGACGCCCCTGATGCAGGGAACACCAGAGCGCTTCTCCCGACTTCCGGAAGAGATAACGACGAGGAAAGGATCCTCCCGCCGATCTCCGAGGGAGATCGGGCACAGCGCAACAGCGTGACGCCGGAGCAACACTTCACCAAACCGCCGCCGCGGTTCACCGAAGCCAGCCTGGTCAAGCGGCTTGAAGAGCTGGGCATCGGCCGGCCGTCCACATACGCTGCGATACTCCAGGTCCTGCAGGATCGCGAGTATGTTTCGCTGGATAGCCGGCGTTTCGTACCAAGTGATCTGGGCCGTCTGGTCACCGCATTCCTGACCGAATTTTTCAGGCGATATGTCGAAAATGATTTCACGGCTCGAATGGAAGACGGGCTTGACGATGTTTCGAACGGCACCCGGGACTGGAAATCATTGCTTGCCGAATTCTGGAAAGCCTTTTCCGCAGCCATTGACAACACGGATCACCTCCGGACCCGCGATGTGATCGACAAGCTGGACAGCAGCTTCGCGAACCATTTCTTTCGCGCACGCGAAGACGGGCGGGACCCCCGAATCTGTCCCGCCTGCGGTACCGGGCGGCTGGGATTGAAACCGAAGGGTTTCATCGGATGTTCCAACTATCCCGAGTGCCGCTTTACGAGCTCCCTGACCATCATCACCGACGAGGTGGTCAAACGGAATGTACAGTCTGGCCCGCGGCTCCTCGGCGAGGATCCGGAGACAGGCCTGCCAGTCACGGTCAGAACGGGGCCCTACGGCCCTTATGTCCAGCTCGGTGAGGCTGAAAAGGGGAAAAAACCCAAACGTCAATCACTTCTGGAAGACATGTTGCCGGATGGCATCGACCTGGAGCACGCACTGGCGCTACTCAGCCTGCCCCGCGAAATCGGCGAGCATCCCGAGACACGGGAGATGATCATTGCCGGTGTGGGACGGTACGGCCCATATCTCAGGATGGGGAAACAGTATGCCAAATTGCGGGACGACGAAGTTCTCACAGTCGGCCTGAACCGCGCGGTTGCGGCCCTCGCTGACTCGAAAACGAAACAACCGGCGAAATCCGTGCTGAAAACATTGGGCTCGCACCCCCGGGATGGGAAACCCGTCGAATTGCGGGACGGCCGCTACGGCCCCTATGTGAAGCACGGCAGCACAAACGCAACCCTGCCGGCAGAACAGTCTCCCGAAACGGCAACCCTTGAACAGGCCCTCGAGTGGCTCGCGCAGAAGGAGGCCCGGGCCAAAGGCTCGAAACGATCGAGAGCCGGCTCAAAAAAACGTCATTCGCCAGCGCGACCACGGAGTCGGACCGCCGCGATTGAGGGGCCAAGCCGCCACGATTGAATGGTCACACCGCGACCGGGCTTAAATTATAGACAGAGTCCGCCGACGACAAGACAGCAGGTGGTTTGCAGGAAACCCGGCTCGGGAAAACAATACCGATCGAAAATCTTCCTACACGGGAGGCCACCGGACAAACCAGTCACGGACCGGTTGCTATGGCAGGGACAGATGGCGAAGGACCCTTCCTATCCCACTTTTGCTGAGCTGTCGCGCTTGCGGAGAATTTCCGGGTATCCTCACCCTTGCGCTTGCGATCCATACGTAACGGCGATCAGCAGCGGATGAATTCGTCATCTGCAGGAGTCTTTCAGCGTCGCTATTCAGCCAGTCGCGAAGCCACCGCAACTTTCGAAGGACTGCAGGCACCTCCCTTGACGTCGCGGAATGGACCTCGACCCAAACCGCCTGTTCAGGCCCATTTCCCGGCTGATAGCCAATACCATAATCCCAACGCGGTGCGTCCGCATGGCCCGGCTCCTGTGCCAAGGCCTTGTCAAGGTCGATGCTACCCGTAAGACGACGCAAGTCCACGCACGTCACAAACCCGCGATGCCGGCGTTCCAGGGCTTGCAGACCGCCGCGGTATGCACCTTTGACAGGAGGTGGCGCATCCTCCACAGCGTCTTTGAATGTCACGAGACGCCGGTCGCTGACCGGTTCGCCACTTCGGCGACAATCTCGCCGACATGCCCGGAGAACTCGGTGAGACCGCCCCACCCGCCTTCAGAAATATCTTCCGAGCCTGGATCGAGATCGGATATATCGGTAACCGTACCATCCCGCTTGAAATAATAGGTCTTGAACATGCTCCTCAAAGCTGCATCAGCCAGCTTTCGCGTTTTGTCATCTGATTTCAGTTCGAAGAGCCGCAGGACGTCACGAACAGTTCCGTAATTCTCCTGGAAGACGCGGAGTGCCCAGATAATATCAAGCACATGGGGAGAGTGAGTCGAGATGCATACACGGTACCCTCTCGAACGCAATTCCATAACGAGATTGATGACAGCACCAATTCCATTCGGGTGCAGACCCATTTCCGGTTCCTCGATAACAACCCATTCGAGAGCATTACGCATCGGCACCTTGGAAGCCGGGAGAAGCCAATACAGTCCCAGCAACAGAGGTACAAATTCCCGTTGCCCCGCTGACCAAACAAGGTAAGGCAGGGAACGACTGTCAGCCGAATTCAGAACCAATCGGCCCTGATGACCTGAGGGGTCAGTGTGCAAGCCGTAATTGCCGAAAATATGCTGTTCCAGAGGCCTTCGTAATGCAGCCGTCAACCGTTGGGAACGAGGGAACACCGGTTCGCCGAACCCGATTTCATTTTGCACGAATCCATGAAGTTTTTCGCTGAAATCACGCAAGACGAAGGGATCCCCTGCCCGATAATCGGTAAATGGCCGCGTCATTCCGTCGCGCAGGCTCAGGACCCGTTGAGCGGGAATGTAGAACAATTTCTCGGAACTGATGGTCCGGCCCGGACGCGCATAGGCTGCCAGGTCCGTGGGCTTGCGCGCCCTTCCCAATACAAGCCGGCTGTTGCCCTGAGACCATATTGACGCCATGCCTTCACCAAAGTACAGATCAAAAAAGCCGCTGGCAGTGCCGCGTTGCATCAACCCGAATCGCTTCATCGTCTCGTGTATCGCAGATTTGTCGACAATCAGTTTCAGCATTTGCAGGAATATGCTCTTGCCGGTCGCCTGCGGTCCGACAAATATGGTGACATCACCAAAGCAGATGTCGGCATCTGCGACCGGCCCAATTTTGCTTGCCCTGATCCGCTCAACCATTAATGGAACACCCTCAACTTATTCGCTTTGGTATGACGGGATTGCAACCTTGATCCTGTAGCGCCAGGTACCTGCCGGTCTGGGCCCCCTGCCAATCTTGCCAGCGCTCCCGCTATCACAATCGTGGCAACCTCACATTCAGGGCCCATTGATTTCGTGCAACGTTCCACGGCGCAAACGGCCCTGCATCGCTGTGTCCATGAACCAGCAACATAGCCGATCCAGGCGGTGCCTCGCCAGCGCGCCAGACTCCAAACAATCGAGCGCCGGTTCCCGAAAACGTTCAACCGCCGATGCGGCTCTGGGGTCGGACCACCGAGGCTGAATGATCTGACATTGACCGGGATGAATTCGTCGCCAACCAGCCAGCAGGTGGTTTTCAGGAAACCCGGCTCGGAAAAATGATACCGATCGAGAAGCTTTCTATACGGGAGCACTCGGAAAACCAATCACGGACCGATTGCTATGGAAGAGACAGCAGATAAGGATCCTTCCTTTCCCACTTTGACCGAGTTGCCGCGCTTGCGGAAAATTTCCGGGTATCCTTGCTCGCGCACTCGTGCCCCGACGTGGCAGCGATGACCGGCGAATGAATTCGTCATCTGCAGGAGTTGTTCAGCGTCGCTATTCCGCCAGCCGCTGCACCTTTCGAATACCTGCAGGACCCCACTTGACGTCGCGAAAGTCCCGGCCTGGAGCTCAAGGAAACCGCGATGCACACCGCAGCTTCGTTTCGGGGGCATAGTGGTCCCGTCAACAGGCGCAAACAGATTGTGCGGTAGTTGTAATCTCCCTTAATAGACCTCGAAGACGCGGAATGGCATGACTAAAATCTTGACATGGTGGCCACTTGCCGTCAGGTTCGCCCGAATATGGCGTATCCCTCTACCGGAGAAGGCTCATGGCAAAGTCCAACACCGTCCTCGTCAAACTCGTGAGCACGGCTGACACCGGATATTTCTATGTCACCAAGAAGAGCACCCGGCCCCAGACCAGGAAACTGGAAATGCGTAAATTCGATCCGGTAGCGCGCAAACATGTGCTCTTTAAGGAATCGAAAATCAAGTAACGCGACCCTGGCCGCACCACATCAGGTGTGACCAAACACGAGTGCACGGGGCCGCCCCGCAAGATCCGGGCGGGTTTCCCTGAGCCCCAGTCCGACTGACGCAAAAATCCGGGTCACAGCTTCGGACTGCTGCGGACCAATCTCGACCACAAGAATTCCGCCGAAAGCCAGGCGCTGCCCGACAGACGGCGCGAGGGCGCGATAACCGTGAAGCCCGTCCGGTCCCCCGTCCAGGGCGGTTCGGGGATCAAACGTCCTCACTTCAGGCGCCAGGCCGTCAATGTCCGCGGACGGAATATAGGGCGGATTGGAAACCACAACGTCATAATCGCCCGATAGCGCTTCGACCCACTCGCAAACCACAAATTGTGCCCGTCCTCCCAGCCCCAGGCGCGCGGCATTGGCGGTTGCCGTCAAACAAGCTCCCTCCGAGATGTCAGTGCCGATACCGTGGGATGAAGGCACACCCGAGAGTATGGACAACAGCAGGCACCCTGTACCGGTTCCTGCATCCAGAATGCGAAGCGGACGGGATTCCGCCAGCGCCCTGACCATGACTGTCTCGACAAGAGTCTCGGAATCGGGTCTCGGGTCGAGAGTGGATTCACCAAGGTCAAACCTCAAACCCATGAACTCACGATACCCGACAATGCGCGACACAGGCTCTCGTCTGGCCCGGCGCGTGATCGCGGTGTTGAAGCGACGGAGACATGCGTCGTCCAGCAGGATGTCGGGCTCCCTCAGTATCAGCTCCCGGGTCAGTCCGGTCGTGGCTGCAGCCAGAATGCGTGCATCGCGGCCGGCATCGGGAACACCGGCCGCAGTCAGTATCGCAGTCGCAGACTGGATGGCCCGGGCGGCTCCACGATGAACGGTCTTCGTCAAGACACCTCTGCGAGACGCCTTGCCTGATCATCAGTGATCAGGGCATCGATTACTTCGTCCAGCGCCTCACCAGTAAGGATCCGGTCGAGTTTGTGAAGGGTCAGATTGATCCGGTGATCAGAGACGCGGCCCTGTGGGAAATTATAAGTCCGGATTCGCCCGGATCGGTCTCCGCTCCCGACCTGACTGCGTCGCTCGGCCGCCCTTTCCGCCTCCATTGCAGACCGCTCGGCGTCATAAAGACGGGCCCTGAGAATCTTCAGGGCCTTGGCCCGGTTCTTGTGCTGGGACTTCTCGTCCTGCTGCGACACCACGATACCGCTCGGAACATGAGTGATCCTGACGGCGCTGTCGGTGGTATTGACATGTTGGCCACCCGCGCCCTGCGAGCGGAAGGTGTCAATTCTCAGATCCCTGTCATCGATTTGAACATCGATATCTTCTGCTTCGGGAAGCACGGCAACAGTGGCAGCCGAAGTATGGATGCGGCCGCTGGATTCGGTCTCCGGCACCCGTTGCACCCGGTGAACACCGGACTCAAACTTCAGGCGGGCAAATACGCCTTTCCCTGTGATCTGGGTCGTTGCTTCCTTGACACCTCCGATACCCGTTTCCGACATGCCGAGAATGTCGAAATCCCATCCGCGGAGGCCCGCATAGCGCTGATACATACGAAAGAGGTCGGCGGCAAACAGGGCGGCTTCTTCACCCCCGGTCCCGGCCCGGATCTCGACAATGGCGCTTTTTTCGTCAGCAGCATCCTTGGGCAGGAGCATGATTTTCAGCTTCTGCTCGATTTCGTCCAAGCGCTCACGGGTTTCAGTCAGCTCCTGACGGGCCAGTGTGCGCATATCCTCATCGCTCTCCAGGTCGTCCAGCAGACCTTTCAGGTCCGAGGCTTCCTGACGTGCCGCTCGCAACTGCTCGATCGTTTCCACGACCGGTGCAAGTTCAGCATATTCACGCGACAGTCGCACGAACGAATCCGGATCCGCGGCCGTACTCTCCGACATCAGCGCCGACAACTCCTCCTGTCGTGCGATAATCTGGTCGAGACGCTCATTGAGGGACATGTTCGATCTGCTTGTGCTGGTGGGCGGAGCGTTGCCATCATCCGCCAATACCTGGGCGATATCAGGGCGGTCCGCGGACTTCCGCCAAACTAAAGCGACACGGTCATCTTGTCGATCGACTGCTGGCTCAAGCCGCAGACCGGTTAATCGGATTGGGCCCGACGCCGGACTTCAGCCGGCTGACCAGATCACTGAAGCCCACCAGGTCCTCGCATCCGCTGTCAAGATCCCGCAGTTTCACTGCATCCTGTGCTCTCTCGTCTTCTCCGATGAGTATCGCCAGACGAGCATTACGGTCATTGGCGCGTTTCATCCGCTGGCGGAGTTTGCCCCGATGCTCCATCTCAACCCGAAATCCCGCGTCACGGAGATGTTCGGCGACCCCCATGGCGCGAGTCACATCCATCCGGTCGATGGGAATGACAACCACCGGCCGCTGAACCGAGGGAGAGCCGTGAGCCAACATGGACAGGCGTTCCACCCCCGAGGCCCACCCCACACCGGCAGTCGGAGGGCCGCCCATGGTTTCAACCAGCCCATCATAGCGTCCACCGGCAAGGACAGCGCTCTGGGCGCCAAGCCGGTCCGTTGTGAACTCGAAAGCGGTGTGACAATAATAGTCGAGGCCGCGCACAAGCCTCGTGTTGAGTTGATAGGGTATTTTCAGGGCATCGAGCCCGCTGCAGACCTCGGCAAAGAATTCCCTGGATACAGTATCGAGACTGTCGGCAAAGGACGGTGCCTCAGCCACGACTGCGCGATCCCCCCGATTTTTGGAGTCCAGGATGCGCAACGGATTGCGTTCAAGACGCGTTCGGCTTTCTTCGGACAGGGACTCCACATGGTCGGAAAAATACTCGACCAGGACCTCCCGGTACCGGGCGCGGCTGGCATGATTGCCGAGCGTATTCAGTTCGAGCAGGATGCTGTCCTGCAGACCCAGGGCGCCAAGGATCGAGGCGCCCAACGCGATGACCTCGATATCGCCAACCGGATCCGGAACCCCGAGCAATTCGGCACCGATCTGGTGGAACTGGCGAAGCCGCCCCTTTTGTGGACGCTCGTAGCGAAACATCGGACCCGCGTAGAAATATCTGAGCGGAAGGGACTGCTGCAATCCACCGGAGAGGAAGGCCCGGACCACGCCAGCCGTGCCCTCAGGCCTCAGGGTCAGCATGTCTCCGCCCTTGTCCTCGAATGTATACATCTCCTTGGTCACGATGTCGGAAGTCTCGCCGAGGGTGCGGGCAAAGACATCCGAATACTCGAAAATCGGGGTCACAAGCTCGTCATAACCGTACTTCCCGGCAACAGAGCGTCCTGTGTCGACCACATGACGCGCCTTGCGCGCATCTTCAGGCAGGAGATCGTGAGTGCCGCGTACGGGCCGGAGCGTCTTCATTGAGAACCGCAGACAAGTCCTGGCGGCGACTGCGCCGTTTCAGCGGGAAAGCAACGCTTCTGGATCAAGAGCAATATCACGTATGACGGCCCCCGGTTGCCCGAGTGGAGGGATCTTCCTTGCTCCAACGGTCACTTCAAGCCCGCCCGCGTTGCCGGTCCAGAGAAGCATGCCGCGAATATCCGGCAATATGTAGGTTTCTCCGGGTTGCATGGTCCGCGTATACACGACCTGTTTTGTTGGTGAGCTGACCAGAACCCAGCTTGGCGCCGTGGCCCTGATAATGACACGGGTCTCCGGATCGAAGCCTGTTTCCGGCGGGGAACCTACCGCCTGCAGACCGGCGACCTCGACATTGCCACCGGGAGGGGTATCCGTTTCCGCGGGTTCTCCGGATGCTGCAACCCCTGGCGGTGTTATCTCTTCAGCCGGTTCTGCAGGCGCCGGCGCCGCTACCGCCGAACCCGAGGAACCGACAACGGGAGGAGACACGGTCCCGGAAGACACTTCGGTTCCCTCCTCGGAGGGCGCAGAAGACCGGTCGGCCCTCCCGTTGGCATTTCTCTGTTCGGATCCTTCATCCGACACAGATGCCAGAATCATGGTCGCTTCAGAGCTGCCGCGGGGAGCCGCGCCGGTAGCTGCGGCCTGTGTCACATCATCTACCGGAGCAGGGGCCGCTATTTCCGTGACTTGCGGGCGGTCTTCATTTCCTGAACCGGGAACCTGTGAAGGAGCCGTCGCGGGATTGCTGTCTGCTGCCTCGGAATCCGGCACTGCGACGGGCTCGGGAAGCGGGGTTTCTATTGCTTCGGTGGGCTGGTCTCCGGTACGGATATCGGCTTCCGCAACATCAACAGAGCCGGTGTCGGTATCCGAGGCCGTACGTTGGGGCGGTGTCTGTGGAGGCGCCAACTCCACGCTCTGTCCAGCATCATGACCTTCAGAAGACACAAGGTACCAGCCGGCGTAAGCCGCTGAACAAATAAAGGCGGCCGCAAGCAAGGTTCTTCCCGCGGGAAATCGCTTTTCTTCCAGATTGGTCGGGGGAATCAGGGGTTCCTGCGCGGGCCCCTGCAGACCCGCCTCTCGCAGGCCGTTTACAAACTCGTGGCCATCGAGACCAAGAAAATCGGCATAGCTCCGCAGGAATCCTGGAACATAGGCAGATCCAGGAAGCGCATCCCATCGTCCATCCTCGATCGCCTGCAGATGAATTCTTCGAATATGCAGGCTCTCAACCACATCACTGATCTCGAGGCCAAGAGCCAGACGCCGTTCCTGCAGATAAGCACCCGCCACGGCGCTATCGTCAGCGCTATTCTCCCTAATCTTTGTCGTTTCCATTCTCGTCAGGTTCCTTCACCGGCCAAGGGTGCACGAACACTATATGCATAAATAATGCCTGCGGGAACTTTATCATTGTGTTCCCGACAGTGTGAGGTGTGAGCCGTCGTTCGATGTTTGCGTGACCGAACCCGTAGCCGTTTCCCGGGAAAGTTCAGCGCTGGCGTGTCCGTCCTGGCCTGCGGAACCGGGATATCGGGACGCCAGGGCATCACATGCCTGTTGGACAAGTTCACGCATGATGTCAGCTGCCGGCTGGACAGTCCTGACCATTCCCACACTCTGCCCGGCCATCATCGAACCGGTTTCCACATCACCATCGACCACGGCGCGCCGCAGGGCACCGGCCCAAAAATGCTCGATCCTGAGTTGCGCCGCCTCCCGGCCGAGTTCGCCGCGATGACAGGCCGCAATGACATCACGCTGCATATCCAGGAATGCGCGTGTTGCTCCGTTTCGAAGCGCCCGCACCGGTATGACCGGGAACTGGGGATCCAGCTGAACCGAGGGTACAGCATCACGCGCCGAAGCTCGGATGAAGGCCTGCTTGAACGCGTCATGGGCGACGGACTCCTCGGCACATACGAACCGGGTTCCCAGCTGGCAGCCGGACGCACCCATCTCCAGATAAGCTGCGATCAGGTCGCCGCGCCCGATGCCTCCCGCTATGAAAACTGGAACATCGGCCAGATGCGGCAGGATCTCCTGGGCCAGAACGCTCGTCGACACCGAACCGATATGCCCGCCCGCCTCCGCACCCTCGATCACGATCGCCTCTGCGCCCTGTCGCACCAGCCTTCTGGCAACAGCGAGGGTCGCGGCGAAGCATACAATGTGAGCACCACCGTCCCTTACGCGTCTGATCGCTCCGGATCCCGGCAGGCCTCCCGCCAGAAAAACATGGCCGACTCCGTGCTCCAGGCAAACGTCAATCAGTCGATCCAGCTCCGGGTGCATGGTGATCAGGTTGACACCAAAGGGCTCCTCGGTTCGGGCTGAGGTCTCCGCAATCTCCTCGGCAAGCCGGTCAGGATCCATCGCACCACAGGCAATGACCCCGAAACCTCCCGCGTTGGAAAGAGCAGACACCAGACAGCGCTCCGAGACCCAAGTCATCGCTCCGCCGAGAATGGCGTAACGGGTTCCGAGGAAAGCTCGCCCCCTGGCCCATAACTGCTCGAGCCGGTCTGACACCGGAGCCCTGTCCATTTCAGTGGCCTCCCGAAGCATTCAGCGCCTCCCCGAAGTGAAACACGGTGGTGTTGTGGTCTGTCCCGGCTGGCCCCCGGCACCTGACCCGACGGGACCCCATCTCCCGGCAAGGCAGCCTGGATCGCGACTGTCCAGGGTTGTCGCAGCCCGGCCGCGGAATGTCCGCCGTTGCACTGCCGGAAAACTCCACTCAATACGCTTCACGGGCCAAGGCATAGGAGACTTCCCCCGGTCTGTCAAAACCGTTGACAGGGCGCGGATCCCTTCCGCTCCGGGTCACGCAGCATCGAGACCATAGGCGGTGTGCAGGGATCGCAAGGCCAGTTCGGTGTAGGGTTCAGCGACCAGAACGCTGATCTTTATCTCGGATGTGGAAATGACCTGGATGTTGATGCCCCGTTCGGCCAGGGCAGAAAACATACGCGTAGCCACGCCCGCGTGACTTCGCATTCCCACACCAACCACGGAAATCTTCACCACGTCGGGATCACCGACGATGTGCGCGAAGCCAAGTTCCTCGCGTTTGCCGTCGAGCAACTGAAGGGTGGCATCGAGGTCTTCCTTGGAAACGGTAAAGGTCAGATCAGTCGTCTTTCCATCCCCCGAGACATTCTGGACAATCATGTCAACATTGATGCCGGCCTCGGCAAGCGGGCCAAAAATACTTGCGGCAATGCCCGGCCTGTCAGCCACCCCTGCAAGGGTAACCTTGGCTTCATTTCGACTATGCGCGATTCCGCTGACGATCTGGTTTTCCACAATTTCTTCCTCATCAACGACCAGCGTGCCCGGAGTGTCGACAAAACTCGACCGGACTTCCAGACGCACACCCTGATTCATTGCAAGTTCAACCGAGCGTGTCTGGAGAACCCGGGCACCGAGCGATGCCAGTTCCAGCATTTCCTCATACGTGATCCGTTCAAGCTTCCGGGCCTTGGAAACGATCCGCGGATCACTGGTGTAAATTCCATCAACATCCGTATAGATCTCACACCGATGAGCGGATACGGCCGCAGCGAGTGCCACTGCCGAGGTATCCGAACCGCCGCGGCCCAGGGTTGTAATGCGGTTGTCATCGGCAATTCCCTGAAAACCGGCCACTACCGCAACCTGCCCGGCTTCCAGTCGACGCTGGAGTTCCTTTCCGGCAACCGCTGTGATCCGGGCGCGCCCATGCATGTCATCGGTCTGAAACGGAATTTGCCAGCTCAGCCAGGATCTCGCGTCGACGCCGACCGCCTGCAAAGCCAGTGCCAGAAGTCCCGCCGTAATCTGCTCACCGGTGGAAACCACGACATCATACTCCCGGGCATCGTGCAGCGGGGCGATTTCGCGGGTCCATCCGACCAGCCGGTCGGTCGTTCCGGCCATAGCCGACACCACAACCACAACCTGGTCTCCGGACCTGACAGCGCGCTTGACCGTTTCAGCAACAGCGCGGATGCGATCCAGATCCGCAACCGAGGTCCCGCCAAACTTCTGTACGATCCGCGCCATGAGGTCTCCCCGGCCAGACCCGCAGCAGCAATCGAGCCTGGCGGACATGCAGAATCTGGCGAGCCTTCGGTCAGAGCAATTTGCGCCATACGGCGCGGTCGCATACATACTGTCCGGCACAGTTTCAGGCAAGCAGACTCGACATGAAGGCTGAACGACACGATGAAGACTATGGGACCGTAGACCCGGCCGAAGTGGCACAGCTCTCGGCAGACGCCGAAGAATGGTGGGATCCTTCAGGCCGCTTCCATGCGCTCCATCGTCTCAACCCGGCTCGCCTCCAGTACATCAGGGATCAGCTGTGCTCGCAGTTTGACAGAGACCCGACCGTGCTCAGACCACTCACCGGCCTTGAAATTCTTGATGTGGGTTGCGGCGGCGGACTGTTGTCCGAGCCCCTCTGTCGTATGGGCGCGTCCGTCACAGCCATTGACGCCAGCGCGCCAAATATTGCCGGTGCGAGGATCCATGCCGAGGCCGGCGGGCTTGATATCACGTTCCGGCACGCTGCGGTCGAGGATCTCTGCCGGGAAGACAAGCGCTTCGATGCAATTGTCTCGATGGAAGTTGTCGAGCATGTGTCTGATGTCGATGCGTTTCTGGACGGCTGCTGCTTGCTCGCAAGAAATGGAGGCGCCGTCATGTTGTCGACGCTGAATCGTACTGTGAGGTCCGCCCTGCTGGGTATCGTAGCAGCTGAATACCTCCTCGGATGGCTGCCCCGGGGCAGCCATCGTTGGACACAGTTCGTACGCCCTTCCGAACTGGCACGCGCGCTTCGGCGCAACGGTCTCGTGGTCCACGATGTTTCCGGTCTGTCCTTTGATCCGGTCCGTGGCGAGTGGCGGGTGTCTGACAACCTGTCCGTGAATTACCTGATGTTTGCGACAAAGCCCTGAGTGCGGGTGACCGGGACGCGTGGCCAGGCCATCACAGGGGCGATGAATGATATGGGCGGGATCCGCTTCAACGGGTGAGGCCGCCATCGATTGCGGCGGGATGCCAACATCCCGGGAAGGTCCAGGGAAGCGTGCTCCTGCAGGTCCGCCGGTCCAGACGGGTTCCTGAACTGTCACGCAGCATCTCCTTTATGGCACTTCCCGGACGCATTGGCACGAGCCGGATCCGAGCATGATGAACGAGTGCCCGTGGCAAATGACGAACTCCGCACGCAGCGGCGGAGTTGCCGGCCGAACCCTGTCGGTTGCTGTGTCGGGATCTGTGACAACAGGCGGGTATCGTCCGATACAGAGAGCGCGATCAGGGACTGGACGGTCCGGCGTGTTGTGAGCCTGCGGTATAAACTCTTGACAACCGATCAAGACCCACAAATCTGCCTTGCAACTCCGGGCGAACATGGACGTTGGCCATTGAGTGCCGGTGACGCGGGGTATGGAGGGCCAAAGCCGACAACATGGTGTCTCCCGCCTGGAAACTTGCGAAAGCGATCCACTGGTATCAAGGGGCGCGTACGCCAGCAGGTTCCGGAAACGTAATCGCGCGTCATGAACTGAAAGAGGATGGCAGCAGTCTTCCAAGGAGACAGCTTGCCTTTCAAAAGTTAGCATAAGCTAATATTTTTAGCTTCAGTTTACTTTTTTAGCACTTGCAAACTTTTGGCGATCTTCATAAGCTTTGCCAGAGATCTTGGAATGTCTGCTGATGCGCAAAAGGTCCGTTCTGCGAAGTGTGCCAGCCGGTTTCGCGGTGTTTCTCTTCCTTACCGCTGCCGGGATGGAATCAGCTGGCGCAGCTTCGCAAACGTCGGTAAAGACTGTAGTGGCGACCATTGCCCAGATCGGCCAGCCGCTATCAGTGATTGCCGACGGGAGGATCCGGGTGGAAACCCTGATGGGCGAGGGGGTGGATCCTCATCTCTACCGGCTGACGCGGTCTGATGTAAAGAAACTCACCAACGCCCACCTCATTCTCTACAATGGACGGGACCTCGAGGCGCAACTGATCGATGTGATGGCGCGGCTCGCACGCCACAAGCCGGTCATCCCCTTAGCTGAAGCACTCCCCGAAACCTCTCTTGCCGGAGATGACCCGGTTCGTGATCCCCATGTCTGGATGGATCCGGTCCTGTGGATGAAGGCTCTCGACACGGCTGTACAGGCCCTGGAGGTTCTGGATCCGGACAACAGCGACGTCTATCGAAAGAATGCATCTGCGTATTTTGGACGAATGATGGCGGCGGATGCCCGCGCACGGAAGCGGCTTTCGTCGCTTCCCCCGTCACACCGTACACTGGTGACAGCTCACGATGCTTTCGGCCATTTCGGACGGGCCTATGGACTGGAAGTGGTGGCTGTTCAGGGGCTCAGCACCGGAAGCGAGGCCGGTGTGCGCAGGATTGAAGAGCTTGTCGACATGCTTGTCACGAGACGAATTGCGACTGTATTTGTCGAGACCAGCGTATCGGAACGCAATATCCGGGCGCTCATCGAGGGAGCTGCTGCACGGGGGCACAGGGTTCGAATGGGTGGCAACCTGTATTCCGACGCGCTCGGTCCCCGCGGCAGCCCGACGGGAACCTGGCTCGGCATGTTCGAGCACAACATCAACACGATCGTCCGCGCACTGGCTGAACCGATCCGGGTGACGGCCTCAGTGACGCGACAGATCACCGGGAGCAGTCATTCCCGGTGACCGAATCCGGGAGAACGCGGGAATACTGCACCGGCAATCCACCGTCTGCAGACCTGCCATTGCTGGTTCAGGGCCTGACCGTCACCTATGAAAACCGACCGGCTCTCTGGAACATCGATTACAGCGTGGCACAGGGAACCCTGTCCGCAATCATCGGACCCAACGGCGCCGGAAAGTCGACACTCCTGAAGGCGGTTCTCGACCTGGTTCCGCGGCTGGCCGGGAAAATCATGCTCTTCGGCCAACCGCTTCAAAAGGTGCGCGGCCTCGTTGCCTACATTCCGCAGCGAGCGGATGTGGACTGGGATTTTCCGGCTTCCGTCCTGGATGTGGTGACAATGGGACTCTATGCAAATATCGGCACCGGCAGGCCGGTCAGGCGCCGGCACAGGGAAGCGGCCCGTGAATTTCTGGACCGCGTGGCTCTGGCAGACCTCGCCGATCGCCAGATCGGACAACTTTCTGGTGGGCAGCAGCAACGGGTATTTGTAGCCCGGGCGTTGGCCCAGAATGCACGCCTCTATCTCATGGACGAGCCCTTCAACGGTATCGATGCAGCGACGGAAACCGCCCTCGCCGCAATCCTGCAGGAACTCAAGCAATCAGGGGCGTCTGCCGTGTGCGTGCATCATGACTTGCAGACGGTCAACCGGTACTTCGATCATCTTCATGTTCTTAACCTGCGGTCTATTGCCGCTGGCCCGATAGACAAGGTGCTGACCAGCAAGGCCCTTGGAACCGCCTATGAAGGCCAATTGACCGAATTCCGGGATCCTTCTCGCGATCAGTCCCCGCATGCTGCTCGCTGATATTCTCGAATTTCTCAAGATCAGCGGGGGTTACAACACGATCGTCGTGCTGACGGGCGCGACAGCTCTGGGCATGGGAGCCGGTATCGTCGGGGTATTCCCGCTTCTTCGCCGACGCGCCCTGGTCTCGGACGCTGTCAGTCATGCCACGCTTCCGGGAATCGTGCTCGGATTTCTGATCGCGAGCCTGTTTGACCAGGGTCGTTATCTTCCTGCCCTCATGATCGGTGCGACCCTGTCGTCCATCGCCGGAGCGGCGGCGGTGCACTGGATCCGCACCCGCACACGCCTCCCTGAAGACACAGCCATCGCTTCGGTTCTTGGCGTTTTTTTTGGTATCGGGGTTGTGCTGCTCACCCATGTACAAACCCTGCAAACCGGAAGCGCGGCAGGACTGGAAGATTTCTTGCTGGGCTCAACTGCGTCCCTGACCGCGGGACAGGCGCTGATGATCGGCGCGAGTGCGCTTCTCGTTGCCACTGTAACCATGATATTTTTCAAGGAATTCGCCGTCCTCGCATTCGACGAAACCCAGGCTTCCGTACAGGGCCTGAATGGTGCACGGCTCGATCTTGCAATCATGGGGCTTCTGGTGGCCATTGTCGTCATCGGACTGCAAACGGTCGGCCTCATACTTATAATCGCACTTGTCATTATCCCGCCAGCAACAGCGCGACTGTGGACCGAACGACTGAAGCGAATGCTTGTTCTCTCTGGTCTGTTCGGGGGGCTGTCGGGCTCGTGCGGCGTGTGGATCTCGGTCGTCGTTCCGGATGTCCCCGCAGGATCGGCCATCGTTCTCGTATCCGGGACCATCTTTGCACTCAGCCTCCTTTGCGCCCCGTCACGGGGAGCTGTTGCATGGGCTCTGGCACGCAGGAAAATGAAACTGCGACTGAAGAGGGCCGGATTGCTGCTGGCCCTCGCCAACGGAACGCTCGCGCGTGATCAGCGCTCCCGCGCCGCAGCCGTCCGTTGGGGTCTCCTCGACAGAAAGGGTCGCCCGACGCCAGCAGGACTGGCCGCCGCCCGAACACTGGCAAACACGCCGCGGCCCGATCTCGCCACAATCGACAGCCTGACCGCACTGCTATCAAACTTCGAGACAGGACCGGGCCGAGGTGGTGATGACCACAGCTGATTTCCTCACAATCGATTTTCCGGCCATGCTCGCAGCCACACTGGCCGGCCTGTCTTGCGCCATCCTCGGCAACTTCCTGATGCTGCGGCGTCAGACGCTCATTGCCGACGCCGTGTCTCACGCCGTGTTGCCCGGTATCGTAGCCGGGTTTCTGGTCGCCGGAGCACTGGCACCGCTCCCCTTGATGATTGGAGCCCTGGCCGCAGCAATCATCGCCGCGCTACTGATCGAAATCGTTCGGAGAGCCGGAAGGCTGGAAGCCGGTGCCGCCATGGGCGTCGTGTTTACGGTGATGTTTGCAGCCGGCATTGTCCTCATGGAGCGGGCCGGCGCCTCAAACGCGCATCTTGATGCCGACCACGCATTGTTCGGCAATCTGGAAGCAACGCTGTGGCTGGGTGTTGCCCATTGGTCTGAAGCAGCGAGCATGGAAGCGCTCTCCCGTCTGCCGCGCCAGATCACTACTTTGGTGGTCGTGACGCTTTCAGTCGCTCTGTTGGTTGCCTGCTTTTTCAAGGAGCTGCGCCTTGCCACATTCGACCCCGGCTTTGCCGCCAGCCTTGGCCTTCCGGTCCGGACCATTTCATTTTTTCTGATTGCGGCATCGGCCGTTGCCGCTGTTGCTGCCTTCGAAGCCGTGGGATCCATCCTGGTGATTGCAATGTTTGTTTGTCCGGCGGCGACGGCCCGCATGCTGACGGACAGGCTGTCCCATCAGATCTGGATCAGCATGGCTGCTGCTGTGGTTGCTGGCGTCGGCGGATATCTCGCGGCCGCATTCGGCCCCCAGCTATGGAACAGTCCGGATTCGTTGAGCGCAGCCGGCATGATCGCAGTCACAGCCGGCATGCTTCAGATGACAGCCATGATCGGAGCCCCGCGTCATGGTGTATTGACCCGGCTGCTTGAAAGACGATCCCAACGGCGGAATGCCTTGGACAGTCTCCCCCAGGGTCGTGTATGATGCGGGCATGGACGGGCCCCTGACCGGAATTCGCATTATTGACGTCACGTCAATGGTTTCGGGACCATCGGCCACGATGCTGCTTGCCGATCAGGGAGCAGATGTCATCAAGGTGGAGAACCCGGCCGGCGGTGACCACACGCGAGCCGCTGCCAACAGGCGCCACGGGTTTTCGGCCAATTTTCTGAACAACAATCGCAATAAGCGCTCCATTGCCCTGAACCTGAAGAGCGCTGCAGGCAAGAGAGCGCTGCTTCGCCTGTCGTCCTCTGCCGACGTGTTCATCCAGAATTTTCGGCCCGGGGTTGTCGAACGCATGGGGATCGGAGAGGACGCCATCAGAGCGGTGGCACCAGAAATCATTTATGTCTCGATCTGCGGTTTCGGCGAAAGCGGCCCCTATGCGGCCAAACCGGTTTACGATCCGCTGATTCAGGCATTGTCCGGTCTGGCGACCGTGCAGGCAGGATCCGACGAGGCCCGGCCGCGCCTGGTGCGCTCCATTCTCCCCGACAAGCTCACCGGGATCGTCGCCGCCCAGGCTGTTGCCGCGGCATTGCTGGCGCGTGAACGCACCGGGAAAGGCCAGCATGTCCGGCTTTCCATGCTGGATGCGGTGATCGCATTCCTGTGGGGATCGGACATGGGGAGCCAGACATTTGTTGACGATCCGCTTCCGCAGCAGGAAGCTGCGAGCTTTATTGATCTCATCTATGAAACTGAAGATGGCCATATCAGCGTGGCAGTGCAAAGTGACCGCGAATGGGCCGCACTGGCCCGCGCCGCAGAACGGCCCGAATGGCTGGAAGATCCACGATTTCGTACGCCGGCCCTGCGACAGAAGAACATCGATGATCGCTTGCGCCTGACCCAGGAGGCCATACGCACCGCAACCACAGACGAATGGTTGAAGCGCCTTGAAGCCGAGGATGTCCCCTGTGCACCGGTCCTGACGCGCTGGCAAGCCATCAATCATCCCCAGACCGTGGCGAATGGCATTGTGATCGAAACGAAGCATCCGGTCGCCGGGCGAATTCGACAGGCACGGCCGGCAGCGCGGTTCTCAGGCACACCCGCTTCAATGCGTCGGGGCGGCCCCGCCCTCGGTCAGGATACCGACGACATCCTGGCCGAAGCCGGATACTCGCCAAGCGACATCTCCGACATCAAGGAGATCGGTGGGGGACAGGCGACCCGCGAAGCCGCAGAGTGATCAGTTTCCTGCTTTAATCGGCACCATGCAGACGGAAGATGATCTTCCGAACTGCATAGCCCTTGCCGGTATCGTAACGGTAGTCATTACCATGCCGGAGCATCTTGCCCCTTACACATCCGACACTCAGATTGCCCGGGCAAGAGCCGCGAAAATACTGTGTGCGAAGAACCGGCCTGCCCAGACGCCGCGAATCTCATGCACCGGACCCATTGATCGCAGACACCGCAGGTCGGCGCCGGATCACGATAACGCTGATGGTACCGCCGCGCCGCTTCGCCATTGTCAGTCGCCAGTATCGATCGAACGATCGGCGACACGGTTCCAGGCCTGTTCCCTCAAGGAAGCCGACCATCTGACCACGCGGTCCTCTCAACGCCTCGTGGCGCTGTCACCAGCCCCCCCGGTATCAGGATCTCCTCCCGTCCCTGTCAGTTCCTCAAGATCCTCAGGGGGTTCCGGATGGCGCCGGGTTCGAAGCGGTTTCCTGCCGTGAACCATCGCACCCGCCAGATTTTCGGACTGGCGAAATGACGTAAACACCACCCCGGCAACGTGGAGGAGGACCAGAAACAGTAACAGGTCCGCCAGACCACCATGAAGATCATTAACCCATTGAACCCCCCAATAGGCCTTGGTCGTGTACAACCATCCTGTGAACCCGGCCCCAACGGTCACCAACAGAAGCATAACGATCATCCAGCCCCCCAGGGGATTGTGCCCGAGAAACCGCGATTCACTGCCCGAAATGACCGTTCGGGCGTAGGACAGGGTTGTGACCGGCCCACGGACGAACCCGGCGAAGCGCTGCCCCTTGGGTCCCACGACACCGGTCCCTGTTCTCAGCACGGCTATGGCCAGGGCGGCATACCCCAACCAGTCATGAAGCCATGGCGGGCCCTCATGGGTTATCCAGGCAAGGATGACCGCAAGAGCAAGGCACCAGTGAACCACACGGACCGGGAGGCTCCAGACCCGTGTCCTGATACCGCGGCCTGTCACCCCGATATTATCGCCGGCTGGTATAGACATTCTTCAGTGTGACAGGATCAAAGTAAGCCTCGACACGGTCTCCCGCTGCATCAAGAGCGTAGACTTCCCAACATCCGCCGTCTTCCTTGATCCGACGAACCTGCCAGCCCTGTTCGGTCAACAGCCTGGTCAACACCTCTCTGGACTGCCAGTTTTCCCGTGGACTGGAGTCGCAGCTATAAAGCCCGGTCGCGCCTGCCGGTGCCGCCAGCATTATCAGTGCGAGGACCAGAATTGCCGTTCCATGTTTCATGAAGATCACCCCAGAGAGAAAGATTCCCGACAGACCATTGCAATCACGTTGCGTACAGGGGAAATCCGCCGGCAGCTTGAACAAAATCATGCCGGGCTCAAGGACCGCGGGATTGAGAACCGGAGCACACGACCCGCATTTTTTCGCGGCCCTTGCGCCGGAGCCGCCTCTGTAAAAGGTACTTACCGATCTTCAGAAGGACATGGGATTTCCGCTGCCTGTGCAACGGCTAGACCGTCGACAACGATCGCGGCCATGGCAAACGGGGTCTCAGGCACTCTGGTGATCAGTTGGCGGTCAGTAGCTGATCGCCGGATTGTCGCCAGGACAAATCGTGCCCACTACCAGCATTCCTTCCTCGCTGTTCGCTTCAAGCGAATGAATTTGCTTGCGGGGCAGGAATATCACGTCTCCGGCTGTGACGGGCGCCTTGAGATTTTCCGTCCACATGAATCCGTTTCCGCTGAGAATGATCAGGGCCTCTTCATACAGATGCCGATGCGGCACCGCCTTTGATCGGGGAATGTGGCCGATAAACTGTGTCACGGCACGCGCACCGTACTCTTTTCCGACGAGAAGCTGGAAGTACCGGTTGGCCATCTGATGCTGTTGCGACGGATCAAGGGGCACGACCCGCAAAGGATGCGCATCATCAAAATTCCCGGGCATATCGTCCAGCCACTCGGGACCGTCTGCTCTCGGGCATACCGAGGCCAGAAATTTGACGGCGCCGTCGGTGCGGTTGGATATACGGAAGGCCTCACCGGGGCCGATATAGACCCCCGAGTGATTTCCCGCGCAAAATGCCCGACCCGAAATCTCGATCTCGATCGGTCCCCTGGTCACAAACAGAACCGCTTCGCGATCGCCAAATCCAATGACCGGAGATGTCCCCGTCATTGCCGCGAAGTGGTATTGCGACTGATGAATGGCACCATATTCGGCGCCGATCACGGAACAATAGCTGACGGTACCGTGTCTCTCTTTCAACGCCAGTTCAGTGGAAAAAACATAACAACCGCCATTGAGAACCGCCCGGGCATCGGTTGCCGGGGCGGCCATCACCACCGATCGGTTGGCAATACTGTCCGGATCGTCTTCCTCGTAGCCTCCTTCAAGATCGTTGTGGGCGCCATCACAGTACGGAGGGGTTCCGGTTCTCTTGCAACCGCAGAACAGAACCTCTTCCTCCGGCCTCGTGGCCTGACAGGGTACGGGTCTGAACTCTGTACCTCGATGGCTGCCATCGCAGTAGGGCTGCATGCGACTGGCTCCGCAGGAACACCAGAGATAGGTCCGCTCGATCTCCAGCTCCGTGTAATAGGCCTTGCGGCGGGCAATTCGAGGCTGTTCCCGGTCCCTCATCGCAGGCACCCTCCCTATATCGAAACATTGGCAAATCGGGACTCACGCCAGACTTCCGTCTCAAGCACATTCCTGATGATCTGCACCGCGTTCCAGACATCCTCATGGCTGTGATAGAGCGGGCTCATGCCCAGTCGAATCGAGTCGGGATACCGGAACGAAGATACGAGGCCATGATGAGCCAGGGCTTCACAAACCGATCCGGCGCCCTGATGGCTGAAAGATACATGACCGCCCCGCTCCTCATAGGCGCGAGGAGAATTGATCTCGACGCCGAGCCGTTCGCATTCCTGATCAAGCAAGGCAATCAGGGTTTCTGTCAGGGACTCATGCTTGGCGGCGACCGTCCTCGGGTCAAGCCCGCACCAGATATCGGCAGCAGCAGAAAAAATTTCGTTCGCCACAACTGCCGGTGTTCCGGTCAGATGACGGCCAGCTCCTTCCGCCGGCTCGAAATCCGGCAAAAACTCGTCCCATCGCGCATGACCCATCCAGCCTGCAATCACCGGCCACGCAGCCCCCTGATGCCGGGCGCTGACATAGAGAAAGGCCGGCCCGCCAGGCCCGCCGCACAGATACTTGTACCCGCATCCGACAGCGAAGTCGCTGCCAGAGCCCGTGAGATCAATGCCCACCGCTCCTGCGGAATGGGAAAGGTCCCACAAGGTCAACGCATCAACGGCCCGCGCACAGGCATTGACGTCAGCCATGTTCCACCGTGCACTTGACCGGTAGTCCGTCTGGGTCAGATACAGGATCGCCACATCGCGATCCAGCATGTCGAGAAGTTGCTGTCGGGTTTCCGCCAGTCTTATCTCGACCTCGACCCCGAGGTCCGAGAGCAGCCGGACATACCCCTGGGCAACATGCAGATCGGTCGGGAAGTTGTGCGTTTCGGTCAGGATAACATGGCCGCTCCCGCGAATTTTCCATGCATAGCCAAGGCACTTGAACAAATTGATGGTCGTGTTGTCGCACACAACCACATCATCCGGTCTGGCACCGAGGATCGGGGCAATGGCCGCTCCAAGGGTGCGCGGGCGATCCAGCCAGGGTTCGCTGCCCCAGGACCGGCGCCCGAGATCCCGCCAGCCGTCGGCAAGAACCCGGCTGACACGATCGGGCACCTCAGCCGGCATCGCTCCCATGGAATTGGCGTCGAAATGTATGCTGCCCGACCCGGGAAAGGCGAATTTCTTGCGAACACCTGCCAGCACGTCACCTTGGTCCAGAACGTTACAGTTTCTGAACGAATACGGGGTTCCTGATTCCATCAGCGCAACGATTATCCTCCGGTGTCACCTCTTGCAGATTTGCAATTTTCTTGCAAGACCGACCAAAAACTCTCACGATTGTACCCCTTCTGACATTCGGCGATACAGAGCGAATGGCAAACATCCGGCAAGTCAGGCTGGCCGCAGATATCGGCGGGACCTTTACGGATATCGTACTGGATACGTCAACGCATCTCTGCACGACCAAGATTCTCACCACGCCAGACAGGCCGGAACGGGGAGTCATGGACGGTGTTGATCAGGTGCTTCGGGAAAACGGAATCTCTCCATCCCGGGTGGGCATCTTCGTCCACGGCACGACACTGGCCACGAACGCCCTGATCGAACGGAAGGGCGCAAAGACCGCATTTCTGACCACCGAAGGGTTTCGGGACATACTCGAAACCGGGTTCGAGAAACGCTTCGAACAGTACGATGTCTTCATGGACAAGCCCCAACCGCTGGTTCCCCGCCCGCTGCGCTTGCCCGTCAGAGAGCGGGTGTCTGCACGGGGGCGCGTCCTCATCCCCCTCGATCCGGGCGAGGTCCGGGAGACAGCCGCAATACTGAAGGAACAGAATGTCGAGGCGGTCGCGGTCGGATTGCTGCACGCCTATGTCTTTCCCGATCATGAGCAGCAAATCCGCGACATCCTTTCTTTCGAACTTCCCGACGCCACGATATGCCTGTCCAGCGATGTTTGCCCGGAAATCCGGGAATATGAACGGTTTTCCACGACCTGCGCCAACGCCTATGTGCGCCCCCTCATGTCCGGCTACCTCCACCGGCTGCAGGAGACACTCATTCAGCGGGGACTGACGTGCCCGTTTTTCATGATGATGTCAGGCGGCGGTCTTACGACACTTGAAAACGCCAGCCGCTTCCCCATACGCCTCGTCGAATCGGGCCCGGCCGGCGGCGCAATTCTGGCCAGCGAGGTCGCCCGGGACTGTGACATCGATGAAGCGCTGTCCCTCGACATGGGCGGAACCACAGCCAAGATCTGCCTGATCGCCCAGGGACAGCCAGATCGGGCCCGCACCTTTGAGGTTGCCCGCGCCTATCGCGACCAGAAGGGCAGCGGATTGCCTCTCCGCATTCCCGCGATCGAAATGGTCGAAATCGGGGCAGGCGGGGGATCGATTGCCCATCTCGACGAAATGAACCGCATTTGTGTCGGGCCGGCCAGCGCCGGAGCCGTTCCCGGCCCGGCCTGCTACAGTCGTGGAGGTTGCCAGCCCACGGTTACCGACGCGAACCTGGTGCTGGGCAAACTTGACCCGGACCAGTTCGCCGCCGGCCGCATCAAACTTGACCCGGAACGATCCATTGAGGCTCTCTCCCGCGACATCGGCGCGCCTCTTGATCTCGACGGTCACTGGCCAGGTGTTGGGGTGATCGAAATTGTCGAAGAGAACATGGCCAATGCCGTCCGTGTCCACGCCATCGAACGGGGCCGGGTGATCGACCGCCATGCCCTGATTGCTTTCGGGGGTGCCGCCCCGCTCCACGCCGGCCGCCTCGCCCGCAAACTGGGGATTGATCGCGTGATCGTACCGAAACGCGCAGGCGTGGGATCAGCAGTCGGGTTTCTTCTGGCTCCCGTCTCCTACGAAATCGTGACATCACACACCATGATGCTTTCACGTTTCGACGCCGAACGTATCAATGCAATCCTCAAGGGCATGAGGGAACAGGCCGCGAGCGTCGTTTCCCGAAGTGCACCGGGAACCGCAACCCTCACCCTCACCGGAACCGTGGAATTGCGCTATGCCGGTCAGGGACATGAACTGAGCCTGACCCTGGACGACGGACCACTGCAAGAGAGCGACGCGCAGGAACTCCGCACGCGCTTCGAAGCCCTTTACCGCCGTATCTACGGTCTCACCCTCGATAGTCTGGACGTGCAGGCGGTGACCTGGGCCGTCACTGCGAGCACAGAACCGAACCCGGTTTCGGGTCCGGATACAACCGGTGAAATTCGATGCGCCGCACCCATCGGGACACGGTCCATCTATGATTTCGAGGCGGGACAAAACCGTAATTGCCCGGTTTACTGGCGCGCCCGGATCCAGCCCGGATCCAGCATATCTGGCCCGGCAGCCATCGCCGAAGACGAGACCACCACAATCGTGCCGACAGGGTTTGTTGCTGCCGTCAATCCGTGCGGCCATATTATCATGGAACGACGGAGGCTCCCGTGACCGTAGGGGACAGGACCATCCTCGACACCATCCACCGGCAGGTGATCTGGAACCGGCTCATTGCCGTGGTGGAGGAACAGGCCCAGGCCATTCTGCATACGGCCTTTGGGTCAGTTGTCCGTGAAGCCGGCGATCTGTCAGCCGGCATCTATGACCTCACCGGCCGCATGATCGCACAGGCCGTGACGGGAACACCGGGGCATGTCAATACCATGGCAAGGGCTGTGGAACACTTCCTGGTGCATTTCCCGATCCGGGAGATGGGACCGGGTGATGCGTATGTGACCAACGATCCATGGCTGGGAACCGGACATCTCTTCGACTTTGTCGTGGTTTCCCCCGCCTGCGTCGACGGCAGGCCCGTCGCCCTGTTTGCCTCTACCTGTCACGTCAAGGATGTCGGGGGCCGCGGCTTCAGTGCCGAAGCGAACTCGGTTTACGAGGAAGGCATACGAATCCCTCACATGAAGCTTCGCAGCAGGGGCCGGCTGAATGAAGAACTGCTGGGGATCCTGCACGCCAACAGTCGTGACCCCGTCGAAGTCAGAGGTGACCTCCTTTCCCTGGTCAGCTGCAACGACACCGGGGAAAACAGGCTTGTTGCTATGATGGGCGAGTTCGGTCTGACTGGTATTGAGGCCATTGCTGACTACATCATCGAGACTTCACGTGACGCCATGATCCGCGCGATCCGAACGGTGCCCGAAGGCAGCTACAGGACAGAAATGGAACTCGATGGTTACGAGGACGCCGTGCTGATTCACGCCGAAGTGAGGGTGTCAGATCAGGAAATCGTGATCGACTATTCCGGCAGTTCACCGGCCTCCGCCCATGGTATCAACGCACCGCTCTGCTACACGGAAGCCTACAGCTGCTTCGGTATCAAATGCATCGTGGCGCCATCAGTCCCCAACAATCACGGCTCGTTGAGCGTGCTTCGCACGATCGCCGAGGAAGGAACCGTGGTCCATCCGCTTCATCCCAGCCCTGTCACGGCCCGCCATGTCATTGGCCAGATGCTGCCCGATGTCACGTTCGGCTGCCTCGCACAGGCGCTACCGGGCCAGGTTCCGGCAGAGAGCGCCGGCAGCATCTGGGTGCTGCCTATGGCCGGACGCTGGAACCGGCCCGAAGCCGGACAGTTCAATGTCATGAATGTCGGCGTGGGAGGGATCGGTGCGAGACCCGGGAAAGACGGATTGTCGGTGACAGCGTTTCCGAGCGGGGTCGGAGCGATCCCGATAGAAGTGACGGAAGCGGAGTCACCTCTGGTATTCTGGAAGAAGGAACTGCGGCCGGATTCGGGTGGGCCTGGAACCGTTCGCGGCGGGCTCGGGCAAATCATGGAAATCGGGCACAGCGAAGATCTTTCCTTCACCATATCGGCAGCCACATTTGACCGCATGCGAAATCCCCCGCGGGGACGAGAAGGCGGGCACCCTGGAAGTCCGGGGTCTGCACAGCTGACCTCGGGGCACAGGATCACTGACAAGGCGGTCCATACCGTACCGGAAGGCGAACGGCTTCTCCTGAAACTGCCCGGAGGCGGTGGATTGGGGGACCCACTTAATCGACACCCGAAACAGGTGCTGAGGGACATTGAAGCTGGTTACGTCACGGCCGAAGGCGCCCGGCGGGACTACGGTTTCGGTCGTCCTCTTGCTGACGATACAAGGGACAGAACCTGATAATTTCCAACGAAGGGAGATAACTGATGAAAACCTCCAGGACCATAATTGCAGCGGCAGCGGTACTCGTGATCGGCGGCCTGGCAGCGGGGCTTCAGGCTGCGGACATCAAAGCCGGCCTGATGCTCAAGAAGGGTTTCCCCGGAGCGGAACCCGTCAACGGAATGTTCGAGAAATTCGAAGCGGATGTTGAAGGGGCCTCAAGCGGCGCCATCAAGATGGACATCGTCTACGGTGGCGCACTGGGCAAGCCCAATGAACGCCTGAACCAGATGCGACGCGGTATCATTCAGATGTCGGACGCCTCAGACGGAAATTACGCCGCGATCTACAAGGACATCCAGGTTTTCTCCATGCCTTACCTGTTTCCGGACGAACAGACGGCCTGGAAGTTTCTTGACGGACCGATTGGAACCCGCATCGCCGAAGACCTTCGCAAGAAGACGGGTATTCGCGTCCTCGGGTGGTGGGAATCCGGCGGCTTCAAGCATTACAGTTCAAATCGCGCCATCCGGAAACCGGAGGACATGAAAGGGCTCAAGATGCGGGTCATGGCGCCAATTTTCGGCATCCCCGTTCTGACCCTGGGCGGCTCAGCCACACCGGTTCCGTTTCCCGAACTCTATTCGTCCCTCAAGACCGGCCTGGTGGATGGTCAGGACAATGCCGTCTGGGTATTCAACCTCATCAAGCTCCATGAGGTTCAGAAATATCTCATGCTGGACGGACACATCTATTCGTTTGGGCCGCTCGGCATCAATGACCGCTGGTTCGACAGCCTGTCCCGTGAACAGCAGGAAATCGTCCGGAATGCAGGACGAATGGCTGTTGCATGGAACCGCAAGACCTCCCGCGCAGTAGAGGCCAAAAATATCGCCATGGCGCGGGAAAGAGGTGTCACTGTCATCCCGTTTACCGCGGAAATGAAAGGAGCATTTGCAGACCGCGTCCGACCAGCAGCTGTGACATGGCTGAAGGAAAATATCGATACCCCCGAACTGGTAGATGAAGTTCTCGCCGAGGTCGACCGTCTCACCAGGTAACCGGACGGCACGCGCCGGTCATGACGGGCCGCCTTGAAAAGCTGTTTCGGGCGATCGGTGCGGCAGCGCTTCTTGCGCTGCTTGCACTGGTCGTCATCCAGGTCGTCATGCGGTACGGGTTTGCCTATACGCCGTTTTTCACCGAAGAAATGGCCAGATACATGCTGGTCTGGTCGGTTCTTGCGGGCACGGCCGTCTCTATCCTGATGGATAGCCATATCCGGGTCACATTCTTTCCCGATCTCTTGCCGGGCAAACAGCGCTGGATCTGGATGAGGTTCCTGGACCTGCTGACCCTTGCCCTGCTCATACTTCTGACAATGGCCTCGGTCCGGACCGTCATGTTTGCCGGCGGCATGACCAGCGACGGGATGCAACTCCCGCTTCAGTATCCGTATTTCATTTTGCCGGTCGCCTTTGCTGCGGGCCTTTTGTTTCTCGCCGTCCGTCTCAAGCGTGCCTGGCCTGAACGGCCATGGAAGAACTCCGGGTGAGTCTGTCTCTCCTGGTCTTCCTCGTCTCATTCATCGTTCTGCTGTTCGCGGGGCTTCCGGTTGCATGGACCATGGTGACGTCCTCCGTCCTGTGGCTGGCCACCAGCGGCCAGATGATGTTCCTGCCTGTCCTCCCGGAACGTATCTTCCAGGGAATCGATGTCTTCGTCCTGATGGCCATTCCCCTCTTCATTCTGGCCGGCGAACTGATCAATGAAGGCCGGATAACGGATCGGCTGGTATCGCTCGCGAATGTCCTTTTCGGATGGCTGCCGGGTGGGCTGGCTCAGGTGAATGTCGGTGCGTCGATTCTCTTTTCCGGTGTTACGGGTGTTGCTCTTGGCGATATTGCTGCGCTTGGCAAGGTGTTCATCCCGTCAATGATGAAGAACGGTTATCCGTCCGCATATGCAGCCGCCGTAACAGCATCATCGTCGATTATCGGCCCGATGGTGCCTCCATCGCTGATCGTGGTGATCTATGGATCCATCACCGGCGTCTCTGTCGGTGCGCTGTTCGCCGCATGTATCGTTCCCGGAATTCTCATCGGAGTTTGCCAAATGACCCTGGTCTGGTTCCAGGCGCGGCGCAGGGGATATACGGGTGTCGCCATGGATCGATCCGTGCCGGCAATCGCGTCGGCGACCGTCCGGGCTTTTCCGCCTCTTCTGATTCCGGTCATCATTCTCGCCGGCATCCTCGGCGGCATCATGACACCAACCGAAGCCGGAGGGGTTGCAGCATTTTATGCCCTGCTGCTCGGCCTGGTCCTTTATCGAACCCTGGATTTTCGTGGTTTTGTTTCGGTTCTGAACCGCTCCGCCGTCTTTGCGTCACAGTTGCTGATCATTGTCGGATGCGGAGCCATCTTCACCTGGGTTCTCGGGATGGAAAATGTACCGGCACTTGTTGAGCAAGCTGTCCGGGATCTGCAACTGCCGCCTGTGCTGCTGCTTCTGCTGCTGAACGCCGTGATTCTGGCATTGGGAATGTTCATCGATCCGGCCGCGGCCATCATCCTGTTCCTGCCGATTCTGGGTGCAATGGCGGAGGCCGCCGGCATCGATCCCGTTCATTTTGGCGCCATTGCAATATTGAACCTGAATATCGGCCTCCTCACTCCGCCGCTGGGCGTTTGCCTGTTCGCTGCCGAGAGAATTGCAGGCTGCGGCCTGCCGGCGCTTCTGCGAGAGACCTGGCCGTTTCTCGCCGTCAGTCTGATCGCCCTGTTCCTCGTGACTTATATTCCTGGCCTCAGTCTCTGGCTGCCTCGCATGCTCGGGTTTTAAGAAGGGTCACTTATCATGGCACAACACCGGTCCGGTCCCCTGCCCCTGGCGGAGGAAGCCGCGGCCCTTCGAATCGGGGATCGCCTGTCAGAGTTCAGAAAGGCCAGGGGCCTGACCCTGGCCCGGCTCAGCGAACTGACTGCAATTTCGGAGTCGACATTGTCGCGGGCGGAAAACGGAATTTCCGCGCTCAACGCCCACAATCTTTACATCCTCGCCAAGATTCTCGAAGTCGATATCGTGGCGTTTTTCCGTTCCGACGCAGAGGTCTTTACCCGCGGCAAACGGGTCGTTACACGGCGCGGGCAGGGGGAGCATGAAACAACCGGGCGTTATGATCTGGAATTGTTGTGCGCAGACCTGTCGTCCAAGAAAATGGTGCCGAGCCGCAACCGGATCTCGTGCCGAACCCTTCAGGAAGCCGGAGGGTTGCGCTCCCATGAGGGAGAGGAATTCCTGTTCGTCCTTCACGGCAAGATCCTTTTGTTCACGGAACTCTACAAACCGGAGCGGCTCGAAACAGGCGACAGTATTTATTTCGACGGGACCATGGCGCACGCTTATGTCAACGCGGGATCGCAACCCGCCGAAATTCTGGTTGTAACGGCAATAGAGACCCGCCAATGACCGACGCACACGCCCATATCTGTTCAACCCGGGTCTCCCGTTCCACTGAAGAGGTGATCGCATTTCTCAGCGCAGCCGAAAAACTCCCCCTGTGGGCCGTGGGTCTGGGCGAAACCCGACTCCATGCAGGCGGCTTGATCGAGGGTACATTCCCCGACTCCGGATTACCCATCTGGGCCCGCATCGACCCTGACCCGGTTCGCGGTACCATACATTACTACCTTGGGAACCGCCCCGACGATCTGGTACCCCGCATCATGATTTGCGTTGTCCCGCCACGGGTCCTCAGGAGCAGTGACTCCTCTTGCGTCGTGTCCATGGTGGCCTGGCGGCAGGACGACATGGATGATCTGCGCTGGCGTTCGCTCTGTTACGGCCACGAATCCGAAATCATCGAAATCAGACGTCTGATTGAGGAAGAGGGCCGGACCCCGGACAACCGGGACACAATACCCTCCTCCTAAAGAAACAGGATCAACCCGGAAAACAGCAAGAGCAGTTTGACCAGGTAGCGGAAGATGCGGGGCGACAGGCTGCGGGCGAGCCGGCCGCCAAGATACGCACCGACCAGCGTTGCCGGCGCAAGTGCTGCCGCTGTAACGAGGGTAGAGACGCTCACACCCGAGGCCAGGGACTGCCCCGCAAAGGCCAGGGGAGAGACCCACAGGAACAGGGCAAGGGTGGTCATGCGCATGCGGGTCATGTCGAGACCCACCAGCAGCATGTAGGCGGCTGGTGGAGGTCCCGGCATCGCAAGGAATGCAGTAAAGAAACCGCTGAAACCACCCACCGTCAGACGCCCGGGGCGGCTGTCTCGCAGAAGGTTCGAAAAACGCCTGGCAACGAAATCGGATGTCAGGAAAAGCATGAACAGGACCGTCGACCCGGCCAGTGGCTTCAGAATGGAGAGGTCGATATAGCGGAAGGCCAGGGCCCCAAGGATGACCCCGGGGATCGTTCCGACGAGCAGGTGCAACAACAGTTTCCGGTCGGCGAGCCGGAAGAGCGACCGGAGAAGCACCAGAACCGTCAGAAAGCTTAGAATGACCGTGATCTGAATGGCTGATCCGTCATCCAGTATGACCAGCAACGCAGGGCCGGCAAGCAGGCCAAATCCGATGCCGACAATCACTTGCAGTGCGGCCGCCAGAAAGACGGCCAGGTGCAGGGCCACCTGCAACAGGTCGTGATTGTGAAAGACTTCCAAGACACGGACTCCGGGATCAGTTCGGGAAGCTGCAACGCGCGGGCCGGCTGCCTGTTTCGCCGGTCGTACGCGTGGCACGAAAATCTGCGCACCAGAGCCGATGCCGGCCCCGGATGAGGGGTCTCCGCTGTTTGGGACCAGGGCGCGGACGGAACCAGGGTCGAAGCCGTTCGGATCGGGGGCTCTCCATTCCTGCCCCGGCAAGAGCGTCGCACATTCGTTCACTCCGTATCTGCGACGCCGCCATGCCGCCGGGAATGCCTCATGGTCCGTGGTGCTTGGTGCTGATCCGACAGGGACCTGCAGCGTGGTGCTGGCCCTGTGTCGGCTTGCCGCGAATATCGCAAGCATAGTGACAGGTGAAGAAATGTTCAAAACATGGACAAGCTTCGATGGCTGTCAGCGAAATCGCCAAAGGGTCTGTATTGCGCGGTATGGACCGGAGTCCGTTGGCAACAGCGACAGGTCTGCAACACCCCCAATTGCCCGTCGCCGCCATTCGACGGCAGAACGCAAACAATCCGGCATAAAGGTTTTCAACGAGGCCGGATCCGGCTTTGAGACGCAGCTTCGATCCGCCCATCTGGCTTGAAGACTGGTCACGGCCGACCTGACGGGCAGCTCCAGATCCTGACCAGACACACTGCAGACGCCGGTTCTCCCCCCTGCCTGACTGCGGCCCTCAATTCCGATTGCTCCTGCGGCCAGGAACCCTCAAGATCAGGCAGGACAGATCGGCGAGGTGCACAACCGGGCACCCGTGATGAGCCGGAGGAATTGTGGTGCAAGCAAGCTCGCGACCTTATGACCCGCAGACGACCCGTCTGCGCAAGTTCCACGACAGTGTGTCCTCCTTTATCGATGGTTCCGACACACCGCGGCACTATCTGGAACACTGCCTCGAGGTGATTGACGAGCGCGAGCCCGAGGTGAGGGCATTCGTGGTCACGAATTTCGAAGGCGCCCGGAAGGCAGCCGATGCCTCCTCTGAACGCTATCGCAACAATCGCCCACTGTCTCCTGTCGATGGAATGCCGGTTTGCATCAAGGATCTCTACGAGACCGCGGACATGCCCACCCAGATGAACAGTCCGGTGTATGCCGGCTGGGAATCCCGTCGTGATGCAGCCCATGTCCACGCCTTGCGGACGGGCGGAGCAGCTATTGTCGGCAAGACGGTTACAACCGAATTCGGTCAGGCAACACCCGGACCGACCCGCAATCCCTTTGACAGCACCCGGACGCCCGGCGGCTCGTCAAGCGGTACTGCCGCAGCAGTCGGAGCCGGAATGCTCCCGGCCGGCTCGGGGAGTCAGGTCCGGGGATCGATCCAGCGGCCGGCAGGTTATTGCGGAAACTGGGCGCTCAAACCAACATTTGGAGCCCTCAACCGGGGTGGCGGACACTCCATGTCTCCCAGCCAGAGCGTTCTCGGTGTTCATGGCGCCTCCCTGGAAGACTGCTGGCGCACCGCGTTTCACATCGCGTCGGCGGTTGGCGGAGACCCTGGTCATCCCGGACTGACCGGCGAAGCCTCCCTGGGTCCTCCGGTAAAACCGCACCGCCTCGCACGGCTGGAAACACGGGGCTGGAAACAGGTCGATGACACGACCCGGGCCGTCTTCGAGGCGTTTCTGGACTCGGTCAGGGCCTCGGGTATCGAGATTGTGTCCCGGCAGGATGACAAGCGGATCGAGGCCCTGGAACATATGCTGGGAACCATTCCTGATTTCATGTTCGATATTTTCGCTTATGAAATGCGTTGGCCAACAGCCGAGTACCGGGATCGCGGCGGCGACCTTCTGAGTTCCGGTGTGCTGGAAAGGCTGGAACGCGGAGAGGCTCTCTCGCCTGAAGACTATCGAAACCGGATCCGGAAGCGGGAAGATCTGCGACAGGTCTTCGCGATCCTGGCAGGCGCCTTCGACGGCTATGTCACCCTGTCCGCGACCGGGCCAGCTCCCGTCGGCATGGCGGTCGGCGACCCGGTTTTCGGTGACATTTCATCCTGTCTTGGTGCTCCGGCCTGGAACCTGCCGCTGCTGGTGGACCGGTCCCTGCCAATGGGGGTACAGCTTCTGGGACACCCCCACGAGGATTACGCGCTTGCCCTTAAGGCCCTGTGGTTCGCCCACCAGTTTCTGGGCCAGGATATTGCGCCATAGGGCTCGCGAATTCCGGTCTGGCAGCGGGACGCACCGCGGGACACTCTACCGAAAGAGGCTGAACAGGCCGCGTCCGTGCTGCCCACCGCGCTTCTCGAAATACTTCTGGTGATAATCCTCGGCCATCCAGTAGTCCGATGCGGGCTCGATCTGCGTCACCACCGGTACACCCTTGTCGATCAGGGCCTGGCGTGAACCCTCTGCGATTTCTCGTTGCGCATCGTCGTGACAGAAAATAACGGTGCGGTATTGCGTGCCATAATCGGGGCCCTGGCGGTTGAGCTGGGTCGGGTCATGGCACGCCCAGAACGCGTCCAGCAATTCACTGTAGGACACCTGTTCGGGATCGAAGTCTACCTGCACGACTTCGGCGTGCCCGGTGGTTCCGGAACACACCATCGTATAGGTAACATCGGGGACGTGCCCTCCCATATAACCGACCGAGGTTTCGCTGACACCATTGATCTTCCCGAAGGTTTCTTCGACCCCCCAGAAGCACCCGGCCCCGAAAGTCGCCTTTGCCATGTCACAACACTCCCTTGATGATCATGTAACCGTACGGCTGTTCTCACCCGGATCAAACTCCAAGGCGCACCACCGCCTGACCCACTGAAGGCTTTCTGAGATTCCGCGTGTTTTAGCGAAATTGTCGGGAAGGCGCGAATCCGTGTTTCGTATCAGGGGCCCGGGCGAACAATTGGCGAAACCATTCCCGGTATTGCCTTCGGGGTGTGATCGTCGCTCCCAGGTATAAGGTTCTCCGGTGTGTTTTATGGGACCGTTTGCATTCCGCTCCTCAACGCCCGCGGGCACTGTTTCCAGTCCTCTCCCGTTTTCATGCATCAGAACACCAGCCGGAATGGCCAGCTTTCATAGCGCCAAGACACACTCTGCGTCGTCGGGATTGCCTTCGGAGTTCAGGCGGTCAAGGACGACGATTGAGTTTTGATTCACTCGGTGTATGCAAACCATCCGGGCTCGGGACAGCCGCTCCGGGGGTCCGAAAAACAAATAGTATTCATTTATTCCGCTGGCGATCCTCTCGATTCCCCTGACGGACGCCTCGGCTGCGCGCTGACCTGAAACCGGCAATATCACGACTCCGGACCAAGCCTGCGCTGCCATGGGTGTTGCAATTCAAGGTGAAGGTATTGAAAATCAGACGGTTGTAAACGAAAAGAATAGGACGAACGATTATGCTGAAAAGTAGAGTGTGTTCGGTACTCTCGATCTTTGCACTTGGACTGCTGCTTGCAGGATGCGGAGGAAGTAGTGACGATGAGCCGCGAACACAGGACCCGGCAAACGGCGGCGGAGATATGTCTGGTGGCGGCGGGCCAGGAGATGGCGGTATGCTTGATCTTGGACAGTGGACGATCATTTCCGAGGGCGGAATGGAGATCGGTTTTGAAAACACAACCCACGGCCTGAGTGCCCAGTTCGATACGTCAGGCAACAATCCCGTGATTTCGGCCTCTTCGCCGGCCCAGCCTGCGGTATCCGGTACCTGGGAAGGCAGTTGGTCCGGGAGGATCCGTGATACTCCTGACAGCACTCTTTGGACAATGGACGAAGGCGCGGCAAGTGTGGAAGTGAGATGCTGTGATCAGGTGACTGCCTCTATCACCTATGAGGGTATTGATAACTTTGGTTCAATAACCTCTGATTTCGTCACTGTCTCGGAAACAGGGGCGTTCAACGTCACCTACACCGTTGACGTCCAGGGGTTTCCGGCGACATTCACTGGAAGCGGACAGTTCGGGGGAGCTGAACAGAGAGGTGTTGTCGGATTTGTGACCGGACCATTCATTCGATCTCTTTTCCATGGCGATCGAAACTGACAACGACCGGCCGTGAAAGAACCACCGCAGCGTTTCGCGTCAACCCGATACGATACCCTGTCGGGGCGGACTGAGAAACGCGGCGGAGGTCTCTGACTGTAAATCAGGGATTTGCCGCCGGTTGAGGCATTCGCAATAACCCGACCCTCACCATTTCTTGCAGACGGTCGCTGCGCAGCAGCGGCCAACCTTCCGATCATGTGAGGGTTAGACCATCGTCCGCTATGCGGGCTCGCTCTCGATAATCGCCGCCGGAGTTTCCTGATCGTCTTTGCCAATCATGCTGTCGATGTCCTGATCCCCGACCGGATCGTCTTCCCCACCATGGCTGGCCGGTCACGGATGTCGAGCCGCCCTGAATGCCCCCGCATCCCAACCCGGCACGTCCCGGCTCCCGGCCTTGTCGTCTGGCCCGGGGACAGCAAGACTGACGTCATCGTCGGGAGTTCGTCGTTTACCCTGTAAACCCCGAGACGCATTATCCACAAGTTTCGCAGCCACCACTGTGGATAAAATCTGGTGGATTTCGATCAGGGCGGATCAGGCAGCCGGTGTGCGGCCACCAGTCGTGCACCAATCTTCTGTGCGTCACCCGGGGCCTCGCAGCCACCGGACCCCTTTCCAATTCAGGGGAAATTCGGGGGCCCATTTCCATCACACGGTCGGTTGCACTGGAGGGCCCAATGGGTGAGGCTAACGGGCGCAAGGAAAGTGAGCCGGTGCTTAGAAAATTGTCCCTTCAATGGGCCTTCCTGTTGGCCACGATCGTAGTGATGGCGCTCGCCACCGGGGCCGTTTACCAGTTTGAACGGTCCTTGCCGAGGATGCTGGAAGGCCTTGTGCCGGCTTGGATTGGTATTGGAGCCACCTTCTGGGCATTATGGAGAGCCGTCGGCCACCACAGGAACCCGGATGACCGTCCGTGAGGCCGGGAACCGGGCCGCAAGCCGAAAACCCGGACTCATTCCAGAACTGTACGGCACGGGCGTTCAACCACCCTCTCTGCCCAAAGAACGAGGATGACCCCATGAATGGCGAGAAATCACAAATTCTGACGACTGTTGTCGGCAGCTACCCCTTTCCCGACTGGCTGGTATCCATGCCATCCGAACAGGCGCTTCTCGATGCGACCCGGGTCGTCATGGCAATCCAGGAGCGCGCCGGCATTGACGTGGTGGCGGACGGTGAGCTTTACCGCTTTGATGCCGACCATCCGGAAACCAACGGAATGATCGAGTACTTCACCCGACCGATGACAGGAATTCGCAACCAGGCGACCTTTGATGAACTGGTCGCGTACCGCCAGCGGGGAGGAATGGGCTACCGAAGGCGGCCGCCCGGCGTCGTCGAGGCGGCCATCGGACAAGGGACGCTGGACCTGCCCGGTGCGTGCGAACTTGCGAGGTCTCTTACCGGGAGCCCGTTCAAGTTTACATTGACCGGGCCTCACATGCTGGCGAAGACACAGGTCAATCACTACTACAAGGATGTGGAAAGCCTGGGGTTCGCGTTCGCAGACGTGCTGGCGGAACAGGTTGCCCATCTGGACGCGGATGTGGTTCAGGTTGACGAAGCCAATCTGCCTGGCAGTCCCGAGGAATGGAAATGGGCCGCCGAAGCCATGAATCGTGTTCTGGATTCCGTAACCGGCACCCCCTGTGTTCATCTGTGTTTCGGACATTATGGCGGTCAACAGGTTCAGGAAGGTGGTTGGCTTGACCTGATCGACTATCTGAACGCTCTCCACGTCGATCATCTCGTGATGGAGACCCGGCGGCGCCCCGAGGAAGAGATCGAGGTCTTTCGTGACCTCGATCCCCGGATCGGAATGGGGCTTGGCGTCATCAATGTCGATACGATGGCCGTCGAATCAGCCGATCAGGTTGCCCGGGCGATCGAGCACGCGGAAACCATAATCGGTGCAGACCGGATCCGATACGTTCATCCCGATTGCGGCCTGTGGACACTTCCCCGCTATGTCGCAGACGGCAAGATCAAGGCGATTGTCGCAGGCCGTGATCTGTTTGAGGGCCGCCCGGCCTGCTGAGGGAACAAAAACACCATCCACCACGATCCGGCGTCATAAATTCGGGGAGGCGTTCCAGACCCCGATACAGAAGAGACCCACGACCACGCGAATACCCGCCGGCTCGGCCGCGGACAGGCACTGCCCGCCTGTCTTCCGAAACCACTTTGGGAAAGCTTGCAATGATGCCGGGATCAGAAGGCCGCGTTCCTGTGGCGACCCCGGAGGGATTCGAACCCCCGACCTACGGATTAGGAATCCGCCGCTCTATCCTGCTGAGCTACGGGGCCGCTGTCTGTGGTCTACAACAGTTGGATACCCGGTACAATGGCACCCGTGCGCAGCCAAGTAGTGTGAGACTGCCACCGGGCTTCGCCCCGAAGATACCGGCCACCCGGGAACCCTGAAGACTTGCAGCCCCATGCGAGACAGGACACGCGCCAACGAAATCCCAATCAGGCAACGCAGGCCAAAAGTCGATACCGGGCATGGAAATAAACCACATTGGCCCCTCTGCCACCCGCGCTCCGTCCAGCAGACTGACTCAGGACGACCGTCACCCGACAGGTTGTCCGCGGGTTCGATCACGTCCCGGGAGGTGGTGTAACAGGCGTCCGGATGGTCGGTGAACTCCGGTGGGTCGAGGACGGGTTCAGTCCGCCTGGACGGACGAGCCGTCAGGTCCAGATTCGCACGTTTCGTCGTTCGTGGCCAGCGGCAGGTAGCGTGCCCGCTCGACCGCCCACTCGTCGTTCTTCTCGTGCAGCATCGCGCCCACCAGCCGGGTGACCGCGGCCACATTGGGGAAGATCCCCACCACCCCGGTGCGGCTTTCGACCTCGAGCTCCATCAGGCGCTGGGCGGTGTAGCCGATCATTTGGCGCAGGACATCTGCGTCGGAGCTCTTGGCGAGCAGGTTCTGAAGGGTCATCATGGGGTCGGTCATCGTGGTACTCCCGTTGGGGGGTTGTGTTTAAATCTCAACCTTAATGGAGATCACGGTGACCACCGCCCGTCGGCCGGCCGGCGGGGTTTTCGCTGTTACACCACGCGGTGGGACACAACCGCGGGTTCGGGAAGCAGCATCACCTCCGCATCCTCCAGCAAGTCGTCGGATGACGCAGCTCAAAGCGGCAATGCGATCAGATTGTTGATGACCCCGTGATCACAGATCACGATGCGCTCTGCAAAGAGACACCGCCCCTCCTCCCGGACCACGACGTCGCGGTACTCGCCGGTACTGAACACACTCATGGTTCCGGTCTGCATCGTGCGGGTGATCAGATAGTTGGATTTGAGTTCCCATGAATTCGGACCCGACCCGGTCACCAGGATACTGCTCACAAGATGACGGTAACGATGCGGCTCGAACACATTGGCTGTCCGAATCGAAACCACCCGGTCCATCAACATGGCCCGGCTGTCACAGACCACGATGCTGGCAGGGAGGCCGCGCTCGTGATTGTCCCGGGTCGTGATCCGGTACAGGCACTGTTCCGTAAAGAGTTCGGGCCATTCCTCGTATCGCCCGTCATCGATCACATGGGCGTATTGCGCCAGCAATACGTCCACATCCTTCGGAACTTCGCTGTCGTTGGCCAATGACTCCGTCATAGGTCCATCAGCTCACGGTACGCAGTATAAAATCCGCGAACTCCGCATTCGGAAGCCCGGGAATTCACTATCGTCGCGATGGACTCACCGTCAAGCTCCATCACCGCCTGCCCGTCGTCACCGCGCATACCGCGCTGAACCAGCCCTCCGACCATTCCGTCTTCCATTGAAATATAGCCTGCGGGACCGATCAGGTTGCCCTGCTTGAGGCGAATGTCCGTCTGCCAGTCCTCATCATCCTCATAGCCCAGAACGGTCCAGACCAGTTCGGACCCCTCCACCCCTCTCGGGATCAGGACCCGGGTCGCGATCGTGTTGTGGATCTGCTGGAGGACAAAATTCGGAAACGCCGTCTGGATCGCTGTCGTGATTCCGTCTCCATGCTCGTCCCATTGTTCGATCACCGAGGAATCGTGAAGGCCGAAATCGGTCAACGCCTCCCCGCCCGATCGAAATTCCGCAGTATCGTAGATTTCACCGCCCTGGTCGCTCAGCATCCGGGACCAGCTGAGATGGTGCCATCCTTGCCGGCCCATTTCGATGGCGCCTTCCATTGTGAACCGGTTCAGTTTGAGCCTGGTGGCCCAGGCATGAAGAATGGTCGCGTGATAGGGGTCCGAGGCATTCTCGAAATAGAGCTTCCAGTTGGAATCAAGATATTGGCTGTAGTAGCCGAGCACCTTGAACCGTCGCCCGGCGACCCGGTCGATGTTATGCATCAACTCGCGGCCGAGATAGTCGCGGAGTGGTTCGGTTTCGTCACTGAACGAACAGAAAACCAGCCCATTCACGCTTTCAACCCGGATGCGCTCAAGACTGTGATCGCACAAGTCAAAATTTTCGGGCAGCCCGCCCCTGCCATTGATGCCCTTTGCAAACGGAACATTTCTCAGGTTACCGTCGAGATCATAGAGCCAGTTGTGATAGACGCACATGAGCTCGGTCACCCGGCCGAACGGCTCGAACAGAAGCATGGTGCCCTTGTGGGCGCAGCGATTGACGAGGGCCCGGACCTCTCCGTCAGGCCCGCGCAGCATGATGACCGAGGTTTCTCCGACCTCCGTCAGGCGGTAATCACCTGGTTCCGGAATCTCCACTTCCAACCCCAGATAGTGCCATATGCGGCCACGAAAAATCTTTTCCATCTCGAGGTCGTAAATGTCGGGATCGGAGTGAATCCGGAAGGGAACCCGGCGCACACCCTCAGGCGGCCAGCGCAGGCGCGCGTCGCCCTCATTCCTGGTTGCGTGGTTCCTGCCCATCCTGATGCGACAGGCGGGATCTCAGCCGCCGGCAGTTGCGTAGGCCATGTTGTCCCGGGTCGCCCAGCCCGTGAACCTCTGGTCGAGCAAGGCAAAAATCGCATACATGCCGATGGCCATGACAGCAATCACGATCAGCCCGGCAAACATCAGCGGCGTGTTGAAATTGGAACTCGCGACCAGCATGAGGTGGCCAATGCCATTCCCGCCCGCCACAGTCTCCGCGATTACGGCCCCGACGAAGGCGAGGGTAATCGCGATCTTGAGAGACGCAAACAGGTAGGGAAGCGAACGCGGGATTCCGATCTTGGCCACGATGTCGCGTTCGCTGGCGCCCAGCGCCCTGAGCACATCTTTCAGCTCCGGCTCGATTGTGGCCAGTGCCACCGCCATATTCACGACGATCGGAAAGAAGCAGAGAATGAATGCGGTCAAGGTTGCCGTCGTCAGGCCGATTCCGAACCACAGCATCAGGATGGGGACGATCGCGACCTTTGGAATCGAGTTGAACGCCACCATCAGCGGATAGAGCGCCGTATAGACCGGCCGCCAGAGCCCAATGGCAATGCCCATAGCGACGCCAAAGACGACAGCAATGCCAAAGCCCAGGACCGTGGCAATCAGGGTCGTCATGGCGTTTTTCCACAGTGCCACGCGGAATTCATAAATGGCATAGAAGGAGGCGGATGCTGACGGAAGTTCGATACTCGAAACATTGAAAGCGTGCACGCAGGCTTCCCAGAGTATCAGCAGAACAACCGTAACCAGCCATGGAGAGGCATACTCGAGCCACCGCTTTTTCATCTCTTCGTCCCTAGGCGTCGGTTCGGGAAATATTGATGTGGTGCCGCAGATCCTGAACGAGATCGATGACTTCGCGGCCGTACAGATCATCCAGATTGCGCGGGCGCTCTAGCGCCACATCGCGGGACAGGATGACGCGCCCCGGGCGTGCACTCATGACATAGACCGTATCGGCGAGATACACGGCTTCCCGCAGATCATGCGTGACAAGAATGATGGTGCAGTTCCTGTTCAGATAGAGCGTCTGAAGCACATCCCACAATTCCTCGCGGGTGAAGGCATCCAGAGCGCCGAACGGTTCATCAAGAAGAAGCAGGTCCGGGGCATGGACCAGGGCGCGGCACAGCTGCGCCCGCTGCTGCATACCTCCCGAGAGCTGCCAGGGCGCGCGATCCCCGAAACCGTCGAGGCCGACAAGGGTCAGAAGTTCGTCGGCAAGCGCTTCATATTTGGCCTTTTCAGAACGAAATTTCTGGCGATGCGGCTCGACAATCTCGAGCGGCAGAAGCACGTTCTGCCGGGTCGTACGCCACGGCAGCAGGGTCGCATTCTGAAACGCCATTCCGACGATTTTCAAAGGCCGCTCGACCTTCTCTCCGGCTACGGTGATCGATCCCTTGTTGGCCCGTATCAGGCCGGCCACAACCTTCAGCAAGGTCGACTTGCCACAGCCGCTCGGTCCCACAAGAGCCACAAAGTCACCCTTGTCGATTTTCAGGGAGGCCCCGGCCAGCGCCAGCGTTCCATCGCCAACATCATCGCCTGCCGCATTGCGGTAGACCAGGTCGACCTCATCAATGTCGATAAATGTCATGATCGCGGGGCAGGGCGCGCGAGGCGCGCCCTGCTTCCCTGTCAATTGTGGATGAAGCGTTCTGCCGGAGGCGGCAGGAACGAAGCATCAAACATGTCTTCCGCCTTGGGAACAGCCGTCAGACCGTAAGCCAGCGCAGCCTGATCGATCGATCTCTGCAATCGGGCCATGTCGACAACCCCGTACCCGTTCTTCTTGACGTTGGGCGTGAGAATGCAGCATTCGATCCCGAGGCGAAGCCGGTCAGCCTCGACAGCCTCATTGATCAGAGGCTCGAATTTCTTGGCGGAGGCAATCGCCAGGTCAGGATTCTTGATGGTATCCCGTGCCGCCCTGTAAGTGGCGCGAATGAAGCCCCGAACGGCTTCGGGATGCGCTTTCATGAACGAGGGGGACACTGCGATTCCGTTGGAGTAGGAGTCCATTCCGTGATCGCCATACAGGAAACAACGGATGTCGTTTTCCTTGAACCCGGCAGCCTTGACGGCCAGAACGGTCGAGAAAATATGGCCGGAAATGGCATCAACCTCGCCGCGAAGAAGCATGGGTTCGCGAAGCCGCGGATCCATGTTCCGCTTGCTCACCGCATTAGCATCGATGCCGATGGCCTTGGCAAACGCAGGGAACAGCTTGTAACTCGCATCAAACACCGGTGCGCCCAGCGTTCTGCCCACGAGCTGCTTGGGATTCATGATATCGGACTTCGAAAGAACGCAAATCGAAAACGGCGGCTGCTCATAGAGCATCATCACCGTCTTGATCGTCTGGTCAGGATTCTTGGCGTTGAACTGGATCAGGGCGTTGATGTCAGGCCAGCCCATGTCATGCGTGCCCGCAACCAGCTTCCGCACCGCATCGGCAGATCCCTTGCCTGCATCGATTTTCACCGACAATCCCTCGGCTTTGAAATAACCTTCATATTGCGCAATGAATGTAGGTCCATGGGTGGATTGGGGCACCCAGTCCAGTGTCAGGCGAATCCGGGTATCGGCGCTGGCATCCATGGATGCACCAACCATTGTCAGTGCAGCACAGACGACGCCTCCCGAGAGGAGACCACGGCGGAATGTGCGCGCCGTGAAGATGTTACGTTTCATATTTTAACTCCAGGGTTTGGGACTTGAGGGCGCGGCGCTTTGAGGACCGTGCATATCCGCGCCATGTATTGCGACACGGCCACTGTTGTCGCGACAGTATAAGCTCAAGAAAGAGAATGCCAAGCCACCGAATGTCATTTGGTCCTGCGAATTTTCCACGTCCTGTGGAGCCGCAGGGCTCATGAAACTTGTGGCCTGGTGAAGGAAATCGCCAGGGAACACCCGGCGCCAACCGGATAGCGGAGATCGCCTTCAACCGGGCGGGGAGCGATGCGAGACGCCATTGGCGCGTGGCATGAACCGCCAGCGGCCGGTCCCGGAAACCTCAGCGAGAATAGTATTCGACAACCAGATTTGGTTCCATCTGGACCGGATAGGGGACCTCTTCAAAGGACGGAACCCGAACAAACGTGCCGCGCACACCAGTGGAGTCCATCTCCATGTATTCCGGAACATCACGCTCGGGCAATTCGAGGGCCTCGAGTACCAGCGGAATCTGACGGGATTTTTCGCGAATATCGACCACATCGCCAGGCCGAACCCGGTAGGACGGAATGGTTACGCGCTGGTCATTGACCCGGACATGTCCGTGGTTGATGAACTGCCGCGCAGCGAAAACGGTGGGAACGAACTTCATGCGATAGACCACCATGTCAAGCCGCTGCTCCAGAAGACCGATCAGGAGTTCGATCGTGTCACCCCGGCGGCGGACCGCTTCCTCATAGGTGCGCCGGAACTGTTTCTCGGTGATATTGCCGTAATAGCCCTTGAGCTTTTGCTTCGCCTGAAGCTGGAGGCCAAAATCCGACAGCTTGCTGCGTCGCCGCTGTCCATGCTGGCCCGGTCCGTACATCCGCACGTTCTCGTTCCATGGACTCTTGGCGCGGCCCCACAGATTGCAGCCAAGCCGGCGATTGATCTTGTACTTGGACGATACTCGCTTTGACATGGGCCTGTTTTCCTTGGTGTTTTCTTGTCCCGGTAGTCCGCTCCGACCCTCGTCGGGGGCAGGATCCAGTCTGAATCTGCATCCATATTCCCGGGAATTGGCGCGCTCTATCAGCTTTCCGGTGACTTGTCAAAGACCGGTGGCACCCCTGTTTTGGCATTGCGGCCCGGGCGAGGCCTCCTCCGGTCCCCGGAGAGGCCGGCCACAATTCCTCGCAAGGACTTCACTTCACGCTCTGTCAGCCGGGCACGCGTGAACATGTTGCGGATGTTGCGCACCATGCTCGGCCGCTTCTCCGGCGGGAACAGGAAACCGCAACCATCAAGCTCCCTTTCAAGATGCTCGAAGAATCCCGTGAGTTCGGAACGGGTCGCTGGTCTGCCGCGGCGCCCGACGGACACATCACCGGAGGGGGAGGCGGGCCGGGTCAGGAACCACTCATAACCGATGAGCAGGACAGCCTGGGCAAGATTCAGGGATCTGTGTTCCGGGCTGACCGGTATCATGACAATCGCATCGGATACCGCAACGTCGTCATTGTGAAGCCCCTTGGCTTCCCGCCCGAACAGGATGCCGGACCGGCCCCCCGACGCTCCGCCCTGCCGGATTTCCGCGGCCAGCGCCCGCGGTGTCAGCACCGGCTTCTCCATGTCGCGCCGCCGCGCCGTAGTCGCATACAGATGGGCAAGATCCGCAACGGCAGCATCCGTGCTGTCGAACAGCGATGCCTCTTCAAGAATCCGTTCGGCGCCCGACGCTGTGTTGACAGCCTTGGGATTGGGCCAGTCCCCCTTGGGTCGGACAAGCCGCATGTCCGACAACCCGAAATTCATCATGGCTCGCGCCGCTGCGCCGATGTTCTCACCAAGCGTGGGTTGAACCAGAATGATGGCAGGAGCCGCTTCCGGACAGGGGCCAGTTTGTGCCATGCTTCCTCAAACCGGAACGACGCCGTGACGGTAGAGCTTGTAACAGATGGCATCCTGGAAAGCGTTGTAGGACGCGTCGATGATGTTGGTCGAAAGACCCACACAGGTCCACCGGCGGTCTGTCCGGTCCACGCTTTCAATCATCACTCGGGTCACCGCACCCGTCCCTGTGGTCGACGCCAGGATGCGGACCTTGTAGTCGACGAGAGTCATGTCGGCGAGCTCGGGATAACTCTGCAACAGCACCTTTCCGAGCGCATTGTCCAGCGCGTTGACAGGGCCGTTGCCCTCGGCAACGGCCATATGGTTCTCCCCCCCGACCTCCACCTTCACCGTCGCCTCGGAAATCGTTACCAGCTCCCCTCGCGCATTCCAGCGCCGCTCGTCAATGACCCGAAACGAATTCAGACGATAATAGTCGATGGCGTCCCCAAGGGCGCGCCGGGCCAGGAGTTCGAAACTGGCTTCGGCTCCGTCATAGCTGTAACCCTCGAATTCGCGCTGCTTGATGAGGTCGAGAAGCTGCGGAAGCCGGGGATGGTCCGGTTCGATCTCGATCCCGATTTCCCGGAACCGCGCCAGAATGCTGGCACGGCCCGACTGGTCGGACACAACGATCTGGCGTCGATTGCCGACAAGGCCCGGCTCGATATGTTCATAGGTGGCCGGGTTCTTTTCCACAGCTGAGACGTGCAGCCCGCCCTTGTGCGTAAACGCGGCCTCGCCCACATAAGCGGCGTGCCGCGACGGTGACCGATTGAGCCGCTCGTCCAGCATGTGCGAGATCCGGGTCAGGTGGGTCAGCGTTTCCCGGGCAATTCCGGTCTCGTAACCCATTTTCAGCATCAGGTTCGGGATGATCGCTGTGAGGTTTGCGTTTCCGCAACGTTCACCGATGCCATTCAGCGTTCCCTGCACATGGCGCACACCGGCGCGCACCGCTGCAAGGGAATTGGCAACGGCGTTTTCCGTGTCGTTGTGGCAGTGAATTCCGAGATTCTGGCCAGGAACATGTCGCGCCACCGCAGTGACGATCTCTTCGATCTCATGCGGCAGGGTGCCGCCGTTGGTATCGCACAATACGACCCAGCGGGCCCCGGCGGAGCAGGCCGCCTCGATCGTCCGGATCGCGTAATCCGGATTGGCCTTGTAGCCGTCAAAAAAATGTTCGGCATCGAACAGAACCTCGGGAACGCTTCTGGCCACATGGACAATCGACTCCGAGATCATGCAGATGTTTTCGTCAAGATCGGCGCGGAGGGCAACATCGACGTGATAATCCCATGTCTTCCCGACGAGACAGACCGCTGCCGGGCCGACATCCGTGAGTGCGGCAACTCCGGGATCGTTGGAAACCGATCGACCCGGCCGTCGGGTCATGCCGAAGACCGTGAGTTTGGCGTGTTTCAGACGGGCAATATCGCGAAAGAAGGCATCATCCGTCGGGTTGGCGCCAGGCCACCCTCCCTCGATATAATCGACCCCCAGCGCATCGAGTTCATGCGCGATCGAAATCTTGTCCGCCACCGTAAAGTCCACACCAGCCGTCTGCGCGCCGTCACGCAGGGTAGTGTCGTACAGATAGATGCGATTTTCGTGATCAGGCATCAATCGGTTGTCCTGTCAGGTTCAGGGCCTGCCCCTGAACGCGTTCACAATAGGATAGCGCCGATCCCGGCCGAAGGACCGTCCGGTGATCTTGACTCCCGGCGGTGCCTGACGGCGCTTGTACTCGGCACTCAACATCATTCTCCAGACGCGCAACACCAACGGACGTTCGAAGCCTTCGGCCACCGTTTCGTCAATGCTCATGTCCCGCTCGTTAAGGCAACCGAGAATCGCATCCAGTTCGTCGTAGGGCGGCAGTGAATCCTGATCGGTCTGATCCGGCTTCAGTTCCGCAGAGGGTGGCTTCACAATGATCGGTTCGGGCACCACCGGCCCTGCGGGCCCCAGAGCACCGGCAGGCCGGTTTTCATTGCGCCACCGGCAAAGATTGAACACATCGGTCTTGTAGACATCCTTGAGTACGGAATAGCCTCCACACATGTCCCCGTAAAGGGTTGCGTAACCGACAGACATTTCCGACTTGTTACCTGTGGAAACGACCATGAGGCCCGTCTTGTTGGATATCGCCATCAAGGTGATGCCGCGCGAGCGTGCCTGAATATTCTCCTCCGTCTCATCCGCCTCGGTACCGCGCAACGCAGGCTCCAGCATCTGTTCGAAAGCCGCCATCGCCGGTTCAATGGAAATGCTGTCAAGACGCACCGCCAGCAACTTCGCTGCAGCGTCGGCATCCTTGAGGCTTTGCCGCGACGTGAACGGGGACGGCATCATCACGCATCTCACACGGTCGGCGCCCAGGGCATCGACCGCGACAACCGCGGTCAGAGCTGAATCCACGCCGCCGGAAAGGCCGATCAGCACTCCGGGAAAGTGATTCTTCGCGACATAGTCGCGAAGGCCCAACATCATCGCGGCGTACATTCCGGCAAGTCCGTCCGGAGGCGGCGCGCGCTCGGCCATTTCACAGGACCAGCCCTGCCGGTCACGTGTCCAGCGCGTGAGGAACAGTCTTTCCTGCCACGCAGGGGCGGCCGCCCGGAGTTCTGCCGTGCCGTCGATCACGAAAGAAGCGCCATCAAACACCAGTTCATCCTGTCCGCCGACCTGATTGACGTAGATCAGCGGCATCCGGCATTCGGTGGCCCGGGCCACAGCGTGATTGAGGCGCACATTCCACTTGCCGGATTCATAGGGCGATCCGTTCAGGACAACGAGAAGTTCGGCTCCGGCTTCCTGCAGGCACTCCGCAACCTCGTCGGTCCACATGTCCTCGCATATCATGGCGCCAAGCCGGATGTCCCGAAAGCTGATCGGCCCGGGGAGCGGCCCCGCCGCAAAGAGGCGTTTTTCATCGAACACGCTGTAATTCGGCAGATCGTGCTTGAAGCGCATGGCCGCTATCCTGCCTCCGTCGAGCAGCAGCACGGCATTGTAGAGTTTTCCTTCCCGGGTCCAGGGCGTTCCCAGCAAAAGCCCCGGTCCGCTATCGGTTTCGGCAGCAAGGCGGCCAACCTCGCGGGCAATCGTTTCCTGCAGGACCGGCCTCAGAACCAGATCCTCGGGCGGATATCCCGAAACAACCAGCTCACTCGTAACCATCAGATCGGCCCCGAGTTCCGTCGCCTGCTTACGCGCCTCGCGCACCTTCTCCAGATTGCCGGTCACATCGCCGACGGTCGGGTTGAGCTGGGCCAGAGCGATAGTGAGCTTGTCAGTCATGATCGGACGAAGCGGATTCCGCTGCAGGATCAGGCCGCAGCCTCTCGAGTCCGGCCATTGTCACGCTCGCGCTGCGCCTTGAGGAGTTCGCCGACGAGAAAGGCCAGTTCCAGTGATTGCGCGGGATTAAGCCTTGGATCGCAATGGGTATGATACCGATCCGACAGACTGTCATCGGTAATCGCCTGGGCACCTCCCGTGCATTCGGTCACATTCTGGCCGGTCAGCTCCACATGGATACCACCGGCGTGGGTCCCCTCGGCCTCGTGGACCGAGAAGAAGCCCTGCACTTCGCTCAGGATCTGCGAGAAAGGCCGTGTCTTGTATCCGCTTCGGCTCTTGATCGTATTTCCATGCATGGGATCGCAGGTCCAGACAACCTTGCGACCCTCACGCTTTACAGCCCGAACCAGTGACGGGAGCCGCCTCGCAATCCCGTCCGCTCCCATTCTGCTGATCAGCACCAGTCGACCGGGTTCATTGTCAGGATTGAGGATATCGATCAGCCGAAGAAGTTCCTCCACAGTCTGCGTCGGCCCCGTCTTGAGGCCAATGGGGTTGGAAATGCCCCGCATGAATTCGACATGGGCGCCATCGGGTTGCCGGGTCCTGTCACCGATCCAGACGAGATGAGCCGACAGGTCGTACCAGGCGCCGGTCATGGAATCGACCCGCGTAAGGGCCTCCTCATAACCCAGAAGCAGCGCTTCATGGCTGGTATAGAAGTCTGTTTCTCTCAGTTGGGGCGTCGCTTCCGCCGTGAGACCGCAAGCCTCCATGAAGCTGATCGCCTCATCAATCCGGTCAGCAAGAGCGCGATAGCGTTCCGCGGCACCACTGGCCACAAACTCCAGATTCCAGCGATGCACCTCGTGAAGGTTGGCGTAACCGCCCTGTGCAAATGCCCGCAACAGGTTGAGTGTAGCCGCCGACTGGTTGTAGGCCTGAACCATGCGTTCCGGTGCCGGCCTGCGGCTTACGGTATCAAAGGCAATGCCATTGATCATGTCGCCGCGATAGCTGGGCAAGGTCACGTCATTCTGGCTCTCCATGTCAGAAGACCGGGGTTTCGCGAATTGCCCCGCCAGACGCCCCACCTTGATGACGGGTTTCCCCGACGCGAACGTCAGAACAACGGCCATCTGCAAGATCACGCGGAACATGTCGCGAATATTGTTGGGATGGAACTCGGCGAAACTCTCGGCACAGTCGCCGCCCTGGAGAAGGAACGCGCGGCCCTCACCCGCGGCGGCAAGCTGTTCCCGCAGACGCCGGGTTTCGCCGGCAAACACCAGCGGTGGATAGGAGCGAATCTGGTTTTCCGCCGCCTGCAGCTTGTCGGGATCCGGGTATTCCGGCACCTGGACGATCGGTTTGGCACGCCAGCTCTCGGGGGACCAATTCCCCAGCATCGTCACGCTCCTCCATTGTTGGCAAAATTCGACGCCTATTACGCCGTTTGATGTCCAAATACCACAAAAACCGGCCACAGGGCCGGCGGACATTCACATTTCGCCGGATCAGGCTCGTCCGACGAACCGCGCAAATACTCCTGGAACCCTATTCGTCTCCGTTATCAGGCTCCAGCTTCAGCGAAACCGAGTTCATGCAGTACCGCCTGCCGGTCGGCATGGGGCCGTCCGGGAAAACATGACCGAGATGCCCCTCACAACGGGCACAATGAACCTCGGTCCTGCGCATCAGGAGCGACCAGTCCGACCGCGTTCCAACGGCATCATCGGAAACCGGCTGGTAAAAGCTCGGCCATCCGGTTCCGGAATCGAACTTGTGGGCAGAAGAAAACAGCGGATGACCGCAACCCGAGCAGACATAGACTCCTGTCTCCTTGCAATCATTGTAACGGCCGGAGAAAGGGCGTTCGGTTCCATGTTGCCGCAAGACATGAAACTCTTCGTCCGACAGGCAGGCCCGCCACTCCTCTTCCGACTTGGCAATCTTGTCAACCATACCGGTCTCTCCCGCTTCTCCGTCCGGAAGCAATGGATTATTGCGGCCCGAATCTGTGCTCCAGGACATCCGCAAAGTCACGCAGCGCCTGTGCCCCGTCTCCGGAAAAACTCGAACCATGCATGCACGCCAGGGTCTGCGGTTCCAGCGTCGCCAGACTCTCGATCACGGACCGGGTCTGATGGGTATAGGGGACCGACCCGGCCATTGGCCCGGTTTGCTGCCGTGCGTTGTAGGCATCCGAGCGCCCGACAATATCGCCCTGGCAAAGGGCCTCCACATCGCCGCCATGCCCGAGAAGATCCGAGCAAAAAAGGGTCCGGTCCGTTTCCTCGAAGAGAAGGCTGGCATCCCATCCATGCGGAACATGCCGGGTCTCGATCACCCTGAAGCAGCGCCGCCCCGTCCTGATACGCTCGTCAGCCTCCAGAACCCTGGGTGGCCGGTCCGAAAAATCACCGACGCTGGTTCTCGCACCGACGAAGCTGCAGACTGGTTCCGCTTCCGGAGCCAGCTTCAGCCACTGATTGAGAGCACCGCATTCGTCGGCCTCGAAATGGCTGAAACCGATCCAGCGGATTGTTGCCGGATCGACCACAGAGCGGACCCCTTCGCTGACATCGGCAAAATATCCGCGCAGGTTCGTGTGATACAACAGCGGCTCATCATCACGGGCCAGAAACGACGAAAACTGGAAATTGGCCTCCGCATTGTAGCAAGTGATGCGGAACAGGTCCGGTGCGATTTCGTCGACAGTCGCCGTCATCGCCTGTAGTCGATCCCGGCCTCATCAAGCTGGCGAAGGAGCGGCGCCCATTCCCGCTGGCCGCAGTCGCCGTCATCATACTGCCGGGCCGTGTGCTCACAGACTTCCCGCGACGGATAGCGGATTCGTGACCCCGAAGCCGTTGCGGCCATGAGCGAGAGCTGCGCCGAGCAGACCTTTTCAAGGAAGTACATCTTGACCCAGGCGTCGGACACCGACATTCCTGTGGTCAGCAGACCATGATTGCGCAGGATCATGACCTTGTTGTCGCCAAGATCATCCACCAGCCGTTCCCTTTCCGAGAGATCGAGCGCAATACCCTCGAAGTCGTGATAGGCCACGTTACCGTAGAACATGAGCGAGTCCTGATTGGTGAACATCAGCCCATCCTCCAGCGCCGAGACGGCCATACCCGCCTCGGTATGAGTATGGATTACGCACATGGCATCTTCGCGCGCTTTGTGAATGGCACTGTGAATTGTGTAGCCGGCATTGTTGATCTTGTAGGGCGTGTCATCAAGAATGTTGCCCTCGAGGTCGATCTTTACCAGGTTTGATGCCGTCACCTCGTCCCATCGCAGCCCGAAAGGATTGAGAAGAAAGTGGTGTTCGGGACCCGGAATTCGAGCCGAGATGTGGTTATAGATCAGGGTTGTGGTCCAGCCATAAAGATGGGCCAGGTGATAAGCGGCTGCGAGATCCACTCGAGTTTGCCACTCTTCCTCGCTGACACGATTTCGAAGCGAAAGGCCGGAAATATCGCGAACCGCTGTCGCATTCATGACGGGTCTCCCTCGTTGTGAGCCCCGGGATTGTAAGGCTTTTTCTCCGACCACGAAAGGGGGCGTGGCATGGTCTTGACAGGTGGGACCATCTGAAGGAACCAGCGCTTTTGGCCGACAGGCAGCCGTGCCCGGGACACCGGTTGGTGGCTTCTGCCGGGACGGGTTGCCCCGAGGCAGGGAACAGGAACCATGGGACACGGGGCGGTAAGGCCATCGGGCTCGAGACCGCTCCGGAGCCCGCCACAGCTTGCAGGGAAGGCTCTGCTGTCGGGACCAGGTTCGCAGTGCCAGCAGAGAAATTTATGCTTCCCCTTCCTTGGAGCCTCTCCAACCCTCACTCCGCGGCAGGCTCCGGATCCGGCAGAACCGGTTGCAGTGGGCGAAGCCTCGCACCGTACTGCGGCGGGTCGTCGGAAAGCAGATGCCAGGAGGGACACATCACATGCCTGTGACACGACGGGCAGCATTGACAGGCCTCACGGCAGCGCTCACGACACCGGTATTCGGATTTCAGTCGGGGGACGGGCTCGCCCGGCCCGTTCCATCAACCGGAGAAAGGATCCCGACGATAGGACTTGGAAGCTGGATTACCTTCAACGTGGGAGAGGATCCGGTTCTGCGCGCTGAATGCGAAGCGGTCATGGCCGCCTTTTTCGACGCCGGTGGCGGGATCGTCGATTCCTCGCCCATGTACGGCTCCTCGCAGACGGTCATCGGAAGCGCGCTGGCAAGTCTCGGGCACCCCCGGGGCCTGTTTTCGGCTGACAAGGTCTGGACCCGGGCAGAGGCCGGACCGGAACAGATTGCGGAAACGGCCCGGCGATGGGGCGTCTCCCGTTTCGACCTGTTTCAGGTCCATAACCTTGTGGACTGGGAAAGGAACCTCGACACCCTGACCGCCATGAAAGCCGCCGGCCGGATCAGGTATGTCGGCGTCACCACATCTCACGGCAGGCGGCATCGCGAACTCAGAACCATCATGCAGCGGCACCCACCCGACTTCATACAGCTGACCTACAACATCGTGGACCGCGAAGCGGAGCACCATCTGCTGCCGCTCGCACTGGAACGCGGGATTGCCGTCATTTGCAACCGACCGTTCCAGCGCGGACGATTGCCGGACCGCCTGGCCGGCCGCCCTTTGCCGGATTGGGCAGCCGAGGTCAATGTCTCCACCTGGCCGCAATTCCTTCTGAAATTCATCATCTCGCACCCTGCGGTGACGGCTGCCATTCCCGCAACCCGGCAGGTCGTCCATATGCGTGAAAACAAGTCGGCTTCGTTCGGTCCCATACCGGATGCGGGCATGCGGCGGCGTATGGCAGACTATGTGCGGAATCTGTAGATCCTTCCTGCGCACATGCCCGGCACCGCGGCAGCTAGAACCCCGTTAGCCGCCGACGATGACGGGAAGCGTGATCGCTGAAGATCTTGTCCCGTTCGAGCCGCGCGCCTACTGGCGCCTTTTCGCGCTCCAGAACGAACTTGTCTGGCCCGCCCAGCTGTTCGTCCTGACAGCGGGCGTATGGCTCGCATTTGTTCTCGCCCGCGGCAAACGGCCGGCTGGCCGGTGGCCAGGCCCGGTGCTCGGTGCGGTCTGGTTCTGGATCGGCTGGCAGTTCGTGGCACTCCGATACGGAACCCTGAACTGGGCGGCCCCTTATCTGGACTGGGGTTTCTATGCCGAAGCCGCGCTTCTGGCAGTCCTAGGCTGTTCGGGGCGGTGCAGCTTCACCCTGCGCGGCAAAGGGACAATCGCGGGAGTGGGGGTCCTGATAGCAGCGCTTCTGGCCTGGCCGGCTCTCGGCCTTTTTGACGGCCGCCCTCTCGGCGAAGCGGAAGTCTTCGCAGTCGCCCCAGATCCGACAGCACTGGCCACACTCTCCCTGCTCGCGCTGGCTCGTCGAAACCTGTGGGTGATGCTGTTATGCGTGATCCCAGTACTATGGCTGACACTGTCCGCGCTGACGCTTGTCGCGATGGGATCGAACCAGGGCTGGATCGTTCTCGCCGCCCTGCTTGCGGCCGTCTGGAGTGTGGCTGGCCGTAGGTCTTGCGCCAGTTCCTGATCGCCGCGGTACGGCACAGCCGGACCTGTCGCTGCAGATTTCCGTGCGCTCTCCAGCCGGGACAGCTGACCGGGTCGCCCCCGATATCTGCCGGACCCCGTCAGTCAGTGCGAGAGCGCCTCCGGATCCTCGGCGAGCGACGCCGTCGCCCGGTCGTCCGTTGCTTCGGCAACACCCTCCCGGGTCGTCTCCAGAACCTGGTCGACCACGCAGCGCAATGCCTGTTCGTCAGTATCCCCCTCAAGGCGTCTGAGCCGAAAAAGATCCACCTGGTGGTCGGCGGACGTTCCCTCCATGACAATGGTCCTTGTGCGCCGCAATTCGGCTTCGCACCCAAGGACACGTGCGTCGGGAGCGAGCAGTTCCACCAGCTCGTCAAGATAATCCATGATGTCCACACGCCCGCCCTCCGGCGACCGGTTTCCAAAGAAGGAAAGAACGCCGTAACGCTGCGCAATCCAGCGTTCTTCTGCGATCAGTTCGGTCAGCGGCTCGGGCGGAAGCGTTCCTTCATGATCGTGACGGGCCAGCCACCGAATCAGGGACGCGTAGAGTGCCGTGATGCTGACCGCATCCTCAATCCGGGTGCACACATCGCAAATCCGCAACTCCACCGTCGGGTAGGCGTGAGAAGGACGAATATCCCACCACAGCTCGCTTCCATCGTTGACAAACTTCATGCGCCGGTACTCGGAGAGCAGGGCCTCGTAATCCTTCCACGCATTGAAGGGTCCGGGCATTCCTGTTCGCGGAAGCCCTCCCACCAGACTCAGTCGGTAGGACTTGAAGCCGGTCTCGTGTCCGCCATTAAACGGCGATGATGTCGACAAGGCGTGTATCAGTGGCAAATAGCGGCGAAGTGCGGTCATTACCCGGAGTCTCTGGTCCGGGGTTCCGAAACCGGCATGAATGTGCATGCCGCCGATAACAAAACGCCTGACCCCCTCCTGGAAGGTTATGGCAAATTGCTCGTATCGTTCCTTCGGCGTTACCGACTGCGAGCGCCATGATGCAAACGGGTGAGTGGACGCCGCCATGAGCGCAACCCCGAATTCTTCCGACGCCTGCAGTGCAATACGCCGGGTCTCGCGCAGGGCCTCCCTGACCTCTGCCACCGAACCGCAGACCCGGGTGTTGGTCTCGATCTGCGAGCGCAGCAATTCATGTACCACCTTGTGCGGTGCGCTGTTTTCCGCACACCGTTCAAAAATCCGTTCGTCCGGGTCGGTGACAAGGTCGCGGCTCTCGGGGTCGACGAGGAACAACTCCTCCTCGACCCCGAGAGTAATCGGAAACTCATCTCCGTTGGCAAATCCTGTCATCAACCGGCCTCCCGCCCCGACCACGCCCACACCGAAGTCCAAACCCCGTCATCATTCACCCGACCGCTTTTCCAAGCCGCTGCCGGCGATCGTCTTCCCGTCACGGTCGGCAAGCAATTCTCGACCGACGCTCCGCAAGCCTGCCGGTGCTCATTCAGCAATGGGCTGTATGCATTGGCAACAGACCACGAAATCTTCCCGACGGCAAGGCAGCAACCCGGTCCTTGTCCGGCCCCGCCCGGGGGGTCGCGCAGAAAGGATCAATCTGTCAAACAGACCGGCAGACGCCGGTTCCCTGTCATCGACTATTCTGTCGAACCGGAAATATGGGCCTTCAGCAGGGCATGGAAGGTCGCATGGACAGGCGTGGGTATACCGGCTTCACGGCCCATTCGCACGATGGCGCCTGACAAGCCATCAAGTTCGAGCCGTTTTCCGTTCACGAGATCGAAATACATGGATGCCCGCATTTCCTTGGGGAAGCCAAGGGTCTGCGAGGTGAGGCGGTCTACAAGGTCAGGAGGGAGAGACACACCGCGCGCCCGGGCTACGGCCTCCGCTTCCCGGAACGCTGCAACCCCGACCTCGCGCGACATGTCGTCTTCAAAGAATTCGCGGATCGGTATACGGGACAAGGCGCTGATGCCTGCATTGGTGGCGAGCAGGATCATCTTTGTCCACACCGCCTCGAGAATGTCAGGAGCCATTTGGGCATCCACAGAAGCATCGGCACAGGCTTTCAGAAATCGGAGCGCAACCGCATCCTCGCTGCCCTGCGGGTTGCCGAACACTATTCTCGACAACCCCGGCAGACAGCTCACGATCCCGGGAGCCTCGATGCGGGCCGAGACATAGGCGACACCGCCCCAGGCGCGTTGCGCACCAAATCTGCTGGCCAGCCGCTCCATACCCTCCACACCGTTCTGAAGTGTGATGACGCGGGTTTCGGGTCCAACGATGGGCGCGATGGTCTCCGCCGCAGTTTCGGTATCGTATAACTTGACGCAAAACAGAACGACATCAACGGGTGGCCGGCCGGCCGGATCAGCCGTCGCGTCCGCCGGACTGACCAAAATATCCTCACCGGCACCACGAACATGAAGTCCCGTGTTCTGAATGGCTTCAAGATGAGCCCCGCGGGCAATGAAAAGAACATCGTTGCCTCTCGCGAGGCGGGCTCCGAATACTGCTCCCACACCCCCCGTTCCCATCACCGCAATTCTCATTCCGAACTCCCTTTCAAACCCTCCGAGGCAGCAGACGGCCCGGACACAGTAACGCAGAAGGAAGACGGACAAAATGGATGCTGAAGGCGCGGACCGGTGCACCGAGCCGACAACCGCCGGGGCCTGGGTCCCTCCGTCTTCAGAAGCCTCATTACCCTGCAACCGGGATTTACTGAACCTGGCCAGGGTTGCCATTTTCCGGCGGACACCCCGCATGTCCCGGGCACTGGCGGCTGGCAGGCAACACCCACCCGTGGCGCCCGTTTGTATCGTCTCAGATCAGGACGATCGCCGACGGGGTGGGGCGGGACCGCCATCACTTGCGGACTCCGGCTTTGAAGTCCCTCTCGGAGCCCGGATTGTCCCCGAAAGAATGACTTCCTCGGCTGCTGCTCGCGCCGGCTTCACGATGTCTGTTGCGGGCAGGCCCGGGTCACATGATCTTTGACGGAATCCGGATACTGTCGACACCATGCAGGCCGCAGGTCAGGGAACCTCGCCACCTCTGGCAGTCGAGCCGTGTCCGGGTCACACGGGAATGCGGGAAGTCTCATGCCCGCAAGCACCATGGTCGATCAGGAGCGGCTGCCAGGTTTCGCAAACCGGCCGGCGACCACTCGGCAGCTCGCAAGGCCAGGATCGGACATCTTCCCTGTCCAACCGCCATGGCGGGCGATAGAATGAATGGCAAATCCCGTAGGAGGAGCCAGTCCATGCTGCCGATGCCGATTTCCGACCTTCACGCCGTTGCGCAGGATCTGGCTGAAACCGGGGACCGCGTCCGGGTCTTGTGGCAACAGCCCGGCTCGCTCGCCTTCGTGGCCCGTGGCCGGGAATATCGATCCGAGTTTCATATCGATCCGTCGGACGAGGTCATGTACATGATCCGCGGCGATATGAATCTCCATTACCGTTTGCCGGACGGCAAGGAGGATCTTGTTGTCCTGAAGGAAGGATCCACCATATTCACCGCAGCCGGAATTCCCCATTCGCCACGCTTCCCTCCCGATGCATTCCTTCTTGTCATGGAACGCATGCGAAAGGAAGGCGAGGTGGACCGTTTCCACTGGTATTGCCCCAACTGCGACGCGTTTCTCCATGAGGAAACCTTTGTCGTTACCGACTATCGGCTGGACCCGGTCTCCAGGGCGTATCAGAATTTCTTTGACTCCGAGGAATTTCGAACCTGCGGCGCCTGTGGCCACGTCATGCCGCGTCCGTAAACCCCCTTGCCCTGGATATCCACCCATGCCGAAGCAGATCGTTACCTCCTCGCGGTCGCCCACCACAGGATTTACGGACCACGCCACACCCTCACCGTTGGCGCAGGCCATCCGTTGGGACCGCATGCTGTTCGTTTCCGGTCAGGGGCCGCTCGATCCCGAAACCCGGGAAGTCGTATCTGACGACATAGCAGAACAAACCCGGCAAACCCTGGCCAATCTGGTCGCTGTCCTTGAAGCTGCGGGCGCGACCATGGGAAACGTCGTCAACATGCGCGTCTGTCTGCGGGACACCCGTGATTTCCCGGTGTTCAACGAAACCTTTCGAAGCTTCATGCAGGGAGAAAAAGTGACCCGGACCTGCATCGGCGGAACACCGCATCGAAGCGGCGTCAACGTCGAGATCGACTGCATTGCCATGTTCGATGAATAACGCCAGCCCTCTCCGGACGGACTGCTGCTGAAATGAAAACCCTCCATCTTGGCGATATCCGAATAGACCGGATCGTCGAATTGGAGGGTCCCGGTTATGATCCTGAATTCTTCTTCCCGGATGCCACTCTGGAAGCCTTTGAAGACGAGGCAGACTGGCTTGCACCCTGGTTCTGGAAGCGTAGCACCGGTCAATATATCCGCAGTATCCAGAGTTTCGTCGTAAGGACCTCGCATCACACCATTTTTGTCGATGCCTGCGTTGGAAACGATAAGGAACGTCCCTCGACACCGGCGTGGCATCACCGCCAATCCCCGTGGCTTGACCGGCTAAAGGGGCTCGGCATTTCCCCGGAGTCCGTCGATTACGTTCTCTGCACCCATTTGCATGCAGATCATGTGGGCTGGAACACGCGCCTTCTGGACGGGCGCTGGGTTCCCACCTTCCCGTCCGCCCGCTACATCATCCATCAAGCGGAATTCGAACACTGGGAGGCCGAGGGTGATGGAATGACAGGTCCCGGATCGGCCGACGGCTGTTTCGAGGATTCGGTCCTGCCTGTTGTTTCCGCAAACCAGGCCCTGTTGGTTGGCGACGATTTCTCCATTGACGACAGGTTCAGGCTGCTGGCCACGCCCGGCCATTCCCCGGGCCATGTCTGCCTTTCCGTCGATGCGGACGGCGGCCGCGCGATTCTTTCGGGTGATGTGGTCCACCATCCGATCCAGATCGCCTACCCGGAATGGAACAGCCGTTTCTGCATGGACCCGGAGCGCGCCCGAGAGACCCGCCGGTCGTTTGTCGACCGCTACGCTGACACTGATACCATGATCCTCGCAGCGCATTTCGCAACACCGACGGTGGGACGGATCGTGTCCGCCGGTCCGCGCTGCCGTTTCCGAATCTGACATGAGGTCCCCGGGTCGTCGGCGTTGCGACGGGGCCTCGACCGTGAATCGGACGTTTCATGCTACACTGCGCACACCATGTCACTGCAAAGACGTTGCAACGTGATGACTTCAGGACCCGATGACATAGCTGCCCTTGTGGAGCCAGGTCGCATCCACCGTTCCGTCTACCACGATCCGGCCCTGTTCGAGCTCGAGATGGACCGCATTTTCGGCCGCGCATGGATCTATGTCGGACATGAAAGCCAGGTCAGCAACCCGGGAGACTTTGTAACCACCCGGATCGGGCGGAAACCAATGGTCATGACCCGCGACGAAGGCGGAACGATCCATGTCATTCACAACCAGTGCGCACATCGCGGCGCCATGGTGGTGGCAGAAGATCGCGGTCACGCCTCGCGGTTCGTCTGCTGCTATCACGGCTGGACCTACGGGCTCGACGGCAAACTTCGTCATGTACCGCTGCGTCACGGCTATCCCGAAGGATTTGATCCGGGCGACGATCGGACGGCGATGGTGCGCGCGCCGCGCGTCGACAGTTATCGCGGGTTCGTGTTTGCCTCGCTCGCAGCCGATGGCCCGTCACTCACGGATTTTCTCGGCCACATGACCAGTTCATTCGACGACATGATCGATCGGGCGCCCGAGGGAGAAATCGAGGTGGCGGGGGGCACCTTCAAACACGCCTATGATGGGAACTGGAAGCTCTACCTCGAGAATCTTTGCGATGCCGCCCATCCACTATTCGTGCACGACTCTTCAATTGAGGCTTCACGACAACAGGAAGATGACGCCCACAGTGATGGCTTTGGCGAAATTGCCGTGCGCCAGATGCGCCAGAACGGGGCCTCCTACGACTTCTGGCAGGAACAGGTAGGAATCTGGACCTTTCCCAACGGCCACTCGTATCTCGGCGACTATCACGACGATTCAAAACTGAGCGCGCATATGCGCGACCCGGGTTTCAACGACTACATCAGCCGGATGGAGGCTGCAAAAGGAGTCAGGGAAACCCGCAGGATCCTTGAAGTGACACGCTGGAACTCGAACATTTACCCCAATCTCTCCTTCATGAGCCAATTCCGTCAGTTGCGGGTTGTTCATCCGGTGTCGGTGAACAGAACCGAGGTCTTCGCCTACTCCTTTCGCCTGCGCGGTGCACCCGACCGCATGTTCGAGGACACTATCGCCTTTGCGAATGTGACGAACGGCACCGGCTCGCTGGTCCTGGCCGACGACCTCGAAACCTACGGACGGATCGGCGCCGGCGTGGCCAGCGAGGGCGCGGACTGGATCCAGATCGGACGCGGATATACCACCGACGAGGCCGGCGAATATGGCGGTATCCAGGGCCGCGATTCGACCAGCGAAGTCTATATCCGCAACATGTATGACGCGTGGCGCGGCTACATGACGAATCCGTGAAGACCCGACGTGACCCTGACCCTAACCGGAGCCATAGAGGCCTTTCTCGTCGCTGAAGCCCGTATACTGGACGAACGCCGTTGGGACGACTGGCTGACGCTCTTCACTTCCGATGCCTGGTACTGGGTTCCCATTGAGGAAGGTCAGGAGGACCCCAGAACAACGGTTTCCCTGATGTATGACGATCGGCTTCTGCTGGAGACCCGCGTACGCCGACTGACAGCCAATACCTCGCATGCGCAGACCCCGGGATCACGCACCAGTCGCCTGGTTGCCAATGTGACCCTTGAAGACGAATCGGGTGATCTTCTGGCTGTCCGGTCCAAGTTTCAGATGATCGAATATCGACGGGACACCCAGAGGCTGTTTGGCGGCACCCAGTGGCACGGGCTGCAGAGACTGACCGGAGACAAATTCATGATCCGCTGGAAGAAAGTGGAACTTGTGAACTGCGACAGCGTAATGGACGGGCTGAGCGTTCCTTTCTGATCGACGCGCGTCTTCCTTACGATATGTGGTCCCGGAAACAGGTTCCGAGGTGATGACCTTACCGGAAGACCCTGCTCTCAGAACCGGGACCGGGTTGGATCATGCGTCGATCTGTCGTGTTCCTGCAACCCGGACCCGAAGAATCATGGAGGACCGCACCGGTCCGGCCGGCGGATCCGATGCTCTTTCCTTCGTTCCGTTCGTCGCAGATACGGGGAGGAAAGGCAGCAGTCTTCTGAACCTGAGGCCGGGGGTTGAATCCGTCAGGGGCCGGGACAGAATGGTGAGATTCCCCCGGACCTGAAATCAGGACACGAAATCATGAGCGACGCGCCAAGAGTAAGGGTCGATACAGATGGAAAGCCGCTGGGTTTCATCGACCATCCCGACCGATTTTCCGCGACCCGCCTGGAAGTCCCCGAAGACGGCGTGGCAATTCTGACCCTTGATCGACCCGGCAAGCTGAACGCCTTTGACGAAAACATGATCCGGGAAATCCGGTCCATCGTCTGGCAGATCGGTTTCGACAGTGCAATCCGCGTTCTGATCATCACTGGTGCCGGACGAGGATTTTGCTCGGGTCGCGACATTCTTGGGCTGGATTACGAGAACAATCTGCCGTCACCGCAATATCGGGCCTATGTCCGCGCCAATCACGAGATGCTGGACGATCTGGAAAACCTGGAAAAACCCGTCATTTCCATGATTAACGGAGTTTGTGCCGGCGGCGGGGTCGAGATCGCTGCCGCCAGCGATCTGCGGATCGCGTGCAGGGAGGCCGAGTTCATTCTCACGGAAAACAATATCGGCGTAATCCCCGCTTCCGGCGCTGCTTCACGGATGATCCAGATGATCGGCATCGGCCGGTTGAAGGAGATGATGATGACCGCACAACCCGTCTCCGCCGAAACCGCGGAGCGATGGGGTTTCGTCAACCGGGTGTCCGATGCCGACGATCTCCTTGAGGATACGCTGGCCCTCGCCCGTGTCCTGTGCGAGCGCGCACCATTGGCGCTGGGAATGGCCAAACACGTCATCAACACCTGTCAAAACACGGATACGGAAACCGGGCGTCTCATCGAACGGCTGGGTCAGTCGGTTCTGATCGGCACGGAGGACGCGCATGAGGGACTGGCAGCTTTTCGCGGCAAGCGCAAGGCGGACTGGAAGGGACGATGAACAGGGACAGGACCGGTGCTGCAGGGCTTTATGTCGAAACCGGCGGCGCTTCGTCGGAACCCACTCTCCTGCTTATGCATGGGCTGTCGGGAACCGGCGCTGTGTGGTCCGGTCTGAGGGACATTCTCCGGGTGCGCTGGCCCGGCCGCTGGATCATCCCCGACATGCGGGGCCATGGGAGGTCAGGTCACCACCACCGGTACGGCATCGGCCTTCATGCCGCCGACATGGCTGATTTGCTGGCTGATCATCAAGAGTCCTGTCTCGTCGGACACTCGATGGGTGGTCTCGTGGGCATTCTGATGGCGAGCGGCTGGTTCGGCCTGTCCCCACGAGCCGTGATAGCGCTCGGCGTAAAGGTGACCTGGACACCCGAAGAATTCGCGGGAATCAACAAACTCGCGACGGCACCGACCCGCTGGTTCGAGACCGAAGAACAGGCCCGGGAACGGTTTGTCCTCGTTACCGGCCTCAAGGGCCTGGTCGATCCGGACTCGCAGATTGCCGGTACGGGAGTAGTCCAGCAGAACGGGCGCTGGCGGTTGGCTGCAGACAACCGTGCGGCAATGGTTGCTCATGCGGATACCCGCGACATCCATGCGGCGGCAACGGCCCCCGTGTATCTGGCCGCCGGGGAACGCGACCAGATGGTGCCGGCCCACGAAATGAAGGGCCTTGATCCGAATGCTGTGGTTCTGCCCGGCCTCGGACACAACGCGCATGTTGAAGATCCGGAAGCCCTGTGGGCGTTGATCGCCGACAGGACGGGCCTTGACAGGACGGAACGGACGCCATGACCGAGGGCGCCCGTCCAGCCAGGGGATCCACAGATCCAGGAACCGCGCTTCCGGAAGATCTGCAAGGCCGTGCCAACGCGAACGCGGTGCTGCGTCGTCTTGGCCAATACATGAATGCAGAGATGCTCATTGCCATCGGGGACAATGAATGGCTGATCGAGATCATGCACGGTGCCGTCGGAGAGGTCCGAAAGGGACCGTTCCTGATGCAGTCCCGTGATTTTTCCATCCGTTTTTCGGTCGAGGCATGGCACGAGTTCATGAAGCCCGTGCCGCGCCCCGGTTATCACGATCTGTTTGCCATGACCAAATCGGGTGAAGCGGTCATCGAGGGCAATCTGGTCCCCCTGATGGCCAATCTGCGTTACGTAAAAGAGCTGCTGGGATCGTTGCGATCGACAACGAACCCGGAAACATGACCTCACGAATCGAACCGGTCGTCGGCCGTTATGTGCATCTCGCCATTGGTGAACGTGCACACCGCATCTACTTCGAAGAAGCCGGTCAGGGACTTCCCCTGCTTTGTCTTCACACGGCCGGATCGGACGCTACGCAGTACCGGCATCTCCTGAACGACGCAGAAGTCACGTCCCGGTTCCGCGTGGTGGCATTTGACATGCCATGGCACGGCAAGTCGCTTCCGCCTGACGGCTATCACGAAGAGGAGTACAAGCTCACAACCGAGCGGTATTCGGAAACAATTCGTAGCTTCATGAAAGCCGTCGGGCTGGAACGTCCGATTGTCATGGGAGTGTCCATGGGCGGGCGGATTGTTCTTCATCTGGCGCGGGCGTACCCGGAAGAGTTTCGGGCCGCAATCGGTATCGAAGCTTCGGACCACCAGGAGCCGTGGTACGATCGCAAATGGCTTCACCGCCCGGACATTCATGGCGGAGAGGTATGCGCCGCACTGATCTCGGGGCTGATCGCACCACAGAGCCCCGAAGCCCGGCGGTGGGAGACCCTATGGGGATATCTGACGAGCGGACCCGGCGTTTTCAAGGGGGATCTTTTCTTCTATCGCGCCGATTCGGACTATCGCGACCGTGTTGCCGGGATCGATACGGAGCGCTGCCCGGTCTACCTGATGACCGGCGAGTATGATTTTTCCTGTACGCCCGATGAAACGATGCGAACAGCCAGGAAGATCGGTATCGAGGCCGTCATCATGAAGGAACTCGGGCACTTTCCCGTGTGCGAAAATCCGGAGCGGTTTCGGGATTATCTGAGGCCTGTTCTCACGGACATCCTGACGAGGTTCGGAGCGTAATCGGGGTTGCAAGCCGGACCGGCGGCTGAAAACATAGAGGGATGGAACAGCCAGAAGGGAAACGCCGTCATGGAAACACGCGCTGCCATTGCCATCGGGGCCGGCCAACCGCTGAGCGTCGAGACCGTCACACTTGATGGACCGAGGGAAGGCGAGGTCCTTGTCGAGATCAAGGCAACCGGAGTCTGCCATACCGACGAATTCACTCTCTCGGGCGCCGATCCCGAGGGACTGTTTCCCGCCATTCTCGGCCACGAAGGCGCGGGGGTGGTGGTCGATACCGGTCCCGGAGTGTCAACGCTCGCAAAAGGCGATCATGTCATTCCGCTTTATATTCCGGAGTGTCGGCAGTGCAAATCCTGCCTGTCGGGAAAGACCAACCTGTGCACGTCGATCCGCGATACACAGGGACAGGGTGTCATGCCGGACGGGACCAGCCGGTTTTCAAGCGGCGGTGACATGATCCACCATTACATGGGCACGTCGACATTCTCCAACTACACGGTTGTTCCGGAGATTGCCCTGGCCAAGGTTCGCGAAGACGCTCCGTTCGACAAGATCTGTTATATCGGCTGCGGCGTCACCACGGGGATAGGTGCCGTCATAAACACCGCAAAGGTGGAGCCCGGCGCTTCCGTCGCGGTGTTTGGTCTTGGCGGAATCGGCCTCAATGTGATCCAGGGCGCCCGGATGGCCGGAGCGGGCATGATTGTGGGTATCGACATCAATGCCGGAAAGAAGGAGATGGCCGAACGGTTCGGAATGACGCATTTCGTCAATCCTGACGAGGTCGACGGTGATCTTGTCCCCTATCTCGTGGACTTGACGGGCGGCGGCGCCGACTATTCCTTTGAGTGTATCGGCAATGTCGAAATTATGCGCCAGGCGCTTGAGTGCTGCCATCGCGGGTGGGGTGTCAGCGTGATTATCGGTGTCGCCGGAGCCGGGCAGGAGATTTCGACCCGGCCGTTCCAGCTTGTAACCGGGCGGGTCTGGAAGGGTACCGCTTTCGGCGGAGCAAGGAGCCGCCGCGATGTGCCCCGGATCGTCGACTGGTACATGGATGGCAAGATCGAAATTGATCCAATGATCACTCACACCATGCCGCTGAACGACATCAACACCGCTTTCGACCTTATGCATGCGGGAGAATCGATTCGCAGCGTGGTCACGTTCTGATCAGGGCCGGAGTATCGGTCATGTTTACGTAGATCTCTGGCGGGAAGCGGGGCCGTTCCGCGGGTTCCTTTGCTCGTTTCTCGACGATCAGCGTGTAACGGGAAGGCACCCTGCCAACTGATCGGATTTCCTACGGACACTTGCTTGGCAGGTCGCCTTGGTCCCCTTTCTGTCCATCAATGGATCGATCAGGTTCTGTCCATGAGCTTTGGTCAGGCGAAACCCGCGTCACGAGCGACCTTCGGGAGCTGTTCCCGGCTGGCAGGCTTGGCTCGCGCGGTGGCAGACTCACACGTCCGACGGGCGCCGCGCTGGCGAAGTTGGCCCGCTTGTCGCCAGAACTCCCTGCCGACCGCGGCGTTGGGTTGTGTCCCACCGCGTGGTGTAACAGCGAAAACCCCGCCGGCCGGCCGCGGCAACGCCTGCGTGTGGCCACCATGAGCGTCTGCCAGAGAGGCACCCAGGGTGCTCCGATCCTTGCGCGTATTACGTTGAGTCGGTTGAAGCCGGGATCCTATTGCGGAAAAACCCTTGGTCAGGACAAACGCGGGTGCAAACCGCTTCGCGAATGCCAAGGGATGGAAGTCATGCCCAAAGGGCAGACAAAGGCGTTGCTGCCAGCTTGTCACCGAACGGCACGATATCCGTGCCGTCATAAAGAACGACACCGAAGGCGAAGCGGCCTGCGCTGGCATCGTCCAGCGCTCGCAAGCCATTGAAGTCGCCGGACCTCACCGTAGCGCTCGCTTTGACCTCCACGCCGGCGATCATTCCGTCATCGCGTTCCAGTACGATGTCGACCTCACGCATGTCCCGGTCCCGGAAGTGATGCGGCGTCAGCCGCAGGTCGGAAGCGGTCATCAGCTTGAGCAATTCCGAAAACACGAAGCTCTCCAGAAGCGCGCCGAAACGCCCGCGATCCGCCCTCACCCTGTCGAAGGTAAGGCCGCGAGCGCTCGCCAGCAGACCGGAATCGAGGAAATGCAGCTTTGGTGTTTTGACGATGCGCTTCCGCGCATTGGTGAACCAGGGCTGCAGTGTTGCGACCAGAAAGACCTGTTCGAGCAGTCCGACATAGCGTTGCCCCGTCTTGTGACTGACATCGATGCCGGCCCCGAACCGCGAATAGTTGACCAACTGGCCGGAATGCTCGGCCAGCAGTCGCACGAATTTCGGAAGCTCGGTCAGTTTCTCCACATCCGCGATGTCCCTGAGGTCCCGCGTAAGGATCGAGGTGAGATAGGACCGTGCCCAGTCCTGCCGGCGCCGCTCGCTTTCCCGGGCGATCGCTTCGGGAAAGCCGCCAAGCAGGACGACGTTGACGAGGTTATCGCCAACGGCTGCACTGCGCTGACTTTGCAACTTCCCCTCGAACAGGCGCTCCAGGAAAGTCGGTGTCCGGCCTTCGATCTCAGCCCTCGCCAGTGGCAATATCCGGAGTGTTTCCATGCGGCCAGCCAGGCTGTCGGCGACCCGCGGCAGGGTCAGCACGTTAGCCGAGCCCGTGAGAAGAAAGCGACCCGGGCGATAGTCCTCATCGACAGTCTTCTTGATCGCCAGGATCAAGTCGGGTGCGCGTTGGATCTCGTCGATGGTGGCCCGGCCCAGGCCCCTGACAAAACCCACCGGATCGGACCGGGCGGCTTCCAGTACAGTCCGGTCGTCCAGCGTGATATAGGTGCGGCTGGCTTCGCCCATTTTCCTGACGAGCGTGGTCTTGCCGGCCCGGCGCGGTCCGACAACAAGGACGACGGGCGTATCCTTGAGGGCTTCTGTCGCCCGGCGCTCTACAAACCGTTTGAACATCCCACCACCGAATTCCCGACAATTGGAACTTGCCATATCGGCTGATTGGAAGTCAATGGGTCGCTGATTGGAAGTCACCAGGTCGCGGTCTGGAAGCTGCGGGGAAGCAAATGCGTGCACCTGTGGCCGGGTTTATCGTCCCGACCAAGCCCTTCGAGGGGAGAATTCCGGTAACGCCCCCTGTGAGAATGTGGATCGGTTTTGCGCGACAGGACGAGAGCTGAAGGAGGGACCTTCGGCGCTCGTCGCGACCGGGCCAGGCTCCATTCCGTGATCGTCGCCTGGAGCATCACCGGGCTGGAGGTCGGCCGCGCGCCAATGGAGCCACCGGGGTGCAGATGTCGCCCGGTCTTGCGAAGAATGCCTCTACCGGTGGGATTCGCTCCGGAGGTAACCTGCTTCTGCCGGGCGCAGTCATCGCGCCCGGTTTTTGCGGCCAGAACCGGCTGACATTCCGCCAAGCGTTCTCGCCGGGCGGAAATGTCCGCAAGGGCGAACGTTGCCCACCCAGCACGAGAGCCGCAACCCGCACCGGCAATCGTGCGCACCAGGGACAAAGCGGTTTCGTGCTTGCAGCACCGGGACACCGTCAGCCAAACTCAAATTCCATGGGCGGCGGCCTCCTTTCGGCTGTTGAGCCGGATCGAGCCCGGCAGCCCGGGGCGGGAAGAGTTCGCGGGCGGGATTGAGGCAGGGATGCATCGCCTTGGTGCTTGTGCAGCCTGTCAGCAGAGAGTGCAGAACACCGAACTCCTAGGGTACAGGCTCTTTCCGTGAGCGCGCCAGCTTGTCCCGACCTTGATGTACATCCCGTCTTCAATCCGGAGAAACCTCGCTGGTCTCGAGGGTCATAAGACCGACGACCCCGCCATCGGAGTCACGGATCACGGCGAAGCGGCCAATATCCGCAACATCGAAAACCCGCAGGACTTCGCCCCCCTGTTCCTTCACGGCAACACAGGTCTTGTCTACATCGACCACGCCGATATAGGAAAACCAGTGTGACGGGGTCCCTTCAGGGGCCTCGGTATCCCGGATGTCCATCATGCCGGCGATCATCTCCTTGCCCGACCTGAAAACATGATAGGTGCCGCCCCCGGGCATCGGGGTCTCTTCGGCCTCCCAGGCGAAAACATCCCGATAGAAGGCCTTTGCCCTTGCAACATCATTGGCCAGAAATTCATTCCATTCGAACATTCCGTGTCGCTCCATTCGAGTTCTCCTGTTTCCGCTGTCGCCTCTGATCAGGCCCGGATCAATCGGAGCCCGGGAAGATCCCGTTCAGGGGATGTCAGACAACCGACGGTCATACAACCGCATTTCGTTCTGTCGTCCGCCGCGCCTGTCTGGTATAGAGTTCGTCATATCTGCTGTCACCACAAACCCTTCCTGCAGGAGGGTATCCACTCACAGAATTCGCCGAACGAAACGGTTCGGGAACCGTCCAATGAAACACCTGTTCATAGCCGGCTTGGTGGGCGACAGACAGAACGGGAATCGCTAAATTGATGCCATGCTGAGCAGCGAACAGAATCAACGGGTGACCCGAACGGATCAGGGGACGCCTTGCGGCAAATTAATGCGGCAATACTGGCAGCCGGCCGCCCTGGCCCAGGAACTGGAGAGCGATCGCCCTGTCAGACCGGTTCGCTTGATGGGCGAGGATCTCGTTCTCTACCGCGACGACAGCGGTTATGGACTCCTTGGCCGGCATTGCCCGCATCGCGGTGCAGATCTGCTCTACGGACGGCTGGAGGATGGAGGGTTGCGTTGCACGTTTCACGGCTGGCTCTTCGATGCCGGGGGACAATGCCTTGATCAACCGGCCGAACCGCCGGACAGCAACTTTTGCCGCAAGATCCGCCATACGGCCTATCCCTGTAAGGAACGTAACGGCATCGTGTTCGCGTGGCTGGGCGACGGTGAACCCCCCGACCTTCCCGAACTGGACTGCTTTGTCGCACCGTCCACTCACACGTTTGCGTTCAAGGGGCTGATCGAGTGCAACTGGCTGCAAGCCCTGGAAGTCGGAATTGATCCGGCCCACGCCTCATTCCTCCACCGGTTCTACGAAGATTCGACACCGGACGAGGGATATGGCCGCCAATTCGGAGACAGCACGGAAAACATCCCGGTCACTCGATTGCTGCGGGAATATCCCTGTCCGAAGATCGAGATTGAAGACACGGCGTTCGGGTTGCGCCTTGCCGCGCTGCGTCGCCTTGACCCGGACCGGATGCATGTCCGCATCACAAATCAGCTGTTTCCCAACGCCATTGTGATCCCGATGTCAGCGGACATGACCATCACCCAATGGCATGTTCCGATCGATGACACGCACTGCTGGTGGTATGCAATCTTCACAGCGTTCGAGCATGCCGTCGACAAGGATCAGATGAACGCGCAACGGCTGGAACTCTACAGCCTGCCCGATTACCGGCCGCGCCGGAACCGGTCGAATGAATACGGTTTCAACGCGGAAGAGCAACGGACGCAAACCTATACAGGCATGGGTCACGATATCAATGTCCATGACCAGTGGGCGGTGGAGTCCCAGGGACCCGTCTTCGATCGAACCCGGGAGCATCTTGGAGCTTCTGACGTCGGGATCACAGCCTATCGGCGCAAGCTGATCCAGGCCCTCGACGCCCTGGAGACACACGGCCCGTCAGGGCTGCCCGATCTGGCGGGCGTCACCGGGCCGGCCGCAATCGATACCATCACCTCCGCCTGCAGCTGGCCGCAAGCCTGGCGTCAGCAGGCTGACCTGAGACGCAGGAATACAAGCTGGGTCAACCGGTTGTGAACGCTGGAGCGACCGGACGCAACGGGCTTGTGGAACGCAACGGGCTCTGGAGCGACGACGATCACGTGATTGGGGCGGAAGTTCTCAAACGCATTGAACGCGCGGAGCTTGATGTTGTCCGTCTTTCCTTTGCCGATCAGCATGGCATCCTGCGCGGCAAGACACTGGTCGCGGATACCATTGCGTCAGCCATGCGAGATGGCTGCGGCATGACAACCACGCTTCTCGCCAAGGATACATCCCACAGGACAGTGTACCCCGTTTTCACCAGCGGCGGCGGGTTTGACATGACGGAAATGACCGGCGGGGCCGACTTTGTGATGGTGCCGGACCCGACCACATTCCGGATCCTGCCATGGGCCCCCGGCACCGGCTGGATGCTCTGCGACATCTATTATCCCGACGGAACACCGGTGCCCTTTTCCACCCGACGGATCGGTCGTGAGGCTGTTCAGAGGGCGGAGGAACAGGGATTCGACTATGTCACAGGCCTCGAGGTCGAGTTCCATCTGTTCGCACTGAGCGATCCCAAGCTTGAGCCGCAACATGCCACCCAACCGGGCACACCTCCTGGTGTCGAGCTGTTGGCGCATGGGTTCCAGTACCTCACGGAGCAGCGCGCGGACGAACTTGATCCCGCGCTGGAAATTCTACGCCGGAACCTTCTGGAACTCGGGCTGCCGTTGCGTTCCCTGGAAGTCGAATATGGCCCCGGCCAGGTGGAGGCGACATTCCAGCCCCGGACGGGTCTCAGGTCCGCCGATCTGATGGTCCTGTTTCGAAGCGCCGTCAAGCAGTGTGCACGTCGCCACGGTCTCCACGCAACCTTCATGTGCCGCCCCAACCTGCCCAATGTCTTCTCCAGCGGATGGCACCTGCATCAGACGTTGACGCATCGCGAAGCCGGCGAAAATTCCTTCATGCCCCAACAGGGCGAAACCCTCTCGGCGACGGGCCGACAGTTTGTCGCCGGGATCCTGCAACATGCCCGTGCGGCTTCCGTATTCACAACACCGACCATAAACGGCTACAAGCGCTATCAGCCCTATTCCCTCGCCCCCGATCGCACGGCATGGTCCAGCGATAACAGGGGCGCCATGATTCGGGTCATTGCGGCTCCCGGAGATCCGGGATCGCGCATCGAGAACCGTGTCGGCGAACCCGCTGCCAATCCCTATCTCTATCTGGCCTCGCAAATCTACTCCGGCCTGGATGGCATCCGGCACCAACGCGATGCCGCACCGGTCACGGATACACCCTACGAAGCTGACGGAGAAAAACTCCCCGGCAACCTGATGGAGGCGGTCGAGGCTCTTGACGCCTCGGAAATGTTCCGGGCCTCCATGGGGGAACAGTTTGTGAATTATATTCTTACCATCAAGAAAGCGGAGATTGCCCGCTTTCTGTCTTCTGTCACGGATTGGGAACAGCAGGAATATTTCGCAATTTTCTGATTCCGATGCCACGGCCCTGGGCGATCCGGGCATGTGTGATGGCCGGAGAAGCGTGACGCCGGACAGACCGCACTCCAGGCAGCAGCCGCCCGGTTCGGGTGCGGCCCGGTCCATGGTTCGCATCGCGCGAAATACCGGCCGTATCGGGGCATGACATCTCCATCCTGGCTTGGCGGCGTCGCCGTTGCGATGGCCAATCGCAACTTCCGGATTCTGACCATCGGCGCGATTCCGTCCCTGATCGGCACATGGGTGCAACGGATGGCCGTCGGATGGCTTGCCTGGGAACTGACCCGCTCGGGCACATGGCTTGGGCTGGTGGCCTTTGCCGATCTTGCACCAACCGTGATCGTGGCCCCTATCGCCGGAGCGTTTGCAGATCGCATTGACAGGCTCAAGGCCGTACGTTTCGTCCAGTATGCCAATATGTGCCAGGCTGCGGCCCTGGCGGCGCTGACACTCGGCGGATGGATCACGATCGAACTCCTGTTCTGCCTTGCGCTGTTACAGGGATCCATCCAGGGCATGCACCAACCCTTCCGGCAGGCTCTCATCGGGACCATTGTCGATCGGAGGGAAATCACCTCGGCGATTGGCATAAACTCGACGATCTGGAACAGCTCGCGCCTGATCGGACCAGCAATTTCCGCGGCCATCATTCTCTACTGGGGTGTCGGCATCACGTTTCTCGTGAATGCCTTGAGTTACGTGCCGATGCTTGTCGGCCTGTACATGATCCGGATCCAGATCCGGATGCCGGCCCCCAAGTCGCTGGCGTCGGTGCCCGCCGAGATCATGGAAGGGGTCAGACATGTGGTCAATCACCCGTTGATCGGACCCCTGCTGATTCTGCTGTTCTTCATATCGTTTTTCGGCCGCGCAACCGCAGAACTTCTTCCCGGATTTACCGGGGCGGTCTTCCATATGGGAGCAGACGGGCTGGCCCTGCTCACTGGTGGGGCCGGATTGGGATCGCTTCTGTCGGGAGTGTGGCTGTCTCGCCGCGGCCGGCTGCAAGGTCTCAGTGACATACTCATTCGTACCCTGCTGCTCGTCGCCATCGTTCAGATCGCATTTGTCGTAACCGACGAGTTCATCGTTGCCGGCATAGTCTTTATCGGGTGGGGCTTCCTGCTGAACGCCAGTGGCATCACGATCCAGTCACTGGTGCAGGCGGAAATCCCCGATTCCATTCGCGGCAGGGTCGTCAGTCTCTACGGAATCCTGTGGCTCGGAACCCCGGCCATCGGTGCGTTTGTCATGGGGGCCGCCGCAGATTTCGTCGGATTCCGCATACCGGTGGCCATTGGCGCCGGATTTATTCTCGGGGCTTTTCTCTGGAGTCTGTCACGCCGCCACCGGCTTCGCCAAGAGATCAGGAAAATGATCGACGGGCGCCCATCTGGACAGGATCCGGGGACTTCGGCGCGATGAGCGGCGGTGGTGCCGGGTAACGAAGCGTGTCTCGACCGGACCATCCCGGCGCTTCGGGTTCGGTTGCAGCCGTTCAGGCAAGTGCTATAGTTTGCAGGCCCGGATCGGAAGGCGCCCTGCCTTCAGTCAATGCCGGTCAACAGTGACGGAATGACCGCTCGCTAATGGTCGATTTCTCAGGGAGACAGAGAATGTACAGAATGTTCTTGGCGGCCGCAGCAGCCCTCGGCATGACCGTGTCGAGCGCGAACGCCGAAATGAAAATTGGCGTCCTTCTTGGCTTCACAGGACCCATCGAATCGCTGGTACCGGCGATTGCCAGCAGCGCGGAACTGGCCATGAAAGAGGCGTCAGACTCGGGCAAGTTCATGGGTGGGCAAAAGGTCTCTCCCGTTCGCGCTGATTCCACATGCGTCGGTGCTGCCGAGGCAACCGCAGCAGCCGAGCGTCTTGTGACCTCGGACGGTGTCGCCGCAATCATGGGTGCGGACTGCTCGGGCGTGACCATCGCCGTGACCAACAACGTAGGCGTGCCCAACGGTGTCGTGCTGATTTCGCCGTCAGCAACCTCCCCGGCGCTCACCACAATCGACGACAAGGGACATTTCTTCCGTACCGCACCGTCCGATGCCAGGCAAGGCGTGGTTCTCGCTGACATCGTCATGGGCCGCGGCATCAAGAATATTGCCGTAACCTACACGAACAACGACTACGGCAAGGGCCTCGCCAACTCGTTTGGCAACGCCTTCAAGGCGCTGGGCGGCAAGGTGGAAATCTCCGCTGCGCATGAGGATGGAAAGGCCGACTATTCCGCGGAAGTGGCCGCTCTGGCAGCTTCGGGCGCCGAGCACCTGGCCGTCTTCGGCTATGTGGACCAGGGAGGTAAGGGCATTATCCAGGCCTCGCTCGACAGTGGCGCGTTTGACATGTTTGTCATGGCCGACGGTATGAAGGGGGACGCCCTGACCGACACCTTCGGCACCAACCTGAACGGTTCCATCGCCACGACACCAGGTTCCGATTCCCCCAACAGCCAGACGTTCGTGAACCTCGCGGCAGCGGCCGGTGTCAAGGGAGACGCACCGTTTGCCGGCGAGGCCTATGACGCCGCCGCACTCATCATCCTGGCTGCGCAGGCCGCCGGCTCCATGGATCGTGCAGCCATCCAGTCGAAGGTGAGGATGGTCGCCAATGCGCCCGGAACCAAAATCGGGCCTGGCGAACTCGGCAAGGCCATGGATCTCCTGGCCGCCGGACAGGACGTGAACTACGAGGGTGCGACAGACGTCGAACTCGATGATGTCGGCGACCCGGCAGGCTCCTACAAGGAGTTTGAAATCAGAAACGGCAAATTCGAGGTCGTCAAGGTTCACTGAACCCCGCAGAAGCAATTGGCACCGTCCGGCCTTTCGCCGGACGGTGTTTCCTCACGGCTGCCGGACCCGATGCCGGACAATCCGGTGATCCGGGTGGTTGATGTCCACAAGTCTTTTGGCGGTGTGCGTGCCGTCAACGGCGTTACACTCGATCTTCAGGAAGGGGCAATCACCGGGCTGATCGGTCCCAATGGCGCCGGAAAAACGACGCTCTTCAATGTCATTGCCGGCCTGTATCCGCCTTCGTCCGGGCGCATCTATCTTGATGACGAGGACATAACCGGGCTCAGCCCGCACCAGCTCTTCCATCGGGGCGTACTCCGAACCTTTCAGATTCCCCACGAATTCCCAACCCTGACGGTTTTTGAAAACCTGATGGTTGTCGGACCGGACCAAACCGGCGAGCGTTTGCTCGGCGCATGGTTGCGTCCCGGTCGCGTTCGCGACGAGGAAGCAGTATTGCGTCGCAAGGCCGAGGACATAATCACGTTTCTTGACCTCGAATCGGTCGCGCAGGAGCCGGCAGGCAACCTGTCAGGCGGGCAGAAGAAACTTCTCGAAATCGCGCGGATCCTGATGACGGACGCCCGTGTGATCTTGCTCGATGAGATCGCGGCCGGCGTGAACCGAACCTTGCTGCGGTCCATCTCGAGCGCAATCCTCAGGCTCAATCTCCAGCGCGGCTACACGTTTTGCCTTATCGAGCATGATATGGAATTCGTGTCACTGCTGTGCGATCCCGTCATCGTCATGGCAGAGGGCCGCGTGCTGACATCCGGGTCCGCACCCGTCGTGACCAGTGACGAACGGGTCATCGAGGCCTATCTCGGCAGAGGGCTCGGAGATCAGGAGCAAGACCGGGCTCTCCCGCCGTGAGTTTTCTGGTTGGGGAACGAATGCGCGGAGGCTATGGCGGCGCAGACATCCTCCAGGGGTGTGAAATCTCTGCCGAACGGGGTCAGATCACCGTGATCGTGGGGCCGAACGGCGCTGGCAAGTCAACCGCCATGAAAGCCCTGTTCGGCATGATCGAACTGAGTGAGGGCGAGGTTCGGCTGGACGGACGCATTATCACTGACCGCACCCCCCAGGACCGCGTCCGGGACGGAATGGCTTTCGTCCCCCAGAACCAGAACGTGTTCCCCACACTCACCGTAGAAGAAAACCTGGAAATGGGGGCGTTTCTGCGGCGTGATGACATTTCCCCCAGTCTCGAACAGGTATTCGAGCTGTTCCCCATTCTCAAGGACAAGCGCCGCCAGGCAGCAGGGGAACTGTCGGGAGGACAACGACAGCAGGTCGCAATCGGCCGCGCCCTGATGACGCAGCCCCAGGTGCTGATGCTGGACGAACCGACAGCGGGCGTCTCTCCCATTGTCATGGACGGACTGTTCGAGAGGATCATCGAGATCCGGCGAAGCGGCACCGCTGTTCTGATGGTAGAGCAGAATGCGCGGCAAGCCCTGTCGATCGCCGATCGTGGGTTCGTCCTGGTTACAGGACAAAATCGCTTCACGGACACAGGCGAGGCTCTTCTCGCCGACGCGGAGGTCCGCAAGTCGTTCCTGGGAGGCTGACCAGCCGATGTTTACAGACATCGCCAACGCAGCCATTCTCCTGACGAATTTCGTCCTGCTGCCGGCCACCGTCTACGGATCGCAGCTGGCGCTGGGCGCCCTTGGCATCACCCTGGTCTACGGTATCCTGAGATTTGCCAATCTGTCCCATGGTGATCTCATGGCGCTGGGTACGGCTGCCGTCATTCTGGCAACCTGGCAACTTCAGGCCTGGGGCGTCAGCCTCGGGCCCCTTCCGACCGCCCTGCTGGCACTCCCGTTCGGTATTCTCGTGACAATTGCCATCTGTCTCGCGGCGGATCGCTCCGTCTTCCGCTTCTATCGGATCCGCCGCAGTTCACCCACCGTGCTGGCCATCGTTTCGGTGGGCGTCATGTTCGTGTTCAACGGTCTCGTCCGTTTCATCATCGGGCCGGGCAACCAGTCTTTCCTCGACGGCTCCCGCTTTATTGTCCGCGCCGGCGACTTCAAGCGGGCGACGGGGCTCGGCGAGGGGCTTGTCATTCGTACCTCGCAGGTCTTGACGGTCGTCGCCGCCGTAGCGGCAGTGGCAGCGCTGTTCTGGTTCCTCCAGAGAACCCGTTCCGGAAAGTCGATGCGGGCCTATTCCGACAACCAGGATCTTGCACTCCTGTCGGGAATCAGCCCCGATCGGGTGGTGCTGATGACCTGGGTCATCACCGGAACATTGGCCACGATTGCAGGAACCCTGTACGGGCTCGACAAGGCGTTTCACCCGTTCACCTATTTTCAGCTTCTGCTTCCCATGTTTGCAGCTGCAGTCGTCGGCGGGATCGGACAACCTGTAGGCGCAATCGCGGGAGGATTCATCGTTGCCTTTTCCGAGGTCGGCGTCACCTATGCCTACAAGAAATTCCTGCGTTATCTCCTGCCGGAGAACCTCCAGCCTGACGGTCTGATGCAGCTTCTTTCGACCGACTACAAGTTCGCGGTCTCATTCATCATTCTGGTCGCGGTTCTGCTGTGGCGGCCAACAGGCCTGTTTCGGGGGCGCACGCTTTGAACGGCCACTGGCGCGCCATCATCGGTTTCTCCGCCATGATCGCTGCCCTGGCTGCGATCGGGTTCGGTCAGTCCTGGTCGGTGACCCTGGGTATCCTCAATTTGTGCCTGATTTCCGCAGTCATGGCGATCGGCGTCAACATACAATGGGGATATGCTGGCCTCTTCAACGTAGGGATCATGGCCTTTGCCGCTCTGGGAGGTCTCGCCGCGGTTCTGGTGTCCAAACCGCTGATTCCGGCCGCGCTCGCCGCCGGCGGACCCGGGCTTCTCCTGGCCCTCGCCGCTGCTTGCCTGACCGGAGGTCTCGTCTGGCTGGTGCGACGTCTGGTCCCTCCGGGGCGCAGACGAATGACGTCCATTCTGGTCGTGATAGCGGGAGGCTTTCTTGCAACCGGATGGTTCTTCGACCCCGCTGTCGAAGCCATTGAGGCGATCGATCCGTCGGCAACCGGCTATATCGGAGGCCTGGGCCTTCCCGTGATCCTGTCCTGGGCCATCGCCGGACTGTTTGCAGCAGGAATTGCCTGGGTTATCGGAAAGATCGCGCTCGGTCTGCGATCCGATTATCTGGCCATTGCCACGCTTGGCATCGCCGAAATCGTCATCGCCGTCCTGAAAAACGAGGATTGGCTCGCCCGGGGCGTCAAGAATGTCACAGGGCTGGACCGGCCGGTTCCCTACGAGGTCGACCTGCAAACTGCCCCGTGGTTTGTGGACATGGTGGCCTCGCTCCACGCGGATCGCTTGTCGGCTCTTGCACAACCGGAGCTCACCGCGGCTCTGCGTGATCTCGTAATCTCCGCATCCAGTGTCTTCGTCAAGCTGTGTTACGCCGGATTGTTCGCTTGCGTGCTTCTCGTGATACTGGTTCTGAGCGAACGTGCGCTGCGCTCACCATGGGGCCGGATGATGCGAGCCATACGCGACAACGAAGAAGCTGCCCAGTCACTGGGCAAGGATGTGGTGCGCCGTCATCGACAGGTCTTCGTTCTGGGTTCGGCTGTGGTCGGTATTGCCGGCGCGATGCTGGTTACACTTGACGGACAATTCACGCCAAGCACCTATAATCCCCTGCGTTTTACGTTCCTGATCTGGGTGATGGTGATTGTGGGAGGATCCGGAAACAATCTCGGCGCGATTCTGGGCGGTTTCCTGATCTGGTTTGTCTGGATTGAGGCAGAACCTGCAGGTCTCTGGCTTCTTCAGGCCGTCACGGCTCCAATGGCCGCGGACAGTCCTGTTCGTGAGCACCTGATCGATGCGTCGGCTCATATGCGCCCTATACTGATGGGAATGATTCTGCTGGTTGTGATGAGGTTCAGTCCGCGCGGCCTCGTTCCCGAGATCATCAGGCGTCAGACGCGCGTCAAATCCAGCCCCTTTCGGCCAACACTGGGACGAAAGAGCGGCTGACGGGGACCTCGCTGCCGTTTCCGAGTTCGAGAAAAACGCGACCCTTTCGACGGTACGAGCGGACGACAGCGGTCCGGGCAACCCAGTGAGACCGGTGAACTTGCAAGCCGTCCAGCCCCTCGACCTCTCGCAACGCGTCGCGGAACCTGAGCAGAATCAGTTCACTTCCCTTCCCGGTGTGCGCCTCGACATAGTGGTCCTGCATGCGAAGGTGATGCAGATCGCTGCCCAGATGAGAAGGGAGACGCGAAAGAAACGGCGCAGCGGAATGCGGGGCCGAGTGTTCAGCAATCCCGTCGGATTCCGAAGCCGGCTCCCCGCCATCCGGGTGCTGCTCCAGCGGCACCTCGATCAGCTGGATCGCGAGGAAGGCCAGAACAACGTAAACGACCGCGACACAGGAATACAGATAGCCCAGAAAGGGCAGGGATATCGATACGTTATTGATCCACCATTCAAGCACAACGACGATGCCCGTACCGGGAACAGCGGATGCAAGGGCACCGATGACGAACCCGGTGCGGCGCGCGATACCCGCCCGCTTCAGAAAGCGGACCACGGCCGGAACCACGCCCAGGGCAATTCCCCAGTTGACCCCGATATTAACTCCCCAGTAGATGACCCGTTCGATGACGTCGAGGCGGGTGGCGGTTCCGAAAGGGCCGAGATAGGCAAATACGGCAATGGTCACAAGAATCGCCACAGCATGGCGCTGCATGCGTCGGCTGTGCATCCATTCACGAAACGCGAATTGCATATCGGCGATCATTCGCGAAGAAACTCTGCCATCCACGAAATCAGAATTGACCCTGATCTCTCGGACCATGGATCATATCCCCAACGAGCGGCTGCCCGGCTGGCAGCCATCCTAACAGCCGAGACATGGAGATGCATCGTGAATCGTTTTGCAAGAGTGTTGTTGCCGGCAACCATCCTCGGGCTCCTGGCCCTTCCTGCCGCCGGAGGAGAACTCATTGTCGAGATCGAGGGCATCCGTTCGAATGAAGGACAGATCCTTGTCGGTGTTCATCACCGGAAGGCCGGTATCAGGTTTCCTGACAGGGGCGGCATCATTACCGGGACCTCGAGTCCGGCCCGTTCCGGTCAACTGCGCGTCGTATTCAGGGATTTGCCCGAAGGCCGTTATGCCGTTACGGCATTCCACGACGAGAACAACAACGGGGAAATCGACCGCAATATGATGGGCCTTCCCATCGAAGGTTATGGCTTCTCCAACGATGCTGTCGGGTTCCAGGGTCCACCCGGTTTCGAAGCCGCGGCCGTCGCCGTTGACGGCGGACAATCCACAACCAAGATGGTTCTTGTGTATTAGGAGGCGTCATGCTTGATCGCAGACAGTTTCTCGGCAGCTCCGCTGCCGCCGGCTTGGTGTCCCTTGCAAGTACCGGGAGAGTGCGGGCTGATGCGGCGGACAGAGGACGGTTGGACACCAACCATCACGACTCCCGGCTGATCGGCTGGGAAACGCCACCATCAGACCACATGGATTGCCCGCAGCTGGTCATTGAGAACCGGATTCCGGACGGGCTTCGGGGGATCTTCAGGCGAAATGGTCCTGCCGGCCACGACAGGTTCGGGATGCGCTACAACCACTGGTTCGATGGCGACGGCATGATCCAGGAATTCCGGTTCGATGATCGCGGTGTCAGACATCGAGGCCGCATGATGAGGACGCCAAAGCTGAGCAAGGAAGACGCGGCAGGCCGGCGGCTCTATCCGACCATGGCCACCCATGTGCCGGATCCCGCGCCGGTGCGGCGCCCCGATGACATGAATACGGCCAATACGTCCTTGCTGGATTTCCAGGGAGAACTTCTGGCCTTGTGGGAGGGCGGCTCACCGAGCCTGGTTGACCCCGAATCCCTGAGCTGGAAAGCTTTCAAGTCGTGGAGTTCACGCCTGAAGGGGGTGCCCTTTACGGCCCACCCCAAGGTCGAGGCAGATGGCACACTCTGGGCCTTCGGCAGCGTGATCGGTCCGAAACCGATGATCGTGCTCTATCACATCGCGGCCAACGGCCGCGTCGTGAAGGCGGCGGCCGTTCCTGTCGCTCCGATGGGAATGGTCCATGATTTCGTTGTGACAGATCGGCACCTGATCCTCGTGATCCCGCCCTTCGTTCATGAGCAGGGGCAGGGTCCTACCTTCCTCGACTCCCATGCCTGGCGTCCCGAAATCGGCTCACGGGTCCTGATCGTCTCGAAGAGCGACTTCGGTGTTCGCCGCTGGGTCCAGCTCGAGGCAGGCTTCGGTTTTCATCACGGCAACGGTTGGGAGGAGGCAGACGGAACGCTTCGGTTCGACTATTGCCCGGCTCCGGATTCGTCACTTGTCGAGGTGACAATGCGTGACGTGATGAACGGGAAGATCACATTCGGCGGCACGCCTCGTTATACCAGGGTCGCGCTTCATCCCGATGGTCGAACCGTTGTCGAAGACTCGGGTCGGCCTGCAGAATTTCCCCGGATTGCGGAACAGCTGACCGGGAGACGTAATCGCTTCGTCTACATGCTGGGGTCTGCCGGACACCCCGACTGGTTGTTGCGCACAGTTATGAAGAAAGACCTTGAGCGCGATGTCACCGATCTGTTCGATTACGGCAAGGGAATCATTGCCGAAGAGCACATCTTCGTTCCCTTCCCGGACGGCCGGGCGGAAGATGACGGTTGGTTGCTGGGCACCTTTCTTGCGCACGAGATGGGGAAGACCGGCGTCGCCGTGTTCGACGCCCGCAGGATATCTGACGGCCCCGTTGCACGGGCCTGGTTGCCATATCCCCTGCCACTGGGTTTCCACGGGCAGTTTTCCGCAACCTGACAGAAAGCTGCCCATACGGGTCCATTGCTGATCCCCGCTCCTGCGGCCGCCGAAAACCCCGAACCCGGAAGACTCCATCGGCATCCCGCCGCCAGCGATGGCAGATCGGCCCTATCCCGCCACCAGGTTTGAACGCCGGCCATCAGCCCCGACCGAGACCCCGCCACACCGGTCGACCGCGGCCTGGATGTTGCGCCACTCATCAAGGTATGTCGCATTACTCCGCCGGAACCGTGGCATGACATAGCGCGCGAACAGTTCGAGAGACCGTCGGAGCCTGTCCGAAGCTGCCCACTCATGTGTCGTCAACAGGACCCCGCCAAACGGTCCGTTCTCGTCGAGCTTGTCCTCGATCCACTGAATGGCATCATCGGGTGTGCCAATGCACCAGTCCCGCCGGTCCGCACAGGACTGTGGCGTGAACTCCGTCAACGGCTGGCCCGGATAGGCTTCGTACAACTGCTTGAGCCCGATCGAGGAGAAATATTCGGTCTCCCGCAGTATTCCCTCGGACACATCCGCCCAGGCTTCCTTTCGCGTGGGGGCCAGATAAAACGATGTGACCAGACTCCAGTCATCCCGATTGGCCACGCGATCATGCCGCTCACAGGCCGCCTCAAAGTCCTGCCAGAACGAAACAAAACTGCCGCCGCCGGGACGGTTGCGTCCACACGGCGACCAGAGCTGCATGCCGTGCCGCGCAGCCAGATCCAGATTGCCCGCGCTCCCCGTCGTCGGCAATGCCAGGGGAAGGCGCGGTTGCCGGTAGGAGCGAAGTTGCAGTCTCATTTCTTCGAAGGACCAGAACGCGCCGTCGTGACTGAATGGTTCCTCGGATTCCAAAAGGCGAACGATAATGTCGGCGGCTTCTGCCATCATCGGATACAAGCGATCATTGTCCAGCCGGAACAGTCGCTTGTCCGTCACCAGATTGCTCGGACCGATCCCGAGCAAAGCCCGGCCATGTGTCAGGTGATCCAGAAACGCTATTCGCTCGGCCACGTGAAACGGATGATGAAACGGCAGGTTGATCACCGATGTTCCCAGCTCAATCCGGCTGGTGCGAGCCGCAGCCATGGACAGCGCCATCTCGGGAGCCGGCATGGTTTCCCAACCACCGGAATGATGCTCACCGATATAGAAGCCGTCGTAATCCAGCGCCTCTACGAAGGGTATCAAGTCAATGTCACGATGAAAGGCAAGCGTTGGATTCTCTGACGGATGGTGCACCGGCATCATGAAAAAAGAGAATTTCATCATCACTCCTGTTCAGGCAGCGACCGGCGCAGCCGCATGTCACAATCTCGGGCAGAGCCGGGGAGGCACCGGCGGCCTATCCCCACGGTCCCATGAACTGTTCACCCGTAAAGCTGTCGGCACGGGGCTCCAGAACATCAGGCCAGCGATCGTTATCCACAACCCGCCGGCGCTCCGGAGGACATGGCTGGCCGTCCCAGCCGATCTGTTCCATGTAATAGTAAATTTGCACCAGATGCCCGTCAGGATCCGCCACAAAGGCCGAGTAGTCGATCCCGGGAAACAGCTCGGGCGGCAAGGTGCGAACATCCCGTCCCTGGTCCCGCAAGAAGTCAACCGCACTCCGGAGCTGGCTGTAGTCATTGACGCGAACGCCAAAGGAAAAACAGGTCGACCACTCTGACAGACCCAGTTCCCTGCGCAGCGCCAGCGGATAGAGGGCGATAGAATGATGTTCCGTGCCGCAGCGAAGGAAATGACAGTCAAGGCCGTTCCAGGTCACGGTCTCCGTCAACCGGAGCCCCAACCGGTCCTGGTAGAAGGCCACCGTTTCCGCCATCCTTTCCGCGAACAGGCGCACCGGTCCGATGCCGGTTATCTTGAACGGACGCGGCAGCATGACGCCGCCGACATCAAACGGGGCCGGCCCCAGTTCCAGGGAATTGATCCCCTTTGTGAGATCCACACCTCGCTCCCGCGCAAGCCGGACTTCCTCAGCCTCCCGCATGTAGGGCACTTCCGGCGCTTCCCGGAAATCCCGATCATACATGTCTGCCGGTTTCGAAAGACCATCCCATCCGATCTGTTCGATTCCGTAATAAAGCTCGTTCACCCGGCCTTCCGGATCTTCGGGATAAACATGCCAGTTCGAACCGGGCAGATCCCGTCCGGTCCTTCCATAGCGGATCCCGGTTTCCGTGAACCAGTCGGTCGCCGCGCGAACCTCGCGCAGGCTGCCGACCTGCCAGGTGATCTGGTTCGTCGTTGCTCCCTCTGCCATCGTCTGGTTGTAGTCGATGGCCTTGCGCACCCGATACGGGAACAGAACGAACGCGTGATGGTCGGTTCCGTAGCGCATGAAATAACCGCGCGTATCGCCAAGCCCTGCGACATCGCCCGGATCCCTGGCTCTCGGACCAAAATCAAGGGTGTCCGTAACCTGAAACCCGAGAAGATCGCGATAAAATGTCAACGACGCTTCCATGTCCCGGGAATAGAATCCGAAATGACCCAGGCGGCGTATCTTGAACGGCCGTTCCAGACACAGTCCTCCAACCTCATACCTTTCTTCAGTCATCTCCTTCTCCCTGCTCCTGTCCTGTGTTGCGGATCTTAGTCTCTCACGCGGCCTTTGCAGGCGGAAGAGGTTCGAGGCCCAGAATGTGATCGCTCGCTTTTTCGGCAATCACCAGAACCGCGGCATTGATGTTTCCTGACACGAGGTCAGGCATGGCCGAAGCATCGACCACACGCAAGCCCTCTACGCCGCGAACCCGACATTCGGAATCCAGAGCCGCTGTTTCGTCCAGTCCCATGGCCACTGTACAGGACGGGTGGTGCGCGGTAATCGTCGTCTGCCGGATCCAGGCGTCGATTTCGGCGTCCGTTCCCACGTGCGGGCCGGGGGCCGTCTCCTCGCCGCGAAACGACGACAATTCCGGCTGGTGCAACATCTCACGTGCGAGCTTGAACCCTTCGCGGAGGGTAATCAAATCCTGTTCCACAGCAAGGAAGTTCTGGATGATCCGAACAGGCTCCATCGGATTGGCGGATCTCAGCAGCACCTCACCCCGGCTTTCGGGATGCAGCAACACCGGCCGTATGCCGAAGCCATCAAGATAGGGTGCTTTCAACAGCGGAAACCACAGATGGGCATGGGGCGGTGCCCCCCGGAACAGAAACTGTATGTCCGGCACTGCCCGTTCCGGTCGTGTCCTGACGAACCCGTGAAGCCCGCCGGGCAGGACCGTGGCCGGCCCGGTTCCAAGAAAGTGTGCCCGGATCATCGATATCGCCATGCGGTCAAGGCGCATCACATCACGAAACGGACCGGCTGCAGGACGAGTGGCCGCCGGCATCACCGCGAGGTGGTCCTGCAGGTTTTTCCCCACGCCCGGCAGGTTCACCACCGGATCAATACCCATGTCGCGAAGATGATCAGCGGGCCCGATGCCGGAAAGCATCAGAAGTTGCGGCGAATTGAACACGCCTCCTGCCAGGACCACCTCGCGCAGGGCCCTGGCTTTCCGGGTCTCCCCGCTTCGTGCATATTCAATTCCGACCGCACGGCCACCTTCGAGCATGATTCGCATCGCGTGAGCTTCGGTCAGGACCGTGACGTTCGGCCGCTTGACCGCCGGGCGCAGAAAGGCGCGGGCTGCACTGTTGCGGCGGCCACGATGAATTGTTGATTGGCTGCGGCCCAGACCATCCTGTTTTGCGCCGTTGTAATCCTCCGTGAATCCGAACCCCATTGCGTTTCCGGCTTCGATCCAGGCGTCCCAGAGCGGATCCGTCGACCGCGCCCGCTGGACATGGAGCGGCCCGTCTCCCCCGCGCCATTGATCGGCACCGCCTTCCCATGTCTCCATACGCCGAAAATACGGCAGCACATCGGCGTGGGACCAGCCCAGAGCGCCTTTCTGCGCCCAACGGTCATAATCGCCATGATTGCCGCGGACATACGCCATTACGTTGATCGAGGAAGAGCCCCCGAGAACCTTGCCACGCATGGCCTCGATTTCACGTCCGTTGAGCCCTGGCTCGGGTTCACTGTCGTAACCCCAGTCATGGCTCCGCCGATCATGCATCCGCCCCATGCCGAGCGGAATGTGAATCAGTGGATCGGTGTCAGGTCCTCCCGCTTCCAGCACCAGGACCCTGATATCAGGATCCGAGCTCAGCCGGTAGGCGAGGACACAGCCGGCACTCCCGGCGCCCACGATTATGTAGTCGTACTCTGAACTCACCGTTGACATTCCGACCCTCTGGATGTTGCCATCTTGCTTTCTCAGAGGTTAATCGGAAACTTTGTTTCGTAAAATGCCTCTTCATCAGCCGGGTTGGCCATCAGGCTTTACCCGCCCGAGGGACCCTGCGGGGTGGGTGGAGGAACCGCTGACCGCCAACATGCGTGGCCGTCCCGAAGCCGTCGCGATTCGATCCCGTGCGCCCTGTTCTGGTGCGCGACGCCCGAAGTCGGGACGGCGCAAGCAAACGAACCGTTTCCCGCCAGCAAACACCTGGCCTTGAGGTCCGAGGCATGCACATCCCGGGTATTCTGCAATTTGCAAGCCCATCCACAGGCCCCGGAAAGATAGGGGACAGGTCGTCCGCAACCTCTCCCGAGATTTTCCTCCGGATTTGGTTCACTTGCTTCATGATTGCGGAACTCGGAATTCGAGCCTTTCCTGCGCAATCTTGCCCCAGAGCTCGTTCGAGATTGTGGAAGTCGGATATCGGAGACCGGCTGCACACCCGGAAGCGCCATGCTCGCAGTTGACGGCCCGAAACCGGACGCCTATATCCATCCCTTCACTGGCGGAGTAGCTCAGCAGGTTAGAGCAGCGGAATCATAATCCGCGTGTCGGGGGTTCGAGTCCCTCCTCCGCTACCACCGTTTCGGGCCGGTGGGATCCGGTTCCCTGAAGAAACGACCAGTCTGCAATTCAGGGGGACGGGAAGGATCGACAGGCCGGCATTGACCTGGCGACCGATCCCCGCAATCCGCCTCCACTCACGATCATGGAGCCAGTCACTGGAAAACATCAGGGAAAATAGGATAAAGTCGGCCTGCCATTATGGTACCGGCCATGAGACTCCGGGACGGATGATCCTGTCCAGGACCTCGGTGCCGGGAAATCGTTGCGCTGACACGGTTCAGGTGGCCGGCAATACGCGGTGACCATCAACGCAGAGAGGCTGCGACCACCGGTCGGGTCAAACTGGCCGCGGCCTGTTGATACACCATGAAAATGATTTTCTTTCAGGGAGACAACCAGCAATGAAAAGACATGTTTGGATGGCAGCTGTGACGGCCGCCTTGGCAGTTTCCGGTGTCGCGAAGGCACAGGACGGTTACTTTGCCGGAAAATCGATTGACGTGATCGTACCTTTCGGGCCCGGGGGAGCCACGTTTGTATCGGCAAAGTTTCTCGAGCCCTATTTCGAGAAACACCTTCCCGGAAATCCCCAGATCAATGTGATCGATCGCCCTGGCGGCGGCTCGATACTGGGGGCGAACTGGTTTGAGCAAAACGCGAAATCTGACGGTACGACGATCCTCTTCACCACTTCGTCCACCGCAAATCCTTTCGTGCTGGGGCAGAAAGGCGTCAAGTATCGCCTCGCCGATTATCGCGTCGCCTACAGCCATCCCTTCAGCGCTGTTGCTTACGTTTCGCCTTCAACGGGAGTGAAGAGCGCCGCAGACATCAAGAAGAGTTCGCGACCCCTCGTCTATGGAGGCATCGCAGCAGCAGCATCCGATCTCCCCGGCCTTTTGTCGTTCGAGGTCCTGGGCCTCGACGTCAAGTCGGTGCTCGGTTTCAACGGACGGGGCCCCGTACGGCTGGCGTTCGAACAGGGTGAGGTCAATTTCGACTATCAGTTCACGCCCGTCTACTTGACCCAGGTTGTTCCTTCGGTCAAGGCCGGAAAGGCCGTTCCGCTCTGGACTGGCGGCGCGATGAAGGACGGCGTCCTGATGGCGCGGGATCCGATTGCACCGGAACTTCCGTCGGTCTATGAGGTTTATCAACAGATGAACGGCAAGGCGCCCTCCGGAATCGAATGGCAGGCCTTCCAGGGCGTTGCATCGGTCACCTATGCCTATGGCCTGACGGGCTACATGCATCCCGATACCCCCCAGGCCGTGCTTGATATTTTTGCGACCACTGTTGCCAACATCAACGCGGATCCGGCATTCCAGGCTGAAAGCCGAAAGGTCACCAACGGAGCCCGTCTCAACGCCGGACCGGCAACCGAGGCGGCCATCAAGGCAGCGTTGTCCCCGCCACAGGCCGTGAAGGATTATCTTCGCAACCTCCTCAGCAAGAAATACGGCGTAACCTTCTGAACCGGGTTCTGAACGGTCCCGTTTTGCGGGACCGTTCCCACCCCCGCTTCGGATCTTCACGGATCTTCCATGATCGAGCATGCCCTGTCCGCCCTCGGCGTTCTTCTGGAGCCGGTGCGGATGGCAGCGCTGATCGGGGGCATGATTGTCGGGATGGTCTTCGGCATGCTGCCCGGACTGGGTGGCGTTGCCGCGGTCTCGATCCTGCTGCCCTTCATCTACTATCTCGACCAGTATGCCGGCCTTGCGATGCTGCTCGGCGCGGTTTCCGTCGTATATACCTCTGATACGATCACTTCGGTTCTGCTGGGCGCGCCGGGCTCACCGGCTTCCGCCCCCACCGCAATCGAAGGGCATGCCCTTGCCAAACAGGGCGAGGCCGCACGCGCACTCGGCGTAGGGTTTCTTGCCTCCATGGCAGGCGGGCTGGTCGGCGCCCTGATTCTCTTCGTCGCGATCCCGGTTGCCGGACCCATCGTTCTGCTTCTGTCGACACCGGAGCTGTTCATGCTGGCCCTCGTCGGGCTTTTCTTTGCGGCCTCCATGATCGGAAAGGATCTGGCAAAGGGACTGGCAGCGGCCTGCCTCGGCATCCTCCTGGGAGTCGTGGGACCGGCCCAGGCAGCGGCCGATTTTCGCTACACCTTCGATCAGGTCTACCTTCTTGACGGCTTCTCGCTGACGATCGTCGCGCTCGGATTGTTCGGTGTCGCCGAGGTGATCTCAATGCTCGCCGCTCGCGGCGGCATCAGTCACGAACGGGTACCCGTCACACATTGGGGAGAGGGTTTCAGGGATTTCATCCGCAACCGCTGGCTCGTGCTGCGCGCGGCGGTGATCGGTGTTTTTGGAGGTTTTGTACCTGCCGTCGGCGCTTCGGCTTCCACCTGGGTTGCCTATGGGCATGCCATCCGGTCAACCCGGGACAAGTCCAGATTCGGAAAGGGAGAAATTCGCGGTATTGCAGCTTCAGAAGGCGCCAACAATGCGACCGTCATTTCCGATCTCGTTCCAACCCTCCTGTTCAGTGTGCCCGGCGGCCCCGCAGCAGCCATATTCCTCGGCGCCCTGTTTGCCTTCGGATATTATCCGGGACCCCGGATGATCACACAGAATCCGGATCTCCTGTTTCTGATCGTATGGTCCGTGGCACTGACCTCGGTCCTCGGAGCCATGGCCTGTTTTGCGATTACGCCCTGGCTGGCCCGGCTTACGCGAATCCCGTTTGCCATAATCGCGGCCCCCCTGGTTCTGATCATGGTTGTCGGCGCCTATCAGTCTACATCGACCATGGGCGACATTTTCATGCTCTTCACGCTGGGGGCGCTCGGGTGGCTGATGAAACACGCCGGATGGCCGCGCGCACCGGCGCTGGTGGGCTTCGTGCTTTCCGGGCCGATGGAGCAGTATTTCTGGCTGGCCAACCAGATCCATGGCTGGTCGTGGCTGGCGCGGCCAGGCGTGCTTATCATCGCATCGATCATTCTCATCCCCCTGGTCCGCTCCGGCTGGCTCTGGTTCAGAAAGCGCAAAACAGAAAACGCGCAACCCCGCGGTGAAGACGCGACATTGCCTGACGACAACCGGGCGGTGGCGCTCCTGCTCGCGGCAATCGTGGCCAGCGCATTCGGCTATGCCCTCTGGGGTCTCTTTCAGTTCAACCCGACATCCCGGCTCATGCCCGCGCTTGCCATCGTGCCAGGAGTTCCGCTGTCGCTCTGGCTTCTGTTCCGGGGTGTGTGGGAGTATCGCAATGACTTCCGCCGCGACGGAAGCGAGTTGACCATCCTGGCGGCTCTTCTGGCCTACACCGTTGGTGTTTGGGCGATCGGGCTGACCCTGCCCACGCTCCTGCTTCTGGCCTGGATGCTGTTCGTCCGGGCGCGGATGGGGTTCTGGACCGGCACAATTTACGGTCTTGTCGTCTTCGCCGTGATCCGGTTTCTGTTCGAACTCTTGCGAGGAGACGCTCCGGCGGGCGCGCTCCTGCCCCTCGACCCTGTCGCAAGGTTCCTGGGCTGAGACACGGCCGGAAGGAGTGCCGGAAACCGCAGGCTCAGAGCAGCCGACCGACCTCGGTCCCCCGCGAAATTGCCCGCAACGCATCAAGCCCCGACGCCGCTTCCGCACCACCGATCACCGTCGCGGGAAGACCCCGCTCACTGCAATCATCAAGTAGCCCCCGTCGAGATAGTTGCCCGGCACACACAACGATTGTGTCCGCCTCGACCAGAATGTCCTGACCCTCGACTGTGATGTGAAGGCCGCATGAGTCGATGCTCCGATACGTCACACCGCTCATGTTCCGGACACCCAGCGCCCGAAGCTCCGAGCGAACAACCCATCCCGTCGTCAGGCCGAGAGAGCCGCCCGGCCGCGAACCGGACCGCTGCAACATCACGACTTCGCGGGCCGGGGGAGCAAACCTGGCAGGGCCGATTCCGCCTGGCAAGGCGTGACGGCCATCGATTCCCCATTGCTCCAGGAAAGCCGAAATCGGGACGGGCAAGGTCCGGTGGGGCGAAGCAAGGAACAGGGCCATGTCATAACCGATACCGCCCGATCCAATGATAGCAATGCGATCTCCAAGTTCTGCGCGCCCCAGAAAGGCGTCCACATAGGACACGACATGATTTCGATCAGCACCCTCGATCTCGATTGGACGCGGTGTTACGCCCGTCGCTACGACGACATGATCAAATTTCTCTTCGACAAGCCTGTCAGCGGCAGCCGGCGTCTCGAGGCGGACCTCGACATTCTCCTCTTTCAGTCGAACCTCGAAATAGCGGATCGTCTCTGCAAAATCCTCCTTTCCGGGGACCCGCCGGGCGAGGTTGAACTGGCCCCCGATGGCTGTCTCCGCCTCGAAGAGTGTCACACGATGCCCGCGCATGGCCGCCGTAAGAGCCGCGGCCATGCCAGCCGGGCCCGCCCCGGCGACAGCCAGTTTCAGAGGCCGGGTCGCGGGTTTGATCGAGACGTCCAGCTCGCGTCCCGCCGAAGGATTGACCAGACAGGAGGCCGCCCGTTCGCGGAAAATATAGTCAAGGCAGGCCTGGTTGCAGCCAATACAGGTATTGATGGCCCCGGCCCGACCCGCTTCCGCCTTGCTTGCAAAGGCAGGGTCGGCCAGCATCTGGCGGCCCAGTGCCACAATGTCTGCATCCCCGTCAGCGATCAGCTGGTTTGCAACTTCCGGCGTGTTGATGCGATTGGTGGCGGCCACCGGAATTGAGACGGCCGTCCTGATGCGTCTGGCTGCATGGCGCCAGCCACCACGCGGCACCATGTGGGCAATGGTTGGAATCCTGGCTTCATGCCAGCCAATACCGGTGGTCAGTATATCGGCCCCCGCATTCTCGACGGCACGGGCCAGGGCTTCCGTCTCCGCCCCTGTCAGGCCGCCCTCCACAAGATCCAGAGCCGATATCCGGTAGAGGATGAGGAATTCCCTGCCCACGCGCTCGCGGATCCTGCGCACGATCTCGACCGGGAACCGGATACGGTTCTCGAAGGATCCACCCCAGTGGTCCGTCCGGTCATTGGTCCCGGGTGCGCAAAAAGTCGTGATGAGATACCCCTCGGACCCCATGATCTCGACGCCATCAAAACCGGTCTCCTGTGCAAGGGCCGCACAATTCACAAAATCGCGGATTGTGTCTTCCACCTCCTCCGTGGCAAGCGCGCGAACCGGGCGCGGATTGATCGGTGACGGCACATTCGAAGGACCGACCGGAGCTGCGACCTTGGCGTACCGCCCGGCATGAAGAATTTGAAGCGCAATCTTCCCGCCCGCCTTGTGCACCGCGTTGGGAATGACCCTTTGTTCCGTGATCTGGTCACGGGAATTCAGGCAGTGCGCACCCTCATCCATCACCCCGACCGGATTGGGCGCGTAACCGCCTGTAACAATCAGGGAAGCCCCGCCCCTGGCGCGTTCGGCATAGAATTCGGCAGCCCGTTCCTCGGAACGGCCCAGAAGCTCGAACCTCATATGCATTGACGCCATGAAAATCCGGTTCCGGAGCGTCGTGAAACCGAGATCCAGCGGCTCGAAAAGATACGGGTAATGGGGATTTGGCATAGGGTGGTCCGTGGCTGGAATCGTCAATGGTCGTCCTGATGGCCGTGCGTCTGGTCCCAATGGCCCGGTATCCGAAAGAGCAGACAACCTCGCCAGCAGGGCGTTTGGGAACTATGCGTCAATCTGGCTCGCGAAAGATGTAAATGGGGCTTGACCACGCCTGATGGCCGTCCATCTGCGTGACACGAACATAAAGACGCAGGTCGCCGTCTTCCCGCGCAGCAAACTGCCGGTGGAAAGTGGCACTGCAACAACTGGCATCCTCGGCCACCGGTACCAGCGCCGCCTGTGTATCCAGACCGTCAAACGTCTGCACGTGACCGTCATTGCCAATGGAAGCGAGATCGGCGACAAAATCTCCCTGAGAGGAGCAAAACGAGAGCTTCCCTGTGCCGGAAGTGTGGAACACCAGATCGAGTCCCTGAAGGTTGCCCGCCGTAAGGCCGCAGACTGCGATCTGTTGATCGCCGACCCGTGCGGGCTGATTGTCCGGCGACCAGAAATTCACCGGAGTGAAGGCCTCAATGATGTTGTCGGCTATCCGGACCTCACCGTCCCAGCGCAGGTTACGGCCGCGTCCGCGATACCGGGCCCCTTGCCAGATGAGCCGGTATCGTCGTGAACCGTCCGGCCCGGGTGCATTGGGGTAAATCGTCTCGACGAGCTCCGGTCCGTCAAACAGGTCTATGCGTTCCAGCGGCCGGGATCCGGTGACATCAACGGAAAGGGTCGTGCTTCCGCCGTGTCGGGGAACCTCCACAATGTCCCCCATCATCGCCTCGGAAGCCCGATCATGGGCGGCGTCTCGGCCGAACACTGCCGGGTCCCGGCAGTACAGTTTGACATCTCCCTCGAACTGCGCCCGGACAGACATGTACAACCGGGCTCCGGTTGTCGCGTAGTGGTGCCTCCGCCGCATGGCCTCAAACAATCCGTCGCGGTGCAGGTCTGTCATCACAAAACAGGTGAGGCCGCCCATGGAAGTGAAAAACGAGTCCCCCGGATAACTCGCTCCCGGTCTCCCCTTATGACCATCACTGTTTGCAACGATGCCTACGCGGTACCCCTGCGACAATGCGTCCCTCAGGATCCACTCGAACGTGCCCCATGCAGAATGGATCTCCACCGAGTTCTCAACCCGGCCGTCATGAGCCTGGACAATATCGGCGTACCGCCCGCCACAATGCGCCGCGACGGCCACATCCTCGTTTTCGCCGACCAGCGTGTCGAAGAGCGAGCGCGCCGTGAAACAGTCGGTTCCAGCGGCGGCCGTTTCCATGACCAAAGCCCGGTGCGCCCGCCGGATCGGCCGGCCTTCGCTGCGATACCAAACGTTGCGGTCACCGCCAACCTCGGTATTTCCAGACCACTCATAGCCGGGCACGGCCAGAAACCGCCCCGGTTCATCCAATTCCGCTGTCAGCCGGTTGAGAGCGTCCCAGAACCGGTCGGTAATCTGGAAATCATTGCCCTGGTGGCTGGCAATATCGAGGAAGGCCTTGTCACGGGCGAATTCAAAGTAGCGCCGGGCTGTATTGGTCCCGATCGTTTCCTCCGACTGACCATGGAGATCTCCCCAGAAATGCAACGGACCTGAAGCATCAACAATGCGAAGGGGATTGGTCCGGCAAAGGACCTGCCCTGTTTCATCCAGAACATCGATCGTAACGGCAATGTCATCCTGAACCGTAAGATCATCGATGACGAGACTGAACTCCCCGGGCCCAATCCGCGCGGTTTCCGGCAAATGAGCGATCGGAGCGGAAGGTCGGAAACGGAGGATCTGATCCATTCGGTTGCTCGGATTCCCCCAGATATCCTCACATTTGAGGCACAGGCGAAACGGCTGTCCCGGCCGGCGCATGGTTGGCAGTACGGCCACCCATTTGTGACCCGGTCCGGGGCCGATGCTGATCGACGGCATGTTCTCCAGTTCGAAGAATTGCTGGGTCGAAAACGGATTGACCAGGGCGCGAAACTTGAACTGGTCCTGGCAGTTGGTTTGCAGCCGAAAGCCGGGACTACCGCCGCTTCGGTCCCCCAACGTGACGATGATCTCGTCATCAGGCGCCAGGCCACCGGCCACAAGAACGGCCTCAAGCGTGTTGAACCAGGGGCGCTCCTGAAGAAACGGAGCCCAGTTCACGCCGACCGGCTGCCCACCGGATGTTCGTGCCGTCACATAGCCGGGGGCGCCCGGGTCATTGGTTTGCGGAGACGAATAGTCCTTCGCACCGTGGAAAACAAACCGCACGGAGCCCTTGTCATCCATTCCGAGGGACCCCGCCTTCACGGTGAGAACGAACGTCTGGAAGGTCGCAATCTCGAAGGATCCCGTGGGCGAAACGGAGAACGAACCAAGCTGTTCTTGCGTAAATGCATGCTGTTTCATAGCGGGTTCCTGACTGGCGTCACGTTGCTGGCGGGAGGCGGCGGCCCCGCCACAGAGGGCGGAGAGCAATAGCCAGAGCCAGGGCGTAGAGTGCGAGTGCAACGGGATAATCGAAAATCCCGGAGATGCGGCCAGCTGTCAAGACCACCGTCTGACTCAGCGCATGCTCAAGCATTGGTCCGAGAATGAACCCGATGATGAAGGCTACAATCGGATAATCGAAGCGCCTCATCACATAACCGATCACCCCGAAAACCATTGTCACAGCCACCGCGAACAGATTCTGTTCGTTCAGAAAGCTGCCAAGAACACACAGAAACACAATGCCTGGAAATACCAGGTGAACAGGAAGCCGGAGGACGAGGGCGAACCAGCGAAGAAAGCCGCCCGCCACGGCCAGATTGATGACATTGGCAATGATCATGGAAATGAACAGGCCGTAAATCAGGCGCGGCTGTTCGTCGAAGAGCCAGGGACCCGGCGTCAGGCCGTGAATGATGAAGGCTCCCACAAGAAGAGCAGCCGCGACATTGCCCGGAATGCCGAGTGCAAGAAGCGGTATGAGGTTTGACCCGACCACAGCGCTGTTGGCCGCCTCGGCTCCGGCAATTCCCTCGATGTTTCCCTTACCGAAACTGGAAGGGTCCCGCGACGCCCGTCTCGCAGCCGAGTATCCAAGGAACGCGGCCAGAGTGGTTCCGAGACCCGGCAACGCCCCCACCGCCGTGCCAATCACCGCGGAGCGCCCGATCACAGGCATAATCCGGCGCAAGTCGAGCCGGCTGAACCGATCCTCTGAGGATCGCCCGATCGCAACACGTCCCCCGGACGCCATACCCGTACCCCGTCGTCGCGCCTCCATCTGTACAAGGACCTCGGACAGGGCAAGAATACCGATGCCGACCGACATGAGCGGAACACCACCCTGAAGCTCCACCACACCGAAAGTGAGGCGCGGCACGGCCATTGTGGGGTCAGCGCCAATACAGGCGACCAGCAGTCCGAACGACACCGCGGCCAATCCCTTGGTCGGGGATCTGGCCAGGAGCTCGGCGACAAAGGCCAGGGCCACAACCACCAATGCACCGATTTCGACAGGGCCAAGCTTCAGCGCGAGCAGGGCCAGCGGCGCCGCCACAATGATCAGCACAATATCGCTGAACAGGTCTCCTCCAACGGACGCATAAAGTGCCGTTCGTAGGGCGCGAACCGGCTGCCCCTTTCGCGCCAGCGGATAACCGTCAAGCGTGGTCGCCGCGGCTTCCGGGGAACCAGGCGTATTGAGGAGAATTCCGGAAATCGATCCGCCGAAGGTTCCCCCCTTGTTGACGCTGACAAGAAAGGCAATGGCCGCCAGCGGGCTCATATAGAAGGTCAGGGGTACGGCGATTGCGATAGCCATGGGTCCCGAGAGCCCCGGAATGGCGCCAACGACGATACCGAGGACCACACCCGACAGGATAAGAACGAGATTGCCGAAGGCGAAGGCGTCCCCCAGAGCCGCGACAAGTTCTGTCATGGCAGGGACAGGCCCAACCCATGAAAGACCGCAATATGAACAACCACAGGAAACGCAATCGCAAGAGCAGCGATGCCGATCCACGCCCTGCGGTTGAAGACGAGGCCGAAGAAAAGGATGGCCGCCATGCTTCCGGGCAAGTGGCCAAACCTGTCAATCAGGAAGAGAACGACAGTGAAAATCACCAGAGCACCGGCGAGCACCCCCCAGAAGATGCGATCAACCGGCATTTCTTCCGGGGTGAGCCCGCTGGAACCTGTATCGTGATCCGGAGGTTCCCACCCTCTCCTGGAGGTTCTGAAGAGAGTTACGACGGCCGTTACCAAGATGACTGCGGCCGCAAGCGAAGGCATGAAAGCCTGGGACAGTTCTCCCTCATCACCCGGAATGGTTTCTGCAGGAATGACAACCCAGATCAGAAGAATCGCTCCGATCAGACTGACCAGAGCCGCCGCCGCGTCCCGGCCCGCGGATGCCATCCCGGGTCATGCCTTACCGGTTCACGAGTTTCATCATTTCCTGGTTACGCATCATCTGCGCCTTGATCGACGCAATCACCTGATCCGTATCGGCATCGGCCCGGAAGTACGGTGTCCGTTTCATATACTCTACGAACGGACCCGAGTCCCGCGCTTTTACCAGGGCGGCGGACAGGGTTTTCTTTACGCCCTCAGGTGTCCCCTTGGGAACAATCACGAAGAACGTGTTGCCGAAATCAATGGGATAGCCCAACTCGGCCAGGCTGGGAACGTCCGGCACGGACGTGAGCCGTTCCGGGCGAAGACTGGCCAGAAACTTGATTTTCCCTTCCTTGTAATGACGGAGGTGATTGCCGCCCGTGAAAGACAGATCGGTATGTCCGCCGAGGATGTTCTTGATGGCCTCGGCCCCGCCCCGGGTCGGCACGTGACGGATCTTGATGCCTTCCTTCATGTTGAGATAACGGATCAGTAGGCGGTCGAACGGAGTCTGTCCCGAATAGGTCAGGGAGTTTCCGGCCCTGGCATGGGCGATCATTTCCTGCCATGTATTGAAAGGCGCATCAGCCCTTGCCATCACGGCTTCCCCGGATCCGACAAGACCCACCAGATAGTCAAAGTCCGTCCAGCGATACGGCGTCTTGTCCGGGAGATAGACCGGGTTGAAAGCCACGGTCGCCGTCGCCGCGAGCGCCATTGTATATCCGTCAGGCTTGGCCCGCTTGAGGAGTGCAGCCGCCTTGGCCCCGCCTCCTCCCGGGTGCACCGCCTTTACAACCGGTTGTCCCAATGCCTTTTCCAGCTCGGGTATCAACACCGAAGCGGTTGTATCCATACCCCCGCCAGCCCGGAATCCGATCATCAGCGTGACCGGTTTTGACGGAAACGTTTCGGCACCAACGCCGGCCACCGGCACCCCTATGGCCCCGGCAGCCATGACGGATACGGCTATGACCAGTCCTGCATCTGCCAGGCGCTTTTTCATTGTCCTCATATCCGGTCTCTCCCTTCCATTGCGCATTTTCGGACAGCCAGCCGTTTCATCATCCCGACGCGCGAAGCGGGGGATCTTCCCCTCGCGTTTATGCCTCTCGAACGGAACCGGCAAATCTCCCTTCAGGATATCCTATGGCCGCCGCGCAGAACAGGGCTGCTGCGGACGGCTGTCTGGAAGTACGCGGATTGACCCCTTCTGTTGATGTTAATGGGCCTGTGGAGGATCGCCGGTATGCCGTCAGGATCCGCACGCACCGTCGCCCTGGCCTTGACATCGCAGTGACGGAGGCGATGGAACGGGATTTGCACGACCAGGCGCTTGTCGCACAAGGTCTCGTGGTTGCGGACCTTGCGACCGCTTCTCAGGATCTCGATGAAACCGCGGGAAGACATCAGCGAAATCCAGAGACTGAAACCGGCAAATAACAGGAAGTATTGATTTCCGTGAGGCGGCGCCTAAATTGGCGTTACACCCCTTGCGGTTTCGACCGCAAGGCGCGGGGCCTCTTCGGGGGCCCTTGCTTTTCGTGGTCAGGAAATGCGCACCTCCGTTTATGTCGACGGTTTCAATCTCTGCTATGACGCGCTGAGCGGAACACCCTGGAAGTGGCTGGATCTGCCCGGCCTGCTCACAACGGTCCTTCAGCCCCACCACGCCATCCTGAGCGTCAAATGCGTCACGGTTCGGGTGTCACAAGCACGTCCGCGGACCCGTCGAAGCTGCGACGGCAGGATGTCTGTCTCCGTGCTCTTCAGCGCTATCGGCCCGAGGTCGAGGTATATTTCGGACACGTCACGAGGAATATCCGGTCGAACGCGCTGCGTGGGTCCCAACTGCCGGACCCGATTCCCGACGCGACGATCAGGAAGGCGCCACGGTGGTAGGCAATGTCAAGGTCAAGGAGTCGGAGGGGATTCCGTATGAGCGATGAAACTGAACTGGTGGTGGGGAGCGGAAATGTGTTTCGCGACCTTGGTGAGCCGGACGCCGACCTGAAGCAGGCCAAGGCCAGTCTTGCGGCACGGATTATAGTGGAACTTGACAGGCGCGGCTTAAGCGTGCGCAAGGCGTCGGGTATGACCGGCTTCCCCACCGCTGACTTCGCACGCATTCGGAAGGCCGACCTCGGCGGCTTCACGCTGGACCGGCTGATGCGGATGATCGCCGCACTGAACGACGGTCTGTGCGTAACGGTTCACATCAGCCAGCGCGAATTGGACAGGGCGGCTATGGCGGATTGACGGCAGCGCCGGTCCGGTTTCGACTCCACGCGAAGCATGGCGTACCCCCAGCCCGGGTGCTTGCCGTGGCACTTGATGGGGCAGGCACAATGATCATGGAGGCAACGAAAGCCGCTTTTGTTTCTCAGGTGGCAATTCGCAATGAACTTCTTCGTAAGCCGGCCATCTCTGGTCGGATCGCGTTCCGGAAGCGACCGCAAGGGAGCGCCCGCCCTTGCGGTCGGGTGAGAATTTACCGAGGCCTTTCGGCGGTTTTCCAGGATCTCGATGAAATATGCGGAAAGACATCAGCCAGAACCAGCGAACCAAGCCCGGACACAAAACCAATCCGCAGCGCGGCGAAAGCTCGAAGGCGGGGCCGCTAAGGTAATCGGTCGGGATCGTCCGCAGAGCTGCCGACAGCCGCCGGCGCGGCGGTACGGGACCGGCGACAGCGCCTCAGTTCGCCGATTACGATCGCCAGCGCGAGAGCGAGGCCGGCGGCATTGACCCAGGCGATCGGCCCGTCGAGGCCGCGCGGCAGCAGCAGGGCAATGCCGGCAACGACCATCAGCATCCGCACCGCACCGGGCGTCTCACGGACCAGATATCCGATCATCGCCGCCGAGAGAATCCAGACACCGGCAATGGCGCTGGCGACATCGATGACGAGATCGAGCGGCCGGCCTTGCAGAAGCAGGCTGGGCGAGAAGACAAACAGGAACGGCACCACGAAAGCTGTCCAGCCGAAGCGGACCGAAGTCCATCCGGTTTTCATTGCCGGTGCGCCGGCAATGCTCGCGGCAAAGAAAGCTGCCACTGCAACCGGCGGCGTGATCAGCGACATCATCCCGAGATACAGAATGAACATGTGAGCCGCCAGGGGATCAATGCCGACCTCGGCGAGCGCCGGCGCGATCAGCACCGCGAGCAGGATGTAGACGCCGGCCGTCGGCATCCCCATGCCGAGTATGATGCAGAGCAGTGCGGCAATGACAAGCAGCAGAAGCAGGCTGCCGTCCCCGAATTCGACCAACAGCACGGTCAGCGCGAAGCCGAGACCGGTAATGTGCAGAGTACCGATAATAAAACCAGCCCCGGCAACGATCATAAGGATATCGAGCGACGACAGGCCCGTCCGGATCAGGGAAAGGCGCAGGAGTTCAAGCAGTCCGGAGACCGCCGCAGGCAAGGTCGCACCCGGCAACCGGCCGGATGGGGCCTTGCCCTTTGTCTGCCGCCGCGCCGCACCGGTGCGCACTGCGATCGCCAACCCGGCCAGCGTCAGGAAAATGGAGAAACCTGTCGGCAGAAAGCCCGTACTCCAGGCGCCCCCGGTGAGCAGCAGAAGCGGCGCCGCGACCGGCAGCGCCCCGGCGGCCAGCAGGACCAGAAGCGAGCGGGGAAAAGCGGCGAGGGCGGCGGCCGGGCTCGCGGCGGCGCCGGCCGCCGCTGTCATCGCGGCGAGCCCGGCGGCGAAGAAACCAGAGAGAATCCCGGCGCCGCTCAGCACCGTGGCCATCAGTACCGACAAGCCGGCGGCAGCGTGCGCGGCCCAGATCACAGCAAGAACAGGCGCGACGAGCAGCGCTGCCAGTCGCAGCACGGCTCGGTCGACCGGAAAGGCGGCGCCGGTCCGGCCTTGCAAATGGCCGACGGCGATCAGGCAAAAGGCAATGAGGACGACTGCGGCTGCCGCGAGCATCGCTGCCGTCTCGGGCTCCCAGTTGAGAGTGAACAGGGCCCAGATCAGCGCGGCGAAGGGGATGAGGAACACCCAGCCGGTCACGAGCACCGCTGCGGTGCGCGGGATCAGCTCGGCCGGCACCCGGCGAATTCCGGCCTTCGCTGCCTCAAGGTCTGCCTGGATAAAAAGGCCCACATAGTAGAGCAGGGACGGGACCAGGGCGGCGATAACGATGTCCCGATAGGGCCGTTCGAGGAAATCCGCCATCAGAAAGGCGACGGCGCCCATTACCGGAGGCATCAGCTGCCCACCGGTCGAGGCGACGGCCTCGACGGCAGCCGCGAAACGCGGCGCAAAGCCGGAGCGCTTCATCATCGGGATCGTCACCACGCCGGTAGCGACGATGTTGGAGACGGCAACGCCCGATACCGAGCCGAACAAGCTGGAGGCGATGATCGAAATCTTGGCCGATCCGCCCCGGTAGCGGCCCATCAGCACCAACGAGATATCGCTGAAGAACTGCGAGCCGCCGGAGCGCATCAGCAGTTGACCAAAAAAGACGAAGGTGATGACGACGGTCGTGCCCACCACCATGGCGAGTCCGAGCAGGGCGCTGGTATCAAGCGCCAGGTAAGTGAGAAAGGACCGAAACTCGATTTGCCGGGTTTCCAGCGCGCCGGGCATCAGATGCCCGACCAGAGAATAGGCGATACAGACGGCGACGACGATGGTCAGCGAATTGCCGACCGAACGGCGCAGCCCTTCGATGCACAGTACTACAAAGACGACCGAAACGATCAGCCCGTCGAGCGGGTCGCTATCCAGCCGCTCGCTGAGTTCCGGGAAGCAGACGGCGACATACGCTCCGGCACCCAGGCCCAGCGCCGCCGCTGCCAGGTCGGCCACCGGGACACGGGTCCGATCGCTGCCTCGCCGCGCCGGATAGTGCAGGAACACCAGCGCAAGCGCGAGGCCCAGCATGCCGGAAAGGAACTGTTCCGGGAACAGTACCAGCCCGATATCGCGATACAGGTCGGCCGACCAGGCGAGCGAGCCTGAGGTGAGCAGCGCGGCCAGCACCGGGCGGACATAACGCAGTGCCGGATCGGACGATGACGGCCCTTCTTCTTCGCCGTTCGCTGCGCCCGCCCCGGCTCGGAGCCGGGGCGGGGTCTCTGTCGAAGCCCGGGGCGGCTCCCCCGGATGAGTATCGGCAGGCCGGATCACTTGCCCGGCCAGATGCCGATCTCCCTGTAGAATGCGGCCGCGCCCGAATGGTATTTAAGCGCCGAATACGACTTGGCCATCTGTCGGGGACCGAAGCCGTTGAAGGAGGGGTGGCCCTGGGCCAGCTCCTTCTTGTTCGGATGGACCGCCTTGACAAATTTGTAGACGACCTCATCCGGCACATGGGCGCCGCAATAGATGACGAGGTCTGTTCCCAGGACCCAGGTCGGTTCGAGCACGCCGACCATGCGCGGATGGGGCTTGACCAGCAGCGGGAAATAATCCTCGCGCACGGCCTTCATACGGGCGATGCCCGCGGGCGAATTGTCTATGGCCAGCACCCGGATGCCGCCGACCGCGGAATTGACCTCGGCAACCTTCGGCGCACCCACGGCAAAGCCGAAAGCATCCGTTTTGCCAGCCTTGAAGTCGTTGGCGCCACGGATAATGTTAGCCGTCGGCACGCCATCGACATCGTTCAGGCTCAGGCCAACCGTTGCCAGCACGCCATTGCTGAGCGGGATCATGTTGGGAAAGGCCGACCAGCGCGTGCCATATCGCTTCCCCTTCATGTCCTTCAGGGTCTTGATAGGCGAGTCCTTACGGACGAAAATGCTGATCGGGAAGGAAAGCACGCGGAAGGCCACGCGCAGGTTCGGGTGTTTCCGGTCCTTGAACCGGTACGTGCCGGTGAGCGCGTCGGTCACCTCGACCGAGTCTGAAATGCCGAATTCGGCCCGCTTGCTGTTGACCGCGGCGGCCACCGCACCGCCGCCGCGATAAGGTGTTACGCGGATTTTCAGATCGGTGTGCGCCTGAACGACCTTGGCGATCACCTGTGCCTGCACATTGTTGATCGCCCCGGGTGGAAGTGTCGCAAAGCCTATGGTTTGGGCGGAGGCCGCGCCCGTGCCCAGAAGGGACAGGGCGGCCATGCTGACGGCCAGGCGTTTCATCGACGGGGTTCCTCCTCTGCTGTTATGTTCCGGCCGGGTTCGGCAAGCGCCTGCCCCCGTGCCAGACGTCATCCATTCTCCACTACCACTACCGGTATTCGCCCGGCCAGGCAATCTTGCCGGTGATGCCGGGCGGGACGAACGCCGCACCTGAAACTGCCGGAGCGCAGCCGGCCACCGCAGGTCCGCCGTCTTTCCCGCATACTCGACCAGGCCGTTCTCATTCATGCGCCCGATCATGACGTTCAGATCCGGGCTCAAGGGCGCGGTGCAGGACCAGCTTTGTCCGGAAGTCCGGGTTCTGATACAAGTTGCGGAGCAAAAGGCCGATCCAGTCGTGCATACTGTCCACGAACCCCGCCCTTGCACCGACTGACGAACTTCGCACTGGCCGGTACGTCCATCTTTTGATAGTAACATTATGGTGTGATTGCTGCCAGCCGTTCCCGGTGACGGACCGCCGGGTGCGGCCCGTGCGGCAGGCCAGCGGAGGATTGCCGCCTTGGACGACCTTTCGGGCAGGACCGCCGTCATCACGGGTGCTGCCTCCGGCATCGGCGCGGGGATGGCCGCAACCTTTGCCGAGGCCGGCATAAACCTCGCCTTGCTCGACCTGGAGGAGGAAAAGCTGCATCAAGCCGCCGGCTGCCTTGACCAAAGCGGCGTCGATATCCGCTGCTTCGTCGCCGATGTCTCCGACCGGGATGCAATGAAGCGGGCAGCAACACAGGTCGCCGACGCTTTCCCAATGGTGCATATCCTCTGCAACAATGCCGGCGTCGGCTACGCCGGTGTGCCGTTGGACCGGGTACCCGACGCGGACTGGGACTGGGTGATCGGCGTCAACCTGATGGGCGTCGTCAACGGGCTGCAGGCATTCCTGCCAGCGATGCTGGCCCACGGCGAGGATGGCCACATCGTCAACACGGCCTCGATCGGCGGATATCATGTCATGCCTGGCTGGCGCTACGGTGTCTACACCACATCGAAATTCGCCGTCGCCGGCCTGTCCGAGGCCCTGGCCGACGATCTCGCCGACCGGAACATTGGCGTCTCGATCCTTTGCCCGGCCGCCGTCGACACCGCGATCCACGAGGTCGGGCGGAACCGGCCAGCGCGTTTCGGCGGCACTTTCAGGCAGGATCCGGCTGCCGAACTCGTAGCCGCCCTGAAGGCGGGCATGACGCCCATAGAGGTCGGTTACTGGACGTTGCGCGCGATCCGCGACAACCAGCTCCATGTTTTCCCCCACCCCGGGACCCGGGACCTGGTCGCCCGAAGGCACGAGCGCCTGATGGCGGCCTGGGACTGGGCAGCACAGGCAGCGCCGGACATCGAAGCGGCTGCAGCAGGAGCGCGCCCGTGAAGGCGGCGGACCTGTTCGACGTATCCGGCCATGTCGCCTTCGTCACCGGCGCGGCGAGCGGCCTTGGCCTCGCCATGGCCGAGGCAATGGCCGACAACGGCGCCCATGTCGTCATGGCGGACATCGATTCCGGTACACTGGAACGGCAGACCGGCCGCCTCGCGGCTGCCGGCACTTCCGTCGAGGGCATCGTCCTCGACGTGGCGGATCTTGCCGCCCTGCGCACTGCAATTGACGAAGCCGTCGAAAACCACGGCCGGCTTGACGCCGTGTTCGCCAATGCCGGCATCAGCGCAGGGCCTGGCTACCTGACCGACGCGGGAAAGATCGACGCGGTCGATCCGGCGAAGTGGGACGAGGTCGTGCAGGTCAACCTGACCTCCGTTTTCGCCACCGTCCAGGCGGCCGCCCGCCACATGAAACGGCAAAAGTCCGGCCGTATTGTTGTGACGGCGTCGATTGCCGGACTCAAGGCCGAGACCATGGTCGGCTATGCCTATGTTGCGACGAAGACCGCTGTCGTTGGCCTTGTGCGCCAGGCGGCACTCGAGCTGGCGCCACACAATGTCACCGTCAACGCCATAGCGCCGGGCCCGTTTTTTACCAACATCGCGAACGGGCGGCTCAACGATCCCGAAATCGTGGCCGCCTTCAGCACCATGGTACCGATGGGCCGGATCGCGGATACGACGGAACTGCAGGGCCTCGCCCTGCTGCTTGCCTCGCCCGCCAGCAGCTTCATCACCGGAACCGCCATTCCCATAGATGGCGGCTGCACGGCGGGCTGACCGGCGGGCGCGGGCACGCGGCTATCGAGAGGGAGACAGAAGCATGTGGATCAGAAATGCATGGTATATCGCGGCCTGGGCCGACCAGATCGAGGCTGGCGAACTCTATGCGCGGATTTTCCTGGGTGAGCCGGTCGTTCTCTACCGCACGGAGGACGGCACGATTGCGGCCCTCGAGGACCGGTGCTGCCACCGCTTCGCACCGCTTTCGCGCGGTCGGCTCGAAGGCGATAATTTGCGCTGCATGTATCACGGACTCATGTTCGACCCGAGCGGTGCCTGCATCGAGATTCCGGGCAAGGCGCGGATTTCGGAACGCTACCGGGTACGTCGTTATCCCGTTGTCGAACAGCAGAATCTGATCTGGATCTGGATGGGCGACGAGGCGCTGGCCGATCCCGCAGATATCATCGACTGGCCCTATCTCGACGATCCGGCCTGGCCCTATGAGGGCGGCTATCTTCATTACAAATCCGACTACCGGCTGGTCGTCGACAATTTTCTCGACTTCTCGCATCTGCCCTATCTGCACGAGAAAACCATCGGTACTGCCAGCTATGCCGAGCAGCGGCCCAGGATCACGCACACCGAATTTGGCCTGCATATCGAAAACACGACCGCAGACACGCCGCCAACGCCGGCCTTCGCGGCCTATGGCAACTTTGCCGGAAATGTCGATCGCTGGAGCATCTACGATTTCCATATCCGCGGCAATTGCCTGGTTGCCGATTTTGGCATGGCACCGATGGGCGAGGGCGGCCACACCGGCGACCGGCGGAACGCGATCCAGTTCCGCCATCTGTCAGCGCTGACCCCCGAGACGGAGAAGTCCTGCCACTACCATTTCTGCCAGCCCCGGGATTTCGGCCTCGATGTCGAAGGGCTCGACCAGCAGATGCTCAGTGTCATTGTCAACGCCTTTCACGAGGACAAGGACATGATCGAGGCGCAGCAGCTCATCGTCGATCTCGACCCCGAAGCACAGATGCTGCCGCTCGAGGTGGACCGGGCGCTGCTGCATGTCCGTCGCCAGATCGACGGGGCGATCGCGGCGGAGACGCCCGTATCCATCGCCGCCGAATAGGGTCTGCCGCCGGTCCGGTGCATCTTTCCTGTACGGCCCCGGCCATTGATACGTAGAGGTGACGGGATTGCAGAAAACGACAGAAACCGTCCGTGACTGCAGCGTCAGCCTGCTGCGCGGCGGCAGCGGACCTCCACTCCTGTTCCTGCACGGCGCCGGGGGCGGCAGCGTCGAGCTGCCGTTCATGACCCGACTTGCCGAACACTATGACACGATCGCACCGGAGCATCCCGGCTTCGGCGGGTCGGATGAGCCGGACTGGCTCGACAACATCCACGATGTCGCCTATTTCTATCTTGATTTCCTGAAGCAGCTCGACCTGTCCGGCGTTCATCTGGTCGGCATGTCACTGGGCGGCTGGATCGCAATGGAAGTCGCAGTCCGCAGTACGGACCGGCTGGCCAGCCTGACCCTCATCTGCCCCGCCGGCGTACACGTCCCCGGACTGGCGACCGGCGACCCCTTCGCATGGTCGCCAGAGGAAACCTTCCGGCAGGGTTTCCACAACCCGACGTTCGCCGAGACCGCCATCGCCCAGCTGCCCGAAGCGGTCGAGGCAGACGATACCTGGCTCAAGAACCGGTCGTCCTTCGCCCGCCTGGCCTGGGAACCGCGATTGCACGACCCCCATCTGCCGAAATGGCTGCACCGGATTGACGTGCCGACGCATATTGTCTGGGGCGCGCATGACAATATCCTGTCGGCCGATCATGCCGCCGCCATCGCGGCGGCGATCTCGGGCGCCAGCATCACGATCGTGCCCGACGCCGGCCATTTCCTGCATATCGAGCAGGCAGACGCCCTGGTCGACGCCATCAGGGCCCATGCACAGGGAGCGTAACCCATGAAGGTCTTCTTCTTCCATCTGATGCCCTATGCGGAAGTCGATCTCGATGAGGTCAGGAAAGTCGGTACGTCCTGGGTCAAGCTTTCAAACCGGCTGTACGATCCGGAGAAGGGCGCCATGCTCTACGAGCGGTATCTGGACCAGCTCGAACGGGCCGAGGAACTGGGGTTCGACGGCATCGGCGTGAACGAGCACCACCAGACCGCCTATGGCATGATGCCATCACCCATCGTCATGGCGTCTTCGCTCGCTCGCCGCACCCACCGGGTGAAGATCTGCATCCTCGGCAGCGCGCTGCCGCTGCGTCAGCATCCGCTGACGCTGGCCGAGGAGCACGCGATGATCGATACACTCACCCGCGGCCGCCTGATTACCGGCTTCGTGCGCGGCATCGGCGCGGAATATCACGTGTTTGGCGTCGATCCGACGTCGAGCCACGAGCGCTTCCACGAGGCCCACGACCTCATCATCCGGGCCTGGACCGAGACCGGCCCCTTCGAATTCTCCGGCAAGCACTACCGGCACCGCTATGTGAACACCTGGCCGCGCCCCTACCAGCAGCCCCATCCGCCGATCTGGATTCCGTCCCAGGGCAGCCAGGAAACCATCGATTTTGCCGCCCATCCCGACCGACGCTACACCTATTTGCAAACCTTCAGCCCGGCCGCCGCGGTCAAGAAATATCTGGATCTCTATCGGGACCGGGCCAGGGAATACGGCTATGCCGCGCGCGACAGCCAGCTCGGCTGGGCAGTGCCGATCTATGTCGGCGAGACCGACGAGAGTGCGGTAGCAGAAGCGAAGCCCCATTTCGAGAATTTCCGCAACTGCTTCGCCCGGATGCCGATCGAATTCCTGCTGCCGCCCGGCTATACCTCTCGCGAATCCATGAAGCGGATCGCCGCAGCCAAGAAGAGCATGCTGGGCGATCTGGCCATCGAGCCCGCGATGGAGATGGGCATGATGGTCTGCGGCAGCGCCGCTACGGTGCGCGACCGCATGATCGCCTACTACCGCGACATGGGCTTCGGCAATCTGATTGCTCTGCTGCAGTTCGGCACCCTGTCGGCGGAGCTGACCGATGCCAGCATGGAGCGGTTCGCCACAGGGGTCATGCCGGCGCTGCAGGCGCTCGGCGACCGATCTGCCGAACGGCGCAGGGTTGCCTGAGCCCCACCGCTCGGATTGGAAGTTGCGGGACCGGTTCACGACGAAATCGCTGTCGGGCCGGATCGGCCTGACGGCAGTCGTGAAGGCCTTCAGACTAACGACCCCGAAGGGTGCGATTGCAAACCACCTCGAAAGCCATCAACCCCGTCCCCTGTGCCTGCCCCGGCCGACGCATCCAGACTCTCCTTGACCCCGAGGTCTTTTTGGGTCCCGACATATCACCTGCCATAAACAGGGCCGCTGCAGTCGGCGAACCCGTCGTCCGCCGAAAGACAGTCGCAGTAATGCCGGGAGATCGCTAAGCTGTCGTCTGGTTCCGTCGGCCCGATTCCCTCTCTGGTCACGGCCGGCGTCGGCAATGAAGACGGCAAGGATGAATTCAGGCAACAGCGAAGCTCCGGAACGGCAGGTCGAGGTACCCTCCCGGACGTCCCGTCCACCGGTTTCTGAAACGGGTCGCAAGAGGATGAGCGCGAAGCTCTACCGGACGGAGATCGACAAATACAGGGTCGAGCTGGTCCGGCTTCAGGAATGGGTCATTCATGAGGGCTACAGGCTCGTGGTCATATTCGAGGGCCGCGATGCGGCCGGAAAGGGCGGCGTCATCAAGCGAATTGTCGAGGGTCTGAATCCCCGCGGATGCAGGGTGGTGGCGCTCCAGGCCCCTACCGAACAGGAACGGACCCAATGGTACTTCCAGCGATATGTGGCGCATCTTCCCTGTGCCGGTGAAATCGTCCTGTTCGATCGCAGCTGGTACAACCGCGCCGGCGTCGAACGGGTCATGGGTTTCTGTACCGACCAGGAATACCGTGAATTCCTTGATTCATGCCCGGTGTTCGAACGCATGCTGGCCGGGGCCGGTATCAGGCTTGTCAAGTACTGGTTCTCCGTAAGCGACGAGGAACAGGAACGACGGTTCCAGAAGCGAATGCGGGATCCAACGAAACGCTGGAAACTCAGCCCCATGGACATCGAGTCACGCAACCGCTGGATCGATTATTCCCGGGCCAAGGACGACATGTTCGCCTGCACGGATATTGAGGAAGCGCCCTGGTATGTCGTGGATGCGGATGACAAGAAGAAGGCGCGCCTGAACTGTATTCGCCATCTGCTTTCGATCCTGCCCTACCAGCCCGTCCCCCGAAATCCGGTGTCGCTGCCGCCGCGACCGGCTCCCACCGATTACACCCGCCCGCCCATGGACGACCAGACCCTGGTTCCCGACCACTATGGAGATCCGGCGGGCTGAGCCGGCCGGTCACCGGCCCGCACCGGGGGCCATGGCCGCCCCGCCGCACACCCGATCCGGACGCCTGAAGAGTCTGTTGCGCGATCCGAAATCCCTGACCGGTCACGAGACCGGATCAATGACCCCAAAGTCGGTCCGGGAGGTACGGATGGGCGGGTTGCCGTGCAGGAAGGCTCGCAAGGGCAACAACTCGGTCTCCCGGACCCGGAACGCACAAGTGGCTCCTGCGAAATCCGAACCTGCTCCCTGATACGGCTCGACCCCGAGCACAAGGAGCGCCCCCGTGGTCTCCATATTGTCCGGTCCCCTTCCCGACGGTGTTGCTGCCGGCCGGCTCGCGTGAGCCAGGTTTGAGAAGTCTTCGCCCGGTTCAAGGCTCTCCCGCTGCAGCACATCGCCGCAGAAGGAAGCGCTCCTGTCGTGAAAAGGCACGATACCGTTCCGGCAGCAAGTGGTCAGAAGCGCCGGACAGGGTGGTTGTCATCGCCTGGTCTCCACCCTCGCTTCGCTACGGCCTCCCGGGTTTCCGGGCCGAATACAGGCCACTGGCACCGTCCCGCTGCAACCGACATCAGTGCCGGTTGGCAGACCGGCACGCCGTAACGCAATTTACTTCCTTCGTGCGGTCGTTATATTTGGCCCCCTTTGGAAAAAATCCGAGGCGCTGGGACATGGCAGGCAAAATGATCGACATCGCTTCCCGGGACGGCGGGACCTTCAAGGGATATCTCGCAGTCCCCGAGAGCGGAGCGGGGCCGGGGCTGATTCTGGGCCAGGAAATCTTCGGTGTGAACCCGACCATGCGACGGACAGCAGATTATTTCGCGGAGGAAGGCTTCACTGTTCTGGTACCCGACATGTTCTGGCGAATCGAGCCCGGGATCGAATTGACCTACTCGGAGGAAGATTTTGAAAAGGCCTTCGGATATTTCGGTCAGTTCGATCTCGACAAGGCGATTGACGATATCGGAGCCGCCATGGACAGTCTTGCGGGCCGGGCCGAATGTAACGGACGGATCGGATATCTCGGCTTTTGCCTCGGCGGAAAGCTTGCCTATCTCACGGCGGCCAGACTTGATCCGGCTGTAGCCGTGTCCTTTTACGGCGTCGGGCTCCCGGACCTGCTCGACCAGGCCGGGGACATCGAGTGTCCGATGCTGTTTCATTGCCCGGAACTGGACCAGTGGATGCCGCCGGAAGGCGTTGAAGCCCTGAAGGCCGCCTTTGCCGATCGCGACGATGTCGAGATCCACTCCTATCCCGGAGCGGACCACGGATTCTACAATCGGGACCGCGACATATTTGACCGCCCTTCGGCATCAATGGCCCATACCCGGACGATCGCGATACTGCGCAAGACGCTGGGACCGAATTACGACCTGAGCCACCTCTGGGACAAGCATTGCGAATACGAATTCATCACCCGCGATGTCGATGCCACCATGGAAACCATGGTCGATCAACCCTACGTCAATCACATTCCGACCATGACCGGTGGCGTCGGTTACAAGGAACTGCACCGGTTCTATCTCAACCATTTCGTGCACGCCAATCCGGAGGACACGAAACTCGTTCCCGTGTCCCGGACCATCGGCGCCGACCGGGTGGTCGACGAAATCCTGTTCTGCTTCACCCACACCCGGGAAATCGACTGGATGCTGCCGGGCATAGAACCAACCGGAAAATACGTGGAGATTCCGGTGGTCGCCATCATCAACTTCCGGGGCGGCAAACTCTACCATGAACACATCTATTGGGATCAGGCATCGGTTCTGGCGCAAATCGGATTGCTCGATACGACGGGCCTGCCCATCGCAGGCCATGATGTCGCGCGCAAGATGATGGATGCATCCAGCGTCCCCTCGAACGGCCTGATGAAACGGTGGGCCGAGTCCGCCCCGGCGGACGGCAAATGAACGGGATGGAACGGGACAGGGGGCTTCACCTCCCTGTGCAAACAGGAGCGAGCTCATGGATCTGACGTCAGCAACCGTTCTGGTCACGGGATCCAACCGAGGCCTCGGCCGAGCCCTGGTCACCGCCCTTGATGCGGCCGGTACCGCGAAAATCTACGCCGCTGCCCGCATCCCCGAATCCGCCCGGGATCTCGAACAGAATGGGCGGATCACGACCCTCGAACTCGACATCACCGAACCCGGTCAGGTGGAGGCCGCAGCGGAACGTTGCGCTGACGTGACACTCCTGATCAACAACGCCGGACGCAACTTCAACGTGCCGCTCATCGGCGCTACCGATATCAGTGCGACCCGCGACGAGGTGGAAACCAACTATCTCGGTACGCTCAGGATGTGTCGAGCATTTGCCCCGGTGCTGAAAGCCAACGGCGGCGGCATGATTGTCAACGTGATCTCGCTTCTTGCCCGCGTGTCCATCCCCGCCATCGGCTCGGTGTGCGGATCAAAGGCGGCTCTGCTGCTGATGACGAACGGAATCCGGGCGGAACTCGGCAGACAGAATACCCACGTCATGGGCGTTCTCCCGGGCCCCATAGCCACCGACATGACGCCCGACGGCGAATCCGACCCGGCTGATATTGCAGACCGGATCCTTCAGGCGATCAGCGAGGACGAGGAAGAAGTCTGGCCGGGCCCCATGGCGCAATACGTGCGTCAGAAACTGCTGGACGATCCGAAGGCCATCGAAAAGGAATTCGCCGCCTACCTGCCCGAATAACCTGCGCTGTCGCCGAGCCATTCGGGTTCCACGCTGGGAAGCGGAATCGCAGCAAGAAGATCCCGGGTGTAGGGATGCCGGGGTCTGGCAAAGATCTCACTGCAGGCCCCTTCCTCGACGACTTCACCCTCCAGCATCACGAGAACACGGGTGCACAGGGTGCGGACCACGGAAAGATCATGGCTGATGAACAGCAGGGCGAGCCCCATGTCCGCCCGCAGGGAACGGAGTAGATCCAGAATCTGGACCTGGACGGAGACATCGAGACCGGACACGATCTCGTCCGCCACAACAAATTTGGGGTTGACTGAAATTGCCCGAGCGATTCCGACGCGCTGTCTCTGCCCGCCGGACAGCTGATGCGGGAAACGCATGCCAAGGCTTGCGGAAAGACCAACCTTCCGGAGAAGGCCCGACGCCTGTTCCAGGGCCTGTCTCCTTGAGTCCGCCAGATCGAAACTGAGCAGTGGCTCCGCTACGATGTGGACAACCCTCCGACGCGGATTGAGCGAGGACAGCGGGTCCTGGAAAATCATTTGCATGTGGCGTCTCAGCGGCCGCAGCTGGCGTTCCGGAAGCCCCGTCACATCCTGTCCGTCGAACCGGATCGTTCCGGCGGTGGGCTGGTGAAGCCGGACCAGGGCCCGGCCCAGCGTCGTCTTGCCGGAGCCTGATTCACCAACCACCCCGACAGCTTCGCCAGCACGCAATTCAAGGTCCACACCCTTCAGAACGGGTCTCATGGGCGCGGCACCAACAAGAGGCTTCCTGCTCCGGTCAGGAAACGCCATTTCAAGCCCGCGCACGTCAAGCAGGGCTGCGTTGCCTGTCATAGGCATAGGCCTCCTGCCAAAGCGCTGCTGTCAATGTTTCCGGAACCGGATGGAGTTCGGCCGCAGGGCGGTCGTAGCGCGGGGTCGCGGCAAACAGAGCACGCGTATAGTCGTGCCGGGGGATCTCGAAAATCGTCCTGACAGGCGCCGTTTCAAGAATGCGTCCCGCATGAATCACGCTCACCTCATCGCAAATCTTGGCAACCACGCCGAGATCGTGTGTGATGAACAGGATCGTGGCTCCCGTCCGTGACTGTTGTTCCTTGATCAGTCTCAGGATCTGCTTCTGCACCGTGACATCAAGTGCCGTCGTGGGTTCATCGGCAATCACCAGTTCGGGATCGCATGCAAAGGCAATGGCAATGATGACACGCTGGCGCATCCCCCCGGACAGCTCATGAGGATATTGACGCAGCACCCGTCGCGGCTCGCGGATGTGGACGGCATCGAGCAGGTCGACGGCACGCTCACGTGCAGCGTGACGGGTCATGTTCATATGCCGCCGCAATATGTCCGTCACCTGCGTTTCAATCCTGAGAACCGGGTTCAGGGCAGCCATGGGGTCCTGCAGGACCATAGTGATGTGGCGGCCGAGCCAGTCCCGGCGCGGTGCCGCGCCCGGGTCAGCAAGCAGTTGGTCCAGGAAATGGACACTGCCCTCCGTAATCACTGCGGAACGCGGCAGAATCCCCAGAACGGTTTTGCCCACCATGGTCTTGCCGGCACCCGATTCACCGACCAGGCCGTGAACACTCCCACGCGCCACCTGCACAGACACATTCCGCAATGTCGGCATGCGAACACCGCGCTCCCGGATCTCCAGATGCAACGCTTCGATCGAGAGCAGCGGTCCCGGGTTCATTTCCGGAGCACCGGATCGAATGACTGACGCAACCCGTCCCCGAGGCTGTTGAGCCCGAGGACCGAGACCACAATGCAAAGGATCGGAAGGGTCATGACCCACCAGGCCTGATGAAGGTAGTCCCTTCCTTCGGCAATCATTCCCCCCCAGGTCGCAACGTTTGACGACGAGAAGCCGACAAAACTCAGGATCGCCTCGACCACTACGGCAATCCCCATCTCCAGCGTGAAGAGCACCAGCATCAGGGGTGCGATATTGGGTACGATTTCGCTGAACAGGATCCATCTCCGACCCTTGCCGATGACAACCGCTGACGTAATGAAATCCTGTTCGCGCAACACCTGAACCTCGGCCCTGACAACACGGCAAAAGCGCGTCCAGTCGATGACGATGATGGCGATGACAACAGCATGGAGACCGGAACCGATCACGGCCACAAGTACGATCGACAGCAGAACCGGCGGAAACGACATGAAGGTTTCGACGGTCCTTGAAATCACCGCATCGACCCAGCCTCCGAAAAACCCCGCCAACAGGCCAAGAGCAATACCGATAACAGCCGAAAAGAACGCCCCGAGGACCGCCACGATCATCGCTGGCCGGGCGCCGTGCAGCAACCGGGAAAGCACGTCACGACCGAGGGAATCCGTCCCCAGCAGATAGGCTTCATCGGACGAGGCCGACCAGAACGGCGGGATGTATTGCGCGAGCAGATCCTGATCGAGAGGGTCCCGGGGCGACAGGACAGGGGCGGCAACGGCACAGACAAGAAGGATAGAGAGAACGGCCAGACCCAGGATCAACCGGACGTTCGGCCTAGTCATGCGTCACCCTGGGATTGAGAAGAGAGCAACAGAAATCAATCAGCAGGTTCAGCAGGACAAACATCACCGCGAAGGCCAGCGTAATTCCCTGGATCAGCGGCAGATCCCGATTGATGACCGCGCTGACCGCAAGATTGCCGATCCCGGGATATGCGAAGATCAGCTCGATCAGCACCGTTCCTCCGACCAGAAACATGAGCTGCACGCCGCTCAATGTGAGCGTGGGAATCGTCGCGTTCGGGAGAGCATGACGGAGCAGGATCCAGGCCCGTCCGAATCCCTTCACCCGCGCCAGCAGGATGTAATCCTGGGACATCGCCTCCAGAAGTGACGTCTTGAGAACCCGGGCCACAACCGCGGATAACGGCAGCCCCAGTGCAAGACCCGGCAGGACAAGGTGGGTCAACAGGACGCCCAGCACATCGGGCTGAAGGCGAACAAGACTTTCGACGAGATAGAACCCGGTGAGAAATTCGAACGAGAGCGTCGGATCCATCCGCCCCGAAACCGGAAGAACGGGAGCCAGAACACCAAAGAACAGGATCAGGAGAAGCCCCCACAGGAAGTCCGGCACGGAGACCATAATCCCGTTGACCCCGTCGACAAGGGCCTCGGGCCATCGACCCTGCCAGAGGACCGCGGCGCACCCCAGAACCACGCCAACAAAAACGCCGACAAGAATAGCGACACCCACAAGTTCGAGGGTTGGCGGGAGATGGGCAAGGGTCAGCTCCGCCACACTCTGCTTGAACGTGATGGACGAGCCGAAATCTCCTGTAGCCACGTTGGAGAGATAGATCGCGAACTGCTCAGGAATAGACTTGTCCAGCCCGTAAAATTCGCGAAGCCGCTCGATATCGGCCTGGGTGGCTTCGGGGCCGATCATCATGGAGACCGGATCTCCGGGCACGACGCGCAACAGCACAAACACAATGACTGCGACCCCGAACAACGTGGGGACCGCAAGCAACAGGCGTTTCAGGATATAGCGCGATGACATCGCCACTCCCCGCCACGGTCGGCCGGACCTGTGACCATCCGCACCTGCCGCCGCGCCTGACCCCGGAATGGATCAGACACGACGTCCTGTCGGAGGGCTCGCAACTCGTCGTCCCCGGAACGGCAGCCCCCGTCCGTTTGTCCCGACGGCACCGTTGTCAGGGAACGGCGCAATCGGCCCTCAGGAGGGTGCAATTCGCGCCGGAAGCACGTAATTCGCGATGTGCGGCGTGAAAGTCAGTCCAGACTTGTAGACAACCGGCTGATGGAACTGCCAAAGCGGCAGAACCAGCGCATTGTCGGCAATGTAACGGTTGACATCATCGTAACCCTTGATCCGCTTGTCATAATCCCGTTCCTGGAACAGCTGGCCAATTTTGGCGCTGAGGTCCTTGCCGTCCCAGACCGAGTGCGGACTTGGCCCGAACATTGCGTGGCCCGTCGAACTTTCGGGATCGGCCGAAGAGTTGCCCCAACTGTAGTAGGCCGCCGGCGCCAGCTTGTCCTGGGCACGCAGTTCGAAATGCTTGGCAATTTCATACACTTCGATCTCGGCCTCGATACCAACCCGCCTCCACATACCCACGATTGCCTGGACCGTTTCATAGTCCTTGGGCTTGTAGCCGCGTGTGGTCTGAATGGTAAACCTGACGGGATTGTCACGCGAAAAACCGCTGTCAGCGAGCAATTTCCGTGCCCGTTCGGGATCGTAGGGAGTCGTGATCCCGGGGTTGTAGCCCACATATTGAGGGGTCAGCAGGGTATCGATCGGCGTGGCGTAGCCCCCCATAAGACGCTCGACAATGGCTTTCTTGTTCACCGCGTGAACCATCGCCTTGCGGACATTTGCATCGAGCATGGGGCCGACATCGTTGATGAAAATCATTGCGATATCACTGACCGGGTGCGTAACACCCTCAAGGCCGCTCTTGGCCCGCAGCCGCTCGAACTGTTCATATGGCAGATCGAGGGTAAGATCCGACGCGCCGCTCTCGATTTCGGAAACACGGCTCGACGCGTCGGTGACAAACTTGAAGACCACCGTCTCGAACGCAGGCTTCGGTCCCCAATAATTGGGATTCCTCCTGAGGCGGGCAAATGATCCCCGTGCATAGGCCTCCAGCTGATAGGGGCCGGATCCCATCGGTGCTTTTTCGAACCCGGCCTTGCCCACTTTCTCGTAGTAATGCGGCGGGATCAGGTAAGCGCCAAGAAAGCTCAACCAGGACAGGATCGTGGCACGGTAGGGATCGAGATCCGCCGTTACCACGTCACCGGAAACCTTGAAATTCTTGAGGCTGCCCCAAAGAAACTGGATCGGATTGCCGGTTTTGGGGTCGCCGAGACGCTGGAGGTTCCAGACAATGTCCTCGGCCGTGATAGGCTTGCCATCAGCCCACCGCCGGTTCGGACCAACCTTGAGGCGAATACCGGTATTGTCGTTGATAAACGACCATTCCTCGATCACACCCGGAACCTGACGAAGATCAGGATCCTGATCGACATACTGATCGAATATCGACTTGTAGATGGACGCAAGGGCTGGATTGACAGCCGAGGTCCCCGTCGTCGGATCCCATGAGGGGACCGGCAGATTGTAGGCAATCGTCAGCGTGTCGCCCATGGCAGCACCGGCGCTCCACGGCCACAACATGGACGCCGGCAAGGCGGCGCCTGTGGCGGCAGCACTGACAAGAAACTCTCTTCGGCGAAATTCGGTCATGATGGGATCCTCCTGTGCCCAATGTGATTTCCCGGACAGCTTGTGTCAATCGATCGCGATATGATGTCAATCCCGTGTTGCAGGAAACGGGCTGCCTCGATATCGCGGATCCCGTCCAGCGGGCGCAACCGGAGACAGCTGGAAATCTATGCCAACCGGATGGTAGCAGGAACCGGCGCCGTAACAGGCAGCATCACCAACCACAACGCTTCTCATTGTCCCCGGGACGCCGGTCCGGAGTGTCTTCATGCCCGGGCCTGCCCGCCGTCACACTCTTGGGGCGGGGCCTGCAATGCCTGTGTCAGCCGCTCTTCCAGAATGTGGCGCTGGATCTTGCCGGAGGTGCTCCGGGGGAGATCCTCGGAGGCAACAAAATGAACCTCCTTGGGCAGCTTGTAGTTGGCAATCCGGCCACGGCACAAGCCCAAGACTGCGTCTGCAGTCATCGTCTCATCGGTGCGAACGGCAAAGGCAACCGGCACCTCTCCCCAGCGAGGATCCGGCCGGCGTACAACCGCGACATCGAGTATGCGTGGATCTGCCATGATGTGGCGCTCGATTTCTGCCGGATAAATATTCTCGCCCCCCGACTTGATCATGTATTTGACCCGATCCACAAATTCGAGAAGCCCGTCCGGCCGTCTCACAAAGGCATCACCCATGTGGAACCACCCGCCGCGAAAGGCCTCCCGGTTGGCTTCGTCGTTGGCCCAGTAGCCGGAGAACAGGCTCGGACCGCGTATGGCCAGCTCGCCCGGCTGACCAATCGCAACCTCGTTGTCGTCCGCGTCAACCAGACGGACTTCGCAGAAGCCATTCTGCTTCTTGGGCAGGGACTCGGGCGCTTCGCCGATCGGCACGAAGTTGCCCGAGGCGGGCGGAATTCCTGTCTCGGTCGATCCGAAGGTGTTGAAATAAGGCGCGTTGAGAAGCCGGGTGACTTCGCTCAGCAACGGTCTCGGAACCAGGTCCGCCATCGCTCCGATCATCCCGACAGGACGGGGATTCGCGTTGAGCCGTTTGAAGGCGCTTACGAAATCTTCGATCATGCCGGGGATTACGGTGAGATAATGGACCGGCCAGGCCTCGATCGCACGAATGATCCCGGCCGCGTCATAGCCGTCCATGAGAACGACACGCCCGCCCTGCAACAGCGAAATCAGCGAGAAATCGTTGGCGCCCATGTGGAACAGGGGTGACCAGGCCACAAAGGTGTCGTCCGCAGGCGGCCGCATTTCTGCCGCATAGATCATGGCCCGCGCGATCATCGCCCGGTGACTGATCAGGGCTCCCTTTGGAAGTCCCGTGGTGCCGCTCGTGAAGATGATCACCAAGCCATCTTCAGCGTCAATCGCCCGGTCGGGCTCCTCGTCCACACCGTCAGCAAGCGCCCGCTCGTAGTCATGGCCGATCACGAGGTCGGGCCGAAATCCGGCTTCGGAAAGAACCTCCCCATATTCAGATCCGGCGACGATCAGGGAGGGTTGCGTAAGTTCGAGACCATGACGGAGCTCCTCCGCGGTGAAGCGCCAGTTGAGATTGACACTGATGGCACCAAGCTTGGCCGCCGCAAGTTCGGTCTCGATATAGGCGCAACCATTGCGGGCCAGCAATGCAACACGATCACCTGCAGCAACACCGCGGCGTGTCAGCGCATGAGCCAACCGGTTGATCCGTGTATTGAGTTGCCCGTAGGTCACATGGCGATCCCCCTCGACGAGCGCAGTCCTGTCGGCATTCGCCCGGGCGGTGAGCGCGAACAGGCGTCCAACGTCGGTCATCCCGGCCTGGCTGATCTCGGGACGCCGGTGGATCGTCATGCCGGGGCCGTCCCGTCGCCGCGCTCAACCAGCGCCAGCGCCCGCACCGGGCTGCCCGACCCCTGGCGGATCTTGAGAGGCGGCGTGATCAGGACAGCGCCCTGGGGCGGCAGCTTGTCCAGATTGACAAGTGACGGCAAGCCGAACCGATTGCGGCCATGCATGTGATAGTGGCAGGGATACGGAACCGGAAAATGAGCGGCCTGTCCCGCGTCTGTTCCCACCGCTTCACTGCCGAAGCCGACGACATCGCGTTCGTCGATGAGCCAGGGGACAAGGTCCGCATGGGGCCCCGGCGTATGGGCACCATCGTCCGACATGTTGAGCCAGTCCACGGGATCACGCCTCAACGACCAGTCAGTGCGCATGAGAAGCCACGAGCGGGGAGGAATCCGGCCATGCTCGGCCTCCCAGGCCCTGACCCGCTCTACAGTCAGCAGATAGTCGGGATCAGCCTTGGCTTCGGCCGAACAATCGATGACGCAGGCGTGGGCGAGGAAGAGTTCCGGGCGAATGGTGTCGGTTGCATTCTCCGGCAGATCCTTTCCTGAAATCCAGTGCACCGGAGCATCAAAATGCGTTCCCGTATGCTCGCCACAGGAGAAATTGTTCCAGTAGGTCGCAGGCCCGCGATGGTCATAGCGGGAAATCTCTTCCATGCGGAACGGCCAGGACTGTCCGAGTTCGGGCGGCATGACGATGGTCGGCACCTTCTGGTCGAGGGTCATGGTCAGATCAACGACCTCGATTCCTCCACCCGCTATGCCGGCAAGCAGGCCGGCCAGGAGTCCCGGCGGCCGGGTGTCATCTCGCGATGCGGTCATGCAATAGGCCTCTGTCCAGTCGTGTTCGGCTACAGGCGGATGGCCCGCTCGATTTCCTTGGGGTTTTCCGAAAGGCGTTGCAGGATCTCTTCGGCAACCGCACCGATCGGAATGTCTTCGCGACCCTTGCGAAGCCCCGATACGATCCGGTCGGCAATGCCGGCCGGGACCAGCTTGGGCGGCGGAACGAGTTGATGCCATTCGTCCTCGATCGGACCGACAAAGGCGTTGACCACCCGCACCCCCCCTGCCGCCAGCTCCGCACGGACACATTGCGATAACGAGAGCGCGGCGGCCTGTGATGCCGAATAGGTGCCGAGCGCAGGGTTGTTGATCCAGGCATAGGCAGAGAAGATATTGACCCAGGCGGTAGCGCCATGGTGGCCGTCAGCACCTCGTGCGCGCATGACCGGCCCGAAACAGCCGGCAAGCCTGAGCAACCCATGGTAGTGGATCTCCATTTCGTCATGGGCCGTGTTGATATCAAAGCGGTCGATCACACCGCCGGTCCGGAGGTGATAGCTGTTGTTGACAAGTATTTCCACCTTGTCGCCAATCATGGCCGCGAGTTCCTCTACCGAGTCGGTATCGGTCACATCGAGCGGCAACACGGTGACATCCTCGAGATCACGGATGGCCTTCAGGCTGGGGCTTGCCTTCCATGGCTGCGCCTCACCGACAAAGACATGACGAGCCCCTGCCGCCTTGAATGCGTTGACGAGGGCCAGGCCCAGCCCGGTCTTGCCGTCGACGATCAGAACGCGCCGGTGAGCCGGATCAAAGACCATTTCCCGCAACTGCAGGTCATCGCTCTCATTCGGAGCGGGATCACCCGGCCGTGCGGTGACGACCGCATTACCGGCCCGATCAAGGTTCAGTGCCAGCCGGACACGGTCTCCGCGCACGCAATCTTCCGCAAGATGCGCAACGATTGACGGTCCGGCGTCGGCTGCAACAACGCCAAGACGCCACGGCAGCCGGTCCCGAAAATAGAGATCGTTGGAATGCCGCAGGGTAGTTTCAGCCAGCAATACGCCGCCGTCCGCAACATCACGCCAGACCAGGTCGTCTCCCAGGCAGTTTCCGCATATCTGCCTCGGAGGATACTGGACCGTCCCGCAAGCCGTGCAGGTCTGTAACGCGAAGCGGCCCCCCGCCGCCATGGATGACAATCCGTGAGCCTCACGCGACCGGTTTCCGGGGGGACGGGTCGGACGCCGGGTTCGCTTGACGGGATCCTTGCGGCGCGGATGCGGCAACGGGGTTGTCATGGATCACTCCGTGCGAGAAGTGCGGCGGATGTGCAGAGCCCACGATCATAGTTGATCATTCCGAAACAGGATACGAGACCGTGGCGAGGGCTGTTGACGGCGTCCCCGAGGGGTTGGTCCGTGAGTTGGCGCAGCGCTTCCACCATCCCCATGAAACCGCCGCCCGCCCCGGCCTGTCCCGCCGACAACTGGCCGCCGCAGGTATTGAACGGGAAATCGCCGCCGGTTGTCATGTCGTGTTCGCGCACGAAGGCTGCCGCTTCGCCCTTGGCGCAGAAACCGAGATCCTCGATCTGCAGGAAACAGATGACCGGGTAATCGTCATAGGCCTCCACCAGATCGACCTCGTCAGGACCGATTCCAGCCATGTCGTAAAATTCATCGATATCGACGGCCCAGCCACCACGGATCTGTATGGGGTCGTCGGGAAATGCATTGTGACGTTCGAGAGTCGCAAGGATGCGGGCATGGGGAAGTCCGAGCGCCCGGGCCCGGTCCACGGTCATCACGAGGAACGCTTCAGCGCCGGCGCATGGCATGACGCAATCGAAGAGCCGCAGGGGGTCAGCGATAACGCGCGCATTCAGGTACTCGTCCAGTGTCAGGGGACGCTTCATCATGGCGTGCGGCAGCCCCAGGGCATTGCGCCTCTGATGAATGCATAATTTTCCGAAGTCCTCGCGCCGCGCGCCAAATGTGCGCATGTAGTGGTCCGTAAGAAACGCGAAACTGGAGTTGGGCCCCCCGGAGCCGTAGGGATACACCGCATCATTGGCGAACTGGCTGAAGGTGGCGATGGTTTGCCTGAAGGTGTCCACATGGTTGGTATCGGCGCCGATACAGGCGACGATTTCAGCGTCGCCGGACTGCACGGCCCGGGCTGCCCGCCGCAACGCGACCGCGCCGCTGGCACCGCCCATCGGGATATGATCAAGCCAGCGCGGCGACGTCCCGAGATGTTGCATCAGCCCAACGGCGCTGTCCGGTGCCAGGGTGAAACTTGAGACGCAAAAGCCATCCACCTCGTCCTTGGCTAGTCCCGCGGCAGAGAGCAATCCGGAAAGCGCCCGACCGCAAAACCAGTGGGCGCTGCGAATGGAATAGCGGATGTAGGGAACTGTTATCGGCGCGCACACGGCCACGCCGTCATAACTGTTTCGGGACGCTGTCAAGTCATGAGCCCTTCTGCAGGTTCCGAGGGGCGCGATCGGCCATGACCCTTCCGGAATGGCAGGACAGTGAGGCGTGTTTCACCGTCAAATCCCGGCATGCCCCGGCACCGCCTCATTCCTTTCACCATGGAGCGCGCTGTCGGACGGAGAGACACTGGCGGGCCCGGGAACAGTTTCAGAGAATTTCGCGGAATGCCGCCAGGGCCGGCTCGGGTGGATGCGCGTAGTTGGAGCGGCGGCTCACACCCAGCCCGTCAACACGTTTCATCCGCACCGCCGCCTCCGCCATCATGACCAGCGCGTTGATGCCGTTCATCACAGGCGCGCCATCGATCGTGAACCCCTTTTTTTGCGACAACAGCAGCATCGGCAACCCGCCCGCCGGTATGAGCACATCGGCGCCCTGTTCCAGAAGGGGTTCTGCCTGTTCGCGAAACTGACGCTCGACATCCTGATAGGCCGCCTCCTCGTCAAACGCCCGCATGTAATCTGCGGGCGAGGTCTTCATGGCTCTCACGCCAATAACCCGTTCGGACAGACCGGCACGAATGACCTGGTCCTCGTGCCACGGAATGAAAACCGGGTCGATGGTGATCAGGCCGATCTTGCGCCCTAGGGTGCAGGCATGGAGCATGCTGGCCTCTCCCAGCGACAACACCGGAATGCCGAGCATCGCCTTGATCTCGTGGATGCCTGCCTCCTGGAAATGGCCCATGGCGAAGGCATCATAGCCTTCCTCCTCGGCGCGCAGGGCATTGGCCATTGCGCTCAGTGAGCAGCGCAACTCCTCGATTGCGTGCAGATGGCTCGCGGGTGGAACAACGCCATGGAATTCCACGGAGACACCGTGACCCGCGATTCTGTCGAGGTGGGCCTCGAGCCTGCCGACATACGACCTGTGGGCCACCGGGTCGGTAAACCCCTGATACCAGATGCGAATGGGAGCGTTGGGATCTGTCATGACAATCTCCTGCTGATCCGTGCCGCCAATGGCTGGCCTCGATTCTGTAAACCCTGAATCCTGTTTCGAACCCCGCCCGAGTTCAAACCGGAACTCCGCAGAGGCTCAGGCGGGCAGCACGTGTCTCCCTCGCGCCCCGATTCCGGTTGGCGCGGGCCACGGCGGCAGAAATCGGGACCCTGTGCCGGCTCACGGTACCAGCACCCCGGGATTCATGATGCCATCCGGGTCCAGGGCAGCCTTGACACCCTTGAGGGCCGTTGCGAAGACTTCCGAGCGCTGCCGCCCGTACCAGGGCATGTGATCGCGCCCCACCGCATGATGATGCGTAATGGTGCCGCCCCCTTCGATAATGGCATCGGAAACGGCATTCTTCACCGTGTCATACTGGGCAGACAGATGTCCTGGTTCACCCTGCCCGATGAAGGTGTAGTAGGGCGCCGGTCCATCGGGATAAACATGGGTAAATCGGCAAGCGACGATTCCCGGGCGCCCCGTCGCCTCTTTCAGGGCGGTCTCGGTCGCTCTGGTTACGTCATGGTGGAAGGCTTCAAACCGATCCCATGTTATGGCGCTCTCGAATGTTTCCCGGATGATTGCGCGGGCCGTCAGCATTTCGCGCATATGGCCACCCTTGATAAATGCCTCTCTCCAGCGGATGGCCGCGTCACCACCGTCTCCGGATCCATCGAGGGGTAGGCCGCCATGGTCGCGGCAACACTCAAGGGCGCGGGACATCCAGCTGTCGAGAGGGTGGTCCGCGTTCTCGAAGCCGAGAACAAGCACGGCCACGGATCCATCACCGGTTCCCGACCACTTGACCTCATTGTGATCCAGCAGGCGCAGATTTGCCGGATAAAGCCCGGCCTGCGCGATTGCCCTGACGGCCTCGGCGCCGTCGACAAATCGGCGGAACCCGATACTCTGCCCCGCCCTAAAGGTCGGCCGGTCCTGCAGACGCATCCAGGCTTCGGTAATGACCCCGAAAATGCCCTCCGATCCCAGAAAAAGGCGATCAGGACTGGGGCCTGCACCTGAACCGGGTAACCGAAAGCTGTCATGAATCCCGGACGGGGTCACCGCCCGCACACTTTCCGTCAGGTCATCGATATGGGTCAGCAGGGTGGCAAAATGACCGCCGCCCCGTGTCGCGATCCAACCGCCCAATGTGGAGTATTCGAAACTCTGGGGAAAATATCGCAAGGTGAGACCATGAGGTCGCAACTGGCTTTCCAGGTGCGGGCCATATACACCGGCCTGAATTCTCGCTGCCCGTGATGTCCGGTCAACTTCCAGCACACGGTCCATGGCACCCATGTCGATGGAAACCGTGCCCCGAAAGTGGTCCCCGACCGCCGGATGAACACCGCCGACAACGGAAGACCCGCCGCCAAACGGAATGGCGGCCGCCTGGGCCACGGCGCACCAGTCGAGAAGAGCCGCCACATCGCGTTCGTCTCGGGGTCGGGCCACAAGATCCGGCGCGCCTTCGAAGTCACGATCCATGATCCGGACCTGCTCATGAAACGAGCACCCGAATGTGTGAACGAGACGTTCCCATTTATCGGCCGTGCAAATCCGCGCAAGGGACGCCGGCGGCGCAAGGCGGGGCGGGTCGATCTCTATTTCATCAATGGAAGGAAACGGACGCACACTGAACCCGTCAACACCGAACGCCGCAGCGTATTGGGCCTCGAAGGGTTTCATGTCCTCATCGCTGAAACCCTCGCCAACCTTCCCCCATCCCCAGAATTTGCGCCGCGCCATTTTTATGCCCTTCTGTTGCACCGGATCACACGCCTGCTGACACAGCACTTCCGGCACGAAAACTGGAAGCCCTTGCAACGTCCTCTCCAGTGCCGCAGGGGGGCCGTCGCAATCCGGGTCAACAGACATCAGCCTCCTGAAAACCAGAGCGGTCGTCGCACTGCCGAAATTGGTGCCAACAGGCCCCGACCGACGCATAGCGGTCCGGGACAGTTCCGGCCCGCCGCGGCCTGACGAGAACCGGGGCGGAGACAGCGGAGGTCATGCGAAGGAGTCTCTCTCGCAACCCGTGCTTGTCTTCAGCCGCCCAGCGGCAGTGGCTGTTCGCCGAGCATTGCGGTCACCACCACGCTGCGAACCCGCGCGGCATCAAGGCCATATTGCCTAATCATGTCGGCGCTCTCGGCAAGGATGCGGTCCGCGTCCTGCATGATCTTCAGCCGCTTGAAGAGATCGGGACGCTGGATCCCCATGCTTTCTCCCACAAGTTCCATGAAATTGACCACTTCGAAAGGCCAGTCCCGCTCGTGAGTGCACAGTTCACGATGACACGCGTGGTACACGCCGCAAAGCGCGTCGATCCCGGCCGCCCGCGCTGCAGCAAGCTGTTCGGCGTGCGCCTGTCGCTTAAAGTCGGGAAGTACGGAGAGCGTATTGCACATGTAACCGACGCGAGGCTGCGCAAGGTCAACAAAGTCGATCCCCGGCACCGCTTTCAGGATGTTTTGCGCGGCCTCGGAGATGCCGGCAACCCCTGGATGTTCATGCAGCGCCACCCGTTTCTCGACCCTCCGGGTCATCAGAGGCTGCAAATCCTCGAGATGACGTTCGAGCCAGACAACAAACGGGGTAAGTTCGAAGGGTGCGTGGCCCGAACCGGCGCGGGTTTCCAGCGCAGCTTCTCCGAGATGAACCTGGCAGCTCGGGCACCAGGACACAACTTCATGCACACCGCTGTCCGCAAACCGATCGATGGTTCGCCCCGACAACGCTGCGAACTTGTCAAGATCGCCGGCGCGGAACTGATAGACACCGCAGCAATGGCCTGGCCCGCCGTGGACCGCGTAACGCACCCCCAGCGCATCCATCACGTCGAGGCAAAGCAGGGCGATCTGAGGGGTCTTCAGGACATTGCAGCCGGTATAGAAGATAATGTCCGGATCCTCGGGGCCCGCAGCAGACGCCTCGATCTGTCCCAGCCGTGCAAGGAGGTCTGGCGGCAGCTGCAGACGACTCAGCGTTTGCACGCCCTGGCTCATTGCACCGAACTGCTGCCCGCCCTCCGCCCGTAACGCCTGCGGCGACCGTTGGCTCTGGAGGCCTGCAATCCGGGCGAGTGCCAGCATGAAGCGCGGATTGACGCCGTAGCGGCAGGCCGGGATGCAGTGGCCGCTGCCTGTGCATATCTCAGCCCAGCGCCGCGCGGCATCCGGGCCGTCTCCGGTACGAATCAGCTCGAGGATACCAGCAGCAACGGCTTCCGGATCGGATACGTCGAGACCCGCAGGCTCGGGCATCGGGCAAACCCTGACACAATCGCCGCACCGGGTGCAGGCATCGAGAATGCCGGCACGACGCATCTCGAGAGCCGCGAAAAAATCACAGGTCATGTCCCGGTCTTCGGTCATGACCTCCTGGCCGTCCGCATTCATCCGCGGAAACTAGCACGGAGCGGCACCGGCCACCAAACGCGCGCCCGCGCCAGGTCAAGAGCGCGGATGACGCCGCCGCCATACCCGAATATCCACTGCGCCCCTGCCCATCGATGCGTGCGGGCCGACCGGCTGGCCAGCCGCAGGATCCCGCAAGCGCGGTCCCGAATTCCGTCTCGTCACCGCCTGCGGTTTCGAGCTGCCCGAACGACATCAATCCAGGCGGGGAGGCTGACAAGTCCCCCGGCAAGCAGAATGGCCCCTGCCCCCAGGAGACCCGCCATGGTCGTTACGGGAATCGTGACGACTGCCAGAATGACGAACCATGTCACCGCTCGTCTCTTGTGCCCGAACCGCCAGAGCAGTCCACTGGCCAGCGCCAGGGAAACCCCGGCTGCCGCGGCAGGAATCAGGGATATCCAGCGGCCGGGATCGGGTGGCAGAATGCCGAACCGCACGATTCCCTGAACAACAATTCCGCAAGGGAGCCAGCCCAGCGCAAAAACCAGCAGAAGGATCCGCCTGAGGACACGGTTACGGGAAGCTGTCACGAGACAGGTTCAGGACACCATGGGGAAATGGAAACAGAACGGGTCGTCTGTACCTTGTTTCCTGTCATCCTGGCCTCCGGGGTATCATGGCGTGTCTTTGCGAGCCCTTGGCCTGTAACCCGGGGACCCGGACCCACAGGCCGATCCTGGCGGCATTTCGCGCCAGCGGCAGGGACCAGACTTGACGATAGGATGTGGGTCGCCAATGGTGAAGCCTTCAATAGCCGCAATATCCATCGGGAGACATCATGCGTATCATCATGTTGGGCACAGCTGCCGCCGCACCGGATCCTGACCGAAATCATTCAGCGATCCTGATTACGGTCGAAGGCCGGCATTATCTGTTTGATTGTGGCCATGGAGCGACACACCAGCTCATACGTTCCAATGTAAATCCGGCTCATGTGGACACGGTCTTCCTATCACACCTTCACTACGACCACATTGCGGACTTTGCTTTTTTTCTGCTCACAACCTGGATCACGAACCGAGAAAACCGCCCCGTTGTCGTGGGGCCGCCAGGCACAGGCGCCTTTGTGGAGCACCAGTTTGCTGACGGCGCCTTTGCCAAGGATATCGAAGCCAGGGCAGCCTACAGGAATCGCCAGGGGAACATGCATGTTCTCAAACCCGATGTGCGGGAGTGTGAACCCGGCCTTGTGTTTGAAGATGATCGTGTCCGGGTTACGGCATGTTACGTCGAACATATCCCGCGCGAGATTTCGCCCTGTTTCGGCCTGAGAATGGACACGGCCGACGGAAAATCCGTGGTCTTCTCGGGCGATACCGCGCCCTGCGATCGGCTGATCGATCTGGCCCAAGGCTGTGATCTTCTGATCCATGAATGCACGTTTCCCGAAAAGGCCCTGGAGTTTCGCCGCAAGGCAAATGTCGGAACCTGGGCTCATACCAGCCCGATCGAACTGGGCCGGATTGCCGTCGAAAGCCAGTGCAAGAGCCTCATCGCCACTCATTTCGGGAGTTTCGACACGACCAACCCCGTCGTGAAGGACCTGATGTCCGTTCACATGCCGCGCGATCTGATCGGTCCCGACCTCATGGAAGATGTCGTTACCGACATCCGGAAGTCTTATCAGGGCGAACTCCGCCTCGCCCATGACGGCATGCGGATCGATCTCTGAGCCGGCGCGGAAGCCGCACCCGATGAACAGCCGGTGCGCATTCCGGTCCCGGCCGGTTGGCGCAGCTGCCAGTCCCGTTTGCCCCGTCCCCGAGGTTGGACTACAGTGCGGGCCTGATGACATTCTCGCCGCTTCGAAACTGCCCGCCTTTCGGTGGCAGGAAGCGGGAACAGGAAGAAAGGGGCTCGAATTCATGCGAACGTTCAAAGGATTGACAGTCGGGCTGGCCGCGGTGGCATCCATCGGTCTTGCGGCGACGGCAGCCGCGAATGAGGTCACATTGAATGGTGCCAGTTGTTTTCCCATCGGAAGCCCTCCATCGCGCGTTTATGAACAGCTGGTCGAGGAAGTGAACCGGCGTGGGAAAGGCGTTGTTCAGATCAAGATGATCGGCGGAGCGCCCGCGATCGGAAGCCCCTTCACATTGACCCAGAAAATGGCGCGTGGCGCCTATGATGTGGTCGGGTGCACTGAAGCCTATTTCGGGAATGTCCTGCCCGAAGCGCCCGTCTTTCGCCTTGCGGAACGCAGCTACAGGGAACTCCGCCAGAATGGCGCTATTGATTACGCCCAGAAATTGCTTGCGGCCAAGAACGTTCAGTTCATAGCCCGGCATGACGACAATGGTCCGTTCTACCTTTGGCTTAACAAGCCTATAACCAAGCCCGACCTTACCGGCCTCCATCTCAGGGTCTCGCCCGTATATACGGCCTTCTTCACGTCCCTGGGAGCCACGGTGCAGCGGTCCAACATCCAGCAGGTATACACCTATATGGAGAATGGCACGGTGCAGGGCTTCGGCTGGCCCGCGATTGCCTGGGTGCCAGCCTGGGCCAAGGTGACCAAGTACCGGGTTGAGCCCGGCGTTTACAGTGCCACGCTGCTCACGGTTGCAAACCTGCGGAAGTGGAAAACGCTGTCCGACGCCCAACGAGCAGTTCTCAACACTGTTGGCCTGGAATTCGAAGGCCGCTCCGACCCCGACAGTCCCTACCAGCAGGAGCGGCTGAAAAAGTCGCTCGACTGGGGCGTCAGTCAGGGACTGGAGGTCATACGATTTACAGGAGCCGACGAGAAAAAGTGGGTGAATGCCGCGGTCACCGCCGCCTGGAAAGAGGTGGTGGACCGAAGTCCCGAACACGGTCCCAAATTGCGGGCGCTGTTCACCCGGTAAACCCTTCGGGCGTCGCACCGCCCGCTTCTCGCCGCCCGCGTCAGTGTTCGCCCAGGGCATCCGATGATCCGATGGCTTGATCGCTTCGACCGGGCTTTCCAGCGTGTGCTTGTCTGGCTTGCTGCGCTGGTTGCCCTGTCGATCGGCCTGATCGCGATCCTTGTTCCCCTCAATCTCCTTCTGGTGAAAATGCGCTGGGGCAGCATGTGGTGGCTCTATGAGGCGGTCGAGTACACACTCTATATCGGCGTCTTTATCGGGGCGCCCTGGGTTCTTCGCAAGGGCGCCCATGTCCGGGTCGATGTCGTGACGTCGGCGCTGCCAAAGCAGGCCGCCCTCCAGCTGGAGCGGATACTGGATGTCTGCGGCGTGGCCCTGTGCCTCTTGCTTTGCTTTTATGGTGTGCGGGCGACGATCATCGAATATGCGGATGCCACACTGCCGGACAAGGATCTGCGAATCGACAACTGGTACATGATGAGTGTTTTCGCCTTGTCTTTTCTGTTGCTCGCCATCGAATTCGTTCTCCGCCTGTACCGGACCCGTGCGGGTGACGTCGACAGGCCATCAGTTGATTCGGGGTTCTGATCCGTGGAGTGGCACCTCGCGCTGACCCTTTTGCTGGGCACCGTCTGTGTCCTGCTGTTCATGGGTCTGCCGGTCGCTCTCGCATTCTTTGCCGCCAATGTCCTCGGCACCTATCTGTTCATAAACGGCGACATCGGCCTCGTCTTCATGCCGGCCGAGTTTCACAACGCGATCAAGTTCACGTTGTCACCGATCTGCCTGTTCCTGTTGATGGGAGAAATGCTGCTCCAGACCGGGGTCGCCTTCAAGGCCATTGGCGCCGTAGACCGGTTGATTGCGCGAGTTCCCGGCCGGCTTTCCGTGGTTTCCATCGCAGGCGGCACGGTTTTCTCCTCACTCTCCGGTTCAACCATCGCGAACACGGCGATCCTCGGGTCGGTTCTGCTGCCCGACATGATCAACCGTGGCTATCGTCCGACGATCGCAATGGGTCCGATCATGGCTGTCGGCGGCATTGCAATGCTGATTCCCCCGTCTGCCCTGGCGGTCCTGCTTGCAAGCCTTGCCGAACAATCGGTTGCCCAGCTTCTGATTGCCGGAATCGTGCCCGGGCTGTTGATGGCAATCCTGTTTGTGGCCTATGTCATCGGTCGCTGCCTGCTTGATCCCGATCTGGCACCTTCCTACCAGCCTGATGACAGCCTGCTGGACGACCCGGTCACCGTCACACTTGATTTGGGGCGGCTCCGCCTGAGCGGATGCTATGAAGGCCGCCATCGACGCCTCCTGAACCGGATCCTTCCCTTCATCTGTTATGTCCTTCCGCTGTTCGCCATTTTTGTGGTCGTTGTCGGCAGCATTTTCTTCAAGATCGCAGCCCCGACCGAAGCCGCAGCACTTGGCTGCCTCGCGTCGCTCGGTGCATGCTATTTCTTTCGTCTCTATCGAAAGCGGATCCGGATCAGCGGAATCGAGGCAGCAGACTTCAACTGGCGGCAGATCGCCACCTCGCTGATGGAAACCGCAAAGATCAACATCATGATCCTGTTCATCATCGCAGGCTCCCTGGTCTTTGCGCAGGCGCTCTCGAATTCGGGTGCAACCGACGGGCTTCTCAGGCAAGTCACCGCAATGAACCTGACCCCGCTGACGGTCGTGATCGCCATGATGCTGATCCTGCTGTTTCTTGGCGCCTTCATGGATCAGGTGAGCATGCTGCTGCTGACACTTCCCTTTTTTCTTCTCGGTTCGCAGTCGCTGCAGGTTGTTTTCGGCATCGACGTCATCTGGCTGATGGTCCTGCTGCTGATCGCCATGGAGATCAGCCTTCTGACCCCACCCTTCGGGCTTCTGCTCTACGTCATGAAGGGGGTCGCGCCCGCTGGTACAGGCATTGGCATGATTATTCGCGCGGCCATGCCATTCATCTTCATTGAGCTGCTGGTGCTGGTGCTGCTGATCCTGGTTCCCGAACTGGCAACCTGGCTGCCATCGAAGGCCAAGTAACGCGGGCCGGATCGCCCGACATCCCTTCTCCAGTCCTGACGATGACAGGGCCGGCCTTTCGAAGACCCCCGAACGGCGCGACAGTTCCGCGATGGGCGGCGATCCCCGCCGGCCCCCGAGGGCCGAAGCCCTGAAGGGCTCGCTGCACCGGGGACAGCTGCGCATCCTGCCCGGCGAGCCGTGGGAACCTCACGGATGGATGCTGGCCCCGACAGTGCAGGCTACGGTTTCAGCCGCCGGCAACCCCGGACCCAGGTGAACAACGCCGGGTACGGGCCCCGAGCGCCCCCGGTCCATTGTCGCCCGGGCCTTCGTAACTGTCAGGACTCATGACAAACCGTTATGACCGGGCAGACTCCGGTTGGCCGATCACCCCTGCACAGGGGGCTGGCGCCAGGGTTCGGCCGTTCATGCTCTCTCATGCATACGCAGCAGAAAATCGATCACATGTTCGTTGAACCGGTCGGCGTATTCGATATTCGGGCAATGCCCGCACCCTTCATAAACATGATGTTCATTGTGCGGAATCCGGTTGGCGAGATCACGGGAGTACCCCGGCTCGCGCAGAGGATCCTCCGCACCGGCAATAATCAGAACCGGCAGTTCCACGGACTCGTAGACGTTGGGATCGGGAGCCCCGAAGCCCTGGCGGGTTCCGTCCGCCTTTGGCCCGGTTTCCGGACGTTTCAGACGAGGGGCTGACGCACATTCCCAGGCTCCGGGCAACAGCGCCATTTCCTGACGCCTGGCAACATAGGCGTCGTCATCTCCCCACTTGGGATCATGGAGCATGGCGTGAAGCATGGCGCGCATGGCGTCAGACGTTCCGTCATAGGCAAGGAGCGTCTGCCGCGCCGGTGTCAGCGGCGTGTAGCCGCCGCCGGAACACAGAACCGCGTTGCGCACCGGAAGAATAGCCGGCGGGTTGCAAATGATTCTCGCAAGATTCGAACCGCCCATTGAATTCCCGATGAAATCCGCCGCCTCCACACCCACCACCTCGAAAAAGCGCTTGATATGGCTGTAAACCCGACCCCGCGGGTCCTCAAAATCATAAATCTTGTCCGTCCGCCCAAAACCCAGCCAGTCCGGTGCGATCACATGAAACTGCTCGGCAAGCGCCGGAATCGTGAATTCCCAGCTGATCTCGGCGCAGCCGCCAAACTCTCCGGAATGCAGAAGCGCCACGGTCGGCCGCTCCGGTCTGCCCGCTTCCAGGTAATGGGTGCGAACGCCGTCAACATCAACGAATTTCGACAGGATCGGGTTCATCTTGAGATCTCCGCCGGTTCAACGGGCAAAATCGACAACCAGACTGTCAGGGGCATGCGCAACATCTGGCAGAGCCCTGCGCTGTTCGGCCATGGCTTCAGGGTTCCAGCCTGCCGCCAGTTCGCGAAGTCTCGGATACACCTCGTCGTTGTAAAGAGTCATGGACCGCATGACCTTGTCCGGTGAAAGATGGCCGGCCTGCCCCATCATGAGCTGGTGGCCGTAGCCACCGGAATAGGTCCAGAATGCCTTGATCTGCTCGAACACCTGATCCGGTGTGCCGGCAAACACATTACCCCGTCGCATGTGTTCCTCCAGCTCTGTGCTGTAGGCAGCACCGGTACCGGAGACATGGGCTCCACGCATGATCGTACCGGCAAGGGCTGGCGGGTGATAACCTGGCGGGTTGCGCCACGGTTCGGAGACCTTGTTGGCCTGCATGTACCACATCAGCTTCCGGGCCCCTTCCTCGGCCTCCCGTTGGCTGTCACCCACATAGATCAAGGCGCAATAGGCAAGGCGGTCGAGCGGGGCATGTTCACCGTGATAGCGTAAATAATGGGCGCGATAGGCGTCAAAAATGGGACGTACGCGTCCGTAACCGGCAAGGAACACAGCTCCCACATGACGGTGCCTGGCCACCGGGTCTGTACTCGAGCTGCTTCCGGTCGTGATCCAGACCGGTGGATGGGGCTGCTGCCAGGGGCGCGGCCAGATATTGACCTGCCGATGGTGGTACCACTTTCCCTCGAAGCTGAAAGGGCCATCATGAGTCGTCCAGGCCTTGAGGATGAGGTCGTGAGCTTCCCACAGGCGCTCGGATCCACGGTGGGGGAGAATGTTTGCAGCCGCGGCCTCATAGGGCACGCTTCTCACGAAGCCGCATTCGAGACGACCCTTCGATATAACGTCGATCATGGCCATTTCTTCGGCGACGCGGACCGGTTGTGTCCGGTTTGGAAGGGGATTGCCCAGGATCAGCAGGCGGGCCCGCCGGGTTTGCCTCGCCAGGATGCCGAGCATGATCGGCGCAGCTGGAACCATACAGGTCGGTGTCTGATGATGCTCGTTGACCATGATCTCGAGACCCAGTTCGTCGCAGGCGCACCAGAGATCCAGATACTGGTGATAGAGGCGGCTGGCATTCTCGGGATCGCAAATCCTGTTGGGCAAGGCAACCCGGACCGAGTCGAATGTCCCGGGGTCGGGCAAATCTGGATAACAGTCTTCGGTAAAGAACCAGGTCTTGAAAGTCATGCCTCCGCCTTGAACAGTGCTGCGAACAGGATTTTCCAGGGGCAGGGCAGCCCGACGGGCAGTCTAGCGCGCAAACTCCACACCAAAATTGCCGATGTCCACGCCCTGCATCGCGGGCGCACTCTGGCTTCGTTCCGCCACTTCGGCAGCATCGGAGCCTGCCGTCAGTTCACGCAGTCGCGGATAGACTTCGTTGCTGAACAGTTTCATGGATTTGAGAGCATCCGCATCGGACAGGAAGCCCGCCTGGCCCATGATCATCATGTGGCCAAAGCCGCCTGAGTATTCCCAGAAGGCCTTGATCTGCCGGTAGACCTGATCCGGCGTGCCAGCCATGACATTGCCGCGCGCCATCTGCTCCTCGAGCGTCGGATTTACCGGAACTCCCGAACCGCTGTTACCGCGCATGACCATCGCAGAAACAGCCGGAGGGTGATAGCCGGGAGGATTGCTCCACTCGACGGGAACCTTGTTGGCTTCCATATACCAGAGAAGTTTGCGGGCGCCCTCCTCTGCCTCACGCTCGTTTTCTCCCACGTAACACAGCGCGAGATAAGCCAGCCTGTCGAACCCCGGATGGGTGCCATGCGTTTCAAGATAGGCCTTGCGATACCCTTGGAAGATTTCGCGGATCTTGGGATAGCCTGCCAGAAATACCGCACCGACATGGCCGCGGCGCGCGACCTGCGCTGCCGTGCCGGCACTGCCCATGGTGACCCAGACTGGCGGGTGAGGCTGCTGCCAGGGGCGCGGCCAGATATTCACTTGGCGGTGGTGATACCAGTTGCCTTCGAAATTGAAGGGGCCGTCATGGGTGGTCCAGGCCTTCACGATGAGATCATGGGCTTCCCAGAGCCGTTCCGTCCCCTGATACGGCAGGACATTGGCCGCCGCCGCCTCGTAGGGAACGCTTCGCACGAAACCGCACTCAAGCCGCCCCTTTGATATGACGTCGACCATCGCCATTTCCTCGGCGACCCGAACCGGCTGGTTGCGGTTGGGCAACGGGTTCCCGAGAATCAGAAGCCGTGCACGGTTTGTCTGGCGCGCCAGGATCCCCAGCATGATGGGGGCGGCCGGGACCATGCATGTGGCCGTCTGGTGATGCTCGTTGAGCATGATCTCCAGCCCGATTTCATCGCACGCGCACCAGAGATCCAGATAACGGTTATAAAGCTCGCTTGCCTTCTCCGGCTCACAGTGGATGTTGGGCAGATCCACCCGGATCGAGCGGTAGGTTTCGGAATCGGGAAGGTAAGGATAACAGTCCTCGGTGAACCACCAGGTTTTCATATGCTCACTCCTGCGGTTGGCCGGCGAAGGAAAGCACAGCCTCGACGAAGGCCTCCGGCTGCTCCATCTGGGGCGCGTGGCCAGCCTTCCCGATCACCGTCAGTGTCGCACCGCTGATCATCCGGCAGAAGGCCCGTCCATAGTCTACTGTCACAACCCGATCGCTTTCGCCCCAGATGAAATGGGTCGGAATGGTCACGCGATGCAGGCGATGGGGCAGCTGGGGATTATGCATGTAGGGGTCCCAGGTATAGACCGCAAGCGCCGTCCGGTTGCCGGCAACGATCTGAAGCTGCTCCTCCGGCAGATCGGCCAGACCCGGCAACAACGTGGGATCGTGAAACATGAGGTCCTGAAGCGCCTCCGTCGAGACCGCAAAGACGTCAGCAATGTCCCGGTCTTCACGACCGCCCACCTTCACCCCTACGGAATCCACCAGAATGAGGGACGCCAACCGTTCCGTGGTCATGGTGGCCAGTTCGGCGGCAGCCCACCCGCCCATCGAGAACCCCATGAGGACAACATCTCGCAGGTCAAGCTCGTCAAGCAGATCAAGGTAGAGAAACGTCAGGTCATCGATACGTTTGAAATGGTCGGGCATCCGACTGCCGGCAAAACCGGGATGAACAGGAGCAATGACTTCGAACCTTTCCGCGAGGTGATCCGCAAACGGCTGGCCAGAGACCGGTCCACCTCCGCCATGAAGCATAAGCAGGGGCTGACCCTTGCCCTTGCGCACAACATCCACTTCAATTCCCTGCAGCTTCATGCTCGTTTCTTCCGTTCCCTGTCCTCTCCCGACACCGTCACCCCGCAGACCTTGTCCGATGGGGCCATCCCTGCACCCCTTTTTCGCGACACCCGCCAGGACGCAGGAACAGAAAATAGTCCATACGGCACGTGGCGCGCAAACGGGGCCCGACGGGATCACTCAGGGAAGGATCCGGCCATCAAGATAGGCGTCTCTCAACAGGGGCTTCCGGACCTTGCCCGAAGCCGTCTTCGGGATCTCGCTTACAAAAACAATATCACGGGGGCGCTTGTAGCGCGCCAGCCGGTCTGTGCAATGATCAAGCAGGATCTGTTTTGTGACCGAAGCCCCCGGTTCCACAACCACATAGGCAACCAGTGCCTCACCCCAGCGTTCGTCAGGCACCCCGAAAACAATACATTCTGCAACCTGTTCGTGAGCCGCGACCACGTCTTCCACCTCTCGCGGATAGATGTTTATACCACCTGAAACAATCATTTCTCTTGAACGTCCGACCAGGGTGATAAAGCCGTCTTTATCAGCCACCGCAAGGTCTCCGGTCCATCCCCATCCATCGCCGTTGCGAAAGTACCCCGCCGTCTCGTCCTCGTCTTCGAAGTATTCCTCCATCAGAAAGGGGCCACGAGCGATCAGTTCTCCGATTTCTCCGGGAGGCATGGACACCCCGTCCGCATCCACGATCCTGAGATCGACGCCAATGGCAGCCCGGCCAATGGTCTCGGACCGCTGCTCCATCTCCCAGGGTTTGAGTATGGTCAGAGGGCCTGTCTCCGACTGCCCGTAATGATCCGTGTAATCGCAATGGGGAAGCGCCGCCCGACATTCGGCAATCAGGTCGGGTGGCGACGCCGCTCCGGCCACACCGATATTCACCAGGGACTTCAGCCGGTCACGGTCAAACTCCGGTGAACGGAGCATGTCCCGAACCTGTACAGGAACAAGGAAGGCGGAAGAAATGCGGTGTTGTTCGGTCTTTCGAATGAAGTCGGCCGCATCCCAGCGGCTGAAAACCACCGATGTGCACCCGCAAATCACCGTCGCCTGATACCAGATCATCAGGCCCACCGCGTGAAACATCGGCGTCACTGCGGCAGTCACATCATTGGAGGCCAGACGGTGCTCCAGCGCCGTCGTGACAGCAGATACGTAGCGGGCCGTATGATTGACCACAGCCCCTTTTGGCCGCCCTGTGGTTCCGCCAGTGAACGTCATCGCAACCGGCGCGGCCGGGTCGATGTCCTGTCCGGGATCGCTGTCCGGCTGGGTGGCAAGTGCGGCATCCAGCCGGAGTGCCCCCTCCAGCTGTGCATCACCGGTCACGATCAGGCCGTGGACAGAGCCGAAGCCGGGAGTCATGGACCTGATCTTGTGCTGAACCGTCTCGTCGATCACCACTACCTTCGGACGGGTCCGTTCGATGATCGCTGCTATCTCGGGCGCCGCATACATTGGCGACACATGGACCAGCACGGTTCCGGCGCGGGCATTCCCGAAATGCACCACTCCGTAGTCGGGGCCATTGAACAGGACACACAGCACCCGGTCCCCGGTACGCAGGCCGAGCGACAGAAGCAGATGTGCGAACCGGTTCGCCTGCTGGTGATATTCAAGAAAACTCGTGCATCGGTCATCGGCAATCAGCGCGCATTTGCGGGGTGCGCGCTGCGCCGCCAGACGCAAGATTTCACCAAACGTCACCCGCTGTCTCCTGCCCTATGAAGCCAACGCGCGCACTATGCCGGGAACCCGGGCGGGCGTCCATCCGGCTAACCGGGAACTTGCGGACCCGGAAACCGCACCTGGCGTCCCGATCAATGGACGGATCCGTGAGAGGCCGATACACTGACCCGTCACGCCGCAGCATCGGACAGGAGATCATGGGTATCACCGGAATCGACGGCATCGTCTATGGAGTGAGCGACCTTTCCGCGTGCCGGGCTTTCTTCACTGACTGGGGCCTGACGGCGGGTCAGTGTGACGGGGACCGGGCCGTGTTCGCAACCCGCGACGGATCGGAAGTCATTCTCAGGTCGGAATCCGCCACGGACCTGCCGCCCGCCATACAACCGGGCTCCACGATTCGCGAGATCATCTGGGGCGTCGAAAGCAGCGCGGATCTGGACCGGATCGGCCTTGAACTCGCCAGGGACCGGGCCGTCATTCGGGATCAGGACGGCATCCTTCACGCTGCCGACGACCTGGGCCTCGGGATTGCCTTTCGGCAAACCCGTCGCACGACCGTTCCGGATCAACGCCTGCCCATGAATTCGCTGACGTCTCCGCAGAGAATCAACACCCGCGCCACTTACCATGATCGGGCGCGCCCGACACACATCGGCCATTGCGTCTTCATGGCCCCGGATATCGGACGTCTGGAAAAATTCTATACCGAACGTCTCGGCTTTCATGTCTCGGACTACTACAAGGGGCGCGGGGTCTTTCTGCGTTCGGCGGCCCGCGGCGGGCACCATAACCTGTTCTACCTTGAGAGCGCTGATGGCGAGGCCGCCATCAACCATGTGGCGTTCGGTGTCGAGGACATCCATGAGCTGTTTGCCGGGGGCCTCTATGTTCAGGACAGGGGACACGATGTCCAGATCGGCCCCGGTCGGCACCACATTTCATCCTGTTATTTCTGGTACTTCAACTGTCCTGCGGGCGGTGCCACAGAGTATTTTTGCGACGAGGACTTCCTGACCGAGTCGTGGACACCGGGATACTGGGATCCGGCTCCTGAAACCTTTGCGGAATGGACCCTCGCCAATGGTCTGAAACGCAGTGCAGCCCTGCCTCCGACCCGTGAGGAACGGGACAAGAAGTTCAGGGAACAACCCGATGTGCGCGCCCGGGCCGACGCAGCACATTCCTGACAAAAGGAGAGGTTCATGCCTTCTCGCGTTCGCCGTGAAGCCCTGACCGTGGAAAACAGTACGATGGCGCTGTTCATGGATATGCCGTCCGGCAGCGGTCCGCATCCGGTGATTGTGGTTGCGCATCACCGTGCCGGGGTCGATCACGCCACGACCAAGTTCGTCCAGGATCTGGCAGGGCTCGGCTTTGTCGCCGCAGCACCAGACCTTCACCATCGCCGCCCCACCGGAGAAGATACGAAGATTTCCCTTCAGAACCTGGACGACATCCAGATCATCGCGGACCTTGAGAACACAGTAGCGTTTCTTGCAGCGCTCCCCGAGGTCGATGAGGATCGGATGGCGATCGCGGGCCACTGCATGGGAGGACGCGTCGCATTCCTTGGTGCATCCGAAATCAATGCCTTCCGGGCCAGTGTGGTCTATTACGGGGGCAACATGTTCAAGGTCTGGGGGCGCGGCACGGCTGCTCCGTTCGACCGCCTCGCCGGATTGCGGGGGCCGGTCATCGGCTTCTTTGGCAATGATGACGAAAACCCGTCACCAGCCGATGTCGCAAGAATTGACAACAGACTGACCGAACTTGGTGTCGACCATGAGTTTCATGCCTATGACGGATGCGGCCACGCCTTCCAGAATTTCACCAACCCGGATGGCTACCGGGCGAAGGCAACAGCGGACTCGTTCTCCAGAATGGTGCGCTGGCTACAGGAGCATCTTTAGGCCCGGTGCGGTCGCCACAAATCTCAACCGCTGCAGCTGCCACCACCTAGCACGCAGAAACGGGAGCAATGGGGATGGTTGAGAAACACGGGGTTTCCAGCCTCGGCGAGTGTCTCACCAAGGTCGAAGCGGCTGTCCAGAGGCAACAGGGTGCAGGGCGTCACGACCGGCCGCGGTTCCCCCTTGCGCCTGATCACCATTCTTGACGTCGCACACATCATCGACGCCGGCGACACGCCGAGAAGGCTCCAGCAGCCCTCACTGATTTCCGGAACATCAACGGTGTCGTCCATTTCAGGAAACAGGATCAGATCTCGCGGATCCTGTGCATCAAGATCGACCTCGATGGCCGCAAAAAGAGCCGCATAACCCGCTCGCGCAGCGGCCTCTCCCTCATGCCACATTGTACGGCCCGCTATACTCAGCGCGAACCTGTTCAAGGCCAGCCATTTGAGGTTCTTTATCGCCACGACCCAGCTGTTCGCGCCGCGCTCTTCCTCGTGCAAGCGGCGGGTATAATGGTCAATGGAAACCCGGAGTTTCAGACAGTCCCCGTAGGAGTTTCGCAGGAGCCGCAGATCGCCGCGTTTCTTCCACAGGGGTTTCATGGCATTCGTCAGCACGAGCGCGCGAAAGCCTCGCGACAGGACAAGATCGAGAATATCGGTCAGGTGCGGATTGATGAACGGCTCGCCGCCGGTGAAACCGATTTCCTGGGTTCCGTGATCGTCCAGGGAAATCTCGTCGAGGTAATTCCGCACGTCCTCGACCGTGATGAAGGAGAGACTGTCGTTGGTCGGGCTCGACTTGATATAGCAATGCGGGCAGGCCAGGTTACAGATCGTGCCGGTATTGAACCAGAGTGTCTGCAAGCCGTCCAAGGCAACGGATGCGCGTGGCAGACCGTCAACCGTAGTCCGGAAGTCCTCGAACTTCTGCCGTCCGAATCCCGTTTTTTCGACCGCCACCGGCTGGTCCATCCGCCTCTTCCTCAGCTCAGTGCAAACGCCGGTACCGAGCCCGGGAACAGGCGTTCTTCCATACTCCCGTCTTTCGGTCCGAACCGGGTGTCGTGGCGCCTGTCCCGCTTGACATGGCCCGGCCTGATTCTATATCCCGACGGGAAACGTTCAGAACTTACTCCAATTCAGAACGACAAGAAAGGTTTGGAGGATGGCATTACGTATCGGTGATATCGCCCCGGACTTCGAGGCTGACACGACACAGGGGACGATCAGATTTCACGATTGGATCGGGGACGGCTGGGCCGTCCTGTTTTCGCACCCCAAGGATTTCACACCCGTCTGTACAACCGAACTTGGCTACATGGCCCGGCTGCAGCCGGAATTCGACAAACGCGGTGTCAAGATTCTCGGTCTTTCCGTCGACCCTGTCACAGATCACGACCGCTGGGCCCGGGATATTGAGGAGACCCAGGGAACCGCTCCGCGCTACCCGCTTGTCGGTGATCCCGAAATGAAGGTTGCCAAGCTCTATGACATGCTGCCGGCCGGCGCCAGCGGGGATCCGGCCAACCGGACGCCCGCTGACAATCAGACGGTCCGCACCGTGTTCGTCGTTGGACCGGACAAGAAAATTCGTCTCCAGCTGACCTATCCGATGACGACGGGCCGTAATTTCGACGAGATTCTCCGCGTTATCGATTCGATGCAGCTGACCTCCCGACAGCCGGTTGCAACCCCGGTGAACTGGACCCCTGGCGAAGACGTGATCATTGTGCCCGCTGTCTCCGACGAGGAAGCAAGAGACAGGTTTCCGAAGGGATGGAAAGCACTCAAACCCTATCTGCGCCTGACACCCGACCCGGGCTGAACCGTTCCGCGGATCGGGCCGGAACGGCCCGTCTCCTTCTCTTGGCTTCTTCAGAGGATCAGGTCGTGTATATCGATATCTATACGCACATTTTTCCCGCCGCATTCTACGAACATATGGGACGCATCGCACCCGGGCTGGAGAACATCGGCAAGCGTATGCAGTCCGTGAAGCAGGTTCACGATCTCGACGAACGCTTCCGCGCCATGGATCCGTTCGGCGATTACCGCCAAATCATATCACTGCCGAATCCGCCCATAGAAGACATTACGAGTCCGTCCCAGGGGATCGAACTGGCGCGAATCGGAAACGATTCAATGGCGGAGCTGGTGGCCGCACACCCGACTAGGTTCCCCGGCTTTGTCGCTGCGCTCGCCATGCACTCCATGGATGAAACGATGGAGGAACTGCATCGCGCGATCCGTGATCTCGGCGCGGTCGGTGTACAGATTTTCACAAATATCGCCGGGCGGCCGCTTGATCACGACGATTACGAACCGCTTTTCGAGGCCATGGCCGCCTACGATCTGCCGATCTGGCTGCACCCCGCCCGCAGCGCCAGCATGCCCGACTATGCGGCAGAAGAAAGATCCCGCTACGAATTATGGTGGTGTCTCGGCTGGCCCTATGAGACATCGGCAGCGATGATCCGGCTGGTGCTGTGGGGGCTGTTCGACCGTTATCCCCGTATCAAGATCATTACCCACCATCTGGGCGGCATGATTCCCTACTTTGAAGGACGGGTGGGGCCGGGGCTCGCTGTCCTCGGAGCGAGGACATCAGACGAGGACTATTCCGGGATTCTCCCTTCCCTGGAACGGCCGCACGCAGAATATTTTCCGATGTTCTACGGGGACACTGCCATGTTCGGGTCCCATCTGGCGTTCAACGCAGGTCTGGAGTTCTTCGGTCCTGACCATGTCGTGTTCTCAACAGACGCGCCCTTTGCGCCGGTCAAGGAAACCTTCGATTCCCTGAACCGGATGGAATTTGAAAAAGACGTGGCAGAAAAAATCTACCGGCGGAATGCTGAACGCCTGATGAACCGGTCATTCCACTGAGAGGACCCCGCTTTCGCGACAGGGCCGGGAATGCTCCGGCAGCATCACCTGAGCTCTACGCCCTTCCTGTCCTCATCAAGAAAAATGTTCGGCTTGAGGAACATGGCCAGAATCAGGGCGCCATCGGGCGCCCACGCGTCATGTCGGCTTCCGGCGGGGCGCCATACATAATTTCCGGCCGTCACCTCTCCTTCGCTGTCGACGAGACTGCCCTCGAGAACGAATGTCTGCTCCAGTGCCACATGCTCGTGAAATGTAAGTCTGGACCCCGGAGCCCACCTGAACATGGCGGTCATCATTCCGGTGTCCTCATCCTGCATGAGCACCTTCATGTCGATGCCCTCACACGGCGTCGGTTTCCATGGCAGGTCATCAACGTCGACAAATCGCGAGGCCAGCGGACCGAGGTTCGCATGCTCCTTCATCAGCGGTGTCGCGGTCGCCATCAAGGCCTCCTTCCCGTTCCATCCTAGGGACCCAATGTCCTACGGATGACCTCGCGACGTCAAGTACCGTCGCCACCGGGGTGCTGGTGTTGCAGCCGTGTTCAGGAACGCCGAGGCTTATGGCCAGCGGGTGTCTGACGACCCGGGATCATCCCGGGCCCCCGATATCGGGGCTCAGTCGCATCCCTGGCTGACCCGGAGGGTCAAGAGGCCCGAATTCCGGCATGGATGTCCCCCGGACTGGCAGGGACAGGCCAACTTTCGATACTCAATGCTCCGGAATGGTCTCTCCTGTCGACGCCTAACGTGAAGCCATGCCTGTGCGGCAACGGCTTCAGACGACGTGTGACCGCCGCCCAAAGCGGTTACGGCGAGACACTGTCATGGCCGTCCGAGATCCCCGAGTGCCGCGGTATAGACCTGCAAGGCCTCGTCGTTGAAACAGGCGAACAGGATCCTGTGCGGCGGTTCGCCGCTCTCAAGATGTTCTCTGGCCACAGTGACAGCGATCTGCGTGGCTTCCGGCAGGGGATAGCCGTACACGCCGGTGCTGATCGCCGGAAACGCTATCGAGGAAAGGCCACGGTCGTTCGCAATATCCAGACACCTGCGATAGCAGCTTTCCAGCAAGCGGGATTCACCATCTCTGCCGCCGCGCCACACCGGTCCCACCGTATGGATGACAAACCGGGCCCGAAGGTCGTAACCCGAGGTTATCCGGGCATCTCCGGTATCGCAGCCGCCCAATGAGCGGCATTCCTCCAGTAACCGGGGACCTGCAGCGCGGTGAATGGCGCCGTCAACACCCCCGCCACCCAGCAGCGTTGTGTTGGCCGCGTTGACAATTGCGTCAACTCCCAGTTCGGTGATGTCGACTTTCAGGGCCTCGATTTTCCACGTCATGCCTCGTCGCTCCGGCCGGGTTGTCACCATGCCCGCAACACCGTTCCCGAGCACCCGCAGGAGCCCTGTTCCCGCTTCGACCGAAGGAAGGGTTTCGACCCCACCCTCGTTGATCAATGCCCTTGGCGGCGATCGGGCCCGCATGCACCAACACCGGAATGGATACCCTGATCAAATTCCGGCATTTCGCTTCCGCGTGGGGTCTGGCGCGCCCGGGAGGATTCGAACCCCCAACCCCCTGATCCGTAGTCAGGTACTCTATCCAGTTGAGCTACGGGCGCGCAGACCGGGCTATATAAGCAAAGCTTGGCCCGGTTGCAATCGGCAGTTCATTGTCAGGAACGACGGGATGGCTTCAGAAAATTGCCTTTCGGTGGCAGAAACCATTGTCCCGGTCCGGGTGAAGGGTGTGCGATAGTGCGGGACATGGAACCGGCACAAGGACCCGGTACGGCACCCGTCAATCCCGACCGGAAAGAATGGCCGCCTCGAGATAATCTGCCGCCTGATCGCCCTTCAGACTTCGGGCCCAGAGTTCGTCGGTCATGCTCTCATAGAGGCTCACGGCGTCCGGCGCTGTCGTGATCGTCGCAACCCCAAGGCGAATATTACTGAATACGCCAAGACGAAAAGGGCTGACCGCAACACGTGAACGGCCGTCATCGTCACCCCGAGGCTCCGAGGTGCGTCGTCCGATCTGAAAGCTGGTTCCGGGCATGGAATCGATGATGACTCCTACCTGAACACCGATGGGGGGGCGCCGTGTCAGGTTCACAATATTCCGGACTTCCGCTTCTGCCGCAGCGCGTCGATCCGGAATGTTCGCGCCTGCCGGATGGTGGGACCCCACCAGACCAAGCCGTAGCATCTGCTGAAGTTCTGCCGCCGAAACCAGGCTGAGAAGGGCGGGCCGGCGACGGCGGTAATGATCCTTCCGCTCGTGCAAGATACCGAGCAGCGTCTCCACGTCACCGAGTGCCTGTTCACGGTCAGGAACATCTTCGGGAATGCTTTCGACCAGCATGGAAGGAAGAACCTCGTCATACTGATCGGTTGTCAGCAGATAGGAAACCGGGCCAAACAGAACCCGGATCTGGTCGGCGTCGTCCTCGATCTGGCGCAACCGCTCGAAGAAACTGACGGAAGAGGCGATGTACTCCACGCCCACACCGAGAAGATTGGGCAATGACACGCCAAACCGGTCGGCCATTCTTTCCAGTATTTCTATCTTTGGCGCCTGTCCGGCCTCGTAACGATAGATGGCTGACCGGGAAACTCCCACGGCAGCCGCGAGCTCCTCAGGCGTCAGGCCGTGGCCGATCCGAAACGCCTTGATGCGTCGCCCTATGTCCCTGACAGAAACCGGTGACTCCACGCAGCTTGTACTCCCTGTTATCCCGCCTGATCCTAGACCACAGAATCATTTTTCTCAATAATGAGAGAAAAGACGCTTGAATCCATTTTTCAGGACTCATCTTGACTTTGAGAAAACAACACTGCACCATGAAGTTCGTCCGGCATTGCCGGTCTCGCTGGAGAACTGACGTGACCCTGCCCGCATTTCAAGAGGAGGCCGACTGGCGCCGCGAACCGGTGTTCGAGGAAACCTGTCTGGTCAGAACCAATCAGCCGGTAGCCGCGGGTTATCGACTGCTGGTTCTCGAGGCGCCGCCCCATATTCTCAACTGCAGCCCGGGACAGTTCTTTCATCTCCTGTGTCCCGTCCGGGAACGGCTGAGGCCATATCTGCGCCGCCCCATGAGTATCTATGGCTACGATTCCGATCGCCGCGAACTGCGTTTTCTGTACAAGGTCATCGGAACCGGTACGGGCGCGCTGGCGACCCTGGAACCCGGCGATCCGCTTACCGTCCTCGGGCCGTTGGGGCAGGGCTTCGAAATTCGACAGGACTGGAACCGTCTCATGCTGGTGGCCCGTGGCGTCGGACTGGCCACGCTGGCACCCCTTGCCCTGGAAGCGCGGCGCCTCGACCGCACCCTCACGGCTATCTGCAGCGCACGGTCGCCCAGGCACCTCATGTCGACAGAATATTTTCTCGGTCTCGGCGCCGAGGTCATCACGCTGACCGATTCCGAAAGCACGTCCGGCATGGACGCTCTCTGGGAAATCATTAACAGCCGGCTTCCCGGAAATACACCTGGAGGCGGGATCGACGCCCTTTATACCTGTGGATCCAATCGCATCCTCAAGCTGTTGCAATCCGTGGGCAAGGCCTACGGGATTCCGGGACAGGTGGCTCTTGAGCAGCAAATGGCCTGTGGGCTGGGCATGTGTCAGTGTTGTGTACGCTCCTTCCGCACCGCAGACGGCATCGTACACAAACGCGTTTGCAACCAGGGGCCCGTTTTCGATCTCCAGGAGCCTCTTGGCTGGTCGTGATGAAAGGCACTCGCGATCTCAGCGTCGATGTCGGGACACTGACTCTCAAGAACCCCGTCATGCCGGCCTCTGGCACCTTTTCCGACGACCTCGGCAGACTGTTCGACCTCGACCGGCTCGGGGCCCTCGTAACCAAGACCGTCATGCCCGGTTTCCGCGGCGGCAACCCGACACCCCGTGTCTGCGAGGTCGACGGATCGATGCTCAACTCGATCGGCTTGCCAACAAAGGGGATCGACCATTTCAGGACCGACGTCCTGCCGCTCTATGATCGCTACGACACACCTCTGGTGGTCAGCGTATCGGCAAGCACCACCGAAGCCTTTGCCGGTCTTTGCGAGGACCTCCGGCTGCCCGGCATCGCGGCTATCGAAGCCAATATTTCCTGTCCCAATATTGAAGAGGACGGCCAGGCCTTCGCCATGCGGCCCCGATCGACCTATGACGTCATCCGTGCCATGCGAGCAGCGACACCGCTGCCCCTGTGGGCAAAACTCAGCCCCAATACGGGCGAAACCCCGGAGGTTGCCAGGGCCGCCGAAGAGGCGGGGGCCGACGCCCTTGTCACAGCCAATACGGCTCTCGCCATGTCGATCGACATCCAGACCCGCAAGCCGCGCCTTGGAAGCCTGATGGGCGGGCTTTCCGGTCCAGCCCTCAAACCCATCACACTGCGTATGACCTATCAGTGCGCACGCGCCACCGCGCTGCCCGTAATCGGTTGCGGAGGGATTTCGACGGTCGAGGATATGGTGGAGTACCTGATCGCCGGCGCGACAGCCGTTCAGGTCGGCACCGCGACCTTTGTTCGTCCCACGATCATGCGGGATCTCGTCAGGGATCTTGAGACCTGGTGCGAGGCCGAGGGGGTTTCCTCGGTCCGCGAATTGATCGGCTCGGTCAGGGATGAGGGCTTCAGCCCCGACCTCGCCTTCATGGATACCGCACCCTGAGGGCCGCGTCATGACCGTTGGTGAGGCCCGTGCGTCCGGGAGTGTCCGGCATGAACAATCTGCCAGTTCCTCGGCGTCCGACCAGAATGCCCTGAGCGCCATGGCCCTCGAACTGTTTGACCAGGCCGCCGCCGTTTCGGCCGACGGGAACGGTATATCTCGTCCGTCCTACAGTTCGACGGAATCCGACATTCTCGCACTGCTTGATGCGTTCGCAATCGAGCACGGCCTGACCTGTCAGAGGGATCGCGCAGCCAACGCTGTCTTTCAGATCGGAGACGGCGACCCGGACCATTATGTTCTGATCGGCTCGCATGTGGACTCTGTTCCGCGGGGCGGCAACTATGATGGACTGGCCGGTGTGATTGCCGGTCTTCTTGTGCTTGCCGACCTCCGCATCCATTCCCTTGAGCCACGATTTCCGGTTCGGGTGATTGCATTGAGAGGTGAGGAGAGCGCCTGGTTCGGTCGGGCCTGTGTCGGCTCGAGAGCGCTGACCGGACAATTGTCGTCCCTGGACCTCAAGGCTGCCCATCGCGAAACCGGCCGTTCCCTGGAAGCCTGCATGAAGTCTGTTGGCGCCGAGACCGCGGCCATTGCCGCTCAGGAACCCTTGCTTGACCTGAGGCGTGTGCGGACCTTTCTTGAGATGCATATCGAACAGGGTCCGGTCCTCGTCGAACGTGCCCTTCCGGTCGCGGTCGTCACCGGGATCCGCGGAAATGTGCGGCACCGGCAGCTTCGCTGTGTAGGTGAAGGGGGCCATTCGGGCGCTGTACCGCGATGGCTGAGACGCGATGCGGTCTTCGCCGTATCTGACCTCATCATGCGCCTTGATGAACACTGGCAGACCATCCAGCAACATGGCGGCGACCTGGTCGTGACCGTCGGTATGCTTCATACCGACCGCAACCACGACGCCATGTCCCGCGTCCCGGGAGAGGTGGATTTCAGTTTCGAGGCCCGGAGTGAATCCCGAACCACCCTGGATGCCCTCGAAGCGCTGCTCAGAAGCGAATGCGAAACCCTGGAACGGCTGCGCAATGTCCGCTTCGAATTTGATGCCCCGATTCGCTCGGCCCCTGCAAAATGCGACGTAGATATCGTAAACGGGCTGCGCCAGGCCTGTGTTGCGGAAGGGTTTGCCGACGAGACCGTTCCCAGCGGCGCCGGTCACGACGCTGCCATCTTTTCCAATGCAGGCGTCCCGTCCGGGATGCTGTTCATCCGAAATGAACATGGGTCCCACAACCCCGATGAGGCCATGTCAATCGAGGATTTCATGGCCGGATATAGCGTATTGCGGCGTTTCATACTCGACAACGGATAGGGATTCGACGCAGGATGCGGCCCCGTCGTTCCCTGCCGGTCCCGAAGGATTGTTCCCATGTTCTCAAACACCTTCCCCGACGCAGAACTGATTGCAGAGATGACCGCCCGTATGCTGGTCGAGATCGATGCTGTCAATTTCCGTGCCGATCAACCCTACCGCTTCACCTCAGGCCTTGCGAGCCCCGTGTATATCGACTGCCGCAAGCTGATTTCCTATCCGAGAATTCGTTCAACCCTGATGGATTTTGCAGCTTCGATCGTGCTTCGCCGCATCGGTTTCGAACAGTTTGATGCCATTGCCGGCGGCGAAACCGCCGGCATACCGTTCGCCGCCTTCCTGGCCGAAAAACTCGCCCTGCCCATGCAATATGTGCGCAAGAAACCGAAAGGCTTTGGTCGCGATGCCCAGATCGAAGGCGATCTTGTGGACGGGCAGAGAGTGCTGCTGGTTGAAGACCTGACCACGGACGGTGGCAGCAAGATCAATTTCTGCGAAGCCCTTAGGCGGGCGGGCGCCGTCGTCAACGACACGCTCGTCATTTTCTATTACGACATCTTTCCGCAAACCCGCGAGACACTGATCAGGCACGATCTTCAACTTCACTTCCTGGCAACCTGGTGGGATGTCCTCAAGGTCAGCAAGCAACACGGCTATTTCGATGTCGAGACCCTGGAGGAAGTCGAGGCCTTCCTCGAGGACCCTCTGGCCTGGTCCGGAAACCACGGCGGAATATCAAAACTCTCCCTTTAGTCGATGAAGGCCGGCGAAGACACAGCCGGCAAAACACGGAGATCGTGATGTCAACTGCCCGACGCTGGAGCGCGGCGGCGGGCCCTCCCCTCGTACCAGACCACGTAATAGGACGCGCCGAAGATCACACCGGCTCCAACCCAGGTCCAGAAATCCGGAAGCTCCGAAAACATGAGGAAGCCGATGGCTGTGGCGAAGATCATTCGCGAAAACTGGAAAGGTTGAACAACACGGGCATCGGCTGCCGAAACCGAACGTGTAAAGCAATAGCCGCCAAGCGCACTGACAATGGCAACGCCGATCACCAGCGGCCACTGTGCCATGGATGGCGAGACCCAGAACATTGCGGCCAATATCGCAGACAGCGGAAGCATGAAAAGGTTGGTCCAGAACGTAATGGCCTCCGGGCTGTCACGTTGAGCCAAGAGCTTGATGGTTGTATTCGAGCCGGCATACATGACCGCGCAGCCGATCGCAGCGGCTGATGCCGCGGTGATTTCAATGAGGCCCGGCCGCATGACGATCAGGGCTCCGGCAAACCCGAGAACGCAGGCGGCCCAGCCGTGAACACCCGCCTTCTGTTTCAGAATGAGGACCGCAAGCAGAATGGTAAACAGGGGAACCGTGTACTGCAGCGCATAAACATCAGCAATGGGCATGCGGCCGAGGGCAAAAAAGAGCAGTGCCATGCCAGCAAAGGTAAACAGGACGCGAAACACATAGGTTGTGGCCTGGCTCCGGTGGGGCAAACCGATCTGCATCCGCTGAACTACGGGGATCAGAACAGCGAGGGCCACAGCATTCCTGCACAACACCAGCACATACGCCGGAATTTCGCCCTCGAGCGCACGAACCATGCCGCCGGCAATCGAGCTGATCAAAGTCGCCAGGCACATCCAGAAGATGCCTGCCACGGGCCCGGCCCTGAAGATCCGCACCTCGATCTCCCTGTCCCGACGCGGTGCCTATTCCCGGATCAGGAGGCACGCGCGAATGGTTATGCGGCAATACCGGGTCTTGCTGCGCACACTTCGCCGCAAGGTGCTTGCAGGAACTTATGGATGCCGGCGCCGCGCGAATGTCCGGCCTAGGGGTCCGGACCTTCCTGTCGGGCGGTACCCCGGATCGTGATGGTCCCCGGCCGATGCTGTCGGGCATTGCACAAACGCCTGAAGATTCGCTCGACCCGGGAGAGATGGGGCGCGGTTCCGTCGTTCGGGAGGCTGAGCGACAGTCTCCGATTGCGAACCCTCAGGTCCGATCGGCCCAGCAAGGCCGGGTGTCCGGCCGAAATCCGGTAGGCCAGATGCAGGGCGTGCCCCAGGATTTCCGCCCGCCTCATCGCGCGGCGCGAAAGCAGTCCGGAGTACAGAAGGCGACGGGTATCATCGCTTTTTCCGCCATACCGTGTATGCAGCGCCGAGGCAATGAAAACTCTTTCCGGATGCCTGATGCCAGGCAGCGGGTGATGCAGGAAGCGTTCGAACGCCTGGCTCGCCCTGTAATCGGGATGTTCACGCCACGCCACGTCGGACAACGCGCAAACCGCCGCATGGACACGGCGGGTCCCGGCCTTTTCCCCCGGGAACAAGGGCTCCAGCCATGTCATGAGGGGCTCGGTCGTGTCTCCGTACCGACCCTCCCGGCGCGCCAGGGCCCGGGCCCCCACCAGAAGCGGATCTTCTCCGGCTGACCGCGGCGACAGTCTCGCGCGCACATAACCTTCGCGAACACCGACGCCAGAGAACATCAGCCTCCGAACCTGCAACCGGTCCAACAAATTCAGCAGGATCAGTCCGGTTGCCGGCATGGTCGTTCGCCGTTTGGCTATCGAGGCCGGAAGACTGGCACATCCGGCGTCGTCCAGCGTCACAAGATGTCGGGCGATACCTTGCGCCGTTTCAACGGATGTACCGTAACCATGAATGATCTTCAGCGGATGATCATTGCTCCCCATGATGAGCCGGGCCAGGGCGCGCCATGCGCCGCCCACGAGAATCAGCGTCGGGTTTCCGGATTTGAAAAACCGGCTCAAGGAGCCCAGCTGTTCACTGACTTCCCTGGCCATATGCTCGTTGTGGTTCCGCGTTTTCGCCATCAGACGGATGGTTCCCAGGGGCAGGGACGCCATGTCGCGTATCTTTCCCTTTCCAATTCTCGCGAGTTCGAGGCTGCCGCCTCCGAGATCTGCGACTATACCGTTGCGCAGGTGCAGCCCGAGCACCACTGCCTCCGCGGCGAGCCGCGCCTCGTCTTCGCCGGCCAGGACAGCAACGGGACATTGGGTCCTTTCCCGAATTGCGGAGAGTAGCAGATCGCCATTGACGGCATCGCGGACCGCAGAGGTTGCAAAGGCCTCAAGCCTTTTTGCACCGGATATGCGGGCGACATGAACCAGCCGCTCGATCGCCGACAAGGCCATTTCGATCGAGTCCTTCGGCAGGGAGCCGTCGGCCCCGACTCCCGAGCCCAGCGCACAGAACACACGTTCGTTGTAAAGGGGGTGTGGATAACCATCCGTGACATCAAAGATGACCAGCCGGATCGAATTGGAGCCGATATCGATAACCGCGAAGGTATCCAGGTGATCGTTCAGAACCAAGGAAATACGATTGTCTCCACAGGATCGAAGAAGGACGGCGCCGGCACCCTAACCGACCGGATCCTGCTCTCCTTCAAACTGGCGCTGCCTCTTGAGCGCACTGCCGCGGCCTGACAGGCTCGGATTCGTCATGAAATACTCATGCGCAGAAAACGGTGATTTGCCCGCTTCTGCACGCCTGTATGCGCCATCAGGCTCCAGAGTCCATGACTGGGTATCATCCCTGAGATTGGCGCCCATGATGCGGTCCAGGATCTGACGGTGAACCGTGCGGTTCGTGATCGGGATCAATGTCTCGACGCGCCGGTCCAGATTCCGGGGCATCCAGTCAGCCGAGGAAATGAAGACTTTCGCATCACGCGACGGCAGGGGTCGTCCCGAGGCAAAACATACGATTCGACTGTGCTCCAGAAATCTTCCGACGATGCTGCGAACACGAATGTTTTCCGAAAGGCCCGGGAGCCCCGGACGCAGGCAGCAAATGCCGCGAACAACCAGATCGATCGGAACACCGGAACCGGAAGCCTTGTAAAGGTGATCAATGACGTCGGGATCGACGAGAGAGTTGAGCTTTACCAGAATTCCGGCCGGCCGGCCGGCCCGGGCATTCGCGATTTCATTATCAATATGAACAGCGAGGACTTCGCGCAGGTTTATCGGAGATATCGCAATCTGCTCCAGCCGGGCTGGCGGCGCTGATCCGGTCATGTAGTTGAAGAGCGCCGCGGCATCCCGGCAGAAGGACGGATCGCAGGTGAAGAACGAGAGATCGGTATATGTCTTGGCGGTGATCGGGTGATAGTTTCCGGTACCGTAATGGACATACGACCGCAAACCCTCCCGCTCGCTGCGCACGACGAGTGAAACCTTGGCATGGGTCTTGAGGCGCACGAACCCGTAAGCCACCTGGACCCCGGCACGCTCCAGGTCTCGCGCCCAGCGGATGTTGCGCTCCTCATCAAAACGAGCCTTGACCTCGACAAGTGCCGTCACTGACTTGCCTGCTTCGGCCGCACCGATCAACGCCGCCACAATCGGGGAATCATCACTGGTGCGGTAAAGTGTCTGCTTGATCGCGACAACGTTCGGATCGGAGGCCGCCTGACGGACAAACTGCACAACAACATCAAAACTCTCATAGGGATGATGGACGAGAATGTCTTTCTCCCGGATAGCCGCGAAGCAATCATCATCATAATCACGTATCCGTTCGGGAAAACGTGCGCGAAATTGCGGGAACAGCAGGTCAACGCGATCATCATCGATGACCTGATTGACATCTACCATCGAAATCAGGCCGGGAATGCTGATCACATCCTGTTCGTCCACACCCAGCCGGGCAAGAAGGAACCCCTTCAATTCGTCAGGAAGGTTGACATCCATGACGAGTCTTATCACGGACCCCCTGCGGCGTTCCCTCAGTGCCGCTTCATAGAGGCGAACCAGGTCTTCCGCTTCCTCCTCGACCTCGATATCACTGTCCCGGATGATCTGGAACACTCCATGATGAAGGAACTGAAAACTCGGGAACAATTCGTTCAGAAACAGCGAAATGAGAGTCTCGATAGTCAGGTATCGATCCTGATCCCCGGGAAGGCGAATAAATCTGGGCAGACTGTGCGGGATGGAAATCAGACCGATCAGGTGTTGATTGTCCTCCGGTCGCACCATCATCAGCGCCATGGTGAAACCAAAGTTCGGAATGAACGGAAACGGATGGGCCGGATCGATGGCAACCGGAGTCAGGACCGGCAAGACCTGGTTTATGAAATGCGTCCGGACCCATGGCTGTTCCTCTTCGCCCAACTCGTCCGCACCGACAATGAAAATCCCCTCATCGGCAAGAAGAAGCTGCAGTTCCTCCCACACCTGCTGCTGGCGCGTCATCAGGGGCCCGGCATGCTCCCGGATCTCCCGCAGCTGCTGAACCGCTGTCAACCCGTCTGCACTGAGCGCCGTTACCCCGGCTTTCATCTGCCCCTTGAGGCCGGCAACCCGCACGGCGTAGAACTCGTTCAGGTTGTTGTCCGAGATGGAGAGGAACCGGACCCGTTCCAGCAAGGGATGTTTCGGATTTCGTGCTTCCTCCAGGACCCGCTCATTGAACTGCAGCCACGAAACCTCGCGATTGATAAAGCGATCCGGTGATTCCGTCATTCCCTGGCCGCAAGGGGCAGAATCCGTCATGTTCTGCACCGTTTCTGCCGGTTTCTGCATCTCCATGATCCCATCTGCTCACCCGAAATCCATGACTATACCAATCCCCGTGCGCTGCCAAATGCCAAAACGGCCCGGAAGGCCTTAGTTCGGGTTCGCAGTCATGCTATTACGGGCCTCTCAGCGGATGGGAACCTGATCAACATGTCGGACACTGAAAACAGCGGACCGCCGCGGGACTTTATCCGCGACCAGATCAGGGCCGATCTGGCGGCGGGCCAGACCGGACCAATCATCACCCGCTTCCCTCCGGAGCCGAACGGCTATCTTCACATTGGACATGCCAAATCGATCTGTCTGAACTTCGGAGTGGCAGAGGAATTCGGGGGATCGTGCAATCTACGGTTCGATGATACCAATCCGGTCACCGAGGATCAGAAGTACATTGATGCAATCATAAGGGACCTGAAATGGCTCGGTTTCACATGGACCGGCGAGATCCGGTATGCATCTGACAATTTCGAGCAACTCTATGAATGGGCCGAACACCTCATTCGCAATGGTGACGCCTATGTCGATGACCAGTCGGCGGACGAAATCCGGCGGACCCGGGGAACCCTGACCGAACCCGGCCTTCCAAGTCCCTGCCGGGACCGCAGCGTCGAGGCAAACCTGGCGCTGTTCCGCGCCATGCGAGCCGGTGATTATGGTGACGGAGAAAAGGTCCTGCGGGCCCGAATCAACATGGCCTCCGGAAATATGAACCTTCGTGATCCGGTGCTCTACCGTATCCTGCATGCACCCCATCCCCGAACCGGAAACGACTGGTGCATCTATCCCACCTATGATTTTGCCCATGGACAGACGGACGCCATTGAAGGCGTGACCCATTCCCTTTGCACGCTGGAATTCGAGGATCACCGCCCACTGTATGACTGGCTTCTGGACCGTGTTCCCGCTCCGTGCCAGCCACGGCAATACGAATTTGCCCGCCTTGAAGTCAGCCATGCGGTCCTTTCAAAGCGACGCCTCGGACAACTCGTGGAGGGCGGCCATGTCTGCGGCTGGGATGATCCCCGGATGCCGACCCTGGCCGGATTTCGCCGACGTGGAATTCCTCCTCAGGCACTTCGGAATTTTATTGGCAGATTGGCCATCTCGAAATCAGAAGGGCGGGTGGAGGCCGCTTTGCTCGATCACTGTATCCGGGAAACCCTGAATGAAACCGCGATACGGCGGATGGGTGTTCTCAACCCCCTCAAGGTGGTGATCGAAACATATCCTGAAGACCGGATCGAAGAGCTGGATATTGCCAACGATCCCAGAAATTCCGGCGCGGGGACCCGCCCGGTTCCGTTTTCCCGGGAAATCTACATCGAGGAAGACGATTTCATGGAAAACCCGCCCCGCAAATATTACCGGCTGGCTCCCGGCCGGGAAGTCCGTTTACGCGGCGCCTATATCGTCACCTGCACTGATGTGATCCGGAACCGTGATGGCGAAATTGCGGAAATCCGATGTCGCCACGATCCGGAAAGCCGGGGTGGTATGGCTCCGGACGGGCGCAAGGTCCGGGGCACTCTGCACTGGGTTTCCTGCCCGCGGGCAGTTTCCGCCGAGGTCCGTCTCTTTGAGCCGTTGTTCACGAAGGCAGATCCCGATATGGATTTCCTATCGGTCCTGAACCCGTCATCCCTGCAAGTTCTTTCCGGCTGCAAGTTGGAGCCGGCACTTTCCAACCTCGCCCCGGACCAGACCGTGCAGTTCGAGAGGCTCGGTTATTTTTGCACCGATCCCCGATCCAGCGAAAACCATCTCGTTTTCAACCGGACGGTGGGGCTCCGGGACAGTTTCGCGAAATTTGTGGATCGAGGATAGGCTCGCGCGTGCGTTCAGGACCGGGGCCGACGGGACTCTGTGTCGCGCTGTCGCGCACCCTTGCCCGCACTGCAGCCAGTTGTCCGCAGGGACCATCCATGATAACAGGCCCCAAACAGTGAGACCTTCCCATGAACGATGACTCCAATGTGACCAACGGAAACGGTGCTGCCGCCGGTGAGGAAAGCCCAGGCCTGGTTTTCAGGATCGGAGAACAATATATCCGCGATCTGTCGTTCGAGAATCCGTTCGGGCCGGGCGCAGCCGCCGCGCTGAAGGACAATCCCAACGTATCCATAGAGGTCAGGACCGATACGGAACCTCTGGAAAACGATCTCTATCAGGTGACCCTGGCCCTTCGCGCCGAGGCCACAGCCGAGGAACGGACTGTCTTTATAGTCGAACTGCTTTATGGGGGCTTGTTCCACGCCAGCAGCCCGACCGGCGAGGATATCCGGCCTCTTCTCATGATCGAGGCACCAAGACACCTGTTTCCCTTCGCGCGGTCAATCATCGCCAATGTGGTCCGGGATGGCGGTTTCCTGCCCCTGATGATCGATCCGATCGACTTTGCGGCGCTTTACTTTCGCCAGGAAGCGGAGAGGAAAGCTGCCAGTAACGGCGCGGAATAGAATGAACGAACGCTGCCGGTGTCGCGGATGGCCTTTCAGGACGTCCGTATCCCATCCTTGTCTCCGAAGCCCTTCATCTGGTTCCAGACTGCATTCTCGATCTTGCCCGTAACAAACGCGATGTGAGCCGTTGCTTCCTCCGGGGAAGCCGCATGAGGTCGTGGCGGGCGAGGCGCCCGCCTTTCCCTCATTGGATGGCGCGTGTCCGCCTCGGACCTGTTCACCGGATTGACAGGAAGCAAGTCCATCCTGGTTTGCCGGCCACCCTGCAGTTCCAGATAAACCTCGGCGAGGAGTGTCGCATCAAGAAGGGCCCCGTGCTGGGTCCGTTCAGAATTGTCGATGTCGAACCGCCGACATAAATCGTCAAGATTGGCCGGCGCCCCCGGAAATTTTTTCCTCGCCAGCATGACGGTATCGAGGGTCCTCCCGGCTTCCAGACGCGGCTGACCGGCGCGAACCAGTTCAGCATTGAGAAAACCGAGGTCAAATCCGGCATTGTGAATAATCAGCCGGGACTCGCCTATAAAATCAAGAAAGTCCTGGAAAATATCGGCGAAGACCGGGTACTTGCGCAGAAAGTCTTCGGTGAGCCCATGAATGGCCAGGGCTTCCGCAGGCATGGACCGTTCCGGATTCACATACCGGTGCCAGGTCTTGCCGGTGGGAATATGATTCAACAGTTCAACGCAACCGACTTCCACCACCCGGTGGCCCTCCTCGGGGCTGAGTCCGGTTGTCTCCGTATCAAGAACGATTTCGCGCATCACGCCCCCCTCCGGCGCAAACCTTTTCCGCATAGCGATTGGGCGGCCAGCGCCGCGGCGCCAGGTCTGATGCAACTCTTGCAATTCTGGTGAGCTGCAACAGGGTCGGCCGTTTCCCCGCCCCTGTCTGAACGACGAAATCGCACCGTCTTCGTTTTTCCGCATCGGGTATCTGGCGGGAAAGAATGCCATCTAACTTCTGCCGTGTCATTCCGGGCCGCGCGAGGACCCTGGCGGCCTGCAGGAACGCTGGCGCCGTCACTACGATCGTCAGGTCGCAGCGCGCGTCGAGTCCAAGTTCGAACAGCAAGGGAATATCAAGGATAACAACCTCTTCCCTCCTGGCGGCGCAGCGCTTGAGAAACCGGTCCTGAACTTCACGCACCAGCGGATGGATGATGGCTTCCAGTCTTCGTAAGGCATCCTCGTCACGGAAAACACGTTCCCCCAGGCGCCTGCGATTTACGGCCCCGTCCTCGATGACATCCGGAAATACCCTGGTGATCTTCGGTACGGCTTTGCCGCCTCGTGCCAGCAAGGCATGCACCGACCGGTCGGAGTCGTAAATCGGCAGGCCCCGTGACCGCAGCAGGGAAGCTGCGGTGGATTTGCCCATACCGATCGAGCCGGTCAAGCCGACGATTACCATGGATCAGATCGGGGTCTGGCCCAGGATATGGGACCTGAGTTCCTGATCCACGACAGGATCCCTTCCGAACCAGGCATGAAACCCGGGCCGGGCCTGATGCAGCAGCATCCCCAGACCCTCCACGGTCGGGTTGCCGCGCTGACGAGCGGCAGCAAGCAATGACGTCTCCAGCGGCGTATAGACAATGTCACAGACGATCGCCGTCAGCGGTAGTCGCGACAGATCAATATCGAGTGTCGGCTTGCCACTCATTCCGAGCAAGGTTGTATTGACCAGAAGAGATGCGTTGGCAATCAACTGGCTTTTCTGCTCCCATGGCCCCGTGCTGACGGGAGGACCCAGGGCCTCAGCAACCCGAGTTGCACGATCCGCGCTCCTGTTGACCAGTACAATGTCGGAAACTCCGGCGTGCTGAAGCCCGTCTACAATCGCCCGCGAAGCTCCACCTGCCCCCAGTATAACGGCCGTGCCTGTTCCCGGTTCCCATGAGGGGCAATGCTCGCGCAAGGACGCGAGAAAACCGAAGGAATCCGTATTGCGACCGAACAGGGAGCCATCCTCGCGAACGACGACAGTATTGACCGCTTCCATACGGGCTGCTTCAGGATCAGTTTCGTCCATGGCGCGATATGCGGCCTCCTTGTGGGGAGCCGTGACGTTCACGCCCTTGAGACCCAGTGCAGGCAAGGCATGAAACGCCTCGGCTGCGCGCTCCGGCGGCACCGCAAGCGGAACATAGATGCCGTTGATCCCGTACTTCCTGATCCAGTAATTATGGATCGCCGGAGAACGCGAATGCGAAATTGGCCAGCCCACCACACCGGCCACAACCGCAGCTCCGGTAAAGGTCATGACATCAGGATCCGTTGCACACGCAAGAAATCAAGAAGCGGCAGGAGCGGCAAGCCAAGAATCGTGAAGTGACTGCCCTCGATGCCGGAAAAGAGCTGGCTTCCCAGGGCCTCCACCCTGTAGCCGCCGGGACCCTTGAAGGCATCCTCCCCGACGGCATCCAGGTAGGCCTCCAGAAAGTCTTCGCTCGCTCTGCGGACCTCAAGTTTCGCCTCGTCAACCGCATGCCAGAGTCTTTGACCGCCGCCCAGGATGACAGCGTAACTGATCAGCTTGTGCCTGTGTCCACGAAGGGCACGCAGCTGCATCAAGGCCTCCTCCCTGTTCCGGGGCTTGTCATATACCTCATTTCCGAACTGCAGGACCTGATCCGCTCCCAGAACCAGAAGATCAGGAAATCGCGCTGTAACACTCGCAGCTTTCGTCTGGGCCAGCATCTCCGCGGTTTCGACAGGTGTGGCCCCTTCGGCGCGGAGGCTTTCCTTGCAGGCCGCTTCATCGATTCGCGGATCTTCGGCAACGAAGGGAACACCACTGGCCTCAAGCATCTGGCGGCGAGTGGAGCTTGTTGACGCCAGCACGATATGACGGGGCGTGCCTCCGACAGAGAGTGGCGGGGAACCAGGTTTTTCAGTCATTCGCCGGACCATCGTCGCCGCGATGCCTCCTGTAGATCTGGTAGACTGTGCTGGCCGTCTCCTCAATAGCCCGCCGGGTAACATCAATGACAGGCCACGCGTTGCTGGCAAAAACCCGCCTGGCTTCATTGATTTCCTGTCTCACGGTGTCGAGATCTGCGTAACCATGCCCGGAATCGGTTTTCAGCATCAGCAGGCGATTGCGGCGGATCTGAACAAGGCGATCTGCCGAAGCAGTCAGACCGACAATCAATGTATCGCCAAGCCTGAACAGGGACTCGGGCAGGGGTATTCCCAGAATGAACGGAACATTGGCCGTCTTCAGACCGTAATGATTGGCAAGGTAAATGGAGGTTGGTGTCTTCGAGGTGCGGGAAACACCCACAAGAACAAGGTCGGCATGCACGAGGTCCCCGGCATCCTGGCCGTCATCATGAGCCATGACATACTGTAGAGCGTCGATTCGCCCGAAATATTCCGAATCCAGAGCATGCTGTCTTCCCGGGCGATTGACAGTCTTGCGATCGAAATGGTTGCCGAAAGCCTCAATGATGGGATCCAGAACCGAGATACAGGGAATATTGAGTCTCACGCAAGCGTTTTGAAGGCGCCTGCGAGCCCATCCGCTGACCAGCGTATAGAGGACCGGTCCCGGATTCTCTGTAATCCCGGCTATCACCCGTTCCAGATGGTCCTCTGATCGGACCAGAGGCCAGAAATGCTCCAGGACCTGAATGCCCTCGAACTGGGCCAGGCACGCCCGGGCTACCGTCTGGGTCGTCTCCCCGGTCGAGTCCGATACCAGATGAATGTGAGCCGTTTCGTCCAAACTGATTCGTCCACTTACTGCCAGTCAGTTCCTGGTATCGTGGATAACCAGGGCCAGGATGCGGTCCGCGCAAATCACTCCCCGCTTGACGTCGAACCGTTCACCGGTTTGTCAACCGGTCTGCGAGGATAGCACAGCACGATGAACCCGGAGATATACACACTGTCCACGATATTCTCTTGCGCGGCTCATCAAGGGCAATTTCTTTCTTTCTACAGCTTGCCCAGTGAGTCTTCCACGGGAACGGAATTTCCCGTCAGGACATCGGCAAAAAGTCATCCCCGTTTTTCAGGGCCCTTACAAATTCTCAGGTTTTCCTGAAATTTATTTTTATCTGTGTATCGAGAGTTAACGCTTCGCACATGTCACCAGTGATGACATATTGGCCCATCATGACTGAAATCAGCAAACCTCTTCTCCGTGCCTGCCGCGGAATACGAACTGACCCTCCGCCTGTCTGGCTGATGCGTCAGGCCGGGCGCTATCTTCCCGAATACCAGAAGATCAGGCGATCCGTACCAAGTTTCCTTGAACTCTGCCTGGATCCTGCAAAGGCCACAGAGGTCACCCTTCAGCCGATACGACGCTTCGGTCTTGATGCCGCGATCCTGTTTTCCGACATTCTGGTTGTTCCCTATGCCTTGGGCCAACCTGTCGACTTCGAGAGCGGAACTGGTCCAAGACTGTCTCCGGTAAGAAGTGCAGAAGATGTTGGAATGCTCGGAAAGACCGGGATGGGCGCCAGACTGTCCCCGGTGTATGAGACCGTCGAACGGATTTCTGCAGCCTTGCCGGATGAAACCTGCCTGATCGGCTTTGCTGGTGCTCCCTGGACAGTTGCGGCTTACATGGTGGAAGGAGGAACGAGTCGGGACTTCATGAATTGCAAGCGCTGGGCCCTGGGCGAACCGGAAAGTTTCTCCACCCTGATCGAACTTCTGGTGGATGCGACCGTTGATCACCTTTTGGCACAGATACAAGCGGGTGCAGAAGCGGTACAGCTGTTTGACACCTGGGCCAGCGCATTGCCTCCAAACGCCTTCCAGAGATTCTCGGTGTCACCTCTTCGCGAGATTGCAAAACGGGTCAAGGAGAACCATCCGGACGTGCCGGTGATTGCGTTCCTGCGAGGAGTTCCTTTGGCACTCCCTCACATTGCGTCCTGCCCTGAAATCGATGTGGTCAGCATTGATCAGATGACAGATCCCGCTTGGGCTGCCGGGGCCGTCCAGCCACATGCGGTCACACAGGGAAATCTCGATCCGGTCATGCTGCTTGTCGGTGGCAACGCGATGATCGAAAACACGCAACAAATCATGACTGCACTGTCCGGTGGGGCGCATATCTTCAATCTTGGTCACGGGGTTCTGCCGGGAACGCCCCCTGAAAATGTTGCGGCTCTCGTAAAGACAGTCAGAGAGTGGCGAACATGAATGGGCGTACAGCGGTCCTGATTTTCAATCTGGGAGGCCCGAATACGCCGAAGGCGGTGCGTCCGTTCCTGCGAAATCTGTTCTCTGATCCGGCGATCTTGCGAATGTGGGCTCCCATGCGCTTGCTTCTGGCGTTCCTGATTTCCTGGCGGCGAGCTCCCGTTGCCCGGTCATTCTACGAGATGATTGGCGGTTCATCGCCGATCCTTGAGGAAACCAGACGGCAGGCATCGGCGCTCGAGACATTGTTGACGGCAGACGGGAGCCTGTGTCGTGTTTTTGTTGCGATGAGATACTGGCATCCGTTCGCATCTGCCACAGCGAGGGAAATCCGGTCCTGGAATCCGGACAGGATTGTACTCTTGCCTCTCTACCCGCAATTCTCAACAACGACGACGGGATCGTTTCTGCGGGTCTGGAAGCGGGCCAGTAATATGGCACGGCTCAGCCAACCGACCACGGTTGTCTGCTGCTGGTTCCTGGCCCGGGGGTTTGTCAGGGCGGTGGCGGCAGCAACACAAAAGGCGATTGAGTCCCTTCCCCGGCACCTGCCCTACCGGGTTCTGTTTTCAGCGCACGGCTTGCCGGCACGGTTCGTGGAAACCGGGGATCCGTATCAGGATCAGGTAGAACGAAGTGTTGCGGCTGTGGTCGATATGATGGATTTTCGGGAACTGGATCATGTCGTTTGCTATCAGAGCAGGGTGGGGAGGCTGAAGTGGCTTGAGCCCTATACGGAAGACGAGATTGTGAGAGCCGGAAGGGAAGAGCGGGCTCTCATCGTCGTGCCCATTGCTTTCGTCAGCGAGCATCTGGAAACACTGGTTGAGCTGGACATGGTTTACAGGGACCTTGCTGCGGAGTGCGGGGTTCCGTTCTATATCCGGGTGGCGACGGTCGGGGTTGAACCCGTTTTTGTGGAGGGTTTGGCCAAAATGGTACAGAACACGGCCAGATCAGGTATTTTTCCTGAAGCGCAATCCTGCAAATCGGAGTATTCCGATTGCCCCTGTAATTCATGACACTGGCTGATCTTTATCCGTGGTTCAAGGCGCTCCACGTGATCAGTGTCATTTCCTGGATGGCCGGCCTCCTGTATTTGCCCCGGCTTTTCGTCTACCATGCGGATGCCCGTCCGAATTCGGAGGAGACGCGTACGTTCGAAATCATGGAAGCGCGCCTCCTCAAGATCATCATGATGCCGGCGATGCTTGCAAGCTTCCTGTTCGGAGGCCTGATAATGGTGAGTCCCGGAGCGGTAGACTGGACCACGGGCTGGATCTGGATCAAGCTCGTCATGATTGCGGGTCTGGTGTTCATGCATGTCCGGATGGCGCAGTGGCACAGGCAGTTTTCAACTGGCCAGAATTGTCACCCGGCCCGTTTCTATCGTTTCATGAACGAGATTCCGACGCTCTTGATGATCTTCATTGTCCTGCTGGCCGTCGTCAAGCCGTTCTGACAGGGAGAGGTCGGCGTCAGGAAACCTCCGGGCTGCTGTTCTGAAGCAGGATGTGTTCCTTGAGAGAGTGCGATCGACGAAAAACCCGATTGCGGATGGCGGCGGGCCGGGAAACAATTTCATCAACATGCTGGTGGTTGCGCACAAGCGCCAACGGGAACCAGGACAATTTCTGCGTCCACACTGGTCGTGGCTTTTGGACCATGGCCAACCCGCGCAGGGGCGCAATCCTTGTCCTCACGGAGCATGTCCGTAACGTCTTGAAAGGCTCGGGAACAGGAAAGAAATGGTCGAGAACTGTCCGGCCGGTTCGATATCTGCCCCACGAGGGGGCTGCGGGGCTCTCGGCTTTTCAAGCGCCTCACTGAAACAATCCCGGATTGCTGCAGGGAATACCGAACCTGTCGTTCAAGGGGCTGCCTGCGTTCCCTTCGAATGTCCGGGCCTGTGGCCAGGTCGCGGGAACGGTTACCCTTGGGGTGGCGGGCAATTCGAACCTCAGTTGAATGACGCGCGGTCCTCCCTATGACAGCCTCAAGACCATCGCACCTGTAATATGGCGGACGGATCCGCGGGTGATGCGTCCGCAGGGGTGAGTTCGACCATCAAGCGGCCCAGGGTTCGAAAAAGAATTTCCCCCGGTCCGGGAAAATGCGCTATTGACTTGCGCAAGTCGGGCTTCTAGGTTTTCTCGAATATCCAATGGCCCGCGCGCCATTCGCCTTGTGACAACTTCCGGCAAACGAAGAATTCGGCCCGTTGAGGGTTGCTGCTGCATTGTTTCGTGCCGAGTGTGTCAATCCACCACTATCCTCTCCCTCATTCATCGAGTGGGCTGTAGACATGAACCTCCAGGAACTAAAGAAAAAGACCCCCGCTGAACTGGCGGCTTATGCAGAAGAACTGAAAATCGAAAACGCATCAAATCTGCGCAAACAGGACATCATGTTCGCGATTCTCAAGCAACTAGCCGAGAATGATGTTCCGATATTCGGTGACGGAGTTCTGGAAATTCTGCAGGACGGTTTCGGATTTCTCCGATCTCCGGAAGCCAATTATCTTCCCGGACCTGACGACATTTATGTTTCGCCGAGCCAGATCCGCCGCTTTGGATTCAGTACCGGGGATACTGTAGAAGGCGAAATCAGGGCGCCAAGGAACGGTGAACGCTATTTCGCTTTGCTCAAGGTTGGTCAGATCAATTTCGATGATACGGACAAGGTTCGATACCGGATAAATTTTGACAATTTGACACCGCTTTATCCGAACCAGAAACTGCAGCTTGAACTGTCCACTCCGACATCGCGGGACATGACGCCGCGAATTGTGGATCTCATTACGCCCCTGGGCAAGGGGCAGCGGGCCCTCATCGTAGCGCCGCCAAGAACCGGAAAGACCATGATGCTGCAATCGATTGCAACCGCGATCACCTGCAATCACCCGGAAGTCTATCTGATCGTTCTGCTCATCGACGAGAGGCCTGAGGAAGTGACCGACATGCAGAGATCGGTCAACGGTGAAGTCATAAGTTCGACGTTTGATGAGCCCGCTTCACGTCATGTTCAGGTTTCCGAGATGGTGATCGAAAAGGCGAAGCGCCTTGTCGAACACAAGAATGATGTCGTCATTCTTCTTGATTCGATCACCCGGCTTGCCCGCGCCTACAATACCGTCGTGCCCTCCTCGGGCAAGGTCCTGACCGGTGGCGTCGACGCGAATGCACTTCAACGCCCCAAGCGATTTTTCGGTGCAGCGCGCAACATTGAGGAAGGGGGGTCGCTTACCATTATCGGAACAGCACTCATCGACACCGGCTCACGGATGGACGAGGTTATTTTCGAAGAGTTCAAGGGCACCGGAAACTCCGAACTTGTTCTGGATCGAAAACTGGCGGACAAGCGGACGTTCCCGGCCATGGACATCACCAAGTCGGGAACCCGCAAGGAAGAACTCCTGGTAGACAAGGGGGTCCTGGCCAAAATGTGGGTATTGCGGCGGATACTGACTCCCATGGGTGTTGTCGATGCCATGGAATTCCTTCTTGACAAGCTCAAGGGGACCAAGTCGAACGAAGATTTCTTTGATTCAATGAACCAGTAAGTTTCGTCGGATGGCGGTTCCCCGCCGTCCGCATGGCCGCAACGATCCGGTCACGCCTTTCCAACCCTAAGGAATCAGAACAATCGATCCGGTTGTCTTGCGATCGGAGAGGTCGCGGTGTGCCCGGCCGGCTTCCCGCAAGGGATACCTGTGGTTGACCTGTATCTTGATGGCTCCGGACCGGACGACCTTGAACAGGTCCTGCGACATCTTCTTCAAGGCTTCCGGTGAATCCGCGAAGTGGAACAGGGTGGGCCGTGTCATCAGAAGGGAGCCCTTGTCCGACAGAATTCTTGGTTCGAAGGCCGGAATGGGGCCGGACGCGTTTCCGAATGTTACAAAGAGGCCGCGCGGACGCAGGCAATCGAGGGAATGGGGCCAGGTCGCCTGCCCGACGGAATCATAAACCACAGGCACCATCTCACCCTTGGTGATTCTGCGGACGCGGTCCACGAAATTTTCCCGGGTATAGATGATGGGGTGGTCACAGCCATGCGTCTTGGCGAGTTTCGCCTTGCCCGGACTGCTGACCGTACCGATGACGGTTGCCCCAAGGTGTTTGGCCCACTGGCAGAGAATGAGACCCACACCCCCGGCGGCCGCATGGATCAGGATCGTGTCATTCTTGCCGACCCGGTAGATCTGTCGGATGAGATACTGAACCGTCAGTCCCTTGAGCATCATGGAGGCCGCGACTTCGTCGGGTATGTCGCGGGGAACCTTGACCACCTTGTCAGCCGACAGGTTGACGGCTTCTGCGTAGCAGCCCTTTCCAGCTGTACCGGTTGCGACGCGGTCGCCAACCTTGAGGCCGGTCACATTGGGCCCGACGGCCTCCACTTCCCCGCAGATTTCGCCGCCCGGTGTGAACGGAAGAGGGAGCGGGTAGAGTCCGGATCTCTGGTAGATGTCGATGTAATTGACGCCGATGGCCGTGGCCCGCACCGTAATCTCGTTCTCGGCGGGCCGGCCCACTTCAACCCCGCGCCACTGCAAGACAGAAGGGTCTCCCGGTTTCTCCACTATGAGTGCCTGGGGCATGATGTTAACTCCTTGCGTCAGTTCAGGCTGGCGCGGAAGTGGTCCGCGGTCCTTTCATTGGCCGTCTTCGCAGCCTGCTCGTCATAATGCATGCCACCGGTTCTGGCGAAGGCGTGGTCGACGTCGGGGTAGCTGAAGACCTCGACTTTGGCGTTTTCGGCGAGCCCTTTCCGGATCTTTTCCTGAGCTTCGGGAGGGCAGTAGGCGTCCTTCTCGGCAAGATGGAGGATCAGCGGTGAACGAATCCCCGAAGCTGCATCGAGAGAGTCCTCGATCTGAACCGGATAATAACCAGAGGCCGCATCGATATCGGTATAACAGGCGGTCGCATAGGCCAGGCTGCCACCCAGGCAATAACCGACAGCCCCCACCTTGCCCGTACAGGCATCATGCTGACGCAAGACCGAAATTGTTGACTGAATATCGCTGACGCCCTTTTCAAACAGTGGCAGAAAGGCATTCATCAATTCGAACGCCCTGTCCCACTCCTCCTGGGTCTTGTCGGTCAGTTCCACGCCTGGTTCGATGCGCCAGAACAGGTCCGGGCAGACCGCGACATATCCGTTGGCCGCATAAGCATCACAGACTTCACGCATGAAGGAGTTGATACCGAAGATTTCTTGGAGAACAACCACACCGGGCCCTGAGCCGGCGGCGGGAAGGGAGCAATAGCAATGGAAACTGCCGCTGCCATCGGCAGCCTGGATGGTCAGACTGTTCATGATATCTTCTCCTCTTATCTCAGGATTTCTTCATTTTGTCAATAACTACAGTTGCGGATCGTCACAATAGTGTTGAGCGGGGAGGATGTCACCTTGCGCTGCGTCAGCGGTTTCCTGCCACGGCCTGTTCAAGGTTGAGGAGGACTGCTTTGGTTGACAGGCCTCCCCTTCCCGAATATCCGCCCGGTTGGCCGTTGGCAGCAACGACGCGGTGGCAAGGAATGATGATGGGAATCGGGTTGGCCGCACAGGAGCCGCCGACAGCTCGTGCAGCCGTCCCGATGCGCCTCGCGATCTCTCCGTAGGTTGCCGTTTCACCGCAGGGTATGGCCTGCATCTCTTCCCATACCCGTAATTGGAATGCGCTGCCCGCAGGGGCCAGGGGAAGATCGAAGTCCGTCCTTGTGCCAGCGAAATAGGCTGCGAGCTGTTCGGCCGCCCGCTTGAGCAGGGGCGAAGTCCGGTTGGTTGCACGTTCCCCCCAGCCGAGGCGGACGATCGCCTGGTCCGTGGCTTCGATGGTGACAAGGCCGACCGGCGACGGCACGGTGAGGAAAAAATCCGCTGTTTTGGCCCCATCCTGCAGCCGGGAGCCGCCGGCCGTCATGGCTGCAGGGCCGCGCGCAGCGAAGCTGTCCCGGTTATGGGCAGCGAGCAGGTCTGGCTGCGACAAATATAGACGGTCGCCTTGTCGTCGATGGGGGGCTTGCCCAATGCAGGATGGCCGACAGGCAACTTCACGTCTGGCTGAACATTTGTAATTAATTTGTTCATGTTTGGTTGCAGCCATGTTTCGTTTAACATGTTCCGCGTGGACTCAGTTTCCGGGTTGCCCATGATCACGACCTGTGTGCATTGCTGAAGCATTTCATTGGCGCAGAGAAGGCCTGCAAACGCGATCGGTGACTGCGCGACATCGCCGCAGAACGTGGAGAGGACGGCCTCAGCGCGAAGCCTGTAGCTGTCGTCACCCGTGAGGTGAAACAGTCGTGCCAGAGCCGAGACAAGGGTAGCATTGCCCGCAGGGGTTGCATTGTCTGCGGCTGACTTGGTGCGCACGATCAGGGCTTCCGCGTCATCAGCGGTAAAATAATACCCGCCGTCGTTGTCGTCCCAGTAGTGTTTGTCTGCGACTTCAAGCCACTGCCTTGCCAGATCGAGATAGGGGCCACATCCGGCTTCGTGAAGGGCCAGGGCAGCGCGAATCATGTTTGCGTAATCGTCCAGCGACGCGGAATGTTTCAACTGGCCGTTGCGGAAACTGTGCAACAGCCGCCCGTTTTGCGTCATTTGGTTCCGGACGAAGCGAAACGCGGCATCTGCCGCGGCAAGCCAATGCGGTCGCTGGAAGACCTGGGCGGCGAGGACCAGGGCCGCGATCATCAAGCCGTTCCAGTCGGCGAGAACCTTGTCGTCCCAGCCCGGCCAGACGCGTTTGCCGCGAACGTCATAGAGGATCCGGCGAGACCGGGCGAGCGAGGCTTCAGAAGCTTCGTCAAGCGGATCGGGATGTTCGGTTCGATTGAGAATGGTCTTGCCTTCCCAATTTCCGGACGCTGTGACGTCGTACACCTCGCGGAACAGGGTCGAGTCGGGCCCCGTGCCAAGAACGTCGATGAGCTCCGCTTCGGACCAGACATAGAACTTGCCTTCCTCACCCTCGGAATCGGCATCGTAGGTCGCGGCAAAAGCTGCGCCATCAGGCGCGATCATTTCACGCAGGACCCACTCAACGGTTTCTTCAACACGGAGAGCAAACAGGGGGTTCCGGGTTTTTTGCCAGGCCCATGTGAGAAGGTCGATGAGCTGGGCATTGTCGTACAGCATCTTCTCGAAGTGGGGCACCAGCCAGATGTCGTCAGTGGAATAGCGGGCGAAGCCGCCGCCGAGATGGTCATAGATTCCTCCCTGACACATTTTTGTGAGGGAGAGCTCGACCGCGCTGGCCAGATCGTCGTCTTCATTCCGCAAGGCTGTGCGCCACAGCAGTTCCAGAAGTGACGGGTTGGGGAATTTCGGGGCCTGGCCAAAACCGCCATGGGTCATATCGAAACGCTGTCTCAGGCGGGTCGCCACCTGGTCGTTGACAGTCAGGGGGATGGCTTCCGTTGTGCTGGCGCCGGCCACAGTTGCCGGGGTCCAGACCTTGTCCAGCCCCTGGCCGAGAGCTGTGGCCGTTTCAAGACATTTTGTCCGGTTGTTTTGCCAGTGATCAGAGATGGCCTCGAGAATCTGTGGAAATCCCGGGCGTCCGTAGCGTGGCTGGGGCGGGAAATATGTACCTCCCCAGAAGGGGGCCCCGTCCGGTGTCAGGAACATTGTCAACGGCCAGCCACCCTGCTGGCCAAGAAGTTGGAGGGCATGCTGATAGATGGTGTCGATGTCGGGGCGTTCCTCCCGGTCGACCTTGATGTTGATGAAGTGCTGATTCATGAGTGACGCGATGGCTTCATTCTCGAAGCACTCATGGGCCATCACATGACACCAGTGGCAGGCTGCGTAACCCACAGACAGCAGTATGGGTTTGTCCGCGCCGGACGCCTGCGCGAGGGCTTGCGGACCCCATCCGAGCCAATGGACAGGATTGTCTGCATGCTGCAGGAGGTAGGGGCTTGTCTCTTCGGAAAGTCGGTTCTGGGCCATGTCGGTCTTCCGGTCCATCAGAAGCCGCAGTATAGGATGATGGGGTGAACGGGGACAGTCTGCCAGGAACAGGATCGCGCGCGCCTTGACGGACCGGACTTTGACAGTCGGGACGAACAGGTCGGCATGCTGTATCATGAGAGCCATGAAAATAACATTTGAAATTGACTGCACACCGGAAGAAGCCCGACGGTTTCTTGGTATGATGGATGTTTCGGCCGTCAATGAGGCCGTGACAGACGAGCTGGCAAGACAGGTTTCCGAGATCGTCGGTTCCATGGATCCCAAGGATCTGGCGGATCGCTGGTTGGCGACGGGTTCAGAAGGGCTGGGTGAACTGCAAAAGCAGTTCTTTGAACGCTTCTTTCCCGATCGGAACCGAGGGTGACGTGGTCCCCGGTGCCTGTCGTCTCGTATCACGGTGAGTAGCGGCGAGACCGTTTTCGCCCTTGCCAGCGGTCGGGGTCGAGCCGGAATAGCTGTAATCCGCGTGTCCGGCCCCGCCGCGGGGGCCACTTGCCTCCGTATGGCCGGAATGCAGTCCCTGCGGCCGAGAACAGCCGTTCGTTGCCACCTCAAGGATCCGGTCGACGGCAGCCCGCTGGATGATGGTCTTGTGCTCTGGTTCCCCGGCCCTGACAGCTACACCGGCGAGGATGTGGTGGAGTTTCATGTGCATGGTGGCCGGGCGACGGTCGAAGCGGTCAGTTCGGTTCTGGCGCGCCAGTCAGATATCCGGCTGGCAGAGCCCGGTGAATTCACGCGGCGTGCCTTTGCAGCCGGAAAGATGGATCTGACCGAGGCCGAGGCAGTATCCGATCTTGTGGATGCGCAGACCGATGCGCAGCGGCGCCAGGCATTGCGGCAACTTCGGGGTGGCCTGCACCGGAAGCTGGAGGGGTGGAGGCAGGCGGTGGTGGATGTTGCGGCCCGCTTCGAGGCATTGATCGATTTTTCCGAAGAGGACCTTCCGGCGGACACTTATGCAGCGGCGGAAACGCGCCTCCGGGATCTGGAATTCCATGTCAGGATGTTTCTTGGGGACAGTCGTCGAGGTCAGCGGCTTCGGGATGGTTTCCAGGTGACGATCGTTGGCGCGCCGAACGTTGGGAAGAGTTCCCTGGTGAACGCCATCGCGGAACGTGATGCGGCGATCGTTTCTGCAGCGGAGGGCACGACCCGCGATGTGATCGAGGTGCATCTGGATCTGGGTGGGTGGCCGGTCACGCTGACCGATACGGCAGGCTTGCGGGACACGTCCGAAGAAGTTGAACAGGAGGGAATTCGTCGAGCCCTTGAAAGGGCCGAAGAGAGCGATCTCAAACTGGTTGTTTTCGATGCAACGACCGAGCCGGATCGTGCGAGTGTGGCTTTGCTGGATGATTCGGCCCTGGCGGTCATGAACAAGGTAGACCTCGTTGCGGCGGAACCATGGAGGATATGCGGGCGGGGTGTGATTCCCGTTTCAGCGAAATTTGGAACCGGAATACCCGACTTGCTGGATCGGATCCAGGAGCGGGCGGCGCAAACCATGACGGAGGAGGCCGATGCACCGCTGACCCGCTTGCGGCATCGAGAGGCTCTCTCCGAGTGTGCAGAGGCACTCGGGCGGGCCGGTCTCGCAACGGAGGTGGAGTTGGTTGCCGAAGAGCTGAGAGTGGCAGCCCATGCTATCGGCCGTGTCACGGGGCGGGTCGATGTGGAGGATATTCTCGATGTGGTTTTTCGGGATTTCTGCATCGGAAAATAGGTTCGATATGACCAGCAGGCCGAACACCGGAGCTTTCCGAAACGGATGATGAACAGGTCCTGCGAGACAATTCGCAAGGTTCGAGACATCCTTCCTGCTTTTTGGGGCCAGATGTTCCACGTGAAACACTGAAGGACGGAGGAGCGGTCTTTACACGGAAGATCCCGGTTTCTATGGTGCGGGAATGCGGAGTGAACGAACACGGTATGATGTGATTGTGGTCGGCGGCGGGCATGCGGGATGTGAAGCCGCTGCGGCGTCCGCTCGCATCGGGGCGCGTGTCCTGCTTGCAACCCACAAATTGGAAACCATCGGAGAGATGTCGTGCAATCCTGCCATTGGCGGGCTCGGGAAGGGGCACCTGGTGCGGGAAATCGACGCCCTGGATGGACTTATGGGGCAGGCAATCGACCGCTCGGGTATACAGTTTCGCGTACTGAATCGCCGCAAGGGGCCCGCGGTTCAGGGGCCTCGCGCCCAGGCAGACCGCAGTCTCTATCGCAGGGAGGTGCGGGCGCTCCTTGAAGCCCAGGAAAATCTCGACCTGTTGGCAGGCGCGGTTGCGGACCTGATCGTCGAGGAAAGGGACGGGAAACGCCGGGTCGGAGGTGTCGTACTCGAGGATGGAACCACGGTGAGGAGCCGGACCGTAATCCTGACGACCGGCACCTTCCTGTCCGGCCTCATCCATATCGGTGCAAGAACCATTCCGGCCGGCCGATTGGGAGAACCACCAAACCGGGGGCTTTCCCGGACACTTGGCCGGTGCGGTTTCCCGATTGCGAGACTGAAAACCGGGACGCCGCCCCGACTCGATGGCACGACCGTAGCGTGGAATCGTCTCGAAGAGCAGCCCGGTGATGAGCCGCCAGAGCCTTTTTCTGCACTTACCCGACAGATTCTGCTACCGCAGCGGGTCTGCCACATCACCCATACTACTCCGTCCGTTCATGACGTAATCCGTCGGAACCTTGATAAGTCGCCAATGTATTCGGGGCAAATTCAGTCAACCGGCCCCCGGTACTGCCCCTCGATCGAAGACAAGATCACGCGATTTGCGGACAGGGAACGACACCAGATCTTTCTGGAGCCAGAGGGGCTGAACGACGATACCGTCTACCCCAACGGAATCTCGACATCGTTGCCCGAGGAGGTGCAGCGCGAAATCCTGTCCGGAATTCCCGGCCTGGAGGCGGCCCGCATGATCCGGCCCGGTTACGCCATCGAGTATGATTTTGTTGACCCGCGAGGACTTCGCCGAACGCTGGAGACGCGACAGGTGAAACGACTGTACCTCGCCGGTCAGATCAACGGGACGACCGGCTATGAGGAAGCGGCAGCACAGGGCCTTGTAGCGGGCATCAATGCAGCCCTGGCTGTCGCTGGTCGCGAACCCTGTGTGTTGGGCCGAACCGATGCCTATATCGGGGTGATGATCGATGATCTGGTGACGTATGGCGTTACCGAGCCTTACCGCATGTTCACATCCCGTGCCGAATACAGGTTGTCGCTCCGGGCTGACAACGCTGACCAGCGGCTGACTCCGACGGGTATGGCGATCAAATGTGTTTCTTCTCAGCGCACTCGGCAATTTGAGCAGAAGATGCATGCGATCGAGGATGCGAGGCATCAATTGTCCAAGCTGTCGGTGACGCCGGACCGGCTCAGAAAGCACGGTCTCGACGTATCGGGGGACGGCGTTCCGAGAACAGCACTGAAGCTGCTTGCCCGAGCCGGTATTGGCCGGTCCGAGCTGATGCGGGTCTGGCCGGAGGTCTCAGGGATTCCGGAGGCGGCCCTGAAACAGGTTGCTCACGATTGCCGCTATGCCGGTTATCTGGAACGGCAGCAATCGGATATTGATGCCTGTCGGAGGGATGAGGCCCTTCTCTTGCCGCCAGGGCTCGATTATGAAGCGATTGGCGGGCTTTCGAACGAAATGCGGGAGCGGTTGAATGCGGTTCAGCCCGATACCCTGGGAGCCGCCGCCCGCGTCCCCGGAGTCACGCCAGCCGCCCTGGTGGCCCTGATGCGGCATGCTCGGCGGAGCCCCCGGAAGGGCACTGGCTCACGGTATGCGGGTGCGGCCTGAATTTTCTGCCGGCCCAACGTCAGATCAAGGCGGCGTGAGCGGTTCCCTCACTGCGTGTGAATTCGCGGAAATAACGGGTGTTTCACGTGAAACACTTGAGCGCCTGACCTGCTATTCGGATTTGTTGGCCAGATGGCAGCGGACGTTCAATCTTGTTTCCGGCGGATCCCTTGCTGACCTGTGGCGGCGCCACATGCTTGATTCCTTTCAGTTGGCGGCTCATGTTCCCGCTTCGGTGAAGGGGAGAGAGGTGTCGATCACGGACCTCGGAAGCGGTGCCGGCTTTCCGGGCCTGGTGCTGTCGATCGTTACCGGCCATGCTGCCCAACTGGTCGAGGCGGACGCGCGTAAATGCGCTTTTCTCAGGGAGGCTGTCAGGGTCACCGGGTCCTCTGCAACTGTTGTCAATGCTCGGGTCACTCCTGCCTCCATCGCGTTGGAGAAGCGCTCGGCAGATATTCTGGTAGCGCGCGCGCTTGCGCCCCTTGAGGAGTTGTGCGCGCTTGCCTGGCCCTTCCGCCCTCGGGCCTGCCTGTTCCCGAAAGGAGAAAACTGGGCCCGGGAGCTCACGGAAGCGAAGAAGACATGGAATATGAGTGTCGAGTCGTTTCAGAGCATTACGAGGTCGTCGTCCCGAATCCTGAGACTCTCCGGGATTTCTCCGATCACTGCCCCAACCCGGTCCTGACGGAGACGGCCGCGTGTTGAAGAGCATCTTGAAGGCCACCACCCGTCGACTGTCGGGGGCCGCTGCGGAGTCACGGATCAAAAGCCCGGGAGAACGGGCTGCGGCCGGACGTATCGTGGCGATTACAAATCAGAAGGGGGGTGTCGGGAAAACAACCACTGCGGTGAATCTTGCGGCCGCACTTGCGGCAGTTGGTCAGCGGATACTGGTGGTGGACCTTGATCCGCAGGCCAATGCATCGACCGGTCTCGGAGTCGTCGATGAACGGGAACGTGGCGGCACCTATGATCTTTTGCTTGGGCAGATCTCACTGGACGATGCTGTCCTTGAAACGGGACTTCTGCCGGGCCTTTGCGTCATTCCTTCGACCATAGCGTTGTCGGCGGCCGAGATTGAACTCGTGGACGAGGAAAAGCGGGAAGGTCGGCTCCGCGCCTCGCTGCGGGCGTCAAGGAGAATGTTCGATTACGTTCTGGTTGATTGTCCACCGGCCCTTGGCTTGCTGACGGTGAACGGTCTCGTGGCGGCCGATTCGGTTATCATACCCATGCAATGCGAGTTCTATGCCCTACAGGGACTGAGCCGACTGGTTCGGACCATCGAACGCGTCCGGATGTCGTTCAATTCCGGCCTGAAGGTGAACGGGATCGTGCTGACCATGTATGATGTTCGCAACAGACAGAGCGCCGAGGTTTCCGAGGATGTTCGCAAGCATTTCGGGCCCCGGGTCTTCGAAACCGTAATACCAAGAAACGTCACGGTATCCGAAGCTCCGTCACACGGCGTGCCGGTCTTGCTGTACGATCAGGACTGTACGGGTTCCCGGGCCTATGCAAGTCTTGCGAGCGAATTCCTGCGGAGGCAACAGGCGGCCTGAACAGACATGGCCGCTTGACCCGGCGGGAGATGGAAATTTTCGGAGACGGCACTTGACAGATAAAGGGGAACGACAGCGTCGTCTGGGACGGGGGCTGGATGCTCTGTTCCGCGCTGCGGATGGTGAAGATGCAGGTGGAATCAGGGATCCCGTTGATACATTTCTGTCCGACAGGCGGGTCCATACCGTACCCATCAGCCGTCTCGTGCCGAACCCCTTTCAGCCGCGCAGGGATTTCGAAGATGATACCCTTGACGACCTGGCAGAATCCATTCGCGAGCACGGCATTCTCCAGCCCCTGGTGGTACGACCCAACGAACAGGCTGACGGTTCCTACGAAATCGTAGCCGGTGAGCGCCGCTGGCGGGCGGCCCAGCGCGCCCAGGTCCATGATGTGCCGGTGGTGGTTCACAGTTTTACCGATGAGGAGGCGTTGACCGTTGCCCTGATCGAAAACATCCAGAGGGAGGATCTTTCTCCGCTGGACGAAGCCCAGGCTTATGTGCAATTGGCGAAGGACTTCCGGAGAACCCAGCATCAGGTTGCCCAGTTGGTGGGGAAGAGCCGCAGTCATGTTGCTAACATGATGAGACTCATGGATTTGCCGCCGGAGGTGCGGTCCATGCTTTCGGACGGGCGGCTGACAATGGGACATGGCCGGGCGCTTCTTTCTGCCCGAGACCCCCTGGCTTTGGCGCGCCGGACGGAGACAGACGGCCTCTCGGTGCGGGCAGTTGAAGCATTGGTGAGGCAGGGCTCGCCGAAAAACACGGCTGCGAAACGGAAAGGTCCGCGACCATCTGTTTCCGATGTCGACACGATCGCACTGGAAAGACGAATCGATGCAGCATTGGGGCTGCGCTCCCGAATCCGGTTCGATGGCCGCCGTGGAACAGTCACGCTGGCCTATGAAACTCTGGAACAGCTCGACAATCTGGTGGAACGCCTTGACGGCATTTCTGGAACAGATTGACAAGATCATCACGGGGTTTGTCTCGGTTGGTTGCGCCTTTGTGAAGACGGTCCCACCCACCGGGGGAACCAGGGCAGATCAATGAAGGGTTGTCCTTTACACGGGCGATCACGGTGGCCGGAGCCCGCCAAACGCTTTTTTCTGACGCTCCTTTCCGGATCGGGGAGGATCATTTCTGGCCGGATGGTGGCAGGGCAAGGGGTAGGGAGCGACGGAGAATGTTCATATATTGTTCAATATTGAGAAGACCGATCCCGGTCCTGTATCGGCCGAAGCAAGAGGACAGATCGTCTGCCCGAATGTCTGCTGCGGCCCATTCCCGGGAGCTGGCAGCGGACAGGCGGCTGCAATCCTTTTGTAAGGCCGGTACAGACGGAATGGGTTGCTCTGCGGACCCCTCGTCCCCTATGAGGCGGAGTAGCACGGTGTCGGCCCCGGATGACGGATATGCTCCGGGGACGGGTGCGAACACCATACGGTTCGGGCCTTGGTGACACTGGTCCATGGATTGGAGTGAGCTGCTGCGGTGATTCAAGCCCTGACCATCCTTCTGCTGTTCGAATTGATCGGAGAATTGATTGCCCGCCTGGGGTCGCTGCCGGTGCCCGGCCCCGTCATCGGCATGTTGGGCCTGTCTGTCCTGCTATTGCTTCGCGGCCGCGTTCCCGAACACCTTGCAAGGGTGGCATCGACCATTCTCCAGCATCTGTCCCTGTTGTTTGTCCCGGCCGGAGTCGGGGTGATTCTTCACCTGTCCAGAATCCGGGCGGAATGGGAGGCCATCGTTGTGGCGCTCCTTGGCAGCACGGTCTTGACGCTGATCGTGACAGTAGGCGTGTTCGGCTTGTGCGTCCGGCTGGTGGCCCGCAAGACCGAAAGGGAACCCTGATGCCTGCCGTTGTCACGGAAATCTGGGTCTATCTTTCAGAGGGCCCGTTATTTTGGCTGACCGCAACACTGGGAGCCTATCTTGTCGCTCACTGGCTTTATCTCAGAACCGGAGAACGGCCGATTGTCAACGCAGTTGCCATTGCGATCTTGATCCTGAGCGGGATTCTTGAGGCAACGGATACGGACTATCAGCAATATTTCGAAGGAGCGCAGTTCGTGCATTTCATGCTCGGACCGGCTGTTGTCGCATTGGCGGTGCCCCTGTACGAGAACAGGCGGGCAGTCGGAAAGATGATCATTCCGATCGCAGCAGCCCTGTCAGCAGGTGCAGTGACGGCGGTTGTATCGGCTGTTGCAATCACTATGGCACTGGGCGGTTCGGCGGAAAGCGTGATGTCCATGGCGCCGAAATCGGCGACCTCGCCAATTGCCATGGGAATCGCCGAACAGACCGGAGGGTTGCCGTCCCTGACGGCCGGTCTCGTGATTTTGACTGGAATTCTGGGCGCCGTGTTGGCGACGCCGTTATTCGGGATACTCCGGATCAGGGATCCCCGGGCGGTCGGCTTTTCCCTTGGCCTGACCGCGCACGGTATCGGGACGGCTCGCGCGTTTCAGATCAGTGAACTGGCCGGTACGTTTGCAGCGATCGCCTTGGGGCTCACTGGAGTGGTGATGGCCTTCCTGGTTCCCGCGATTGTACCGTTTTTCTCGCCGTAAGGTCGGCGACTTCGGAGCGGCGCTAGAGATCATGCAACCTCCCAGCCCTGGGGCATCCTTGCATTGCGATGCCGGTTGCAAGGCGAGTGCCCGTGTTCAGCGCTTGCAGACCCGTGGCGCGGCGTGTCGAACCGGAACGCGCCGGTTGCAGACGATCCCTGGGAGATTGGCGGCGCACGTATCGTTTGGCCAACCGTCTCAGGGCACCAGGATTGTCCTTGCCAGCCAGCGGTGTGGTGTCGAATTCGCCCGGAACCCCTTGGCAGGAGAACCGGATGCAGTCACCGGGCCCCTTTCTGTCCGATTGCATGAAGCGGGCAGATGTTCGTGCGAAGTCCTCGTCGCGGGCTGATCCGCGGGGCAAGGAGCGATCCGGGTGAGGCGCGACAGATCGGAAGCCTCAGAACGCTGCAGGCGCCGGAGACAGTGAGAGGCCGGATAGGGTTTTCCTGTAGGATGATCAGCCATGAAAAAACTGCTCTGATCGAAGGACCCCGGGTGACGACTGTTTGCGAAATGGATCGTATTGAAACATCCCGTGGGTTTTCGCAAAATCCCTTACGTAGTCATGAGCCTGTCACCCACCAGAGCGAAACAATGCGCAATGTTCAACCATCCAGCCTGGATCAGGGGGTAGGCGGGTCAGCCGGCGTTGCCCGGGCGCGCGAAGCGCGACCACAAGAGGGTCATGATCGATGACGAGGTCTTCAACAGTCCTTCTGATCGGGGCCGACAGGCTGTTGGGTGAGGCGTTGAGTGAACAGTTTGAATGGAATGGAGAATTTGTTGCCGAGCAAGCTGCCGATCTCGAAGGCGTGTTTCATGCGGTGGAGACGTCGAAACATGACGCGGTCGTCCTTGATCTGGATCTGGTCGCGGCAGACCCGGTACCAACCCACGGCCTTGCGCGGCTCCGGCGGATCGACAGGCCGCTCATCATGATTTCCGGGGGCGGGACTGACGGCAGGATCGATTCCGGGTCTGACATCGGAGCCGCTGTGACCAAGCCGTTCAAATTCGAAACCCTGCTCCGTCGTGTGAGAGCGGAGATCAGGAACGGACGCCTCAGGAATACCGGGATCGCTATCGGCCCTTATCGACTTCTTCCGGTTGACCGCATGCTGGCGCGGCCCGGAGCCGATCACGCTGGAATCAGGTTGACGGAGAAGGAAACGGCTATTCTGGAGTTTCTTGCTTCGCTTGCCGAGAACCGCGTTGCAAGCAAGGAAGACCTTCTTGACGAGGTGTGGGGATACAGTCCCGACGTGACAACACATACGCTGGAAACCCACATCTATCGCCTGCGCGGGAAAATCGAGCCGGACCCCTCGTTACCACAAATCCTGTTGACTGAGCGGGGAGGATATCGGCTCTCCGGCGAGGCGACATGACAGTCTGGCGCGGGGATTGGTTCCCGGTCGTGACACACTGATCCCGGACACGCAAGGGGCGTCCCTGACGGGACCTTTGACGGGTCCCGGTACGACCCGGGCTCAGTCCGGACGGAGCTTGGTCAAACAGACGTTGAGAGTGACGACTTCAACCGTCCCGTCCCGTTTTGCGTCAAACAGGTGCATCCCGTTCCAGCCCGTGAGCAAAGGAGGCTTTCCAATCATGTTCCACCCGGTTGCAAGGGAGAGAACGGCGCGAATGATTCCCTGATGACAAACAGCCCCGGTAGGCTGGCAGCGCTCGGCCACGCACAGCAGCCATCCGGAAACCCGCGACCGTAACTCGCGCGGACTCTCGCCATTGTGCGGTCTCATATCAAGACCTCTCGCGGTCTGCACGGCGACTTCATTGCCATAGATTTCTTCAAGTTCGCAGCGCGTATGGCCATCCCAGTCACCCCAGTCCATCTCCGTGATCGCGTGTTCAATCCGGCTGACGGCGAGACCGAGGATTTCTGCGGTTTGCCTCGCCCGAAGCAAGGGACTCGAGACCCATTCAAAGCCGAGACAGTCCTCGGGTACGCTCCACATTTCGACCTCTGCGCGTCCTTCAGGTGACAGCACCCGGTCAGCCCGACCCTGCAGACGCCGCTCGGCGTTCCAGTCGGTCGGACCATGTCGAACAAGCGCAACCCGTGTCATGGTTATCTCCCTTCGGGGGCAAAAAGGCGACGATGGTCCGGTTTCGCACACGCTTGGGACATGATGTCTGTTCCGGTTGCCTGTGGCCGGCAGCGGCTCCATTACTCTCTACTCAACGCGATCCCGGCATCTGTCAGAACTGCCGCAACAGGATACCTGTGCAAGGACAGGGAGGCTTGGAGAGTCTTTTCATTTGTCGCGGCACGGCCCCAGAGGCCCGATCTTGAACACTCTTCGTGGCTCCCGGGAAGGCTGCTCATTCCCGTTTGCGATTGCCCGAACCCGCGGCTTAACGACACTCACAATCCGCGACTTCAGCGCGATTGGCAAGTGGAAGGTTTCCGCCATTTCCGAATCCTGATATGCAACGGGGACGGGGTCGCGGGGTCGACGCGACAGGATCCTCGAAACTGAGTGGCTGCGTTACATCAAAGTGGCGGGGACGTCCCGGACATTCGCCCGATCCTTGCAGTAACCCGCGGCTTTCAGATCATCCGGATGTGCGTTTGTCGGCCAGACGCCGCCGAATAGAGAAAGGGAAATGTTGAAATGAGCACGCCGAAAGTCTTTGTATTTGCGCCCGTCGAACTTGAAGACTGTCACGCGCAGCTTCAGAAATTCGGCTGCGATCTTCTGTTCGGCAAAGCCGACTGGCATAGCCCCCAGGGCAACAACGAGGACGAGCTGGTACAGTTCGCCCAGGGCTCCGACGCCCTGCTCGGAACCTCTATTCGTTCGAGTCCGATCTCCCGGAAGATCATGGAGGCGAGCCCTCATCTCCGGATTGTAGCCAAATGTACTGTGGGAACGGACGATGTTGATGTAGCGGCTGCCACGGAACTCGGCATTCTCGTTTGTCATGCCCCGTCAGAGTCCAATTGCTACGGTGTTGCAGAAGGCACGGTTGCCATGATCCTGGCCCGTCTCAAAAACCTGCACGGCAAGGATCTTGCTGTCCGGGACGGCGGCTGGCGGGACCCGGCCTTGATGGGCCGCTACCTTGGCCGGCGTGAGACAGATGATTACCCTGGGCTGACTCTGGGAATCATCGGACTGGGCCGTATCGGTGCCCGGGTTGCCCAGCTCTTCGCGCCCTGGGGCATGCGCATGATTGCCACCGATCCGTATATTCCGGACGAGAGATTTGTCAAGAAGGGCGTGGAGAAGGTTGACTTCGATTATCTCCTGGAAAACGCTGATATCGTGACCATGCATTGCACTTATACGAAGGCCAATGACCGCCTGATGGGAGCGGAACAGTTTTCAAGAATGAAGCCGGAGGCCATTTTCATTAATACGTCGCGAGGCGGGAATGTGGACGAACAGGCGCTGGCTGATGCGTTGAAAGGCGGCATGATCGCCGGAGCTTCGATCGATGTCTTTCGGGATGAGCCCCTGCCGGACACGTCACCGCTTCGCGGTCTCGGGGACAAGATTACGCTTTCGCCTCACATGGTCTCGTCCAACCTGAACAGTGGCATCGAACCGGGGTACCGCTGGGCAACCCACTCCGTCCTCAGGGCGCTCAACGGTGAAGTCCCCGACAACGTGTTCAATCCGGAGGTGATTGAACAGTGGAAGCAGCGCTTTGGCGGCAAACGGGCCCTGCGGGTCAATGAGGCGGTCCCGGATCATCCCGGTTATGGGCCGAGGGATCCGTAAACACGGAACCGTCATTCTGCCTCCGCGAGTTTGCGAGTGGAGACGACGCCATTTGCGAGGCAGTATCAGAGGCCGGGAACTTCAGAGGCCGGAGGGGACCCATGAGTGGGGCTCCGCAGCGCAACCCGTTCCGTTCATCCGTCCTATCGGGTTGCAACCCCTCGATGGCTGTGTTACCTAGCGTTGCCGCTCCGGCAGGCCGTACGGTGGCAATCGTATCTGGCTCTGCGCTTTTGTCTAATAATTCAGTGACTTGATGGTCACTAAACGGGCGATTCGAGGTCGATTGCGTGTCAACAACATCGTCAGGCGTTTCGGGAGTCGCAGGCCGTTACGCAGCCGCACTCTATGAACTGGCCGAGCAGCAGGAAAAACTCGACGATATTGCCGGCGATCTCGCCGGCATCCGGACCATGCTCGCCGGGTCGGCGGACCTCCGGCGTCTCGTTGCCAGTCCGGCGATCAGCAGGGAAGATCAGAGCCGTGCGCTCGGAGCGGTGCTCGAAAGGGCAGGTGTTTCCGACCTGACCCAGCGCTTTGTCGGTGTCGTCGGTACCAATCGGCGACTGAATTTTCTGGACGATATCTGCGCCGCGTACAGGGAAATCCTGGCGGCGCGGCGCGGCGAGGTAACGGCCGAGGTCACAACTGCGAACCCCCTGTCAGGAGCGCAGAGGATGTCCCTTCAGGAAATCCTGCAGGGCAAGGTCGGAACACGTGTCACCATCAGTTCCCGGATCGATGAATCCCTGCTGGGTGGAATGGTCGTGAAGATCGGTTCCCGTATGGTCGACTCATCCCTCCGCGCTCAACTTCAAAGACTTGAACTTTCATTGAAAGGGTCAGCGTGATGGATATCCGCGCCGCTGAAATCTCATCCATTCTCAAGGATCAGATCGCCAATTTCGGTACCGAGGCGGAAGTATCCGAAGTCGGAGAGGTCCTCTCCGTTGGTGACGGCATTGCTCGTGTCTACGGTCTCGACAGCGTTCAGGCCGGGGAGATGGTCGAGTTTCCGGGTGGTCTCAAAGGCATGGCCCTCAACCTTGAGGCTGACAATGTCGGCGTCGTGATTTTCGGATCAGACGCGGGCATCAAGGAAGGTGACACTGTCAAGAGGACGGGAGCGATCGTTGACGTTCCGGTCGGCAAGGGGTTGCTGGGACGCGTGGTGGACGGGCTCGGGGAGCCCATTGATGGCAAGGGTCCCATTGAGGGAGGAGAGCGTCGTCGAGTCGACGTAAAAGCCCCGGGAATCATTCCGCGCCGCTCCGTGCATGAACCCATGCAGACCGGGCTGAAGGCCATCGACAGCCTGATTCCCGTCGGTCGGGGGCAGCGGGAGCTCATAATCGGAGACCGCCAGACCGGCAAGACAGCGATCGCCATTGATACGATCATCAATCAGAAGAAGGCTTTCGAGGCGAATGATGAGGGCCGGCAACTGTTTTGCGTCTATGTCGCCATCGGACAAAAGCGATCAACAGTCGCCCAGATCGTGAAAACGCTGTCCGAAGCGGGGGCGCTGGACTACACGATTGTGGTGGCGGCGACCGCGTCGGAGCCTGCGCCGCTGCAGTTTCTGGCCCCGTACAGCGGCTGTACGATGGGTGAGTATTTCCGGGACAACGGAATGCACGCGCTGATCATTTATGACGACCTTTCGAAGCAGGCCGTTGCCTATCGGCAAATGTCTCTCTTGCTGCGCCGGCCGCCCGGGCGCGAGGCCTATCCTGGCGATGTGTTCTACCTGCATTCGCGCCTTCTCGAACGCGCGGCCAAACTCAATGACGATTATGGTGCAGGCTCTCTGACCGCGCTGCCTGTCATCGAGACGCAGGCCGGTGACGTGTCCGCTTACATCCCGACCAATGTGATTTCTATCACCGATGGCCAGATCTTCCTTGAAACCGACCTCTTCTATTCCGGTGTCCGCCCCGCAGTCAACGTGGGCATTTCGGTGAGCCGGGTCGGATCTGCGGCGCAGATCAAGGCCATGAAGCAGGTTGCCGGTTCGATCAAGCTTGAATTGGCCCAGTACCGGGAAATGGCTGCCTTTGCCCAGTTTGCTTCGGACCTTGACGCTACAACCCAGCGCCTCCTCAATCGCGGCGAGAGATTGACAGAACTGCTGAAACAACCGCAATACGAGCCCCTGCCGATCGAAGAGCAGGTTGTTGCGATATTCGCCGGTGTCAACGGTTATCTTGACGGGATAGCGACCGGCCAGGTCACCCGGTTTGAAGAGGGGCTGTTGTCGACGATTCGTGCGGATCACCAAGGAATTCTGGATGCCATACGAACCGAAGAGGCAATCTCTGACGAAACCGAAAAGACCCTCAGGGAAGTCCTTGCCAACTATAGCCAGACATTCGTGGCAGCATGAGGACAGCGGCGCATCTGCACCCATGACGGGAACCTGACATGCCAAGTCTCAAAGACCTCCGCATGCGGATCGACAGTGTCAAGTCGACCCAGAAAATCACGTCGGCGATGAAAATGGTGGCAGCCGCAAAGTTGCGCCGCGCCCAGGAAAACGCGGTGGCTGCCCGCCCGTACGCGGAACGCATGGCCCGTATGCTCGGTTCTCTCGCCACATCACTGCAGTCGGCGGAAGGGGCTCCTGCCTTGCTGGCAGGAACGGGGCGGGACGAGGTTCATCTGCTTGTTGTCATGACATCAGACCGAGGTCTGTGCGGTGCCTTCAACTCGTCGATCGTGCGCGAGGCGCGACGGCTCATGCGAGATCTGACGGATCAGTCCAAACAGGTCAAAATCCTCTGTGTCGGACGAAAGGGCCTGACACTGCTGCGCCGCGATAGCGCCGATCTCATTGTCGATTCACTGCAGGATGTGGGGCGCAGGACCCTCAGTTATGATGACGCCCAGAGCATTGCGAGCCGAATTCACGACATGTTCGAGGCCGGTGAATTTGACGTTTGCACCCTGGTCTATAACCGGTTCCGATCCGCGATTGCCCAGGTGCCGACACGCAAGCAGATTGTGCCGCTCTCCCCGGCCGGGGACGGCGATGACAACTGGGATCCCGGCGGCAATGCGGTATACGAATACGAGCCGGATGAGAGAGAAATCCTTGATATCCTGCTTCCCCGCAATCTCGGTATTCAGGTTTTCGGGGCGCTCCTCGAAAACAATGCCAGCGAGCACGGAGCGCGCATGACAGCAATGGACAATGCGACGCGCAATGCGGGCGAAATGATTGATTCTCTGACACTCAACTACAACCGGACGCGGCAGGCCTACATCACCAAGGAACTGATCGAGATCATTTCCGGTGCCGAAGCCCTGTAGTTTAAGCGTTTCATTGACGTACGAGGAATAACGATGGCCGACTTGGCAAGCGCAATATCCAATAGCAAGGGAGCGATCTCCCAGGTTCTGGGTGCAGTCGTTGACGTCCAGTTCGAAGGCGACCTTCCCGAAATCCTGACGGCGCTCGAGTGCGATAACGGCGGTAACCGCCTGGTGCTCGAAGTAGCCCAGCATCTTGGCGAGAATACCGTTCGCACGATTGCGATGGACACGACAGACGGGCTGGTGCGTGGACAGGATGTCCTCAACACCGGAAGCCCGATCGAAATGCCGGTGGGCCGCGAGACGCTTGGCAGGATCCTCAATGTCGTCGGCGAGCCGATCGACGAGCGGGGGCCGCTTGAGACAACGCATCGCCTCCCGATTCATCGGGAGGCACCGACCTTTACCGATCAATCCACCGAAACGGAAATGCTCGTCACCGGGATCAAGGTTGTTGACCTTCTTGCTCCCTATGCCCGCGGCGGGAAGATCGGCCTGTTTGGTGGTGCGGGCGTTGGAAAGACAGTTCTGATCATGGAGCTGATCAACAATGTGGCCAAGGCACATGGCGGGTATTCGGTATTTGCCGGTGTGGGAGAGAGGACCCGGGAAGGCAACGACCTGTATCATGAAATGATTGAATCAGGCGTCATACAACCCGACGGGGACTCGAAGGCGGCACTCGTCTACGGTCAGATGAATGAGCCACCTGGGGCCCGGGCGCGGGTCGGACTGTCGGGTCTTACGGTCGCAGAGTATTTCCGTGATGAAGAAGGCCAGGATGTGTTGCTGTTTATTGACAACATTTTCCGCTTTACCCAGGCAGGTTCCGAAGTTTCGGCCCTGCTGGGGCGGATTCCGTCGGCTGTCGGCTATCAGCCGACACTGGCAACGGACATGGGAGACCTTCAGGAGCGTATCACCACCACCAGCAAGGGATCGATCACATCGGTGCAGGCCATTTACGTTCCAGCGGACGATCTGACGGATCCGGCGCCGGCGACCTCTTTCTCGCATCTGGATGCGACGACCGTGCTGTCGCGGCAGATTGCAGAACTCGGGATCTATCCGGCCGTGGATCCGCTGGATTCGACGTCACGCATTCTGGATCCCCGCATCGTCGGCGACGAGCATTACAGGGTTGCACGCGAGGTCCAGCGCGTTCTTCAGACTTACAAGTCCCTCCAGGACATCATAGCCATCCTCGGAATGGAAGAACTGTCGGAAGAAGACAAGTTGGTCGTGGCCCGGGCGCGGAAAATCCAGAGGTTCCTGTCCCAGCCTTTCCATGTCGCGGAGGTCTTTACCGGAATGTCCGGAGTATTCGTTGACATGGAAGACACCATTGTCGGGTTCAGGGATCTGGTAGAAGGCAAGTACGACGACCTTCCCGAATCTGCATTCTATATGGTGGGCAAAATGGATGATGCTGTAGAAAAGGCCAAGGAAATGGCTCTCGCCTGAGCCCTTGATGGTCCATTAACATGGCGGTTTCCTTCGAACTGGTGTCCCCCGAGAAGCTTCTGCTTTCGGAAGATGTCGATATGGTTGTTGTGCCCGGTGCCGAGGGTGACTTCGGCGTTCTTGAAGGGCACGCCCCCTTGATCTCGTCGCTCAGGGCCGGCGTCATTGCCATCTACCGCGGCGAAACCATCTCAAGGCAAATCTTTGTGGCCGGCGGCTTTACGGAGGTTACCCACGAGCGCTGCACCGTGCTCGCCGAGGAAGCCCGGGCGGTCGAGGATATCGACCGGGCCGAAGCTGAAGGCCGGGTTCGTGCTGCACGGGCAAGGCTTGAACAGTCCGATAATGACACCCCGGCAGCCAGAACCGAACTGGCTGTTGCCGAGGAAATGCTGGCTTCACTCGACCGTCTCTGAAGACGGGCGCGCGTGAACCCTGCACTGCGCGTGGAGACCTGACAAGGACCTGATCATGTCGAAAAACTGGAGAACAGGAAAATTGACGATCGGGCTGCTGGCTGGCGTCCCCGTCTTCCTGTCCGGTTCGGCCATGGCGCAAGACGGAACGGCTCTTGGCGCCGCCGATACGGCCTGGATACTGACCGCCACCGCCCTTGTTCTGTTCATGACGCTGCCCGGTCTCGCACTGTTTTATGGAGGCCTCGTCCGGTCGCGTAATCTTCTTTCTGTTTTGATGCAGTGTTTTGCCATTGCCTGTCTCATGTCGGTGCTCTGGGCGGTTGGTGTCTACAGCCTTGCATTTGGCGATGGGGGCGCTGCAAATGCCTGGATTGGCGGGCTCGGAAAGGCCTTCCTTGCCGGTATTGAAGTTGATGACCTGTCGGGAAACATCCCCGAAAGTCTGTTCGTGCTCTTTCAGATGACATTCGCCGTGATCACACCAGCCCTGATTGTTGGCGCCTACGTGGAGAGAATACGTTTCGGGGTGGTCCTCTGCTTCAGCGGACTCTGGCTGATATTCGTTTACGCACCGGTTTGCCACTGGATCTGGGGCGGTGGATGGCTCGCAGAACTGGGAGTCATGGATTTCGCCGGAGGGCTCGTGGTGCATGCGACTGCTGGCGTTTCTGCACTCGTGATTGCAAGGATGCTGGGTCCCCGAAAGGGATTTCCCCGGGAGGTGCGGCCTCCGCATCATCCCGGGCTGACCATGATCGGTGCATCCATGCTTTGGGTCGGGTGGTTTGGCTTTAACGGCGGCTCCGCGCTGGCAGCCGACGGCAATGCAGCCATGGCGATGCTGGTGACGCACCTGTCAGCAGCAGTGGCCTCGCTTGTGTGGGCCGGTATCGAATGGGTCAAGTACGGAAAACCCAGCCTGGTGGGAATCGTGACAGGTATGGTGGCGGGTCTCGCAACGATTACGCCCGGATCCGGGTTTGTGGGACCGATGGGCGGTCTTGTGTTTGGCCTGCTTGCCGGTTTCGTCTGCTATTGGGCCGTCGGCTTCATCAAGCAAAAGTTGGCTATCGACGATTCTCTCGATGTCTTCGCTGTTCATGGCGTGGGAGGCGCGCTTGGTATTCTCCTGGTTGCGTTCTTCGGAGCCGAGTCGTTCGGTGGAGCGGGTCTTGGAAGCGGCGACACAATAGGTCACCAGTTCGGGGTGCAGCTGCTCGGTCTGTTTGCCACAGCCATATGGTCACTGGTGATCTCATGGATCCTGGTCAAGGGTCTAGATATGTGGCCCGGTTTGCGGGTTAGCGATGAGGACGAGCTCGAGGGCCTTGATATCACGGCCCACGGAGAACGCCTGCATCCCGAGTGAAGCAGCGGTCCTCTTGCCGTTTCGAGTGCGTTTCCGGTGCTGTCGGTCATTTGAGGCCGGCGGCCCGGCAGTGGTGCAAGGCCGAAATTGACGAGTCCGGGAGCTCCCGGAACCGAGTATATACCCCCCGTCTGCACGCGACAGAAGCGCGGGCTCCTCTACCCGATCAAGGCGGGAGTGGAACGGTTCCAGTGGCTGCCTTGACTGCGAATGACGCCCGGCATGTTCAAAGCTTGTGTGCCATTATGGCCCATGACATGCCAGGTTTCGTCCTGGCGGCCCTGATCCGGAAGCGATCAACCCGGCAACCACCATCTGACTGTTGATTTACCCTGATGGATCCGCAGGGTGGTCACTTTCTGTTGTATAAGGCAAGGGAGCGCGGGACATCGTTGTTCCCTGAACTGTGCCCGGGTTGTCCCAGAATGGCGTCTCAGCAGGATCAGGTATTCGCAGCCGCGGTTCAGCTAACGGTCGTCGCCCACGGCTAAGTCGACCAGCCGTTTTCGGCCGTTTTCGATGTCCAGGCCGCGCTCCGTTTGCCGGAAGCGTTCTGGCATGAGCGCCGGCTTTGTTGCGGAATTGTTCCTGACAACCTATGATCAATATCAGCGGTAACGTGACAGGAGGCGAGTGATGGGAAATTGGTCGCTGAACGATGTGCCCTGGGACCGCTTTGATCCATCCGCGGTCGATCCCGACATCGTACCAGTCGTGCGTGCAGCAAGTCTGGTTGAATACAACGCTGAAGACTATCGCAGCTATCTCAACAACGTGTTTTCGGACGACCCCAAAATGCTGGCAGCTGTCAACAACTGGGCGTCCGAAGAAGTTCTGCACGGGCTGGCGCTCGCGCGATGGGCAGCAATGATCGATCCCGAATTCGATCTCGAGGACCGCCTGCAGCGCTTCCGGTCTGTCTACCGCATGCCATTTGATGCAGACTGTTCGGTACGGGGATCGAGAACTGGCGAGCTGGTAGCCCGCTGTATGGTGGAAACCGGAACGAATTCGTTTTATTCGGCGCTTGCTGACGCTTCCAAAGAACCCGTGCTGAAAGATATCTGCCAGAAGATCGCAAATGACGAGTACGCTCACTACCATCTGTTCTTCAGAGGCATGCAGCGCTATCGTGACATAGAAAACCTGTCCTGGTCCGGGAGAATCAAGGTCGCTTTGCAACGGCTCGCCGAGGCGGAAGATGATGAACTCGCCGGTGCATACTGGGCTGCCAATTGTGATGATACCCGCTACCAGCGTCGCATCAATGCTGTGGCCTACCGTCGCAAGGCCATGCGATTCTACAAGCCGCAACATGTTCGCGAAGCCGTCAACATGATCCTCAGGGCAATGGGCCTCGGTTCAACGGGGCCGGTCGGCTGGCTGGCGGTTCAGACGGCGCGCGCCTACTTGTGGGTCAAAGGACGACTTCTGCCGCGCTGCGAGGCTATCGGAGTTCGTTTGATGGGGTCCCGCTCGGCCATGGCAGGAGACAGGACTTAGTTGTGAAGAGCCTGTCGGTCCCAATGAGACAGGATTCGGGGCATGAACTCAGCGAACACATCTTCGTAAACGGGTTGTTTGAAAGGGATAATTTTTTCAACCAAAGTCTTCGGTGAGGCCCATTTCCAGCGGCAGAATTCGGGTTGCCCGCTGTCCAGGCGGATCTCGCTTTCCTCACCGCTAAAGGCATAGAGCGTCCAGAGCTGCGCCTGCCCCCGAAAACGACCTGCCCATAATCTCCGGGCAAGCTCGGCGGGCAGATCATAGGTTCTCCAGGTTTGCGACATCGCCAGCAGCGATGCTGAAATGATGCCGGTTTCTTCGCGCAGTTCCCTTGACGCAGCTTCCGGAACGGACTCATTTGCGTCGATGCCCCCCTGGGGCATTTGCCAGGCGCCTGGAGAATCCAGGCGTTCCCCGCAAAAGACCTGGTCAAGGCCGTTGATGAGGACAATTCCTACACAGGCTCTGTAGTCGTTCGGTGGAGCCTGGAATTTCTTCATTACATTTGAGCCATCACTGGGGCCGGGCCCCACCATCTGGATCGAACCGGGACTTATTCCGACTTGCTGCTCTTGTATAGAGAAATCCCGCGGAGGAGATCATAGGCCCGCAAGAGCTGATAGTCGTCCGCCTCAGACGCGCCCCGAGGCGAGCGTGCCTCCGAAGGTTCGACCTCGACCTCACCGTCCGTTTCAGCCTCCGGGTTGTCCAACCTCTCGCGCAGGTTCTCTTCCCGCCGCTGGGGTATAGAATCGATCGTTTCCAGCCGGGCCTGCTCGACGACGATGTCCGGATCGATCCCCCGAGCCTGAATCGAGCGGCCGGACGGCGTGAAGTAACGGGCCGTCGTAAGCTTGATGGCCCCTCTGCCTCCGCCAAGCGGGATAATAGTCTGTACCGAACCCTTGCCGAATGTACGGGTGCCCATAATGATGGCGCGACGATGATCCTGAAGAGCGCCCGCGACGATTTCGGACGCCGAAGCGGAGCCTTCGTTAACCAGGACCACCATGGGAAGGTCCTCCGTGAGCTTGTCTACATCGTCCGCTTTGGCGTTTTCGCGCTTGCTTTCGTTCGCTTGTCGCGGGCGGGTCGAAACGATTTCTCCCTGTTTCAGGAAGGTGTCAGCCACCTTGACCGACTGGTCCAGCAGTCCACCCGGATTATAACGCAGGTCCAGCACCAGACCCTTGAGTTTTCCTGCTGCTGTTTCCGTGATCCTGATCAATTCTTCGTGGAGTTCTTTGGTGGTATTCTGATTGAAGTTCTTGATGTGAACGTAGCCGATATCTTCACCGTCAATTTCCGAGCGCACACTTCGAACCGTGATTGTGTCGCGGGTTATTGTGACATCAAAGGGGTCCTGATCCGATCGACGAATAGTCAGGGTAATGTCTGTACCAGCGATACCTCTCATCTTTCTGACGGCTTCGGACAGCGTGAGGCCGATGACGGGCTCTCCATCAAGATGAGTGATGTAATCATTCGGTTTCACCCCGGCCCGAAAGGCTGGTGTATCGACGATTGGCGATATGACTTTGATGAGCCCGTTCTCAAGGGTCACCTCGATACCTAGCCCTCCAAACTGGCCCTGTGTCTGAACCTGCATTTCCTGGAAGGTTCTGGCATTCAGGTAACTTGAGTGAGGGTCCAGAGACGCCAGCATGCCGTTGATGGCCGCTTCCATCAGTTCGTCCTCTACGACCTCTTCAACATGAGCTGCACGGATCCGTTCGAAGACATCGCCAAACAGCTGCAGCTGGTTATAGGTGACGGAAGTATTTTGCTGCCCCAGGGTTGTTGCCGGGATGGCGAGGAGCGTCAACGCGGCGGACAATGCAATCAGTCTTGGCATCATTGATTTCGAACCCTGCTTTCTAATGCTGCCCTCGACGACAGCGGGTTGATCGGACGCCCGTTCCTTCGAAGTTCGAAGTAAAGTCTTGGCGGGCTGTTCATTGACGTATTCATGATCCCGACGGGTTCGCCAGCCAGTACCTCTTCCCCTGGTACGGCATCAATGCGTGTCATACCCGCAAGCAGCGCATAGTGACGATCGCGGGACTTGACGATGACGAGATTACCATATTCTCTGAAACGATCCGCGAAAATCACACGTCCGGGAAAGGGTGCGACAACGGGCGCCTCCGGTCTTGTCTCAATGGTGATACCCCGGCTCAGCCTGCCGTTCCCCAGCTTCTGATCGAAGCGGGCAATAATGTGGCCGGGTGCCGGAAGAGCTTCGTGCAGCACGGCAGGATTGTTCATAGCGGGCCTGAGCGAGGAGCCGGAAGCCTTGTTTTGGTCCGGTGTGGTTTCCGGAACTGTCGGATAGCCGCCAATGGCGCCGGCTTCTGCGGGAGGAGATGCAAGCGCTCTTCGGCCGGTGTGAAGCCGGTCAAGATATTTCAGTTTTTCCTTTGTGATCAGAGCCACGGTGCGCTTCTCGGATCTAAGCCTGGCCAGCGTCGTGTCACGTCGCTTGCGCTTCTTCGCAATCTCCGTCTTGAGGCGATAGAGGTTGTCGATTTCCGATTCGAGACGAGATCGCTCCTGGCGCAGGGTTTTCAGTCCTGTTTTGAGAAGCAGGATGCTTCTGACGGTATCACCCGGCGCCTGGGGAAGGGCTGCGAACGCGAGAGGTGGTATTCGGGCAAAGCGCTGCAAGGTCAGCAACAGGTGCGAGAGTTCGTTGCGTCGGCGGTCGAGATCCGCTGCAAGGCGCCTTTCCCGGTCTTCCAGCGACTGCAGGTTCACTTCATCCTCGGCAATCGAAACGCTGAGCCTGTGAATTTCCTGCGTCAGCAGGACCGAGCGCCGTTTCAAATTCATGACTTCGACTTTGGCATTCTGTACCGCTTGCTCTGCCTGATGTCCGTCAAGGGCGGCAGCAGAGGACATGGTCACCCAGCCCAAGACCAGGCACGGGACCCCGGTCAGGAGGACAAATCCGATATCAGACAGCCGCATGTTCACGTGAACGGGTCCCGGTCGATGAGGCCCGGATCAAGAGCGAACTGCCCGTCATGTCCCTTGGCTGGGGCATGTCCATAAGGTCGAGGATTGTTGGCGCTATGTCAGCCAGGCGGCCCCGGGAGAGCTCCTTGACCTCGGTTGGACCATTGACCAGAAGTGCCGGTACCGGATTGCCTGTATGGGCAGTATGCGGCTCTCCGGTGATTTCGTCGCGCATGATTTCTGCATTCCCGTGATCAGCCGTGATCAGCAGGATGCCACCCGCTTCCCTTACGGACTGGGCCAACCGATTGATGCAGGCATCAACGGTGCGAACCGCACGTTCCGCCGCCCCGAGAAGCCCAGTGTGTCCCACCATATCGCTGTTTGCATAATTCACAAGAATGAAGTCGTAGCGGTCAGCCTGAACCTCGGCAACCAGACGATCTGTCAACTCGACCGCGGACATTTCCGGTTGCTCGTCATAGGTTGTGACCCTGGGAGACGGGATCAGGATCCGGTCTTCCCCGGGGTATGGTGTTTCCACTCCGCCATTGAAGAAAAAGGTGACATGGGCGTATTTTTCCGTTTCGGCAATGCGCAGTTGGTGCTTGCCTGCCCGTGAAAGCCGTTCTCCCAGGATCCGGTGCAATGGTTCCGGAGGAAACAGGGTCTCCATGAAATCGTTATGCGACGCGGAGTATTCGCTCATTCCCAGAACCGCCGAGAACCTTGCACGTTGGCTCGTCGCGAAGCCGTCAAATTCCGGGGCAGCAAGGGCTGCGGTAATTTGCCGCGCTCGGTCCGCCCGAAAATTCGCCATCAACAAGCCGTCTCCATCGCGCATTCCCCCGTAGCCGCTTATGACAACAGGTTCCACGAATTCGTCTGTCGTGCCGGTTTCATAGCTGTTTCGAACCGCCAAAAGGGGTGTGTCTGCCACTGCGCCGGTCCCATTCATCAGGAGATCGTAGGCCCTGACAACGCGTTCCCAGCGCTGGTCTCGATCCATGGCATAAAATCGGCCGCACAAGGTTCCGATCCGGGTCCGATGCAGGTTGGCAACCTGTGCAAGAAGATCGGTGATATAAGTCTTGGCACTTGACGGCGCCGTGTCCCGCCCATCCAGAAATCCGTGGATCACGACAGGGATTCCACTCTCATCAATGATGCGAGCCAGGGCGACGACATGATCCTGATGCGAGTGGACGCCGCCAGGTGACACAAGGCCCATCAGGTGGCAGCTGCCGCCGGCATCCCGCAGTCGCGCAACAAATCGGGTCAGTGCCGGATTCTTTGCCAGATTTCCTTCCTGGATGGCGGCATCAATCCGGCGTATGTCCTGATTGACGATCCGGCCGGCTCCGAGATTGAGGTGTCCCACTTCGGAATTGCCCATTTGCCCGTCGGGCAAACCCACATCGAGGCCGGATGCTTCAAGAAGGGTATGCGGGCTGGTCCGCAACAATTCCTGGAATGCGGGTGTATTGGAGGGAACGATTGCGTTGTTCGTCGGGGTTTCCCTGTGTCCCCAACCATCCAGTACGCAAAGAACGATGGGGCGTCGCGGTTTTTTTTCGAGGATTGTCATGTCAGGGTCTCGAAAACTGTTCAGTCGCTTGTTGGTTCAGGACGGGTTCTGGCGTCAATTTCTCGGATATGGATTCCCGGCAAGGGTTTCCTGCGCCCGGTAGAGCTGTTCCATCAACATGACTCTTACCAGCCTGTGCGGCCAGGTTGCTGAACCAAATGCAAGAAGCAGGTCTGCCTTGTCGCGGACCGGCTTTGCGAGGCCATCGGCTCCACCGATCATGAAGGCAAGGTCCTGTCCTGTATCTCGCCAGCGTCCAATCCGGTGTGCCAGGTTCAAACTCGTCAGTATTTCTCCCCTTTCGTCGAGAACAATGCGAATGGCGCCACTGGGGCAAGTTTTTTGCAGAAGGTCTCCTTCCAGCTTCCGGCGCATGTCCGGCGAAACCCGCCGGCGTTCCTCGACTTCGCGTAGAACGAGCGGCCATCGGATACGCTTTGCGAACCGGTCCACCAATTCCCTTTCGGGACCTGACCGAAGGCGCCCTACGGCACAAATTGTGACGCGCATTTCTGGTCACGCCGTAGCGGACCGCGGCGTGTCCGGAAACTCCGTGGTCCACATCTTTTCCAGACTGTAGAACTCGCGTACCTCGGGCCGAAAGAGGTGAACGATCACATCGCCGGCGTCAAGCAGGATCCAGTCTCCCTGTTTCAGGCCTTCGGGGCGCGTACCCTTGATTCCGTGGGCTTTCACAACGGCAATCAACTTTTCCGCGATCGCTGTAACCTGGCGACGGGAATTCCCGCTGGCGATGACCATGCTGTCGGCAATGTCCGATTTCCCCGCAAGGTCGATCACGACCAGGTTTTCGGCCCTGTTCTCCTCCAGAACGTTCCGGATCTCTTGCAGGAGAGCGTCCGGATCCGTCGCAGCGCTGTCGGCTCGTGATGTTTGTCTTTTATCCAGTTCGATGGGCTCCCTTGCAGCCTCTTGTTCCCCTGCGTCCGCGGGCTCCCGAGCGGGTCAGACCGCTTCGCCTGGCGCGTATTTCTGTTGCCGAGCCGGGATGCAGCCGCGTATGGAAGAACAGCCAGGCCGGCGGCTTCAGATCCGCGAGCAGGCAAGCGTCATTTCGCTTTCTCTTGAAGCGGGCGAATGCCTTTGCCGCCTTGCCTGCCAAGGCCCCGAAAGAATAGGGAGCCCGATCAAAAACAGCAACAGGCGCAAGATTATAAATTCGCGTCCATCGATGCCATTTTGATATCTGCATCAGGTTGTCGGCACCCATGATCCATACGAACCGGGTCTTGGGGAAGCAGGCCTTCAGGGCAACGAGGGTTTCCGCAGTATAGGCGGTGCCGAGTCGTCGTTCGACATCGGTTACACGTATATCGGGATGTCGGGCCAGGACGCGGGCGCCGGCGAGGCGGTCCTCAAACGACGCCATACCGTCAGAGGATTTCAGGGGATTCTGTGGAGACACCATCCACCAAACCTCATCGAGACAGAGCAATTTCAGGGCCAGCATACTGATGTGCACATGCCCGTCGTGAGCCGGGTTGAAGGACCCTCCCAGGAGTCCGACGCGAAGGCCGGCTACCGCATGTCCTTGCCGGATTCTGGAGATCACGGTCAGGGTCTGATTTGCCCTTCGCCGCGAACGACGTACTTGTAGGTTGTGAGCTGTTCCACACCCACCGGGCCCCGTGCGTGCAGGCGGCCGGTCGAGATCCCGATTTCCGCACCCATTCCGAATTCGCCTCCATCCGCAAACTGGGTCGAAGCATTGTGAATGACGATTGCAGAGTCAACATGATCAAGAAAGGCATCTATACGCGACGCATCCTCGGCCACGATGGAATCCGTGTGATGGGATCCATAGGTATTGATATGGCGGATCGCATCGTCAAGTCCGTCGACCTGGCCTATGGACAGGATGGCGTCCAGGTATTCTGTGTGCCAGTCTTCTTCGGTTGCAGGGGACACCCTGTCATCGATCCTGACGGTGTCAACATCGCCCCGCAATTCGCAGCCGGCTGAAACGAGATCATCTATGATTCCGGGCAGAATGTCGCAAGCGATTTTGCGGTCCACAAGAAGTGTTTCAGCAGCACCGCATATCCCGGTGCGGCGCATCTTGGCGTTCAGCACGATACGGCGCGCCTTTGCGGGATCTGCCGATCCGTCTAGATAGACATGACAGAGCCCTTCGAGATGTGCGATCACCGGGATGCGACTTTCGTTCTGCACCCGTTCGATGAGAGACTTGCCACCTCGCGGTACGATGATGTCCACATGTTCCGTCATGGTCAGCAGGTATCCGACGGCCGCACGATCGATGGTCGGAATCCGCTGAAGCGCCCCTTCAGGAAGGTTCGCTTCCCTGAGCCCGCCCTGCAGGCAGTCCAGAATCATGGACGAAGAATGCAGGCTTTCGGAACCTCCTCTGAGAATAGCTGCATTGCCTGATTTGAGGCAGAGTCCGCCAGCATCTGCCGTGACATTGGGCCGCGATTCGTAGATCAGTCCGACAACACCGAGCGGAACCCGGACCCGGGAAATGGCAAGGCCGTTGGGCCGGGTCCATGATGCCATTACATCACCGACAGGATCCGGCAGGGCTGCGACTGTTTCCAGCCCTGAAGCCATGGAGTCAATTCTCGCAGGATCCAGAGCGAGCCTGTCGATCAGGGGGGCCGGTAGATTGCGGGCTCGCGCCGCCGATACGTCCCGTTCGTTGGCGGCGAGGAGTTCGTCGGTCCTTTCCCGAAGCGCGCGTGCTGCGCTCGTCAAGGCCCTGTTTTTCTGATCTGTTGTCGCCCGACACAGAACGTCCGCTGCCGCACGGGCTTCACGCCCCAAGGCTTCCATTTCGGCAGCGAGGTCTACTGTCTCGCGTGCGGTTGCCACGTTACACCCTCCTTGATTCCATGACGAGGTCATCCCGGTGGATCAATTCGTCCCAGCCACGGTATCCCAGAATACTTTCTATATCACGGCTTTTTCTGCCGATGATCTTTCTGGCATCATCGGCAGAATAGGCGGACAGGCCCCGGGCGATCACGGTATCATGAGCATCCTTGACCAGGACAAGATCGCCACGGGCAAACATTCCAGAAATATCGACGATGCCTGCAGGCAGAAGGCTTTTCCCCCTTTGCAATGCTCTCACCGCGCCATCATCAATCGTTACGCTTCCCGGGACGGTCATGAGCCCTGCGATCCAGCGTTTGCGAGCAGCCAGGGGTTCGGATGGAGGGATAAACCAGGTGCATTCCGTTCCGCTTTCCAGCTGTTCCAGTGCGTCCGGCCTGTCTCCGTAGGCAATTACCATGGCACATCCACCGGCTAACGAAATTCGGGCCGCCTCGAGTTTGGTAATCATGCCGCCGGATGAATATCCCGGAGGGGCCTTGCCTGCCATGTCGAGGATTTCCGAGGTCACCTGGTCGACGACAGGAACCAGCGTCGCTCCGGAGTCCGAGCGTGGATCGGCGGTGTACAGGCCGTTCACGTCGGACAGGAGCACAAGAATATCGGCGCTGATCATCTGTGCGACTCGCGCGGCGAGGCGGTCATTGTCTCCATATCTGATTTCCTCGGTCGTAACGCTGTCGTTTTCGTTGATGATCGGCACGACTCCCAGGGTCAGGAGCGTATTGATTGTCGCTCGTGCATTCAGATGGCGCCTTCGTTGTTCCGTATCGTCCAGTGTCAACAGGATCTGGGCCACCGTCATGTCATGATCCCCGAATGCCTGTTTCCAGGCATGGGCAAGTTGAATCTGGCCGACGGCCGCAGCTGCCTGTTTCTGCTCGAGAGAAAGGACGGAGCGCGCAAGGCCGAGGCTCCGGCGACCAATGGAGATTGCGCCGGAGGAGACGACCACCACTTCAATGGATCTGGATTTCAGGCCGGCAACATCGCGGCTGAATCCGGACAACCAGTCGGTGCGCACCTCTGCTGTGGCAGGGTCGACAATCAAGGAGGAGCCAATCTTGATAATCAGTCTGCGTGCCTCTTCGATCCTTGGGATGGCGCGGTCTGTCATGGAGTCCATGGCCTGCTCACTTCATCCTCCTGGGCAGCTGGCCCGATGGCCTGAAGAAGCTGGCGCAGAAGTTGGGGAACCCCTCGGTGGGTCGTGGATGAGATCGGAAACACGGGGGTCTTGGCTGCATCCTCGAGTATTCGGCGTTTCCGCTCCAGTTCGGCCTGGCCCACAGCGTCAGCCTTGCTGAGCGCTGTGACTTCGACCTTTGCATCAAGACCATGGCCATACCGGAACAGTTCTTGACGAACCGTCTTCCAGGACGAAACAACATCAGTCTGTGTCGCATCGACAAGATGCAACAGGGCCCTGCATCGCTCGACGTGACCAAGGAATCGGTGCCCCAGACCGGTACCAGCGTGGGCGCCATCGATGAGGCCCGGAATATCCGCCAGGACAAATTCCTCGCCATCAAGGTAAACGACTCCGAGCATGGGGACGAGTGTCGTGAACGGATAATCGGCAATCTTGGGTCGGGCCCGGGTCACAGCAGACAGAAAGGTTGATTTGCCGGCATTGGGCAATCCCACGAGTCCTGCGTCGGCGATAAGCTTCAATTGCAATCTGATCCATCGCTCCTGGCCAGGTTCACCCGGGTCAGCCCGTCGAGGGGCGCGATTGGTCGAGGTCTTGAAGCGGGTGTTGCCGCGTCCGCCCTGCCCGCCATGCAGGAGAACCTCTCGGCTTTCGGGTCGCGTCAGGTCGGCCAGCAAGACGTCTGTTTCGACATCGAAGACCTGGGTTCCAATCGGCACCCGCAGAACAACATCACTTCCCGAAGCGCCGGTACGGTTGCTCCCCATGCCGTGCATGCCGCGAGCCGCCTTGTAATGCTGCCGGTAGCGGAAATCGATCATTGTGTTCAGGCCACTGACGACCTCGGCAACGACATCCCCGCCCTTGCCACCATCTCCACCATCGGGGCCGCCGAATTCAATGAACTTTTCACGCCGAAAACTGATGCAGCCGGCTCCTCCGTCGCCGCTTCGGATATAAACCTTGGCTGTGTCGAGGAAGTTCATGTTTCCAGCACTTGTGCATTGCGGAACTGAACTTGCCGGGGTGGAGAGTATCCCCTCCGAACAGGTGATCCTGTTTCGGAGTCCTGTGTATCAACCGGCCGGTTCGACTGAGACGTAAAGCCGGCTCCCGGATCCACGACGGAACGCAACTCGGCCTTCGATCTTGGCGAAAATCGTGTGGTCCTTGCCCATTCCGACATTGTCACCAGGATGCCACTTGGTTCCGCGCTGCCTGATGATGATGTTACCGGGGATAACGCTTTCACCACCAAATTTCTTAACGCCGAGACGGCGTCCGGCGGAATCGCGGCCGTTGCGCGAACTGCCCCCAGCTTTCTTATGTGCCATGGCTTCAATCCTTCGGGTTTACGGGTCCCGATCCGGCTCGTCCTGGGGATCTAACGCTTCGGACTCGTCAGCTGCGTCTCGGGTTTCTGACATTGCAGCCTCAGCATCACCGTTCGTCTCTTCGATGACCGTATCCCGGGAGTCATCAGAGGCTGCGGTTTCTTCGCTGTCCAGCATGACCGGATCAGCCTCAGGCTCTGCGGGTTGTTGGCCTTTCGCGAGAATTTCACCGATACGAAGTACCGTGATCGGTTGACGGTGGCCGCGCCTGCGACGGTAATTCTTGCGTCGTTTCTTCTTGAAGACTGTGACCTTGGCGCCTTTCCTCTGGTCAAGAACAGTCGCCGTTACGCGGGCGCCGCCGACAAGGGGGTCTCCCAATGTGACGCCATCACCGGTGTCCATGGCGAGCACCTGGTCGAGTTCTATGACCTGGCCGATTTCGCTGTCCAGCTTTTCGACGGCAATTACGTCTTTCGCGGCGACCTTGTATTGCTTGCCGCCGGTTCTCACCACTGCGTACATGTTTTCGTTCCCGGATACCACGCCGCCGGACTCGATCGGAACGGATGCCCGGCAAAAATTGGCCCTGCTCAAGGCCGCTCAGCGGGTCGGTCTGGGCCATGGGCAGGGATCGCGGACTATAGATTGAACACGATGGGAGTCAACAGTTTTCTGCGATCGGACTCGCTCTCGTTGGCAGAATTCATGCTTCCGGATCGCTGAGGGTGGACCTTCAGGCAATGGCGCAGGGTCAGGTTGGTAGTGAACTGGTCGGGTTCCTGATTCCGGGCGGTTACAAGAGCTTGTGCCGCCGGGGGCGGCAGCGTTACGGTTCCAACCTTAACTGGCCGGGTCTGAATGATTGAACAATGTTCACAGACCGATGGTGTTCAATGCCGTTACGCATACATGAGTGGGCGGGCTCGAAAGGATGTTGCGACCCCGTTTCCGGTCGCCCCGTTCCCGCGTTCCGGGTGCAACGCCCGATCGACATTGATGAAATAGCGCCAACAGGCTCCCGCCTTGTTCCCCGGTAGGCGGCAATTTCCGGGTCATATGGACACTACTGTCGCTCGCCCGGAAAAATCGGGGAGACCATTCGGCGAGCAGTCTTGTCGAAGTGGAGAACGGGCGGTCCAAGCGGTGTGATCCGGCGGCGCTCTCAGGGGCCGCGTCCGTGCCGGTGGGACCGGCCGGTATCTGCATCACAAATGCGTTCTCCCGGGTCCGGTTGCAAGCTCATCAGGAAGCGGTAACAAACGCGGCCGCATGAGTCTCCGCGGTCTGGCCTTGACCCGGAAAGCCCGCGGCCATCTCAATGCAACTCCCCAGAAGCTTGCAATCGCCACATGGCCCCGGTAAACCCGCGCCCGCGTTTGGGCCCTCCCCGCCTGACCGAAATGTTCTTGCGAGCCTGCTTGTTCCCGAACCGCCGCACGTCCACAACCGCATGTGATGCGCCTCATGGGAACAAGGCCGTATCCGTGGGCACTCAGATGAACGTGTTCGACGATCATCAGGTCCAGGAATCAAGCGCATTCGTCCGTTTGAAAGCCCCCTTGGTGTTGTCCGGCATCCGGTGTTTTGATACAACCCGTCCCGGAGAGTTGCCGGAGTGGTCGAACGGGGCGGTCTCGAAAACCGTTGTACGCTTGCGCGTACCAAGGGTTCGAATCCCTTACTCTCCGCCAACCTGTGCTCCTCGGAAATTCGTCAGTGAGTCCGGCTCCACGAGAGCAGGCTCAGGGTGCCAGACAGCGTCAATTTCTGAATATCGATACAGACGCCAGGGTCACTGCGGTCCATCAAGATTCAGCCACTGACGACAGAGTTTTGGTTGACATTGCAGGCAGGCTATCAGGGTGCCCGGAATGCAGCCAGAACGCACCTTGCTTGCCAAGGGCTGCACCTTTCCGGGCGCTCGAAGAGAAGGACTTTAGCGCGTCGCATGAGGCCGAAGGACGGCGTCATGACAAGGAACTTCGGCGAAATTCACGCGATGACGGATCCCTTCATCAAAAGCAGGGTTCTTTGTGCAGGAACGCAAGCAAGTGGCCTTTTGGTCCCCCATAATATGTAGCCGAGCCTGCTGGCTCTTCCAGGGCACCTGCAGCAGACTTCGGAAAAGGCAAGGGTTTCCGTCAGTGCGACCTGGATCGGCAAGCCCTGATGGGCAGACCGCGGAGTCGACGGCCGGCTGATGGCAGATTTCCGGGGTCGCGGCAACGCTAACAACCGAGGGAATTGTGACGGGTCCGGGCGCGGAACGCCCGGTAGACGCTTAAATTGGGGAGTCATGGCAGTTTGGATCGGCCTATGGGACCACGGGTATTGCACTTCCGTGTTCCATCTGGCTATCATCAAACGCAAAAGAGGAAACGTCATGATTAGCCGCTGGCCATTTCTCGCTCTGTTGGCAACCTGGATGCTTCCGGTCCCCGCCTGGGCAAACGAGACAACACTGAATGGCGGGGATACAGCCTGGATTATTGTTGCAACAGCACTCGTTCTGCTGATGACGCTCCCGGGCCTGGCGATGTTTTACGCAGGCCTCGTGCGTGCGCAGGCAGTGCTTTCTGTTGTCATGCAATGCCTGGCCATCGCCTGTGTCACAAGTTTGCTTTGGCTTGCGGTCGGTTACAGTCTGGCATTCGATACCACAGTTGCTGGCGTCGTGGGCGGGCTCGGGAAATCCTTCTTTTCCGGGGTTACAAGCGCTTCGATGAGCGGGTCGATCCCCGAAATCGTCTTCGCCATGTTTCAGATGACGTTTGCAATCATCACGCCTGCGCTGATCGTCGGGGCCTATCCGGAACGAATGAAGTTTCCGGCCGTTCTGATATTCAGCGGCTTCTGGGTTCTTCTGGTCTACGCGCCGGTCTGCCATTGGATCTGGGGAGGAGGATGGCTTTCCGATCTTGGTGTGAAAGACTTCGCGGGTGGCCTCGTCGTGCATACGACTGCTGGTATATCCGCACTGCTCCTGGCCGGGGCCCTGGGGGCTCGACGAGGGTTCCCGCAACAGCTCTATCCTCCTCACAATCCGGGAATGACGGCAATAGGGGCGTGTCTCCTCTGGGTCGGTTGGTTCGGTTTCAACGGTGGGAGTCAGCTGGCTGCTGATGGTGGCGCAGGGATGGCGATCGCGACAACCCATATTGCTGCGGCCACGGCAGCTATTGTCTGGTCCGGCATCGAATGGATCCGTTTTGGAAAAGCGTCCCTGGTGGGTGCTGCAACCGGCGTCATCGCAGGCCTGGCAACAATAACGCCGGCTTCAGGATTTGTCGGTCCGCTAGGGGGCGTGGTCCTGGGTGCTTCTGCCGGCCTGGTCTGCTTCTTTGCGACCGAGATTGTCAAGCAAACATGGAGTATTGACGACTCTCTTGACGTATTCGCGGTTCACGGGGTAGGCGGAATGCTGGGAACACTCCTTGTCTCTATTCTCGCAGTTGCGGCATTGGGTGGTCATGGCCTCGGGGACGGCATTACGATCGGCAAGCAACTGACAGCACAGATCATCGGCCTCGTGGCAACCGTTGCCTGGTCTGCATTCGCTACATTTGTCATCATAAAGGTGACAGGTGCGCTGACAGGCGGTTTACGAGTTGAGGAGGAAGACGAGCTCGTCGGGCTCGATCTTGCGACGCATGGCGAGCGTGGTTATGATTTGTAGCCTCGTAATCGAGGGTATTGGAAACGATGAAACAAATCGCAGCCATCATCAAACCGCACAGACTTGACACCGTGCACGAAGCCTTGGTGGGACTAGGTGTCGCTGCTCATTCAGCCACTGAAATCAAGGCATTTGATACAGAGACCGTGCATGCCGAAATCCATCGTGGGAAGCAGTACAATGTGGGCTTTATGCCAATGATGCAGATTACGACTGTTGTAGACGATGATATGGTCGACAGCGTGGTGGAAGCCATTCGACGTGCCAGCAGTACCGGCAACGCGGATGACGGGCAGATCTTCGTTTGCGATGTTCAAAGCACGCAGCGCATCCATACCGGGTAGGGACTGAAAGAATTTCTGTTGCAAGTCGGCCTCCTGAAATTCGGGAACCTGCAAGGCTTCAACGAGGCACGTTTGAGACTGAAAGGTACCTCTGATGGAAATACACACCGAGACTGAAGGCACCGCACTGATTATCAGCGTCTCGGGGCGCGTCGACAGTTCGAATGCCCGGGAATTCGAGCACGCGTTGAAATCCATTTTGGAAAGTGAACAAACTACCGTAATTACGGATTTGCAGGAACTGACATATATCAGCAGCGCCGGTTTGCGAGTCCTTCTTCTGATTGCCAAGCAGGTATGGAAGAATGAAGGCAAGTTCGCCCTTTGCGCTCTCGCTGAACCGATAAGGGAAGTCTTTGAGATTTCCGGTTTTGACAAGATTGTGCAAATTAATGGTTCCAGACAGGATGCCATGGAAGCTTTCGAGAAAGCGTAAGCGCACCTGACCGGTGCGGGTCCGATCCGCGAGGTAGCCTGACTGGCCCACGTTCGACGCAAGTTCTTCGATATCCATGCCTTCCGGGGATCGCCGACGAGGCACTGGGACGCATCGTCGGCCTCTATGCTGTCGAGAAGGAGGCCTGTGGCAAGCCTTGCGAGCGACGCGTGGCCGTCCGTCGCGCCGAGGTCGCGTCGCACTTCGCGGCATTCAAACGCTTGTTCTGGAACGCTTGCCGACGATCTCCGCCAAGACTCCGCTGTCAGACGCAATCCGCGATGCCACGGCCCGCATCAAGCACCTGCGGCCTTACCTCGAGCACGGCTTCCTGGAAATCGACAATAGCTCGATTGAGCGCGCCATTCGGCCGATCGCGCTGCGCCGTAATAACTATATCTTCATGGGTTCGCTCAACAGCGGCAATGCCGCGGCCATCGCCTATACCCTGATCGAGTCCGCAAAGCTTCAGGGCATCGCCCCTAAGGCTTGGCTTGCCCAGGTTCTCGAACGCATGCCCGGCCACTCAATCAAACGTGTCTATGAACTCCTGCGCTGGAACAGCTCGCCGACGGCAACGCCGAACCCTGACCCGTAAGGGGGACGCAGCAAACGCTTACTCGGGCTCGCCACGTGTACAATGATCTCCTCCCGCTCCCCCTGAATCGCAGTGTATGTCTTGCAGATCGCAACTGAAGGGCAACGGGATTCCATGGAGAAGCGAAATCAGTTCCTGCTCCGTCACACAAGGGGTCCGTCGAGGCCGCAATCCGGCAGCGACGCAGCCAGCCAAGTTTTTGATCAGCCCGAGAATCGGGATGTGACAAGGCCCGCCTCGGGAAGTCGGGGCTCCCGCCTGGCATTCCTGCAGACTTCTTCCGTCGCAGTGAGAGCCATAGACGATTATGGGGTGGTAGGTCAGGAGGAAAGGATAAAGAAGCGGGCGGGATCAACAATGACCCCGCCCGCACGACTGGAATCTTACATACTGATCGGGCTCAGTTTGACTGCCTCTGCACGCACTTTCTTGCGTTCTTCATCGCTCAAGGGAATCAGGCCCTTGTCAGCCAGATAGCCATCCGGCCCCCACGACTTTTCGGCTGTGAACTCGCCAACATATTCCTTTATGCCCGGGATCACCCCGACATGGGCGTTCTTCACGTAGAAATACATGGAACGGGAAACCGGATACTCTCCCGATGCAATGGTCTCGAACATCGGACCGGTTCCGTTGATCAGGCTGCCCTGAATTCTGTCCGCATTGGCATCGAGGAAGGAAAAGCCGAAGACGCCAAAGGCTGCCGGATTGGCAACAAGTTTCTGAACGATCAGGACATCGTTCTCACCGGCTTCGACGAACGCACCGTCCTCGCGAATACCGTGACAAACGGCCTTGTAGGTCTTCTTGTCCGATTTTCCCATAGCTTTGATAGCCGGGAAAGTCTTGCAGCCGCCTTCCATAGCCAGTTCCACGAATGCATCGCGGGTGCCCGAGGTCGGGGGCGGACCCAGGACCTCGATCTTGATGTTCGGTAGCGAAGAGTCGATGTCGCTCCACTTGACGTAAGGATTGGCCTTGAGTTTGGAGCCGTCAGCGTTGGCAGGCACATCCTTGGCCAATGCCAGGAAAAGCTGCTTCAGGGTGATTTTCAGCTGAGGTGAACTTTTGGTATTTGCGATCACGACCCCGTCATAACCGATCTTGACTTCCGTAATGGAATCAACCCCGTTCCTGGCGCAGCGATCGACCTCGGATTGCTTGATACGCCGCGACGCGTTGGTAATGTCGGCGTGCTGAACGCCCACTCCGGAGCAAAACAGCTTCAGACCGCCGCCGGATCCGGTACTCTCGACGACCGGGGTCTTGAAGGATGTTGACTTGCCAAACTGCTCCGCGACAGCCGTCGAAAACGGAAACACGGTCGACGAACCGACGATGCGAATCTGATCGCGCGCCTGAGCAGACGCAGCGACGGCGATCGACGCTGCAACTGCAAACGCGATACTTCTGAGAATGATCATATTGTCTCCAATTCTATGGGCTTCGGGGATCGGGAGCGCCGGGGCGGTCTCCTTTGAATCCAAGCTCAGCCCGAAGAGCTGTGTCGCGAACCTAGAACAGGACGGAGAACAAAATATGACGGTTTATTGACTCTTTCGTTACAGAAATCCCATACGGCAGGAAGCCTCCTGCAACCCCGGTTGCAATTCAGCTGCAGGGACGACGCGCCGAAACGGACGGTTATGAGAAGACATGGAGTCAGGGGACCGATCAGCAAACCGTACCAGGTCGCGCGGGAATTCCGGAGGGAAACTGGTGCCGATGGAGGGACTCGAACCCCCGACCCACGCATTACGAATGCGTTGCTCTACCAGCTGAGCTACATCGGCAAATCAAGACTTGCGGTGGAACGCATACCCCTGCTGGTTGCAGTGGGCAAGCCAAATCTTACCTGCGTTCGCGGAATCGCAGCCAGATTGGTTTGGGAGACTCGAGACCGGCCATCGAAAGTTCTCCCGGAACCTCCTCCGTAAGAACCAGGTCTCCGGAATGATCGACTTCCTTATCGTCTGCACTGATCTGCGGAGCCTGCGCGCGGGCCGGTGGCAACCAGTCCAGGGTTCCCAAGGAACCGCACCCGCCACAGGTTGGTGTCCAGTTCTCCCAGACAGCAGCGCAGCTTTTGCAGACCCAGGCAGGATCCGGCGCCGCCTGTGATGCCTTCAGCAGCCAGGAGCGGGCCTTGTCCCCATCATTATGTTCGTGTTCCTCCAGTTCCGCCATCAGCCGGCAAACCCGCGAGGACAAACCCTGGCTGGCCGCCTGCTCGAGATGGTTGCGGGCCTCGCCCCAAAGATGGGCGCCCAGGGAGGCCTCGGCAAGAGCGATATGGCTTTCATCATGCTCCGAATTGAAGGAAAGGAGCTGCTCGAGTTGCCGGACGCGTGACAATGGTTCTGTTTCTGCCCCTTCCCCGCTATAGATGCGTGCCAGTTCGGGGTGGGGTGTTCGCTTCCACGCCTCCTGAATTTTTCGGATCGCCGGGCGTTTCTTGCCCGATCGCATGAGCAGATCGACGTTCCGCAACACGGCAGGAAGATATTCGGGAGCGAGGGATTGCGCTCGATTGGCAAAACGCTGCGCATCCACCATGTCCCCTGCCTCCTCTGCCTCGATACTGCATCCCAGCAAAACGGCGCAGCGGCCTTCCCGGGAGATTTCCTCCAGACCGCCATGTCGGTCGGCCTCTTCGAGGACCTGAAGTGCACCGGACCAGTCGCATTTCCATGCCTTGAAGTCGAGCAGGGTTCCGAGCACCCAGTTAGCTCCCGGGCGCAATTCCTGAGCCTGCGTTGCATATTCATAGGCTGCGTAACGGTCACCATTGCGTTGTGCCTGCATGGCGAGCCCTCTCAGGCCCAAAAAGGCTGTTTCGCGCTGTTCAAGCATTTCGACGAAGTAATTTTGCGCGGCCTCCTCATCGCCCTGGAGCTGGGCGGCCTGGGCCGACAGCAGCATGGTCAGGGGTGGCTCGTCGAGATGCGTGGCTGCGCGCCGCGCGAATCGCAGGGCCTCGTCGGGATCACCGGCCGCGACCGCGACCATGCCCTGGGTCAGGGCGCGGTAACCACGTTTTCGGCGCGACCCGCGAAGCCCGTCCCGAATCTGTCCGGGAGCCCTGAAAACCATGCGCACGAGGCCAAGGACGATCAGGGCCAGCACAACGAGTATTAGGATCCCGAGCGCGAAATGAGCGACTTCCATCTCTATGATCCAGTGACTCCACTGGATCGAGACCTGGCCCGACTGCCTGTTGACCCAGAGCAGGGCTGACACTACCAGGCCCAGAACGACAACAAAAAAGAGTGTCGCTCTTATCAAGGATCGATCCCCGTGGGGCCGGAATTTTGTACGAAAATACGAATGGCGTCCTGCACCCTCAGTCTCGATCGGGCCTCTTCCAGCCAGGGAGCCGCGACTTTGGCAGCCTCTTCAGGAAGGCTGGAGAGCGCGTTGACAGCCCCGATCAGTTCGCCGTTCCCTGCGGCCGCTCTTGTCCGGTTTACAACAAGATCGATCGTGCCGTCGTTAACCCGCTTGACCTTGACGATGTCGGTGAATCTGTCGGCTGCCCGTTCCAACCAACTTTCGGGGTTCCCGCCCGGCGGTGTTTCGGAGGTGGACGAAATGGCGTCCAGCACCCCCGGCAACCTGGCCAGCAGATCATGCCCCGTCGGCACGCCGCTTCGGGCATAAGGCTCAAGGTCCTCAATCAGCCGATTCATTTCGTGACCTTCAGGCAGCGCCGCACGAAGTCCTGAAAGTTCTTCAGAAAAGGGGCCCGAGCCGGTCAGGGTTGCTGCCAATTGCGCCGCAAACAGGCGAGTCCGGGTTGCGCTGTCGATAGTCACTGACGTGCGGAGCTTCTCAATGTCTGCTTCCAATCCGGTTATTGCGGCCCTGAGACCGCCGATGGTTTCGGTCAGTTCGCTGATCGCCCGGTCGCGCCGGACATTGGCGCCATCCTCCCGGGTCTGCAAGGAAGACAGGATATCCTGCACGGTCTTCAGGTCACGTTCTGCTCGGGAGATGCGATCGCTCACTGATGCCAGGCCGGGGCTGTCAACGGAATCGTCAGTCAAGGCACTGACCGTCGTTTCGATCAGCATCAGCCGGTCCGCCAATCCGGTTTCCATTCCCCGCATTGCGTCTTCAGCCTTGGCAACGCGTTGCCGAAGCGCAGCCCCCTCTTTTTCGGAAAGCCCTCCGCGGTCCGCTTCAGACAGCTGGCGGATCCTCCCTTCCAACGCTGCCAGCTTTTCAGCAACCGGGCTCGAGAGGTCGTTTGCGGATCCGGTTTGCGCCTCCAGTTGTCCGGTTCTCTCTGACAAAGTCGTGATGTCGCGTCTCAAGGCGACGAGGTCTTCCTTTCGCGTATTTTCCAGCTGCTGCTGCAGGGCGCCGATAGCCTGCGTGGTATCCTCCGCCAGTCGTCCGCGCCAGCTAGACAGGAGGAAATAGCTGCTGACCAACACGACGGTCAAAAGGAACAGGCTCAGGAGTGCGGCAAGTCCGCGATTTCGGCTGCGTTGGTCCGACGGTGGAGGCTTGACAGAAAAGGCTGACTGCGGGCGTTCCTGATGACGCGGTCCGGAGGAGGGGATCCCGGTAGCCGCACGGCTCGACGATGCCCGTTCGAAGGACACCGGCTGTTCAACCCCCTCCGGACCCGACGCGGTCTTGACACCGGAGTCATGATTACGGGAGCTGGTGTCGGCGGGAGTATGGGTCATCTCGGCTGCGATCTGATCAAGCAGAGAGATCACAGATCCGGCATCCGGCTTTCCGGCAACGCGGATATTTCCCCATGCACCGGTTTTCAGCTCGGCGGCAACAGCTTCAGACAGGCAGACAGCTGTCAATCCAGAGAGACCGGACTCAAGTCCGCCGGCGGTTACGAGTTCACCGAATGCCCGCGCAGAAGCCGGAGAAAAATGCAGGACACAATCAAGCTCCCCGTCCTTGATGGCGCGGGCCGCGTCGGGCGGTAAGGCCTCAACGGATTGCGTTCGATAAAGATTGTAACGCAGTGTCCGGAAACCGTAGTCGGAGAGAAGCCCGGCGATATCCACCGCCAGTCGTTCTCCAGCCGCATGAAACAGGGGGCCCGAGGCAGGATCCAGCTTCGAAGCCGCCAACCTCACGAGCGCAGCTCCGTCGCCAACGGCACTGTGAACCTCCTCGAATCCGCTTTCGCGCGCAAGTCGCGCCGTTGCATCGCCGACTGCATAGGCACGCTTGCTGCGGTCGCTGGTCAGCCGACAAAACGCACGAACCCCATTGCGACTCGTAAACAGCACGGCTTGCGATCGGCCCAGGCCATCGCTGATATCAATATCGGAAAATTCGATTGTGGTGACCGGCGCCAGGATGGGGACGATATTGTGGCGTTCCAGTTCGGCAGCGAAGGCGTCAGCATCTTCACGCGGACGTGTCACAAGCGCGCGCACGGCTCGGATTTCATCCATCGAAGAAATCCGGACCTCCGCGCCCACGAAGTTCGCTGGCTGCATCGGAGGCCATGGACACGACCTCGGCAGGGGCCCCGATACGCTCTGTCTCCAGGTAGCTGCTTCCGTCCGGGCGGACGATCGCGCATTGAAGCGCAAGTTTCGAGTCTGTCAGCGTTGCCAGGGCAGCGATCGGTGTACGGCAGGATCCGTCAAGACCCTCAAGAACGGTTCGTTCCGAGATGGCGCAGGTCATGGTTTGGGGGTCGTTGAGCGGCTCAAGCAGCATTCGGGTGTGATGATCGTCGGCTCGCCGCTCAATGCCAATGATTCCCTGGCAGGCGGCCGGGAGCATCTCGGCAGTCTCGACCGGAGTGGCATCGATGTCCGTGCGTCCGAGACGTTTCAGTCCCGCGACTGCCAGAAATGTTGCGTCCACCTCACCTCGGCCGAGACGTTCGATCCGCGTGTCGACATTTCCCCGGATGGGAATCACCGTGAGATCCGGCCGGCGATGGAGAAGAATGGCCTGACGTCGCAACGAAGCCGTACCGACAACCGTACCGGGCGGCAAATCATCCAGTCGGCGGGCCTGCCTGCAAATCAGTGCATCTCTCGGGTCTTCGCGGGGAAGAAAGCAGTCGATTGTCAAACCATCCGGGAGCAAGGTGGGAACATCTTTCATCGAATGGACGGCAATGTCTATGACTCCCTGCGCCAGAGCCTCCTCTATCTCTTTGGTAAACAGCCCTTTTCCGCCGATGTCGCGAAGCGGACCAAACCTGTTTCTGTCGCCGCTTGTACGAATGACGACAATCTCGATCATAGGCTCAGATGCCAGCTCAGGATGATGCGAGATGAGTCTACGTTTGACCTCATGGGCCTGAGCCAGTGCAAGGGGGCTGCCACGGGTGCCGATCTTGAGAGGAATGTCATTCATAACAGGAGTCTATAGTCCCGCGCGACGGTCTTGAACCAGTTATTGATCGGCAATAACCGACTTTTTGCCTCCTCAACAGGCCAATGGCAAACGGTTTCAGAGGGTGTGGATCCCCGTTTCGGCAAGAACCGGCCTGTGATTGCGCCGGCGAACAGGGAACGCAAGCCTTGCCGCCAGTCGGATCTGCCCGGTATGAAATGCCCGTTGGGCTGCTTCTGTCCGGAGGATCGGATCCTGTGGAGCGGGCCCGTCCTGTGCCAGATCCGGTGGGGTGAGACTTCGAAGTCAGGTGTCGTGGACAGATGCAATCCGGGCTCCCGTCGTCTAGGCTGCGGGCGGCCGCTTGGGGCCGGTTTTGGCAAAGTCCAGGGCAATCCCGCAATGATCGTGCTCGGAATCGAAACCAGTTGTGATGAAACGGCAGCAGCGGTCGTCACTGAAGATGGTGCGATTCTGTCAAATGTCCTGTATTCCCAACTGGAGGAACACGCACCTTATGGCGGAGTTGTTCCCGAGATCGCGGCGCGGGCCCACCTAGATATCATCGAAGATATTGTCAGCAAGGCACTTCAAAAATCGTCAGTCTCTCTTGATCGAATCGACGCCGTAGCCGCCGCTGCAGGGCCCGGACTGATCGGAGGCCTGATTATTGGCGTTACTGCGGGCAAGGCGATCGCCCTGGCCCGCGGGATCCCGTTTGTAGCTGTCAATCATCTGGAGGCGCACGCACTGACCGTGCGATTGACCGACAACGTGCCCTTTCCGTTCCTGTTGCTGCTGGTATCGGGAGGTCATTGCCAGCTTCTCTCGGTGCAGGGGCCAGGTTCGTACCGGCCATTGGGTACAACCCTTGACGATGCGGTCGGAGAAGCGTTTGACAAGACAGCCCGACTGCTCGGCCTGGGGATGCCCGGGGGCCCGGCGATAGAACAGGCGGCAGGGTCGGGAGATCCGCAGCGCTTCGGACTGCCGCGGCCCCTCAGGGGCCGACCCGGATGTGATTTTTCGTTTTCGGGTCTCAAAACGGCAGTACGGCACCTGGTCGTGCACTCGTTGGACAGTCCGTTAACCGATCAGGATCGGGCGGACATTTGTGCCTCGTTTCAGGAAGCCGTTGCAGATGTGGTTGCGGAACGTTGCGACCATGCGCTGACGGCTTTTTCGAAGATCCATGACGATCTGGATCAGGGCCAGCGGAACCTGGTTGTCGCAGGGGGGGTTGCAGCAAACATGCGGCTGCGTGAACGGCTTGTGCAAATTTGCCGCAGGCACCATTTTGCGCTCGCGGCGCCGCCACCCGCTCTCTGTACCGACAACGGTGTCATGATCGCATGGGCGGCTATCGAGCGCCTGCGTCAGGGTCGGGTGGACGGACTGGATTTTGCTCCCCGGCCCCGCTGGCCGCTGGAAACGCTTTGAGGATGTGCGTGCCCCCGCGTGTAGTGCCGGACCGGTTCGACTTTGGAGGCAGCACCGGAAGAGATCTTTCCTGTCTGCGTAAAAGACCGCCGACCATACAGACTCCGTGGGATCACAACGGGCAACGGCATGACTATTGTGGCTGATATTCTTGTCGCACAGTCAGGATCGCATCCGGTTTTTCCTCTTCCGGGAAACCGTTGCGAGACGGAAGATTCTCCGTGGCACAGGCACTTTGCCGTTGTTCCCGGGTTGGGTATTCCGGAGGAACAGCGTAAACTGGTGTTCGACTAGCCAGCTCAAGGAGAGCAGACGTGAACACATTCGAGCAGTGTCGCGGCAAATCTGTCGTGATGCAACCTGATGAAGGTCCCAGCTGGTGGCAGCCCGTTCCGGCCAACGGGTATGCAGACCCCAAGCTCGTTCCGGCCAATACGGGCTACGAAGGATTGTCCGTTGGTTATCAGACGATTGCACCGCATAGCCGCGTGCGAAAACATTCCCATGGAGAACAAGTGGAAATCCAGGTTTGCTTTCGCGGAAAGGGCAGGGTTGTGGTGGACGGCGCTGACCATGATCTGGTGCCAGGATCGGCGTGCTTTCTGGGCTATGATGTGACCCACGAGATCATCAACGACCATGATGACGAACTGGTGATGCTGTGGGTGATTGCGCCCGCGGGCCTGGAAGATTTCTTCGAAACCATTGGCCGGCCGCGCCAGCGAGACCAGGACCCTCCGCCGCCGTTCGAACGCCCTGGTGACGTGATCGCCATAGAGCGGTCTCTGGGCATGAATGATACGCAATATGAAAGCCGGTAAGGACCTGTCGCATGCCGACAATCAGTATCGGTGACGCGGACATCTACTACGAGGAGGCGGGCAACGGGGAACCGGTCATGCTCGTGCCAGGTCTGGGCGGAGGTGGCAGTTTCTGGCATCTTCAGCTTCCGGCCCTGAACCCGGACTTTCGCGTCATTACACACGACCACCGGGGCTGTGGCCGCAGTACCTATTCCATGATCACCTACTCGGTGGATCAGATGGCCCAGGATGCCATCCGCCTGATGGATGCCCTCGGCATTGAGAGAGCCCACTGGGTGGGTCATTCGACGGGAGGCGCGATGGGGCAGATTGTGGCTCAGGACCACAAGGACCGCCTGGGATCCCTGGTTCTCAGCGCGACATGGTCCGGGCCCGATCCCTACTTCCGGCGCGCGTTCGACGCGCGAAAAGAAGTGCTGCTCTCACTCGGTCTGAAAGAGTATACGCGTCATTCCATGCTGTCCCTCCACTCCCCCTGGTATATCTCCCGGAATGAAGCCCTGATCTCGGAACAGGAAAACTTTATCGCCGGATCAGGGCAGCCGGTGGAGATCATGAAACGGCGAATCGAAGCGATCTGCGCATTCGACCGACGGGATCGCCTGAGCGAAATCACGGCTCCGACACTGGTCATCGTGGCAGAAGACGATATGGTAACCCCGCGCTATCTCTCGGACGAGATTTCAGAGTCGGTGGCGGGCGCAGAAACTGTGGTGTTGCCGACGGGCGGTCACTTCATGCCCCATATCGTGACGGATGATTACAATTCGGCTGTCGGTGGGTTTCTTCGTCGCAACCGAATGTGCTGAATCCTGGTCCTGTGAACCGGGCGTTCGATGTGCACGCCAGTGACGACACTGCGACCGTTGGTGGAAACCTCGGCGACCGAGCAGAGATACAAATCTCCGTTTCCGAGGGACCAAAGCCTGACGGCTTGCTGATGCCATGACCAGGTTCGGCGTCATAGGCGGCGGCGCGTGGGGTACAGCGCTCGCGACGGCGCTTCATCGCGCTGGAAGGGCCCCGGCGATGTGGGTCCTCGAACCCGAGGTTGCCAGAGCCATCAATCACGAACATCGGAATGACACCTATCTTCCCGGCGCCGTTCTTCCGGAGACCATAACAGCCACCAATCGAATTGAAGAACTGGCAGATCACGAAGCGTTCCTGCTGGTCACACCGGCCCAGCACTTGAGATCAACCCTGGGCTCTCTGGCACAACGGATCCGGTCAGAGTGTCCGCTCATCATCTGTTCCAAGGGAATCGAACAGCACACAGGCCGACTGTTGGGTGAAGTCGTATCGACGATGTGTCCTGATAATCCCTTGCTGGTGCTTTCGGGGCCGAGTTTTGCGCGAGAGGTGGCGCTCGGTATGCCAACAGCGGTGACTCTGGCGGGCTCCGAGCGCGAGGTGACGTTCTGCCTTGCCGACAGGATCGGCAGCAGCACGTTTCGGCCCTACGTCAGTACGGATGTTATCGGCGCTCAAATCGGTGGTGCCGTCAAGAACGTGATCGCTATCGCCTGCGGGATAGCGGAGGGGCGTGGTTTTGGAGATAATGCAAGGGCTGCCCTGATTGCGCGCGGTCTGGCAGAGGTGACCCGCCTGTGTGTTGCCAAGGGGGGGCGCGCGGAGACCATGAGAGGTTTGTCGGGACTGGGTGACCTGGCGGCAACATGTACCAGCACCCAGTCCCGCAACTATATGCTGGGAGTCGGGTTGGGTCAGAACAGACCGTTGCAGGAGATTCTGGCTGCCAACAGGTCTGTCGCCGAGGGGGTGCATACCGCGGCGGCGGTCACCATCCTTGCTGAAAGCCAGGGAGTAGATATGCCAATTTCCCGTGCCGTTGACGGCATCCTCAACCGGGGAGAGAGCCTCGACGAGGCGATTGAGGAACTCCTTTCCCGACCGGTTCGAATGGAAGTCGAATAGGTGACCCTGGTCATGCGTCTATTCGGGCGCAGCGTCCGGGGCGACGGACGGCCCGCGCAACAGGAGATAAAGAGATGCAATACTGGTTGTTCAAGTCCGAGCCCGGTGCCTGGTCGTGGGACGATCAGGTTGCGGCAGACGCTGCCGAGTGGGATGGTGTCCGAAATTACCAGGCCAATAACAATATGAAGGCCATGAAAAAGGGAGACTTGGGTTTCTTTTATCATTCGGTGAACGAAAAACGCATTGTCGGAATCGTGGAGATCGTGAAGGAACACTACCCGGACCCCTCGGATTCGTCAGGCCGTTTCGGCATGGTGGATGTCCGGGCCGTTCGAGCGGTTCCCACCCCCGTAAGCTTGTCGGATATCAAGGCCGAGCCGCAGCTTGCCAACCTCGCCCTGGTTCGACAGTCGCGTCTGTCCGTCGTTCCGGTTTCGGGCGACGAGTGGGCGGTATTGTGCCGAATGGCCGGTGTCGAGTCCTGAAACAGAAGGCACGATGCCGGCCGCACCTGTCCAGTCTCCCCCGGTTTTGCTGTGTCGGTTCGGTGACCTCGACGATCCCGGGAGCAAGGGGTTTGACGATGTCGAGGGGGAAGCGCCGTTTTTCATTGTGAAGCGAAACGGCAGCATGTTCGGGTTTCGGAATCATTGTCCGCATTACGGAGCGCCCCTTGACTGGAAGCCTGACGCGTTCCTGAATCGCGAGCGCGATCTCATTCTTTGCTCCATGCATGGAGCGTTGTTCGACATTGCGAGCGGGATGTGCGTTCGCGGGCCCTGTCCCGGGCTTGCCCTCACGCCGGTAAACATCCTTGTTGAAGACGGTATGGTCTGGTTGAAGCGCTGATGATGCGCTGCTACCGGTTGCCCCACGGGCTTCAGACGGTGGCGCCGGGGTTGCCCTTTTTTCCATGAAAACCGATAATCCGGCCCGTCGCCATTGTGCCGGCACAATAAATGGGGAGGAGTCCTGATGTCGGAAGTTTATCCCGTGCCCGCGGAATGGGCGCAGCGCGGCCATGTCAATCAGGCACGCTACCAGGAGATGTACAGGCAGTCGGTGGAAAACCCGGAAGCTTTCTGGGGGGAACATGGCCAGCGCATCGACTGGATGAAACCCTACTCGATCGTGAAGGATGTGTCTTTTGCGCCGGATGACGTTCATATCCGGTGGTTTGCGGACGGAACCCTGAATGCGTCCGCAAACTGTCTCGACCGTCATCTCGAAACCCGCGGCGACCAGACGGCGATCATCTGGGAAGGGGATGAGCCCGACGAATCTGTCACGCTCAGCTATCGCGAACTGCACGAGCAGGTTTGTCGATTTGCCAACGTATTGAAGACTCATGGTGCGAGAAAGGGCGACCGCGTCACGATCTATCTGCCCATGATCCCGGAAATTGCGGTGGCGGTACTTGCTTGCGCACGGATCGGTGCGGTTCATTCCGTAATTTTTGGCGGATTTTCTCCCGATTCCATTGCCGGGAGAATTCACGATTCGGATTCCGGCCTGATCATCACCGCCGATGAAGGTGTTCGCGGCGGTCGCAAGATTCCGTTGAAGGCCAATGTCGACGAAGCCCTCAAGCAGTGTCCCGATGTTCGGAAATGCATCGTCGTTCGAAGGACCGGTGCGGAGATCAGCTGGAACGAGGAGCGTGACGTCTGGTATCATGAAGCCATGACCGAAGCCTCGGCCGACTGCGCGCCTGAGGAAATGTCGGCCGAGGACCCTCTCTTCATTCTTTATACATCGGGTTCGACCGGAAAACCCAAGGGCGTACTTCATACCACCGGCGGTTACCTTGTCTATGCGTCCATGACCCATCAGTATGTGTTCGATTACCATGACGGTGAGGTTTACTGGTGCACAGCGGATGTTGGCTGGATCACCGGCCATTCCTATATCGTGTATGGCCCCCTGGCGAATGGGGCGACCTCGCTGATTTTTGAAGGGGTGCCCAACTATCCGGATGTGTCGCGGTTCTGGCAGATCTGTGACAAGCACAACGTCAACATATTCTATACAGCACCAACCGCGATCCGGGCCCTGATGCGCGCCGGCGATGATCCGGTCGAGCGAACCAGCCGACAGTCAATCCGCCTTCTTGGTACGGTCGGCGAACCCATCAATCCGGAGGCCTGGTTGTGGTACTACAAAGTCGTAGGTGGCGAGCGATGCCCGATTGTGGACACCTGGTGGCAAACCGAAACCGGTGGAATTCTTATCACTCCCTTGCCTGGCGCAACGGCGCTCAAGCCGGGTTCCGCGACACTGCCGTTTTTCGGTGTGAAGCCGGAAGTCGTAGATGCCGAGGGCAACGTGCTTGAAGGGGCTGCGAGCGGCAATCTGATTCTGACCGATTCATGGCCTGGTCAGATGCGAACGGTGTTCCGTGATCACGATCGTTTCGTGGAAACCTATTTTTCGACATACAAGGGCAGCTATTTCACTGGAGATGGTTGCCGGCGCGACGAAGACGGCTATTACTGGATCACGGGCCGTGTCGATGATGTGATCAATGTTTCGGGTCATCGGATCGGCACCGCCGAAGTGGAAAGTGCGCTTGTGACCCATCCCCGGGTTGCGGAGGCTGCGGTTGTCGGGTTCCCGCATGATATCAAGGGACAGGGCATTTATGCCTATGTGACCCTGATGTCGGGAGAAGCGCCTTCGGAACCGCTCCGGGCGGAACTCGTTACCCATGTTCGCAAGGAAATCGGGCCGATTGCGTCACCGGATCGGATTCAATGGGCTCCGGGACTGCCAAAGACGCGCTCAGGCAAGATCATGCGCCGCATATTGCGCAAGATTGCGGCCAATGAGCATGACCAGCTGGGCGACACCACGACGCTGGCCGAGCCGGAGGTCGTGAAAGATCTGGTGGAGAATCGCCAGAACCGATGATCTGGCGGTGATCAGCTGCGTCGCCGGGAGGAGTTCGTCGCGTGTGCCGCCTGATCAGACGTCCAGGTTCAGGACTTTCAACGCATTGTCCTGAATGAAGTCGCGTCTCGGTTCGACCACGTCCCCCATCAGTGTTGCGAAGATGTTTCCGGCTTGCTCTGCGTGTTCGATCCGGACTTGCTGGAGCGATCTTGCATCCGGGTCCAGTGTTGTTTCCCAAAGCTGTTCGGGATTCATTTCCCCGAGGCCCTTGTAACGCTGCACGGTTACGCCCTTGCGGCCATGATCGAGAATTGTCTCGAACAAACCGAGCGGCCCGGTGATGCGTTGCTCCACCTGTCCGGTCTTCAGGGTCGCAGGTTGCTCGTAGAGGGACTGGAGATCAGCGACCATGGTATCGAGTTGCAGAGCCTCGCTTGACCGCAGAAGGGGCCCGTCGATAACCTGCAGTTCCGTGACACCGCGTATCGTGCGCGTGAAGGAAAGTCCGCCGCCGCCGACGGGGTCGACCCGCCAACCCCTGTCGGTTTCTCGGGACAGCCCGTCAAGCCTTCGTGCCAGGGCATCGGCTAGCCTGCGGGATTGTTCGGGCTGGTTGAGAAGATCCTGCCCGAAAGCGCCGAGGATAGCTGCCTGCTCAGCGACATCGCGGTTACTGATCCGGGCAGAGATCGGGGACAGGAGGCGTTTGGCCCGCTGGGCTGTCTTGACCTGCTCCCGAAGATCCTGACCTGCAATTTGCTCTCCCTGATGCGTGATCAGGACGGCGTCCTTCAACCCGCTGTCGAGCAGATACTCCTCCATTTCTCCGTCGTCCTTGAGGTAACGCTCCGAGTCGCCTTTCTTGATCCGATAGAGCGGAGGTTGCGCGATATAGAGATAGCCCCGGTCGATCAACGCCTTCATTTGCCGGTAAAAAAAGGTCAACAGCAGGGTCCGGATATGGCTGCCATCAACATCGGCGTCTGTCATGATGATGATCTTGTGATAGCGGGTTTTTTCGATCTTGAATTCCTCGTCCCCAATACCGGTTCCGAGAGCTGTGATCAGGGTTCCGAGCTCCGCTGATGACAGAACCTTGTCGAAGCGGGCCCTTTCAACATTGAGAATCTTGCCGCGAAGCGGCAGTACAGCCTGATTGGCGCGATGCCGGGCCTGTTTGGCCGATCCGCCCGCCGAATCGCCCTCTACGATGAAGAGTTCGGATTTTGCGGGATCGCGTTCCTGGCAATCGGCCAGTTTTCCCGGAAGGGACGAAATATCGAGAGCCCCCTTGCGCCGGGTCAGTTCACGGGCCTTGCGAGCGGCCTCCCGGGCCGCTGCGGCTTCAATGACCTTGCTGACGACACGCTTGGCTTCATTGGGATTTTCCTCAAACCATTGGCCGATCCGTTCGCTGCAGATCGCTTCGACCACGGGGCGAACCTCCGAGGAAACCAGCTTGTCCTTGGTCTGGGATGAGAATTTGGGGTCCGGCACCTTGACAGAGAGCACGCAGGTAAGACCCTCCCGCGCGTCGTCGCCAGACAGGGAGACCTTGGCCTTCTTGGCAAGACCGTATTGATTGGCATAGCCATTGACGGTGCGTGTGAGGGCTGCCCGGAAGCCGGCAAGATGTGATCCGCCGTCGAGTTGGGGGATTGTATTGGTAAAGCACAGCATGGTTTCGTGATAGGCATTCGACCATTCGAGGGCCGCAGCAACGTTGATACCGCCCTGCTCGCCGGTGATGACGATCGGCCGGTCAATCAGCGCGGTCTTGCCCCGATCGAGATGCTTCACATACGCCTCGATGCCGCCGTGATAGAGCATTTCAACGGTTTTGGTCTCGACACCCCGGGCGTCCGAAAGCGTGAGACTCACACCTGGATTCAGGAAGGCGAGTTCGCGTAGCCGGTGCTCCAGGGCCGGAAAACTGAACTCGGTTGATGAAAAGATGTCAGTTGAGGGAAGAAACGTGATTGATGTGCCGGTTCTGTCGCCTGCCGCTCCGACGACCTGAAGTTCCCCGTCCGGAACTCCAGAATTGAATGTGATGACGTGTTCGTGGCCGTGCCGCCAGATGACCAGCTTCAGACGCTCCGACAGGGCGTTAACGACAGAAACGCCGACACCGTGAAGGCCTCCGGACACCTTGTAGGAGTTCTGATCGAACTTTCCTCCGGCGTGCAGCTGGGTCATGATGACTTCGGCAGCGGAGACGCCTTCCTCCTCATGAATCTCGACAGGGATGCCGCGGCCATCATCCGTAATGGTTACCGAACCGTCCCCGTCAAGGGTCACCGTGATCGAGGAGCAGTGGCCGGCCAGCGCTTCGTCGATTGCGTTATCGACGACTTCATAAACCATGTGATGCAAGCCGGAGCCGTCATCGGTGTCGCCGATATACATTCCCGGTCGCTTGCGAACGGCTTCGAGCCCGCGCAGGATTTGGATGGAGTCGGCACCATAATCATTGTCGGTTGCCGTTTCGGCGATATTGGCCGATGTAGACATGTCAGTTCCGCGTGTGTTGGACCTTCGAATTCTCGATAATCAGGTGCTGTGCGTCGTCGCCAAAGCCCCTGAACAGCGCTGTATCGGTTCCGGTCATCCATGCCTGGGCACCGGTTCGGCGGATTTCCGCAAAAAGGGCCGCTCTTCGCCGGGCATCAAGATGCGCGCCGATTTCATCGAGAAGCAGCAACGGCGTCGCACCCCGGTCAAGGGTCAGGAGCTTGGTGTAAGCCAGAACAATACCAATCACAAGAGCCTTTTGTTCCCCGGTGGAGCAGTCAGCAGCTGCGGTGTTCTTTTCGGCATGGACAACCACCATGTCGCTTCGGTGTGGGCCGACCTGTGTCCGTCCCGCTTCACGGTCCCGCTCCCGCGAAGCTGCCAAGGCCTCTGTCAGCCGGTCTTCAGCGTCCAGGGCGGAATTCCCGTGGAGCCAGGTTTCCGGTTCGCCGATGAGGCTGACGGAGGCACGGGGGAATTCCTGTGTTTCCGGATGAATCCCTGCGAAACGCTGAACGAAGTCGCATCGGGCGGCTGCGACGGCCACGCCATACTCTGCAATTCGGCGTTCCAGGGCGCCGAGCCATTCCCCATCGGCGGTGCCAGTTCCGAATCGGTCGGTTCGCAACAGGCTGTTGCGTTCCCTGACACTCTTGTCGTACTGGTTCAGACGTGTCGCGTGTGAGGGATCGAAGCCTGCGACGAGACGGTCAAGAAATCGTCGGCGCCCCGATGCTGCGTCAGCGAACAGCCTGTCCAGTTCCGGTACGATCCAGACCATTCCAAGAATGTCGGACAGGTTCGCGTGGTTTTTCACCGGTTCGCCATCAATCCGCACCACGCGCCGGCTGGTTTCATTGTCCCGGGTTCCGGCGCTCTCGAGCCCCGTGCCGATCCGCACCGGACCCCGGCGCGTATCGACGATGCCGGCAACCGCCCATTCGACGGACCCAGAGGCCGGCCTGTCATTTCGGGTGACGTCGACAAGCCGCGACCGCCTGAGGCCACGTCCCGGAGCGAGAAACGAGATTGCTTCCAGGAGGTTCGTCTTGCCAGCGCCATTGGATCCGGTCAGGATCACGGGGCGCTGGTCCAGCTCGAGCGTGAGGGACGGATAGCTGCGAAAATCGGTCAGGGAGATCCGCCGAACGGCGTTGCAACCGGTGACGGGTGCCGAGGTTTGGGGGTCAAGGGGCGCGCTCGGGGAAAGTACCGGCAATCTTCAGACCCGCATGGGCATCAGAACATAGAGTACGTTCGGATCGGCCGTGTCGTGAACGAGGGCAGGTGAGGCGCCGTCAGCCAACATAAAAACAGCTTCGTCGCCATCGATCTGCTGGGTGATGTCGAGCAGATAGCGCGCGTTGAAGCCGATTTCCATCGGCAGGTCGCTGTAGCTGACATCCATGTCTTCCCGGGCACTTCCAGTATTGATGCTCGTGGCGGAAATCACGAGATTGTCGTTGCCAAGTGCAAGCTTGACGATACGGGCCTTCTCCTCGGATACCACGATGGCGACACGATCCACGGCCCGGTTGAATTCGTCGCGATGAAATTTCAGTTCCTTTTGGTTTTCGACCGGAATGACCCGCGTATAGTCGGGGAACGTACCGTCGATCAGTTTCGTCGTGAGGGTGGACGAATCAAAGGTGAAACGCGCCTTGGTATCGGAGAGGGCTACGGTCACGACCGAATCGGGTGAGGCTTCGTCAAGCAGCTTTCGCAATTCGTTGACGGCCTTTCGCGGCAGAATGTGCCCAGGTATGTCGGCGGCGCCGTCGGGAAGCGGCTCATCGGCCATGGCGAGACGGTGACCATCCGTCGCCACGAGGCGCAACACCGGGCCGGAATCGGCGGTGGCTGCATGAAGGAAGATACCGTTGAGATAATAACGGGTCTCTTCGGTTGACATGGCAAAGCGTGTGCGATCGATCAGCTTGCCGAGGGTCTCGGCCGGAAGCGAAAACTGGTGGGGCAACTCCCCCGCGTCCATGAGCGGAAAGTCGGCGCTGCTCATGGTCCTAAGGGCGCATTCGGATCGGGACGACATGATGCTGAGCTCGCCGTTTTCCCCCAGATCGAGCTTGATTTCAGAGCCGTCCGGCAGCCTTCTCACGAAATCATGGATTCGCTGGGCTGACACGGTAATTGAACCCTGGCGATCAACGGTAGCCTCGAATTCCTGATCCAGCGCGAGGTCCATGTCGGTGGCTGTTGCCTTGACCACGCGGTCGTCTGCCTGAATGAGGACATTGGCCAGAATCGCGATTGTCGAGTTCCGTTCCACTATGCTCTGGGTTTTCGCCAGCGATTTCAGAAGAGTTTGGTGTTCGATTGTGAATTGCATGATTCCCGGCGGCCTTCAAATAGGTGGACCTGAACTCGCGGACCTCTCCGGCGGTACGGCGCCTTGATCCCGGAGGGCTTTCGGCGACGAGGTCTATCGGCTGACAATGGTATCACAATCGCCTGTCAATCCCAAATGGCGCACCCTCCCCGAGGGCGATCCGGAGAGGCAAATTCCAGGTGCATCCCGGTTCTTCCGATGCCTTGTCATCACCGGACATCCTGATAATTGCCGGGCCTTGATTGAGGTCTGGAAGCGATTGTTCGCTGTGCGCGATTGCGATGCGTGTGATGGCCGCGGACCGACTCAACCCTGTTCCAGAGTCTTGCGCAGGAACTGGACTTCATGAGCGATGGATGGATCGTCTGCACACAATGACTCTACCCTTCGGACGGCGTGCAGCACCGTTGTATGGTCGCGGCCACCGAACTTGCGGCCAATTTCGGGAAGCGAGCGAGTGGTGAGTTGTTTGGAGAGCCACATGGCTATCTGTCGGGGACGGGCGATGGCGCGTGAGCGGCGCGCCGAGTGCATGTCTGCCAGTCCGATGTTGTAGTACTCGGCGGTCAGTTTCTGGATCTTGTCGATCGTGACGGGCCGGTCGTTTGCCCTGAGCAGGTCGTGGAGAACCTTGTGGCAGTTTTCCAAAGTGACTTCCTGTCCGATCAGATCCGAATGGGCGAGGATCCGGTTGAGCGCGCCTTCCAGCTCCCGGACATTAGATGTAATCGTATGTGCCAGAAATTCGATGATTTTCGGTTTTACTTCAGCATTTCTCGCGGCGGCCTTGGAATAGAGGATCTTGAGCCTCAATTCGTAGGTCGTGGCCTGAATGTCTGCGACGATTCCGACGCCGAGGCGCGAACGCAACCGCTCCTCAACGCCCTCGAGATCAGACGGAGGCTTGTCAGCTGAGAACACGGCTTGACGATTGTGGTCCAGCAGTTCGTTCAGCGTATGGAAAACCTCCTGCTGGGTAGAACCCTTGCCGCCGATAAACTGGAGATCGTCAATCATCAGGACATCGACGGACCGGATCCGTTCCTTGAATGCAAAGGCGTCGCGGGACTGAAGTGCCCGGACAAACTGGTTCGTGAACTGCTCCGCGGTCAGGTAGATCACCTTGCACTGGGGTTTGTGTTTGCGAATATGCGACAGGATGGCATGCATCAGGTGGCTCTTGCCGAGGCCGACTCCGCCATGGAGGAACAGGGGGTTGTAGCCTTGTGATGTCAGGTCCGCGACCCGGCGGGCTGCGGCGTAAGCGAGTTCATTGGGCTTGTCCACCACGAACGTTTCGAAGCTGAGACTGGCGTTTGTGGGTATGCTGCCGGTGGAGTTGAAGGCTCGGGTGCTGACCCAGTCGTCGTTCTGGTCCGTCGGGACTGCTTGCACCTGGTCTGAATCGGAAGGTGTCAGCGGCGTGGAGGCAGCAGAGGTTCGTGCGGAGGACCGGGCTACCGCTGGAACGATTTCAACTGCCTTTACGCTGGAATCGACGGACTGCCACAAGCTGGTCAACTGATCGCCAAAGTGGTTGACGACCCAGTCCCTCATGAATTTGGTGGGAAGCGATAGCCTGACGATCCCGTGCTCGTGGCTCACAAACACCAGAGGCTCGAGCCAGTTCCGGTAACTTGATTCTCCCATCTGGACTCGGAGCAGGCTGCGCACCCGTTCCCATTCGGGAACCTTGTCGCCGTTCAAATCTGTCCTCGTCATCAGTCAGCCTTGAACCCAAGGCAAGCCATGCGCCTTCCACCCATCCACCTGTCCGCGATGCTTGTCAGAATCCGGAGGCCCTTCGAAACCGCCGCTGACATTGAAGCAATGCCGATATCCGGCCGACGTCAGGGCAATGGCAGCCGCCCTCGAGCGGGCCCCGGAACGGCACAGGAAGTAAACCGGTGCGTCGCGGTCCGGGATCGCACGGCCCACCGCATTGATGAAGTCGGAATTGAGGGACATTTCCGGAAAGGATTGCCATTCAACAAGGATCGTTTCCTTCCCACATTCGGACAGGTCAGGGAGCCCAACGTAATTCCATTCTGCGGCAGTTCTGACATCAACCAGTCGGGCATCAGAACGGTCCCGGAGAGCCTCCCAGGCTTCCTTGACGGAGACATCTCCCCCGTACTCCATCCCGGTTCCTGGTACTGGATCAACAGGTCCCAGCGGCTGCGTCATAAACAATCCCTCCAGACATAGTGCAGACGCGTCCAAGGCTTTGGGCGGGAGCGGTTTCACGGCAAAGGTCGGTTCCGATTGACGGATCTGGCGACCCGGTTTCGGATGCCCTTGAGGGCGTCGATCCTGCAGCGTCCCGGTGCTGTTTACGTTTGCAATCCCACCGTGAAACCTTATCTCCGCGTCTCCTCGGATACAACGCTGTGAGGCAATGTGCGGAGGGAAATTTTCACGAATATGACAGATTTGTGTTATTGACAAATCCAAAAAACTGAAAAAATTAATATTGGCAAACGGTTATTGAAACAGCCACAGAAGTCGCTGTCGAAAGGGTTCATTCCGCCACGATTTCGACGCCCCCTGAAGGCGCGAAGTGACGTTTGGTCGCATCCCCTATAACTGGGGGGCACCTGGCGACGCGTGCGAGACTCCGGCCCTTTGTTCGAGTAGACCGGTGGTCCGGGATTCAGGCATTTTTCAATCATCTATTGGATTTACCTGAAGCAAAACCTTGGTTGCCCGGTTCGTGCGGTATTGATTCATCGGTGCCGCCGGCTTCTCTGTGCCGGTGTTATGGGCCGATGTTCGCGGCTAGGAAAATGACGAAAATCCGGATTGTCCTGCATGTGATTCCGAATCATCGCCGGCCTCGATCCACGTCCTTGTCCAGAAAGATGCGAGGAGCGGCGAACGACGCGTCAGGGCGCGAAACACATCAGCGCGTGTCTTCGGCGTGGCACCAGGACAGATTTTCGGAGGTCGTCACCGGCTTTTGTTTCATGCGGTCATGTCGCAGCGTCTTGGCAAGGGCTGCATGCTCGCCCTCACTGGCGATCCGCGTTACACGTGCCACGGGCGTCTCGCCCCTGCAGATCACCAGGTCCTCGCCTTCGTCCGCCCCGGCCAGCAATGCGGAAGGGTGGGTTTTTGCCTCGCCGATCTTTACCTGTCGCGTCATGGTCGCCCTCTCCCTGAACGAAGCTTGCCCCCAATCCGTTTGACCCGATGGTCAGAAAGACAACTCGGAATGGGACGATAGTCTGGAAATCGACTTGCTCAAGTGCTGATTGTTTTCGTTCCCAACGGGGGACCCGGGAGGCAGGTTCACCTGTCTGCCTCACGCACGGTGAACAAGTGGCCGTCTGGTTCGCGCTGATCCCGGATAAAAGCTCAACGCGTCGCTGACGTCACGCGCGCTCCCGGGAACCATCGACCCCGATATCCATTGCTGGACGACCAGAAGAAAGCGGCAAACATTCCCCGGTCCCGTAAGACCTGGATTGGCTCGCTGCCGGCATTCGTGTTTCTTTGACAGCTTTCATGAGAGGGCCACTTGGCTGGCGGAATCCGGAAAACGGCCCAAAGTGGCTATAGAACGCTCACGCGTCCCGATCCCTGAAGCTGTATGTCCTGAATTGTTGCAATCAAGAGCCCCGGAAAACGTTCTGGCCGTCGGGAAATGGCCCTTGTTGCGGGTACAGGCGGCTACGAAAAAAACGACCGTCTTGCAGCTTACTTGAAGAGGTTTGATCGCGGTGCAGGGCAACATCATTGCTGTCGCTTCGCGAGCGTCACGGAGTCAGTGCTTGCACGAGCGTCATCGCGTTGTGCCGTATCATATCAAGATAGGTTGATGCCGGGCCGGCCGGGCCAGACAGAGCGCCGGGATAGAGGGTGCCGCCGATAACGGCCCCGGTCTCGTCGGCGATGCGTTTGAGAAGGCGCGGATCGCCGATATTTTCGACGAAGACGGCTCGAATGCCTCCATCACGGATCTGCCGGACCAGTCGGACGACATCCTTTGCGGATGCCTCCGATTCGGTGCTGAGCCCTTGTGGCGCCACGAATTCAAGACCGTAGTCGCGGCCAAAATACTGGAACGCATCGTGGGAGGTGACCACGGTCCGGCTCCCCGAGGGAAGCTTGGCAACGGTCTCACGGATTTCGGAATCAAGGGCTGCGATTTCAGCCAAATAGGCTTCGCGATTACGGTAAAACAAGCTGGCATTCGGGGGATCGGCACTGGCGAGCGCCGCGGTGATGTTGTCTACGTACGTCGCAGCATTGCGGAGACTCTGCCATGCATGGGGATCAAAGGCGCCGTGGTCATGGCCTTTATGAGCGTCGCCCTCTGCGTGTTCATCGTGGCCCGTTTTGCCTTTGTGGGCGTGGTCTCCGTTGCCTTGGCCATGATCATCGTGAGCGTCGCCCTTTGCGTGCCCGGTGTGGCCATGATGGTCGTGAGCATCCCCCTCTTCGTGCTCGTAAGCGATCGGCTTAATGCCGCGGGTAGCCACCACCCGGACGCCGCGGAAGTCGGATGCATCGATCAGACGGTCGAGCCAGCCTTCGAACTGCAACCCGTTGACCACAAGGATTTGTGCTTCTCTGACGGCCCGTGCATCGGCGGGGGTCGGCTGGAAAACATGGGTATCCCCATTGGGGCCGACAAGCGCCTTGACAGCGACGCGGTCACCGCCAATGCGCTTCACCATGTCACCGAGGATCGAAAAGGTGGCAACCACCGGAACCGGTTTGTCGGACTGGGCGGTTGCCGGACCGTTGAGCGACAAAACCAGGATGGCAGCAGCGGATATCACAAGGGCGTTTCGGGTGAACATTGGACTCTTCAGCTTTCGAAATGACGGGACAGGAAGGCTCGCCCGGCGAGACTGCCTACCGGTCCAAAAGCCAGTGAAAGCACGTATGCGAGACCGGCGACCAGAATAATTGCCGGTCCGGACGGCAGGCTGAAATGAAAAGACAGAAGAAGGCCGCTCACGCTGGAGAGGGCAGCAACCAGGGCCGCGACGGAGATCAGCGCGCCGATGCCGACCGCCCAAAATCGCGCGACGGCGGCGGGAAGGATCATGATGCCGACGGCCATCAGCGTTCCCAGGGCGTGAAAGCCGGCCACGAGATTCACCACAACGAGGGCAAGAAACACGAAATGGGTTATTGCGCTGAGCCTGCTCACCGAGCGCAGGAACTGCGGATCGGCGCATTCCAGTACAAGCGGTCGCAACAGGACCGCGAGTGCGAGGACCGAAATGGTCGTGATGGAACAGAGCAGGATCAGAGCTGCATCGTCGAGCGCGAGCACGGTTCCGAAGAGAACATGCATCAGATCAACATTACTGCCTCGGGTCGACACGATCACCACGCCCACCGCGAGCGAAATCAGGTAAAAGGCCGCGAGGCTCGCATCCTCTCGCAATGCTGTCGCGCGGGCTACAAACCCCGCGAGGAGCGCTACAACCATGCCTGCGATCAGGCCGCCGATTGCCATCGCCCCAAGCGAGAGGCCTGCGAAGAGGTAGCCGATCGCCGCACCCGGCAGGATCGCACAGGCCATTGCATCACCCGTCAGGCTCATGCGGCGCAGCATAAGGAACACCCCGACCGGTGTTGCGCCCACCGAAATCGCAATGCAGCCCATCAGCGCACGGCGCATGAAGCCGTAATCCGCGAAAGGCTGGACAAGGATCTCCCACATCATGCTGCATCTCGCCCGCATGTATGCGGGGGACCGGCACAGGCCTCGCACATCTGCCGCGCGCGGAACTGGTTTTGGGCAGTCAGTACCTGTGCCGTGGGCCCGTGGGCAACCAGTTCACGCGCCAGCATCAGCGTGCGGGGGAAATGGGTCCGCACCATGTCGAAATCGTGCAAGACCGCAATCACTGTGCGGCCTTCGCCGTGCCAGCGCTGCACCACGCCGATCAGGTCTTCCATTGTTGTCGCATCGACCGCAGTGAAAGGCTCGTCGAGCAGGACAAGGCGGGCGTCCTGAAGCAAGAGACGGGCAAAGAGGGCGCGCTGGATCTGACCACCCGACAGCTCGCCGATTGGCCGCTTCTCAAACCCTTCGAGGCCAACGGCAGAAACCGCTTCGGCGACGCGTGCACGGTGAATGGCCCGCAAACCGGAAAAACCGCCGATCTCCTGCCAGAGGCCCATCGCCACGAGGTCGGCAACGGCGATCGGGAAAGATCGGTCGACATCCGATTGCTGTGGCAGGTAGGCAATCTCGCTCCGCGAGAGCCCGCCGAAGGCGATCCGGCCTTCGAGTGGCGGTAGTGAGCCGGTCACCCCCTTCAGTACCGTAGATTTTCCGGCCCCGTTGGGTCCGACGATGGCTGTCAGGCTTCCCTGCTCGATCTCGCCGCGCAGCCGATGCACGGCGGGCTGCCGGTTGTAGCCCAAGGTCAGATCCTGAAACTGGACGGCGTAGGTCATAGCTGTCCCGGAGCGGATGTTGCCCAGAAGAATGCGCCCCAGATCGCGATAACGATCAGTGCTGCTCCGAGCAGCCGAGGGGCCGCGCCGAGCAGCAGCAATCTGATAGAATCCATGAGCCGTGCCCACATGTCAGCGCTCCCTGCCCGCAGTCGGCGGCTCATCCGGATGTCGGTTCTTCAAAGGATTCAGGTCTTTCTTTTCGTTACGCGGCGACGGTTTCTGCGCACTGCGCACACATTCCCTCGACCTCAATCGTACGGTGTTTCGCAACAAACCCGAGGACGGCGGCATCCTCGGCAAGCAGTCCTCCAATCCGCGGATCCTCAAGCTCGAACGATACCCGGCAGCCATTGCAGATGAAGAACAGACAATCATGGTTGCGTTCGGGATGGACACACGGGACGTAAGCGTTCAGGCTCTCGATCCTGGAAACGAAGCCCTGTGCCATCAGGAAATCGAGTGCCCGATACACGGTCGGTGGTCCGATGGGACGCGAATCTCTGATTTTGACCGCTTCAATAAGTTCGTAGGCGCCCGTCGGTCGCCCGCTTGCCCAAAGCAGCTCAAGGACACACTTTCGCAGGTCTGTCATCTGTACGCCACGTTCCTCGCAAATCGACACTGCGAGCGCGACCCGTTCTTCTGGCGAATGCTGCCCGTGGCAGTCCGAACTGGAACAGGGCCGGGGCCGGGCTGACCGCTTCGTCATCTCATTGTCTCACCCAGGATGAAGTAATGCAACGATATAACATTGCATAAATTCGTTGCAAGGCCGTTCTCGCGTTTATTTCACGCACGGCGCAGACGCCGTTAACGGCAAGATCGGGCAGCGAACAGCAACCGGGCCGTTTATTGATGCCCTGCACCGGCAGGTCGTCGGAGCCAGTTGGGATGGGCTCCCCTTTACGGATACTCAATGGCGCTTCTTTCAGGATATCGTGTCGTTTCTTCAGGCCGTTGCGCGGATACTCCATTCCGGAACTCTACCAGACAATACACCTGATTTATCGGGCGATAGCGACCACGATTGTCAATTGTCTGCGGTGACCGAGAAAGTTCATGAATTTTCAATGAACACCCCGTATTCCGGCGCAAGTCATTCGTGACCCTTGTGGAATGCGCCGGTTCGTCCCCGACGAAGACCCGGGCGGCACTTCTTGCCTGTCACGACAAGGTTTATTCCGTGCATCATCGGTTCGCCAGATTTCCCCGGGAACACCCGTCGCCCCTTCGTATTCCCTGGATCGAAGATCATTGCGGCACGGTTCACCGGGGTGCTGCAAGCCGAACGGGATGAACTGTATGCGACCACAACGGACCGACATGCCGGCGTCATGGTTCGTGTGACCAGTCCGGATCTCACCGTGGTTGACGTGCCGGTATGCCCGGATCCGGGAGATGGTTGGGGGAAATCTGGCGCTCGCTCAAGACCGCGGGGTATTTCTACCTGGATCAGGTGACCGACGATGCCTTGAAACTGCGAAGCGCAACCGCCTGCGCCCCTGAATCCCGCCTGGGGCGAGGCAGGTTGAAGCCTGCCCAAAAAATACTCCATGCCGAAACGGCAGCGCCCGGGTTTTTCTGGTAATCACAAGGAATAGAGGATAAGTCCCAGTCAGCCGGGCCTCGGGAACGCTGTTCCGTGTCTCCGCAAAACAGCCGGAACCCAACTCATGCTGCTCCACCTCCACGCCCCCCTTCAGACGGACTTCTCGATGATCCGCTCTCCATAAAATCGGCCGTATTGCGACTTCTGAACATGTCTGACAAATCACATCAGTGGCTCTTCTCTTCGAGGTTCCGAACCGGAGCATACAGCTGGAAGGCATCAAGATTGGCCTCCCAGCGCCTTCGCGAAGCCGTCTCCGAGATCAGAAAAGTTGCGAAGAAAGATCCCGTCCTCGGGGCAGAGGGTGCGGTCCGTCTGACTGAAAAGATCTGGCCGGCACTTCAGCACGTGGACACTTCCAGCGGTGCTCTGGGTTCGGCTGTGAACAGGACCCTGGATGCCCTCATTTCCGTCATCGTCAACGCACCGGCTGACGAGGAGACACGTGGCAAATGGCTCGACCGTCTTTGGCGGGCCAAGACGGATGATGGTGTCGACTATCTCGGCCCCATTGGCGACCGGTGGGGCGAGATCTGCGGCTCGCCGGAAGTTGCCGGGCGATGGGCCGATGAGCTGGTTTCCCCGCTCCGCTCCTGCTGGACGAGGCCGAAGGCGGGTGGCTATTTCCATGGTGACACGGCGTGTCTGTCCTGTCTGCTGGCGGCGGGCCGTCACGTGGAACTCCTCGAACTTCTGGAATTGCACCGATACTCGTTCTGGCAGCACCGGCGCTATGGCGTCGAGGCGCTCGTGGCCCTGGGCAGAAAGGAGGAGGCTATCCGGTATGCCGAAGACTCGCGCAGGCCGGACCAGCCGCTTTCCATGATCGACCAGGCCTGCGAAGAGATCCTGATCTCATCCGGCCGGCAGGAGGAGGCCTACCTGCGCTACGGCTTGAGCGCAGCGAGGGGCAATTCCTACATCGCCCGGTTCCGCTCGGTCGCGAAACGCTATCCGACGAAGGACAAGACACAGATTCTGTCGGATCTCATCGCCACCACGCCGGGCAAGGAGGGTAAATGGTTCGCGACGGCCAAGGAACTCGAACTCTATGAACTGGCATTGGAGTTGGCCAACCGGAGTTACTCTGATCCGAAAACGCTGACAAGGGCGGCCAGGGATTACCTCGACTCTGCACCCGAGTTCGCCCTGGGTTCTGCCATGGCGGCGCTTCGCTGGCTGAGCGAGGAGTGGGGTTACGAGGTGACACGTACCGATGTGATCGAGGCCTACGATCGTGCACTGGAAGCTGCGTCAAAATTGAACAAGGTTGCAGACGTAACTGGTGAGATTCAAAGATTCCTGGGGCACAACAACCGTTCGTCGACGGTGTATGTTCGACAGTCATTGCGTAGCCGCTTGCCCGCGGAATTCCAGATGGTCGACGAGGTGTGATTGTGGCTCTGCTATGGGTTACGGAATGTATGTCCATGGCCCAATTCAACGCCAGTCTGCGTTCCGACCATGTTCCATTTTTTGGCCATAAAGGGCGCCTGCGATCAAACGCCCCGGATTAATCTCCGTCCGTCCAACTATGAAATAAAAATTTCCTGATGCGTCCCTGCCTGTTCAGGACAGGGAAGCGGGCGGTCACCCCTGGCAAGACTGCGGGTGGTGCGTGTTGCCTGAAATCAGGTGTCCGTCGCTGCGAGGCCCTTGATCTGCCGCGACAGCCTTGAAATCTTGCGAGAGGCGGTGTTCTTCTTGATGACGCCTCTGGTCACGCCTCGCATCATTTCGGGTTGCGCCCGTTTCAGCGCTTCGGCAGCAGCGTCGCGATCTCCACTCCTGACGGCCGCTTCAACTGACTTGACAAACGTGCGGATCCGGGACCTGCGGGCACTGTTGACCTTGGTCTTGCGAGTATCTCGTCTGGCCCGTTTCTTTGCTGATGTTGTGTTTGCCATGTTTGTTCCTCTAAAGCGCGGCTGCTTTTAGGCGTGAAAGCGTCGCACGTCAAGAGGCTTTCGGACCGAGTGATGGATGATCGGGATCCGGAACCGAAGGATCTCGCCTCTGAATGTCCCTGTGCGCGAGCGTCCTGGACCCGCCAGTCATCTCTGGCGAGCCGCGCAAAAGAACGTCGAGCGTCCACCCTGCACGATCCGTGCGATTGCCCGCCCGCAATCGCAGTCAGTACAGGGTTGGCCATGGCGTCCATAGACCCGGAAGTCATGCTGGAAGTAACCAAGCTCTCCGGTGGCCGATACATGATCGCGCAGCGTGGAGCCGCCAACCGCAATGGCTTCGAAAAGAACGCGTTGAAGCGCCGCAACCAGTCTGTCGGCGCGCTTGCCCTGCACCGTGGAAGCTTGTCGCCTCGGCGACAACCGGGCTGCGTAGAGCGCTTCACAGGCATATATGTTTCCGATTCCGGCAACGGTTCTCTGGTCGAGCAGCGCCGCCTTGATGCTTGTCTTGCGGCCCTTGAGACGCCGGGCCAGAACCGCGCCGGTGAAACCGTCTTCCACAGGCTCCGGACCGAGATGGCGGATCAGCGGGTGGGACGGGAACCCTTCCCGGTCGGTCAGGATCATCATCCCGAACCGCCGAGGGTCGGAAAAACGCACCAAGGTGCCGTTCCCGATCTCGAAGACAATATGCTCGTGGGCCGTGTGGCGACCGGGGTTGTATCGGAAGCGGCCCGCTTCCTGGCTGCCGTGATCCGGGCTGTCGATCACGATACGACCCGACATGCCCAGATGCGCGATCAAAACTGTTGGATCATCGAATTCGCCGACAAGATATTTGGCGCGCCGCCAGAGATGCACCAGCCGGCGCCCTTTCAACCGCTCTGCGAAATCATCAGGGACGGGTAACCGGAGGTCATGCCGGTTCACATGTATGCGTTCGATGCGCCGGCCTTCCATGGCCGCCGCGAGACCCCGCCGCACGGTTTCGACTTCGGGCAACTCCGGCATGATACCAATGTAGCGGCAAGAGAGACGATTGGCTATCTTCGCGTAATGCGCAGCGCAACTGAGCCCACGGACCCCGAGACAGTGTCAGAAAACGGCGTGCACCGTGCAGATCATGAAACCGGCCACGCTTCCCTGGTCCGCGGCGTGTTCGACAGTGTTGCACCGCGCTACGACCTCATGAACGATCTCATGTCCGCAGGATTGCATCGACTCTGGAAAAGCCGGCTGATCGATCGGGCCCAGCCGCGACCCGGAATGACCCTTGTCGATGTGGCCGGGGGCACGGGCGATGTCGCCCGGAAATTTCTTGCTCGCGGTGGGGGCCACACTTTCATCTGTGATGTCAATGAGCGCATGCTCACCGTCGGCCGCGATCGGTGGCTTGACCGCGGGCGGTTGCCAGGGTGTTCATGGTTGTGTGCAGATGCTGCGGCGCTTCCTGTTCCCGATGCCGCAGCGGACGTTTGCACCATCGCTTTCGGGCTGCGCAATGTGACCCGGCGTCGGGAGGCGCTTGGCGAAATGCGTCGAATTCTGAAAACGGGGGGACACTTCCTGTGCCTCGAATTCAGCCCGGCCGTCCTGCCACCCCTGAAGCCCCTCTATGACGCCTATTCCTGGCGCATTCTGCCGTTTCTGGGGGAACAGGTAGCCGGCGACCGCGATGCCTATCTGTATCTGGTCGAGAGTATACGTGCGTTTCCCAACCCGGATGATCTCGCACAGGAGCTCAGGCAGGCGGGTTTCGGAAATGTATCGATGGTGAGCCTGAGCGGTGGCATCGCCTGGATTCATTCGGGCTGGCGTCTGTGACGGGGCGGTCTGGTCCCTGCTCGGAGATGATGGGGGTCTCGTTCGAAGCTTACCGGTTTGACGATCCGGGACAGGCATCGGTTGGCGGTGGTTTGCGGGGAGCCGGTCCCGGACCTCAAACGTATGTCGCTCCGGGTTGCGCTGGTGCCTGGCGGCGTCGCCCGGCGCATGGCCCTGGGTCCCTGACCATGCCATTGGCCTCATACCGTTGCGGCCGGGCAAGGGCAGGGTTGCAGTGATGCCGGATGAGAGCGCGGTCGGGCGCCTGCGGACCTAGCGATTGGCAATGTTTGCACTGCCCGGGGATGCAACGCGCGCCGTGACCGTGTTACGCACATTTTTGCGGCACGGTGCACTTTTTCCGCTGAAGAGACTGGGCGTTCCGTCGTGGATTCCGGGAATTCTTGGGGTTGTTCTGATGGCACGGCCGTCTCGTGCCACGCTAGAGCTTGCTCCGGGCGGCCGACTGGCGCAGGCGATGTCGGCGCTCGGTCCCGCGTTTTCCAAAATCGGTCAAGCGCTCTCGGTACGCCCGGACCTGGTTGGTGAACAGATCGCAAAGGATCTTTCCGTATTGCGCGACCGGATGGAACCGGTCGATGGTGCAGCCGCTGTTGCCGTGATCGAGGCGGAGTTCGGCCGCCCGCTGGACGAACTGTTTTCCACCTTCGATCACAAAGCATTTGCGGCGGCTTCGATTGCGCAGGTTCACAAGGCGACGACATCTGACGGAAAGCTGGTGGCGGTCAAGGTGCTCCGGCCCGGCGTGGAGGCCGCCTTTTCGCGGGACTTGAAACTTGCGGCCCGTTTGGCGGGGCTCATCGAGCGCCACTTCCCGGATGCACGGCGACTGCGTCCCCGCGAGTCGATGGAGACCATTATCCGTTCCACGGAACTGGAGCTGGATCTGCGCTTTGAAGCTGCAGCTGCGGAGGAACTTCGTCTCAACTTTGAAGGGGATGAGCGTTTTCGGGTTCCTGCTGTTGACTGGCGCCTGACGGGGCGGCGCGTTCTCACCCTGAATTGGGTGGACGCCGTACCGATGGATCAGGTTGATGCCATAAAGGCCCTGGGCCTGTCCCTTGAAGACATCGTCGTGAACCTTGCCCGGGTGTTCTTTCTGCAGGTGTTTCGGGACGGCTTCTTTCATGCGGATCTGCACCAGGGCAATCTGTTCATAGACCCTGAGGGGGCGGTTCATGTTGTCGATTTCGGCATCATGGGCCGTCTTGATCGGATAACGCGGCATTATCTTGCCGAAATGCTTCACGGGTTCCTCACGGGTGACTATCGACGTGTCGCGCGGGCTCATCGAAATGCGGGTTATGTTCCCGCGCATTTTTCGGAAGAGGAATTTGCCCAGGCCGCCCGCTCCATTGCAGAACCGATTTTCGGCTTGCCGCTTGGGGAAATTTCGCTGGCCCATTTGCTGTCTCAGCTCTTCGAGGTCACAGACAAGTTCGAGATGCAAACCCAGCCTCAGCTGCTGTTGCTCCAGAAAACCATGCTGGTTGCGGAAGGTGTGGGGCGGTCGCTTTGCCCTGATACGAATATCTGGGAGTTGGCCCGGCCGCTGATCGAGGAATGGATGAGCAAGGCCTCGGATCCCGAAGTGCGGGCCCGCGAAGCCACGGAAGGCGTCATCGAGGTCCTGCAACGACTGCGGGAACGAATTACGCTGGCGGACGGCCCTGCAATGCAGCTGGTTAGACCAGGGTCAGAACGCAACCCTTCCGGCGCGGAAGGGAAAAGAGACGCTGCCCGCAGCCATGGCTGGCAGTTACTGACCGTTCTTCTGCTTTTGTTGCTTCTGGTGCTGGTGGTGGACTGAAAGTTAGCGGTCGATCAGGGCGTAGGGACCGCCAGCCGTTTTTGTAATGGTGAGACGTTCATGCCCATAGACAATCCCGATGTTTCCGCTGCCATGGAAGCCCCCGAGGGCAACCTCCGTGCTGTGGCCCGTCAATTGTTGCAGGTTCTTGACGAAACCGTTCGCATGCAGGCAGGGCATGAGGTCCATGATGCCGTTCTGGTCTTGCGGGCAGCTTCCTATCGGTTTCATCGAGATCTCGATCTTGCGGCGCGTGAGGATCTGGAGAATACGGCCAGCAATCTTGATGCGGGGCATGCGATACAGGTCATTCGTGCTTTCTGTTATGCAGCTCAACTCGCAAACATTGTCGAAGATCGACGGCAGGTCCTGGAGATGCGGAATGGCAAGGCGGTGGGTAGCGTCCGGAGCGGAGGCGTCCTTGCGGAAACCCTTGCTCGGGCGCGAGAATCCGGATGTTCGGCCTCGGATCTGCGCGATTTTTTCAACCAGGCCCACGTTCGGCCGGTTTTGACGGCGCACCCTACGGAGGTGCGACGCAAGACCACCAGGCATTGGGAAGGCGTTATCGCGGACCTCCTGCAGCATCACGACCCCCGTTCTCATGAGCGGGCGGAGGAGAAGGAACTTCGGGAGGCTTTCGAGGAAGCGATTCTTGCCTTGTGGCAGTCCAACTTGCTCAGGCAGTCCCGCCTTACGGTCACGGACGAAGTAGAGAATGGTTTGCGCTGCTTCGATGACGCGTTTTTCGAAGAACTGCCACTGTTGCACGGGCGGCTGGAGGATGCCCTCCTGCAGTTTGATCCAGGGCTTTCGGACCGCCCGATCAACTCGTTCCTGAAGATCGGAAGCTGGATTGGCGGAGACCGGGACGGGAATCCGTTTGTCACGGCTGACACGCTTCGCGCCACCCTTCTTCAGCAGGGGATACGCGCTCTCGACCATTATCTTCGTGAATTGTCCCAACTGCGCCAGGAACTGTCCCTTTCCACCGATCTTGTCGATGTTTCTGCGGACCTGAAAGAACTCGCGGACGCCGGTCCGGACGGTTCGTCACATCTTGAAAAGGAGCCTTATCGGCGCGCCGTCGTCACAATTGCAGGGCGTCTTGAAGCGACCCGTGCCCGGCTGAAAGACAAGTTCGGAGGGTCAGGACAAAAGCCGGCCCCCTATCGCGGGGCGGCGGAGTTGTCCTCGGATCTTGCGGTCATTCAGGCTTCTCTGGCGGGTAATGGTTCCGGTCCGCTGGCCCGAGGTCGTGTGCGGCGACTGCTGAGATCGGTGGACTGTTTTGGATTTCATCTCGCCAGTCTGGATCTGCGTCAGAATGCCCGTGTCCTCGAGGATGTACTCCGCGACCTGTTCGCAGAGGCCGGTCATGAAACCGATTATTCCGGGCTTGCCGAAGAAGACAAGATCAGACGGCTTCAGGGCCAGATGGCGGCTGACCGATCGCTGGTACGGTCAAATTCACAATATCCCGAGGCGGTAAAGAGAGAGCTGGCGATACTCGATGCGGCGGGTGACGGAATTCGCCGGTTTGGCCCGGAGGCGGTGGGTTCGGCCATCGTTTCCAATACCAGCGGTGTTGCTGATCTCCTTGGGCTCGCTTTGCTCCTCAAGGAGTCCGGGCTTGATGCCGCCGACACCGGCGCCAGGATCAATATTGTGCCGCTGTTCGAGACAATTGAGGACCTGCGCAACAGTGCGGCCATCATGGACCAGCTGCTGTCGGTGCCTGAGTACCGCCGCCGCCTTGAGGAACTGTCGGGCATACAGGAAGTCATGCTCGGCTACTCCGACAGCAACAAGGACGGCGGATACGTGACGTCCGGTTGGGAGATTTACCGGGCCCAAGAAGCACTCGTCGACCTGTGCGACCGACACCGGGTCCGGCTTCGGCTGTTTCATGGCCGGGGCGGCACTGTGGGGCGTGGCGGCGGCCCGACGTTTGACGCTGTCATGGCCCAGCCGCCCGGTTCCGTCGGCGGGCAGATCCGGCTGACGGAACAGGGGGAGGTTCTTTCGAGCAAGTATGCGAACCGCGATCTCGCGCGGCATAATCTTGAGATTCTGACCGCAGCTGCGCTTGCATCCTCCTTGCCGGGACGTGATGCAGAGGTCCCCGGGGCCTGGGTTGCAGCCATGGACTTGCTTTCCTCACAAGCATTTGCTGCTTACAGAAGTCTGGTGTTCGAAACGCCCGGGTTTGACACCTATTTCAGGGAAGCGACCGTGATCAATGAAATCGGGCGCCTCAATATCGGTTCACGGCCCTCTTCGCGAAAGGAAAACTGGAAAATCGAGGATCTGCGCGCCATCCCTTGGGTTTTCAGCTGGTCTCAATGTCGGGTCATGTTACCGGGCTGGTATGGTTTCGGAACGGCCTGCCGACAATGGCTGGACACCGAAGGAGAGGCGGAATTGACGCTGCTGCGCGAGATGTACCGCGATTGGCCTTTCTTTCGCACGCTTCTCTCGAATATGGACATGGTCCTTGCCAAGACCGATATGGCGATTGCGTCGCGGTACGCAGATCTTGTCTCTGACCAGGCCCTGCGCGAGGCGATATTTCCGAGGATCGTTGAAGAGCGTGCCCTGACCGTTCAGATCCTCATGGATATCACCAGAACCGATGAGCTTCTTGCGGGCAACCCCTTGTTGAACGAGGCTCTGCAAAATCGGCTTCCAGCCATTGATCCCCTCAATCATATCCAGGTCACTCTGTTGCAGGCCTATCGTTCGAAACCGGACGACGCCAGACTCAGGGAGGGGCTTCTTCTCACTATCAACGGGATTTCCGCGGGCCTTCGAAACAGCGGCTGAAGCGGCGTGTTCGCGAAACCCCGGAGACAAGATGGGCACTCCCCATCAGGACGGGTTTCGGGACAGGGGGTACCGGAGCCGCGAAAACCGGAAGTCACCGGGCACCATCCTGGCGTATCCCTTGCCATCTCCAGGCGTTTCTTCGTCCCGTCGCGCGAGCGGAATGCCTTCCCGTATTCTGTCAGCAGCGGTCTGACAGTCGTGGCGTGCGTCAGACCCGTTCGACGATATGCAGGCCACGCAGGCGGTCAATCAGGTAAATCAGTTCGCGGTCGTCGGATGTGACGTCATTTGCGCACAGGCGCTCGCAACCGGGCTGCGGATCCGGCTCGAAATGCCCGACCTCGGCAGGGCTGTGGGGATCCGAAATGTCGACCAGCCTGAGGCCCCTTGAGAACCAGGCGAAGGGGATGACCGTACCCGTCACTCTTTCCGAGGGCTGATGGCAGCCGGTGTAGGGCTGTGCCGGTTCGCCGACGGATTCGAGCCCTGCGACCTGAAACGTCGAGACCGGTATCGGGTTGGTCTCATCGGTGATATCGACAATCCAGGTAAAGGCGGGGGCATGATTTCGCAGCTTGGCGACATCCTCGTCTGCCACCACCATGAACCGGTGCCCCTTGATTTCAAACGGGATGGGGAGCGCGGTGTGGGTCGGATGGGGATAGGTAGGTCCCGTATTCATACCTGCGACCATCCTTGGCGCCGACAGATCCTCAATGTCGAGAATGAAAAAGCCGTGATGCCAGTAGCTGACATAGAGGCGGTTGCCCATTCTCAGGGGATGGTGGCATCGCGGTTCCTGACCCCCGTCCCAGAGATAGGTTTCACCTCCGGCGGCCCACTGACCGGGAATCCACCACTTGCACACTTCTTCGGGCCGGGCCGGATCCGCAAGGTCCAGCACCACCATGATCGGACCTCTGAAGCCTTCTACCGTTGAGGAGAAATAGATGTATCGTCCGTCAAAATCGAAGCGATGGACGCCCCGCCCAACAGTATCCCATGTCGTAATCAGCCGCGGTTTCTGTTTGTTCGACACGTCATAGATACCGATCCCGGTATGGAAGTCGTCGGGTTTTCCGGGTCCGATCAGTTCGTGATTGCGAACCATGAGGTCACCTTCAGCACGCACCTTGTGGGAGTGTGTTCCGTTCGGCATTTCGACATGTGAGAGAAGTCGGGGTGATTTGGGGTCTGAAACGTCGACGATGCTTGTTCCGTAAGGATTGCTCATATGCCCGATATAGGCCGTGGATCCATCGATGCAGACCTGGCCGCCGCCGGCGCAGTCAAAATAACCGACTTCCCGCAATCCCTTGTGGCTGGTCATGGCGCGATCCTCGCTTTCGGATGTCATTACGACCAAAGGTCCGTTTTCGACAGCGTCGTTCTGGCTGCCTCCTGTCGGCAGGGAAGACAGAAAGCAGGTGAACTCCGTCCATACCCGGGACGATAACCTCCTGGTTGATGATCGTCCAGCCGCCACCGGCTATCAGGAAAACCCCGGTTTGTGGTCAATTTCTCACGCCATCTGGCAGTGTGGTTTGCCAATGCGTTTGTTTCGTTCTTGCATGAGCCGGGAATGGAATTTGGAAAGGAGAACCTGTACGGATCTTGCCGGTTGCCTCGACCCATTTGACTCTTTGCCCGCCACTGGTGTCAGTACCATTAGCAAGTCGCTCACAAGACGCAAAAATTGCCGGACGATACCATTCATTCCTGATGCTGGTCTTGTAGTGAGGTTGGGGAGCCTGATTCACCCATGATCGCAGCTGAATGGTCTTTCAAAACATTGGTAGCCCGCGCGTCAATGTCTGAATACTGTAGACCGAGGTAGAGGCAGTGATGAAAAGGACGCTGTACCCCGCTCCGCCAAAGCAAAAGTTTGCAGATTTTTCCGGAGTCCTGATGACGCCCAGACATTCGGCGTCGTTCGAGAACACATGAACTCCTCCGGGGCCGTTGCAAAATATATTTCCCAATTCGTCCGTCTTCATTCCATCAGGCACACCCTCGCCATCTCCGGTGACGGTTGCCCATACCGCGCCACCGGACAACGTGCCGTCGGCATTGACGTTGAACGAGCGAATTGTCGGCCCCCAGCTATCGTTGATATACATGATCTTTTCATCGACCGACAAGCACAGTCCGTTTGGCTGCTGAAAATCCGAGGCGACCAGATGGAGTGAGCCATCAGGATCCAATCGATAAACACCCTGAATGTCCTGATCCTGTTCGCGAATTATTCCCAAGTCTTCTCGAATGCGTCCGAAACTCGGATCGGTGAACCAAATCCTATCCTTTGAATCTACGACAATGTCGTTAGGGCTGTTCAACTCCTTGCCTTCATAATGAGAGGCTAGGATGTGGACGAATTTGCCGCCATGCTCATGGCGCACGACATGCGAAGAATCGTGTTCGCATGTGACTATGCGGCCTGCTCGATCAAAAAAATTTCCATTGGCCTGGTTAGACGGTGTCCTGAAGATTATCAGTCCACCATCCTCAGACCATTTGTATTGCCTGCTTTTCTGAATGTCGGAGAATACCAGCCAATTTTCGCTCGGGTGCCAAATGGGGCCTTCAGTGAACCCGAACCCGTTGGCGACAATTTGCAACTCCGACTCATCGGAAATCAGCTGGTGGAAGCGTGAGTCTCTGATCTCGAATTTCATGCCGCACCTTTTTGTGAAGTCAGGATCCTGAACTCAGAACGAGGTCGGGAAGAAACAATGCTATCTGAGGGAACGCGATCAATATTGCGACAGTCAGTACATCTATGGCTACGAAAGGCCATATAGCCTTAAAGATGGTGTGTAGCGGTATGTCCGTTCTAATTCCACCGACAACAAAGACATTCAGTCCGACGGGGGGCGTGATCAAACCGATTTCGATCATCTTGATAACGAGAATCCCGAAAAGAATGGGATTGATGCCGAGCTCGACTATCGCAGGGAAAATGACTGGCAGAGTCAGCAGCATCATGCCAGTTGCACTCATGAACATACCCAGAAACGCATAAACCAGCAGGATCGCGACGAGAATTGCGGTCGGCGGAAATGGGAGCGAGACTATCCACTCCGCAATTACCGTGGGTAATCGGGTAAATGCGAGAAAACGTGCAAAGATGAATACACCCCAGAAGGTTGAGAAGATCATAACGGTGAGCTTGGCAGTCTCGATTAACGAATTCTGCAATGCGTTGAAATTCAGGCGACGCCGGATCAGTGCATAGGCAAAGACAATGAACGCGCCACTTGCCCCTGCTTCCGTCGGCGTCGTCCATCCCGTGCTCATGCCCCCCAGGATGAGCAGCATTACCGCGACGATGGGCAGGATTCCGCCGAGAGATGCGCCCCGCTCGGACCACGATACGCCCTTTATCGGTTCACCAAGTGCCGGGTTGATCGAGAAACGGACGAACAGCAGGATCGCGTATAACAGGGCAGAAAAAATGCCCGGAATGAACCCCGCCAGAAGCAGGCGACCGATGGATTGATCTACGATCGCTCCGTAGACGACAAGCGCCGCGCTCGGCGGGATCAGAGAGGCAAGTGTGCCCGATGCGGCGACTGCGGCTGCCGAGAGCGATGGGTTGTACTTGAATTTCAGCAGCTCGGGTATGGCGACCCGTGCGAACACCGCGGCCGTTGCCTGACTGGCACCTGATACCGCTCCAAAGCCAGCGGCCGCCATAACCGTCGCAATGGAGAGACCCCCGGGCATCCATCCTATCCATGCTCTTGCAGCTCTGTAGGCACCGCGTACCATCCCTGAATTATGGGCAAAAAAGCCGATCAGGATGAACATGGGAAGAACGCTGAACAGATAGTTGGATCCTGTTGAGTGGGGAATTATTCCCGCAATATTGATGGCGACGCCAAAGCCTTTGAGAATTGCGATCCCAAAGAAGCCCGTTAACGCGGTTGCAAATACTATGTGCACTCCCAGGCCAACCAGCAACATCAGGAGCAGGAAACCAAGCGCACCCAGAACCAATGGATCCATTTTGTTGTCCTAGGCGTCCATCTCTTTGCGAGGATCGGGTGGGGATGGCATGCCAATCGGCTCAGCATCGGGTTTTACGACCAAGCGTCCAAACACCCATAATTCAAGAGTCAGACGCAACCAAAGAACAGCCAGGCCAATGGGAACCGCCAGCTTGGATGGCCAGGTAATGAGTCCAACTCCGAAGGTCGTATCGCCGAGTTCAAATGCTCTGGAGAAGTGAGTCCAGGTGCCCGGTGTAATGCTGCTGACGGTAATCAGAGAAAGTATTGTGACAAGCAGATGACCAATCCAAACATATCGGCCCTTGAGCAGTCGCAGAATGAGGTCCATACGAATATGCCCGGCCTGGCGATAGCAATAGGAAATACACAGGACACTAAACGCCACCATGGCCATCATTATTATGTCGACCTGACCTGGGATCGGAGCGTTGAAAAAACGTCTGGACAAAACCTCGGCAGTCACCAGGAACATCACGAGAAAGATAACAAGGCCGCCAACCCATACTGTCGCCAGCTCGAGTTTCATTAGCTGCTTATCAAGGAAAAAAAGCATCAATAACACCGGAACGTGATGTCGCAACAAAAATCGGGAGTGGAATTCATCTTCAACGAAAAAAGAGCCACCGACGCTCCGATAGGCGCCGGTGGTTTATGGGGGGTCTAGTTCGAAGCTTTCCGAGCTTCATTCAGTACGAAATCAAGTATTTCCTTACCGGGTAGCCCCTTGGAGTTCAACTCCTTGATGTAAGAGTCCCAGACCGGTTTTGCTGCGTCTTCTCTAAGCTTGGCGATCATTTGAGGAGAAACCTCAATCCGTTCAAGTTTGTGTTTCCTGAGTGTGGGCGCGTATGTTGCCGCTGCCTGAGATTGTGCTGCAATGGTTTTCTGATATGCGTGCTCTTTGGCTTTCTCGACAAGCGTTTTGTGCTTATCTGATAGTTTCGTATAGGCAGCGCGATTGGCAGCCAGGGTCACGTGGGCGGTGCCAGCATCCATACCGACCGTGTACCATTTCGAAAGCTCATACAATTTCCATCCACCGTGAGCAGAAGGAGTCGCGGCTACCGCATCAATGACACCAGTTTGAAGGCCGTTATATTGCTCGGCCCCGGTCATTGAAATTCGGCGAGCACCGAATTTCTCAAGTGCGTTGCCAATTCCGCTGGTCGCCTTGATGCGCATCCCGTTAAATGCTGTCAGGTCGGTCGGCGCCTTACCTTTACCCATAATTTCGTAGTTGGGCTGGACGACCGCCATGATCGGTACCGTACCCCACTTGCCAAATTCCTTTTGCAGGTGCTGGTTTGCGAACAGCGCTTCGGCAACCTTGACCCGCTGCTCCATGGAGTTGATCGGGAGAAACGGCAGGTCAAGAACAGAGACCAGAGGATTCTTTCCCGGATGGTATGAAGATACGACATATCCCATCTCGAACGCACCAACCGAGAGATTATCAAGCACTTCACGCGCTGGGGATAATGTACCTCGGTGCACAGTGACCTTGAACTCTCCATTGCTGTTGCTGTTTATGTATTCCGCTAAAGATTCGCCTGCTACCCTGAAAGCAGGGCTTCCGAACAGTGCGAGGTCCCATTCTACAGTCTCGGCGTATGCTGTTGTCGCCGTTGCGAGCATCATCATGCCACCAAATGTGCCAGCTAGAACCGTTCTTGTGGAAAACATCTATTCCTCCTTTGTCGTTCCAAACGTTTGTGCTCAGCTTCGTAAAATTTTGCTCGTAGTCTTTATAGAAGTCAACACAATGCCCCGCTTCGGAACGTTTGAGACGCCGGGAGGCTCTCCTTGATGTTCCCCACTGCCTCCGTTGACAACCCACGGCCTTCGCTTTCTGATGCCATCATGACCATACAGGTTCCGTAAGCGTTCTTATTACTGGCCCCATCGGTTCCGGAGACAGACCAAAGGGAGACGCGGGCTGCCCCCGCGACGCCAACCACCTGCTTGATGACCGTCCAACCGGTGCTGTCCGGGGTCAGGAAAACCCCGTTTCATGGTCAATTTCTCACGCCATCTGGCAGTGTGGTTTGCCAATGCGTTTGTTTCGTTCTTGCAGGAGTCCGGAATAGAAATTGGAAAGGAGAACCGGTCAGGATCTTGCTGGTTGCCGGTTGCCTGGATGGATTTGAAATCGCCGCCTGTTACTGGTGCTGCCGGTACGATCATGATGTCGCTCACAAGATACATTATCTTCTGGCGGGTATGTTCCGGATTAATGATCGGCAAGGTTGGCACCACCTCCCTAAAGATTTGTCCAAAACAGCTTCAGACCCAGGGCTGTAGCTATCCAGGATGGCGTGAGTGATGTTTCATCAGACTGCGGTCTCGAGCCGGGCTTGCTTTGAATTCGATATAGAGGCTGTCGCTTTCTGGATAGTATTGGAGTTTCAAGGCCGATCCCTCGTCACGCTGTGGATGAAAAATGCGCGATGTACTGTTGTCCCGCCTGAGAGGATAGCGAAACGGAGGATGCGCGGAAAATCGTCACCGAGACGCATCAGCTTGCCCCGGAAACGTATCTGGCCTGCTGATTGTTGTCCGCAAAATATCGGCGCGGCGATAAGTACCGGACATTGCCTCAGCTCGTTGATAAGGGAGCTCATTTGTTCTCGAGATTCCCCGCGAACTCGATTCCTGCTGTCCATGTTCCGTCGATCACTCAACCGAGATCTGCGATCCCGAAAGCGGAATGTACCCGGTTCGAAAACGTCAATAGTGCGGGAACCCGGACGCGATCAAACGGCCCGCTACAAGAAGATCCTTTCAGACGTTGGGGCGATTGACGATGTAAGGGTTTTCCTGTTTCTGCACGCCATCACACGGCGCCCCAGGACATTGTTCGCGACACGGATGCTACTGATGATCCCCTTGATCGAGACAGGGAGGAATGCCGGGTCCATGGGTATTATGGCGAGTCTTCCTGTCTGTCGATTTCCGACACCGCCCTTGGTGGCGCATGAACTTGTCCACAAACGCTGCGAACCGGATCCGTTCTCCCCCAGGTTCTTCGCCGCCTCGACCCTGACTTCGTCCGTTTTCTGAGGATATCGCTGGCGCGGCGAACATCGCAAGCCAAGCGGACAATAATTGTTGGGATGCCGTTCTGTGCGATATTCAAGACGAGAGCGGCCTGGGGTGACAAAGGCTTTCAATAAACCGGATGAAATTGGCCTCATCGCAATCCGGAGTCATGCGAAGCGGTGGTTTGAGGGTTCCTTACAACTCCTGTGTTCGGGGATCTGCAATCGCATCACTCCGGTGATCGTCGAAAATCTCAACCGAATACCCCGGCGGACGAATCTCCTGGCCCGGAGCGTCCCGCCCAGGTGGTGAGGCGCCAGGATCTCGCAGCATACATTCGCATGGCGGAGTGAATTACATCTCGTAACGATGCAATACCCCCTCTCGCTCTGGAATTGCATGAGTGACACTGTCATGACGGCGCAGAGACAAGGGGGTGGTCCTTGAAAGGGACCATCCTGTCAGCACCGGGGCCCGGTGCGCCAAACAGATCCGGGGTGGGTATGATATTCTGTTTGATGAATCAAAAAGACGGACGCTGTGCCCGTCGATGAACCGGTCCTACAGACCGGTTTTCGCGAGGTTTTCGCAATCAGCGAGCGATACGATGAACAGGGAAGTGGCGGGACGACATGGAAGATAATCCGGTAAAGGTGGAGCTCTTTCGTTGGGCCGGAAGCTGGGGCCCGTTCAGGGTCAAGATACCCTGTGGCGAATGCGCGCTGACGGTCGACGTGATCAGGGACACGTTCGAGCATGAACTTGCCGGCGTTCCGGTGAGACTCGAATCACACGATTGGTTGTCCGAGTGGTGGAGGCCCCTTAAATCCGGCGGTTGGCATGCGCCCATCGTCCTCGTCGAAGGAAAGGTTGTCAGCCAGGGTCACGCACTCAATCGGGGCGTGTTGACAGAGGCTGTCATAGCGGCCCATGTCAAACGCTTCAGGCTCCAGGGCAACCATATATTTGGCAAGGAAACCTGCCCGCACTGCGTGCGCGCCAAGGGCTATCTTGACGGCGCCGACATCGACTATGGGTATCATGATGTGGTCCGGGAACCGCGGGCCCTTTATGAAATGCTCGGAAGGGTCAAGCCCCTGATCGGGAACAAGACACCCGTCACGGTTCCGCAGATCTGGATGAACGGTGACTATGTTGGAGGGGCGGATGATTTGTCTGACCGCCTGAAGCAACCTGTCGAACCAAATCCCGATCGCGGCCAGTGCTCCCTGTCTCCCGGACGACTGGCCCGATAGAGCCGCTCGAGAAATGCACGGGCTCTCCAGCATCGGGCTGCACACCGAAATCTCCTGAAAGGCTAGAAACGAGGCCATGTCCATAGCAGAAGGTGCCGCTCCATCCGCTCCGGCCGCGCCTCTGCCGGAAATTCCCTTTTCCGCAGCGACCGGGGAAGTCAGGCTCATCTATGATGCGTTGGCGAAAGCACTGGGGGTGCGCCTCGTCAACCTTGTTTATCGCCACCTTGCGACACTGCCGGGCGGTCTCGAATGGGCATGGTCCGTGATTTGCGAACCCTATCTCGACGGAACTCTGGCCCGCCGGTCGCCGGATCTGATCCGGGCCGCAAATTTTGATGCCCGCAAAACGAAAGCGGAGGGGGTCCTCGGCCTTTCCCGCTTCGGGCTGAATAACGAAGAAGTGCGTGCGGTATTGCGCACAATCGATGCCTATAACATGGCAAATCCGATGAATGCCATAAGCCTTCAGATCCTGACCCGGGAACTCGCGTCTGATTCACCGCCCCCGGGTTATGCCCCGCCACCGGCTGTGGAGCTGGATTTGAAGGAACTCCTGCCGCTGCAGGCGTTCCATCAACTCCCGGCGGATACGCGCGAAACCCTGCGGCATATGTCGCACCCGTTTCTTGGTAAAAACGCGCAAATTGTTCCCTCCCTGTTTCTGCATCTTGCCCCATGGCCCGGCCTTCTGCGAGCGCTAGCGGACCTGTTTGCCGGTCTCCGGAACGTCGATGCTGTGGAAGCCGCAGTTGAGCGGGTCAGCCAGATGTCGACGCAGATCGGAATGGAAATCCACGCAGACCGCATGCAGGACAAACGATCAGGGGGCCGCCTCAGTGATGACACGTATGATGCGATTTCAACGGCCGTTGAGACGTTCTTTCCGGCGATCTGCCGTATGATTGTTGTTGGCAATTTTCTTCGTCGGGTTCTGCGGGCGTGATCCGGAAAATGACGAATAGGGAGCGATGGGACAGCATTTATGGGTTCTGGTTTGGCAAGCCCGGATCTTCCGAACATGGCGCTGTGCGGGATTTCTGGTTTGGGGGCGGCCCCGAGCTGGATCTCGAGATCCGTCAAAGGTTTGAAGCCGACTATCAGATGGCTGCAGCCGATCGCTTACGGGAATGGTATTGGCAACCGCGGAGTTGCATCGCGTTGATCGTGCTTCTGGATCAAATCCCGCGCAACATGTACCGGGGAGACGGTCGCGCCTTTGCCAAGGATGACATGGCGTTGGCGGCGGCCCGTCATTTGGTGCACTCACCCATGCACCGCGAACTTCTGACAGTAGAAAAACTCTTTGCCTATCTCCCTTTCGAGCATAGTGAAGCGATATCGGATCAGGACATTGCAGTTCGGCTGTTTGCCGATCTTGAAGATCATGACAACCGGCAGGAATGGCTACGCTATGCGGAAGATCATCGGGATATCATCCGGCAGTTTGGGCGCTTCCCCCACCGCAACCTGTTGTTGGGAAGGGAGAGTACGCCGGAAGAAATCGCTTGGTTGGCTTCGAATAATGAGCGTTACGGAACGGCGCCGCGTCCGGAAGAGACTTCATGACCGAACAAGTGGAGGCTGTCGTTGTCGGTGCCGGGGTCGTGGGGCTTGCCATTGCCCGCGCGCTCGCAATGTCGGGGCGTGAGGTGATCGTACTCGAACGAGCCGGCATGATCGGATCAGAAACGAGTTCTCGTCACAGTGAAGTCATTCATGCCGGGATCTATTATCCACCAGGCAGCCTGAAGGCACGCTTCTGTGTCGCCGGAAAGCATGCTCTCTACAAATTCTGCGAGTCCCACGGCATCCCCTTCCGGCGCTGCGGCAAACTCGTTGTCGCGACCCATGACGAGCAGCTTCCTCATCTCCGCCGCATTGCAGACAATGCAGCCGCCAGCGGAGTTCACGATCTGGAATGGATCACCCCCGCCGAGGTGGAAACCATCGAACCGGAGGTGAATTGTGTTGCTGCATTGTGGTCGCCTTCGACCGGAATCATCGACAGCCACGCCTTCATGCTGGCTTTGCAAGGCGATGCCGAAGATGCAGGCGCCATGCTGGCATTGCTGACTCCCGTTGTCGGCGGCAAGCTCATGAACGATGGAATCCGCATCGACTGTGGCGGTGAGGACGCGATGTCGCTGCTCGCTGGCGTGGTTATCAACAGTGCCGGATTGTGGGCGCAGGACATTGCGGCGTCGATCAAGGGTATGCCGGAAACGCAGATACCTCCCGGATACTACTGCAAGGGCAACTATTACGTCCTGTCGGGCAGTTCCCCTTTCAGCCGGCCTATTTATCCGATACCCGAACAGGCAGGCCTTGGTGTCCATGTTACCATCGATCTTGCGGGGCAGGTCCGTTTCGGGCCGGATACAGAATGGATCGACAGCATTGACTACGATGTCGACCCGGCCCGTGCAGACAGCTTCTATGAGGCGGTGCGGCGCTACTATCCCGGCCTGCCTGACGGCGCGATTGTGCCGGGCTATGCGGGCGTTCGCCCCAAGCTTCAGGCGCCTGGCGAGGAGGCCCGGGATTTTTTAATCCAGTCCGTTGACGACCACGGTATTCCGGGCCTGATCAATCTGTACGGGATCGAATCTCCGGGGATGACAGCTTCCCTTGCCATCGCTGATCATGTGGCGGCGCTTGTTCGGAACATGACCCTGTAAACGCCCCTTGAAAACCGAAATACGCTCCCTACATATCGCTCGATCGGTGCCCAGAAGGGACCGGTTGATCTGGAAGTGACCGGCCATGATGGCGGTCCGTTAACATGTTGCTCAATGGAGGATGTGTAAAATGACACTGGATTTTTCCCCCCTTTACAGAAGTGCTGTCGGATATGATCGGCTGATGTCGATGATCGATGCCGCGCAGAAGGGCTCGGGCCCCGACAGCTATCCGCCCTACAACATCGAAAAGATTGGCGACGACAAGTACCAGGTTACCGTGGCCGTTGCCGGATTTACCGCTGATGACCTCGACCTCGAGGTGCGTGACGGCCAGCTCGTGATCGTCGGCAAGAGCGGAAGCAGCAGGGACAAGGGCAATTTCCTGCATCGCGGAATTGCCAGACGCGCCTTTGAGCGCCGTTTCCAGCTCGCAGATCATGTCGAGGTGAAAGGAGCAGATCTCAGGGACGGACTGCTGACGATTGACCTGGAGCGTGAGATCCCGGAGGCTCTCAAGCCGAAAAAAATTGTGGTCCGGGGCAGTGGTTCCGAAACCATTGAAGGCCGGGTCAGGGAAGCAGCCTGACGACAATCCGGGGAACCGGGCGAACAGCCCGGTTCCCGCTGTTAATAACGACAGTCCGGTCAAACCGGTCCCATAGACCATTCCCGCAGGAATTTGGTCCTAGTCTTGACGGAACTGCCAAGGCGGCGTATTCCGCACGATCTCCCGATTGACGGCGGCGCCCCAATACCGGTCAATGGCGCTACGCGGCGAAAACGAAGATGACACAACAAGGAACCGTGGAATCATGAGCAGCAAGCTCGAACTCCGGGGGTTGACAAAAGAGTTCGGCCCCGTCCGGGTTGTGGACGACATAAGCTTCACCATGGAGACGGGTGAGGTTCTGGGTTTTCTTGGCCCCAATGGAGCCGGTAAATCGACCACCATGAGGATGGTTACAGGGTATCTGCCCCCGACGTCCGGAACAGCTGTGGTGTGCGGCCATGACGTGACCAGAGATACGCTGGCAGCCAAGCGGGTGATCGGCTACCTGCCTGAAGGCGCCCCGCTCTACGAAGACATGACCCCGGCCAGCCTGCTGGCGTTTGTTGGCGAAATCCGGGGGTTGACGGACCGCGCGCGTGACAAGGCTGTTGATGCCGCCGTTGAGAAACTGCAGTTAGGTGAAGTCTTTCATCAGCGCATTGGAACCCTTTCGAAGGGGTTCAAGCGACGGGTCGGGCTGGCTCAGGCGATTCTCCACGAGCCGGAAGTCCTGATCCTGGATGAACCGACCGATGGACTGGATCCCAACCAGAAACACCAGGTTCGCGAACTCATTCGGCAGATGTCGCAGGACAAGGCGATCATCATTTCGACGCATATCCTGGAAGAGGTGGAAGCCGTCTGTACCCGCGCGATCGTGATTGCGCGGGGACGAATGGTTGCCGACGGAACCCCGCAGGACCTTGAACGCCGCTCCGCCTATTGCAATGCAGTCTCCATCAGGCTTCAACAGCAACATCTGCCACGACTCCGCCAGGTTCTGGATGGGATGGAAGGCATCGAGCGGATCGAAACCGTGGATGTCGGGTCGGAGAGTGCCCACGCAGTCCTGATGCCGCGTAACGGCCATGCGATCATCGGGGACGTCAATGCACGCATCAAGGAGCATGCGCTGGAGGTAGAACAGTTGTATGTCGAGAGGGGGCGCCTGGAAGACGTGTTTCGCAGCATAACGATCGGAGAGCAGGACCAATGAAGACCGTGCTTGTGATCTCGAGGCGCGAACTCGCTGGTTACTTCTCCACTCCGCTGGCCTATGTGTTCATTGTCATATTTCTCGCGCTGGCCGGATCGACCACATTTTACTTTGGCGGGTTTTTCCAGCGCGGAGAAGCGGATCTTCAGTCGTTCTTCGCCTTTCATCCGTGGCTTTATCTGTTCCTTATCCCGGCCGTAGGCATGCGGCTGTGGGCCGAGGAGCGCAAGACCGGCACTATTGAACTGCTGATGACCTTGCCGGTATCCACAGTCGGTGCTGTACTCGGCAAATTTCTCGCCGCCTGGGTGTTTTCGGGCATTGCCCTCGCCCTGACCTTCCCGCTCTGGATAACCGTGAACTACCTCGGTTCGCCGGACAACGGTGTGATCATTGCCGGCTATGTCGGGAGCTTCCTGATGGCGGGAGCCTTCCTGTCCATCGGCAGCTTCATTTCAGCACTGACCCGGAACCAGGTGATTGCGTTTGTGATTGCTGCCGCGGCATGCTTCCTGTTCATGATGAGCGGCCTTGAACCTGTTCAATCGGCGTTTCGGGGCTGGGCTTCCTCCTTTGTTATCGATCTCGTCGCGTCCCTGAGTTTTCTCACGCATTTCAATGCGATCACACAAGGCGTGTTTGACCTGCGGGACGTCATTTACATGGCTGCTGTGATCGGCGTGTTTGTCTTCGCGAACGTGATCGTGGTTGATCTGAAGAAAGGCTCGTGAGTTCGAGGCATGACCAACGGACACGAAAAATCCCCGATCCAGGAACATCGCCCGCTGGCGATTGGCGCCCTGGTCCTTGCGGCAATCCTTTTCCTCGCGGTCATTCTCCTTTCGGAGACGGCCTTCAGAGGCGTACGCCTGGATCTTACGGAACAGAAGATTTTCACGGTTTCGGATGGAACCCGGCAGACGCTGGCAGAGGTTGAAGAGCCGATCACGATTCGCCTCTTTGCGACACGGTTGTTGCTGGATGGTACGCCCGGGCTTGGGGATTATGCGGCCCGCGTGCAGGAACTGCTGGAACGTTATGTCGCCCTTTCGGGAGGTAATCTCAGGCTGGAACTTGTAGATGCGGTGCCGTTCTCGCCCGCGGAGGATCGGGCAACCGGATACGGGCTGAACGGGATTCCGCTGACCGAGGCTGGAGATCTCGGGTATTTCGGCATTGCAGCCAGCAATTCCACCGATGACGTTGACGTCATCCCGTTCCTGTCGCCCCAGCGGGAACGCTTTCTTGAATACGACCTGACCCGGATGATCCACAATCTCGGGAATCCGCGCAAAAAGGTGATCGCTCTGGTGACCGGAATTCCCGTCGATTCCGATCCCCTGAAGGAATACAAGCCGTGGGAGGTCATCAACCAGTTGAAACAGTTCTTCGAAGTCAGGGTCCAGGGGCTCACACCCAAGCTGACCGATGATATCGACGTGCTGATGATTGTTCATCCCTTTGGCCTTAGCGAGGCGTCGCGCTACGCCATAGACCAATACGTGCTTCGGGGCGGGAAGGCTCTGGTGTTTGTCGATCCCCATGCAGAAGAAGGCGGACGCAGCAACGCGGCCATGCGTCTCCCGCCCGGTGTCGGATCGGATCTTCCGGACCTGCTGAAAGCGTGGGGGGTCGCGTATGACAAGGACAAGGTGCTGGGCGACCTCGAGGCAGGCCAGAGGGTTCAGGCCGGAATGGACAGTTTTGGACGCCCCATCATCACGCGATATGTCGCGTGGACGACTTACGGCCCCCAAAACATCAAGACCGACGATGTTGTCGCCGCAGATCTCGCAGCGCTGAATTTCGCAACCCCGGGCTTTCTGGAGAAGCTGGACGACGCCACGACCACGTTCGACCCTCTCATCTGGTCGACCAACACCTCAGGGCCATTTGGTGCGGATATGGTCCGGCACAACCCTCAGCCGGCAGAGATTCTCAAGGAATTCAAACCTCAGGATCGTCGATATGTCGTGGCGGCGAGGCTGTCCGGAAAGGCCAGGTCAGCGTTTCCGGACGGGCCTCCAGAGGCCGATGACAAGGAGCAGAAGCCGGAGGACGGGGACAAGGCGGCTGCAAAACCGCATCTTGACGAGTCCGGGGAAGACATCAATGTGATTGTCTTTGCCGACACCGATATTCTTGCCGACGGGTTCTGGGTCAGCAGACAGGAAGTGTTTGGTCAGGTCCTCACGGTCCCGATTGCCAACAACGGGGATCTGGTTCTGAATGCCGCCGACAATCTTGCCGGCTCCAGCGCGCTGGTCAGTCTGCGTGGTCGCGGTCTGTCCAAGCGGCCGTTCGAGGTGGTTGAACGCATCCAGAACGAGGCCGAGAGCCGCTATCGCGCCCGCCAACGCGAACTGGAACAGGAACTCCAGGAGATACAGCAGAAGCTGCAGAGCCTTCAAACCAAGGAACAGGGTGAGGGCGGTCAGATTGTCTCTCCTGCCCAGCAGGAAGAAATCGTTAAATTCCGGGCACGGGTGGTCGAAATTCGCCAGCAGTTGCGCGAGGTACAGTTGAACCTGCGCAAGGACATCGATCAGCTTGAATCCAACCTCAAGGTTATAAATATCGCGGGCATGCCGGTGGTCGTTGCGCTGGCCGCGCTGGTCATTGCGCTTGTGCGCCGCCGCCGCCGCTTGGCCGGCTGAAACCGGGAGCTGCTGAGATATGAAACCTCGAACCTTTCATGTGCTGGCCGGTGTGACGGCCGCGGTCGTTATTGCCGCTGCCTTCGCGGTGTCGACGAAACTTGAAACCACGGCCCTGACGGCAGGAACGGAACCTGCGTTTCCGACGCTTGAACAGTCGGTCAATGATGTGACCAGAATTGACGTGCAGACACCGGAAGCTGCTTTCTCGCTGACGCTCAAGGACGGAGTATGGGGGGTCGACCAAAAGGACGGCTACCCGGCAGCCTTTGAAAAGGTGAAGTCGGCCATAGTCGGGCTGGCGAATTTCAAGCTGATCGAGCGCAAGACCAGCGATCCGGAGCGATATGCGCGTCTGGAACTGGAGCCGGCCGGTGGACCCGAAGCGAAGTCAAAAAGGCTCGTTCTCACGGCGGATGGCGGCAAGATGCTCGCCGATGTCACGGTTGGAAAGAAGAATCCGAACCTGTTCGGATCTGTCAGTGCCGGTTCCTACATACGCCGCGGTGACGAGAAGGAGACCTGGCTGGTCCGCGGCGAAATCGAGATTGGTGAGGAACCCATTGACTGGATGGAGCGTCAGATCGTCAATTATGACAGCAAACTGGTTCGTCACGTGTCCGTGCAAGGCCCCGACGGCGCCCGCTTCGCGATCGCCAGGAGCGCCCCGTCGGATGAGAACTTCAGTCTGCAGGATATTCCTGAAGGGAGGACAATGAAGGCCGAGGATGAGGCCGATCCGCTCGGGAATGTCATGTGGCGCATGATGTTTGACGACGTGAAGGCGATCTCCGGACAGACCTGGCCGGAGAAGCCGTGGATCGCGGTGTACTCGCTCTGGGAGGGAGTTCAGGTCCGCATCGAGGTGGCGCAGTTCGATGAGGATTTCTGGGGACGATTCGTTGCAACAGTCGATGAGACGGCCGAACCCGAAAAGATCGAGGCGGCCAGGACAACAGCGAGCGAGATCAATGCGCGCGTCGAGGGATGGAGCTTCATGCTGACGGCGGGTGATTCTGAAAAACTCACATCGAAGATGGAAGACTATCTGGCTGAACCTGGGGCGGACAAAGGATCTTGAAGAGAGCTCTGGACCCGTTGTATGGTGCGTTTGCGAGCCATATTGATGCAGGGGGTGTAGGCATTCTGTCACAATCAGGCGTCGCGTATGCGTTGCAGAACTATTGACGCTTTCGCCGTATGGAGGGGCTGGAACCGATCCGAGACGACGAAGGGTTTGGGTCATTCGAAAAGCAGCAAAATTTTGAGAGTCTGATTTATAAAGCCCAGATTAAACTCCGAAATGCAACATTGCCTGGTGCGGAATTGGGCTCTCTCAGAGATTACATATGGTAGCAGCATTGGTAGACAAAGGCGAGTTATTCAGGGCGAGGAACAGGCATGTTCAAAAGTTGTGATAAGGTCCGTTTTCGGGCCAGTGGATAACCGAGGAGTCTGATTTGAGGGGACTGTAGAAGCGCTGCGACGGCTTTGCCTGTGGACTCCAGCTGTTTTGCGGGTATCTGGAACGGTTGTCCTGGGGCGAGGAAGTAGCCTGAGCCAGAAACAGTCGTGTTTAGGACCATTTGGCCATGGGTTCCTTGAACAATACCGGGGCCTCAACCGGTAGGGATGTACTTCCAGCGTAGCGGCCGGATGCCGCAAAACTCCTGTTCATGGTACTAGCCGGAGCTTGTGTCAGCCGGGAAGGGGGTCAACCGGGTCCAGTGTGCGACGAAAGACCTCGTAAGGCGTGCGATAACCGAGAACCTGCCGCGGTAGGTGATTGAGGAGATTCCGGACCCGGTGAACCTCGGACGGATACAAATGTCGAAGATTGGTTGCCTTGGGGAAGTACTGTTGCACCAAGCAATGTTGTACTTGGGAGTTTAATCCGGGCGGGTCTTGAGATTTGCGTTCAATCGTGGGCGGCTTCGGCCGCCGCCTTTTTCCATACTTGCTGACGATACCTATAGCCGGGCAGGCTGTTGCAGGTCAAAGCTCGATGAACACCGATAAGAGCGACTACCTGGTCGCAATGGTCCTCATGTACCCTCATTCGACCGTTACGGAGTGCTAGATAAACAGCTTCAATGTGGGCTTCACGACCTAGGGTGTTTGCGACTACCGGATTCGCAATCAAGTCGATGGACCAAGCGATGTTTTCTTTTGGCATCAGCCGTCCGGCCTGCGTCCTGCCTCGACGCTCATCGACAACGGCGATATGACTTCGGATTGCGGCCATAGCAATGGTCGCAGCCTCGCCGTCACCGAGAGAGCCCTCGCCCGTCACCAGACTTTCGTACAGTATGTACTCCTTGTTAGTCATAGGAGAGACTTTGAGAATCCCGTCAGTCTCGAGCGCCTGAATAAAACGGTGCTCGCCGCGAATCTTGCTGGTTTCGTGTTCCAGATCGGCAGCCACAAGTTCAGGAACGACTACGGAGTTAGGTAACGCTGCAAGAATTTGTGCTCCCCGTGAACTTGCGTGAAGATTAACTAGAACGCTCGTATCGAGAATCAAAGGTTCCGGCCTGTTATCCAGCGAGATTGAGAAGGTCATCCGTCTCGTTTTCCTCAAGCTCGATTTCATCGACCATAGCTCGAAGATCTACACGGCTCATCTTCAATAGCTCGGCTAATTGTCCTTCCGACATTAGCTCCTGTTTCCAGGCCTCATAGGCCATAAGCGCAATGCGCTGGGAAACTGGTCTGTCCGCCTCCCTCTTCGCGGGGTCCGATCTATACGCTTTGACACCGAGGGCTTCTTCAGCATGGTCGTCCGTTATACCGCCATGCTTGCAAAACCAGTCCCAGGTTCCCTTACGTACGAGGCTTAATTCCTCCAGGCGACGGACGCAAGCTTCCCTCGAAACATGAAATTGATGAGCAAGTAGAACTACATGACGGCGCGTGAGTTTCCTGCTGCCTGCAGTGAGCAGCCTAAATCTCTCTTCAAAGCTTCCACTAGGGGTTAAAAACGCACGCCCGAATGTATGCGCGTAGCGTTCATCCCGTGAAAAAAACTGCTCACTTTGCTCGAGAACTTCGGGCATCTGACGCGTCCCAGTGAAGTGGCCCAGTTCATGGGCCGCGGATTGCACGCGTCGCTCCCACGGATGGTTTGCGTTCAGAAGAATGCATGCACCGACACTAGAATCAAACGCAAATAGGCTAGACACCTTTGACTTCGAGCCCAAGCGCTGTTGATAAAGGCGAATACCGAGGTCGAGTTCTATAAGTGTGAAGATGTCAACGATGGGTGCTCCGCCTAACCCTAGCTCATCACGAAGTTCTTGGGCATGTGTCTCTGCAAGCTCAACAACGTCACCGGTGCTAATGCCACGTTCGGGCGGATATCGCCGGTCTCTAAACACGCCCAACACATTTTCCAACTCTACTTCAGCCTTCACAAGATCGTTAAGCAAACGAACCGCTTCGGCCACATGAACGTCGTCCGTTTCGCGTAACTTGCGAAACCGCGGGACCAGATCGATATGAACCGCCTCTCGTCTGAGGATCGCATTTACGGAGACGCCGTAATGGCTAGCTAGGGTTTGTAGCTCCTGTATACGTACGCGGCGAATGCCTTTCTCGATCGACACCAGAGTAGGCCGCGACAGACCAATGGCTCCTGCCGCGTCCTCTTGACGGATGTTCGCACTCTCCCGCAAAAGACGAAGCCTGCGTCCAATCTCATGCGCACTGATTTCATTCAAATCAGCCATGGCGACCCCCCCTAATCCAGTGATTTATGAAACTCTCCTTCCCCTGGGCGCGTAGAAAGCTCTGCCATTCCTCTGCATGCTGAGCTAATAATTTCCTCAAATTCTTAAGAGTCTGTTGTTCGGTTGCGCCGATCGCCCTTCCTATCTCGAACGCTTTCGGCTTTAGCTCCGTTTCTGGCAAACTAGTCAAGTCAGCTAACTGCTTCAAATGGCGCGCGCCGATGTTGCCGTAGTCGATCATCATTGTCCGCTTCAGATTTAGGTCACTCCTCTTCGGAACAGCGGCATCAAAGCTAGCCACAGTTAGGTCAGAAATTGTGTACGTGTCATCCGGTTCAGTGATACCAGCCGTATGCATACTCATTCGGCGCAAAAGGCAAGCCGCACACAAACCGCACTGACGTAACTTACCGCCGAATCTACAATTCCACCTCTGTTGCCAGCACGAACGGGTCTCAATGATACTTTCCGGCGACCTTCCAGTCTCGGTAAGATAAGCGGCTATAGTCTGACCCTTAGTATACCATAAGCGTGGTTGTTCGTAGGCGACTGAGTAGTCTAGAAGCGTATAGATAAACTGCTCCATCTTTCTGAAGAACACGGGATGATTGCGGTAATCTGCATAGATATTATGCAACGGAAGCAAAACGGGTCCGAAGACACCTTGCCCGCTTTCCGGCACTACAACTTTCTTGATTCTTGACAGGTGCGCAACGATCGCCGTGACCGCTGAGAACTTGAACCCCCTTGACCGGACGCTACTCTCGCATGACGGTTTGGGGCAAACCCGAAAGGGTATCCGGTCGAACGGGCGCTCACCGCTCTTGACGCGGTCCTTGATTGCCGTCACCCTGACACGGATCGCGTTGTCGTTCTTTTCATGCAGGCCTGATACGCATAGAGAGTCGAGCCCATTGCTGTAAGCAATGGCGAACTGCTTGTTGCTGGCGAACGGAAGCGCCCGCTGAAAATTGCCGTTTGCCACAGCATTGTTCGCCTGGACAAATGTGAAGTTCCATTCGTCACCGGTCAGTTGTCGCAAAACGCTTCGAAGGCTTGCTCGGACCTCCTGTCTTTGCCACACCTCAAGATCGATGACGGGGATAGTCAGACTTAAGTTCCGTGTCCATTGAGCGATGCGTCGATAACATCGACGATCTGCAAATTCCACTGCGGCGCAGACCACAAGAAGATCGTGATGAACCGGAGCCCAGCCGTCGTAGTGGTAGGTATCGAGCACGCTTGGATCAAATTTGATTTCGCGCCCAATTTGCGCAAATTTCACCCCCGAACGGCTTTCATCTCGGCGCGCTCCGTCACCAAGGATGTACAGATTAAGGCCGTACTTCCTCGGTTCTCTGTGTCGCAATTTCACAAGTCAGGCCCTTCTTCTAGACCTACTTTTTTTCTGATTGCTCTCTTGAACGCTCGCTTGTCGTTAGCTAGAGCAGCCTCGCAAATCTGATTCACGTCAAGTCTGTTAATGTCGCTATTGATGCGTTTTATAGCATGATCACACGCGCTATACGTCATCTTGCCGGTATCGACAGCACGAATGCACTCCTCCTGGGCCCGCGTGCGCCCTCCTTCTACCTGTAGGCGCACTGCTTTTTCCAGTCCCTTGGCGAAAGCGGACTTCGGTGTCTCGTTGTTGGCGAGTTGGTATGCCATTTCGTTCTGAAGACGATCGGCGAAGGGTGTCTTTTCATGACTGTCGAAAATGGCCTCTATCGAGGTAGCTGCCTCCAAATCGAGTTGCCGGCAGTCAACTAGAGCCCTCAAATGCGAAAACAGCGCTTGCGGGCTGTTGGTGAGAATGTCCCCCAACACTGCGTGCGCGGCTTCCGCCAGACGCTCTTCATCATTGACGGCATCACTCACCAGCGCTTCCATATAGCCCTTCCACCAACTAGACAGCTTCGTGTTTTTGAAAGGTCCATCGCTCATGATTGCCTCCTATGAATCCAAAGTAACCTTAGAATCTAACATTGTCAATAAATTATAAAAAATAACTGACATTCGCGCTGTGGGCAAGGCTGAGGTCAATATTCGTCTAAACATTTTCTGCGTCTTCGGGTAGGGTTCCGTGCATTGGGTCGCGTGGAAGCCCTTAATACCTCTCACCTCATTTGAGACCATTGGCCTCCATTTTATTCACCGCCTTACAGGGTGTCGGTAAACTCTCGATTTTCAAAGCGCGCTGCGGTAGGGTGGTGACCACAGGGTTTACCTCCTCTCACCACTGACACTAACCCCATGCATGACTTGGCAATCTGGACCGTTGACACGGAAACCGGACTTTGTCATTGAGCCCGTCAACCGGTGTTCCGGCGCTGCTGTGTAACGGATCATTCGTCATGCGCGAGCCGTCGTGAGGCGCCAGTCTGGCAAGGTACGGAAACGAAATCATGAGAGTGTTGCTACTCGGGCCAGATGATCTGCAGGGCCTCGTAGGCATGCCGGAAGCCATTGAGGCCATTGAACAGGGCTATCGCGAATCCACGGAATATCCGGTTCTCAACGCCCCCAGACGCCGGGTTCATTCGCCGGCCGGGGTACGGGTGTCGAACTTCCCGGGAGGCGTTCACCAGCTCGGGGGAATCGGGGCCCAGGTGCGTTCGGAACTGGTGGTGCAGGAGGGGGCCAACCAGACCTACAGCCACCGCGCCCACCCGGTCCATGTCCTGCATGATTCTCGCAGCGGACACCTGCTCGCAATCCTCATCGGAGAGATCGACGAAAAGACCATGGGGCCGACCAGCCTGATGGCGTTCCGCACGGCCGCTGCGAGCGGCGTCGGGTTCCGCTATCTGGTCCGGGAAGATGCAGAAACCGTGGGCCTCCTTGGGACCGGCGGACAGGCAGCCAACCAGCTCCTCGCCCTCAAGACAGTGCGGAACAGCGTCCGGTCGGTCAGGGTCTACAGCCGCAACGCGGACAATCGCCGCCGGTTTGCCGAGCACTACAGCACGAAATTCAACATCGACATCACCCCCGTGGATCGCCCGGAACCGGTCGTTGATGATGTCGATGTGCTTCTATGCGCGACCAACACCAATGTCGAACTGTTCGACGGCAACCGGTTGCAACCGGGTCAGCATGTGACAGGCATCATCGGCGGCAACAGACAGCTTGTGGAGGGCGGGTTTCTGTCAAGCCCGCGCCGCGAGATTGACGACAGGACAGCAGAGCGGGCGGACGTGATTGTTACCAACCTGAAAGAGTCCCTGATTTCCGAGAAGCAGGGCGATCTCTATGGGCCGGTTCAGAAGGGTCTGATACGGCTGGAAGATGTGTTTGAACTGGGCGATCTTGCAACCGGCCGGCATCCGGGCCGGACGCGAAAGGATCAGATCACCTATCACAAGAACAACAACGGGACGGGCGCATCGGAAATTGCCCTTGCCATGACCGCATATCGAAAGGCGCGAGAGCAGGGTCGAGGCACCGAACTCGATCTGGCGTGAGCTGAACCCTGTTTGATCAACCGCGGTTTCCGGTCCCTGCGACGCACTGCAGAAGCAGCGGGTAGCGCCGGTCTCCATGTTCCCTGACCTGGATTGGGCCGAGGCCCTTGCGATTGCGATCGCCGCTTTCGTTGCCGGTCTGATCCGGGGCTATTCGGGTTTCGGGGCCGCGCTGGCGATGGTTCCTGTCCTTGCTGCCGTGGTCGGCCCTGTCCTTGCAGTGCCTGCCGTCGTGGTGGTGAATTTTTTCACCGGGGTCCAGCTTATACCCGGAGCCTTTCGGGACGCGGACTGGGAGCGTGTCTGGCCGCTCTCGATCGGAGGAATGATCGGTGTTCCGCTCGGTGCCTGGTTGCTGGTCAGTCTGGACCCCGAGCTGTTGAGGCGCGGAATATCCGTGCTGATCATCATTTTCGGCCTGCTGATGCTGCGGGGCTGGCGCTACACGGGGTCACTCAATCTTCCGCTCACGGCCGGTGTCGGCGGTCTTGGTGGCGTGATATCCGGCGCATCCACCATCGGCGGGCCGCCTGTCGTGATGTTCCTGCTCGCCGGACCGCACCGGGCGGCGCAAAACCGCGCTGCGATCATCTTCTACTTCCAGATCTCGCAGATCGTTGCCCTGGTTTCCTACTGGATCGGCGGTCTTCTGGTGTGGACGATCCTTTGGCTGTGTGTGCTGATAGCCCCCAGCATGATGGCCGGAATGTGGCTTGGCGAACGGCTGTTCCGGAGAACATCCGAGGAGCTGTTTCGCCGCGTTGCCCTGATTTTTCTGATCGTCATCGGGGGTGCGACACTGTTCGTATAGGGCCGCGCAGCCTCACTGATCGGACAGGGGGGTCCCCCGCGGCAGCACGAACAGGTCGTCCGGCAAGTGCTCGATGAATTCGATAACAGAATCCACGTCGACCACATCGGCATATTTTGCGTGCATGTCGCAAAGATTGATGGCATGGCTTGCCTGGGACCGATCGAAGCAGCCTTCTTCAACCAGCGTAACCCGGTAGTTTTCGCTGAAGGCATCAAGAACGGTCGCCCGCACACAGCCTGACGTCGTGGTTCCGACCATGATGACCGAATCCGCCCTGAGGTTGGTGAGATACGAACTCATGGGTGTGCCATGGAAGGCGCTCGGTTTCAGCTTCCGGATGACGATGTCCTGGGCAAGGGGTGCGATTTCGTGATTGATATCATTGCCGTCGAGATTGGTTTGCGGAATATCGGCGCCTGAGCGCCACTCACCAGTCCGGTTGTTTTTCCACGACCATGAGGCGCGGTCCCAACCGTCTTCGCGCATGGTTCCGGTCGTGTAGATGACGGGGAGGCCCTTGGCACGAGCGGCATCCAGCAGCTTCCTGATATGCGGCAAGGCGATCCAGGCGTCTTCGCCGCAGGAATTCGGCCAACGCTTGATGGAATCCAGAATGGGCTCACTGCGGTCGCCCGTGAAGTTGTAGTTCACGTCAATGACGACGATGGCCGGTCGTTCCCCGAAACCGGCAAGCTGTCCATAACCGGCTGCGCGGAACACCTCCTTGTCGCGTTCGGTCAAGAACGCTTCCCAGACACGCTCGCTCATCAGTTGCCTCCTCGTCAACAACGGTCCAATATTGGCCAGCAGACTAGTTTGGACGCATCAAGGATGCAAGTTTCGGGAATGTTGGAGGGCACCCGGTCATGACAATCAGCGAACTGAACCATATCAACATCCGAACCGTTCTGATGGAAGAAACCAAGGATTTCTTCGTGAATGTCGTGGGCCTTGAAATCGGGCCGCGTCCACCGTTTGACAGCCATGGATACTGGCTCTACTGCGGAGATGTGGCGATCGTGCACCTCTCCCTGAGTGAACCCGAAAGCGACCGACGAACCGTTGCCGAAGCCCGCGGGGACGGCCTTGATCATATCGGGCTGTCGGCTCGCGATCTCGTCGCGACAGAGGACACGCTTCGGCAGCATGAGGTTCGCTATGCGAAACGCATGGCTGCCGGCGGCCGCCTGGTACAGGTTTTTTTTCATGATCCGAACGGTGTTCAGGTGGAACTCGCCTTTGATGCGGACGCCGAGGGTGTTGCGCCGGACAGCTTTGTGGAGGTCGAAGCGGCTGGCCTCGGGGTGTGAAGACCATCTGACGGCCACCCTTGACATCCGGAGACCGGCTCCTATATTAGAATCATTCTAAAATGGAGCGGTATGATGACCAGGAAACTGCATGCAACGCGCAACGACATAGCAGAAAACAGCCGTATGGCAGTGGTCGCCCTGCTCAATGACAGATTGGCCGACGGCGTCGATCTTGCAACCCAGCTGAAACAGGCGCACTGGAACGTCAAGGGCCCCTCATTTATTGCCTTGCACGAACTGTTTGACAGCCTGCATGACACGGTTCAGGGCCATGTCGACGACATCGCAGAGCGGATCGTTGCCCTTGGTGGCACAGCCAGGGGCACAGCGGTCATTGCCGCCGGTTCCACTCTGCCGGAATATCCACTCGATATCACCAGCGGTGTCGATCACGTGGACGCCGTGAGTGTTGCCCTCGCCACCTTCGGCAAGGCGGTTCGGGCTGCCATTGATGAAGCGGCGGAGATTGGCGATGCAGACACAGAGGATCTTCTCACCGGAATCTCGCGGGATACTGATAAGAATCTCTGGCTGGTCGAGGCGCATGGCCAAAGTGACCGGTAAGGCAGCACTTGCCTGACCTGAGGGAACCCCAAACCCGCCCGGGTGACCTGCGAAGCCTGGACTGTTGCGATACGGATCACGGCAGACATCGAACGAACGGGACTCCTCACCCTCCCGGCAGGTATCGATACCGGGATAACGGTTCGGGTGTCGCCGGATTCATTCTCCCGATGGGCGCGACGCGGGTACGGTTGCAGGAGTGGCGGAATGTGAAACCGCCCAGGATTGCAAGTGGTCGGACAACGTCCTGGACACCCGGCGAGGGCAGGGCTCATTTCCCGATCGAGCGGCCCCGCAACGGATGCGACGACCGAAGCCAATCACCACCGGTTGTATCCGGTTGAAGGCAATGGCAGAGTTCGAGGTCAAGGACCCATGATCGGGGCGTAAGGATTACGATGACGGAAACGGCCAGAGTCGCAGTGCTGACCGCACCGCGGGAATTTGACTATCGTGAAGTTGCAATTCCGGACATCGGTCCGGAAGAAGGACTGCTCAGTGTGGAAGCCGCCGGACTTTGCGGCACGGACTGGGAACAGTATCTTGGTCATCTCGACAATACGCCGTGGGCTGTGCGTCCGATCGTTCCAGGTCACGAGATCCTGGGCTGGATCGACAAGGTCGGAACGGAGGCGGCAAAACGCTGGGGCGTCAAGGAGGGTGACCGGGTCACCGTCGAGGCGTCCATCCCATGCGGTCAGTGTTTTCAGTGCCAGGTAGGGCGTCCCGTTCTTTGCCGGAACGGTATGGGTTACGGGCTGAGGATGGGTTTTGACAATGCGCCGCATCTGTGGGGCGGATACGGCACCCATCTCTATCTGCATCCCCGTGCGACACTTCACAAGGCTCCGGCGGATGTGCCGACAGACATCATGAGCCTCTTCAACCCCATGTCCAACGCGGTGCGCTGGGCCGTGGAACGGCCGGAAACAGGCATCGGCGATACCGTCGTGATCGAGGGGCCAGGACAACGCGGCCTGCTTTCGGTTCTTGCCGCGCGCGAAGCCGGAGCCGGGAAGATTATCGTCACCGGGACCGGGCAGGACAGGTATCGGCTGTCTCTGGCCCGCGACCTGGGCGCCGACGAAACCATTGTGGTTGATGACGAGAATCCGGTGGAGCGTATCGTCGAGGCCACGGGCGGGCAGCTGGCCGATGTTGTGGTCGACGTTTCGTCATTGGCTACCGAGCCTGTGACCCAGGCTGTCGAGATGGTCCGACCCGGAGGCACGGTCGTCATTGCCGGTCTCAAAGGTTCGAAAGCGATCCCGGACTTCGTATCGGATACGCTCATCACCAAGGAAATCTCTTTGCTTGGTGTGTTGTCTTCAAGCTGGTCTTCGGTCGAGAAGGCGATCGATATAATCCGGCGAAAAGGTGATGTTCTTCACAAGCTGTGCACACACCACTATCCGGTCGAGGAGGCAGACAAGGCTGTTCGGGTGCTGGGCAGGGAAATTGAGGACGGTCCCGAAGCCGTCCATGTTCATATTGAAGCAGGACGATCGTAACAAAGCGTTCCTGCACTTCAGCGCAGGCGCCGACGTCACCCGGAACACCGATGACGTCGGGAACGGTGTTATCAGGCGGCGATGCCGGCCTGCTTTCGCATCATGTAGGCATAAGTGCAATGCTCGGCGCAGTACTTCCGGCCTGGCTGAACCGTGGCTCCGCAGATATGCAGGCCGTATTTTCCGGGCTCGTCAGTTGGCCACCGGCACATCCAGGGTTCAAGACCCTTGCCCACCATAGGATGAACGACCACCTTTTCCTGTCGTGCGGGTTCTATGGTTGGCACCGAGACCTTGCGCACGGTCCCCCGCTGCAGGTTCAATCGATGGGCTTTTCCAATCACTGCGTTTCTTGTGGTGTTGTCACCCAACGTTTCGGCAATCTGGCTTGCCGAATATCCCTCCAGCCACAGCCGGGTCAGAAGATCGACCCGTTCGGCACTCCACCGCATATGTCCTTCTCCTTATTCATTTATTTGGCAAACACAACTTGACTGGCTATATACGGTACATAGCATATCGAATGATACTACATATGGAAAAATTGAAACACAACAATATTCTCGCACTGATTCGAAATTTTCTGTGGAAGCCCGAAATTTTGTTGGGGAAAAAACTGTACTTATTTTCAGGAGGTTAGAAAACTTCCCCGAATTTACGAAAACGGATTCTGCGGAAACTGTGAATAAATCTGCAAAATACGCGGAGGAGTTCACGGGCGGCCCTTGTAGCTGGTCAGGTGAATGATCTCCAGCACGTTGCCGTCCGGATCATGGAAGTAGGCCCTGGGTCCGTTAACCGCTCCGCCTTGGCGATCTTCCTCGAAAAGGATCGTGACCTCAGCCTGCCGGAGTGCAGCCTTGGCCTCCTCGTAGTCTTCACCCGCAACCACAAAAGCGTGATGAACATCGTGATCCTCCGGATCGATCCTTGCTTTCGATCGCGCAAGAACCACGCAGTCTCCGCCGCAATCAAGAAAGACCATGCCCCGTTCGTGATTGACCTGGATCGGGGTGAGCCCGAGAACCCCGGAATAGAAGTCCAGGCTTCGACGCGTGTCGGTGACCGGTATGGTGAAATGGGCGATACCCTGTGGCTTGATCATGGCTCGGCCTTTCCGATTGTTGGTCATTCCATTCCGTATGCCCGTCTTCAGCACGGGCCCGGATATACACTCACTCGGTTTCTGATATAGTGAACCCTGAAACGTTCCGGTGCCAGAACCGGGCCCGGAATGACCGAAGACAAGGAGATTTTGCCATGGACAGCCATCCAAAGCAGAAGCTTGCCCACGTATCTGCTGCATCAGCGCCCGAGGTCGGCGGCCGGCGTGATTTTTTTGTATACCGCGACCTTGGAGTTACCGAGGCCAGCATCGGCAGAATACGAGCCCAGACAATGACAGCGAAACGGGGCATGACAGAGCCTACCGGCTGGCATTATCACGAATGTGAGGGACAGTTTGTCTACACACTCAAGGGATGGGTCGACCTCGAGTTTGAAACCGGTGAGACGATCCGCGTCAGTGAAGGCGAATCCGTTTACATTCCGGGCGGTCTCCGGCACAACGAGATCGCGACCTCTGATGATCTTGAAATACTCGAACTTTCGGTTCCGGCTGCCATGGGAACGGTCCCGTGCGACCCGCCCGCACAAGCCTGATGTCCTGAAGCGGACACAACGAAACAGGGCAGGCCAGTGAATGGCGTCATGCCCGGAGATTTGAATTCATGATCCCAGCCATTCGCCATCCTGCCCTCACCGGGCTGACCGTGTCGCTTGCGATGACAGTTTCCGTTTCGGCGGCGTCTGCGACGGAACTGTTGTTCAACCGCTTCGTGCCCCTGAAGCATCCGTTCAATGTCGGCATGTTCGAGCCGTGGGCGAAGGATGTCGCTCAGGCAACATCCGGGCGTGTCACCGTCAAGTTCACAACAGCCTCGCTCGCGCCGCCACCCAAGCAATGGAACATGGTCTCCAAAGGGCTTGCGGATGTGGCCATGCTTGCCAACATCTTCGAACGCAACCGTCTGAAACTGCCGCCCGTTGCCCAGCTGCCGTTTCTTGGTGAAAAGGCCGAAGCGCGTGGGGTCGCCCTGTGGCGGACCTACAGTGAGCATTTTGCTGCGGCAAACGAATACAAGGGTATGAAGCTGCTGGGCCTTTGGGTGTTATCAGGCGCCAACTTCTATCATAACAGCAAACCCATCCGGGCGTTGGCCGATCTCAGGAACGAGAAAATGTGGACCATTGCCGGCATACCCAACCGCATGATGACAGAGCTCGGAGCGGTGGTGGTTTCAGTACCTGGCGTGAAGATGTTCAATGTGGTCTCGAAGGGGATCGTCGACGGAAAGGTGACATCAACCTACACGATGATGGCGTTCAGGACGATGCCGTACATCAAGCATGTCACCCTGATCCCCGATGGCTTGCATGCCGTGACCTTTTCGCTGCTGATGAACGAAAACAAATGGAAACGCCTCTCGAAAGAGGACCGAATGGCTATCGACTCGGTTTCAGGGGAACGCGTGGCGAGGAACGCCGGACGAAAGACGGATTCCCTTGATGCGGACATCAGGAAAGTCGCGGAGAAGGAAGGAATCACGTTTGAAACGGCAAGCGCGGCCTTCGTCACGGAAATCAAGACCGTGGTCGCCCACTTCACCGAAGACTGGATCAAAACGGCAGCAACGCGGGGCGTGGATGGCAAGGCCGCTCTCGTCTATTTTCGCTCGCAGCTGCACTGAGGAGTCAGGCGCACGATCATGACCGGAGCGGCCGAACCGCGCCCTCCGACGCCTCCGCTGCCTCCTGCAAAAACGTCCTCAATTCTGAGGATCGTTCCGGTCACTGTTGCGGTTGCAATGTTCAGCATGGCGGCGCTGACCTTTGTCGATGTCGTAGGACGCTACTTCTTCAACGCACCAATTCCCGGCACCTTTGAAATCGTCGGCCTGATTCTGGGCGTGGCGGTCATGGGGGCGTTCCCGGCGGTGACGTTTCATGAGCGTCATATCACGGTCGACCTGTTTGACCGTTTCATTCGCGGGCGGCTGCGGCGCCTTCGCCGCCGGGTTGTGCTTGTCGGCACGGGCCTGGTCGCGGCTTTCATGGGCGAGCGATTGATTGCGGCCGCGCTGGATGAGTGGAACAGCGATTTCGTCACCGAGAATCTCGGCATCACGCGAGCGCCCCTTCTGGTCGTGATGGGTGCCCTGTGTTTCGCAACCGCTGTCGGAACACTCCTGGTGCTTCGCGACCGGGGCAGATCCGGAAGCCCCGCGGACGGCCCGGAATGCTGACCGCGCTCGCCGGTTTTGCCGGACTGTTGACAATTGCTTTTATCGGCTTTCCCCTCGGCCTTGCCATGCTGTTGACGGGCTTCGTCGGTATCGGCTTTCTGCGCGGATGGGTTCCGGCCCTGGAATCGGTCAGCCAGCAGATCATCGATGTCACGCTTAATACGAACTTTGCGGTGCTTCCCATGTTTTTGCTCATGGGCACCTTTGTGCACCGGGCGGCGTTGTCCGACGACCTCTACGATTGCGCCAATGCCTGGTTCGGTCACTTCAAGGGCGGCCTCGCTCTCGCAACGATTGCTGCCTGTGGCGGATTTTCTGCAATTTCCGGCTCTTCGGCGGCAACCGCGGCAACCATGGCCCGGGTCGCAATCCCCTCCATGCGGCGCTTCCAGTATGCCGACAGCATTGCGGCCGGTGCGGTGGCAGCCGGGGGAACGATGGGCTTCCTGATTCCGCCAAGTGCTGCCCTGATCGTTTACGGAATCCTGACCGAGGAGTCGATTGCCGATCTGTTCATTGCCGGTATCGTACCGGGCGCCCTGACCGTTCTCGTATACATGCTGGTGATTGCCATTTACGCCCGTTTGCGGCCTGATGACTGCCCGCCAGGCCGCAGGTTACGCTGGCAGGAACGCTGGCGTTCCTTGTATCGCGTGTGGGCAGTAGTGGCCCTTTTTCTCCTCATCCTCGGCGGGATTTCCTTCGGTGTATTTACCCCCAACGAGGCCGGAGGAATCGGTGTCATGGGCGCCCTGGCTTTCGCTGCCGCAAGAAAACGGCTTACGATTCGGATCGCCTATGACGCCATCATGGAGGCCGCCTACACGACAGCCATGATCTTCGTCATCATCACAGGAGCGCTGATCCTCAACAATTTCGTAATTCTTTCAGGTCTTTCAGCCGGTATGATCGCTTGGATCGAAACCCTGGACCTGTCGCCTCTGGTGGTGATGTTGATCATTCTGGGGTTCTATATCGTCCTTGGAACCGTCATTGAGGGACTGGCGATGATTTTCCTCACGGTCCCGGTGTTTGTGCCCGTCGTTGACGGGCTCGGCTTCGATCTGATCTGGTTCGGAATCGTGATGGTCATGGTCGTCGAAATCAGCCTGATCACGCCTCCGATCGGTCTCAACGTATTCGTTCTGAAGTCAATGCTGCCGGACGTCCCGCTGTCCCGCATATTTCGGGGAATTCTGCCGTTCTTTGCGGCTGATATCCTGCGTCTCCTGCTGGTGGTCCTGTTCCCCGGACTGGTTTTGTTTCTCCCGCGCCTTCTGGCGTAACCGTTCCAGGAGATTTGACGCATGGATTTCGACTCGATCGTTATCGGAGCCGGTTTTGCGGGCCTGACAGTCGCCAATCGGCTGGCGTCCAAAGGCTGGTCCATTCTCGTCCTCGAAGCCGGACGGGAGGACGATTACCCTTGCAATTCGCGGGTTTGCACGGGGGCCCTCCATGTCGCGTTTCGTAGCCCCGAGGATCCGGCGGACGTATTGTTTGCCGAAGTCATGGAGGTTAGCGGTGGAACGGCGCGCCCCGATCTGGCGCGGGCCCTGGCCGATCACGCACGTCCTGCCATGGAATGGATGCGGAGCGAAGGGTGCAGCTTCGTCCAGCATCCGCGGCGATCCTATGGGATGCCCATGATGGCGCCGCCGCGCGCCATGCGCCCGGGTCTGGATTGGGAAGACAGTGGACCGCACAGGTTTCTCAAGACACTCGAGATGGCGCTGGAAACACGAGGTGGTGAGATCCGGCGCGGTGTCCGGGCCCGAAGACTCCTGACACAACGGGGTCGTGCCATTGGCGCAGAGGCGCAAACCTCATCCGGAACCGAAGTATTTCGGGCCCGGACGGTGGTCATTGCCGACGGCGGTTTCCAGGCGGATTCGGGACTGCTTCGCGAGCATGTGTGCCGCGAACCTTCGGGCCTCTACCAGAGAAATACCCGGACCGGCCGCGGAGATGGCATTCGGATGGCCGTGGATGCCGGGGCCTCGGTGGTCGGCCTTGACACATTTTACGGCCATATCCTCAGCCGCGACGTATTCGAGACAGACGGCCTGTGGCCGTATCCTCATCTTGACGTGATCTGTACCCGCGGTGTGGTCACCGGGTCGGACGGCAAGCGATTCTGTGACGAGGGACGGGGCGGGATTTCCATTGCCAACGCTGTGGCCCGCCTTGAGAACCCGCTCTCCGCCGTCGCAATTTTCGATTCTGCGATTTGGGACGACGCGCGGGCCACCGACATCGTTCCCCCCAACCCATCCCTTGTGGAAAGCGGTGGAACCCTCTTTTCCGCGCCAGACCTGAAGGAGTTGGCAGTGGCTGCGGATGTCGATGCCGATGGTCTGGTCGGTACGATCGGGGAATTTAACCGATGGGTCGAGGGGGAACGGGGCGCCGGACTGTCGCCAAACAGGTCCTCATCCATTCATCCGGCGTGGCCCATTGCGACTCCGCCCTTTTACGCTGCACCGGTTTGCGCGGGCATCACTGTGACGTCGGGCGGTATCGCTATCGACGGTCAGGCGCAGGTTCTCGACGGAAATGGCCGGCCAATCCCCGGCCTCTATGCGGCCGGATCTGCCGTGGGCGGCCTTGAGGGCGGGCCCTCATCCGGATACGTCGGAGGGCTGATCAAGGCATTTGCTATCGGTATGATCGCCTCAAGGACGATTTCCGGTGCGCTCGGAGCCGGTCAATGATGGCGGGGCGCCTGACCCTGTTATCAAGAACGGCCGAGCTGTACTCCGGCAATGACCCTGTTTGTCCGCCACGCCCATTGCAACGACAGCACCGGAGGTGACGATGAACGCGCTTCTCCTCAATGACGAAACACAACGTTATGAAAGTCTCCTCAAGGAGGCGTGCGCTCTTGGCCCGACCCTTGAAGACAGGGAAGAAGAGACAGAGACCCTTCGTCAATTGCCACCGGCTACGGCAGCAGATCTCAGGGCTGCCGGTTTGTCGCGCCTGTGCCAGCCTCGGAAGTTCGGGGGTGCGGAACTGCCGCTCCATCACGCGGCTGATATTATTGCCGCCGTTGCGCGAAGCAGCGCCTCGGCGGCATGGATTTGCGCAGTGCATAACGATCATTCCATTATTGCCACCATGTTTGCCGGCGATGTCGCCGAAGAAATCTGGGGCGAAAATCCGGAAGCCGTCATTTCAGCGGGTTACCATCCCGCCGGCAGCGCAGAGCCCATCGACGGGGGCTGGAAATTGTCGGGAACATGGGGGTGGGTCAGCGGATGCGATTTTGCTGACTGGTTTCTTTTCGGATGTCTCGCCGAGACCGAGACATTCGGTGTTGTCCCTTGCCTGTTTCTGGTTCCCGCGAGCGAAACCGAAATCGATGACAACTGGCATGTTCTGGGACTCCGTGGAACCGGAAGCAAGAATGTGAGCGTGAGGTCTGCTTTCGTTCCAGGTCACAGGGTTCTGCCGTTTCCACTGCTCAATGGCGGCGAAGAGCTGCGTCGTAAGGAGGAAGCCCGCCCGCTTTATCGTGTGTCCCACGTGTCTTCGGTTCCCTATTTCTTCAATGCGGTCGGCCTTGGCATCGCGGAAAGCATGCTGGCGATCATTGTCGGCCAAATCACCCGGAGGGAATCCACAGGCCGCCGGCTCGCAACCATCCAGAGCCTGCAGCTGACGGTTGCGGAGGCGTCGGCAGAAACCGATTGTGCGCGTCTTCTGATCATGCGTGATACGTCTGCCGTCATGGAGGCCATGAAGGCCGAGCGCTCCCTGACACTGCAGGAACGAGCGCGCAACCGTCGGGATCAGGCCTATGCCGGCACCCTGTGCCGGCGTGCCGTTTCGAGGCTCCAGACAATCGCGGGCGCGAACGCAATCTTCGATCACCATGCGGCGCAGCGAAAGTTTCGCGACCTTCACGCCGTGACAGCCCACATTATCCAGAGTTGGGATATCGCCGGGGCAACTTACGGAGAAGTGGCTTTCGGACTGAAGCCCGAGACCGTTTATTTGTGAGACGTCCGGTATTCCGAATGGGGCCGTCAAGCCTGCGGCCGTCACGTGGTCAGGTGGTGTCCTGCCTCAGCGTCAGGTCCTTCAGGGTCGTGTCCTGGCCAGGCGGCGCCCTGTCGACCGCGTCTTCGAGAGACATTTCTTCCCGCCATTCTTCCGGCGGTCGACCAAAAGCGTTTCCGTCAACCTGATCGATGCCCCAGTAAATCTCGAGGATATGGTTGTCAGGGTCGAGAAACTCGACTGCCACCTGGCAGCCCGCGCGTCGTCGCCCCTCAAAGATGATCCTGACGCCCTTGTCCCGGAGGTGATCCCGGGCGAGAAACACCTCGTCCAGGGTGGCCACCTCGAAGGCCATGTGATTCATTTCCTGGCTGTTGCCCGGGGCCTTGGCTCCGCCGATCAGGGCGACGCCGTGATGGTCGTTGTTGCAGCGCATGAAGACCATGCGACCCGGCATCATGGTGTCAGGATAGGCGTCCGAGATCCGAAACCCCAGCACCTGGGTGTAGAATTCGGTCGATCTCTCGATGTCCTGGACCATGAGAACAACATGACCGATCTTGCGGATGTTGAAGGGCAGGGATCGAGGCGGGGCCTTTGCTTTCAGCGCAAGGATTTCGGAGGAGCGCATTCCCTCGTGATCGATCACACCTCGTGGCAAGACTGTCCTCCCCTGTCGTTCAGATCACACGCAAGACCCCCCAGACCGCGGCGAAAACAACCCTGGCCCGGGTGCGGAGCTGACCCTGTCAGGGCCGTACCCGACCGATCATCTTCCATCCGCGTACAGGTCGCAACCCAATTTGATCATGGACTACCTGAAGGTCTTCAAACTGGCTGCTGTGGATCCGGAGGCTGCGACCGGACAAACCACTCGGTGATCCGGCGACCGGTAGTGGCCCATACGCCGTCATGATTCATGATGTACTGCAAGGAGCGGTCCAGTGCGCCGATCCGATGGGGCACACCGATGATATAGGGGTGGAGTGACAGCGCGACCACCCGACCGCTGTCGGAGCTTTCTGCGTAAAGCTGGTCGAAAGCTCGCTTGACCATGGTTTCAAAGTCGTCAGGGTTGCCGAGACGCAGCTCGAAATGCTGCTTGTCGCTCAGCCCTGCACCGTATGGCAGTCCGACAATCGTCTGATCCCCCACATGCATTCTGATCGGCTGTTCGTCATTGTCCCAGTCAGCCGTATAGACGCAACCTTCGGCGAGCAGATGCTCGAGTGTGTGCCATGTTTCCTGGCGTCCGGCTCCGAGCCAGCCGACGGGCCTGGCTCCGGAGAACGACTCGATCCGATCAAGGGTGCGCCGGATAATAGCTCTGGCGTCGGCTTCCGATGATTCTTCGTTCAGGCGTCGGCTGTTGGTTTCGCAATGACCCATGAGTTCCCACCCCCTGTCAAGGCAGGCTTGCACAACTTGCGGACACAGGTCACAGCAGTCGCTGTTCAGCGCCACGGTACCGGGCACGCCATGACGCTCCATGACCTCGATCAGTCGAAAAACACCCACCCTGTTTCCGTAATCCCGGGCTCCCCATGCCGACACATCGGGAATTCGGCCAGAACCCGACGGCATGCGCTCGTTGAGGTGGAAGACTTCGATGTTGGGTATGACCCAGAAAGCGATCCTGGCCCCGTCAGGCCATTCCAGGCGGGGGCGTTCAATGATGGGGCTGTATGGGAAAGGGCCGTACATGCCGGGTCTCATGGTCCGTTTTCCCGTCAGGATCGGCGTTGGTGGGCGCGGCTGGGTTTGAACCAGCGACCTCTCGCGTGTGAGGCGAGCGCTCTCCCGCTGAGCTACGCGCCCGGTATCGGCAGTTCGTGCCCGCATATAATGCGGTGCCGTTCCAGGTGTCAACATCGACGCGGGAAACCGGATCCGATCGTGGCGTCGGTAACCTGACCCGCAAACCAGGCATCGCTCCTTTGCGAGGGTCTGTGACGGCTGATGGAGAGACATGCAATCGCCGGGATTCGGTCGCTCCTCGCGGTTGACTGTCGTGGCCGCAGCACCGGTTTCCTGCCCGATACGGCGCGCCGAATCCCCTCTTTCCCGGAGTGCGCAGATCTGGCATCGTTCGGAGACGATCGGGTGGTGATGGCTGTGTCGCAATGCGAAACTCTCCCTTGTGGCACCGGAAGTCGTGCAGCCACCGGACCCACATCCAATATATTGGACGATCGGGAACTGGCTCCCGCGACCAGAGGTGTTGAACGTCAAAATGAAATGGGCGTAATGACTGCAGGAAATCTTCCTCGACGGACGGACGCGACCATGAAGGCCTTGCGTTCTGGACGCTTGATTCTGGTAGTTGCGCAGATGCTGCTCCTCGGAACTGCACCGGCATTGTCCGGCGGCCGTGCCGATCTTGTCTACGAGGCCTATTATGCCGGTTTGAATATGGCCCGCCTTGATCTTCAACTGGACCTGGGCAGCGCGAGTTACGAAGTCAGGTCACGATTAAGGATGCTCGGTATCGTCAACCGTCTCTGGCCGTGGGAAATGTCAGCATACGCAAAGGGATTGCGCCACGGGTCCAGGATTGAACCGCTGACGTCTGGCCAGTGGAACAATTGGGGTGGCAAGGAGCGGTTCATCGACATGCGCTTCATGAACGGGATACCCCAGGTGGTGCGTATCAAGCCCGACAGCAAGACCGACGACCGGCCCACCGTACCTGCGAAAGAACGTCTCGGATCGATGGATGCGATGGGCGCCATCCTTACCTTGCTGACGCATCTTGACGGCAAAGAGGAATGCGAGGCCCGGATTCCGGTGTTTGACGGGCGCCGGCGCTATAATCTGATCGCTGAAGCGGACGGCAGCGAGCGGCTTGAAAGCAACGCGCGCTCACCATTTTCGGGACCGGCAATTCGATGCATTCTGTGGATGGAAAAAAAGGGCGGCTTCAAGGAGAGAACCGACGACCGGAAGGACCGCTATGACCGGCGCGCCCGGGTCTGGATGGGGCGCATATCTGATGGCATTCCGCCAGTGCCCGTTCGCATGACCTACGAGTCCCGTTTCGGGGTCGTCAATGGCTATCTCGCGGAGGCTGTGATGGAAACAGGCGGTGTGAGGCAGTCCTTGCGTTCCCGATCGACGAGCCGATGGGAGGAGACAAAGCGTTGAAACCCGTCGCGATCACGGCCGATGGGAAAGGGGTGCCCGGCTCCAAGCGGGTCCCCGGTTGAGTATGTCCGACTGCGCCGCCATCATTCTTGCTGCGGGCAAGGGCGAACGGATGAAGTCCGGGCTCCCCAAGGTCATGCATACCGTCGCCGGCGTTCCGATGATCGAACATGTATTGCGGGCGCTCGAGACCGTATCGCCCGGACATCGGATCGTCGTCATCGCACCGGACATGGATGACGTTGCCGACGCGGTGGCGCCGGCCTCGACCGTGATCCAGACCGAGGCCCTTGGAACCGGCCACGCGACGGCGGCGGCTCGGCCGCTCCTCACAGGCTTCACCGGCGATATCCTCATCCTGTACGGCGATACACCGCTTCTCCGTCCCAAAACCGTTCGGGCGCTTTGCCAGTCCCGGCAAAGGTCGGGCGCCGAAATCACGCTTCTCGGCTTCCGGCCACAGAACCCGGGATCCTATGGGCGCCTGATCGTTGACTCCTCCGGAAGGGTCGAGGCGATTATCGAGGCACGGGACGCCTCCCCCGCACAACGCGAGATCGAGCTGTGCAACGCCGGCGCTATGGTTGTCGACGGAACGGTGCTGTTTTCCTTGCTGGAAAAGGTGGGGAAACGGAACGCCAAGGGCGAGTACTATCTGACGGATATCGTCGAGCTGGGACGAGAAGAGGGGTTTACCTGCGGAGTGGTTGAGGCTGACGATCCGCTTGAGGCGATGGGCGTCAACACACGCAGGGATCTCGCTGAAGCCGAGTCGGTCATGCAGGAGAGACTTCGAAAGGGCGCCATGGAAGAAGGGGCCACGCTCATCGATCCGGCAACCGTGTGGCTTTCGGCCGACACTGTCATCGGGGTGGACGTCACCTTTGGCCCCGCCGTTTTTATCGGTCCTGGCGTCACGATTGGAGACCGTGTGCAGATTCGCAGCTTCAGCCATATCGAGGGGTCGGATCTGGAAGCGGACACCATTATCGGACCCTTTGCACGCCTTCGTCCCGGGACAAAACTGAAAACTGGTTCCCGCATCGGGAATTTTGTCGAGGTCAAGGCAGCGCTTATCGGTGAGGATGCCAAGGTCAACCATCTGTCCTATATTGGTGACGCGCAGATTGGCGCGCGCACCAACATCGGTGCCGGTACGATCACCTGCAACTACGATGGAATTGCCAAGCATGAGACCCGGGTGGGAAAGGATGCCTTTGTGGGGTCCAACACAGCCCTGGTCGCGCCAGTCAAGATTGGTGACGGTGCCATAGTCGGAGCGGGATCCGTGATTACCAGCGATGTTGGCCGGGAGACGCTTGCGGTTGCGCGGAGCAGACAAAGAAACCTCGAGAGACGGGCCACTGCCTTCCGTCGAGCGGGGAAATCCGGAGAGAACGGCAATGATCGCTGACGTTTCCCCGGCGCCTGCAATCTGAGGGTAGGGTCTCCATGTGCGGAATTATGGGTTTTACCGGGACAGGGGTTGCTGCGCCGCTGCTGCTCGAAGGACTGCGGCGGTTGGCCTACCGTGGATATGACTCGGCTGGTATCGCGACACTCGTCAACGGAAGTATTCACTGCCGACGGTCTCCGGGGAAGATCGAAAACCTGGAGGCCGTCATCGAAGACGCCCCGTTGCCGGGACATGTCGGGATCGGTCATACCCGTTGGGCGACACACGGGGCGCCCAACGAGATCAACGCCCATCCCCACTCTGACAACCGGGTCGTTCTGGTCCATAACGGCATTATCGAGAATTTTCACGAGCTGCGTGATGAGCTGAATCAGTTTGGCCACAGCTTTTGTACGGAAACAGATACCGAGGTTGTGGTGCATCTCATCAGTCGTGAACTGGCGGCTGGCAAGTCGCCGACCAAGGCAGTCGCTGCGTCCCTTCCCCGGATCAAGGGGGCCTTCGCGCTGGCCATCCTGTTTGCCGGGTATGACGATCTGATCATCGTTGCACGGCGCGGCAGCCCCGTTGCCATCGGGTATGGCGAAGGGGAGATGTATATCGGGTCGGATGTCCTTGCACTGCTGCCGCTGACGCGGCGCATCTGCTTTCTTGAGGAAGGGGACTGGGCCGAGGTCACTCCCGGAGGTGTCGTCCTGCATGACGGGTCCGGAGCCGTGGTGGAGCGCCAGATACGGGAAATCCGGACACAGGGGGATCTGGCCGACAAGGGCAATTTTCCCCATTTCATGCTCAAGGAGATCTACGAGCAGGCCGGTGTCATCGGGGACACGCTTCGCACCATCATCAATCCTGCAACAGGTGCGATCGCCCTCCCCGACCTGCCTTTCGATGTGACCGGGATCCCGCGGATTTACATCATTGCCTGCGGCACTTCCTATCATGCCGGCCTGGTCGCACGATACTGGTTCGAACAGATCGCCCGGATTCCGGTCGAGGTCGACATCGCATCGGAGTATCGATACCGCGATTTCGTGTCGGAGCCGGGCGCCCTCGCACTGTTTGTGTCCCAGTCCGGCGAAACGGCTGACACTCTGGCGGCCCTGCGTCACGCGCGCGGCAGACAACAGCATGTTCTCAGTATCGTGAATGTTGGCGAGAGCACGATGGCGCGTGAATCCGACGCCACCCTGCTGACCCTGGCCGGTCCCGAGATCGGGGTAGCGTCCACCAAGGCGTTTACAACACAGCTGACGACGCTCGCCGGCCTGGTCATCGGAATGGCCGTTGCCCGTGGAGCCATCGATCACGAAAGGGAGGCCGCACTGAGCCGTGCACTGATGGATGTGCCGTCGCGTATCAATGACGTGCTGATGCATGACGAGGCCATTGCGAACCTCGCACGCGATGTAGCGAAAGCGAGCGGCGTACTCTATCTCGGGCGCGGGACAGGGTTTCCCATCGCCCTGGAGGGTGCGCTGAAACTCAAGGAAATCTCGTATATCCATGCCGAGGGCTATGCCGCCGGGGAAATGAAGCACGGTCCCATTGCCCTGATCGACGACGGGGTGCCGGTGATCGTGATCGCGCCGCCCGGGGATCTCTTTGACAAGACGGCGTCGAACATGCATGAAGTCGTGGCCCGCGGTGCGCGGGTGATTTTCCTCTCCGACGCCGAGGGTATCAGCCGGCTCGGAGAGCTGGCGGCGGCGAGTATAGCACTCCCGGCCGCAGACCCGTTTGTCGCTCCCATCCTTTATACGATTCCGGTCCAGCTGTTGTCCTATCATGCTGCGGTTGCCAAGGGGACCGATATTGATCAGCCTCGCAACCTGGCCAAAACCGTCACGGTGGAATAGGAACTCAAGGAGTCATGACGACCCGAGGGCCGGGTCCTGATTTCCGGTCGCACCGTGAACCCTTGCTGGCAGGGGTTGAGGCCGGACGACCGGTGCGGTGCCAGACCGGTGGAACAATGTCAGCGGCGGCCGTTTGTCAGGCTGCTCTTCGGGTACCGGCAGTTCCTTTGCCGGTTCCGTCCTGTTTTGCAGGCAGAAAGATCGGCCTGCTTCAGAGAGAGGACTTATGGAACAGAATGTGAGGATCCGGTCCGGAGACCTGTTGCTGTCTGGCGTGCTTCATGTTCCGGAAGCAATGATGACGGGCGAGCAGCGCCCGGCCATCATGGTTCTTCACGGTTTCGGGAGCAGCAAGGAAGCCGGAAATGTCGTCGGCCCGACCCGTCTGTTTGTCGACTGGGGCTACATCGTTCTGCGCTTCGACATGCGGGGTTGCGGAGAAAGTGATGGCAGGTTCGGACATATTCTTTGCCTCGACCAGGTCGCGGATACCAGCGCGGCCCTCACATTCCTTCGATCGCGCCCCGAAGTGGAAGCGGACCGGATCGCCGTTGCCGGATCGAGCTTCGGTGCTGCAGTCGCCGTCTATACCGGCGGAGTCGACAAGCGTGTCAGCGCCGTCATTTCTTCCGGGGGCTGGGGCCATGGTGAGCGAAAGTTTCGCGGCCAGCACAAGACAGCGGACGCGTGGCAGGCGTTTACCGATATGTTGGACAGGGGCCGCCGCCATCGCGAGGAAACAGGAGAGGAGCTGATGGTCGACAGGCATGAAATCGTGCCCGTTCCCGAACATCTGCGAACCAATCTCGCACCCGGCTCGGTGCAGCAGTTTCCGGTCGAGACCGCCCAGAGCATGTATGACTTCAATGCGGAGGATGTGGTTGGCAACATCGCGCCAAGACCGTTGCTGCTGCTTCACAGTTCGGTCGACTCGGTAACGCCGACGGAACAGTCGATCGCAATGTTCTGTCGGGCTGGTCAGCCCGCAGATCTTCATCTGACCGCTGACACCGATCACTTCATGCTGGCGGAATCCAACACAAGGGTCATCCGGGTCGTCAAGGACTGGCTTGATGCATACTTTCCTCTTGGACGTTCGTGAACGTTCACGTCTCTCCGACCCGCAGCGGGTGCCGGTTCCGGCCTCACGTCCGCGGTTCCTGACGAAGCTCGAAAGTCGGAGTAGCCGGGCATAATCTGACTTGCCGAAGGGACCAAGACCCTCCACGATGCGCAAACCTTACCCGCACCGGTCATGACAGGAGGAACCAGGATGGCCAAGGGACAGATTCTTGCCGGATATCTGGCTCCGCACCCGCCCCACCTCGTTTACGGAGAAAATCCGCCACAGAACGAACCACGATCGAAGGGAGGATGGGAGCAATTGCGCTGGGCTTATGAACGGGCCCGGGCAAGTCTCGATGCGTTGAAGCCCGACGTGCTGCTCGTGCATTCTCCTCACTGGATCACGCAGCTTGGCCATCACTTTCTTGGTGTCCCCGAGCTTTCCGGCAAGTCGGTTGATCCCATTTTCCCCAATCTGTTCCGCTACAGTTTTTCCCTGCAGGTCGATGTGGAGCTGGCCGAGGCCTGCTGTGCCAATGCCCGCGCACGAGGGCTTGTGGCAAAGATGATGCGCAATCCGAACTTTCGGGTCGATTACGGTACCATCACCACACTGCACATGATCCGTCCGCAATGGGATATCCCCATCGTCGGGATTTCTGCCAACAATTCGCCCTATTACCTGACCACAGAGGAAGGGCTGCATGAAATGGATGCCCTCGGCAAGGCGACCAGGGACGCCATCCTGGAAACCGGTCGGCGTGCCGTGCTCCTCGCATCGAACACGCTCAGCCACTGGCATTTTCACGAAGAGCCGGAACTTCCGGAGGACATGACCCAGGAGCGGCCCGCCACCCAGCACGGATATGAATGGGACATGCGCATCATCGATCTGCTGCGCGGCGGCAAGGTCGGAGAAGTGTTTTCGTTGCTTCCGCAGTTTATTGACGAGGCGTTTGCAGAAGTGAAATCGGGCGCGTTTACATGGATGTTTTCGGCTATGGAATATCCGGAACTTCCAGGCGAACTGCATGGTTATGGAACCGTCATCGGAACCGGAAATGCCGTAATGGAGTGGAACCTTGTCAAGGCGGGACGCGCTGAGGCGGCATGAGCATCGCGTCTGCCCTGCTGGTTCCCGGGTCTCCGCTGCCGTGGTTCCGGAGAGACAATCCACCCTGGAGCGGGATCGCGGCAGGATATGAGAAGGCAGCCCGCACCGTCAGGGCCGCGCGTCCCGATGCAATCCTGATCTATTCGACCCAGTGGATTGCAGTGCTGGATGAACTGTGGCAGACCCGGCAATCGATATCAGGGACTCACGTCGACGAGAACTGGTATGAGTACGGCGAACTGTCCTTCGATCTGAAAATCGATACCGAACTGGCGCAGGCCTGCATAGAAGGAAGCCGGGATATCGGGGTCAGTGCCAAGGGTGTCGATTACGAAGGGTTCCCTGTAGACACCGGAACGATCGTAGCCAACAACTACCTAAATCCCGGCGGACATATTCCCGTCGTTCTGGCTGCCAACAATCTCTATCATGACTGGGACATGACCCGGCGGATCGCGGCCATGGCCGCCGCAAAGGCCGAATCCCAGGGAAAGAAAATCGTGGTCGTAGGAGTCGGCGGTCTATCAGGAACAATCTTTCGCGAGGAAATCGACATTGCCCGGGATCGAATCGCTGCGGATGAAGATGATGCATGGAACCGGCGCATGCTTGACCTTCTCGAGAAGGGAGAATCGGCGGAGTTCGAACGTCTCCGCTCCGACTATGTCGAGGCGGCTCGCGTCGATATGGGTCTGAAACACCTTGCCTGGGTGCTTGGCGCTGTCGGGGGCCGATTTTACGGTGCGAGAATTCACGCCTACGGCCCGACTTACGGCGGAGGAGCAGCCATCGTCGAGTTGCGCGTATGAAGATTGGGAAAAGGAGAAGATCATGAGAGCAGCAACGCTGTCACTGTTAGGAACACTGGTTCTGGCTGCCATGCTGGACATGGGTGCCGTTCGTTCTGCTGCGGCCTGCGAAGTTACGGTCGGCAGGGTGGTTCCGATTACCGGACCCCTGCTGGACATGGGCCGTGAAACACCGTGGCTCGACCACAACAAGGTTGATTCGATCAATACAGCGGGCGGCCTCCAGGTCGGCGGCCAAAAATGCAAGATCAACTTCAAGATTTTTGATTCCAAGGGAACAATGGCCGGATCCGGAGAGGCTGCCACACGGGCGATCCTCAATGACAAGGTCGATGTCGTTTTTGCCCAGGGAACACCCGATACCACCAATGCGCCGGCCGATCTGTGCGAGCGCTACAAGGTGCCCTGCATCACGTCGAATACCCCCATCGAACCTTGGCTCTACGGGCCCGATGGCAAGCCCAAGCAGTATCAGTATTCATTTCATTTCTTCTTTGCCGTACCGGACCTGGTTGCCAATCATATCGGCATGATCAAGTCACTCCCGGGCGGCTTCAACGGTAGGATCGGCTATCTCTATCCCAACGATCCGGACGGCGTGGTTTTTGCCCAGCTGTTCGATCCGGCTTTCAAGAAGGAAGGTTGGGAGCCGACGGATCCCGGCCGGTTCGAACAGGGGCTGCCTGACTTTTCTGCCATCATCAACCGGTTCAAGCGAGGACGTGTCCAGGTGGTGACGGGCGTGCTGGCTCCTCCGGATCTGCAGAACTATCTTCAGCAAGCCGCTCAGGCCGGCTTCAAGCCCCGCATGTACATTATCGACAAGGCGACCGGCTATCCGGAGGCGATGAAAGCCCTCGGCCGGCACGGAATTGATATCCTGAGCGTCAATTTCTGGTCCCCGGCTTACCCTGGCAAATCAAAGTACGGCGGTTACACGGGACAAGGGCTGGTCGATCTTTACGAGGGCCAGAATCCGGGCAAATACTATTCTCCGCCCCTGGCCTATACCGACGCTTCCTATGACGTCCTGTTCGATGCCCTGCAGCGGGCCGGCTCGACCGATCGCGCGGATCTGCTCCGGGCGCTGGCCACGACGGACCTTGATACGGTGGTCGGACGCGTCAAGTTCAATCAACAGCATTATTCGGTCCAGCCCCTGGGCGGAGCCCAATGGCGCGTCGACGACAAGACAAAACGCTGGGTCAAGGACAATGTGTACAACGTCGTCTATCCGGATGTGCGCAAGACTGCGGATATGCGTCTTTATCAGCAATAGAAACTGTTGCGGAGGAGCATCGCCGCCCGGGCGGCGACGCTCCTCACCAGGTCCCGAGCAAGTTTCAGCCTTGTGGCGGACGAGTCACTGGTATGGCCCTGCTGGTCATTGAGGATCTCTGCAAGTCGTTCGGAGCGCTGCGTGTTGCGGACCACGTCTCGTTTACGGTTGATGAAGGCGAGATTGTGGGCATCATCGGACCCAACGGCGCGGGGAAAACAACGCTGTTCGGGTTGCTGGCCGGTAATCTGGGCGCCGACAGCGGCCGCATCATCTTTGCCGGGCGCGATATCACGATCGTCCCGGCCCATGAACGCACCCGGGCCGGGTTGGCGCGCACCTACCAGATTCCGCGTCCATTCACCCATATGACGGTCTTCGACAATCTGAAGGTCGCTGCGACGTTCGGAGGCGGTATGGAGGCAGCCGATGCAGAGGACCGGGCCGAACGGGTCCTCGCAGCGACCGGTATGCGAGCAGAACGTCTCACGCTGGCAGGGCGGTTGCCGCTGTTGATGCGAAAACGACACGAACTGGCGCGGGCTCTTGCCATGCAGCCGAAACTGCTGCTGATTGACGAGGTGGCGGCCGGACTGACCGACGCGGAGGTCAACGAATTCATCCGCCTCGTCGGCTCGATCCGCGAGTCCGGCATTACCGTCGTTTGGATCGAACATGTCATGAAGACGATGCTGACGGCCACCGACCGACTGCTGGCGCTGAGCGAGGGGCGCGTGTTGGCCAGTGGCCGTCCCCAGGATGTGCTGAATGCTCCCGAGGTCAGACGTGTCTATCTTGGCGCCTGATACGGATGAACGCCTGCTGAGAGTGTCGGGACTGTCCGCCTATTACGGGGAGTTGCGGGCCCTGAACAATATCAGTCTGGAAATCAGGAGCGGTGAAATCTGCTCCATCATCGGCGCGAACGGTGCCGGAAAATCCACGCTGCTGAAATCAATCGTGGGGATGATGCAGCGCGGCCATGCGGCCAAGACGAACGGCCGTGTCGAGTTTCGCGGACGGCGAATCGATGCGCTTCCCACGGAACGGATTGTCAATGCAGGGATCACGATGGTTCCGGAGGGGCGGCGATTGTTTACCCGGCTTTCGGTTGAAGAAAACCTGATGACCGGGGCCTATCTCCCGCGGTGCCGGTCGAAAATGCGGGATCTCCTGGACGACGTATTCACGCTGTTTCCAATGCTTGCTGACCGGCGGGCACAGGTCGTATCGCAGCTTTCGGGTGGCCAGCAGCAGATGGTGGCCATCGGGCGCGCCCTCATGTCAGACCCCGATCTCGTCCTGTTCGACGAACTGTCACTTGGACTCGCGCCGGTGGTGGTCGATGACATCTACCAAAAGGTTCAGGACATCCATCAGCGGGGATTGACCGCCGTTGTTATCGAACAGGACATGAAGCGAGCCCTGTCCGTGGCGGATCACGTGATCGTGCTTCTGGAAGGGCGGGTGGTTCTCGAAGGATCGCCAGGTGAGCTGACCGAGGACCAGGTGACTGCGGCCTATTTCGGGTCGGATCTTGGGGCAGCAGCATGACCGGCGAAGACCTGTATTGGGGTCTGATCGACTTCGCCAATGGCATTTTGTCGGGGACCATGCTGGGCGGCTATTACGCGATTATCAGTCTTGGCCTTGCGTTGTTGTTCGGAGTCATGCGGCTGGTGAATCTGGCCCATGGGGACCTGTTGATCGTTGCCGCCTATTTTGCATCGGTCCTGACCCAGTTCCTCGGGTTCCCGCCGTTTGCAACCCTGGTCATCGTGGTGCCGGCCATGTGGGTCATCGGTTACGGGCTCCAGCGTTATCTCTTGCAGCATGTTTCCGTGCAGGCCATGGAGGAACGGGGCCTGTCGGAACGATACGGCCTCATGTCCCCGATCCTTGTCACATTCGGTTTGTCGATCGTCATCGCTCACGCACTTCTTGGTGTTTTTGCTTCGGACGCCAGGGTGATCCAGAACGAGCTGTCTTTTTCGGCCATCCGGTTGAGCGAGGATCTGAGCATTTCCACCCTGAGGCTGATTTTCTTCTGCATCGCGGTGGCCATTCTCGTCGGTGTGCATCTGTTCCTGAGGCGGACCCATGCCGGCCGGGCGATTCGTGCAGCGTCCGATGACTCCGAAATCGCACCCCTGATGGGAATACGAACCGCCAACATCTATGCGCTCGCGAGCGGGATTTCTCTGGCCGTCGCAGGAGTTGCTGGAGTTGCCGTGGGAATGTCGCGAACGTTCCAGCCCTTTGACGGCCCGCAGTTCCTGCTGATCGCGTTCGGGGTCGTCATTGTGGGAGGCCTGGGTTCCATGGTCGGTGCGCTTGCCGGAGGTATCCTCATCGGTATAACGCAGGTGCTGGCCGGCACCTACTTCGGGCCGTCTGCGCAGCTGGTGGCCGGATACATGCTCATTCTGTTCGTGCTGGCGGTGCGGCCCCAGGGGCTGTTCTCGCGGTGATTGGCCAGGTTCTGAACACACTGTCGGCGGGATGGCCGGCCCGGGCGCTGCTGACAGGCCTGATCCTGGTCGGACTGGTGTTTCCGTGGGCGTTCCCGGGGCAAGGCTGGCTCATCTATCTTCTGTTTACGTTTTTCATATTCGCGACTTTTGGCCAGGCATGGAATTTGCTGGCCGGTTATTGCGGTTTTCTGTCTTTTGGCAACCAGGTGTATGTGGGCATCGGCGGTTTCACCGTAGCCATTCTCTATTTCTATGGCGCGGTCAACATATGGCTGGCGCTGATCATTGGCGGTATTGCCGCCGGCGCGTTCGCCTTCCTGCTTGCCATTCCGGTCCGTGAATCTCTGGTGGGGATCCGGGTCTGGCGTCCTGTCGTGATCGCTGTCGTGCTCTGGGTCATTTACGAAATCGTTATTGTTTACGAACCGGCAGCCGACATTATCGGAGAGCCATATGTACGCCGCGTGATCATCCTACTGCTGATTTTCTTGGGAGCGTTGCCGCTCCTGCGATTGCAGGGGGCTTACTTTGCCGTTGCCACGTGGATCATCGCCGCCGCGGTCGGCTCGATTTTCAACGAATGGAAACTGGTGGGGGCGGGCGGCGGCATGCAGATCAAGACCGATGTCACCCCGACCGAAATGTATTATGCGGGGCTGGTCCTTCTGGTGGCCGCGACCTGGACCGTGAGCCGGATCCTGTCAGGCCGTTACGGACTGGCGCTCACCGCCGTGCGCGATGACGAGGAAGCGGCCTCAAGCGTTGGCATCGACATCCGGAAGGTGAAGCTTCTGGTGTTCGTCATAGCCGGAACCATGACCGGACTCGCAGCCGGCCTCTATTTCATCGACGCGGTCATCATCACACCGGCTTCGGCCTTCACGATCTTCTGGTCAGCCTATTTCGTGTTCATCGTTGTGGCCGGCGGTATGGGGACCCTGGCAGGTCCCATCATCGGCGGTGCCATTTTCGTGGTTGTCGATCGCGTACTTTCAGATGTTACTGACTATCCGCTTCTGGTGCTCGGCATTGCAGCGATCGTCATTATCTTTGTGCTCCCGCGCGGGATCATGGGGATCCTGCACGCGTTGCGGCAGTTCGATGACGCAGGCCGCAGCGAGCTGATCGAAGCGCTCGGGATGGGCGTAATCCATCGGGTCTTCCAGGGGCGCTCGACCTCCCGGTCCGAACCGGGAGTTGTTGCGGCGTTTCTGGTTCCGGGCCATCCCCTGCCCCTCCTCAAGCCGGAAAACCCGCCCTGGTCCGGTCTGGTTACGGGGCTCAATGAAGCCGGCCAGGCCCTGCAGGCAGCCAGACCCGACGTTGTACTGATCTATTCAACGCAGTGGGTTGCCGTCATGGACCAGCTCTGGCAAACCCGGCCGCGCCTGCGCGGTGTCCATGTCGACGAGAACTGGCACGGCCACGGAGATCTTGAGTATGACATAGATATCGATGTTGATTTTTCGGAAGCATGTGTTGCCGGAAGCCGGCTTGCAGGGGTACGGGCGAAGGGGGTGACTTTCGACAGTTTCCCGATTGATACGGGGACAATCGTCGCCTGCAGCTTCCTCAATCCCGAAGGCAAGGTGCCATTGGCGGTGGCTGCCAACAATCTTTACCACGACTGGGACACGACATGGCGGCTGGGCGAAATGGCCGCCGACCAGGCGATCGCGCAAGGACGACGAATTGCGGTGGTTGGCGTCGGCGGACTGTCCGGCCATACGTTTCGACAGGAAATCGAATTTGCGGACGACCATATTGCGTCGGCTGAGGACGATCGCTGGAACCGCCGCCTGCTCGAGTTGCTGACCCGGGGAGAAGTTTCGGAAATCCAGGCCGTCCTGAAGACGTATTGTGAGGCGTCCAACGCGGATATGGGACTGAAACATCTCGCATTCGTGCTTGGCGCCATTGGTGAGAACTATCACGGTGCAACTGTCAGAGGATACGGCCCGCTTTACGGTGCCGGCGGTGCTGTGATCGAATTTCATCTCGACGAGGACCGGGCGCAGCGCGCCCTCAGGGCACCGGTCCGGAGCTGGCAGACCCGTGAAAGCGGCCGGGACTGGTCAGTCCGTGTTGTTCCGTCCGAAGCCGTGACACCCTCGCGTGTTTCCGGGAAAGACAACGGTGCTGCAGAGACTGCGTCGCCGGATGGTGAATCCGCCCCGCCCCTGTATCGTGAATTCAGATCCCGGGAGGAAATCGACGCCCAATATGATGTCGAAAAGTCGGTATCCGACTTTGGCGCTTATGCAAATTTCTTCGTCGAAAACAGTGAACGGGTGCGGGCCAGCCTGAAGCCCGATCTCGGTGTGTCCTATGGCCCTACCGCAGCGGAGCATCTCGATCTCTTCAGGAGTGGTGCGCAGGATGCGCCGGTCCACATGTTCATTCACGGAGGATACTGGCACTCCCTGTCCAGTCGGGATTTCAGTTTTGTGGCGGAAGGCCTGGTTGCAGAAGGGGTGACGGTTGCCGTTGTGAACTACGAGCTTTGCCCGGTGGTTTCGATCACCGAGATCGTCCGTCAGAACCGCGCTGCTGTGGCCTGGATCTGTCGTAACGCAGCGTCCATCGGATGCGATCCTGACCGGATCACCGTCTCGGGACATTCTGCCGGCGGTCATCTGACAGCGATGCTGATGTCGACCAACTGGGAACAGGAATACGGCTTGCCCGAGGACGTGATCAAGGGAGGGTGTGCCATCAGCGGTCTTTTCGATCTGGCACCGTTCCCTCATTCCTGGCTGGGCCCCAGACTTCGCCTGACCCCCGAAGAGGCCTACCGAATGAGCCCCCTGCATTGCATTCCGGATCATTCGGCTCCTCTGCTGGTGACTCTCGGGGGTGAGGAGTCCGACGAATTCCATCGCCAGTCCCGCGAGTTTCTGGCGGCGTGGCAGCGGCGTGGCTTGCGGGGCCGGTTTGTCGATTTGCCGGGCCGCAATCATTTCACAGTTCTGGAGGAGTATCTTGACCCTGGCAGCACCCTGCTGCGTGCCATTAGAGATCAGATAGACTGAAACTGTAGAGGGTCTGGAGCCTGGCCCGAAGCCGTGCTCTGGCGTCCGGAGGCACGGGCTGGTCTGCGCCAGAGTGCGTTATCCGGCGCTTGCTCGGGCAAAAACGCAAGGACAGCCAAGGCCGGACTTGCCACCCGCGCAGCAGCCCTTCATTCTGTGTCCGGATCAGGCTTGAACCGGTTGCGTGAACAAGGTGCCGCAGGCGCGTGGCTGCGCCCCGGGCAGAGCTGGATGTGAGCCGAAACTGGAGTGGCTGGAGGAGAAGACATGTCGGCTGCGGGATTCATTCTTGCCGTTATTCTCGTCTTGGTGGCGATCGTTGTTGCCTGGCTTCTGGCCTGGTGGCTCTATGAAAGGGCTTCGAAGGAATTGTCATTCGTTCGGACGGGCTTTGGAGGGCAAAAGGTTGTCATGAACGGCGGTGCGTTTGTCCTCCCGGTTCTCCACACCTCCACCGCGGTCAACATGAACACCACGCGGCTTGAGGTGTCGCGGACGCGCGAGCATTCCCTGATCACTCGGGATCGTATGCGTGTCGATGTCAATGCAGAGTTTTATGTCCGCGTGCAGCCGACCCGAGAGTCGATCGCAATGGCGGCCCAGACTCTGGGGGCACGGACCATGCGGCCGGACGCCCTCAAGGAACTGCTTGAAGGTCGTTTCATTGATGCCCTGAGAGCCGTAGCTGCAGAACTGACGATGGAGGAAATTCATGAACAGCGTGCGGATTTCGTGCGGAGAGTGCGGGATGTTCTCGGCGAAGACATGCTCAAGTCCGGTCTCGAACTGGAATCCGTGTCGCTGACGGGTCTTGACCAGACGGATCGCCAGCATTTCAATCCCAACAATGCCTTTGACGCAGCGGGTCTGACCAAGCTCACCGGCGAAATCGAGGTCAGGCGCAGGCGGCGCAATGAAATCGAACAGGATACGGAGGTCGCGATCCAGGAAAAAAACCTGGAAACCGAAAAACTCAGACTTGATATTGCCCTTCAGGAGGAAGAGGCGCGATTGCAGCAACAGCAACAGATTGCCTTCCGCCGCGCGCGCCAGAGAAGCGATGTTGCCAGGGAAGAAGCCGAGCGGGACTACGAAACCGAGGCCTCGAAGATCGATGCGAACGAGAGAACCGAGCTGGCGCGACTGGCAACAGAGCGAATCGTCGAGGAAGCGCGCATCACAACCGAACAGGGGGTTCGCGAACGGGATATTTCCCGGGACACGGCGGTCGAAATGGCAAAATTCGATCGCAACATTGCGATTGCGGAAAAATCTCAGGAAGAGTCTCGAGCGCATGTTGACGCGGAAAACATGAAAGCCTCCTTTGTTCGCGCGGAAGAGGCCGTTGCGACGGCCAGGGAACTGGAGCGGGCCGAACGCGACAAGTCGGTCGCGCTTCTCAACGCCCGCAAGGAAGCCGAAGCCAAGGCTGTTGATATTCTGGTGGTGGCCGAGTCCCAACGCCATGCCAGCGTGGAGCGGGCTGAAGCGCGCAAGGTAGAGACCGACTCTGATGCAGACCGTATCAGGGCGCTTGCGGCTGCTGAAGCAGCTGCTGAAGTCAGCCGCGCGGATGCCGCGGCGCAACGGTATCAGGTTGATGCCGATGGACAACGGGCCATGCATGAGGCGGATCGGCTTCTGTCGCGGGAATTGATCGACCTGAAGGTCAAGCTGGCCGTGATCGAACGCATTCGCGACATCATTGCCGAATCCGTGAAACCGCTGGAACGTATCGAGGGAATCAAGGTTGTGAGCGTCGAGGGCCTGAATCCGGGCGCCGCCGGTCGAGGTCCGGGGGGAGAGGAGACCGCCACACCCCAGAATCTGGCAGAGCAGATCGTATCCGGCGCCCTGCGCTACCGGGCTCATGCACCCATTGTCGATTCCCTCCTGAAGGAGATCGGCATGTCCGGCGCCAACAGCGACGCCATTGTTCAGGCCCTCAAGGATCTGTCGGGCGAGGGCGACGGATCCCAGCCGGAATGAAGGCAACGAGGATACTTCGATCGGTTCGGGACCCGGCAGACCGCCGATTGTTCCTTCATCCGGTTGTGCCAGGTCGGCCCACAGCGAACCGGGCGGACTGAAGCGGTTCATCAACACGGAGGGAAGCAGAATGGAACCCAGGGTCACGGGCTTGCGCAGTATCGAACTGGGGGTGACCGATCTGACCCGGGCAACCCGATTTTATGAGAACTGTTGGGGGTTGCGGGTGACAACCCGGTCCGAGGACGCGGTATGGATGCGTGCAACCGGACCCGAGCATCATGTCCTGGTCCTGCGCAGCGCAGCGACCTCTGCCCGCATGCAGATCAATCTGGCGACAGACAGCAAGAACGCGGTGGATCATCTCTACCGAAAGCTGATCGGTGCTGGTGTTCCGGCTGATGAACCCCGGCCAGTGTCCGGACCGGAAGGGGGTTACGGGTTTGTATTCCGAGATCTCGACCGGCGCAGCTATGCCGTCACGACCGGTGTCGCTCAGCATGAAGAGCGTCCGGACGAGCCCGACAAGCCGACAAAGCTCAGTCATATCGTGCTCAATTCACCGGATCGCGAGGCTCAGAGCGCCCAGTTTGTCGAATTGCTCGGTTTCACGCTCAGTGACCGAACCCATTTCATGGATTTCATACGCTGTTCCCGAGACCATCATTCGCTTGCCTACACGACTATCGGAACGCCGACCCTGAATCATTGTGCTTACGAACTGCCCAGTCATGACGGGTTGATGCGGGCTGCGGGGCGATTGAAGCGCAGCGGATTTCCGGTGGAATGGGGTGTCGGACGCCATGGTCCGGGCAATAACGTCTTCGCCTATTTCATTGACCCCGAGGGTTATGCCATCGAGTACACAGCCGAAGTTGAACAGGTTGACGAGACCTACCGGACCGGCATGCCGGAGGATTGGCAGCGCCCTCCGGAATTCCATGGAGATTCGTGGGGATTTGCGGGACCCGCATCTGAACGCTTCCGGAGGGCAACAGGAGGGTAGTCGGGTCTGCGCGTGAGTGGGGCGTCCGATGGGTGAGGTCACGCGCGCAATCGTGGATTTCGCCGTCTCGGCTGACTTTGACGCCCTGCCGGATTCGGTTCCGGAACGGGTGGCCGTCCATATGGTGGATTCCCTTGGCGTTGCCCTGGCCGGGACTGCATCTCCCGCCGTCAAGGTCCTCGGCACCTATTTACGTGGGCAAGGGTTCGGGAATTGCGGCGTGACTGTAGTGGGGTCGCAGATGCGGGCTCCGCCACGGTTTGCTGCCCTCGTCAACGGAACCTCGATCCATGCGGATAATTTTGACGATACATCGCCGCAGATCCTGCCCGAGCGAACCGGAGGAATCCATACAAGTGCAGCGATCCTTCCGGTCGTCCTTGCCCTGGGTGAGGCGCTCGATTCATCAGGAAAGCGGCTGATCACGGCCTATAGTGTGGGCTGTGAAGTTGCCTCCCGCCTGAATCATGCCATGGCCCCGCGTCATTATGCCGGGGGCTTTCATACCACCGGGACACTCAATCTTTTCGGTGCCGTGACAGCTGCGGGCGTTATGTTACGGCTCGATCCGGAGACCCTTCGAAATGCCATCGGCCTTGCCGCCAGCCTCAGCAGTGGTGTTCGGCGGAACTTCGGTACGATGACCGAGATCATGCATGCCGGCCTGGCAGCGGAACAGGGCATTGTTGCGGCAGATCTGGCGAAGAGCGGAATGACGGCCGCACCGGACGCCCTCGACGGAACGGCGGGTTATGTGGACGCAGCCGCCGGCAGCTGCGATACGGGAGCAATCATCAATAAACTGGGAGCTCCATGGGTCTTTGAGACGCCGGGCGTCTGGATCAAGCCCTATCCGAACGGATCCCTGACCCATCCGGCTGCCGACTGTCTGATCCGTCTTCTGGAGTCCGCGCGGGTCTCCGCGGAGGACATCCGGCAGATTCGGGTCCGCACCAACCGGCGCATCCTGAACACCCTGTTGCAGGATCTCCCGAGTACTGTCGGGCAGGCCAGATTCTCAATGCCGTTCGCACTTGCCGTCTGTGCCGTGAGGGGGAGGCTCGGACTGGCCGAGTTTACAGAGGCGACCCTCATGTGCCCACGGATTGTCGACATGATGGCGCGGGTCGAACATTGCGCGTTCGATCAGGAAGAGGAGGACTTCACCAACGTGACCAGTTTCGTTGAAGTGGTATTGGCCAGCGGACAGCAGCTGGAGGGGCGGTCCGATCATGCTCCCGGCAGTTCGGCCCGGCCTTTCAGTTTCGACGAGGTGTCCCGGAAATTCACGCAATGTGCTGTTCACGGCGGGTATTCGCAGGAAAATGCGGCGAAAATCCTGCCATTGACAAGAAAACTGCGCCAGTTGGACCGTCTGGATGTCCTCTGGTCAGCCTTGTCTCTGCCAAATCCGGGGCACACGGGAACGAACCCGAAATTTCGTGTGGACAGGTGACCAAAATTCGATAGAGTCCGCGCAATCCGCGTTCCCACCGCAAGGATGGTGCGCTGAACATCTGAACTGAAAAGGGAGGTTTGAATGACTCCTCGACTTGGAAATGTCGCATCACGAATGGCAGGGCTTGCTGCTGTCGGCGCTATCACGCTGGCAGCCGGGTCACTTGCGGCGCAAACGGTCAAGATCGGAACACCAACATTTCTGACTGGAGCCGGCGCGCCTGCATTTGGCATTCCGGCCAAGAACGGAGTGGAACTGATTGTTCGCGGGATCAACAACGGCGAACTTCCGGCACCCTACAACAGCAAGGGTCTTGCCGGGCGCCAGATCGAATTGCTGGTCTATGACGAGGCGGGCGGTGGCACCAAACAGGTGACAGAGTTGCGCAACAAGGTCCAGAAAGACAATGTCGACATGATCATCGGCTTCATTTCTTCGGGCACCTGCGCAGCGACGACGCGGGTTTCGGAGGAGATCAAGATCCTGACGATTCAGACTGTTTGCGGGACTCCACGGGTTTTTGAGGAAATCAATCCCGATCCGAAATACGTATTCCGGACCATGAATCACGCGACGGCCAACAACGTGACGCTGGCACATTATATCGTCAACCATGTCAAGGACGTGAAAGGCTTCGTCGGCCTGAACCAGAACTATGCCTGGGGTCAGGACTCGTGGCGTGACTTCGAACTTGCAATGGCGACGTTGGCGCCTGGCGTCAAGCCCTCGTCCAAACAGCAGTTTCCGAAGCTGTTTTCGGGCCAGTATGGAACCGAGATTTCGGCGCTGTCCCGCGCCCGCGAGAATATCGTCCATTCCAGTTTCTGGGGCGGCGATCTCGAGGCGTTCATAGCCCAGGCCTCGGCCCGCGGCCTGTTCAAGCGCAAACTGTTTGCCTTCACGGTTGGCGAAACCGTGGCGTATCGTCTGGGCAAGAAATTCCCGCAGGGGATCATTGTCGGAACCCGCGGTCCATACGGCATGTATGTGGTTGATGATCCGACGCCGGTCAATCAGTGGTTCCAGAGGGAATATCGCAAGACCCATGGTGAGCCCCCCTCGCAGCCTGCCTATCAGTTTGCCCAAGGGTTCCTCGCTGCGAAGTACGCTTACGACAAGGCGGCTGAAATGGCGGGCAAGTTCCCGACGACCGATCAGGTCATTGACGCGCTCCGCGGGGCGACGTTCCCGACCTTTGTCGGCACTGTCGAAATGGCACTTTCGAAAGGGCATCAGGGTATTACGGATGACCGCTGGGGCGTCACGGTCTGGGATGACAAGAAAGACGAAATGGTCATCAAGGATGTCGTGGTCTATCCGGCGCGTTGTGGCAATCCTCCCGAAGGTGTGGGATCGATCGAGTGGCTGAAGGGCGGCATGAAGGGCGCCCAGTGCTGATTTTGTCCTGAATAACCGGGGGCGCGGCGCATACCCGCGCTCCCGGTCCAACAGCACAACGCGGGTGACTGTCCCGTGCGGTTTCGGGGGAATTGACTTTGGATTTGCAGCTGCTTGCCGTCATTATCGTCGACGGCCTTGTCTACTCGTCCTATCTGTTCATGGTTGCCGTCGGTCTGACGGTGATTTTTGGTGTGCAGAAGGTGCTGAACGTTACCCATGGCTCGTTCTTCGGATTCGGCGCTTACGTCGCGGCCTACTTCATCGGCATCTGGTATGAGTCGGATCTGCCTGACTTCGGGGGCTTTGCGATCATTTTCCTGACAGCTGTGGCGCTTGGCATCATTCTGGGAGTTATTATCGAACGCGGCCTGCTGAAGTTCCTGTATGACCGGGACGAGCACATCGTGGTGCTGGCGACGTTTGCGGCCTTTCTTGTGCTCGAAGATGTCATCCTCCTGATTTGGGGGACGGATCCCTATCTGGCTTTCCAGCCCATGGCCTTGCTGGGGAGCAGTGAAATCGCCGATCTCATCTTCGACAATTACAATCTCTCGATGATCGCGGTCTCCTTCGTTGTCGCCGGTGTGCTGTGGTATGGCCTGAACCGGACGCGGCAGGGAAAGATGCTTCTTGCTGTCATCTACGACCGCGAGATCAGCATGGCGATGGGGATCAATGTCACGGCTGTATTTCTCGGCACGTTCATGCTTGGAACCTTTCTGGGGGCGCTTGGCGGCGCCTATCTGGCCCCGACGATTTCCGTGCAGCCGGGAATCGGCGTTGAGGTGATCGTGCTCGCGTTTGCGGTCGTTGTCATCGGCGGAATGGGATCCATTCCGGGCGCACTGATCGGTTCCATCATCGTCGGGATTGCCCGGGCAGCTGCAGTGCATGAATTTCCTCAGGTGGAACTGTTTGTCATCTACGCGATCATGGCGGTCGTCCTTGTCGTTCGTCCGGAAGGCCTGTTCGCTCCGATCAAGGCGAGGAAGATATGAACCGTTTGCTTGATCGGACATTCTGGGGCCTGACGGCAGGCCTTGCAGTCCTGATATTGCTGAATTTTGTACTCGAAGAATGGATGCGCACGATCGGAATGCAGTCCATGGCCCGCGGGTGTGTGGCCATCGGACTCCTCATCCTCTGGCGCGCCGGGCTGATTTCGTTCGGCCATGCCCTGTTCTTCGGTTTCGGGGCCTACACCGTGGCCCTGCTGCAGATCGCTGGCGTGAGAGATGCCTTTGTGCTGATGTTCGCAGGCATTCTGGTCGCGGGACTGCTGGCGCTGGCCCTTGGTTATCTGCTGCGCCAGTACCGGGCCATTTTCTTCGCATTGCTCAACATGGCGTTTTCCATGATCCTTTACGGCGTTCTTGCCAAGCTGGAATCGCTCGGATCCACAGACGGCATCGGCATTCACCAGGTCAGCTTTCTGGGATATGTGCCCGACGACGATGCCTATCGAACGGTACTGTTCCTGTTCGCCCTGGTTTTCACCTATATGGCTGCGATTGCTGCGCACTGGTATCTGAAGTCAACGCTGGGAACCATGACCATGGCGGTTCGCGAGAACGAGATCCGGCTGGAATATCTGGGGTATTCGGCGGAAAAAGCCATCCATATCAAATATGTTATTTCCGGGCTTCTGGCCGGCATGGGAGGCGTCATCATGGCAACGACCGTTGGCCATGTTGATCCGGATTCGATGGTGTACTGGCCGGTTTCCGGCGACTTTGTGTTCATTACCATTCTTTCAGGCACCGGCAATGTCAGTGCCACCTTTATCGGTGCGCTGGTTTACGAACTGTTGCGTACCTACGCTTTCGATCTGGCTCCGCATATCTGGCAGCTCATCATGGGCGGTGCCCTGCTTCTGATTATCATGTTCCTGCCGGATGGCTTGTGGTCGCTGCGTTCCGAATGGCGACGCCGACGCGAGCTGAGGGCCGCCGGGAAAGTCCAGGCAGCGGAGTAGAGGGATGGCGCGTGTACTGGAAGTCCAGGATCTGGAAAAGAATTTCGGTGGGGTGGTCGCTGCCCACAACATCAACGTGACCGTTGATGAGGGGGAGACAATCGGCATTATCGGAGCGAACGGTGCGGGCAAGACCACGTTTGTCAACATGGTGACCGGATGGTTGCCGCCGTCGGCAGGCAGCATAGAGTTCATGGGCAAGAGCCTGATCGGCTTGCGTCCCCGCGACGTTACCCGCCTCGGACTGTGCCGCTCGTTTCAGGTGCCTCAGGTATTTCTCTCCGAGACCAGTTTTGACAACCTCTTGATGGCTTACGGAGTGACGGAAGACGGCAGGTGGAGCATGTTTTCTCCGATCTATTCGGAGGAACGCCGGCAGCGCGTGGATGCCCACCTCGAGCGCTTTCAGATTGCCAGTTATCGGGATGTCCCGGCATCTGCCTTGCCGCAGGGGGTGCGCAAATTGCTCGACATCGCCATGGCGACAGTGAGCCGTCCCAAACTCGTGATGCTTGACGAGCCGACCAGCGGAATCAGCGTGGAGGAGAAGTTCTCATTGATGGACATCATCATGCAGGCGATGACACAGGAAGACACGACGGTTGTGTTCATCGAGCATGACATGGAAATCGTCGAGAGATATGTGGACCGTGTGTGGGCGTTCTATCAGGGAGAGATCATCTGCGATGCGAAAACCAAAGATGCGATGAACGATCCCGGCGTTCGCGAATTTGTGATCGGGCAGGAGTATCATCCGGCGCATCTGGAGGACAATGCCGATGCTTAGGGTTGGCGGGATCGATGTCAATATCGGGGCGACACCAATCCTCCGGAATGTATCGCTGGAGGTTCCGTCGGGCAGCATGTGCGGTCTCATCGGCCGCAACGGCGCCGGCAAGACAACCTTCATGCGCGCCGTTATCGGCGCCTTGAAGGTCGAGGCGGGCGAGCTGGAATTCGACGGCGAAGATCTGCGCAAGTTGCCTCCACATCGCCGTGTTCATATCGGTATGGGTTTCATGCCGGAGGATCGTCGGCTGGTACCCCAGTTGACGGCAGAGGAGAACATACTGCTTCCGATCTGGACAACCCGTGCTTCGGGAGCAGACGAGCGGTTGGCCTGGATTTACAAACTGATGCCAGAGGTCGAGGAATTCCGTCACCGCGGGTCAACGGAACTCTCCGGCGGGCAGCAGAAGTTCGTAGCGTTTGCCAGGGCCCTGATGGCGGGAACCAAAATCCTGATGCTTGATGAGCCGTCCGAGGGAATAGCGCCGGTGTTTGCCCATCGCATGGTCGAGATCATGGCGGATCTCAAGGCAGAAGGGGAATCGGTTCTCGTGGCCGAGTCAAACGACAAGCATATTCGGGATCTTCTGGACCATGCCTATGTGATCGAGAGGGGTTCGATCATCGAGGGCTGAGGTCAGCCGGAATCGGCGTCCTGTCATCGCATAATTTCCACAGGTCCGCGGGTGCATGGCGGCAGGCGGACACTGATCCTGTTGCCGAGGTCCTGAACCATGCGCCCTCCCTGCCAGAACAGACTATCCGTCGGCTGGCATGAGGGGAGGGGAAATGATCCTCTGGCGGGCCGGCGGCAAATGACTGGCTGTGCGGCCGGAACGGCGCAAAGTACCCTGACGGGTCGGGTCCTTGAGCGGGCTTTGTCGGACAAGTGAGCGCAAAGCAGCAGGCCGGATCCTCATGGATCGGGCCTGCTTTCTGCTTTACCCGGTCATTCAGGTCGACGGAACAGTCCGGTGCGACCGTCCACTCTTCCCTTCAATGGTTGCAAGATGGCGGTTGATGACAGCCGTTTTACCCTCAGCCTTGTCCTCCACCAGAGTTTACGATCCGGCTTTGAACTCGCGGACTTGAGCCGTTTGTAACAAATGCTCATCTCCCGGAACCAATGGAGCGACATCATACCTGTTCACAAGGCCTGACAACCGCAATCGCGCCCTGTGTCCGTTTTCAGAAAACCGTGCGAGTATTTCAGTGACCCTGTCATACGCCTTGCCGGACGCAGGATTTCACAATCTGCAGGGTACGGCCGGTACCGGATGTCCTGTGCCCCAACAAGGGTCCGGTACAGGACGGTCTGATGGCGGCACGGCCCATCACAACACCGGCTGCATACCCCGGGATTTGCAGGATTGCGGGAGACAGACGTCAATCGCTATCGGGCGGCAGGGCACAGACCTGATCGTAGTCATACCGCTCCTTGAGCGTCCCGAAATGTTCGAACACGTCAAGGATGACTTCATATGCTGCGGGTGTGATCTCCACATGCGGCGACCAGCAGCCAAGCATCTGATAGGTCTCGATGCAACGCTCAAGCGCCTCCTCGTCAATGTCAGGGAAATAGGGCTTTTCGATTCGCGCAAGCTCTTTCGCCGACTCCTGGTTGAGATAGAGCCGGGTCTTCCGATAGGCGCGAGTGAACGCTCTCGCCATGTCCGTTTCCAGCCACTCACGACGCGCAGCCAGGCTCGAAAACCCGCAGGGTCCGATAAGATTGCCTTCCTGGAACAGGATGTGGCCAACGCCATCGATTTCCAGCTGCTGCGGAAACGGCCCCTGTTGCTGGATGTACTGCCCCTGACCCTCACGGAAGGCGCGGTCCATGGCTGCGGCGTCCCCTGGCTGGATGTAGTGAATGCGATCGGCATCGACGCCGGCCTTGTGGCAGGCATATCGAAACATGGCCAGAGGTTGGCCTCCGTCAAAGGTTATGACCTCCGCGCCTTCAAGGCGGGACCATACGAAGTCGTAATCGATCTCCCGTCCGCTGATGAAGAAGCCGTCCATTTCGTTGACCTGGGCAAAGTGAACGGCACCGGGCGATTCCCCTCTGGAGAGCGGACGAAATCCCTGGCTCAGTGCGGACTGCACCACATGGGCCGTGCCGTTTTCGACGGCAGCAATGGCAGAGACTCCGGGCGGAGACACCGACCAGTTCGCCTCCAGACCTTCATCCCTGAGAAACCCGCCCGCAAAGGTCATGATCAGCGGAGAATAAAAGGCTGAGAACAGGGTGAACTGGATATTGATCTGGGTCACGTGAGTCTCCTGACTTGATTTATCGCGACAATACAAGCATTCTGCCGCGATGACAGCGGATTTGCGAGACCGTGAGCGCGCGAGACCTTGCCGGTGAACTGGTCGCTATCGCGACACCCTATTGGGAGACGGAAGCCGAGCTGACACGGCGGTTCTTTTCCTCAGACCCCTCCAGGGACGCCTGGATCCACTACCTCAAAGCCGCGGTTTACAAGGAACTCAATCCCGTCATCGGTTACGGGTCTACCGAGGGCTACAGTTGCGGCCTTCATATGGAGTTCGGGGGGCTCGTTGAGAAATTTCGGAAGGTGAACAACGGTCTCGACCGCCGCGCCTTCCATTCCCGTCTTCAGCAAATGACCGAAGAATTCATGCATTATGTCGTACTCGCAGAAGTTCTTGAGGAATTGCTGGGCCGACCGCTGGAGCCTGATGATCCGGTTCAGCTGCCTGAAGACGCACGCCTCAACCAGATGCGGCGTCGTCACGTCACTTCGGCCGATCCTGCCGTTCGGTCGGTTATGGAATTGACAGAAGGCGGTGGGACAGCAACCTTCCGGGAGGGGGCAAAGCTGTCCGGTGACGGGTTCCGGGAACGGCTTGCTGCGGCGTTTCAGGTCATCGCGGACGACGAAGACGGCCATGTCGAGCATGCGGCCGGTGAACTGCGCACAGTGATCCGATCGGAAGCCGATTTCGAGCGTGCGGCCATGGCCCTGCGTGAGGTGTCCATGCAACGCCTTCACATGCGCAACGAAATGTTTTCCATGCCAATGTCCTTGTCGCAACTCCGTGACTATCTCGTATCCCGGGGTGGTGACCCCGTCGCTTGCTGATGGCGCGACGCGACAAATCCGTCTATCAGGTGCCGGAACGGCAACGCAAGCTTTTCCCGCGGGTATCCGGCAATACAATCAACGGGTTGGGGGAAACAGAAAGTCGCCCGCCGAAACCTGTGTTCTGGCATTACGGCAACGTCGATGTGCCCCACAAGGCTCTTCAGGACTATTACCTGAAAGGGTTTGACGACAAGCCTGATCTCAAGGACTTTCACCTCAAGTTTGGCGGACGGGGCGAGACACGTCCCCCGCCCCCGCCCCCGCAGCCCAGTCAGGATTCGCCGCAAAACTGGACGCAGCGCATCAAGTCGATAGCGCTGGACAACGAGGGGGATCTCGTGGGCATTGCTGCCATCGATCAGAGCTGGGTCTTTTCAGGGTACGAAGTTTCGGAACCCTGGATTGTGGTGATCGGCGTTGCAATGGATCATTCCGAACTGGCCAAGGCGCCATCGATTGAATCTCCGATCGAAGTGATGCGCCAGTACAACCGCGGTACACGCGTTGCGAGGGCCGTTGCCAATCACATCCAGGGTCATGGTTACCGTGCCCGACCGCATGGCGGCCCGATGGCCGGCCCGATGCTCTTGATCCCGCCAGCGATCGCATGCGGGATGGGCGAACTCGGCAAGCACGGATCCCTCATTAACCGTCGCTACGGATCGTCCTTTCGCCTCGCCGGTGTCATGACCGATCTGCCCCTGATCGCGGATTCCCCGGACATCTTCGGTGCTGACGACTTTTGTCTGAATTGCAGGGTATGCATGGATGCCTGTCCGCCGGATGCCATTCATTCGGAAAAGCAGACTGTACGGGGCGACATGAAGTGGTATGTCGATTTCGACAAGTGCATCCCCTATTTCAATGACACACAGGGATGCGGGATTTGCATCGCGGCCTGCCCGTGGTCAACACCGGGGCGTTCGGAACGCATGGCGGGCAAGATGACGGCGCGTCGTGAGCGGCTGGCCCGCCAAACGGTCGACAGGTAATGCAAACCTGGCTGTCGAGCCGGTGGTTCAGGTGTGGATAGTCCGGTCTGATCAGACGCAAAAGTCAGCACCTGAAACCGGTCACACTGACCAGGGGGGTCCAGGTAAGCCGGGCCCCCGGATCACTGATCAATTCTACTATTTGGCCAATAATGCAATATGCAGAAATAATCTGACAAATTGTGGATGGTTTTCCCGACAGGACTAAGCCCCGGAAAGACCTTGAGCCCGGGCATGGGCCCGAAAACGTCATTGTGTATTCGGTGTTGGAACTCCAGGCTGGTCGAAAGCAATGTCGCGCATGAATGAGCGAACGAGTTCAAGACAGGCTTCAGGTTCCTGAATTTGCAGAAAATGCCCGGTGCCGGGTACGCAGTGATAGCGCCAGCCTCGTTCGTCCCTGAGGGCCCGAGCACTGTGGCCCGGAGGAGAGGGAATCTCGCTGTCAGGGTCGCTGGCGATCAGGACCATGGGGCCGGGCAGGTCGGATGCGTCAGGCCAAAGATGAATGGTGGCGTTCTCGCGATAAATTCGGGATTCCAGAGGGCCGGGACAGCAAAGGACCCAATCGCCAGTCTTCGGATCGCGACGCAACACCGAGCGGGCCATCAGCTCGTAGGCTTTGGGGTCCCATCCGGACAACATTCGTGTTGAGGCAAAGTGGCGGGCCAGCTCGCCCGGATCTCCGAATACGGACTGTCGGTTTTCCGACCAGCTCCAGAGCAGGCGTTCGTTGCGAAGCTGGAGATCATGCAACGGATGACCCGGCGGAGGCACCATGGGAGGATCGAACAGGATCAGACCTGCAAAGCGCCACGCGACTTCAAGGGCGTATCTGAGATTCGCGCGTGCGGACATGGAATGGAAGATGCCGACCTGCGGTTTCTCACCGAAGTCGTGGTCGATGACATCATACACGGTGGTCAGATCGAGGAGAAACCGGGCAAACCCATGGGCTCCTTCGTGAGGGGGATTCTGCCCGTAATGCCGGAAATCAAACAGGAACACCTCGAAATCAGGGAGCAGATGCCGCCAGAACGGGAAGTAGCCGTCGACAGCGCAGCCGTTTCCATGGCTGAGAATCACCCGGCAGGCATCTGGCCTCCCATGTCGGCGAATCCGGATGACAGCGCCGTCGTCCATAATGACGTCTCGCGTATCCAACGGGTCTGGAACACTGAATGGTGACGGGTCCATGATCATCTGGCGCCTATAGCAGAGTTGCCTTCGCGAGGCTATGCGTGGCGGCCGTCATCGGATAGACTAACCATCCATGGACATGAAAGACTTCATTGATCGCGCCGGGCTTCTGTTCGACTGCAACGCAACCGAGGAAGACCCGGACGAACCCATGGAGTCCCAGCCCGACTATGGCAGCTTTTCCTGTACCTTTCGAAGCCGCACACATGAAATCGCCTTTCGTGTGGCCGTTCCGTTGCAAGAGGGGCGACCGGGCCCGGAAGATGCGATGCGTTTTCTCGGCAATGCGGCCGTCGAGTACGAAGCCTGCGATGATGCCGCCGGATGGGCAGAAGAGCGGGGACTGGATCCGGATGACGAGGAGGTTCTTGAGGCTTTCGACGATCTCGGACAGTTGTCGAGGGATCTGTGGCAGCTGCTTGGGCAGGGCCTCTACCATGAATTGTGCCGGGAAATCGAGATCGAAACTGCGGTAGACATGGTCATGGCGGTTGCTGCACAGGGTTCCCGACAATAAGAAACAACGGCCATTACTCGCCACCTGTCCTGGCCGTACCCCGGCCTTTTGCCGGCCGGACGCAGCAAGAGGGTGTTCTGACAGGAACCGGGATACGAACCGGTCGCCCACCGGAATCGGGGTCTGCCGGTCGATCACCTCCCGAAGCCGTGACCGTTCCGGACCATCGCGCCTGACAGACCCATGATTATGCGCCGCATCCCGTCCACAGGTGAACCGATCGGTGTCCTCGGTCTCGGATCGTGGCGCGCATATGACGTTACGGGCACGGCCGAGGAGATGGCTCGGCTCGGACGGGTCATCGATTGTTTACGAGAATATGGCGGAAGCGTCGTGGACAGCTCGCCCATGTATGGCCGGGCCGAGCAAATGATCGGCCGGATCCTGGAAGGCCGTAATAACCGAGCCGGGGTCTTTCTTGCCACCAAGGTCTGGACCCGGGGTGGACACCGCGGCATTCGTCAAATGGAAAACTCTTTCGATTTACTGAAAACCGGCCAGATCGACCTGATGCAGGTCCATAATCTGGTCGATGCGTCACTGCATCTCCCGGTGATGCGCCGGTGGCGTGACGAGGGACGCTTCCGGTATCTCGGCTATACCCACTACGTACCGGGCGCATTTGACGATCTCATGCAGACCCTGCGACGGAATCCGGTGGACTTTCTGCAGTTCTGTTACTCGATCGATCTGCGTGACGCCGAGAAGACACTGTTGCCGTTTTGCCGGGACAACGGTGTTGGCACACTGATCAATCGTCCTTTCGGTGGCGGGGCGCTGCTTGCCGGTCTCGCGTCCCGACCGCTTCCGGACCTGGCACGGGAGCTGTCCTGTGACAGCTGGGCCCAGTTTTGTCTCAAATACGTGATTTCACATCCTGCCGTGACGTGCGTCATTCCCGGTACAGGAAACCCGGACCATATGAGGGCCCTGGCTGTAGCCGCTGACGAGCCGATCCCCGACGCCACCACCCGAAAAAGAATGGCGGACCTTTTCTGAAGCCGGTGCGCTGCGCAGGGCTGCTCAGCGTTCGGTTGCTGTTGCGCGGCCAGCGCGGTCTTCCAGCACCGCGAGAATGGCGTTGACGATGCCGACATAGCCTGTGCACCGACACAGATTGCCGGCGAGTTCCAGCCGAACCCTTGCTTCGTCAGCCTCGGGAAGCCGCAAGACAATGTCCCGGGCGGCGACCAGCATTCCGGGGGTGCAATAGCCGCATTGCAGTGCATGATGCTCATGGAAGGCCTTGCGCAGCTGGGCCATGGGTTCGTCGTCGTCAAAACCCTCGATGGTTGTGACGTTGCTGCCGTCGGCGGCGACCGCGAAAGTCGTGCAGGCGCGTACGGGATCTTGATCAATCAGGATGGTGCAGGCGCCGCAGACCCCGTGTTCGCACCCCAGATGGGTTCCCGTCAGGCGACAGTGATCCCTTATGAAATCCGCCAGTGACAGACGTGGTTCCACATCGGCGGTTACGGGGGCCCCGTTGATGGTCAACGACAGGGTGGTCACGTGAAGGCCCTCCCGATTGCGCGGCTTAAAGCAACCGCGTGAATTTGAAGCTCGTAGTCGTCAAAGCCGGTATCATGATGACCCAGAATGCCACGGGCCTCGGCGATTGAGAGAGACGTTGCGCCAGCGGCAAGATGCGCTTCGATTTCCGGCACCCGGAACGGTGCAGAACCGGTTGCCCCACATACGACGCGGGGTGAAGGTTCCGCGACGACAGCGCCAATAGCGTCGGCGAACTCACCGGGTTTGCGGCAGACCTTGTAGTATCCCCATGGCGTTGCGGCATCGATCCGGGGCAGCAGGATTGCGGTCAGCAGCTCGTCATGACCAAGAGCCGTCATGAACGGTCCCGACTGGAACCCGTCCAGGGAAAGTTCCCGCTCGCCGCCAGGGCCGACGATGTGGACGTTTCCTCCGAGGGCCAGGAGCGCTGCCGGCCAGTCGGCCGCGGGATCAGCATGGGCGAGAGAGCCACCAATCGTCCCGCGATTGCGCACCGATCGGTAAGCGATTCCGGCAGCGACCGCTGCCATAAAGGCTCCGGTTGCTCCGGGGACAGCGCCATCCTCGATTTGGGCATGGGTGACGCGGGCGCCTATCCTGATGGATTGATCCGATATCTTGATGTCTTCGAGGCCTTCGATCCGGCTGATATCCACGACAAGGTCGGGCTGGGCCAGCCGCAGGTTCATCATGGGCCCGAGAGACTGACTGCCGCCAAGCACCCGGGCCTCGCCGTCGGTGCTGCCAAGCAGCGCGACGGCCTCGTCGAGCGAGTTTATCCGCTGGAAATCGAAGCGCGCCGGTTTCATGCTGCACCTGCCCCGCTGTCTTGCCGAGCTGCCGCAATAGCGGCGCGCACCCGCCTTGGTGTGAAGGGGGTGTGATTGACCTCGGCTCCGATCGGCTTCAGTGCGTCATTGATGGCGTTGCCGATAGCGGCCGGAGTCGGAATGGTTCCACCTTCTCCCATGCCCTTGATTCCGAACTCGGTAAATGGCGACGGCGTCTCGAGATGAGCAATACGGTAATGAGGTGCATCCGTCGCTCCCGGCATCATGTAGTCGGCAAAGGTTGACGCCACAGGCTGGCCGTTCGCATCGTAACCGGATTCTTCAAGAAGCGCGGTCCCGATTCCCTGGGTCGCACCGCCGAAGGTCTGGGCCTCTACGATCATGGGATTGACCATGGTGCCGCAGTCTTCAAGAATCGCATAGTCCAGCACTTCGACCTTCCCGATATCCGGATCGACGGCGACGACACAGGCGTGTGTGGCGTAGGTGAAGGCTCCGGAATCCGGTTCGGGCCGATAGCCCATTGTGACCTCCACGCCGCCCTGGTCGACATCTTCGGGAAGTTCATCAGGATTGAGATACCAGACACGGCCAATTTCGGCGAACGATACCGCGCCGTTTTCGCCGACCACCGCGCCGTTGCGAACGCTGACCCGGGACCGGTCGCACTGGAGCAAATGGGCGCCGATAATTTCCATGCGCCGGGCCAGGGTTCGGCAGGCGCGTGCTGTTGCTCCACCGGCCATGACCATGCTGCGCGACGCGTAGGTTCCGGTGGAATAGGGCGTCAGACCGGTGTCGCCATGAGTGACGGTGACCTGGTCGGGGTCGATCCCGAGAATTTCGCACGCCATCTGGGCCATGGTTGTTTCCATTCCCTGGCCGTGGCTCTGGACTCCGATGCGCAATTCAAGCCCACCATCCGGAGTGAGGCGAACTGTTGCCTGTTCGTAGCCCGGGACCATGGACACCCCCCAACCGGCAAATACGGAGGTGCCGTGTGCGGTCTGCTCCACGTAGGATCCAAGGCCCACACCGATCAATTTGCCATCGGGATCGGAATTTTTCTGACGCTCACGTACGGCATCGAGCGCGATCAGATCAGCAACCCTTCGCACGCTTTCGGCATAATTTCCACTGTCGAAGTGTTTCCGTGCAATCGACATGAATGGCATCTGTTCGGATTTGACCATGTTCATCATGCGGATGGTGTGGGGCTCCTTGCCGATTTCTCGCGCCAGCGCGTCAATGGTCATTTCCACTGCAAAGCAGACCCCCGGTCGCGCCACACCCCGATAGGGCATAAGTGGCGGTTTGTTGGTGGTCATTGTACGGGTTCGGCATCGATACACTTCCAGGTCATAGGGCCCGGGAAGATTGCCGTGAGCCATGGCTCCCTCGAGCCCATTGGTGAACGGATAAACGGAATAGGCCCCCGCATCGACGGTCACGTCGCAATCCAGTCCGAGAATGCGACCGTCTGGCGTCGCATGCACCGTCACCCAGTAGTGGTGTTCCCGGCAGTTGGCGCCTGCCACCAGATGTTCGCGGCGGTCCTCGATCCACCTGACAGGGCATCTCATCCGCATGGCGAGCCACCCGGCAACAAGCTCTTCCGGCTGCAGCAGGGCCTTGTAGCCAAAGCCGCCCCCGACATCCGGAGCAATGACCCGTACCTGGCGTTGTTCGAGATCAAGAAAGGCTGCGAGGCCGTTTCGGATCAGATGTGGAACCTGGGTCGAAGTCCACATGAGAAGCTGATCGGTACGGTCATCCCATTCTGCGAAGACAGCCTTGCCTTCCATCGGGTTCATGGCCTGGCGCGCCATACGGTATTCCCGCTTGATGACGATAGTGGCGCGATCGGCAATGCGTCCGAAGTCATCGTCCGAGAACGTTTCCATGACGATGTTGTCGCCCCAGTCTTCGTGAATCAGAGGGGCATCATCGTCCTGTGCGGCCAGCATATCGACGACGGAAGGCAGGTCTTCATATTCGACCTCGACTGCATGGGCGATATCTTCCGCCTCCGCGCGCGTCTCCGCCACGCAAACCGCGACCGGTTCTCCGACAAACCGTACCTTGCCGGTCGCAAGGGCCGGATAATCGGCTCCCTTGTAGCCCGGAAGGCTTGACGGCGCTCGCATCGGTTTTAGGCCGACAGCTGAGTCCGCAGTAAAGACCGCGCCTTCATACTCCTTCGGAATGGTCACGGTCCTGATGAGGGCATGCGCATGGGGGCTGCGAACGAACGCCAGTTCCTTTTGTCCCGGCCGTTTGAAGTCGCCGGTAAACTTGCCGTGCCCGGCCAGATGGCGCGCATCCTCCTTGCGGAGCAGACGGGCTCCGATTCCCTTGCCGTTCGATCCGGTTTCTTCTGCCATGAGTTCAGGCCTCCCCTGGCCGCATGATCGGCATCAGCCCACGAAACAGTAACAAACTCAGGACCGCCACCAGGAGTTTGATGGCCAAGTCACCGAGCCCCAACGTAACCCAAGGCAGCCCTGTTCCATAGAACGCAATACTGAAAAAGAGGAATGTATCAACGGCAGAGCCTGCAGACGAGGAAACAAAGGGTGGCACCCACCATCGCTGCGAGTGCCGGAGGCGATCGAAAACCCGAATATCAAGGAGCTGGGCTGTGAAGAACGCGAGGCCCGAGGCTACGGCAATCCGCGGCGTCGCAAGCAAGGCGGACAGGATGACAGCCAGTACGAATCCCACATAAACGACCTGCCGGGCTGTTCGCGGCCCCAGGGTTCTGTTGGTCAGGTCGGTCACCAGAAAGGCAACCGGGTAGGTGAATGCTCCCCAGGTGAGCCAGTCATTGACGGGAAACTGAACCAGAATATTCGATGCTGCGACAATTGCCGCCATCGCAATTGTTGCAATGACGAGGCCCTGAGGCATTTTCTGGTGTCTCCTCGTCACAGGATCTCAAGCACGTTCTCAGGCGGTCTGCCCAGGGCATATAGACCCTTATTTTCGACAATCGGCCGTTCGATCAGGATTGGATGTTGCAGCATCGCGTCAATCAGTGTGTCACGGTCGAGTGCCGTATCGGCAAGACCCAGGGCCTTGTATGGTACTTCCCGCCTGCGCATGAGGTCCCGCGGCGTCAGCCCGAGCGCGTCGAGAATCCGGATCAACTCTTGCCTGGAGGGAGGCGTTTTCAGGTATTCGATGACGTTGACCGGAACACCCCTGTCTTGGATGAGTTTAAGAGTTGCCCGCGATTTTGAACATCGGGGGTTGTGATAGATGGTGACAGACACGGTTTCGCTCCTTGACAGGACAACGGCTGTTCAATGCCCCGTTGCTGTGTCTTCGTCAAGTTACCCCTCGAACGCAGGCCGAAGACATCGCCCAGGAGTGATGACGTGTGCCCATCACCGCATCCGGTTTCTGTCTGGAACGGACCGTCTCGTCGTACGGTCCGGACGGTCAGCCCGCAACGCCAAAAGGCTTCAAGCGCGAACCATTACGAAACCCGGGGCAACCATCCTCGAAAAGTGTGCAATTCCAAGTTGCCATTGGCAGTGCAGACAGTGTCGGGAAAAACGCTCGCTGGCGAGCGCAAACTTGTCCGGTTCACGCCGACGCCTGAACGGCCTTCCGACGGTTCCGGAACAGGTCCGGTTCAGAGTTATCGGTGAGAGACGCCGCTGTACGCAGAACATCACTTCCCGCACCCTGCCGGCGGGTGCCTTCGCACACTTGTCGGCGCCACGACCGGGCGCCGGGAAGCCCGCGGAAAAGGCCAAGGACATGCCGGGCCATGGCATGAATGGGCACGCCGGCTTCCAACTGCCGATCCATGTATGCAAGATACCCGTCAAGGGCCTCCTGGCGGCTTGAAGCGGCGTCACCATCCAGCAGCTCCCGTTCGATCCGGGACAGGATCCAAGGGTTTTCGTAGGCTGCGCGGCCCATCATGACGCCGTCGACATGAACAAGGTGGGATTTCGCCTCCTCAACGCTTGCAATACCCCCGTTGATTACGACTGTCAGTTCCGGAAATGTTTCCTTCAGCCGATAGACCCGTTCATGGCACAGCGGCGGTACCTCCCGGTTCTCTTTGGGACTGAGCCCTTTCAGCCAGGCTTTCCGCGCATGTATGATGACTGTGCGGCAGCCGCTCTCGGTGATCCGTTCGATGAAATCCCGAAAGAATGCCCAGGAATCCGTTTCGTCCACACCAATCCGGGTTTTGACGGTCACGGGAATGTCGACTGCGGCCCGCATGGCACGAACGCAACTGGCCACAAGTTCCGGCTCCTTCATCAGGCATACGCCAAATCTGGCTCGCTGTACCCGGCTGCTGGGGCAGCCGACATTGAGGTTGACCTCGTCATATCCGGACTCTTCCGCCATAATGGCACAGCGCGCCAGTTCATCGGGGACGGCTCCCCCGAGCTGCAGTGCAACCGGCGTTTCGGCCGGATCAAACATCAGAAACCGGTCCCGGTGGCCGTGAAGCAGAGCACCGGTGGTAATCATTTCGCTGTAGAGCCGTGCCGATGCCGAAATCTGGCGAAGAAAATACCGTTCATGCCGATCTGTGCGGTCCATCATCGGAGCAACGCAAAATCGCCAGTCTGATCGCGGAGAGATGCCGGTGCCGGGTGTGGTCATACCCGATCTTCCCTGTGCCGCCCTTGCCCAACTTCCGCACTTGCAGTCTCTTCACCCGGCCCGGCGTCCCATTCGGTCAGAACCGCAAGATCCGTCTCCCGTTCGCGGCTGCGCTTGCTGGTTTCATGAAACAGGGCTGGCGGGGCCAGCTGCGCCAACGCCCAGACCGCCATGGCCCGCACGAGAGGGGAGGAATCGTCAAGCCGTGCGATCACGTTCGGGATATGGGAACGGTCCGCGCTGTTGCCGATAGCGATCAGCACATTGCGGACAAAACGATCCCGGCCGAGACGCTTTACCGCAGACCCCGACCACGCATCACGGAACGCGGCATCGTCCAGTGCCACAAGCCCGGAGAGCTTGAGAAAGGCGTTCTGTCTCTCTGCGTCCTTGATATCGAGTTCCGCGTGCGGCGTGGGGCGAGCAAAGCTGTTCCACGGGCAGACTGCGAGACAATCGTCACAGCCATAGATCCGGCTGCCCATTGCCCGTCGAAATTCACGCGCAATATGCCCCTTATGCTCGATCGTCAGGTAAGACAGGCAGCGTCTTGCATCGAGCTGATAGGGGGTGGGAAAGGCTTGCGTCGGGCAAACATCAAGGCATTGTGTGCAGGTGCCGCAATGATCTGACCCGGGCTGATCGGGAGGGATGTCGAGGGTCGTAAATACCTCTCCCAGAAACAGCCACGATCCGAACCGGCGCGACACCAGATTGGTATGTTTGCCTTGCCATCCGAGACCCGCCCGCTGCGCCACCGGTTTTTCCATCACCGGCGCTGTGTCTGTAAACAGCTTGACCTCGCAGTTCCAGGACTCGCTGATCCAGCGCGCCAACAGGCGCAAGCGTTTCTTCAGGACGAGATGATAGTCCCGACCTCTGGCGTAGACGGAGATGGTGCCTTGCCCGGGGTCATCCGCTTCGCGGAGCGGGTTCCGGTCTGGTCCGTAGTTGACCCCGACAGCAACAATGCTTCTTGCGTCGGCCCACAGGTTGTCAGGCGCTTGTCGCCGGTCGCGGGTGGACTCCATCCAGCCCATGTCGCCGTGATAACCGCGGTGAAGGAATTCGGAAAGATGGTTTCCAGCGGCGCCGATGCTGACATCGGCGAAGCCGACGGCATCAAATCCCAGCGAGAGTGCCTTGTCCCTGATGGTCGCGCGCGACTGTCTCAATGGAACCATTCAGGATCTCTCATCGCTGTTCGATGTCGCCTTCAGCCTGTTCGGTACGAAAGTCCCGAACAAAGCTTGCCAGCCGGCCAGCCTCAATCGCGGCACGAAGGTTGTGCATCAGTTCCTGATAATAGTGAAGATTGTGCATGGTGAGGAGGATCGGTCCGAGCATCTCCCGCGCCTTGAAAAGATGATGCAGATAGGCGCGACTGACGGATCCGACATCCGGGTATCCGCTGTCCTCGATGAGCGGGCGGTCATCCGTTGCATGGCGAGCATTCCGGATGTTGAGCGTGCCGCGCCGGGTAAAGGCTTTTCCGGTGCGGCCCGAACGGGTTGGCAGGACGCAGTCAAACATGTCAATGCCGCGTTCCACAGCGCCGACGATATCGGACGGCATGCCGACTCCCATCAGATACCGCGGTTGGTGCGGTGGAAGGGCAGGGTCTGCTGCTTCGAGAATTTCGAACATTTGATCCTGGCTTTCCCCGACTGCGAGACCGCCGACGGCGTAGCCGTCAAATCCCAGGTCGACAAGTCTGGCGGCGGACTCTTCGCGAAGGTCCGGATAAAGGCCGCCCTGCATGATCCCGAAAAGGGCATGACCGGGTCTCTGCTGAAAGGCGTCGCGACAGCGGCGGGCCCAGCGCATGGAAAGCCCCATGGATCGAGCGGCTGTCTCTTTGGTGACGCCGTGGGACGTACACTCGTCAAGGACCATGGTAATGGTTGCGCCGAGGAGCCGCTGGATCTCGATAGAGGTTTCGGGCGTCAGCAGGTGTCGGGTACCGTCGATATGGGATCGGAACGTGGCTCCCTGTTCGGTCACTTGCCGCAGTCCAGAGAGAGACATGACCTGGAATCCGCCGGAATCGGTCAGAATGGGACCGTTCCAGTCCATGAAATTTCCCAGCCCGCCCATTGCTGCCACCACCTCGGCTCCCGGGCGAAGCATGAGATGGTAGGTGTTCCCGAGAACGATCTGGGCGCCGCTTCGGGCCACCTGGTGGCTGGTCATAGCCTTCACGGTGGCCGCCGTTCCGACGGGCATGAAGGCGGGTGTTTCGATCTCTCCGTGAGCGGTTGTCAATCGCCCCCGTCTCGCCTTCCCGTCGGTCGCGGTGATGGAGAAACCGAACCCGTTCACAGTGTGTCCGCCCGATGGAGAAAACAGGCGTCCCCGTAGGAATAGAACCGGTAGTTCGCAGCAATTGCATGTTCATAGGCCGTTTTCATCCGATCCAGACCGGAAAAGGCAGAAACCAGCATGAACAATGTCGAGCGGGGAAGATGAAAGTTTGTCATCAACGTGTCGACTGCACGAAACCGGTACCCCGGCGTGATGAAAAGATCGGTTTCGTTGTTGAAGGGTTGCACGGTCCCGTCGACAGAGGCTGCGCTCTCGATGAGCCGTAAACAGGTGGTTCCGACCGATATCACGCGGCCGCCTTTGTCGCGCGCGGCATTGAGCATCGCGGCGGTCGAAGGCGTAATTTCTCCCCATTCGCCATGCATGCGGTGGGATCGAATATCTTCAGTCCTAACGGGAAGGAATGTGCCGGGGCCAATATGCAGGGTGATAGTGGCAATCTCTACGCCGCACTCACGAATTTGCTGCAGCAGCGTATCTGTGAGGTGAAGACCGGCCGTTGGCGATGCTACGGCACCAGGGCGCGCGGAATAGACGGTCTGGTAGTCGACGGCGTCTTCTGCGGTCGGGCCCTTCGGCCGCCTGATATAGGGTGGCAAGGGCAGTTCGCCATAACGCTCCAGTGCGGGCAACACCTCCCTGGGTGAATCGAATGACAGTGTGACTTCGCCCCGTTCACCGGTGCCGGCAACGGTGGCGCGAAAGTCGCCGGCGAAGACAATGATGTCGCCGGGTGCCAGTTTCCGGGCCGGGCGCGCAAGCGCCTGCCAATTCGCACCGGAACCCTGCCTGATCAATGTGACCTCCACCCTTGCCCCCCGCAGCAACCCATGGAGGCGCGCCGGTATGACGCGTGTATCGTTCAGGACCAGAACATCTCCGGCCCCGAGCAGCGATGGCAGCTCACGCACCGTGCGGTCGCTCAGCTGCTTGCCGACTTCCAGCATCCGTGCGGAATCGCGAGGCCTTGCGGGCGCGGTGGCTATGCGGTCTCGGGGAAGATCGAAATCGAAATCCTCTGTTTTCTGACCCTGGTTCCGCTGGTCAGGAGGGGTCAGTCTTCCCATAATTCCCGAATGGCTGTTTCCAGCTTTGCATACGCTTCGTCCCTGTCGAGAACCGGATGAACTGTGCTCTCGTCTTCACGGGTCCTGTTCAGTCCCCATTCACGGACATATTCCCTCAGATCGTCATCCGTCAGGATGAGGCGGAGCAAATGGTTCTGAACTTCAATCGGCGGGCTCTCCTGTCGTATTGACATATAGATCGCTGCACGAAGATAGGTGACGGAATCAAGCACCAGCTGCGCCTCTTCCCTGCTCCAGACCCGCGATGGCTCGAAGTTATTGTCCCTGAGACGCCTGATTTGTTCGCGCGTGACCGTTCCCGGCTGCCCGATCCGTGGCATGGTTCCTGGCTCCTCGACACTGGCGTTGCCATTGGTCGGGGGTGGTTGCTGTCTCTGTTGCTTGAGAAGGCGCATACGCCGCATGAACAGGTAGACCGTGAAACCGATGATGATCGCGAATAGAAGGCTCTCTGACATGTTCTGATTGTTCCTGTTCCGGTTATTGTCGCGCCATCCTGACTTCAGGCTCAGCTGTATCCGCCGATTGCGTTCCATCGGGCTGCTCGAGAGAAAACGCCTCGGCCAGAAGCTCATAGGACCTGATACGCGCCTCAAACTGATCGCAAATGGTCACGATCACAAACTCGGATACGCCATAGGCTGCCCCGAGTTCGAGAATGCGTTCGCGGACCTGTTCGGCATCCCCCGCGATGGTTCGATCCCGGTTGTGAAGAATGATGGCTTTCTCACGTTCGCTGTAGGGGTAGGCTTTGGCTTCCTCAACGCTGGGTACTGGCGCTGTTCGACCCGTGTGTAGCCTGAGCAGCCAAAGGTCGCGGCTCCATCTCAGTTCCAGTGCTTCCTCTTCGGTCGGCGCACAGATCACGAAGATTCCAATGGAACCGACCGGGTTGGCGAGCCATTCCGAAGGCTGGAAATGTTGCCGATAGGCTTCCATCACGTAGTCGCCGCCATTGGGATTGATGAAATGTGCAAACGAGAAAGCGCAGCCAAAGTGGGCGGCATAGGCCGCCGATTGACTGCTTGATCCGAGAAGCCAGAGTTCGGGCACCGTCTCGCCTGTCGGCATTGCTACAACTTTGCGGAACGGATGATCGTCCGGCATATCACCATGCAACCAGGCCTGAAGATCACGAATCTGGTTCGGGAAATATTCAATCCCCAGTGCTCCGGGGCCATGCGCAAGAGCCTGAGCCGTGAGGCCGTCCGACCCGGGGGCCCTTCCGATACCACAGTCGATACGTCCGGGGTAGAGCGATTCAAGCATCCGGAAGGTTTCGGCAACCTTCAGGGAGGAATAATGGCTGAGCATCACGCCTCCCGATCCAACACGCAGATGATGGGTGCGCCCGGCGATCTGTCCCACCATGATCTCCGGGCTGGAACCGGCGAGGCCCCCGGTGGAGTGATGTTCAGCAACCCAATACCGGTGATAGCCGTGCCGGTCGCAGAACTCTGCCAGCGCAAGAGATTCGCGCAGGGCGTCTGCGGGCGTGCAGTCTGCCCGGATCGGGCTCTGGTCAAGAACGCTCAGTCTGATCATGTTGGTCCGACACGGATTAAACCTGTGCAGGCATACCAATTACCGGTAGGTGATGCTAGGGATTCTCCCGTGGCCCGACTGGATTGTAGTGATGACGGACGAAATTTCATCGGAGGGGGCGCCGGACACAAGCTGGGGCGCGATGTTTCGCGGGGTCCGCGGCATTCAGACAATTCTGCTGAATGTCGGGATTGGCGTGCATGCTATCGATATCTTCGTGATCGCGACTGTCATGCCGGTGGTCGTTGTCGACATCGGTGGGGTCGAATTCTATGCATGGACGACCATGCTTTACATGGTGGGAACCATCGTGGGAGCCGCGAGCGGCCATTATACCCGCTCGGTATTCGGGCGGCGGGCGGGATATGTGGCGGGCGGCATCATCTTCCTGGCTGGTGCGGCGGGATGCGCGGCATCCCTCAACATGCCGACCCTGCTGTTTTTCCGGCTGATCGAGGGGCTCGGAGGCGGGCTCCTGATGTCCCAGTCCATGGCGTTGATCAACGAATTCTATCCAGGACGCCTGAGGACCCGTGTTCTTGCTACGGTCACCACGACCTGGAGCATTGCTTCGGTTGCAGGTCCTGTCGTTGGAGGCGTCTGGGGCAGCCTTGGTTGGTGGCGGGGGGCTTTTGCAACAACCTGCGTGCTGACGCTTCTGTTCGTGGTGGTTGCGTGGCGAATTGTCCCCGAGGACAAGATCGGGGCGAAACAGCGCCTTCAGATCCGCAGGCTTCTCCTGCTTGCGGTGTCGGTCATGCTGGTCGCCTGTGCGGGCCAGTTCGAAGCGGTCAGTGTCAGGATCCTGTTTCTTCTGTCGGGTGTCTTGCTCCTGTGGCAGACGCTGCGACTGGACGGGCGCGGACAGGACCGCTTGTTCCCGGGCCGGGCCCTGTCTCTTTTTGCGCCCGTCGGGACGGCTTACTGGGTCTTTCTTCTGCTCTCTGCGAGCTACACGCCGCTGTCGATGTTTCTTCCCTTGGCGCTCAACACACTCTATGGACTGGATCCTCTCTGGATCGGATATCTTGCAACGGTGTTTTCTCTTTTCTGGTCGGTGGGGTCCCTCAGTACGGCCGGATGGAATGATCGCTGGGCAAAATTGGCCTGTGCAAGCGGTCTGACCATCAGCGGAATGGCAGCGCTCGCTCTTGCCCTCACGGTCGGAGATATTGGTTTGCTCGGGGTTGTGGTGCTGATGGCGGTTGCAGGACTCGGCACGGGAATGACCAACGTGCATTCAATCTCTTGGACACTCGCAGCAGCGGACCGGGAAGAGGCCGGTATCACGGCATCAGCCGCACCGGCGATGCGTTCGATTGGCATTGCGTATGGCGCGGCCCTGGCGGGTCTCATTGCCAATCTGGCAGGCCTTGACGCGGGTACGAGTCGGGACGCTGTTCAGGCGGTTGTTCCGTGGGTATTCGGCCTTGGAGCGGTTTGTGCCCTCGCCGGGAGCCTTTGCGTCATTCGCATGTATGCGTTGAAACCGGGAGTCAGGATTTGAAGGGTGCAGACAGTCCACGAGCGGGTGGTATGAAGACCGTCGGACCGATGCCGGGCTCGCGCGTATATTGTCCTGTACCGTAATTGCTGTCGCGGAAGGGTCAGGCTTCTCACCCTTGTATACAAGGTTTGTGAAATTCTGCCCCGGGCGGCTGATTGGTGCTGTCGAGAAAGGCCGGAGTGTGAGCGGTTCGGGAATTGTCGCCCCGCGTGGCGGCCGCAGCGCCTCCCTGAACCGTGGGATCCACAATGACGCTCCGGTTCACTTCGGCGCTCAGAAGCTTCATGGGCTGTCAGCGGTGTCGGATTTCCATCCTGTAAGATGTCCTTCCGGTTCGTGGGCCTGCAACCGTGCGACGTCGCAGTCCGCCTCATTGCAGCAGGCTCCGTTCTCGATATCAGTCCGGAGGTCGGCGTCGAGCAGGGCGTTGATGGTCTGGTTCGTCTGGCTTGAAGCAAGCCAGGTTCCCTTCGGAGTGTACAGGACCCCCGGCAAGACTGCGTTTGTGACCTTGGCCACAAGATGCGTTTCTCCGCGCTGGTTATGAACCCTGAGCCTGTCTCCATCCAGGATTCCGCGGGCGTCGGCATCCGCGGGATTAATCTCGATCGTTTCCGGACCTGAAGACGATGGACACCCTCCGAAAGTCGCATTGATGCGCTTCGCCGAGGACGGAGAGATGACCGTGAACGGCAACGTCCGGGCGACCGGCTCATAGCGCGGCAGTCCGTATCCGAAGCGATCTTCCAGATCCTGGCTGAACAGCTCGATGCGGCCCGTGGCGGTTGCCGGCCGCAGAGTTGCGCACAGGATCGGTTCAGCGCCGTCCGCGGTGGCCATGGGAACAGCCGAGTCTGTCGGGAGTTGACTTGGCAGGTGTCCGGAGAGCCGGATATCGTTTTCTTCGAACGCCGCGTCTATCAGGACTTCGTCCGAGTCCCTGAAGATGGGATCGTCAAAACCGAACCGGGCTGCAAGACGCCGAAAGATCTCTGTATTCGGCAACGACTGACCGACCGGCGGGATCACTGCTTCCGCTCTTTGCAGATAGCGGTGGCCGTAGGCAGCGTAGATGTCCGCGTACTCGAAGTGACTTGCGGCTGGCAGTACGACATCGCAGTACTTCATCGAGTCGGTCATCACCACGTCAGCGCCTGCAACAAACACGTTCTTGCTGGCGAGCGCTCGGCGCATCCGGTTCTGATCGGGGTGGGTTGCCACCGGGTTGTGATTGTAGATGAAGACGGCCGTGATCGGAGGGCTCAGGGTCTCGTCGAGCAGAAGTCGGGAAACATCCACGATATTGAGTGTTCTGGTCCCGTCCGGAGCGAGGTCAGGACGCTGCAGGCGTTTCGTTGCTTTCGGAAACGCGTATCCCGGTTTGGCGAACACACCTGCGCCCAGCCGGCCATGATTCCCGGTGAGCGCCTGAAGTGCCATGGCTGCTCGCAGACCGGACCCTCCGCTTCGACTGCGTTCGATTCCGTTACCGACGGAAACCCCCACCGTCTTCGCGCTGCCATACCACTCGGCGAACGTCGTGAAGGCGGCCCGGTCGATACCGCAGGTCTCCAACACCATTTCCGGTGTATGGGTGCGGGCATGGGCCATGTAGGTCTCGTAGCCGCTCACCCATTGTTCGATAAAGGCGTGATCATGGCTATTGCGCCTCTCCAGCTCCGCCGCCATCGCAAGGGCGAACACGACATCGGTGCCGGGCCGGATCTGGATGAAAAGATCGGCCTGCTCGGCGATACGTGTGCGTTTTGGATCGACAACAATAAGGCGGGCGCCCCTGGTGTTCCGTGCCGCCCTGATTTCCCGTGCGAGATGCAAGTTGGAAACGGTGACGTTGTTGCCCCACACGACAATCAGATCGGAATGGCGAAGCTGCTCGGGCGGCATGCCAGGGACGGCGCCATAGAGGCTTGCATAGGCGGAGGTTCGCACAAGTCCGCATAACGGGCCGCGCTCAAGTAATGACGCTCCAAGCTGATGGAAAAAACGGCGGTCCATTGAACCTCCGGCCAGCTCGCCATGCGGCCCCGCGTAATTCAGGGGCAGTACTGTCTGCGGACCATGCCTCTCTATCGCATTCGAGATCCCGGCATGGATCAGATCCAGGGCCTTGTTCCAGGAGATGGCTTCGAAGTCATTGCTGCCGCGGGGTCCCTTCCGCTTCAACGGATGGCTGAGGCGTTGCGGGCCGTGCACAAATTCCGGATAGAAACGGGCGACCTTGTTGCAGATCACCCCGGCGGTGTAGGGGTTGGCCTTTGAGCCACGGATATCAAGAATGCGTGTTCCGTCGGTCCGGACCGAGAGGCTGCATGTATCCGGGCAGTCCAGCGGGCAGATACTGGATCGTTTGTGGTACTGTGGTTGCATCTGATGGCCCAATCCTTCGGGTCCACCAACGTTCCGCCGATGTTGGTGTCGTGTGGGGCTCCAGCATAGGCAATCCCGCTTTCTGCTGCACCCCGCAGATCGCGAGGATCATGAGAGGAAATGGAGGGTATGGTCCACATCTCCGGAGACATGGTCGACGAACTGGTGAACCCTTGAAAGCATGACGTCTCCTGCGACCGCCTCCCGTTGGCCAAAAGGTGTCGAGCTACAGAGAATACCCCGATCGACAAAAACGGAATTGTTTTCGGAGGGAGTCTGCTGCAGTTTGTCATCGGCCAACAGAAAACAGAAGAGTTCCCGTGTCGGTCAATTGCACAGGCAAACTGTTGATGACGATTCAGCATTCCTGGCGGAACGGGCTATTCGGGTCAGGAAATGAGGGCATGATGACAGAGCAAAGCAAAGACGGCGACGGCCAGCAGCGCATCAGAATTTGGGACCTCCCGACACGGATTTTTCACTGGGTGCTGCTCGTGCTGTTCGTTGTGTGTTTCATGAGCGGCACGCAAGGCCGCTTCGACGTTCATGTTCCTGCCGGCCAGGCACTGCTGACGCTGGTTATCGCCCGGATTATCTGGGGACTGGTCGGCAGCGAGACATCAAGGCTTGGAAGTCTTCTTCATTCTCCCCGTATTATTGCCGGCTATGTTCGAGGCCTGGCCCGACGTTCACCTCACCGCTGGATTGGCCATAATCCCCTGGGCAGCCTGTCTGTGCTCACCATGCTGGCGGCCCTTCTCGTACAGACAGGGCTGGGTCTGTTCGCGGCCGATGTCGACGGCCTCCATGAGGGCCCCCTGTCGATACTGGTGGACTATTCTACTGCCCGCCAGGCGTCGAGCCTGCATGCCATCACAGCCGATATTCTGCTCGTCCTGGTGGCGCTGCATCTTGCAGCAATCCTGTTTTATATACTCTACAAACGCGACAATATCCTCAGCCCGATGATCACGGGATACGCCAGGTTTTCGGAGCGGGTTACGCCGCCGCGATTGTCTTCGAAAGGCCGCGCCGTTCTGGTGCTGGCTGCTGCTGCCGCCGTCGTGCTGGGAGGAATCGAGGTGGCGTTGCTCGCGTTCTGAACCTGGTCGGCGAAGCGATCAAGGCCGCCCTACATCTTCTGTCGAAACACCCGATGACAGCCGCCGCAACCGATGCGGCCGAGATCAGCAAACGCTCCCCGGAGCGCATCAGCATCTTCTCCGGAAAGTGCAGACTTCACAGCTTCGGCCCGAGCGCCGAAAGATGTGGTGGCGTCCTGAAAGTCGTTCCACTTCTCCCAGATGACCGGCTTGGAGCCCGATTTGTCGTGAACATCCATGCCCGAGCCCTTGGGGAAGAGCGAAAGGAGCCGCGCCGCTGTGTCCGTGAGTGTGTTTGCGGCCCTCGTTGCAGCCTCCTGTGATCCTCGCCCGTCGACATAGAGCTTGATCTGGCGCATAGCACTTCCCAGCGCGATCATGGCATCGTGGCGCTCATAAACGATTGGCGGCAGATTGTCGCTCGGGGAGAGTTCATGGGCTACGCTCCCCAGGCTCAGGCCTGCAGCCAGAACCACACCGATCAGGGTGGTTCGGATCCTGAAATTCAGCATGTGTTTCCTCCCTGATCCTTCCGGAAATTAGTTGACCGCATCAAGTATGCAAGCCCACGCGGGTGCTGTCCATATAAAATGAGGTCGTGAGTCCTGCAGCAACCGAGGACCTGCAAGCCTTCAGAGAGCACAGCGGCAACCCGGGTGCCGCCATCACGTCCAGTCGGGGCCATCAGGTGGCCCCTGTCAGGTTGGTTGCGTCCGGTCTTCTTGCCCTTCGGTCACGTCGCGTAACGCCTTTCCAGATGGCGCTTGAATGAGTCCGTTCCGAGTGGACGGCCCGTGGCCGCCTCAAGCAGTTCATTCGTTGAACATACCGAACCGCGGGCATGCACATGCTCCTGCAGCCAAGTGACAAGGGACCAAATTTCTCCGGTTGCAATCCTTTCCCATAATTCCGGGATGTCTGAAAGCGCGGATTCGAACAGCTGAGCGGCTGCAAGAGCACCCATCGTATAGGTCGGAAAATAACCCCAGGCCCCGTCATACCAATGAATGTCCTGAAGACATCCCAGGAGATCATCAGGGGGGCGAATGCCAAGAGAGGATTCCATACCTTCATTCCATGCATCAGGGAGGTCGACGACCGCCAGATCACCTTCGATCATGGCTCGTTCCAGCCGGTACCGCAGGAGAACGTGAAAGGGGTAGGTTACCTCGTCCGCGTCGACCCGGATGAAGCCCCGTTCCACTTTTGTGGAACGGCGATAGAGACTGTCCGCATCCCAGCCCGGGCCGCGACCGTTCAACTCTCTCCGGATCAATGGTGCGGCATAACCCAGAAAGGCACGGCTCCGGCACACCTGCATCTCTATCAACAGGGACTGACTCTCGTGCATCACCATGCCGCGCGCCGTTCCCACCGGCTGATATCTCCATTCGACGGGAAGACCCATTTCATACAGCGCGTGACCTGTCTCGTGCAGGATCCCCATCAGCGCCTGCGAGAAATCGTCCTCGTTGTAGCGGGTGGTGATACGGACATCATCCGGGACGCCGCCACAGAAGGGATGAATGCTGCAATCAAGGCGGCCGCGCCCGAAGTCAAAGCCAAACACGGCCATAAGCCGGGTTGCAAGTTTCTGTTGCTTCCGCACCGGGAACGGGCCGTCCGGCATAGCGCCCTGCTCCTGTCCGGACTGCTGCGACAGTACCCGATCGAGAAAACCGGGGAGGAATGTGCCGAGATCGCGGAACAGCCGCTCGATTCCGTCGATCCGGGCTCCCGGTTCAAAGGAATCCAGCAATGCTTCATAGGGCTCGCAACCGAGCCGTTCCGCCTTGCTCGCCGCAGTCTCCCGTGTGAGGGCCAGCAGTTCGTCAAGGTAAGGGGCAACCCGTCTGAAGTCATTCTCGGACCGGGCGGTCCGCCATTCGGCTTCACAGGCTGAAACAGCCCGGGTACGGGCCTCCACAAGCCGCGCGTCAATCGCGGCCTTGTGGATCCAGAGGCGCCGCATTTCCCGAAGATTGGAGCGGCGCCAGATATCTTCGGGTGGAGACTGTTCCGCTTCATCCAGCCAGTCACCTAGCACCGGATCCGTCATCATTTCGTGAACCGTAACGTTCAGTGCCGCCAGCTGTTCTGCTCGTGCTTCTGCACCGCCTTCCGGCATCATGGCGGCCTTGTCCCAGTGCAGCATCGCGACAGCATTCTGGAGGGCGGTCACGCGGCGAAAACGGGTTTCAAGTGACTGATAGCTGTCCAATTGACGGTCCTATTCCGGTTTCCGGACGTGATAGAGGACGCAAATGACTATCAGGACAGCTGCCAGCCCAAACCAGGTCACAGCGTACTCCAGATGACGGTTTGAGAGCGCCGCAACTCCCGGGGCGGGCCTCGGATAAAATGGGGCCCGGGTATCAGACGGCACCAGCCTGACGATATAGGGAAGCGGATCTGTCAGGCCTGCCGCCGCGGCCATTTGTTCCGCATCGGTATGAAACCACTGTCCCGATGAGGGTTCATTCGGAGGCACCCAGCGATTGGGTCTCCCGCCCGCCCGCAGCACTCCCGTTGCCTCGATCAGACCGGCAGGACGGTAGGCCGTTGCGTTCCGCTGTTCCCAGTCCCGCGGCACCCATCCGCGATCGACCAGCACCGTGCGGCCGTTCTGCAGCTGCATCGGTGTGATCAGCCCGAATCCGCTTTGTCCGTTTTGCTGCCGGTTGAACAGCAGCATCTCGTGGTCATGGAGAAACCGGCCATGCACAACCACCCGGCGATGTTCATGCTCTTTCCAGGCGTCAACCCGGATGTCGCGAATCGCAAGCGGTGGTGCCTCATAGCCGGCTGCGCGACCGGCAATCAACGCCTCCTTCCATTGCAGACGTTCAACCTGCCACCAGCCCAGCCCCATCAGAATTGCGAAAACGGGGATGGCGCACAGGGTCAACCGGATATCGAGACTGCGCCAGCGGACGGACAATACCCTCATTGAAGTGTCTGAAAACAGCGGCTCGGTGATACAGGGGCCTGGCCAATCCCGCACCTGCTGTACACGAGCGTGCCTGCAGCGACCGTAATGACGGGAAGCTTCTTGCGGGCAAGGCCGGGGCAGCGGAAATCCGCCTTCAGCATCGTCCAATGGAGTCCGGTGTGCCGCAACACCATCGCGCGGAATGCTGGCCCATCACTTGCATCAAGTTTTGAAGGGTCAGGGTCGCTGGCGCTGCAACAGATTCTTGCTGACGGGCGGTGGAACTTGCGCCATCTCTCTTGCCCGCAACGCGGACAACCGCAATGCGACCCCGTCGGGACCACAACCTGCTCCGGCCGTGAACCCGAGGTTCCCATGGCTGTGCTGGCGCGTGGATGGCAATGGGATCCTTTGTCCTAGCGCCCCCACCAATAAATGCAACAGAACAGAAACAGCCACACCACGTCCACAAAATGCCAGTACCAGGCCGCAGCTTCGAATCCGAAATGATGATCCTCGCGAAAATGTCCGGCCCGTGCACGGAAAAAGCACACGATCAGAAAGATCGTTCCCACCAGCACGTGAAAGCCATGGAATCCGGTGGCCATGTAGAATGTGGACGGATAAATCCCCTCCCGGAAACCGAAGGCTGCATGACTGTATTCATAGACCTGAACACAGGTGAAGCAGACTCCGAGAAAGATTGTCAGGGCCAGCCCCTGTATCAGATGCTGGCGGTTGCCTTCGCGAAGTGCATGGTGAGCCCAGGTAACAGTCACGCCTGACATCAGCAATATCAATGTGTTGAGAAACGGCAGATCCCAGGGGTCGAACGTCGACACGCCGGGCGGCGGCCACACGCCTTCAATCTGGGCCGTGGGGAACAGGGCCGCGTTGAAATAGGCCCAGAACCACGCGACGAAGAACATCACCTCGGACGCGATGAACAGGGCCATGCCATAACGCATGCCGACCTGAACAACCGGATTGTGGTAGCCCTCGAATTCCGCTTCCTTCACCACATCCCAGAACCATCCTGCCATCGTGCCCAGAATACCGAGCAGCCCGAGGATCATGATCCATGTGATATCCGCGTGCATGTAAAGCACCGCACCGACGGTGAGCACGCCTGCCGAAACGGCACCAATTGCGGGCCACGGGCTCGGTGTGACCAGGTGATACGGATGTTTGTGTCCGTGGTAGTCAAGTTCGCCGGCGCTTGCGCCGGATTCCGCTGGCGGAACCATGAGAAGCTGCTCCGTTGTCTATCCGTCTGAAAAACTCTGTCCCGTACGCGCTGCGTCGACGGTATCGCTGTCGGTTCTGAAGATCGTGTAGGACAAGGTAATGGTGGTCACGTCAGCAAGCCCCGGGTCGTCTGCGATGGCAGGATCAACAAAAAAAGAGACCGGCATCTCGACTTCAGCACCAGGCGCAAGCCTTTGTTCCGTGAAGCAGAAACACTCGACCTTGTTGAAAACCGGCCCGGCCTTGAGAGGTGTAACGTTGTATGTCGCTGTACCGGTGAGGTTTAACGACGACATGTTATGGGCGCGATAAAATGCGATCGCCATTTCTCCGACCTGAACCTTCATTTCCCGCTGCTTCGGGGCGAAGCGCCATGGCAGGGCCGGGTCGGTATCGGCGTTGAAGCGAACCGTGATCGTCCGCGGCAAGACCTGGGCTGGCGATTCCGTTGCAACCTGTGTCGTTCCACCAAACCCTGTGATCTGGCAGAACAGGCGGTAAAGGGGTACGGCGGCATAAGCCGCACCGATCATGCAGGCAGAAACACCGAACGCAATGAGGGCGGTGCGACGATTGCGGACTTTCAGGGCTGTCGACATCTCAGCCTGCTGCGTTGCCAGACATGCGAACGATCGACATGACGTAGAACAGGATCGCAAGCCCGAAAATGGTTGCCGCGAGCACTATATTGCGGGTCCGCCGCCGCCGATGAAATTCTGAAAGCCTGCGCGCCATCATCACAATCCCGCGACCAGACGCCCAACCACACTGTCCACGATCAGCGCAATGAACAGTGCGAACAGGTAAAGAATCGAAAAGCCGAACATTCTCCCGGCTGCCCGCTCCGTGCGCCGTCTCCACAAATCCACGGCGCGCTTGAGGAAGAGAATACCGAGAATGGCGGCCAGCAGTCCCCAGATCCAACTGGCTGGACCAACGAGCCATGGAAGGAGGGAAACAGGGACCAGAAGCGCTGTGTAAAGCAGAATTTGGCGCCGGGTTTCCTCGTTGCCCGATCTGACGGGCAACATGGGAATCCCGGCCTTCGCATAGTCGCCGCTTCGCATGAGTGCGAGCGCCCAGAAATGCGGAGGAGTCCACATGAAGATCAGGGCGAACATCGCCACCCCGCCGAGGCCGACATCGCCGGTCACGGCTGCCCATCCGATCATTGGCGGGAACGCACCGGCAGCGCCGCCGATCACGATATTTTGAGGCGTGCGTTGCTTGAGCCAGATCGTGTAGACGAAGACGTAAAAGCCAATGGTGAACAGAAGCAGTGCAGCTGCGGTCCAGTTGACACCAAGGGCCATGACTGTAACCGAGCCGCAAGCAAGGATCACCCCGAAGGCCAGCGCGGTTTCCGGGGCCATCCGCCCCGCCGGAAGAGGGCGCTCCCGTGTCCGTTCCATCAGGGAGTCGATATGGCGTTCATACCACATGTTGATGGCACCGGCTGCGCCTGCGCCGGTTGCGATACACAGAATTGCGATTGCCGCAATGACCGGATGCACCGTGCCGGGGGCCACGACCAGTCCCGACAGTCCGGTGAGAACCACCAGAGACATGACCCGTGGCTTGAGCAGGGCGATAAAATCGGCGACGGCCGTCTCCGACGGCAGCGCGACAGCAGCAGCTCCGGTGGTATCGGGTTGATGGTTCACGTGTTCCCCTTCCGGGAGGTCCCTAACGAGCGTGGTGTGCGCTGTCTTCGCGAATTTCAGGCAGCTCGTCGTAAGAGTGGAATGCAGGTGGAGATGGCAATGTCCACTCGAGTGTTGTTGCGCCTGGCCCCCAGGGGTTCTCCGCGACCCTGGCGCCAGCTGTAAACCCACGCCAGATCACATACAGGAAGAGCAGCACTCCGATGGCGCTGATATAGGACCCGTAGGTTGAAATCAGGTTCCATCCGGCGAAGGCATCCGGGTAGTCGGGAATTCTGCGCGGCATTCCCGCCAGGCCGGTGAAGTGCATCGGAAAGAATGTGAGATTTACACCGATAAAGGTGATCCAGAAGTGAAGCTTGCCGAGACCCTCGCTGAGCTGTCGCCCCGTCATTTTTGGGAACCAGTAATAAAAGCCGCCGAAGATGGCGAATACGGCTCCCAGGGACAGGACATAGTGAAAATGCGCGACGACATAGTAGGTATCATGCAGCGAATGGTCGACGCCGGCATTGGCAAGTACGACCCCCGTGACCCCGCCGACTGTGAACAGGAAGATGAAGCCGATTGCCCAGAGCATCGGGGTCTTGAACTGGATCGAGCCGCCCCACATGGTGGCGATCCAGCTGAATATCTTTATGCCGGTTGGAACCGCAATGACCATCGTGGCCGCTGTGAAATAGGCCTTGGTGTCAACATCCATTCCCACCGTGAACATGTGATGGGCCCAGACAATGAAGCCCACGAAGCCGATGGCCACCATGGCGTAGGCCATGCCTAGATAACCGAAGACCGGCTTTCTCGAGAAGGTGGACACGATCTGGCTGACGATGCCGAAGCCCGGCAGGATGAGAATATAGACCTCAGGATGTCCGAAGAACCAGAACAGATGCTGGAACAGGACCGGGTCCCCGCCACCGGCGGCGTCAAAGAAAGCGGTGCCAAAGTTGCGATCTGTCAGGAGCATCGTGATCGCTCCGGCGAGCACCGGCAGCGACAACAGGAGAAGGAATGCGGTCACGAGAATTGACCACACGAACAGCGGCATCTTGTGCAGGCTCATGCCCGGGGCGCGCATGTTGAATATTGTGGTGATGAAGTTGGCAGCGCCGAGGATAGATGAAGCGCCAGCGAGATGCAGGCTGAAGATCGCCAGATCCACTGCCGGCCCGGGCTGGCCCGTCACTGAACTCAGGGGCGGATAGATTGTCCAGCCCCCTCCAACACCCTCGCCCCCGGCTGGTCCGGCCACAAACGGCGAGGCCAGCAAAAGCAGAAAGGACGGCACCAGCAGCCAGAAGCTGATATTGTTCATCCGCGGAAATGCCATGTCGGGAGCCCCGATCATGAGCGGAACAATCCAGTTCCCGAAGCCGCCGATCATCGCGGGCATGACCATGAAGAAAATCATGATCAGCCCGTGCGCCGTCACCAGAACGTTGAACATATGGTGGTCACCGCCCAGGATTCCGTCACCCGGAGCGGCGAGTTCGGCACGAAACAGGATGGACATGGCGCCACCGATCAGGCCGGCGATGACCGCGAAGATCAGATACATCGTGCCGATGTCCTTGTGGTTCGTCGAGTAGACGAACCGGCGCCAGCCTGTGGGATGGACCTCGTGATGGTCGTGGGCTGCGTGTATGTCGGCCATGATCTAGTTCCCCGATCCGTCGGTCAGTGAGGTCTTCGCAATCCGGATCTGCGGGTCTTGACTGGCAAACTGCTCGCGCGCCTCGACGAGCCATTCGTCGAAGCGCTGTTTCGAGACCACTTCCACGGCGATCGGCATAAAGCCGTGTCTGGCGCCGCACAATTCCGAACATTGTCCGTAATAGACGCCTTCATTGGCCACAGGTCCGAACCAGGTTTCATTAAGCCGTCCCGGAACCGCATCGATCTTGATACCAAAAGCCGGCATCGCCCAAGCGTGAAGCACGTCTGAAGCGGTTACCTGAAGGCGCACAACCGTTTCAACCGGGACAACGATCCGGTTGTCGACGGCCAGCAACCGCGGCTGATCCGGCTTGAGGTCTTCGTCTGCCACCATATTGCTGTCAAATTCGATGCCATCATGATCGGGATACACATAGGTCCAGTACCACTGGTTGCCGGTGGCCTTGATTGTCATGTCCGCCTCGGGAATGACGTCGGAGTAGTAAAGAAGCCGGAAGGACGGTACGGCGATCACCACCAGTATGATCACGGGAATGACCGTCCACAGAACCTCGATCGTGGTGTTGTGCGTCGTTCGGCTGGGTTCCGGGTTTTTCCGTTCATTGTAGCGGTAGATGACCCACACAAGGAGCGCCAGAACGAACAGGCTGATCAAGGTGATAATGATCAGCAGGATATCATGGAGGCTGTCGACCCGCTCCATCAACGGAGTGGCCGCGTCCTGAAAGCCTGTCTGCCACGGACGGGGCTGCGCGCCAAGCGCCGCTCCCGGAATAGTGACGAACGCTAGCGCCAGGATTGGCCGGATAAGCCTGTACAAGATCGCCATTGCGATGAATCCATGTTTATGGAGTTCGCCATCCGGCCCTGATGCCGGAACGGCTCGACTTTTAGACGTGCGGAAAATACCCAAGTGGGATCCTTCCTACAAGCCCGACATTAGCCTTGTGACATGTTCTTTTCGGCGGCTTCTGAAGACAGTCTGCGACCACCGAAAACTCGCAACTCCCGTGCCGTGTTTCCCTCGTTCCGGAGCGCCTGTCGCGGTTTGCGCCTGCCTCCTGCGGGGGACAGGTCACTGCGGTCGGGTCCCCAAATCGGGGTACGAAAAACAGCGCAGCAAAGCGCAGGCGCCGAGGCGGTCTGCAGACGTGGGAAGCCGCCTTCCTGATTGCTTTGGCGAGAGACGATGGAAAAAAACCTTTAATCACGGCGGGAATACATTATCTCTTTGCGTGGCACCGCTGTTCCGCGGTTGATTCGAAAGGGTATCACCGAAAGCCGCCCCGAAAGAGACGTGAGTGTTCCTGCGTCCGAGCGGCCGAAGTGAAACCGGGCCCCGGGAAAGAGAAGGGAGATCCGTTATTCCACCGAGAACAGGGTTGACGTGGCTGGGTGCAAAAAACGAGCAAGACGATCATGGAACCGGGACCGTGCCCGATATCATCGAACGGACGCGATCGGTTCTTCCGGTGATCGAAAATGCCATTCCGAGGATTGAGCAGGACGGTGAACTCCCGGAGGATGTGGTAAGGGCCATGACCGAAGCCGGGCTGTGGCGCATGGTGCTTCCGAAATCCGTTGGCGGGGCGGAACTCCCGCTGCCGGCGCTATCCGATGTCACCGAATTGGTGGCCACCGCGGATGCCAGTGCTGCGTGGTGCCTTGGGCAGGCGACCGGCTGTGCCATGTCTGCAGCCTATCTCGCCCCTGAAGCCGCTTCCCGGGTTTTCGGTGAGAGGGATGCGGTTCTGGCGTGGGGCGCAGGGGAAATGGGAACGGCGATCGCAACAGACGGAGGGTACAGGGTTTCCGGGACCTGGCGTTTTGCCAGCGGCGGCAAACATGCCACCTGGATAGGCGGCCATTGCAAGGTCTTTGAAAGCGACGGCAGACCGCGTACGGACGATTCCGGAGTTCATGCCAACCGGACGGCGTTGTTTCGTCGCGAGACAGCACAGTTTCATGGTGACTGGCAGGTGATCGGGCTGAAAGGCACGGGGAGCGAGAGCTATTCCGTGACCGACATGTTCGTCGAAACGGCGCTGACCCTCGACCGTGAAAACCCGGAAGAACGAGGCGAGGACGGCCCGCTCTACGCACTGCCTGTCATCCAGATCTATGCTGTCTGTTTCGGCGGGGTGGCACTCGGGATTGCCCGCAGATTCGTTGATGATCTGATTGGGCTCGCGAACACAAAGTCCCAGCGCGCCGTCGCCGGTACCCTTGGAGAAAGTCCGGTATTTCATAGCCGAATCGCCCAGATCGAGGCCCGGCTCGGGGCCGCACGGGCCTTCCAGAAAGCCGTCACACGCGATGCCTGGACCACCTTGTGTGAAACTGGCGAACTCTCCCCGGAAGATAATGTTCGGCTCCGTCTTGCGACCTCTCATGCGATCCACGAAGCCACCGATGTGGTTCACCACGCTTGGCGCCTTGCCGGTTCGACGGCTGTTTTCGAAGACCAGGCTTTCGAGCGGCGCTTTCGCGACATGCATGCAGCATCCCAGCAGCTGCAGGGCCGTTTCAACCACTATGAGACGGTGGGCCGGTTTGTCATGGGGGGCGAGGGGTCGGGATCCCTCCGATAACTCATCCGCGGTCTTCGAGTGTCACTGATCGAAAGTGGTGCGGGTCTTCGGGTGCGGGGTCAGTCTTCTGCAGCCCGTCCATTTTGACAGGTCAGGTCCTGAACCGGCCATCTTGCCTTTCCGAATGCAGTCGGATGACATCGCAGCTTGTGAATCAAGATCGGGAGCTCGTTGTCCTGCCTCCGGGTTTCATCAGGGAAAGATCCGGCCCAGCTATGTGGCGGTTCGGGAGAGCCGGTTTGTCGGCGCCCCGACGAGGCTGGCTGACGCTGCTGGATTATGCCCCGGCATGAATTCCGTCCGCTCCGATCAGGCCCCAATGGTCCCGGGTCCAGTCTTCGACCACAAAATCCCACAGTTCCCCGACCGGCACGAGGACTCGTTCACCGCTTCCCTTCCAGTCGACTTCTGCCACAGCGCCGTCAACGGCGACTACGATCCCGTAGTCGTCCTCGCGGTTGTCCTCGGGATCGATATGCTCGAGCTTGGTCCCTCTCACAATGGGAGTAAGGGGTGAGAACCGCTCGGAATAGGGCTCGGCGAAGATCTCGACCGGAATCCGCCGGCCGAAACGGGGCGGATGCTGCGCCTCCGAACCGGACAGCGGGCGCTCAACCTGATCCGGCCGGGGCCGTCGGCGGTGCGGGCCACCATAAAAGTCAAACTCGATTTGTACCGCCGGACCAGGGGCTGGCGCCGCTTCTATCGACGGTTTCGGACTGGTCTTCACGGCAGCCGTCGCTTCTGCGGCTGTCTTGCGAGAAAATGACGCGAGATAGTCAACGGCGCGCTGGGCATGATTCGCGGCGCTGAAGATGGCGCGATTGTCATCCCGGAGGACTTTCAGCCAGGCACCGATATAAGCGGCATGGTCCTCGCGCACGGCCGGGGCAATGCCCAGATCGGCACCCAGAAAGGCTGATCCCAGTTCGGCCACCAATTCTTCCATGGCGTAACCGGCATCGCCGAAGCGCTGGTGACCAAAGGATCGGTCAAGGCGGTCCTTGTGGCGGGTCCAGTGCGTCAATTCGTGGCAGAGCGTGCCGTAATATCCTTCTGCATCGTGGAAGCGCTCTCTCGGCGGAAGCTGGATGCAATCGTTCCTGAGATCATACCAGGCCTCGTCACCCGAATGCCGGATGTCGGCACCGGTCGCCTTGATGAACTGCTCTGCTGCCTCGATTCTCCCCACAGGATTGTGCGCGGATGCCGGTTGCAGGAATTCGTCGGGCAGCCCATCGATCTGTTCGGCGTTGAAAACACGGTAGCCGCGCGGGAAATACAGGACCGTCTCAACCTCTTCTCCGGTCTCGGCATCATGCTCCTTCCGGATCAGTTCTCTCAACAGAACGACGCCGACGGCCTTTTGCCCCTTGCGAACACGTCCGCCCTTCTTGCGCGCCTGGTTGAATGTGAACCAGAACGGCGAACGGTAACCGGATACACCAGAGGCCAGCCAGAGGCGCAGGACGTTCGCCCCGGAGAACGGCTCTCCATTGTGCCGCAACGGACGCGTAACGGTGGCGGTTTGTCCGTCAGTCCAAGGAATTGTCCAGGGCCTTACACCCTTCTCAAGGTGTTCGATGATCGCGTTCGTAACGTCGGCATGAACGTCATGCTTGTCGGTCGTCATTTCACTCCAGTCCGGGTGGACAGCCAGGGTCCGATCCCGGCGGTGCCCGGACCCGTTCATTCCGGAGACTCTTGTAGCAAAGAAATCTGCTGCGAAGAAATCAGAAGCAGTGGATCACAACCGCATGGCCAATGACCGATGGCTGTGGTGCATGTTCCAGCTCGCCCGAGTCCACGGAGATCCCGCGTTGCGCGCGAAACAGGACGTGGAACGCTTGAGGTGCGTCAGGGCTGGTGCCGCATGGTGGGGGTGAAATCCGAAACCGTGAGGCCGGTTTCCAATAGCTGCAGATGAATTTCGGGATCCGCCACGGAGTTCCGGCTGTCGTGCGAGTCCATGTATGTTCTGTCCGGGCTCATCCTGGCCGGAGACTACCAACAGGATGTGGTCGATATTGGCGGCCGGGCGGCTATCCCATCTTGATAACAATACAATTGATCCGACGCCGTTCGAGCGCCCGGCAGTAATTTCGGGCAGAAGTTCTGGAAGCAACCAGCAAACGTGCCTTGTACATCTTGCTGTAACGGCGGGTCTTGCTCTTCTGCGTCATGATCTTGTAGCGCTCACCCGCCAGGGCCGGGACCGAACGGGCCGCCCGCATGACGGCACGCTCAGCCTCCGTATAGCGATAATACACTCCGACCTGAATGGCCCAGCTCTTGACCCTGCCTGCAGGCGCCTTTGCGGGACGGGCCCTCGAGGAGGTAGTGCGCGGAGTCTTTCGGGCGGGTGCAGAAGGGCCGGCTGTCTTCAGGGATGCGACGGCTTGCCGAGGCGTCGTCCTTACCGTCTCTCTCGCAGGATTGGTTCTGAGGACCATGCAGTTGATCCCGCGCCGTTCGAGTGCCCTGCAATGACTCGTGGCCGAGGCCCTGGTGGCTGCCCGCAGGCGCGCCTTGTACATATTGCTGTGACGGCGACTCTTGCTTTTTTGCGTGACAATATCGTGGCCAGCTGTCCTGAGCCCGGGTACGGAGCGCGTTGCGCGCTGCACGGCGCGCCTTGCGTCTGCGTATTGATAATACACTCCCACCTGAATGGCCCAGCCTGCGCCCCCGGCCGAGGAGGTCCGGCGCTGTGCCGGTTTTCGGGTATCTGTTTTCCTGGAGTTGTTGACGTCTGGCTTGGCCCGGAGGGCGGCGACCTGGACGGTCTTTTTTTCATTGGCCGGTTGCCCGGAGGTTGTAGCGAAGCCCTTGTTGAGAAGCCGGGTGACGATGCGATCGCGGGAGCCGGATGTCTTGCCACCGAAGACCACAACGATGATCCTCCGTCCCTTGCGCTCTGCGGAGGCGACGAGATTGAAACCGGACGCGCGGATATATCCGGTCTTGATGCCGTCAGCGCCTCCATAAGACGCCAGAAGACGATTGTGATTGCGATAGGTCCGACCCTTGTACTTCCAGTGTTTTCGCGAAAACTTGCGGTATTCCTCCGGGAAGGACCGAAGCAGCGCGCGGGCCAGAATCGACATATCACGCGCGGTGCTCAGTTGCCCCCGGTTTGGCAGGCCTGAAGCATTGCGGAAGGTCGTGTTGCGCATGCCGAGCTGGCGTGCGCGGCGGGTCATTTTCCTTGCGAATTTTCTCTCGGTGCCACCCATTGCTTCTGCGAGAACCGTGGCAGCATCGTTGGCAGACTTGGTGATCAGGGCATAAACACAATCGCGGACGCGGATCTTTTGCCCCTTGCGAAGCCCGAGTTTCGACGGTGATCGGTTCTGCGCCGTGTAGGAAACCGGCAGTTTCTGGTCGGGTTTCAGCCGGCCATCGCGAAGCGCCTCGAACGTCATGAACAGCGTCATGATCTTGGTGAGGGATGCAGGATAATTCCGGGTATCCGCGTTGACGGAGTGTATGACCCGCCCGGTGTGATGATCGACGACAATGGATGCGTATTTGCCCACGGCGGGGGCGCTCAGTGACAGGACAAGGACGAGCCAGAGGAAGGTGGCAGAAAAAAATCGAATCAATTTTCGAATGCCCGCTTGAGTGTCAGTTCACCAGCACTGCACAGGAACAGGCTGAGGTATAACATGGAGGTCTGATTCTGATGGCGAACCGTCACAGGGAATAAAGTTCGCATCAGGAACCTGTCACTTCGGGCAGTAGCCCAGGTCCTTCCGGGTCCCGGTCTGAAAGGAACACTTCGTTTCCGATAACGTATGTCCCGCGTCCCTGCGGCTATTCCGCAGGGTTTCCGGGCTTGTTGCCGTCTTTGGCACCCCCGTGAAAGGGTACGGACCACAGGTATCATGGCAGGATCCGGCATCTTGCGAGGTGTCGTCATCACTGTCATCTGACCAAATCTGAAGCCCTTGATATAAGGATATCACAATATTTTCAAAAGCCTGATGGCTATATGTTAACCACAGACTGAGACGAGTTTCAATGGAGAACTTATCCCGACCGCAACCGGCCTCCAAACCGGATCAGGGCGATTGCGTGATCGGACGGGCAAATGGCCGTTGGTCCCTCTCGGCCCACCGGGTTCAATAGGGCCCGGCCGGTGGCCGGAGGCCGCCGCCATTCATGAGAGATATCGCCCGGTCCACGACCGGCCAAAACATCCATCGGTGAATACGGGGCCGCCGGTTTCCCGGATGCGGTGTCACCGGCATTGCGACGTTGTTTTGCGGATACCGGGACCTCATCGGGAATGGGGTGACGTCCGGATTGATGTGTCGGTGCCCCGTACACTTCACCGGTCGTTCAGCGCGGCCTTTTACGATGACTGAAGGGCGCGAATGAGGCTCGCGAATTGGTGGCCGGAAAATTTGACAATGCTTTGATCGGAGCCAAAGGATCCCCTATCATGACCGCCATGAGGAACACAGCCGAGGATACCGGTCTTGAACGTTTGTCGCCGGTTTGCATGAATGGAAACCGCGATGGGCGAAGTGATGGGGAAACCGGAGTCGCGGTCAGGACGCGCACAAAAAAACCTGCACTGTACAAGGTCATCATACTTAATGATGATTACACGCCGATGGAGTTTGTTGTCCATGTCCTTGAGAAGTTCTTCAACAAGAACGCGGAAGATGCGCGTCGCATCATGCTGCATGTTCATCACAAGGGGGCCGGAATCTGTGGCGTCTATACCTACGAGGTTGCCGAGACCAAGGTTCAGCTGGTGATGGATCTCGCCCGGCAGAATCAACACCCCCTTCAGTGCACACTTGAAAAGGCCTGAACTCATGCTTTCCCGCAATCTGGAGAAGTGCCTGCATCGCGCCCTTGCCGAGGCGGGGCGCCGCCGTCATGAATATGCGACCCTGGAACACCTCCTGATGGCGATGATGGAGGATCAGGATGCCATTGCTGTCCTCAAGGCATGTGGCGTGGATATCGAACGGCTGTCCGGGGACTTGCGCCGCTACCTTGATGACGAGTTGTCCAATCTGGTGGTGGAGAACGACGGAGATCCCAAGCCGACGGCGAGTTTCCAGCGCGTGGTCCAGCGGGCGGCCATACATGTTCAGTCGTCGGGACGTCAGGAAGTGACGGCAGCCAACGTGCTGGTTGCCATGTTCTCGGAGCGTGAGAGCCACGCGGTGTATTACCTTCAGGAACAGGACATGTCGCGGTTTGACGCGGTCAATTACATCAGCCACGGCATTGCCAAGGTGCCGGGGCGCACGCGCGAGCGCCCGGTTCGGGGCGCGTCCCAGGCGGGCGGCGAAGAAGGGGAAACCACATCGGCCAGTGAGGCGCTTGATACCTACTGCGTAAACCTCAACAAGAAAGCTGCTGACGGCAAGATCGACCCCCTGATTGGCCGCGAGCTCGAAATCGAACGGACCATCCAGATCCTGTGCCGACGGACCAAGAACAACCCGCTGTTCGTTGGAGATTCCGGTGTGGGGAAGACTGCGATTGCGGAAGGGCTCGCCCGCCGGATCCAGGACGGGGATATTCCCGAAGTCCTGAAGGATACCACCATTTTTTCCCTTGATATGGGTGTGCTCCTGGCCGGAACCCGTTATCGGGGCGACTTCGAGGAGCGGCTCAAGGCGGTCGTGACCGAACTCGAGAATTATGAGGGCGGGATCCTGTTCATCGACGAGATTCATACCGTCATCGGTGCGGGTTCTACCAGCGGCGGGTCGATGGATGCGTCCAATCTTCTCAAGCCGGCGCTGCAGAGCGGAACCTTGCGGTGTATCGGTTCGACCACCTTCAAGGAGTACCGGTCCTATTTCGAGAAGGATCGCGCACTTGTCCGGCGTTTCCAGAAGATCGACATCAATGAACCGTCCGTCGAGGACTCCGTGAAGATCCTGCGGGGCCTTCGCCCCTATTACGAAGAACATCACCGTGTCCGCTATACGGCAGCGGCAATCCGGACTGCGGTAGAGCTTGCGGCCAAGTACATCACTGACCGCAGGCTCCCCGACAAGGCCATTGATGTCATTGACGAGGTCGGGGCGGCCCAGATGCTTGTGCCCGAGAACCGGCGGCGCAAGCAGATCACGGTCAAGGATGTCGAGGGGGTGGTGGCGAAGATTGCGAGAATTCCTCCCAAGAGCGTCACCCGCTCTGATCAGGAGGCGTTGCGGAATCTCGGTGATGACCTGAAGCGGGTGGTCTTTGGCCAGAATTCGGCCATTGATGCGCTGGCTTCTGCCATCAAACTTGCACGCGCCGGATTGCGTGAAGCGGAAAAGCCCATCGGCAACTACCTGTTTGCTGGTCCGACCGGTGTCGGCAAGACGGAGGTGGCCCGGCAGCTGGCCATTACGATGGGTATCGAGCTCATCCGTTTCGATATGTCCGAATACATGGAACGGCATTCGGTTTCGCGGCTGATCGGAGCTCCTCCCGGGTATGTGGGGTTCGATCAGGGTGGCCTGATGACGGACTCGATTGACCAGCATCCGCATGCGGTGCTCCTGCTGGACGAAATCGAGAAGGCTCATCCCGATGTCTTCAACATTTTGCTGCAGATCATGGATCACGGCCGGCTGACCGACCACAATGGCAAGAGCATCGATTTCCGCAATGTCATCCTGATCATGACGACGAATGCCGGTGCCAGTGAGATGGCAAAACCGGCCATCGGCTTCGAGCGTTCGGCTCGGGTTGGTGAGGATGAGGAGGCGATCAAGCGCATGTTCAGCCCCGAGTTTCGAAATCGGCTTGACGCCACGATTTCGTTCTCCAGCCTGGACCGCGAGGTTGTGCTTCGGGTGGTCGACAAGTTCATCATGCAGCTCGAAGCGCAGCTTGAGGACCGCAACGTCACATTCGAATTGTCCGACGCCGCCCGGAACTGGCTGGCGCGCAAGGGCTATGACGAGGCTTACGGCGCACGGCCTCTGGCCCGTGTGATCCAGAATCACATCAAGAAACAGCTGGCAGACGAGATTCTGTTCGGGAAGCTTGCCAAGGGCGGGCTTGTGCAGGTTGATGTCAAGAAGGACGCCTCATCCCTCTCCTTCATCATCCAGTCCGCACCTCCACGCGGAAAATCGCAGGCACAGGATCCGGACTCTGATCCGGACAGTGACAGGGATGACGAAAAGGAGCTGGTTGAATAGGGCGGGCCTCACCCGCCTGCGCGAAAGTCTCCGGGCGACACCCGGTTCAAGGTGCTGAAGAACCGAGATGTGCTCGTCTCCAATGTGCGTTCCTACCTTGCAACCCGAGGCATCCGCACATTCGTACGTTCCCTCTGCCCTACCGGGGCGGGTGTCGGGAGAACTTGTGCTGCCGAAGTTCTGCGGGAGCCGAGCTGTTGACCGAGGGCGCGCACCGACCAGGCCCTGACTGATTGCTGCCGATCCGTGGTTCGTTGGGCACGCCGTTCCCGTGTTTCGTCAGACCCGAACAGAGAACCTGATCACCGGGTCCTTGCAAACTCGCAGATCAGGGTGATGCCTCTTTTTGATGCTTCGGTATCGGGGTTGGCGGTAATGAAGGTGTGCGGTTGGCCTTCGAACTTGTGGACTTCGGCGCTTCCGCCGTGTTCGCGGTAAAGATCCGCGAACAGGTCGGCGCGCTCGTGTTCCACGTTCTGGTCCGACGTTCCCTGCAGGATCAGAAAAGGCGGCTTGCGGGTAGCTTCTCCCCGTTCCACCACAAGATAAGGGTTTCCCTCGCTCATCGATGGGTCGCTGGGAAAATATGCGTGAGTGGCATCAATGAGGCTCTGGTTGCGGTTGGCTTTCGCCATCTGATAGCGCGCGAGCGGATCGAGAATGGGCCAGCAAGCGATGAAAAAGTCGAGACTGGCGTCTCCGATTCCGCCGTCTTCCGGCGACCAACGGGCTTCTTCCGGCCTGAGCGCGATCAGCCCCAGCTGCTGCGCCCCGCTGGAAGATCCCAGGCCGCCGATCTGTCTTGGCTGAATTCCGAGTTCCTTTGCGTGGGCGCGGAACCATTGAATACCGGCGCTGATGTCCCGGACAGGCTCAGGATAGCTTGCAACATCAGACAAACGGAAATCGAGTGCGAAGACGCCGACGCCATGCGCTGCCAGATTGCGGTGGATCCGTTCATTATTGAGGCGATCACCCGATCGCCAGGCGCCGCCATGGGCGTCAATGATCCAGTTTGAAGGTGATTCGTTGCGGGGGCGGTAGAGTCGTCCCAGCAAGGTCTGGCCATTCACCGTCCGGTAAGGGAGGTCTTCAATGGCAGCGGTCGTCATTCTCGTGGCGATCCGTTGTCTTGCCGGAAGGGGGACAATTGACCGAGGGTGGCCATTTCGGCCTTGACGCCGGCTCTCTCCTGTCGCAGGAAATCGGCGACCGCTTTCGAGAAACCGGGATCTCGGATCCAGTGCGCGCTGTAGGTGGGCGTTGGCAGATAGCCGCGGCTGATCTTGTGCGGACCCTGTGCCCCTGCCTCGACCCGCGCAAGGCCATGGTCAATCGCATATTCGATGGCGCGATAGAAGCAGGCCTCGAAATAAAGCATCCGAAATCGTGAGACACAGCCCCAGTTGCGGCCATAGAGTGTGTCCGATCCCCTGAGATTGAGAGCGCCCGCAACGAAGCTCCCGTCGTGACGGGCCATTACGAGCACGAGGCGATCCGCAAGGCGTTCGCGCAACAGCTGAAAAAACTCGAGGTTCAGATAGGCGCTGGCCCACTTGCGGTCGACGGTATTGAGGTAGAACCCGTAGAACGCATCCATGTGATGCGGCCGGAGATCGTCGCCGCAGAGTACAAGGATATCGACATCGGCATTGGCAATCTGTCGTTCCTTACGAATCATTTTCCGTTTTCGCGAATTCAGTGTTGCCAGAAAGTCATCGAAGGAGGTGTGCCCTGAATTGATCCAATGGAACTGTTGTCCTTCGCGTTGAAGGAGTCCCATTTCACCCATTTCGACCCATTCGTTCTTTTCGGCGAAGGTAATATGCAGCGAAGACGCCTCGTATTGCCGGGCGATTTCGATGAGGCCGGAAGCCAGCAGTCTGCGCACATGCGTTTGATCCTGACCCGGTGCGACCAGAAGTCGCGGACCAGTGACCGGTGAAAATGGAACGGCGACCTGGAGCTTCGGATAATACTTGCCGCCGGCGCGTTCATAGGCCTGGGCCCAACCCCAGTCGAAGACATACTCACCATAGGAATGTCCTTTGACGTAGCACGGGGCCGCGCCGATCACCTGGTGATCCTTTTCGATCACCAGATGCTGGGCCAGCCATCCGGAGGCACGAACGGCTGCGTTGGAGTCCTCGAGCGTCTTGAGGAATGTGTGTGACACGAAAGGATTGTTGCTGCCCGCGCAGGCATCCCACTCTTCGGCCTTGATATGGTCGAGGCTCGACAGGACCTTGAATTTGACGGGTTCGCCTCCGTCAGGCATCGCTATTGCAGTTCGAAAACGGCATCAACTTCCACGGCTGCTCCAAGGGGCAGTGAGGCAGCCGCAACCGCGAACCTCGCATGACTGCCACGCTCTCTCCCCAGGATCTCGACAAGAAGATCCGAGGCGCCATTGACGACGGCGGGAGATTGCGTGAAGTCGGAGGTTGCATTGACAAAACCACCCAGCTTCACGGCTGCTGCGTGGTCGATTCTGTCACCAAGCGCCGCTCTGAGCTGCGCGAGAATATTGAGTGCGCACAACCGGGCTCCCTTGTAACCATCCTCGACAGAGAGGCCGTCGCCGATTTTCCCGATAACCCGGTCTTCGGATGTAATAGAGACCTGGCCGGCAATGAATACCTGCGAGCCCGAGAGGCGGTACGGAACATAGTTTGCGGCCGGAACCGGCGCATCAGGCAAGGTCAGGCCCAACTCTTTCAGGCGCTCGTCAAAATGTCCGGACATATCGTGTTTCCCTTCTGCGAATCCCAATTTAGCGCGGGACCGTGAACCTATCCAGTCCGCTTTCGGAATATTGGCCATTTTCAACCCGTGAAGTCCTGTCGGGTGTGTGGACATCTTCTACCTGGCGTGGCAGTTTCCTGGTTGGTTTTGCTGCACGGCAAACGCCCGATGCGTGGAGTTGCTGGCCTTCTGGACGGCCGGCCGTGCTTCTGCGATATTCCCACCCGCCTTTCCTGGCCCGATCGAGGTGTGCGTCGAAACTGGAGCGCGGACATGTCCATAGGAACGAAACTGCAGACCCTGCTGAATGGTGTGCAGGTGGGCCAGGATTCCCAGGGGAACCGCTATTTCCGTGCCCGGCGAAACCGTCCTGACCGGCGCGAGCGCCGCTGGGTTGTCTTCAACGGTGTCGTCGAGGCATCACGCGTTCCGCCAGCCTGGCACGCCTGGCTGCACCACACCACGGACGAGCTGCCCGAGGATGATATCGGCCGCCGCTGGGACTGGCAGCGTGACCACGTTCCCAATCTTACAGGCACGCCCCGCGCTTACCGGCCGCGCGGCCATGTCGCGAGGGGAGGTGTGCGGGCGCCGGCGACCGGTGACTATGAGCCGTGGGAGCCGAACTGATCGGACCCCGATTGCCGGCACGGCTCCGTTGTAAACGAGGAGTTTGCCGATGCGCCGCAACCTGATCGAAGCTGTGACCGGAGCCGTGGTCCTTGCGGTTGCCGCGTTCTTTCTGGTCTTCGTCTACACCAGTACGGATATCGGGACTGTCGACGGCTACACTCTCGAGGCTCGCTTTGACAAGGTCGACGGGGTTCGTGCGGGCACTGATGTCCGCATGAGCGGTATCAGGATTGGCTCGGTCAGCGCCTCGAGACTGGATCCCGCGACCTATCTGGCGATTGTCGAGATGAGCATCGACCCGCAATTCCAAATCCCGGAAGACAGTTCGGTCGCGGTGTCGTCGGACGGTCTTCTTGGCGATCGCTTTCTTTCGCTTACCCCGGGAGGTGCGGAGAAGATGCTGGCCCCCGGTGGACAAATCGTCAATACACAGGGCTCGATTGATCTGATGTCGCTGATCGGGCAGCTGATTTTCAGTCAGGCAGAAAAGGACGGATAGTTTGGCCGAAGATCGATGCGCCGATACTTCCATGCAACATTGGGACCCTGACCGATATGCACGGAACGCCGGTTTCGTCGCCGAGCTGGGTACCCCCGTCCTTGAGCTCCTCGCGCCGAGGCCGGGGGAGAAGATCCTTGATCTCGGTTGCGGCGATGGAGTCCTGACCCGGCAGTTGGTCGAAGCCGGTGCGGACGTGACTGGCATTGATTCGGCGCCGGAGCAGGTAGCGGCGGCGCGGGCACGAGGGCTGGTTGCTCATGTCGGCGACGGGCAGTCCCTTGACTACGATGCCGTGTTCCACGGAATCCTGAGCAATGCAGCCCTTCACTGGATGAAAAACAGCGATGCCGTTATTGCCGGCATGTGGCGCGCATTGCGTCCGGGTGGTCGTGTCGCTGCTGAGATGGGAGGCGCCGGCAACGTGGAAACCATTCGTGCCGCGTTGATTGATGGTCTGAACCGTCTCGGCCTTGACGGGAAAGCGGCCGACCCCTGGTATTTCCCGACCGCCCGAGCGTATCGTGCAAAACTGGAACGGGCCGGCTTCCACGTCTCCAGCATCGAACAAATTCGTCGCCCGACACAGTTGCCCGGTGCGCTGGCCGAATGGCTCTGGACTTTTGGCGAGTCGTTTCTTCTGAGAGCACCGGAAGATGAGAGAGCTCGCCTGATCGACAACGTCGTCGACCAGGCGCGTCCGGTGCTTTGCCAACCCGACGGCACCTGGATTGCCGATTATGTCCGTCTTCGATTTCTCGCCGTCAAGCCAGCGTGATGATCCGCCATAGGCTTGCTTGTGTCGCGCTGCTTGTCGGTCTCTGGAGCAACGCGGGGGCAGCGGACGATGTTGCGGTCCTGCAAGGGCTGGACAAGATCACCGGACGTATCACACAGTTTGGCATTGGCGTCGGCCAGACGGTTCGATTCGGCACGCTGCAGATCACCATCCGACGGTGTTACAAGCGCCCGCCTGAAGAGTCGCCGGAAAAAGTGGCCTTTCTCGAGATATCCGAAACGCGCCCGGATGAACCAGCAAAGGAGCTGTTCACGGGATGGATGTTTGCGTCAAGCCCGGCCGTTTCGTCGCTTGAACATGCGATCTACGATGTCTGGATCGTGGATTGCAGGAAGGCCTCAAGTTCCGATTGACTGAGTTCTTCGTCAAATTCGACGGAGGTCTCGAGGGCGTCTGTCAGCTTCTGACGGTACAGCTGACGCGAGATCACCTCCACGCCGAACTGGTCGAGATGGTTTGAGTGAAACTGCGTGTCGAGAAGGGCATAACCGGACTTGCGCAGTCTGGCCACGAGATGGACCAGCGCGACCTTGCTGGAGTCCCGGTCCCGACTGAACATACTCTCACCAAAGAATGCCGCCCCCAGCGAGACGCCAAAAAGGCCGCCGACCAGACCGCCGTCCCGGAATACTTCAACGCTGTGGGCGCGCCTTCTGTGATGAAGCTCGATATAGAGCCGCTCGATCTCCGGATTTATCCACGAGTCCTCGCGGCCCCATCCCGGGTCGGCGCAACAGGAGACAACCCTGTCAAAGGCGGTGTTGCAGCGAATATCGAAACGATCGCTGCGAATTGTCCGACGAAGGCGCCGGGGTACATGGAAGGAGTCCAGTGGCAGGATGCCTCGCAGCGGAGGATCGACCCAATGGATATCCTGCGGCGTGGTGTCCCGGCCTTCGGCCATGACGAACACTCCAAACGCGTATCCGCGCAACAGCAATTCAGGAGAGAGGCTCACCATTCTCGGGATGTTGTTTGGGCCGGGCGTTTCAGATGACGAACCTGACCGGATCACACGGTTTTCTGGCCTATTCCCTCCCGGAAACAGACGCAACGAATTTGTGAAGCCAGTGAATGTTGTAATCGCCGTTTATAAAGTCCGCATTTTCAACAATTTTCTGATGCAGGGGGATCGTCGTGCGAATGCCGCCAATGACATATTCCTCCAGCGCCCGTCGCAGACGCATGACGCACTCACCCCTGTTGTCGCCATGAACGATCAGCTTGGAAACCAGGCTGTCATAATATGGGGGGACCTCGTAACCCGAATACAATCCTGAATCGACGCGTACACCAAGTCCCCCGGGAGGATGATAGGAAGTAATTTGTCCGGGACAGGGAACGAATGTAACCGGGTCTTCCGCGTTGATTCTGCACTCGATGGCGTGACCGGAGAAGCGGATATCTTCCTGGGACAGACCGAGCCCTTCGCCGGCGGCGACACGGATCTGGGCCTGAACCAGATCAAGTCCCGTGATCATCTCGGTGATCGGGTGCTCCACCTGGAGGCGCGTGTTCATCTCGATGAAATAAAATTCATCGTCTTCGTAAAGAAATTCTATCGTCCCGGCATTCCGGTATCCGAGGCGGCGCATGGCGGAGGCGGCGATCTGTCCGATTTCCTGCCTTTGGCTGTCGCTCAGAGCGGGCGCCCGGGCCTCTTCAAGAACCTTTTGTTGATTGCGTTGCAGTGAACAATCGCGTTCACCGAGATGGACCGTATTGCCCTCGGCATCACCGAAGACCTGAACTTCGATATGCCGCGGGCGTTCCAGAAATTTTTCCATATAGACGGCATCATTGCCAAAGCTGGCCCGGGCCTCGGTTCGGGCGACCGAGTAGGCGCGATGGATTTCTTCCGCCTTGCGCACCAGCTGCATGCCCCGTCCACCTCCGCCGCCAGCGGCCTTGATCAGGACGGGAAAGCCGATGGAACGCGCTTCTTCGGAAGCCTGTTCGGCGGTCTCGATGGCCCCGTCGGAACCCGGCAGGACCGGAAGGCCATAGGTCCCGGCTGCTTCCCTTGCGGCGACCTTGTCTCCCATCAATGCGATATGCTCGGAGGAGGGGCCGATAAATTCGATGCCGTGTTCCTCGAGTATGTGCGCAAAACGTGCGTTTTCGGAAAGAAAGCCGTAGCCGGGATGCACGGCATCGGCTCCGACGATCGTGGCTGCGGAGACAATGGACGGAATGTTGAGGTAGCTGTCCCTGGCAGGCGGTGGGCCGAGGCACACGCTTTCATCTGCAAGACGCACATGCATTGCGTCAGCGTCCGCGGTTGAGTGGACGGCGACCGTTCGAATCCCCATTTCACGGCAGGTTCGATGAATGCGAAGAGCCACTTCGCCACGATTGGCGATGAGAATTTTCTCGAACATCCGCCTGCCGCCCTGACCGAGTTCAATCCATCACGATGAGCTCTTCGCCGAATTCGACCGGCGTCAGATCGTCGATCAGAACTTGCAGGATTGTCCCGCTTTTGGGTGCCCGGATGGGATTGAAGGTTTTCATGGCCTCGATCAGCATGATGATCTGGTCCTCGGCCACGGCATCTCCGACTTCGACATAGGGCGGGGCACCGGGTTCGGGAGAGAGATAGGCGGTCCCCACCATCGGGGAGGTGATTGTCAATCCGGCGTTTGTTTCCTGCTGGGGCCTCTCGACAGGCCCGCGCGCCGGCGGGGGTGACTGGGGAACCGGTACCGTCTGCGTGGCAGTGACCAGCCCCGGAGCGCCCTTCGCCACCCGGATGCGGCTTCCTTCGGATTCGAATTCGATTTCCGAAAGCCCGGTCTGCTCCAGCAGCTGCGCAAGCTTCCGGATCAGTTCGGAATCAACATCGAAGGATTTCGTCATCAGCCGGTCCTGCGTTTTCCGAGCAACACGCCCATCGCGTCAATGGCCATAGGGTATCCTGACGCTCCGAAGCCGCATATGACGCCCGTTGCCACCGGGGAGATATGGGACTGGCTGCGAAACGGCTCCCGGTTGTGGATATTGGTGAGGTGGAGTTCAACGACCGGAAGGCCGGTCAGTGACAGTGCATCCCTGATTGCAATCGAGGTATGGGTGTATCCCGCCGGATTAATGATGATTCCGTCAGAAGTCGAGCGTGCTTCCTGAATCCATGTGACCAGTTCGCCCTCGCTGTTGCTCTGACGAAAATCGATATCCAGCCCCGCCGATGCTGCATGGTCAACGCAGCTCTGCCGGATGTCTTCCAGGGTTCGGGTTCCATAGACTTCAGGTTCCCGAACGCCCAGCATGTTGAGATTGGGACCATTCAACACCAGAACACGCTTCAGGGTTGCCATCCCGCCTCCTGTTTGCTCGATTGCCCGGATGGCATTGCACTGCAATGGGTCCGTGCCGACATGACTTCAGGGAAAATGTCCGTTGCCGGTCGCAAAGGCGAGAAAATAATACCGCCTGACCCCTTGAGGCTGCAATATTCCTGTAACGAGAAATTTTCGTTTTGAAGGTTTTCAAAAGATCACTGTTTCCGGACGGCTGCGGCTCATGGCCCGGCAGCTTGAAAGGAAAGACTGATCCGATGAACTCAGGGTGATCGGGACTCGTTCCTGCTGCTGACCTGTCCGAGGCTTTTTCTCCTGCCCGGTCGATGATCGCGCGCTTCTTCCAGTGTCAGAGAACCTGGCCGCATCTCGTTTCCGAGCGGGCGGCGGATCAGCCGGGATTAACATTTCGCCAATCGTTGGCCGCCCCATCAGAAGCTCCCCGCCTCGCGGGGAGGCGGCTGCGAACCCCGTCCATTACCTGTCATTCGGGTTGGCAGCAGGCGTGGCGGTTCATGGAGGTAACGGAACAGACTGAAGCACTGCGGTGTCAAAGAGCCGTATGGAAGCGGTTCAGCAACCATGCGGGCTGCAACGCCAAACAGCCTCAAGCGCGAATCTCTACGAAACCTGGGGCAAACTTGATGGGAAAGTGTGTAATTTCAAGTGGCCTAAATCTCCGGACCCCCTGTCCAGATTCAGCGGTTCACTCCAAAATGAGCAATTCCAGGTTGCCATTGACGAAGAAGCCTCAGGTGAGGAGAGGCGCAGAAAGGATGAAAGCCTGCGGGAATGGCGATGGCCTGCAACTCCGCGTTGAGGGCCGAAACTCCGGAACGTGCCGCATGCAGAAGCGAAGGCATCGAACCCGACGGGTTCAATGCCGCCGGGGCGTCAACAGGCCCGGCGGCGCACCGGGACGAGACAGGGGTCGGAGAGCTGTCGTGCAACGGCCCGGAGTTTGACCGGTATGCTGCGCCTGCGGAGGGTGGTTCCCGGACCTTCCGCTGGAGTGTTCTGCTGGTCCGCGAGCGAAGCGCATGATCCTGCTGGAGAGCCCGGTGCCCGAACGGAAACGACGGAATCCGCGCCCCGCCCTGCGGGTACGACGTCCCCTCCAGACTCTATTGCGGGCCCAGAATGTCCGCTTTTCTGACCACGACGGAAGTGGAGATCCGAAAAAATTCAAGGCGAAAATGACGGTATTGGAAACTCTCGCAACGGCGAATTTTGTGTTGCGGATCTCGGGAGTTCGAGCCACCTTCATTCGATTCCGGTACACGGCCATAGTCCTTTGACCGAGATCCGGATCGCGCTGGCCGGTACGGTGGTCGACAGGGTCTGTTGACAGCAGCACCTGACACCAAAATGGGCCTTTGCCTTGACCCCCTCCACGCCCTAAAAGACGTTCGTCATGAACTCAAGGTGCGGCCACGCCCATGTCTCCACGGATCCGCGAGTTTCTGGATCAGGTCCGTCCCGAGACGCCCTGTCTCGTTGTTGATCTCGGCATTATCGAAGCCCGGTTCCGGGAATTGTCCAAGTCCCTGCCCTGGGCCAGCCTGTATTACGCCATGAAGGCAAATCCGGCGATGCCGGTTCTGTCGCGCCTTGAAACCCTGGGATCTGGTTTCGACGCCGCCAGCTTCAGCGAAATCGACAAGTGCCTGAAAGCGGGAATTTCGCCCGATCGCATCATGTTCGGAAATACTGTGAAGATTGCCCGGGATGTGGCCAGAGCATATGAACGGGGCATTCGGCTGTTCGCATGCGACAGCCGCGCCGAAATGAAGAAAATTGCGCTCGAAGCACCAGGTGCCGAGGTCTTCTGCCGAATTTTCATGGAAGGTGTCGGTGCCGACTGGCCTCTTTCGCGAAAATTCGGATGCTCTGTCGACATGGCGGTCGAAATCCTTACCGAAGCCGCAGAACAGGATCTCTGCCCGGTTGGCGTGTCGTTTCATGTGGGATCCCAGCAGAGATGCCCTGAGCGATGGCGTGTCGGGGTGTGTCGAGCGGCCCAGGTTTTTGAACGTCTCCAAAAAACGGGGCATGACCTGTCGTTGCTGAATATCGGCGGAGGATTTCCCGCCCACTACCGGGAGGATGTCGCGGCGCTGTCCACATATGGCACGACCATTCGTTCTGCTCTTGATCATTATTTCGGAACAGGGATGCCGAAGATCGTGGCAGAACCAGGCCGGGGAATCGTCGGCGATGCAGGCGTGATTGTGTCGGAAGTGATCCTTGTGGCAGAAAAATCCCGGGAACCTGACCGTCGCTGGGTGTTTCTTGATATCGGCAAATTCGGAGGGCTGGCGGAGACCTTCGAGGAAGCCATCTGTTACCGGATTAAAACGTCGTGTGATGGGGGAGCCGTTGGACCGGTGGTGCTGGCCGGACCGACCTGCGACGAGGTCGATGTCCTCTATGACAAGGCCGGATATGAGTTGCCCGTTTCGCTCGCCGAAGGAGACCGGGTTGAATTTCACGGTGCCGGCGCCTACACCTCAACCTACGCGTCGGTCGGATTTAACGGATACTGGCCGCCTCGGGAATTCTATCTTTGAAGCGCCGCAGTCGGCTGCACCAGGAGGGATCATGAAACTGCATGGGTTTTCCCGATCATCGGCAGCGTTTCGGGTTCGCATTGCGCTTGGCCTCAAGGGTCTGGACTATGAGAATGTGTCGGTCAGTTTGCCGGCGGGCGAGCAGTTCGCAGACGCCTACAAATCTGTCAATCCACAGGGCCGCGTTCCTACGCTCACCGACCGTGACCAGGTCCTCTTCCAGTCCATGGCAATCATCGAATATCTCGACGAACGCCATCCCGAGCCTCCCTTTCTCCCCGGGGATCAGGAAAACCGGGCATGGGTGCGGGGTTTGGCCAATATCATTGCCTGCGACATTCATCCTCTCAACAATCTGGCAGTTCTAAAGTTTCTTGCGGACAGGCTGGGCCAGGATCGGTCCGCTGTTGATGTCACCTGGTATCACCACTGGATTCACGAGGGCCTGGCGGCCATCGAGAACCATCTTCGGCATGATGGCAAGAGCAGGCGTTTCTGCTATGGCGATGCGCCCGGACTGGCTGATATCTGTCTGGTTCCCCAGATCTTCAATGCACAGCGCTACAAATGTGATCTGTCGGGCTACCCGGCGGTCATGAAAATCTTCAACGCCTGCATGGAACTTGACGCGTTTGAAGCTGCCCAACCGTCCCGACAGCCTGATGCCTGACCAAGCGACTCCGGCCCCATCTTCCGCCGGTCGGGCTTGTTTGCGAGTAACATGAAAGAAACGACAGGTCCCTCAAAGCCATTTCGGGCGCTGCTGCCGGTGACGGAAGTGAAATCAGCACCTGGCTCCGGCGGGTTGCCGTCGGCCTGGGTGTCCGAGCGCTACAACGCGTCGTCTGCCGACACCGGTCTGAACCCGTCAGCCAACGCCCGGGCCTCGACGGAGGGAAGCCGATCGGACCGATTGCACCTGACTGCGCTTCCGACTGCGATCAACAGGATCAGGCGGCCTGCTGTGATCCTGCGGATGCGATGTCAGGGAATCCGGAACCTCAGCCTGTCGGACCTGTAAGGCCGGTGTGCATCACCCGAGCCCGCACGGTTGAAGAGTCTATCGGCTCATGACCCGTCTTGTGATGTGCAGGATGTCTTCCGCCCGCAAATGTGCGGATGAGCCTTCCGGCAGCAAGTGGCGCGCCCTGATGGCCTGATCACGGGCGTGAGCGAACTGTCCTCGCAGGAGCTCGCTTTCGGCCTGCGAAAGTGCCGCCATCCCGCGCTGTCCGGTCTGACCATAAGCTATGGCAGACAGACGCCACGCCAGAGGCAGGAGAGGATCGCGGCGAATCAGATTCTTGAGATTCGTCATTGCCCGGTCGAGCATTGCGGAATCTCCGATTTCGATCTGCACATGGGCAAGCCCGGCCAGCAAGAGCGGTTCATCAGGTTTGAATGTCAGCGCCCTTTCATAAGCCGGCAAAGCTTCCTGAAGACGCCCGTGTTCGAACAGCATTTGCCCCCTCAATTCCCAGAAATACGGATCTTCAGGGAACTCGTGCAGCAGACTGTCGATTTCCCGAAGCGCCTTTTCCAGCCGGGAGTCTCGGTAGAGAGCGATCGCACGGGTATAACGTGCCTTGACGGAACGGTCATCCGGATCCAGCTTGCGTAGTGTCTTGGCCGGTGGTTCCAGGAAACCTTCAAGCTTGGCGACCACGCGGTCATACTGGGCGGCCCGCGATTGCTCCGCCACGGGATCCCTCGTGCTGGTCGCGTGCCTTCTCACATAGGCAATCCGTTCGCGCGTGACCGGATGGGTGCGCAAATATGTGTTCCGGGGAACCTGGTGAAGGAGTTCCTGCCGCTCCAGGTCTTCCAGGAGACCCAACAGGCCCCGGGTCGAAATACCGGTCTTGCCGAGGAGATCAACAGCTACCCGGTCCGCCGATCTTTCCTGTGTTCGGGAATAGCTGGCAAACGACTCAAGGCCCAACTCCTGCAGTTTGGTGCTTACGGCCATGCCAGCATCCGGCCGCCCCAGCATTCCCACCACGAGTCCCGCCAGAACACCCAGCATGGCCCCGTCCGCGGCGTTTTCCCTCGCCCCCTGCATCCTGGCTGCATGCCCGCCGGCAATATGGCCAAGCTCGTGGGCTATCACGCCCATCACGGCTTCATGATGTTCTGCGCGAGCCAACAGCCCGGTCGTCATGAAGATTCTTTGACCGCCCGCGACAAAAGCATTGATATCCGCGTCCCTGACGACATGAAGGTGCAGGTTCTCGGGAACAAGGTTGGCTGCTTCTGCCAACGGTTGGGCCCAGGATCGAAGTGTTCCCTCGATTTCCGCATCGCGAATGAGCGGCAGTCCTCGTGCTGCGGTGGAGTCCGGTGCGCTGGGAGGAAGCAGCATGGCGGACACCAACGCTGCCAGAATGAACACAGATCGCTTCACTGGAGCGGCACTTTCATAAATTCCGGATACGCAATTTCAGATAATATCAGGAAACTACGCCGTCAAACCATCTTGGAGAGCTTGTCAGATCCATTGCTCACGGCATGAAATACCGTGCATGCGGCCTTGGTGCCGTCGCTACAGCCTCCGGAAACCGGACTGCAGCTGTTGCTTTCACGGCACCGCGCAGTCAGCTGCAACATTTTCGCGCGGTGTACGGAACCCGCTATCGATGAACACAGTGCGCCAGTCTGGCACGCTCATGGACCAGGCATGCTGGCAGTATTGCAGGATCCGGCCGGAAAGCGTGCATACGGAACCTGCCGCGAACGCAGCCGATCCGGCGAGGCATCGTTGTCGTTGCCCATCGCGGCACCTGTTTGCCTGCGACACAATGAGATGTTAACACCTGTTCCGCGTAAAGGCCTCTTCGTCCCGCAGGGCAATCCGTGATGAAGCGGGACCGTGTTCTCTGAAGTTTTCTGTCACGACATGTCAAACCGTCGGACTTCAGGAATGGAAAATCACAAGCGGATGCGGAAGGAAGCAGGACCATGGAAAGACGGCGCCGCCCGGATGACCGGAGCCCGACGGGACGGAGCGGCCGGGTGAAGAACCGGCGACGGCTCGTCCTGCCTGTGGTCCGGCGCGGAACCGTCAGGGCAGCGCAACCGATCTACCGGTCCTCGGGGCAGCAGGACCCAGGCCGCACCCACTTCGGCTCTTCGCAGCAAGCCACTGCGAATTTCCGGGGCGTTTCAGTTGGTGACGGTTGCCTGCCAAACTCCTGTTTGCCGCCGTTCACCGTGGACTGATCCTTCAGATGGTCCTCAAGAGGTCGTTGCGAGCCGAACCGCGACCCTTCATCGTCATGGATGTCATGGCGGAAGCCGATCGCCTCCAGAAAGACGGCAGGGATATCCTGCACCTGGAAATCGGCCAGCCGTCGACGCCGGCTCCACAGGCTGCCATTGAACGGGCGCGCGAGGCCGTCCTGTCTGATCGGCTCGGTTATACGGGAGCGCTGGGGATCGATTCCCTTCGCAAGCGGATTGCCCGACACTATCTGGAAGCCTACGATCTCGTCCTGCCGTTCGAACGCATCGCCGTAACAACCGGATCGTCCGGTGGCTTTACCCTTGCCTTCCTGGCTGCTTTCGATGCCGGCGACCGGGTGGCCCTCGCGGCTCCCGGCTATCCGGCCTACAAGAACATCCTTGTCTCTCTCGGAATCGAACCGGTGGAGATCCCGGCCACTGCGAGGGACCGCTACCAGCCGACACCGGCTTCAATTGAGGCGCTGGACCAACCGGTTGATGGCCTGATCGTCGCCAGTCCTGCCAATCCCACCGGTTCAATGCTGTCCACCGAGGATTTCAGATCCCTCGTCGACTATTGTGCAGACCGAAAGATCAGACTGGTGTCAGACGAGATCTACCATGGCATCACCTACAGCACGCCGGGCGTCACAGCGCTCTCATTCACCGAGAACGCGTTGGTGATCAACAGCTTCTCCAAATACTACTCCATGACCGGCTGGCGCATCGGCTGGATGGTGGTGCCGGAAAGCCTTTGCCGCGCCGTCGAATGCCTTGCCCAGAACCTTTTCATTTCTGCTCCCGCACTTTCGCAGCATGTCGCAGAGGCAGCCATGGACTGTACCGGGGAACTTGACGCCAATGTTGCCGTTTACGATGCCAACCGTCGGTTCCTTCTCAAGGAACTTCCCGCGCTTGGCCTGGATCGCATGGCGCCCGCTGATGGAGCGTTTTACATCTATGCCGACATCGGACATCTTTCAAACGACAGCGACGCCTTCTGTCGGACACTTCTGCAGGAAGCCGGTATTGCCATCGCCCCGGGCGCCGACTTTGACCGTCGACGCGGCCACGCCACGGTTCGCCTCTCCTACGCGGGTTCCTTTGAAACCATCGAAAAGGCTGTTGAACGCCTGAAGACCTGGCTGCCGCGATCAGGCTGAAGTGCGGTCTCCGGGGAGATCAGCGCGACGACCGTTGCCACCACCCTGAACGCTTGGACCGCGACGGCCTCTCAGGTGGCTGGACAGCCGTGACTGCCGTCTCTTCCGGCAAATTTGGCGCCTCATCCGCCGGATCGGACCCGTCGTCATCATGGCCGCGGGGTTTCATCTGTCGTTCCCCGGACTCCTCTGGTTCATGACCCTCGGGATTTTCCCCGGCATTCGTATCGAAACCATGAAGGTCCCTTTCAGCTATGGCACTGCCATTGCCGAGGCTCGACGGTGCGCCGTCCGCATCCGGACTGGTCGGGGCGGTACCAGCATGACGTTCCGGTTCCTCCTGGTTTTCAATGCTGTTGCCATCGGTTCCATTGGTCACGATCACTCGCGTTTTTGCTCCGGATGACGCTTCGTCCTCCTGAAAATCGTTCATGGCTCCGATTCCGGAACGCTCGGGTCCTGTCCAAGCCGCCTCTGTCGGCGTCACCGGGTCGATCTCCGATTCCCTGTCTGTAACTTCATCCGGGACCGGTCCGGCCTCCCCGGCTACAGGGGAGGCGGTGTGCGCAGGCGTCGTTTCATCTTCGCTGTCGGGCGTAGTGACATCCTCTTCGCTCGCCATTACATCGACCCCGATCGCAGAATCGTCGGATGCGGTTCCTGTGCCGGTCTCACCCGGGTCCGGTTGCGGGGTTGCTGTCGCATTCAGGGGCGTCCCGGCATCGGCGGTGTCCGGAGCCAATTTTTCCGTTGGCAAGTCTGCGTGCGCGTCATCACGGGGGGTCCGTTCAGGCTCGCCCGCAGATTTCCGTGATCTCCGCCGCCGCCGCCGCCGCCGGCCGGTCTCTTCGCCAGATCCCTCTCCGGTTGCGGCCTCGGTGGGGCTCTCGTCGCCAGTTTGTGTGGTTACCGGGGCCGGTTCCTCTCCACTCTTGCGGCGCCTGGAACGACGTCGGCGGCGTCCCTGGCCCTCGGTTCCGCCGTCTGTCCCTGTTTCCTCCCTGGCCTCGGAAGCAGGCACCGGAGTGTTCTCTGACGACGCAGCCCCCTCCTCGTCAATGGCCTTCCGCCGGTCACGCCGACGTCGGCTTGACCGGGGCTCTTCTCCCTTCGACTGACCCGCCTTGCGGCGTTCACTGACACCCGTCCTGGCCCCGGTTCGGCTCTCGGATCGTGCCGGTTCGCCTGTGCCAGCGGAACGCTCGATGGCAACGTCGGTCAGTGCAACGGTATCGTCGGTCTGCAGGACGACCGTGAGGCCATGGCGCGCCTCGATGTCGCTGAGCATGTTACGCTTGTGGTTCAGGATATACAGCGCAACGGCTGGAGGGATGACGATCGTGAGGTCACTATTCGGTGTTTCGCCCCCCTCCTTCTCGATACTCCGAAGGACCCGTAACGCCATGACTTCCGTCGAGAGAACTACCCCGGTTCCGCTGCAATGCTGACAGAGCTGGGTACTGGTTTCGATCAGACTTGGCCGCAATCGCTGCCGGGACAACTCAAGTAATCCGAATTCGCTGATCTGGCCGACCTGCAGGCGGGCACGGTCGCTCTTCGCAGCTTCCCGGAACCTGCGTTCAACCTTGCGGATATTGCGATTTTCCTCCATGTCGATGAAGTCGATCACAATCAGGCCTGCCAGGTCGCGCAACCGCAGCTGCCGGGCAATCTCGTCAGCAGCCTCGATGTTGGTGTTGAGAGCGGTGCGCTCGATACTTCGCTCCCTCGTGGACTGGCCCGAATTCACGTCGATCGCGACCAGCGCCTCGGTCTGGTTGATCACCAGATATCCGCCGGATTCCAGAGGAACTTCGGGCCTGTACATCGCATCAAGCTGTTCTTCGATACCAAACGTCTGGAACAGGTTTGTGGCTTCTTCCCGGAACGGCTGCACCCGCTTGGCGTGGCTGGGCATCATCAGGCGCATGAATTCCTTGGCCCGGCGATAGGCGTCCGGGCCTTCAACCAGAATCTCGGTCACGTCGCGACTGTAGACATCCCTGATGGCCCGCTTGATGATGTCGGCCTCTTCGTGAATCAGGCAGGGTGCCGTGGAGGCGAGGGTAGTTTCCCGAATATGGTCCCAGACCTTCAGCAGATACTCGAAATCGCGGCGTATTTCCCCCTTGCTGCGATCGCCGCCCGCCGTTCTGATTATGACTCCGATTCCCTCCGGGATGTTCAGGGACTCAAGTATGTCCCGCAGCTTGCGGCGCTCCTTGACGCTGTTGATCCTGCGCGAAATACCACCGCCACGCGACGTGTTGGGCATCAGCACACAGCATCGGCCAGCAAGTGAAATGTAAGTGGTAAGCGCAGCCCCCTTGTTCCCGCGTTCTTCCTTGGCAACCTGCACGAGGAGAATCTGCCGTCGCTTGATAACTTCCTGGATCTTGTATTGACGCGAAACTGCTGTCCGAGCGGGTTCATCGGATCCCGGGTCCTCGTCTTCAACGGCCTCAGCAGTTTCGCCCTCCTCGCTGCCGACGTCCCCGTCGGATGCCGTTGACTTGCGCTGTTTGCTACCCTTTTCCTCAGCCTCGTCCTCGTCGGTTCCGACGTCAAGGTCTTCAAGATGTTCGCGGGCTGCGCGCGCCTCAAGCTCAAGTTCCTTCTGTTCCTCCATCAGTCTCTGGCGATCCTCGATCGGGATCTGGTAATAGTCAGGATGAATGTCGCTCAACGCCAGAAAACCGTGCCGATTTCCTCCGAATTCCACAAACGCGGCCTGAAGGGACGGCTCGACCCGCACGACCTTCGCCAGATAAATGTTGCCCCTGATCTGCTTCTTGAGGTTGGTCTCAATATCATATTCTGTCAGTTGATCGCCCGACATAACGACCACGCGGGTTTCTTCCGCATGAGCGCCGTCAACAAGCATACGTTTTGACATGTCTGTTCTCCGGCGCAACGCGCAGGGCCCGTCGCGCGGACGACCGAACGAGTCTCGTGTTGCGCCTGCAGGACCATGTCCCGCTACAATCGACCTGCCGTTCCGGCGTTTTCGGATCCAACGCCGTCCACAAGGCAGGGACTTGCCGAGAAGATGACCCGGGCATTGCCGGATCTGGTCCTGGGTCCCTTGGAACCGCAGCCTTGCTGCGCATTCTTTCCCGCCCCGTCAGCAACGGAAAACTCCATTTCCGCACAGCGGGAAAACGCGCATGGCTCTTTGCCTGTTCCGGCAAGGCTGCGAACGTCCGCAAAGTCACTATAGCCTGAGCCGAAAGAATTGGCAACCGCAGACGGCGTTTACGCAGGGGAAATCAAAAGTCAGCCCGGCTACGGGACAACTGTTCCGGGAACCCGGAAGTAAGGCCGAACAACACTCTCTGCGCCGGCACCAAGCCTCCAGATGCCCCCCTCAAACTGATTCCCCGGTTGCCCCATGGCTCGAAAATCGGCCATATCGAGACTCTTGAATTGGCCTGGTGTTGAAGCAGGGGAATCGCCTTGAAGCTTTGTTGACATTCTGTCGAGGTTTGCCGCTTCACACTGCCGGTAGCGTGTCCGGGTGTCGGAGCGGGTGGGTCGCAACTGGGTATTTTTGCCGTTTCGCAACAAATTGAGCCTTTACGGAAATCAAAATAGGGTGCTGTCCGCGCATGATACGAAGCTTCAGGGATCGAGTGACCCCGGGGCTTCTGTGAAGGGTAGCGCGTCGCGGCTTTTCAGGGGGTTGCCGACCAGGCGACGTGCCAGCTGGCGACAGTGCGAACGCCCTCCACGAGGCAGCGAAACCACTGGCAGGCTCGCATTTACGATTGCCTGAGGAAGGATCCCTGCGCGTCCTGCATCGCAAACATCACCGGCTTTGACTGCAGTCCGGAGGGGCGGGCGCCGGGTAATCGATGTTCAGGCAAGGGCGCCATCGCCTTCCACCCCAAACCGGGATCCGGCACACCACGGAAAGACGAATGGGACGACGAAGGCGTGGCAAATGCAGGTCCGGGCGAGCCACGGCTCGGAACACTGTTGTCAGGACACGGCCGGCCCCGCAGCCACGACAAATCCTGTTGCGATCTTTAGGCCGAATTTCAGACTCTCGATGAAACACCGGGGGGAACGAACCAGCCGGTACCGCTGAATCACTGCGGGAGAGAACACCATCAATTGAATACGCTACGACATCAGGAGCCCGCCACTTTCACCCGAACGCCTCCAGCGCGCCGTGCGCTCCCACTATGCCCTCGAAACCATCCAGCAGCGGCTGCGCGAGCCACCATGAACGATGACTGGCAGAAAATCCGCAACGAACCCCAACCCCAACCCCAACCCTTGAACTCCTGCGACGCTTCGCCGCCAACATCGCCCGATGCGAACCCTCCAGAGACGCCATGGTCGGGAAACTGATACGCACCGCTTCTCCAAGGACCCAAGAGCGATGACCCTGCCATTTGCGATATTTTGCAATACGTCCAAGCCCTGTTCCGATCCTTAATTCTGCGATATATATGGTATGGCTTAAATCAAGACACTCAATATCATGCTGAGATTGGGGTGCGTGTTTCTCGCCTACGTGCTGCTTTTCGCCGCGTTGCCGGTCTCGGGCAGTGCGTCTGCTGCACCGCATGTCCATGAGATCCGGTTTGGCGTCTACAAGACCAAGACCCGGATCGTTCTAGATGTCCTGGGCGCTGCAAAGCCGATCATTTTCATCCGCGACAATCCGCCCCGGCTTGTGATCCAGCTGCCGGAAGTCACGTGGTCGCCCCGAATCCACAAGACCTTGCGGGCCGGCCTCGTTTCCCGGACCGATTTTCGCCGACTGGAATCCGGGAGGGCGCAGATCGAGTTTGAAACGCGCGTTCCCGTCCGGATAAAGAAACGGTTCGCATTGCAACCCCGTCCTTCGGAATCCCGCTTTCACAGGCTCGTTGTTGACATCGAACCGGTCAGGCCCCGGGCTTTGAAGCCCGACCAGCACCGCTCCGGGAAACCGGACAGGCTTGCGGCTTCACCCCGCGAGGTCAGGGCTCGCCCCGCACCCGATGAGCGGTGGGCTGCGGAACATCCTTCTGAAAAACCGCTCATTATGCTCGATCCCGGCCACGGGGGGATCGATCCGGGAGCAACGGCCCGTTCGGGCATGCAGGAAAAACACCTCGTGCTGCTGTTTGCCAGGGAATTGCAGCAGAGCCTCCTCAAGACCGGGCGGTATCGGGTGAGGCTGACCAGGGAGAAGGACAACTTCGTGTCCTTGCAAAAACGCGTTGAAATGGCCCTCAACGCCAAAGCTGATCTCTTTATTTCAATCCATGCCGATGCAATGCCCGACTCGTCCTTTGGCGGTTTTTCGGTCTATACCCGGTCGGAAAAACCCTCCGATCTCGAGGCTGCGCGCCTTGCCGCACGGGAAAACATGGCCAGTCGCATTGCAAGGCCAGGGCTCAGGGATCGCGAAATCAGGGAGGTCGCGGATATCCTCGGACATATCGGTTCCCGTGATGCACGTAACAGTTCCGCCGTCTTTGCGACGACCCTGATCGCAGAACTGCAAAATGTCGGGAGTGGCATTCCGGAGACCCATCGGTCCGCCGGTTTTGCAGTCCTCAGAACCGTACTGGACCATCCTTTTGTGCCGTCAATCCTGCTCGAACTCGGGTACCTGACCAATCAGGATGATGAACAGAGACTTCGACAGTCTGAACACCGTGCAAGACTTGCGGCGGCCATCGTGCGTGCAGTCAACCGCTATTTTGAACCCCAACCCCCTAGGTCCATGCCATAAATTGGACACAATATCGTGATGGAATCCGGGACTTGAGGAACAGAAAGATCTGGAGAGGAACGCGATGAGAGTCTTGGGAACGATTCTCATTGGCCTGTTCGTCCTGCTGGTGGCCGGAAGTGGCGGCATCCTGTACGGTTTCTATCATTACGGCCGAGGCCTTCCCGATTACCAGAAACTCGCCGATTACCGGCCGCCCGTTGTGACACGGGTTCATGCCGGAGATGGACGCCTTCTGTCCGAGTTCGCGACCGAAAAGCGGGTTTTTGTTCCCATAAGGACCATGCCCAGGCTGGTTGTGAACGCCTTCCTGTCGGCCGAGGACAAGACCTTCTACAATCATCCCGGAATTGATATTCCCGGAATCCTCCGTGCCATGGTGAAAAACGTGACACGTGTAAGGGAAAATCGACGACCGATCGGTGCTTCGACCATCACCCAGCAGGTCGCGAAAAATTTCCTGCTTTCCAGTGAATTGACGATGACACGCAAGATCAAGGAAGTCATTCTTGCCTTCCGCATCGAGCGTGCCTTTACCAAGGACCGGATCCTCGAGCTCTACCTCAATGAAATCTATCTCGGCTTCCGCTCCTACGGTGTTGCCGCCGCGGCCCTGAATTATTTCGACAAGTCGCTGGCAGACCTGACCGTGGCTGAAGCTGCATTTCTTGCAGGATTGCCCAAAGCGCCAAACAGTTACAACCCCCGCCGTTATCCCGAGGCCGCGCGGGCACGCCGCAACTATGTCCTGAACCGGATGATCGAGGACGGATACATTTCCGCTGACGTGGCTGCCCTCGCCCGGCTGGAGCCGGTTCTGGTCGAACCGGCGGCGATCCATGTCGGCAACGGAGGGCAGGAAACCGAAGCGCAATCCCCGAAAGACGAGGCCTTGACGCGGGGAGACTACTTTGTCGAAGAGGTGCGCCGGGAAATTCTCGACCGTTTCGGTTCGGACTGGCTTTATGGTGGAGGTCTCTCCGTCCGTACGACCCTCGACCCCCGGCTTCAGACCATTGCTGACCGTGCCCTGCGAGATGGACTGTCCAACTATGATCGACGCAGGGGTTGGCGTGGACCGCTGGCACGGATAGAGCCGGGGCCGAACTGGCCGAGCCAGCTCGCATCGCTTCCGTTCCCCGATGATCTCGCGCGATGGCGACCCGCAGTCGTGCTCGAGGTCGACGAGGCGGGTGCGGTTGTCGGACTGAGCGACGGAAGTACAGCGGTAGTCCCCATGGCGGAGCTGCGATGGGCGAGGAGCCTCCGGGAAAACGGCAAGCGCGGTCCCCGCGTGAAGTCGGCCAGAGATGTCCTGGAGACTGGCGATGTAATTGTGGTGGAACCTGTATATGAAGACAGGAAGGGAAAGGCCTATCCCGAAAAGACCATGGCGCTGCGCCAGTTTCCGGAAGTCAATGGTGGTCTGGTGGCCCTTGATCCTCACACCGGCCGCGTTCTCGCCATGACCGGCGGATTTTCAGCAGCACTCAGCGAATTCAATCGGGTAACCCAGGCCAGACGGCAACCCGGTTCCGCCTTCAAGCCCTTCGTGTATCTGGCTGCACTCGAGTCCGGCTTCACACCTTCCAGTCTGGTCCTCGACGCCCCTTTCGTGCTGGACCAGGGTCCCGGGCTGGGCCGCTGGCGCCCCACCAACTTTACCCGGAAGTTCTACGGCCCAAGCCCGCTGAGGCTCGGCATTGAGAAATCGCGCAATCTCATGACCGTGCGCCTGGCCTGGAAACTGGGGATGGATGTCATTTCGGACTATGCCCGAAAATTCCGCATCGTGGAGAACATGTCTGGAAATATCGCCATGTCCCTTGGGGCCGGGGAGACCACGCTGCTGCGCCTGACCGCAGCCTATGCCATGTTGGTCAATGGCGGAAAGCGGATCGAGCCGACGCTGATCGACAGGGTGCAGGATCGCAACGGCCGGACGGTGTTCCGCCACGACCGTCGGCGGTGTCCGGACTGCGAGAGCACGGACTGGCGCTCGGGTGCTGTTCCGACCCTGCCTGATGAACGTGAAACGGTTGCGGATCCCGGCGCCGCATATCAGATTGTCTCTATGCTGGAGGGGGTTGTGCAGCGCGGAACCGGAAGGGTCGTTCGCGCCGTCGGAAAACCCCTGGCCGGTAAAACCGGAACGACGAACGATAATCGGGATGCCTGGTTTGTGGGCTTTTCTCCGGACCTTGCTGCAGGCGTTTACGTGGGTTACGACATGCCGAGGACATTGGGAAACAGTGAGACCGGATCCAGGGTCGCAGCACCGGTGTTCAGGCTGTTCATGGAAGCGGCGCTGGAGGGCCAGCCCGCGATCCCGTTTCGGGTTCCGCCCGAGGTGCGGCTTGTTCGGGTCGATGCGGCGACAGGTCGCCCTGCAACCCGAAGTCAGGGCAAGGTGATTCTCGAGGCGTTCTTGCCGGGGACGATTCCGAGCGGCCGGGAAACAGTACTGGACGGCAGCGGCGGCAAGCATCCGGACGGTCCAACGGCACTGGAAGACTCCCGTCGGCGCGTTCCTGGCCTCTATTGATGGGGCAGTGCGGCGAAGCCAGTCGCACCATTGACGGCTGTGGTTGCTGCGCTTGTGCATCCGGGCTTGAAGATACGCCCCGTCCTGTGGCATGAAGAGGCATTATGAGAACCGAACTACAGATCGTTGCCGACCGGATCGAGCAGTCCCTTAAGCTGCTGAGGAGGCACCTTTGACCCCGAGGAAGCCCAGCGCCGGCTGAATGAACTCGATACGCTCGCCGAGGATCCCGAGCTCTGGAAGGATCAGGCCAGGGCGCGCGCCGTGATGAGTGAACGAACCCGTCTGGAAAAATCGATGAAGAGCCTCGCCGCTCTCGAAACCAATTTTCGGGACGCTGTTGAATGGATCGAACTCGGAGAAGACGAGGGCGACAGGGACATCGTGGAAGAGGCCGAGAACGCCCTGTTTGGCCTTGAGAAGACGGCCGGCCAACAGGAATTCGAAACCCTTCTGTCAGGTGAAGCCGATGCCAATGACTGCTTCATCGAAGTGCATGCAGGCGCCGGTGGCACCGAGTCCCAGGACTGGGTAAAGATGCTCTACCGCATGTACTCAAAATGGGCAGACGGCCATGATTACGAGATCGAGATCCTGGAGGAGACCCCTGGCGAGGAAGCCGGTATCAAGTCGGTGACGGCGCGGGTAAAGGGACTTTATGCATACGGATGGCTCAAGACAGAGAGCGGGGTTCATCGACTTGTCAGGATTTCACCCTATGATTCCGGAGGCCGCCGCCACACCAGTTTTGCATCTGTCTGGATATACCCCGAAATCGATGACGACATTCATATCGAGGTCGAGGACAAGGAACTGAGAATTGATACCTATCGCTCTCAGGGAGCCGGCGGGCAGCACGTGAACACGACGGACAGCGCGGTTCGTATCACTCATCTGCCCACCGGCATTGTCGTGCAATGCCAGAATAACCGATCGCAGCATCGCAATCGCGCGGAAGCGATGCGTATGCTGAGAGCGCGCCTTTATGAAGCGGAGCTGCAGCGCCGGGAAGAGGCCGCGCAGGCCGAACAGGACGCGAAAACCGAAATCGGCTGGGGGCACCAGATCAGGTCCTATGTGCTGCACCCCTACCGAATGGTGAAGGATCTGCGTACGTCGGTAGAGACATCGAATACCCAGGCTGTTCTTGATGGCGATCTTGATGATTTCATGGCCGCAGCCCTGGCCCAGCGGATCACCCCGGATCTCGCAGAAAGCCCATCATGACAGCCTTTGTCCTGGTCCACGGAGCCTGGCATGGCGGCTGGTGCTGGCGCCGGGTTGCAGACCGGCTGCGGCAACAGGGTCATGACGTCTACACGCCGACCCTGACCGGCCTGGGGGACCGAAGGCACCTTGCCAATCCCGAGATTGATCTCGAAATGCACGTCGCCGACGTTATCGGTGTTCTGGATGCCGAAGAATTGCGCGACAGCGTGATTTGTGGACACTCCTATGGCGGTATGGTCATCACCCCGGTTCTCGATCGTCGCCCGGCATCGTTTCGGGCCGCCATGTGGCTTGACGCCTTCGTGCCGGCCGACGGCCAGTGCGTGATGGATCTGCAACCGCCCGAGCGCGCCAAAAATTTGCGGGAAAAAATTCGGACCGAAGGGGAAGGCTGGTGGATTCCGCCCATGACGCCAGAGTATTTCGGCGTCATGAACGAACAGGACGCGGCTTGGATCAGACGGCGATGTGTCCCGCAACCGTATCGAACCTTTACCCAGCCGGTCCGGCTGGATGGTGCCTGGCAATCAGTTGCCCGAAAAATGTATGTCATGGCGGATCTGCATCCAAACAGCAATTTTGGCCGCGTGGCCTCATCCTTGAGCGCGGAACCCGACTGGGAAGTCCGGACAGTGCCGTCGGGGCACGAGGTCATGGTCGACACACCGGACCTTCTGGTCGAACTGCTGCTGGATCTCGTCTGACCGGTCGATGCTCCGCAAGGACAGGTTGATCCATGAGCAAATGTGAACCCGGTCTGGAAAAGCGGACGGGCTGAACAGTTTCCCCAAATTGCCGACGGTGGGGTCGGCCTTATTCGGAATGGATCAGCACTATGGCAGAAACGTCGCTGTCCCCATCGAAGCCTTCCCACGATCCCGGGCCCGGTTCGGGGCAAGGGGGGATGGGTCAGAGACGGCGGCGCTCGTGGCTGGGGAGGCTGGTCCGGGCGCTCGCGATCCTGCTTGCAATCGTTGTTCTGCTGCTGGGCATCGTTGTCGGCGGGGCGGTCTGGCGAATTGCCGAGGGACCGCTGTCGCTGAAGCCGGTTCTGCCCCTCGTCAATTTCTGGATCGACTTGCCCGGTGAGGACTCCCGCTTCGCCGCAGACGATATCATCGTCGAATGGCTGGGCCGGCAGAACGGGCTCTCGGCCCGCGCTACCCGGTTGCGTCTCCAGGGGCAGGCGGGGTCCGGCCTCCGTGTGGATGACGCGGAAGCAAGACTGGGACCCGAACTGATACTCGCTGGCATTCAGTCGGCCATTGGCCTTGACCTGTCAAGCTGGTTCCCGGCGAACGACCCGTTAACAGGCGGGCCCGTGACAGGTCACGCAGCTTTCTGGCTGAAAACCGGTCGGGGCGAACTCACTTTCATCAGCGCTGGAACGGCTGCTGATTCCAGAGTCTTTCAGGCCCTCGAGGTGAAGGGCCATGTTGAACAGGCGCCCCGCCAATGGCAAATCTCTGATGCGGTTGTCGATTTTGGAAATACCAGGGTGTCAGCACAGGCAACCCTCACCCCGTCAGGCCGGGGTGTGCTGGTTACCGGATCCGTGACGGCCGGGGAGACATCGCTTGAGAACGCCATAGCGCTATGGCCGGCGTTTCTGGCCCCGGGCGGGCGGACATGGGTGGCCCGGAACATGTCAGACGGCGTGGTCCGGGACTTCGCGCTCGAATTTTCAGGCCGCATGCCTCGTGATGGTCCAGGCGCCGGTCGGCTGGACGTCGAGACCCTGAAGGGGCGTTTCGATCTTGATGCCGTGACGGTTCATTATCTCAGACCGATGCCGTCGATACGAAACGTTGTTGCAACTGCCACATTTGATAACGAGAAATTCGCGTTCGTGATCGCTTCAGGTACCGCTGATCACTTCAAAGTCACGCAGGCCAGGGTTGACATCTACGATCTGGGTCAATCTCCGGAGATGATAGAGATTGAGGTGACAACAGACGGTCCGATAGACGCAGCGCTGACCTTGCTCGAGCATCCTGTGCTGGGCCTCCTGTCGAGCGTTGGTCTGGCAGGAAAACCCGTCCGCGGTATGCATGAGTCCCGCTTCCTGTTCCGATTTCCCCTGATTGCATCGCTTCGCTTTCGCGATGTCCATATCGAGGCAGAAGCGACAGCTTCCGACTTTGGAATGAGCACGCTGTTCAGGGGACAGGGGGTTTCCCGCGGCCTGCTGAACATTGGCTACCGGAACCGGCAGTTGATCGTAACCGGGACGGCGGAAACCGCCGGAGTCCCACTTCGGTTCGAATGGAATCAGACAGGCGAGGGCGGCAACAGGCGCCACGAGGTTACCGGGCGCCTCACACTTGATGAGCGGCTGATCGAGGTTCTCGATCTCGGGTTGGACGGCATGATGACGCCTCCGGTACCAACCCGTTTCAAATATGTCAGCGGGTCCTCAGAAGCGTCCAGGGTGACCGTAGAGATGGATCTTGAACCGGCCGAACTGGAGCTGGCTCCGATCGGTTGGCACAAGGCGGCGGGCAGGCCTGGCAAAGCCAGCCTGACTGCGATTCTGGACAGGGACTCGAATGTCACCGAAATCGAGGAGATCGAGGTTGATGCTGCCAACCTCAAGATTTCAGGCCGCCTGACTTACGGCGCGAACGGACAGTCCATTGATCGGTTTGAAATCAAACGTTTCGAACTTGATGACACGGCTCTCGCCGCCACCATTGTTCCGGATGGTGACGACGGCCTGAAGATAGACTTTCGGGCAGATGTCATCGATGTCTCCGCACTGCGCACCCTGACCGGTGCCGGAAATGGTGAAACAGGTCCCCTCGAACTCCGCGGCAAGATTGATGAATTGCGCCTGGCACAGGGTCTCACCTTTCGGGACGCCGAGATGGCCTTGAGCCGGGACCGACGCGGGTGGGCAAGACTGCGGGCATCGGCTGGCGTACGGGATGGACAACAGGAGGTATTCCTAACCGTCACGCGCAGCGCGGATGGCTACGAGATGGAACTTCGTGCGAACGATCTTGGCGCCTTGTTGTCCTCGCTGGACCTGAATGACAGCATGAGAGAAGGGTCCCTTGTTGTTACCGCGCGCAGCACCGGCCCCTGGTCGAATCCCTGGGACGGGGTGATCCGGGTCCGGAATTTTCGCATGGTCGGGATTACGGGACCATCACGACTTCTGGCACTGGTTTCCTGGCAGGGTATTCAGGACGCCCTGCGTGGACAGGGCGTGAGCTTCACACGGCTGGATGCCCCCTTCAGGCTGGAGAATGATGTCATGACGATTACGGATGCCCGGGCGATCGGGTCGGAACTTGGTCTGATCGGCAACGGCGCTGTGGATCTGGACCGTCGACACATCGATCTCGAGGGGATGATGGCGCCCGCCTATACGATCAATAACCTGGTCGGAAGGATTCCGGTGATTGGCCGGATCATTACCGGCTCCGAGGGAGGCGGTCTGGTGGCCCTGAACTACAAGGTGGAAGGGAGCTTCGACGATACCCGGGTTTCGGTCGATCCTCTGTCGATCCTTCAGCTGGGCATTGTCAGGGATATATTCGGACGCCTGTTCCGCTCCGAAAAGGACAGGACCGGCACCGGCACTCCCTCGCGGAACCCGTCAGGCGAGTGAGCGGGTACAGACATCAGACCAGTCGCACCAGAACATGGCGTTTTCTGCCCGAAGATATTTTCAGTTTACCGTCGGAGTCGAGATCCGAGAGGGAAACGGACCGGTGTTCGTCAGTAATTCGTTCTCCGTTGAGGCGACCTCCTCCTCCGCGAATGATTCGCCGGGCGGCACTGTTGGTTTCGGCCAGCCCGGCCCTGTTCAGGAGAATGAAGGCGGGCATGCCGTGTTCCAGATCGCCGCGTGGCAGGTTGACCGTCGGAAGTCCGTCAGAGAGATCGCCTTGTTCAAACGTGTCTTCCGAAGTGCGGCGGGCTTCAGCCGCAGCATCGCGGCCATGGCAGAGCGATGTTGCCTCATCGGCAAGGATTTTCTTGGCTTCGTTGATCTCGGCCCCTTGCAGACCCTCCAGTCTGGAAATTTCATCGAGCGGCAGCTCGGTGAAGAGGCGGAGGAAACGTCCGACGTCTGCATCCGCCGTGTTCCTCCAGTATTGCCAGTAGTCGTAGGGCCCGACCCTTTCCGCATTCAGCCACACCGCGCCCTCGGCTGTTTTTCCCATCTTGGCGCCTGATGCGGTTGTGACAAGGGGTGATGTCAGTCCGAACAGCTCGGCGCCGTCAACGCGCCGGGCAAGTTCGACGCCATTGACGATATTGCCCCATTGGTCGGAACCGCCCATTTGCAGAATACACCCGGTCCTGCGGTAAAGTTCCAAAAAATCATAAGCCTGGAGAATCATGTAGTTGAATTCGAGAAAGGTCAGGGACTGTTCCCGTTCCAGCCGGAGCCTGACCGAATCAAATCCAAGCATGCGGTTGATGGAAAAGTGACGGCCGTATTCGCGGAGAAATGGAATGTATTCGAGATCGTTCAGCCAGTCCGCGTTGTCCATCATGATGGCATCGGACGGTCCCTCCCCGAAGGACAAAAATCTCTCGAAGACACGCTGGATTCCCTGTTTGTTGGCGGCGATCTGTGGTTCGGTCAGGAGCTGGCGGCTCTCGTCGCGGCCCGATGGATCACCGACCCGGGTCGTGCCGCCGCCCATCAGGACAATCGGCCTGTGTCCCGTTTTCTGGTACCAGCGAAGAAGCATGATGGGCAGGAGGCTGCCAACATGCAGGCTGTTGGCCGTGCAATCGAAACCGATGTAGCATGGTCTCGGGGTACCGCCGGACAGCATTCGGTCGAGCGCCTCGAAGTCCGTGCATTGATGCACGAATCCGCGAGCAGTGACCGTCTTGATGAAGTCCGAACGTCTTCCCGTCATCAGATTTCGTCCCCCTGGAAGGAACGGCTTGGTAGCATACGCAGCCATTCAATTCCATTGACAGAAACCCGGACTCCCGAAACTGCGCCCGTATCAGCTGGAGGATGTCATGCAACCGTCCCGTTATGGACCCTTCGCGTATCGACCCATCAATCGGCGTCCGAAAATTTCCTGGCCGGATGGCCATCATATAGCGCTCTGGGTCATTCCCAACATCGAAACCTTTCCACTCAACGAGCCGGTTCCGGGAGGAACCGGTGTCACGCCGGACATCATCAACTGGGCTCCCAGGGATTACGGAGCGCGGGTCGGAATATTTCGTCTGATGGATGTACTTTCCAAACACGGAATCCGGGGTACGGCTGCCCTGAACAGCGAGGTTTGCGACGATTACCCGGAGATCGTTGAGGATGGTCTTGCATGCGGCTGGGAATTCATGGGCCATAACCAGTCCAACAGCCGCTATCTGCATGTCCTAGAGGATCAGGACGGAAGACGGCTGGTATCAGACACTCTCGACCGAATTGAGCGCGCCTGCGGCACCCGGCCCAAGGGATGGTTGAGTTCGGGGCTGCAGGAAAACTGGACGACGCTTGACAGCCTGGTGGAGGAAGGATGCACCTATGTCGCGGACTGGGTGAATGACGATCAGCCCTATGTCATGAACCTGCCGCAGGGGCAGATCTGCTCCATTCCCTACTCCACGGAAATCAACGACCTGCCGCAATGCATACGAAACGGCCGATCGGCGGAAGAGTTCGGAGACATGATCCGGCGTCAGTTCGACGTTCTGTATCGCGAAAGCGTTGAGTCCGGTTCCGGCCGGGTGATGGCGATCTGTCTGCATCCGTTCGTGATCGGAGTCCCGCACAGAATTGGTGCGTTTGACGATGCGCTGTCCTACATCGACGGTTTTGACGGTGTATGGAAGGCGACCGGATCGGAGATAGTCCAGCATTATCTGGAAGGAACGACCTTTTGAGGAAAACGGGGTCGTGGATCTGGGCGCTCGGACTGATGAGCGGGACGTCAATCGACGGCATTGACGCGGCGCTGATCAGGACCGACGGCGAGACGATCAGAGAATTCGGCCCCACCCTGACCCGTCCCTATAATACCGGCTTGCGTGCCTCCATCCGGTCTGCGCTGGGTCGAAGAAAGGCGGAGTCCGGTCTTGTCCGGGCGATCACGCGTTGTCACGCCGAGGCTGTGGATGAGTTGCTGGAACGGCACCCGGAATTTTGCGGCAAGGTTTCCCTGATCGGGTTTCACGGACATACCCTCACGCATCTGCCAGGTGAGGGTGTCACACTGCAGATCGGCGACGGAACCTGGCTTGCGCGGGAGACCGGAATCGATGTTGTTTGGGATTTCCGCAGCGATGACATTGCGGCCGGTGGAGAGGGAGCGCCTCTGGCCCCCTTGTTTCACCGGGCGCTCAGCGGGACCCTGGAGCGGCCGCTTGCCGTGCTCAATATCGGAGGCGTAGCCAACCTGACATGGATCGGTGAAGAGAGCGATGAAGATCCGATCGCATTTGACACCGGCCCCGGAAACGCCCTGCTGGACGACTGGATATCCGGGGCTACAGGCGAGGCCTTCGACCGGGACGGTCGGTACAGCCGTTCGGGGACGGTCTGCGCCGATCATGTCGAGACGGTTCTGGATCATGATTACTTTCGACGGCCACCTCCGAAATCCCTCGATCGTCTGGATTTCGATGTCGAGGCCGTTCGCAGCCTTTCGGTCATGGACGGTGCCGCTACCCTCGCCCAGATCACCTGCCGTTCCGTTGCGCTCGGGCTGCGATGGCTTCCGGAGGTGCCGAAACACTGGCTGGTGACGGGCGGCGGAAGAAGGAATCCGACGCTGATGCAGGGTCTGAAAACTGCGCTCGGTGTTCCGGTTCGACCGGTCGAGGCTGTCGGATGGGACGGAGATGCCCTTGAGGCGCAGGCCTTTGCCTTCCTTGCCGTTCGTTTCCGGCGAGGGCTGCCCACCTCCATTCCCTCAACGACGGGAGTGCCCTGGCCGGTCTGCGGAGGCCGCCATTGCGAGGCACCACGGGATCGGACAGGAGGATGAGCAAGGACCCCGGCTGCCAGCCCTCTTCTTCGAAGCAGCGGATGGGCGGCGGGTGCCGTGCTTGCGATGGCGTCCGAAGCCGGACTGGCGGCAAGATCATTATCTCTTGCATGTCCCGGTTCTGCATGCAGCCTGTCCGCTCTGGTCAATGCATCTGTACTGCAGCGTCGTCTCGCCTTGCAGTCTTGGTGGGAATGGCCGGATGGTGATTCCCTCGCGGCCGCGGCGGCAAAGATGTTGGCGACCGACTCCTGCCGGGACTGGCGTTGAAATACAGCAAATCCTGAACGCCTCTCTTTGCATGCGTTCCGAATTGGATTATACCGCGTGCGGAACAATTGTCGGTGGAGCTTCCCCGGCGCAGCGGTGGCAGGTTCCGGGAAGTGGTCCTGCCCTGATGCCGGCTTCCGAGGTCCAGGGTCTGTCAGGATCGCACTGGCATCAGAGTTGCAGGAACTTCGTGATGTGTGAGCGAAAAGGTTGGGAGTATGGCTGAAACCAGCGCAGTGACGGCAGGCGGCCGTGACGACGGAACAGATGATGGCGAGAACAGGCGCGACTTTCTTACACTGGTCACCGGCGCGCTCGGTGTTATCGGTATGGGAGCGGTCGCATGGCCTTTCATTCACCAGATGAACCCGGCAGCGGACACGCTGGCCCTGGCCTCGGTCGAGGTCGATCTCTCAGCGATTGAAGTCGGTCAGGCGATCAAGGTTAAGTGGCGCGGCAAACCGGTCTTCATACGTCATCGGACTCAGGCGGAAATCGATGAAGCCCGGTCAGTGTCGGCAGACGATCTGATCGACCCGCAGACAGACGACGAACGAACGCAAAAGGCTGAATGGCTCATCCTGGTCGGTGTGTGCACCCATCTCGGATGCATCCCGCTTGGCACTTCGGCCGGAGAAGCGCGCGGTGAGTATGACGGCTGGTTCTGTCCGTGCCACGGCTCGCATTATGATTCTTCAGGTCGCATTCGGAAAGGACCGGCACCCCGAAATCTTGAAGTTCCCGGTTATGTCTTTCTCGACGACGACATCGTCCGGATTGGATGAGGATGACCGGAATGGCGCAGTTTCAGAAACCTGCCTGGATGGAAATGCGGCTCGTAAAGTGGGTCGATTATCGTCTTCCCGTATTTTCCTTCATGAGTCATGAGCTCTACGAGTATCCCACTCCCCGAAACCTGAACTACTGGTGGAACTTCGGATCCCTGGCCGGAATTATTCTGGTGCTCATGATCGTCACGGGCATTACCCTGGCGATGCATTACACTCCGCACGCCGCTCTTGCGTTCGATTCGGTCGAGCGCACAATGCGCGACGTGAACTACGGCTGGCTTATCCGGTACATGCATATGAATGGGGCCTCGGCCTTCTTCATTGTCGTTTACATCCATATATTCCGCGGCCTCTATTTCGGTTCCTACAAGGCGCCGCGAGAGCTCCTTTGGATCCTCGGCGTCGTCATCCTGCTGCTGATGATGGCCACCGCCTTCATGGGCTATGTGCTGCCCTGGGGACAGATGAGTTTTTGGGGTGCCACGGTGATCACCAATCTGTTCTCGGCCATTCCGTGGGGCATCGGTGACTGGATCGTGACGCTTCTGTGGGGCGGTTTTTCGGTGGACAATCCTACCCTGAACCGGTTCTACAGCCTGCATTATCTCCTGCCCTTTGTGATTGTCGGCGTTGTCGTTTTGCATATCTGGGCCCTGCATGTTCATGGCTCCAACAACCCCGTAGGCATTGATACAAAGGGAGACCAGGATGTCATTCCCTTTCATCCCTATTACACGGTCAAGGACATGTTTGGTCTGGGGGTGTTCCTGGTCCTGTTTGCCGGGTTCCTGTTCTTTGCCCCGAATTTTTTCGGTCACCCTGACAACTACGTCCCTGCGAACCCGCTCCTGACACCCGCCCATATCGTGCCGGAATGGTATTTTCTTCCTTTCTACGCGATCCTGCGCGCGGTTCCCGACAACTTCATCGGGGGGTGGGTGACCAGCTGGATGGGCTTCATCATTGTTGATGCAAAGCTTGCTGGTGTCATCGCGATGTTTGGTTCGATTGCTGTGCTGTTCCTGATGCCGTGGCTGGATCGTTCACCGGTCCGGTCGGCCAGGTTCAGGCCGCTGTACCGCCAGTTCTTCTGGTTGTTCCTGGTTGTTTGTGTGGTACTGGGCTGGGTTGGCGCCAATCCGGCGGAAGGGTACTTTATCCTGATCGGCAGAGTGGCCACGGCCTACTATTTCCTCCATTTCATTGTTGTCATTCCGCTACTCGCGATGTTCGAAAAACCGAAGCCGATTCCGACCAGTATTTCCGAGCCGGTCCTTGGCGGTCGCGGTGCTGCGGCGGCACCGGCAACGGAGCCTGCCTGATGAAACAGATTCGTGATTTTTTCGGTGCTTTCTCCCTTGTTGCCGCTCTGGCTGCGGGAACCGTGTCCCCGGCCTCCGCTGCCGGTGAGGGAGCTGAAATTGTTCGTCAGCACTGGTCATTTTCGGGATTGTTCGGCGGCTTCGACCGGGCTCAGCTTCAGCGCGGTCTTCAGGTTTATCAGGAAGTCTGTGCAGCCTGTCACGGCCTGCGGCTGGTGGCTTACCGCAATCTGATGGACATCGGTCTGTCTGAAGACCAGGTCAAGGAGATCGCAGCATCCGTTGAGGTCGAGGACGGACCCGATGAAGAAGGCGAAATGTTCGAGCGTCCGGGGAAACCGTCGGACCGTTTCGTGTCGCCGTTTCCAAATGACAATGCGGCCCGTGTTGCCAACAACGGTGCCCTTCCGCCGGACCTGTCATTGATTGTCAAGGCGCGCCTTGGCGGCGCCGACTACATCTATGGCCTGCTGACAGGTTTTGAGGAACCGCCGGCAGACATGGAGATGCCCGACGGCATGTCATATAACCGGGCTTATTCCGGAAACATGATTGCAATGGCGCAACCGCTGTTTGAGGATGGTGTTGAATATGCAGATGGGACCAAGGCGACCACGGCACAACAGGCCCGGGATGTGACGGCCTTTCTCGCCTGGACGTCCGAGCCCGAACTGGAAGAGCGCAAGCGGATGGGCATCAAGGTCGTCCTGTTCCTGTTGCTGCTCACAGGCCTGTTGTATGTCGTGAAACGCCGGGTGTGGTCCAATCTTCATCAGACCAGGCCCTGATACGGATTGCTGTTCGGAGGAAAGGCGATGTACAGCCACGTCACGGTGGGAAGCAACGATCTCGAGCGGTCCGGCAGGTTCTATGACAATGTCCTTGCCGAAATCGGGTTGAGTCGCCGCTTTACCCGCGATCAAATCATTGCCTATGTGGCTGACGGCCGGGACATGTTTTGCGTTGTCAGTCCCTTCGACGGTGGTCAGGCCACGACTGGCAACGGTGTCCATGTGGCCTTCCTCGCGCCGAGCCGCGGCCACGTTGATGCCTTTCATTCTGCCGCAATGGCTGCGGGAGGGACGGATGAAGGCGCGCCGGGGCTCCGTCCGCACTATCACGAGGACTATTACGGCGCCTATGTGCGCGATCCAGACGGCAACAAGTTGCAGGCGGTTTGCCATGAGCCTGCCTGACACACGTATTTTGTTACGGCGTGACGCATAGCAGGATCACGGTCGTCTGCAAGGAAACCAGACCATGTCGCAGCCCGGGACACCGCCCATCATCGGCATCATCGGCGGAAGCGGCCTCTATCAGATCGACGGTTTCGAAAACGCGGAGTGGCGTGAAATTGAAAGCCCCTTCGGACGTCCGTCGGGGCCCCTCTTGTGCGGGGAGTTTGAAGGTCTTCGCGTCGTCTTCCTTCCCCGGCACGGTCCGGGGCACGTCTTGCCGCCGTCAGACCTGAATTTTCAGGCCAACATTGATGCGCTGAAACGCCTTGGCGTGACGGATGTTCTTTCGATCAGCGCGGTAGGCTCATTGAAGGAGTCTCTTGGGCCTGGCCATTTTGTCATTGTGGACCAGTTCATCGACCGTACATTTGCCCGGCGCAAGAGTTTTTTTGGCCCGGGCTGCGTGGCGCATGTCTCAATGGCCGATCCGGTTTGCGCTCGCCTCGGCGGGGAAATTGCCCTCGCATTGAATGATCTTGCCATTCCCTACAGTGTCGGCGGCACCTATCTCGCCATGGAAGGCCCCCAGTTCTCGAGCCGGGCTGAAAGCGAGCTCTATCGCTCCTGGGGTTGTGATGTGATCGGCATGACCAATATGCCGGAGGCGAAACTGGCCCGGGAAGCCGAGATGTGTTACGCGACCATTGCCATGGTGACCGATTATGACTGCTGGCATCCTCATCACGACGATGTATCGGTGGAAAACGTCATAAAGGTACTTCATGACAACGCGGCGAAGGCCTGCGATCTTGTGAAAGCCTTGCTTCCGCGCTTGAGCCAGCGCGCAGAGACATGCTGGGCGGGCTGCCACACGGCTCTGGATTACGCCATCATCACCACCCCGGAGCATCGGGATCCTGATGTCCTGTCCCGGCTGGACGCCGTTGCGGGGCGGGTTCTTTAGTCCGGGCGGAGGGAAGCCCAGGGCTGTTTGCCCGTGATGGTGACATGCCGGTTCTCCGCAGCGTGTGCCGCGTTGTGGATGATGTAGCCCTTGGATGGCGCTGTTATTGCGCATCCGTTCGATCCGGAACTCACCGGCTGGGCCAGCCGCGAGCTGTGGCGCGATTCCTGTGACTGTGAGTTCCTCGAACAACAGGTGTTGTTCTCCACATCGCTTCAGCGGTTCCGTCTGATTTCTTCCGGAGCCTGCTTATCGAGATCCTGGAAGCGTTCCAAACATCGCTGTCAATTTTAAGCCGGCTGCGGGGTCTGTCCCGTGCTGGCAGCGGTGATTTGAACTGCGTTGCCGTTCCCCTGAAGCGTGCCGGGCGGGCATTGCGCAAGATTGGCCGTCGCCCTGCGGGTCTTCCCGAAGTGAACCTGCCAATCCAGCGCCCGGCCTATGCGCTTGACGAGGAGAACAACCTTGACGGATTCGCCGGTTACTGTCCTTGAAGTCCGGCTGCATGGACGCCGTATTGGAACGCTCACAAATATCGGGTTCGCTCGAACCATTTTGCTTTTGCAGGGGACCATGCCGCTGATGAAAACGCGCCGATTCTGAGCCTCTCCTTCAAAGGCGCTCATGGACATCCCCTGACGCAGTTGCCAGCGACGCAGCGGCGCCTGCTGCCATACGTCTCCAATCTGCTCACCGAGGGTTATCTTTGCGATTACCTGGCGGCGCGGGCCGAATTGGATCCGCAGCGTGAGTTCATTCTCCTGTGGTCGTTGGGTCACGACCTGCCTGGTGCGGTGACGGTTATTCCGGCGAAAGGTGAGGCGTGGCCCCCCTCGCTCGAAGATATCCCTTCTGTTGCCCGTTCGGCGCGGCGTAAAGGTCCGTTGCATTTCTCCCTTGCAGGGGTACAGCTCAAATTCTCGGTCGTAAAGGAATATGGGAAGGCTTGCGGCTTGACAGTTCCGGCCGCGGGTATCGGCGGTTCCTGGATCCTCAAGCTTCCGTGCAGCCGCTTTGGTGGCTTTCCCGAGAACGAATTAGCAATGATGACTCTGGCGCGTCTCACCGGAATTGATGTGCCCGAATTCCGATTGGTGGAAACGAAGTATATCAAGGCACTTCCCGATGATTTGGGTTCCCTTCGAGGCCGGCAATCCTATGTCGTTCGACGCGTTGACTGCAGAGAAAATGGCCTCATCCACGCGGAGGATTTTGCGCAAGTCTTCGGTGCTTACCCCGACGACAAATACAAGAAAGCCACCGCCCGCAATATTGCCTATGTCCTTGACATACAGACGGACGCACATGAAGTGGAGGAATTTGTCCGTCGACTTGTCTTTACCGCAACGATCGGCAACGCCGACATGCACTCGAAGAATTGGTCACTGATCTATCCGGATGGCCGCACGCCGAAGATGGCGCGATCCTGTGATTTTCTCAGCACGATAGTCTTCGTGAAGGATGACGAAGCAGCATTGAAATTCGAGCGAACACGACGCCGTGACAGATTCTCTCCCGAGGAACTGTCACGGCTGGCCGAAAAGGCACGGCTGTCCCCAGGACCTTTCCTCGACACTGCAGCCGAGACTGTCGAGCGTTTTCATGACGTTCGGGCTACGGAACAGGCGCATCTCCCACTCAAGTCCGAATGGCGGAACATGATCGATTCGCACCTGAGGAAGCTGCCCATTGTGAACGACCTGGCGTGAGGCGCCACACGGGTTCGGCCCGGGTGCCCAGGGGAGCATGAACCATGCCGCGCCCGGATCCGGTTTCCCCACGCCCCAATGTGATCAGACCGCCCTGTTGATGCGCATGGATGGTTCCCGGGGCAGCTTGCCGTATGCCAGCGTCTGAAGATGGCTCGAACCACAACCCTCGCGGATTGCGGTTCGCACCGGAGTTGAAACAGGCCGGTCGAAAACCGGGAGTTCAGCGCAGGATCACGAGGCGTGCTCGGCCATCCAGGCCAGAGCTCGTGCGTAGGATCGCTCCGTAGCGCCGGGGTTATAGGCATCCCGGTCGTCACATGTAAATCCGTGTCCCGCATCATCGTAGACATAGAGCGGGCAATCCTGGAGGGCATCACGGATCTTCTGAAGGTCGTCAAGCGGGATCGCCGCGTCCTTGTCGCCAAAATGGAATTGCGTGGGACACCTCGGGGTCATTTCCCCTACCTTGGCAGCAATGCCGCCACCGTAGAAGGGCATGGCTGCCGCGACACCGTCGACGGTGCAGGCAGCTACATAGGTTGCATAACCGCCAAAGCAGAAGCCGATCACACCAACCTTGCCGGCGGCCGATGCTTTCTGTACGGCGGCGCCGATATCCGCCGTGATCCACTCGTCAGTGATCTGACCGCGTGTTGCACGGCCCTTGGCGAAATCGTCCTCATTGTATCCGAGGTCAATGCCCTTCTCGATCCGGTCGAACAGGGCCGGTGCAACCGCCAGATATCCCTGGCTGGCAAAATAATCCACCGTCCTGCGGATCTGGCCATTGATTCCAAAAATCTCCTGAATGACCACCAGTCCACCCTTGGCCTGCCCTGTCGGTTGGGCCTCAAAGGCGTCAAAAACATGGCCGTCAGCTGCAGTGAGAGAAATCGTCTGTCCCATGTGGTTCCCCTGATATTTTCCCGGGGATCCTGAACAGAGCCCCGTGGCAAGATGTGCCGGTGCTCGAACGTTTCCGGCACGCATACTCTACATTGAAATCATACTGGACGGAACCTGCCGCGCCAGTAACTCGGACGAGGCTGCCCGGTGACCAGTGCTTCGCCACCCCGTTTCCAGCGATGGCCTTCTCTGAATCGCTGCGCCTGCAAGAAGCTTTCTGACGTCATGGCCGATCTTGATCGTGTCATGTTTCGATGGGACCGAAATCCCTGCAACCCTCGGCTCATGCTTCGCAGAGCGCCGGGTATGACACCCGTTGGCTGCAGATCACCGCGGATCAGGTTGTGTTTGGGCTCTCGTCCCCTTGCCCCGGTCCCTGACAGATCAGAAAAGCTGCAAACGGATTTTCGTCACCATATTGGAGGATCACGCAGGTTCGGGATCAATCCGTAACTGAAGCGGTTGTGTGCGTATCACCAATCGCCTGGACCGTTGAAAATGTCCGGGGACGGGCGGGTCCTGGACGGCGGTCGGTGGTTCATTGACTGTGACTGTCGCGGCCGTGACGCTACGAGCGATTTCCAGGGTAGCTCCCATGTCGCGGCCATAGACCGCGACCCTGGTGCCGGTGGTAAAGGTGTTGACTCGCTGAAGCATGTCATCGACTTCGAACCAGGGTGTGACGCAGGTAACGGGTCCAGGGGCATTGGCCGTCATGAGCCGGCACTCCGGCGGAGGATTGAACAGGACTGTCGGGGCATAGAGAGACCCGGTCAGTCGTTCTCCGCCGGTCAGCAGTTGTGCGCCTCCGGCGACAGCTTCATGGATGAGATCGTTCAGATGGTCCGCTCTCTCCGGGTTGATGAGAGGTCCCATTTCAACCTTGTCGTCGAGAGGATCACCGACGCGGAGCCCTGATGCCCGCATTGCCATTTGCGTTGCAAGTCGGGAGGCAACACGGGCATGAGCGAACACTCTCTGAACGCTTCCATGCGCCTGCCCTGCATGCAGGAAACAGCCTGGCAAAAGTGAGTCGCGAACTTCATAAACGTCGACATCACCGGCAACGATGGCGTTCGACCGCTCGCTGTCATCAAACCGATGGATCGCTGCAACTGAGGATTGGAGCTTCACCCCGTTTGCGGGAACCGGACCGACATGGCTGTACATGTCCACTTCGGAAAGACCCGGAATTGTCCCGGCTGGTGGATCAGCGACCGTGACCCAGCACCAGGCCCAACCGGCCGGGAGGCCCGCTTCGCGCAGGATCGCGGTCAGTGCACGGCTCGTCAGAGGTGCCGCAGGGTTCAGTCTTGCGATAATCGGACAGCCGACAGCCACTGCAGGAATGATTTGTCGCACGGCCGGATTGAGCGGATCGATCGAGGTGCTGGTGGCAAGGATCAACCCGGCCGGATCCTGGCCGGCGAGAACACCGAGCCGTGACAACTCCGGCCATCGCATTGATTCCTCTTGCCGATTGCTTCGAAGGAGCGCGGCATGGTGCCGCATCAGGTTGATGACATGCGCCAGACTGCTTCTGGCATCCCTCAGCAGCATTCCGGACTCGCGAACAGTGATCGATTCCAGAGCAGCCTTGCGGGCCTCGGCCAGATCAGCGGCTGCTTCCAGCACGGCGATTCTCTGTTCAGCCGATAGCCAGCGACGCCGGTCCCTGTGCCATTCCCGAGCCTGGGCCAGGGCCTTCGTTACGGCTTCGGGGCTGTCCTCTTCCATTGTGTCGACAGCTGCAAGGTCAAAGGGGTTGAGGATCGTGAGCATGGTGGGTCCGGTGTTTTGTGTCATCACTGAATGCGGCGGCGTATTGCCGGGTGTTGCAAGACGGTTGCCAGCAGCCTTTTTGTTTATGTGGACGACGGGAGACGACTTAAGAATGTCGATGTTTTCCCTGTCCGTGTGAATGTTCTACACTTGCCATTACCGTACAGGGAGTCCCGTCATGACCGGTGTTGACCGCGCAAATGGCCATAGAGCGGCCAGTTCTGTCTATCATTCCGCCCTCGCCGGAGCACCGCGTCCGGATCCGGAATCGCTTTCCTATGATCTTCATGACGCGCTGTCCGCCGTCGTACCACTGCAGGCGCGCGCACCGGAAAACGCTTTTTCTGCAAGTTATCTGGGCACCGAACGCGAGGGAAATGCTGTCCTGATTTCTGATAACGGTTTGTTGCTGACCATTGGCTACCTGATCAACGAGTGTGACCTTATTACGGTCGGCACACGGATCGGGGGTGTCGTTGAAGCGCACACCGTGCTCTATGACTATGAAACCGGCTTTGGACTGCTTCGGACGATGGACAACCTGGGCGTGCCGCCGCTGGAGCTCGGGCCTTCCACCATTATCGATGAGGGGGACCTGTTGACCGTGGGCGCTCATGGCGGGGCCGCCCAGGCGCTGGCAGTTTCGGTAACTTCGGTCCGGGAGTTTGCTGGCTACTGGGAATACCTGATTCCGGATGCAATCTTCACGGAACCGCCCCATCCCATCTGGTCAGGTGCGGCGCTGATCGATTCGCAGGGGAAGCTGGTGGGGATCGGCTCGCTTTTCGTCCAGGATGCCGATGAACAGTCTGACAAGCAGCCCGGCAACATGTTTGTACCCATCGATCTGTTCAAACCCATTCTTGATGCCTATCACAAGGATACGCGGCCTGAGAGAAGGCCGCGACCGTGGCTCGGAATCTATACAGTGGAAACCGTGGGGCAACTGCTGATTACATCCGTTTCAGAGCGGGGACCCGCGGCCAAGGCCGGGGTCAAGGCGGGTGATGTCGTTCTGTCCATCAATGGCGAAGACGTGAAGGGACTCGCCGATCTGTATCGGAAACTCTGGGGATCGGGCGATGCGGGCGTCCCGGTGGATCTTCTGCTCCTGAGGGAGCGGCGGGCGATCGAGATTTCTGTGGTGACAATCGACCGCACAAAGCTCATGCGAAAACCGTCCCGTCACTGACAACTGTCATGACACGGCCGGGCGGGGCCTACTGAGCTGCCTGCATGGCCGTGAGATGCTGTCCCGGTTCCCAGGTTCCGGTCCCTTCCAGTTCCATGGCGGCCGGCATGACCTCGCTAGCAAAGCGTTCCATGGACCGGAGCGTGAGAGACGTCGGCATCGATGCAATCTGGAACATGCCCAAAAGATAGCCAAGACCCACCCTGGCATGGCACTGGTCAATCTTCTTGCGCACCGTATCGGGGCTGCCGACAATGATGACATCGCGTTCCAAGAGCGATTCGATCGTGTGCGCGGAGACCAGGCTGGACTTTGTCTGAAGGACTCTCTTGTGGGATTCCACGGACATGTAGCCTGGTGGCAATAGCATTTCCGGTGTGTATTTCAGCAATTTGTTGAAGAACCTTTCGACATGGGGGCGGGCCTCATCGATAGCCTGTTCGTCGGTTTCGCCGACATAAATCGGGGCAGCCCAGCCCAGCTGTTCCGACGTGGCCTCGTACCCGTAATCATGAGCCGACTGGCGATAGCTGTTGTGAAAACGCTCTACGTTGCGAAAAGGTGAATAGGTTTGCAGGTAGGTATAGCGGCGATCCGGATGGGAAGCCCACTCGATGGTTTCCCGTGAACCCTGGCTCGGGACCCAGATCGGGGGATGCGGTTGCTGAAACGGCCTCGGCCAGGTGTTGACGTACTCGAAATGGTAATGTCTGCCTTCAAATGCAAAAGGACCGGCCTCCGTCCAGGCCCGTATCACGAGGTCATGTGCTTCATGAAACCGCTCGTGGCTGAAGGCCGGGTTGGATCCGAGTGAGTAGTATTCGCAACCGAGGCCGCGAACCATACCGCTGATAAGCCGACCCCCGGTGATGCAGTCAATCATCGCGTGTTCTTCTGCCAGGGTCATCGGATGGTCGCGAATTCCGAACGCGTTTCCGAGAATTGCGATCTTTACACGGTTGGTCTGGCGGGCCAGGGCTGCGGCCATGACCACCGGTGAAGGCATCAGTCCATAAGCATTCTGGTGATGTTCGTTGACGCAGACACCGTCGAAACCCAGGACTTCCGCATACTCGATTTCATCGAGATACCGGTTGTAGAGTTCGGTTCCTTTCGCGGGATCGAAATTGCTGTTGGGGAAAGTCACCCAGCAGGTGTTGAACGTCCGGTCATAGTCCGGGTCCAGACAGGCATATGGCATCAGGTGAAATAGAAAGATTTTCATCCTGCAGTCCGGTCTTTCGATATAGTCTGGCCGCGCTACTCGGCTGCAATGAGCGTTTCGTGCTCCTGGAATTCCCGGATTGCCGGCATGACTTCGGAGGCAAACCGCTTCATGCTGGCCACGGTCATGTCATGTTCCATGGAGGCGACCTGGAACATTCCCAGAAATGTCCCGATCCCGGCCTGGCCGTGGCAGTATTCGAGCCTCTTGCGAACCGTGTCCGGGCTTCCGACGATGACAATTCCGGTGTCCATGAGTTCCTCGAGAGAGCGAACCCTGGATAGTCCGCTCTTGTGCTTCATGACATTCTTGTAGGACCTCAGGGTGAGGTATCCGGGCGGCAAAAGCATCTCTGGTGTCATCCGCAGGAACTTGTTGAAGAACGCCTCCATGTGCGGGCGAGCCTCGTCGATCGCCCGCTCGTCGGTTTCGCCGACATAGATTGGCGCGGCCCATCCCACCTGCGAGTCTGCTGCCTCGTACCCGAAGGCGTTGCGGGCCGTTTCCCGATAAAGGCCCAGAAACTTCTTTACCGCGTCGAACGGGCTGTAGGTTTGCAGGTAGGTGTATTTCCGGTCCGGATGAGCAGCAAATTCGATGGTCTCGAGCGAGCCCTGGGAGGGGCACCAGATCGGAGGATGCGGCTGCTGGTAGGGCCGAGGCCAGACGTTGACGTACTCGAAATGATAGTGCTTGCCTTCGTAGCAAAACGGCCCCTCTTCGGTCCATGCGCGAATGACAAGATCGTGCGCTTCGTGAAACCGCTCGTGGCTGAAGGCCGGGTTGGCGGCCAGAGAGTAATATTCCGCACCGATGCCCCGGACCATGCCGCTGATCAATCGGCCGCCAGTGATGCAGTCAATCATCGCATGCTCTTCGGCGAGGGTGAGGGGGTGCTCCCGAATGCCGAAGGCGTTGCCGAGGATCGCAATGCGCGCTCGTGATGTTCTTCGCGCCAGGGCCGCCGCCGGAACGACGGGCGACGGCATCAGCCCGTAGGCATTCTGGTGGTGCTCATTGACACAAAGGCCATCGAAGCCCAGCTCCTCGCCAAGCTCCAGTTCGTCGAGATAGGTATTGTAGAGATAGTGGCCCACCTTGGGGTCAAAATTGGAGTTGGGATAGACAACCCAGGATGCCTTGTAGTGCTTGTCATAATCCAGATCGAGACAGGAATAGGGCATCAAGTGAAACAGAAAGCATTGCATGGCGGCTCTCCTGCGATGACTGCACAAGACACTACAGAAGTCATGTGATCGGCTCAAGACCAGACGGCTGGAGGACCTGGAGAACCCCTTCCAGTTCAAGGCTGTTTCACAAAACCGCGTCTCTGTCTCCAAACAGAAGACAGAAGCCCGGGACCGGTCGCCAGACTCACCCCTGTCCAATGGAGTAAGGCGACCTGTTCGCAAATTCATGCGCGAGACGTCTGACAGGATGAATGTCTTGCGCGCCGGGAAACCGTTTCAGGGACCGTTGCAGGGGGTTGCAAGATTGTGTTGATAAAGCGTTGCCGCTCGCGGCTCCGCCCGGTCAAGAGGGTCCTTCACGAGGATCTTTTTTGCGTCCTGGACAAGGAAGCCGGTGTGAACTCGTCGAACTGGTTTTCGACTGTTCAGGGTTCCCGGGACACATCGTAATGGTAGAACCATTCGGCCTGCGCGGGGGATCGGTCTTTCCCGAGATGGCTTCGCAAGGCTATGCGGATATCCCGCCACAAGCGCGCGGCGGGGGAAGCCAGATGGTTTTGATGGGCGCGGTGCCGCGAGCCCAATTGAGCCCGCGTGGTTCTGGGAATGCGCCGCATCTCGTAATCCCGGAGCGCGTCCGTCACGTTGTCGGTCTGGCGGGCGAGACAATGTGCGAGGACGCAACCGTCCTCCAGAGCCATACACGCACCCTGCCCGAGGTATGGCAACATGGGGTGCGCAGAGTCCCCGAGGAGGGTAATCCGCTTGTGACCCCATGTCTCCAGGGGCTCACGATCATAGAGCGCCCATTTGAAGTATTCGTCACTGGATTCTATCAGCCGAAGCAGCGCAGGATTCCAGTTTCCGTAGGTTTCGATCAGTTCAGAGCGATCACACTTATAGGTCCAGGACTCTTCGGTCCATGCGTCGCTGTCGAAATGAGCCACAAAGTTTATCAATTCTCCACGGCGCACCGGGTAATGGACAACATGCCCATGAGGTCCCCACCATGCGGTCATGTCGCGGCCATAGGCGATGTCTTTCACCCGTTCCGCGGGGACAAGGCCACGCCAGCAGATGCAGCCGGTGAAACTCGGGGCTCTTGCTCCGAAGAGGCAACTGCGAACGACCGAGTGGATACCGTCAGCTCCGATAATCGCATCTGCCTCGACCTCCGTTCCATCGCTGAAGCGTGCAACGGCTACGGTGTCAGAACTGTGGACCTCCACGCAGCGCTTGCCCAGGTGGATTTGCCGGGCGGCGATCGATTGACCGAGAATGTCCAAAAGGTCTGCACGATGCATGCACAGGAAACCCGCGCCAAAGCGCTGGACCATGCTCGAGTCCCGCTGTTGTCGGGCAATCACCCGACCGCTTCTCCAGCTTCGGATCACCTGTTCCTCGGGCTCGGCACCGGCCGCGATTGCTTGCTCTTCAATCCCCAGGACACGGAAAGTCTTTAGCGCGTTTGGGCTCAGATTGAGCCCGGCCCCGATTTCGCCGAGTTCCGGTACCTGCTCATATACGTGGTACTCGAAGCCGTGCTCTTGCAATGCTCGTGCTGCTGCGAGCCCGCCGATCCCGGCTCCGATGACGGCGATTCGGGGAGAACGTTTCATAGGTGTCCCTGTATCGTTGGCAAGTGGGAATAGGGTGGCCAAGGAGAGCGTAGCAGCTGGCTTCTGGCCGGTTGGTTGCGCTCACGAACCATGCTGAAAGGGATGCTCGAACACAAGCCTGCGGATGGCGAGAACCACAGAAGCAGGCAAGGTCATCGGCCCATGCTGATTGTCCGGTTGGATCGTAGCCGCCTTGAAGCCCGACACCTTTTTACCTGATTTTGTTCCTGTCAGGTGTCCGGGCTGTTGCGTTCTGACTTGACCCGCTGCCTGGATTCAGCTCCCGTCACGAACCGCACCCGGACTGAACCTCCAGCTCGCCTGCCCGGAAAGAACAACACGTTGCGCGACGGTTTTCCGTTATTGGGGGCTGACGATGCCGTAACCGTTCGGTAAGTATGGATGAAGATCACAAGATGATCCGAACCGGTCAGCAAAAGGGGCCATCAATGACAGTAAAGCTCGGCTATCTTCTTCCCACCCGCGAACGTGTCATGACAGGCGTTCATGAGACCCCGGAAATACTGGCCCTTGCGGATCATGCCGAAGAGGTCGGGCTGGATTCCGTCTGGATTGGCGATTCCCTTCTTGCAAAACCACGTCATGAGCCGCTGGCACTGCTTTCCGCGATTGCGGGTCGCACAAGGCGGATCAGTCTGGGGACAGCGGTTCTTCTTCCCATGCTGAGAAATCCTGTTCTTCTGGCGCACCAGGTTGCAACCCTCGATCAGATCGCCGAGGGACGTCTGATCATGGGTGTCGGCATTGCCCGCGATACGCCAGCCATTCGCAACGAATTTGCAGCTGCCGGTGTTCCCTTTGAAAAACGTGTCGGCACCATGATGGAAGCCATCCGTCTGTGTCGTGCATTGTGGGCCAGTGACGGCCCGGTCGACTGGGACGGGCGCTGGACGCTTCGGGAGGCGGAACTGGCTCCTGTCCCCTTCGCGCCGGGTGGGCCCCCGATCTGGGGCGGTGGCGGCGTACCGGCAGCACTTCGCCGGGCCGGGCGCGATCTGGATGGCTGGTTCCCATCAGGTCCCGGGACCGGTGCTGACTGGAGACAGGGATGGCGTCAGGTTCTTGAGGCTGCGGCCGCGGCCGGAAGACCCGAGGAGGAGATTGCGGGTGCAGCCTATGTTACTGTTTCGGTTGACGAAAGCCAGGAAGCTGCCGATGCGATGCTGAATGACTACCTGGCAAACTATTACCTCGCGCCGGCCGAGAGAATACGGCGTGAGCAGTACTGCTTCGCGGGACCTCTCACGGCGACCACGGAATGGCTGTCAGAGTTTGTCGATGCCGGTGCTTCTCATCTGTGCGTCCGGTTTACCGGACCGCGAGACCGCCAGCAAATGGACAGGCTTGCGTCGATGAAGGAACTCCTGGGCTGATGAGTGGGCCGCTTCGGGGAGTGCGTGTCCTCGACCTGACTTCCGTCGTCCTTGGCCCGCTGGCAACCCAGATTATGGGTGATCTTGGCGCAGACGTGATCAAGATCGAGAGTCCGGACGGAGACACCACACGCTATACGGGTCCCAAGAGATCACACGACATGGCAGCCCTCTTCATGGGCCTGAACCGGAACAAGCGTTCGATTGTTCTGGACCTGAAACAGGAGCTGGCGCGTGAAGCCTTATGGCGCCTGATTGACGACGCCGATGTCTTTCTTCACTCAATTCGCCCGCAAGCAATTGACCGGCTGGGATTTTCTGACAAGGCGGTTCTCGAGCACAACCCCCGCGTCATTTACGCTGCGATCCATGGGTTTCGGGATTGCGGGCCGTACGCAGGGGCCCCGGCCTATGACGACGTGATCCAGGGGCTGAGTGGCAGCGCGGATCTTATGGCCCGCATCGTCGGAGAACCGCGCTATATGCCGACAATCATGGCTGACAAGACGTGCGGCCTGGTGACGGCTTATGCGGTTATGGCAGCCCTGCTTGAACGGGAGCGGTCAGGGCGCGGACAGTTTGTTGAAGTTCCCATGTTCGAAACCATGGTTGCGTTCAATCTTGCGGATCACATCTATGGCCATGCCTTCGATCCGCCAGAGGGCCCCATCGGTTATCCACGGGTCCTGACGCCGTCACGCCGCCCCTATCCAACTCTGGATGGCCATATATGCATGTTGGCCTATACGGATGACCAATGGCAACGATTCTGGGCAGAGGTCGGCCATCCCGAACATGCCGGGAATCCGCGCTATGACACATTGTCGAGCCGGGCAGACAATATTGAGGAGGTATATGCCCTTGCCTCGGGCTATATCGCCGAAAGAAGTACCGGGCAATGGTTGGAAACGCTGCACCGGCTTGACATACCCTGTGCCCGGGCGACACCGCTTGAAGACCTTTCACGGGACCCGCATCTTGAGGCCGTCGGATTGTTCCGCGAGGTCGTGCATCCGCAGGAGGGGGCAATCCGTCTCATTGACCCGCCTGTCCGCTTCAATCGCACGCCTGCTGATCTCTCGCGCCTGCAGCCCGGTCTTGGTGAGCACAGCCGGGAAATTCTCGTTGATGCCGGTCTCGGCGAAGCGGTGATCGAAAGGATGTTCGAAGAAGGTGCAACACGGTAAGGCGGGGGACAGCAGCAGATGCAGACAGTTGGAATTGGCTTCTATTGGAACGATCTCGAGGTTGGCCAGAAATTTCTTACCTTGCGACGTACCATCACGGAAGCCGACATCGTCAATTTCATCGGGGTGACCGGCATGGTGGAAACCCTGTTCACCGATCTCACATTCGGTGATCATGGCGGTGGTCTCATGGGCGGACGTGTGGTGCCGGCAGCATGTACCTACACGATGATCGAGGGGCTTCTCTGCCAGTCCACCATGCAGACGACCGGGTTGGCACTCCTGGAAGTTGAAAAAAAGGTACTCAAACCTGTGTTTGCCGGGGACACGGTTCACGCCGAGGTCGAGGTCGTTGCCATTCGCCCCACCAGCAAGGGCAATCGCGGTGTCGTTACGACAGTGAACACGGTCAGGAACCAGAATGGCGTAGCGGTGATTGAGTACCGGGCAGTTCGGATGATGGCAGGCCGCGATGCGGAGACGTGAAAGGCCATAATGCTTGCGGCCGCCGGCTCTGCGTCCTAGCATGGTGGTGGAAGGGTGACTGCATGTTCCGTTTGCGTCATACCATGACCGTCAATGATCTTGGGGCTGAGCCCTGCAGCCCGGCCCTGACCCGGCATCAACTGTGGCAGGGACTCGTGCTCAAGGCGGAAAATCCGGTGCCTTTTCTTGACGGCATGACAGCCTGCAAAATTGTCGATCGGGGGCATGACTGGTTGGTACGGGACGTGACCTTGCGCGGCGAAAACATGCAGGAACGAGTCGTGTTCGAGCCTCAGAAGCGGATTGTCTTTGAACGGACACAGGGTTCTGCAATGGGCAGGGTGATCAATGAGATTATCGAAGGTCACGACGGAGAGTTGGTGCTGGCCTTCAGCTTTGATCTGGAGGTGGAAGGATTGGCTCATGGCAGTCCCGAAGAGGCGGCGTATGCCGAGCGCATGTCGCAGAGTTATTTTCAGGGTGTCGGATCTACGCTTGCAGAGATACGGCGCCGGGTAACGTCGGGCCTGTTGAGCCCGGATTGACCAAATTCAGGATGAATTGCGAGAAAGGAGGGCCTGGACATGGCTGAACTGGATCGGATCAGAGGATTGCATCATTACGCCTTTCGCTGCCGCAACGCGGAGGAGACGAGAAGTTTTTACGAGGATTTGCTTGGACTGCCGCTCGCACATGTCATCAAGGCCGATACGGTGCCGAGCACCGGGGCCTCGGATCCCTATGTCCATCTTTTTTTCGAGTTTGCAGACGGCAGTTATATCGCCTTTTTCGATCTTGGCGACGAAAAGCCGTTCACGCTGGATCCGGAAACGCCCTCCTGGGTCAATCACTTTGCCATGCGTGTTGATACGGTGGAGGAAATGGAACGCTGGAAGCAACGGCTGGACGCTGCAGGGATTGAGGTCATCGGGCCAACAGATCACGGGTTTGTCCAGTCGATCTATTTCTTCGATCCGAACAACATGAGACTTGAGATCACCTGCGAAGTGACCGGCGAGGACTATCGCCGACAGTGTCGCGAGAAAGCCCATGCCGATCTCAGGGAATGGACGGACAATCGGCCGCCGCCACTGAACCGATACAGCCCGAAACTCGAGCAGCTGGTGAACGCTTGACGTTGCCCTGGGCTGACAGAACGCAACGGTCCGCGACAGGAGTCTCCACGAGGGGCATTTGTCACTCTCAAGGGCGAGGTTTGCGGGCTGCAGGAAACCAGGCCCCGGTTCGATCCTGAGGGTCAGCCCAACCATCGATCCGGTGCTTTCCGTGCGGGTGGGCAATTCGGGCAGGCGTACCCTCCCCGCCGGCGGATGTGGGTGGTGAATCCCGTATCCTGATCGTGGTATCAGCGAAGGAAGAAATGCCATCCGCCACTATCAGGAAGGCGGGCGCATCTCTCGACTGGCGATCGCTGACCACGGCCCGGACAGCCTGGTCTCGAAGGCGCCGGCGGATGGAAAACTGTTTTGCGCGCCTTCAAGACCGGCACCAGGCAATGTTGCAGTGGGGAGTATAATCCGGACCGTGTTCAGCCGCTGTTGGCTGCGCCTCGCCCCTTCCGCCGGCCCAGACGGTCCCGGATCGATGGCAAGGCGATCAAGACGATCGCGAAGAGCAGAAGCCCCGCGGTCATCGGCCGTTCCCACATGAAACTGACACCATCCGACAGATTCATCGCACGCGCGAAATTGTTCTCCAGAAGCTGCCCCAATATGAAGCCAATCAGGAGCGGTGCGAGAGGAAAACCGGCAAACCGCATGATGGTTGCAACAATGCCCATGCCTGTGAGCAGCAGCAGTTCCGTTGCGTTGTTCTGACCGATATAGCTGCCCATCATCGTGAAGAAGAGAATAAATGGAATCAGATAAGTCCGCGGGATCTGAAGCAGCTTGGCAATGTAGGGGATGAGGGGAAGATTGAGGATCAGCAGCACGACATTGCCAATATACATCGAAATGATCACGGCCCAGAAGATCGACGGATTGTCGACCATGAGTCGTGGACCCGGTGCAACATTCAGCGCAATCAGGGCGCCAAGCAGGATCGCGGTGGTTCCCGAACCGGGAATTCCGAGTGTCAGAAGGGGCACGAACGAGCCCGTACAGGCGGCATTATTCGCAGTTTCGGGCGCTGCAAGCCCCTTGACCGAACCCTTACCAAATTTGGCCTGGTCCTCGCCTCTGGCAATGTTGCGCTCGACGGCATATCCCAGAAAGGAAGCAATGGTCGCACCGGCTCCCGGCATGACCCCGACGAAAAAACCCTGAAGGGATTGCCGGCCGATCACCGGAGCGATTTCCTTGGCCTCGGCACGGGTGATGCGCAGGTTTGCGATGGCGTTACTGTCGCCATTTCCTCTCCGGGAGCGACGGGGATCGAGCACGAGGTACAGGGCTTCGGGCAGCGCAAAAAGGGCCATGGCCAGGGTGATGAAACTGATGCCGCTTTGCAGGTCCTGAAGTCCCATGGTGAAGCGGGGTGCGTTGAACAGTGCGCTTTCACCAAGAGTTGCCAACATCACACCAAGAATGGTCATCATGAGGGCCTTCGAGACCTGCCCGCTTCCGGCAAAGGCTGCAACGGCAGCGAGGCCGACAACCATAAGGGCGAAGTACTCTGCAGAGTGAAACAACAGTGCCACACTTGCGAGGCTGGGCGCAAAACCCATCAGCAATATGGCGCCAACTGTGCCTCCCGAAAACGAAGCGATGGCGGCAATGGTCAAGGCTTTTCCGGCCTGTCCCTGCCTTGCCATCGGATAGCCGTCAAAGGCCGTGGCCACCGTGCCGGCGACGCCTGGTGCGTTGATGAGAATCGATGATGTCGAACCACCGAAAATGGCGCCGTAATACACGCCGGCCAGAAGAATCAGTGCCGCAGAAGGATCTCCGATCTTGATTGCGATCGGAATCATGATGGCGATGATGGACATGGGGCCAAGGCCCGGGAGCATGCCGATCAGCGTGCCGATCAGACAGCCGGCCACGACCATGAACAAATTCTGGACGGATAATGCTGTGGCCAGGCCGCTGAGAATGCCTTCAAGCACGGTTCCCGGACCTCAAAAGAACCAGGGCAGTGGTCGCAGGAAAATACCCAGAACTTCCTGAACCAGGTACCAGATCGAGACAGAAGCGAAGGCCGATACTGAAACGAGAAGCAGAAATCGACGCTCTCCGAGAATGACAGCTCCCGCGAGCAGAAAAAGAAATGTAGAAGCCAGAAAACCGATGGGCCGAAGCAGCAGCGCGTAGGCAATCATGAGAACGAGAAGAAGGATCGCCGGTGCCAGCTGGTATTGGTGAAGGGTTCGGGCATCAATTTCATCGCTGTCCATGGTGCGGAGCCCGGAGCCGGGACGAATCAGGACGAAAAACCCCGTGATGACACCCAGAACACTCAACCACTTGGGCAGCGTGTTGGGCAGGAAGGACATGTTCTTTTCAAAGGGCAGCAGCTCTGCCTCCATGGTCACGAACGCGGTCTGTCCGTAGGCGAGGCAGATAATGATGAACAGGCCGGCGATTGCGCGCTCAAGTGTCACGAAAACCTCCCGGCTTTCCCCTGCGGCCAGGATCGTGGATGCGGGACACCGTCACCGGTGTCCCGCTTTCATTTGACTACTTCTTGAGGAAACCCAGCTTGACCATCAGATCCTTGATGACTTTTTCCTGACCTTCAAGAAACATCGTGAAGTCGCTTCCCGAATTGTGGATGTCTACCCAGCCATTGCGGTCCCGGACCGCCTTCCACTCCGGAGTGTCATACATCGCAGCGAGCGCCTTGCGGTACTGCTCGGCCTTGTCCGCGGGCAAACCCGGAGCCGCAAAGAAACCGCGCCAATTGACGAAGGAGGCGTCGACCCCCTGTTCCCTGAGCGTAGGAGCGTCCTTGAAGGCCGGCACCCGCTCGTCTGCCGTGACCGCCAGAATGCGCATTTCTCCGGCTCGTGCCAGTTCGACAGCCTCCGAGAAACCGGTCGAACCAGCGGAGACTTCGCCAGCCAGGATGGCGGCGTTCAGCTTGCCCCCGGCGTCATAGGGAATGTACTTGACCTTGGTCGGATCTGCTCCCGCAGCCTGGAACGCCATTGCGGCGACCAGATGATCCATTCCGCCAGGGACCGAGCCGCCGCCAATTGATACCTTGCGCGGGTCTGCCTTGTAGGCAGCGACCAGGTCCGCGAAGTTCTTGTACGGACTGTCCTTGTGCGTAATGATGGCCGCATAATCGCCGATTGTTCCCGCAATCATGGTGAGATCGCGAAAATTGTGGGGAAAGCGTCCCACCAGCGAACGGATGACGATCGGTGTGGAATTCACCATCAGGGTCCCGTGGCTGGAGGCTGCGTTCTCGATCAGATAGCCGATCGCCTTTCCCCCTCCACCGCCAGACATGTTCTCATAGGAAGCACTCCCGACGAGTCCGGATTTTGTGAGGGCTTCTCCCGTGCCGCGTGCCGTTCCGTCCCAGCCGCCTCCGGCGCCGCCGGGAATGAGGAAATGAACCCTGTCGATCATCGGCTGGGCTGATCCGTAGGCCCAGGAGCCGATTGTGAGGGCCGCGACTGCCACGGTTCCAAGCAGCAGTCGGGTGCCGGAATGCTGGACTTTCATGAATTTTTCTCCTTTTGACTGTATTGACATGTCAGCTTTATGCAGCAACTTCTGCCGGGAGTGAGTCCGATTCCCGGAGTCTTCCGACGGTTTCCTGGTGATCAGTCGCCGAACAGCTATGTTCCGGGCCACTATAGATAAATTTCAAACCCGGACAAGGGAACCGGCTTGTGAATACTCACCCTGCAAGCGGTCAAAGACTCTGCCGGTCAGACGTTCGGGCCTCGACGGCCCCGGGGCGCTACGCCGGTTGTTGGCCCGACCGCTCTGTCGGGCGAATGTCGGAACCGTCGACAAACCTGATGGAGCGAACAAGGTGCTCAGACGGCATCAATTGCCGGTCCAGCTCCCCGAGCCGTGTATTTTGGCCGGACAAATCGATCCGGACGGGCAGATTTCGCAGGGCCTCATCCGGAACAGGCTGGATCTCACGACTCTTCAGATAACAGGAATCGTACCGTACATTTTCCCTGTAGCGCATCCTGGAGCAGTCACAAGTCCGCCTGATGCCGCTTCGACTGACCCATAACCGTGCTTCACAGACAGCAGCCATGATGACGAGACCCCCGGCCCCAAAGACTGCTATGGCCAATTGGCTGCTCATCTGCAGCGCAGCCGTACTGGTGATGATCGTGCTGGGAGGATTGACCCGGCTCACCGAGTCGGGACTTTCCATGGTCGAGTGGCGTCCCGTTACAGGCTGGCTTCCACCTCTCGACCATAAGGAATGGGAACGGGTCTTTGCGGCCTATCGTGAGACACCGGAATTCAGGCAACTCAATTTCTGGATGACACTTGAAGATTTCAGAAGGATCTTCTGGCTTGAATATCTTCACCGTCTGTTGGGACGGATCATCGGGCTTCTGTACCTGATCCCGCTTGCCTGGTTTTCGCTCCGCTTTCGATTGCCGCCCGGGCTGATAACGAGGCTTGTGGGACTGTTGCTGCTTGGCGCCGGGCAAGGCGTCCTCGGTTGGTACATGGTCAAGTCGGGCCTGATCGACCAGCCCTCCGTCAGCCACTACCGGCTCGCTGCCCATCTTGGACTTGCGGTCGTCATTTACGGCGCCTTGCTGCTGACCGCCCTGAATCTCCGGGACGGGTGGTCTCCGAAACCAGCCTGGCCGCCCCGGGAAGTCCTCGCCATCATGGGGCTGATCCTTGTGACCATGCTCTGGGGCGCCTTTCTCGCCGGCATTGACGGGGGTGCTGTTTACAACACGTTTCCCTTGATGAATGGACGCCTCGTCCCTTCCGAAATCGCGGATCTCAGCCCACTGTGGCGCAATCCTTTCGAAAATGTTGCCGCCGTCCAGTTTCTGCATCGCTTGCTGGGAACAGCAACGGTTCTGGCGGTGTGCCTGTGGTGGATCCGAAATCGATCGCGTCTGGCGGCATGGGCGGCCTTGATGGCGCTGGCCCAGTTCGGCCTCGGGGCTGTTGTTGTTCTTGCAGGAGCGTCTGTGCCTGTTGCGGTACTGCACCAGACCGGAGCGATGATCCTGCTTTCATTGATGATTCTGGCTATCAGGACGCCCATTCGGCAATCCGGTGGAAATCAAGGTGGTGGAGACGCTGCTTGACGGGGATCCTTCTTGGGAGTATTCGGAATGGTCAGTGGCGATTTGTGCCGACCGGCTTGCGGCCACTACCAGAGAATTCGCTAAAAGGTCGGGAGCTTCGAAAACCCCGGCTGTTCGGTCGGGTTTTTTTTGGGCTGAAGCCCGGGGAGCGACAGTATGCCAGTCAACAAACCTGTCCAGGACAGCTGGAGGGAACAAACGCTCGCCGTTCGGGGCGGTACGTCGAGGAGCCAGTTTGCCGAGACGAGCGAGGCCATCTTTGCGACATCCGGCTATGTGTATGAATACGCCGAACAGGCCGAGGATGCGTTCAAGGATCGGATCGACCGTTTCATTTATTCCCGGTTTTCAAACCCTACCGTCGACATGTTTCAGGAAAGAATGGCGCTCATTGAAGGGGCAGAGGCCGGCAAGGCGACCGCCACCGGTATGGCTGCCGTTTTTGCGTCCATGGCCTGCATGACCTCGGTCGGCGATCGTGTGGTGGGGAGCCGGGCCCTGTTTGGTTCCTGTCTCTACATTCTCACGGAAATACTGCCACGTTACGGTGTGGAAACGGTCATCGTTGACGGAACCGATCTGAATCAATGGGCAGAGGCTCTCAGTCAACCAACGAAGTGTGTGTTCATTGAAACGCCGTCCAACCCGGGTCTTGACATCATTGACATTCGCGCCGTGTCGGAACTCGCCCATGAGGCCGGAGCCCAGGTGATTATTGACAACGTTTTTGCGTCGCCGCTTCTTCAGAAGCCGTTGACCCTCGGCGCCGACATCGTCGTCTATTCAGCCACCAAGCATATTGACGGGCAGGGTCGATGCCTCGGCGGTATCGTCCTCGGCAATGGGGAGTATTGCGAGGAAACCCTGAAACCGTTTCTGCGCCATACGGGCCCGGCTCTCAGCCCGTTCAATGCGTGGGTCATGCTCAAGGGCCTCGAGACGCTTGACCTTCGTATTCAGCGCCATTGCCGGAATGCACGGCGTATCGCAGAATTTCTGGAAGGACGAGAGGATCTTGAGAAGGTTCTGTATCCCGGTCTCGAGAGCCACCCGCAACATACCTTGGCCCGGTCACAGATGTCGGATTTCGGAAATATCGTCACATTTTCCATTCCTGGTGGCAAGGAAGCTGCGTTTCGCTTCATGAACGCCATGAAAATGATCGATATTTCGAATAATCTTGGAGATTCCAAGAGTCTGCTGACCCACCCCTCGACGACAACACACCAGCGGGTATCGCCTGAGGATCGTGAACGTCTCGGAATCGACGACGGCATGGTGCGGCTGTCTGTGGGGCTGGAAGATCCCGAAGACGTCAGGGATGATCTTGACCAAGCGCTTGCTGCCGTGTGATTGTGAATGCATTGGCGGCCGAGTGAACCCCGCCGGGGTGCCGCGCTTGCGGAGCGGCTCGAACACGAACACTCTGCTGTCACTGCCATCGGTTCACGACCGGGGCGGAGCGAGATAGTGTTTCCCGAAAATCGGTCTAAACTGAAGCAGCAAGAAGCATCGGATTCCTGACCATGTATTCAGCCACCACCCGTGATATCCGCGTCCAGGTCATGCCCGCATTTCTGGAGGATCAGTCCGACCCCGAAGCCCTGCAATTTGTATGGGCCTATCGGGTTCGCATCAGCAATGAAGGAGGCGACAAGGTCCAGCTGATCTCCCGCTACTGGCATATTACCGATGCCGTGGGACGGGTACAGGAGGTGAGAGGGGCCGGCGTGGTTGGCGAACAGCCGGTCATTGATCCGGGCGAGGCCTACGAATATACCAGCGGGACACCGCTCTCGACTCCCTCCGGAATCATGCGCGGCACCTATCGGATGCGGACGCCTTCCGGCGACGCCTTCGAAATCGAAATTCCGGCCTTCTCGCTGGACAGTCCGCATGAGGCACGCAGACTGAACTGAAGGTTCAGAGGCTGGAACCGTGCCCGATTTTCGACCGGTTCTCTATATTGTCGGCATTCTTCTGACAACGCTTGCCGTTGCCATGTGCGCGCCCATGGCGGCCAGTCTCCTGACCGGTCACCCCGACTGGCTCGTGTTCGCGGGCTCTGGTGGCCTGACCGTGTTCATCGGAGTGACGCTCCTGCTGTCGACGCGCTCCGCGGAAAAGCAGCTTTCGATACGACACGCATTTGTGCTGACGACCGCAAGCTGGCTGATTCTCGTTGTGTTTGCAGCCCTGCCGTTTGCCTTTGCCGGGCTCGGCCTGACCTTTACCGATGCTTTTTTCGAAGCCATGTCCGGCTTGACAACGACCGGCTCTACGGTCATGAGCAGCCTTGATCAGGCTCCTGTCGGCATTCTTCTCTGGCGTTCCATTCTGCAATGGCTGGGGGGCATCGGAATCATCGTGATGTCGATTGCCATCCTGCCAATGCTCAGGATTGGCGGGAACCAGCTGTTCCGCATGGAGTCTTCCGACCGGTCCCAGAAAGTGATGCCGCGTGTGACCCAGATCGCCAGCGGTGTCGGGCTGGTCTATCTGGCGCTCACCATGATTTGTGCGGTGGCGCTGTGGGCTGTCGGGATGAGCGGATTTGACGCCATCGCCCATGCCATGACGACAGTGGCTACCGGAGGATTTTCAACCCGGGACGGCTCGATCGGTGCCTTCGCCAACCCGGCAGCCGAGATCATCATAGTCCTGTTCATGTTTCTGGGGGCGCTTCCCTTTGTCCTGTATGTGCAGGCGTTGCGTGGCAGGCCGCGATCTCTGATCAAGGATGACCAGGTGCGCTGGTTTGTGATCATTGCCGCAACCTTCATCACTGTTGTGACGGTCGCGCACTACCTCCGGAACGACGTCGGAATCGGCCGTGCCTTGAGAGAGTCCGCGTTCAATACGCTTTCGATCATGACCGGCACGGGTTACAGCTCCACGGACTACACAGCCTGGGGAACATTTTCCATCGGTATTTTCTTTTTCATCATGTTCATTGGCGGCTGCGCGGGGTCGACGACCTGCTCCATCAAGGTGTTCCGTTTTCATGTTCTCTATGAAACGTCCAAGGCGCAGATGAAACAGCTCATCCGTCCCCACGGTGTCTTCATTGCGACGTTCAACGGACGGCCGATTTCGGAAGACGTTGCAAGCTCGGTCATGAGCTTCTTTTTCCTGTTTGCGACAATTTTCGCGATCCTTGCCGGACTCCTTCATTTCCTCGGGCTGGATTTCGTGACGGCTGTCTCGGGCGCCGCGACGGCGCTCTGCAACGTGGGTCCGGCTCTTGGAAACCTGATCGGGCCCACGGGCAATTTCGCCAGCCTGCCGGACAGCGCCAAATGGGTGCTCAGTGCAGGAATGCTGCTCGGCCGCCTCGAACTGTTCACCGTGCTGGTGCTGTTTGCACCCTGGTTCTGGCGCAACTGAGTTCGCGGTACGCCCCGGCGGGAAGGAGCGCAGCAGGCCTCCGGTCGCTCTCACGGGAACGGGTCCCGCTTTCCGGCCCCGGTCCGGAGATGGTCTCCATGGACATCTCAGTTTGCAAGCCAGTCGGACATGTGTGTCCGGATCTGGCTTTCGAGGGACCGGTTCATGTCCGATACCAACGTGTCGGTCATGCCAAACCAGAGTTTCTGACGATCGCTGGGCGATGCGATTTCCGAAATGGAACGCGAGTGCTTTGCGGTCGATGCGACGGTTACGACGACCTGGTCGTCTGCATTGATGATCTCGACCGACATTTCCAGTACCCCGTCATATCTTTCGGACTGGTCAATGGTAAACACTCCTTTCACACCTCCGGTCTTGGGCAGCGGGACCTCACTGACGCTTGCGCGGTGGAGAGTAACCCTGACCCGGCCATTTTGCCCCACGGGGTGCAACCTGTGGCGGCCCCATTCCAATGCGGTGGTGCTGAGAGAGATCGGAAACAGGTGCTCGACATTGGGAGGATCTGCAGGCAGCTGATAGCGATCGACGATTTCCACCTCGGCCACGTTCAGATTCATCGCAGGCAAGTGCGCAAACGTGATATCGGGGAAAACAGAACTCGTCGGCGAGGTTGTGCACGCAGACAGGACACAGGAAACAAGAAGTATGAAACCGGACCTGAGGCGCATCGCCAGAGCCCTCCGGATTACGTCAGGCACCATGCCAGTATCGCCTTCTGAACATGCAATCTGTTTTCTGCTTCGTCCCAGACGAGCGAATGGGGGCCATCCATGATCGAGTCAACGACTTCCTCACCGCGATGGGCGGGCAGGCAATGCATGAAAACGGCATCAGTCCCGGCCAGGGACATGAGCGCTTCATCCACCCGGTAGGGTGCGAGAAGCTGTCGGCGTTTCTCAGCCTGCCTGTCTCCCATGGAAACCCAGGTGTCGGTGACCACACAGTCTGCGCCCGTCACGGCCTTGCCGGGATCCCGGGTCAGATGAACCTTTGCGCCCTCGTTTCTCGCGCGATCGACGATGTCCCCGGGTGGCGCCAGTTCAGGCGGGCATGCGAGGTGAATTTCAAAGCGAAAACGGGCGGCCGCATCGATCCATGTCCTCGCCATGTTGTTGCCGTCGCCGCACCAGGCGATGTGCTTGCCGCGGATGCAGCCCCGATGCTCCTCGAACGTCATGATGTCGGCCATCAACTGACAGGGGTGGGACCGATCGGTCAGGCCGTTGATGACAGGTACTCCGGCGTGGGTGGTCAGTTCACGCACGGTCGTGTCGCTGTTGGCGCGTATCATGATGCCGTCTACGTAGCGCGACAGGACGCGGGCCGTATCCGCCAGGGTTTCGCCCCGGCCGATCTGCATTTCGTTCATGGAGAGAACGACCGTATTTCCACCCAGCTGCTTCATTGCGACTTCGAAAGACACACGCGTCCGCGTTGACGGCTTTTCGAAAATCATGGCGAGGGTGCGTCCTGTCAATGGCCTCGGACCGTCCCTGGTATGCCCGGCAGTTTTGTATCCGGCCGCCTGTTTCAGAATTTGCCGCAGCGCTGCTTCGTCAATTTCTGTCAGGTCGAGAAAATGGCGGGGGCCGTCGTTCATTCGCCAAGTTCCGCGCAGCTCTCCTCAATGATCGTCACAGCTTCGCGGATATGCTCTTCACGGCTGACCAGCGGCGGCAGAAGTCGAACCACGTTGTCGCCGGCGAGAACCGTCAGCAAGCCGCGTTCGAATGCACAGGCCGCGAGATCCACATTGGGAATCCTGCACTTGATTCCGAACATCAGCCCCAGACCCCGGGTTTCCTCGATCACGTCGGGATGGCGCGTCGTTACGGCCTGCATTTCCTTTTGCAGCAAGGCTCCCATGGCGGTGACCCGGGGCAGGAAATCTTCTTCCAGCATCACGTCGAGGACCGCGTTCGCAACCGCCGATGCCAGAGGATTTCCTCCGAATGTGCTGCCATGGGTGCCGGCAGTAATGCCCTTGGCTGCTTCGCCCGTAGCGAGGCAGGCGCCGATCGGGAAGCCGCCCCCGAGGCCCTTGGCGAGCGCCATGACATCGGGCCTGATGCCCGACCATTCATGTCCCCACAGTCGGCCTGTCCGCCCCATGCCCGTCTGGACTTCGTCAATAAGGAGAAGCAGATCCTGTTCATCGCACAGTGCTCTGAGATCCTGGAGAAAGTCGGGATCGGCCGGACGGATGCCTCCTTCTCCCTGGATCACCTCGACCATGATACCTGCTGTCTCACTGCTGACGGCAGCCCGCACCTCGTTCATGTTGCCATAGGCAACATGGTCGAATCCGTCAACCGCAGGTCCAAAACCCTGCCGATGCGCAGCGCTGCTTCCGGCAGAAATTGTCGCGAGGGTCCGGCCATGGAAACTGCCGTTGAAGGAAATCAGGCGATATCGTTCGGGTTGACCGCATGCAGCGTGATACTTGCGGACCAGCTTGATACTGGTTTCCATAGCCTCCGCGCCCGAGTTGCAAAAGAACACGGTATCCGCGAACGAATTGGCAACCAGCCGCCTTGCCAGCTGTTCCTGGGCGGGTATGCGATAGAGGTTCGACGTGTGCCAGACTCTGGAAGACTGCGACTGCAGCGCCTCTGTGAGGGCCGGGTGATTGTGCCCCAGGGAAACAACGGCGACACCGGCGCAGAAGTCCAGAAAGCGCCGCCCGTCTTCTGTGAACAGATAGACGCCGTCGCCTCGTTCAAACGCGATATCGGCTCGATTGTATGATGGCATGACAGCCTCGATCGCCGGCATGTTCACAGAGACTCTCCCGAATGGATTGCTGAATATCAATGTCTGGTGGACCGAAAGACGGCGAGTATGTTGACGCCGCTTCCGCCTGTCAATTGATGCGTCAGAAAACGGTCATGTGAACATGCAAGACAGCGAAACAATCGTTGGTACCGCAGCGCAGGAGTGGCCTTGCTGCGGCGTCGAACAGGGTCGGGCCGAGAGCCGGTTCGGCTCCGGACGCTGGCTTGCCGTAACGGGAGGCCGCCAGGTTGATGGCCAGATCTGAATGCTGCAAACGCTTGTCCCAAGCAACAGTCATCCAGCCGGCGCCGGCGTCTCCAATGACTGCTGGAAATCTGCTAGTTTGTCGATGTGGAAGGCGGGACCCATCATTGGCGGGTCCAGTTGAGAACCCGGTTCGCGAGAGGAGGACAAATTGCAACCAGGGATCGGATGCATCGGCGAGGATGGCGTGAGCCGGCTCGCAGCATCGCGCCGGTGGCCGGATGATCTGACACGCATCCCCGACTGGATCTACACGGATCCGGAGATCTATGAGCGGGAAAAGGAGCGAATTTTTCTCGGGCGTCACTGGAATTATGTCGGCCTCGACTGCGAGGCCCCGGGACCCGGTGACTATTTTCGTTCTTATGTAGGGCCGTTTCCGGTTGTCGTTGCCCGGGATGAAGATGGCGAAATTCATGTCTATGAAAACCGCTGCGTGCATCGCGGAGCCGAGTTCTGCCTGCGATACCGGGGGAATACCGACCGTTTCATCTGTCCCTATCATAACTGGACCTATTCCCTGAAAGGCGATCTGGTCGCGGTACCGTTCCGTCGCGGTGTCAAGGGCCGGGGCGGTCTTCCCCGGAATTTCGATCTGCGCGAACACGGATTGAGAAAGTATCGGGTGGCACGCCGCGGGGGCGTGATCTTCGCGACGGCCAGTGACGATGTCGAGACCATCGAGGACTATCTCGGGCCCGAAATCCTCGCGGAGTTTGATGCCACGTTTGATGGCGGCGAAATGAAACTGCTCGGGGTGCACCGCAACCTCGTTCACAGCAACTGGAAGCTTTATCAGGAAAATCTCAAGGATCCCTATCACGCGACCCTTCTGCACACCTATCTCACAACGTTCGGGTTGTTCGTGACCAGTAATGAGACCTGCATTCCGACCGACAGCCATGGGCGCCATGGCGGTCTGCTCACGCGTCGGCCCGAGGGGCGCCCCGATCTCTCGGTAGACGAAGAGAAGGATATGCGCGCGTTCCGCAAGTCCATGGAACTGAACGATCCCCGCGTGCTGGAATTCGTCCGGGAGTTCAATTCGGACTGGTCGGCTTCGGTTCTGACGATATTTCCGACACTGACGGCGCTGCGCCAGACCAATATTCTGAACACCCGGCTTCTGGTTCCCCGGGGACCCGATCAATTCCTTATGATCTGGCAGGTTTTCGGGCGAAGCGAAGATGATGACGAAATGGTTCGCCACCGCCTGCGTCAAAACAATATCTTCGGTCCGGCCGGTTTTCTCGGCATTGAGGACAACGAAGCCCTTGGATTGCTCCAGCGAGGCGTTCGCTCGTCCGTGCCGTCGGCAGGTCTGGCTCTTCTTGGAAGTGATGACGAACCCGTGGATACCATGATCACGGAACGGGCGATCCGCGGAATGTACCGCTATTACCGGGACGTGATGGAACTGAATTTGTGAAGACTTTGCCGGACAGCATCAGGGTGCGTCGACAGGAGGTCCGGCTGGCAGTTGAGGACTTTCATTCGGACTATGCCGCCGCTCTCGATCGCTTCGATCTGGAACGGTGGGTTGCGTTCTTCACGGACGATGCCGTGTATCATGTGATTGCACGAGACAATGAAGAAGACGGGTTACCGCTCGGTCTGATCTATTGCGAAGGCAAGGACATGCTGCGGGATCGCGCATTCGCAATCCTCAACACCGAGATGTATGTGCCACGATATCTTCAGCTGTCCGTCACCAATACCCGCGTTCATTCCTTTGACCAACACCATGTGAGAGCGGAGGCCAATTATCAACTTTTTGAAACCCGGATCGAAGAGCCGACCCGGGTGCAGCAGGTCGGCAAGTATCACGACCTGTTCATTCGGGACGGCGATGATCTTCTGCTCCGGCAGCGAAAATGCGTGTATGACAGCGTGATGGTTGACAACTGCATGGTGTTCCCGGTCTGACCGCCGGGATCCGGATACAGGTGGGAGAAATCAGGATGGCACAGGAGCCTTTGGCAACAAAAGGAAACTATTTCCACATCTATGACTTTCGTGTGAAAGCCGGGACCGGCTCCGAATTCCTCAGAAAGTTCGAGGAATTCGACTATTCCGAAACCAACCCCATGCACAGGTCGCCGGCGCAGGTGAAGGATGGTGTAATGCTCCAGGACGTGGAGGATCCCGACCACTTTTACCTTATCGCCGAATGGTCGGACATCGAGGAGCACCGTAGAATCCTGAAGGAGGTCCAGGCCATGGCACCCGAGTTTGTTCATTACATTCAGGATCTCGACAAGGGCGCCTTCGTGCCCAAATATGCCGAGATCGTGTCGGCGACCCCGCAAGACATTCTTGACGCGGCAGAGTAAGCGCAAGGGACGTTTCGCCTTCCCGCATCCCCTTGTGGTCGGTACGGAAAGGCCTGCGGCAAGTCCGCTGCGTCAATAGGCCGATCGCGCAGACCCCCGGGTCCGGGCCTGACAGCCAGCTGACTATGGGCGGTTCCCTGAAGGCCTGTGTAGGGCAAGGCCCGGATCAGGGATCTGCGCTTCCGCTGTCGTCAAGGGCCAGGCTTGTCGATGGACGGGCAATATCCCGGCGCGCCGTCAAGGGTTGTGATGATCCTTCCTCGTCCCTGTCCGCCTCGCCGAAATATATCGTCCGATGCGGGAACGGAATTTCGATCCCCAGTTCATCGAACTTCTTCTTGATACGGCGGTTGAATTCGCGACCGGTCTGCCATTGATATCCCGGGTCTGTCTGAAAGCGCGCCCGAATCACGATGGCGGAATCGGCCATCTCCTGCAAACCCATGATTTCCAGGGGACTCTGGATATGTTCCCCCCACACGGGATCGGCATACATCTCCTCGCCAAGTTCAGCGACAACATCCATGACATGGTCCACATCCTCGCTGTACCCCACTCCGATGTCGAACACGTAACGTGAGAATTCGAGAGTAAGATTCTCGACTTCGGATACAGCGCTGTAAGGGATGATATGGACGTTTCCTGAAAGGTCCCGGATCCTGATGGTTCTGATGGTTACCTGTTCGACAACGCCGGTGGTGCCGCTGACCGTTATGACATCGCCGACACTGAACTGATCCTCTGCGAGTATGAAAACCCCGGTGACGATATCCTTGACAAGGGTCTGGGAACCAAAGCCTACGGCAAGGCCGAGAACACCGGCGCCGGCAAGCAAGGGGCCGATGTCGATTCCCATCTCTGACAGGATGGTGAAACCGGCCACCGTCGCGATGACGATCAGAAGCGCCCGGTGCGCGAGGGGGAGCAGTGTTCGGGTCCGGGCTCCGACAGACCGTTCGTCCTGATCCTCGGTGCTGAGATGACGTTCGATCAGCGAACTCGTCACTTCCCAGAAGACCACGGCGATCACAACAATGATGGCGCTGGAGAGGAAGCTCCCGATCATTCGGCTTCCCAGTCCCGACCCTATCCAGGCAAAGCTGTTGATACCCCAGATTTCAAGGATGGACAGCACTGCCAGCAGCCAGATGACGGTCGAAACCACGACCTGCAGTATGACGATATAGCGGTTGGCGCGGACCGAAAGGCCCGGAAACCGGACCAGGAGATCGGGCCGGAGGCCGAGCATGCGATCAAGGAGATGCCGCGAGCCGATCATGAGGAGCCAGGCTCCTGCAATAATTGCGGCCGTGAGCGCACTGGTCCTGAGAATGAAGAGACCTTCGAGCCCCAGCGCCCAGGCGACATAGACCACGGCAACGTAAATGGCTGCAAGCACGTGCCAGCAACTGCCGATACTGCGGCGCAGGATGGCAAGTCCAGGACGGCCTGTTGCCTTGTTGCCGCGTATGCGCTGATCCAGGAATTGCCTGTTTTGCAGGATCAGGATAATGACAAGGAGGGCCAACAGGAACCCGACGGCACGGGTCAGGACAAGATGGCCACTGGCAGGCAGTCCCAGGATCAGTGCCGCCTCAGACAGAAAAAAGCCGTAGCAGCCTATGTTGGTAAAGCGCCGTGCCCAAAGCATCAGATAATTGGCATTCTCATCGCTGATATTCGGGATGCGAAGCCCCCCGGCATTGGGCGCAAAACACATCCGCGCGACAGAAAGGATGATCCGCGCGATCACGATGGCGTTCACCAGGGACAGTGCGATCAGACGCGCCTCGTCGACCGGCTCAATCACGGACAGCAGCAGGTAGGCTGTGGTTGCGAAGACAATAACAGGCAACAGGTCGAGTACGGTGCGTGCAGCCATGAGAGGAAGCCTGGACCAGCGCGACACTGTGTCCTGATCTTCAATCTGGCTGCGAGATCGGGACAGAACCCGTCGTGACCCGATTTCAAGCAGGAGACAGGCGAGAAACAGGAGAAGAAACTGCCAGACTGACTTCAGGAAAGCGTCGCGGACTTCGGGCCGTCCTGTCTGTTCATCCAACCAGTCCGGAAGTCGGGACAGGTCGCGAACCAGTGCCATACCTGCCGCCAGCTCTTTTCCCAGTCTGTCGATCCGCTCCGACAGTATGCCGACGATATGTGTAGGGCGGGGCCCCGTGGCGTCTCCGCTTCCTTCCAGGGTGGTGGTTGCCGACTTCAGCGCAAGGAGGTGTCTTATGAGTCGTTCCCGAGACTCGGGGTTTTCGATCCTTGCAACCAGATCGTCAATCTCGGCGGCCGTGATGTCGGGGTTGCTCGAGACGGAGAGGGTCGATGCCTTTCCCTGAAGCGTGTCGGGCCCCGCAGATTGGCCTTGGGCTTGCGTGACAGGAAGAAGCGCTGTCATGATGAGCAATATCACTGCTGTCAATCGGAGACGCAGGAAAGCCATCGTCCCCGGTCCGGGGTGCTGTTGTGCTGCAGACACAATCATGTTACGGGCATTGTTCAGCGAGCAGTTTCACTCGCGAGAGGGTAAGTGACATCGATTGAGCGTTCCTGCCTCGTGTTTCCGCCAAAATGTATCAGGTCGTCCCGGGATACTGCACCCCGGTCGGCTCACAAATCAGACGTGATCGGGTGCCGGCGGTTTCGCCCGTCCATTTTCCAGAAAGAAGGGTTCCTCGCCCATGAGTTCGCACCTTAGCGACATTGACATAGCGCGCAAGGCGTCGACGCTGCCCATCTCGGAAATTGGTGCAACACTCGGGATTCCCGAGTCTGCGCTGCACGCATATGGAAAGAGCAAGGCCAAGATCGATTACGATTTCCTTGATGATATCAACGACCGGTCTGCGGCGAGACTGGTCCTGGTAACGGCCATCACGCCGACCCCGGCCGGAGAAGGCAAGACAACAACGACCGTAGGACTGGGAGATGCACTGAACCGGATTGGAAAACGGGCCGTTGTCTGTATCCGCGAACCGTCCCTGGGGCCCTGCTTTGGTGTCAAGGGGGGCGCCGCCGGAGGTGGCTACGCGCAGGTTGTCCCGATGGAAGATATCAATCTCCACTTCACGGGGGATCTCCATGCCATCGGTGCGGCGCATAATCTGCTTTCGGCCCTGGTGGACAACCATATCTATTGGAACAGCGAGCCGGCCATGGACTCGCGGCGTGTGGTCTGGCGACGGGTCGTGGATATCAATGACCGGGCACTGCGCAGTATCGTTGCCGGTCTTGGCGGTGTTCCCAACGGGTTCGCCAGAGAGACGGGGTTCGATATTACGGTGGCATCGGAAATCATGGCGATTTTCTGTCTGGCACGCTCCCTTCCGGATTTGTCCCATAGACTGGGAAACATCATTGTTGGACGTACGCGCGGCCGCGATGCCGTTACGGCGCGTGACCTTGAGGCGGACGGTGCAATGGCGGTTCTGCTCAAGGACGCCCTGATGCCCAATCTGGTGCAGACACTCGAAAACAACCCGGCTTTTGTCCATGGTGGTCCCTTTGCGAACATTGCCCACGGATGCAATTCGCTGATGGCGACCCGCGCCGCGCTCGGACTGTCCGAGTATGTGGTCACGGAAGCAGGATTTGGCGCGGATCTGGGCGCCGAGAAATTCTTCAACATAAAGTGCAGGAAAGCCGGCCTGCGGCCGGATGCTGCGGTTGTTGTGGCCTCTGTCAGGGCGCTCAAATCCCATGGAGGCGCTGAACGCAACACCCTTGCGACCGAAAATCCGGAAGCGGTTTCCGCCGGAATGGTCAATCTCCGCCGCCATGTCCGGAACATCACCAGGTTCGGCGTTCCGCCAATTGTCGCGATCAATCGATTCAACAGTGATACAAATGCGGAAATCGAGGTGATCCGATCGGGCATGGGAGAGATCGGTGTGCCTGTCGTGGAATGCACCCATTGGGCCGAAGGATCAGCCGGTGCAGAAGCCCTGGCCGAGGAGGTTGTAAGGGTCGCGGAATCCGGTACAGCCGACCTGAAGTTGCTCTATCCCGATGAACTGGGGCTGGCCGAAAAGATGAGAGTCATCGCGCGGGACATCTATGATGCGTCGGATGTCGGTTTTTCGGCCCGCGTGACTGACCAGCTTGATGCCTGGCAGGACGAAGGCTATGGCGACCTCCCGGTCTGCATGGCCAAGACGCCCTACAGTTTTTCGACCGATGCTTCCCTGAAAGGGGCGCCCTCCGGACATGTGGTAGTGGTCAACGATGTGAGGCTTTCCGCGGGTGCCGGGTTTGTTGTTGCGATCTGCGGAGACATCATGACGATGCCGGGTCTTCCGCGTGAACCGGCTGCGAAGTCCATCCGCCTTGATGATCAGGGCCAGATCCAGGGTCTGTTCTGACCCGACCCTTGTTCTGCCTGAACTGAATGGACAGTCCACACCCTTACCGCTGGATGATTCTGGCCGGCGTATGGGGCCTTTACTACGCGTTTTCCCTGGCCATCGCCTCGATCGCTCCGCTCGTCTATCTCATCATGTCGGACCTCGGTCTGAACCGGGGCGAGATGGGCACGCTTCTGGCGGCCTGGCAATTTGTTTTCATTCTCGTAGCGGTGCCCTGTGGCGGCCTTCTGGACCGTTTCGGGCCAAGAAGGATGATGCTGGCAGCTGCCCTGATCATTGCGCTCTCCATGGTGATGCGCGGAATTGCTGTTGACTACTGGACGTTGCTTGCCGCCGTCATGGTCTTCGGGATTGGCGGGCCTCTGATTTCATCGGGCGCACCCAAGGTCGTCAGCCTCTGGTTTACCGGAAAGGAGCGCGGCCTGGCTCTCGGGATCTACTTCACGGGAAATGCCTGCGGCGCGATGACGGCGATCGGCCTTGCGAACAGCGTCCTGCTTCCCGCTGTGGGAGGTCACTGGGAAAACGTGATGTTCCTGTTTTCGGGGATCGTGGTGTTGTCCGGGGTGATCTGGTTCGCGATCAGCTCCCGTGCGCCGGCCCGGGCCATGGAGGTCCTTCAGACACGGGGGAGAAAACAGCGGCCACAGGAAGCGTTTGTGGAACTCGCGCGTGATCCGTCGGTGCGGTTTATCCTGTTGCTCGGCCTTCTGGTCTTTTTTCACAACCACGGAATGTATCAGTGGCTGCCGGATCTGCTGCACTCACACGGAATGACGCCGGCACAATCGGGATACTGGGCCATTATCCCGGCTCTGGTCGGGATGATTTCTGCGGTCACGATACCGCGGGCGGCTGTTCCGGCCCGTCGTTTCGGTATCCTGTGTGCGCTGTTTTGCGGCGCTGCGCTGGCCGTTCTTCTGATCTGGTCGGGCTCGACTTTTCTGCTGGCGACAGGTCTCGTGCTTCAGGGCCTTTGCCGCGGCGCAGTGATTTCGATAGTTCTTCTGCTGTTGATGGATGCCAGTGACGGTGAATCGAACCGGGTGGGATCGGCCAGCGGCCTCTTTTTTTCGATCGGTGAAATCGGCGGAGTGCTCGGCCCGGTCTCGGTGGGTGTGCTGGCTCACTGGAGCGGCGGTTTCGACCTGCCGTTGCTCATGATGTTCGTGATATGCGGGTTGCTTCTGCTAATTCTGTCCAGGCTTCGCGCCCTGGTGCGGTGACAACGGTTGCAGTGTACCGCACCGACCGCGGCACACTGCAATACCCCGGGGCTTGGCCCGGACCGTTCATTTCTTGATCAGTCGAGTTCGTCCAGAGCTCTCTGAAAGCGGCCGGCATGGGACCGTTCTGCCTTGGCGAGCGTCTCGAACCAGTCGGCGATCTCTTCGAAGCCCTCGTCACGGGCCTCCCGTGCCATTCCCGGATACATGTCGGTATATTCGTGAGTCTCACCAGCGACAGCAGCCTTGAGATTTTCCGATGTCTTTCCGATCGGTTCGCCGGTCGCGGGATCACCCACCTCTTCGAGATATTCGAGATGGCCATGGGCGTGTCCGGTCTCGCCTTCGGCCGTGGACCGGAACACCGCGGCTACGTCGTTATATCCCTCGACGTCTGCTTTCTGGGCAAAATAGAGGTACCGGCGGTTGGCCTGGGACTCTCCGGCAAAGGCATCCTTCAGGTTTTGTTCGGTTCTGGTTCCAGCAAGTGACGGCATTTCATTCTCCTGTGTGCGGTTTTCGCGTGTTGAATTCTGTCGAAACAGGCTCGCGCCTTTCGACGTTCATGGGATACCCAGCGAATATAGGAACCGGTCCCGATCGCGTCAATAGTTTAGAATGATTCCAAATAACTGGTCAGCTGTCGCTAGGGGGTGTTGTTGAAGATACCCGCACGATGATGTCGACCGTTGATACGGCCGTGCCGGCCGGTGGCTCCGGGATCCGGGCTACTTCGACAGCGTCCTGGGGTATATCCTTGAGGTCACCGGTATCCTCGTGAAAAAAGTGATGATGATCGGACGTGTTGGTGTCGAAATAGGAAGGTCCTGTCATAACGACGACTTCTCGCAACAGATCCGCCTCCCTGAACTGGTGCAGGGTATTGTAGACGGTCGCCAACGAGATGCGATAGCCGGCGTTCTGCGCTTCCAGGTGAAGTTCTTCGGCGGTGACATGGCGATGACGCTTTCGGAACAACAGCCCGGCCAGCTGAACCCGTTGCCGCGTCAACCGCAGCCCGGCCGCACGCAGCATGGATTTTGCCTTGTTGAGCGATTGTTCACGCGCTGAATGATGTTCCATACCCGTTACGTAATTTGAATTCCGTCGGTTTCAACAACACAGCATACAGTATTTCCGCATCGAGAGGTCATTGATGCTGAAATCGGCAGGTGTTGCCCTGCGGGCCGGGACCGTGACGCGGTCATGGTCATTGAGATGTTGCGTCAATGTGCCGTCCTCCGGCACGGAACCGGGCGCCGAGACTCGCCAGGACATGGATTGTTGCCGATATCAGGCACTCCGAACGGCACCACGTGATCGAAATGGCAGGGACCGGGAACCAGCGCGCTGGCGGACAGGTCACCTCGTCGGGGATGCACCGGTCATGGACACCGAGAGGCCGTTCATAAGGCCGTCCATGGGGATGCGGGACCGGGTGGGGAGCCGCTGCATCTGCCCAGGAGTCCGGGGCTTCAGCTGCCGGGCAACAGAGCCCGCATCAGTTCCTGGAGGTCAGCCCGATCGTGTCTCTGGAGATCGCCTGCAGGGGCGGATCTGCCACAGGGGCCTTGCTTCGGGGCCATCCAACCGGTGTCCGCTGGCCACTACCCGTCAATCGCCTGTATGAAGCTGCGCGACCAGCTGCTTGACCGTCGGAATAAAGCCGTTGGCGTAAAATGGATCGCTTTGGAACTTGTAACCATTATGCCCGGAAAACATGAGCTGGCGCTCGATATTGCCCTGATGGACAATGTCCTGAAGGGTCTTCTGGATGCAGTAGGATCGGGGGTCGGGACGCCGCCCTGTACTGCCAGCCTCGTTCTGGGCCCAGCTGGAAAACTGGCACTGCGAAAGACACCCCATGCAATTCACCTGATCCGTTCTGATCTCCCGGCTCTTCTCTGGCGAAACAAAGATGACGGTCGAATCCGGCGTGCGCATGCCTTCTACCAGGCCCTGTTTCATCCAGCGTTCCGCCTTATCGCGGTCGGCGGCCGTGACAAACACACTTCTGCCGCGAGGTCCGATGCGGAATTCCTGGTCAAACTTGCCCACCGGTTCATCGGCGTAGGGAATCTGGTGGAGGGAACGGGTCTCGAGTTCGCGCAGGAATGTGTTACGGATGGCGGAAGAATAAAATCCTGTAGGGCTGTACCGGTTCAATGTGACATCACCGGGTTTCAGCCCCAGAAGGCCCTTCTTCCATTCGTCGGGAATGGGACTCTCCTGAGTCAGAAGGGGGCGGGTACCAAACTGGAATGCCACCGGCGCAATGTCGGGATCGTCGATCCAGTCCTCCCACTCGCGCAAATACCATACACCTCCCGCCATGATCACGGGCACCGACCCCAGCCCCATTTCATTCATGATCCGGCGAAGCTGGGTGACCCGCGGCTTCGGGTCTTCGGGTTTTTCCGGATCCTCGCTGTTGGAAAGACCATTGTGACCTCCGGCGCGCCACGGATCTTCGTACACGACGCCCCCCAGCCATTCGGAAAATCTGTGATAGGTGCGCCGCCACAGCGCCCGGAATGCCCGCGCGGACGAAACAATGGGGTAGTAATACACTCCGTAATTGGCGGCGATCTGACCCATCCTGTAGGGCATGCCGGCGCCGCAGGTGACACCGTGGATCAGCCCGCGTGCGCCCGACAGTATGCCGTGCAGGACGCGCTCGGCACCGCCCATTTCCCACAGAACATTCATGTGGATGCGCCCGGCGCCTCCGGATACCTCGTGCGCAATACGCGCTTGAGCAATCCCGCCCCGAATGGCGTAGGCAAGCAGTTCCTCGTGGCGTTCCCGACGCGTGCGTCCTTCATAGATGATGGGAAGCGGCTGCCCGTTCCCGTCATAGGTATCCGCGTTGACACCCGAAAACGTGCCAACGCCTCCGGTGGCAGCCCAGGCGCCCGAACTTTCTCCGTTGGTGACAGCAATCCCCTTGCCGCCCTCAATCAGGGGCCAGGCCTCCTTGCCGGACAGCAATAGCGGTTTCAGGGGTCTCAGAGCCCTTCTCCCCCAGTCGTGACCAATTCGGGGTCGCACCCTGTCAAGGTGGCGTTCACGTCCATGTTATCCATTGTATGAAGCCTCGGCGAGATAACCACCCTGATCTGTCTGCTTTGTGGATTTTGTTCAGGACGCGCTCTTGCTCTTCGTCAAATCCTCTCCGGTTCGCTGGTCCACGGCCCGCATGGAAAGGCGAACCTTGCCGCGGTCGTCAATTCCCAGGACCTTGACCCTGACCTCGTCACCTTCTGAAACCACATCGCTGACACGGGGAACCCTGCGGTTTGCCAGTTCCGACACATGAACCAGGCCATCCCGCGAGCCAAAGAAATTGACGAAGGCCCCGAAGTCCACGACTTTCACAACCTTGCCCGAATAGATCACACCGACCTCCGGTTCGGCCACGATCGATTTGATCCAGTTGACGGCGGCCTCACCGGACTCGCTGTCAACCGACGCAACCTTGATGGTGCCGTCGTCCTCAATGTCGATCTTGGCGCCGGTGGTTTCACAAATCTCGCGGATGACAGAACCGCCCGATCCGATCACTTCGCGGATCTTGTCCGTCGGAATGGAGAACGTTGTGATACTGGGAGCGTAGCGGCTGATTGATTCGCGGGACGAGGACAGGGTCCGCGCCATTTCGCCCAGAATATGCAGTCGGCCGCGATGCGCCTGATCAAGCGCCGAACTCATGATCTCTTCGGTGATACCGGTGATCTTGATGTCCATCTGCAGCGCGGTCACACCGGCCTCGGTGCCAGCAACCTTGAAATCCATATCGCCGAGATGATCCTCGTCGCCAAGAATGTCGGAGAGAACAGCGTAGCCTTCGGGCTCCTTGATCAGACCCATCGCGATCCCGGCGCATGGACGTCGCAAATTGACACCGGCATCCATCAGCGACAGGGAGGATCCGCACACCGTCGCCATGGAAGACGAGCCATTGGATTCGGTGATCTCGGAGACCACACGAAGGGTGTAGGGGAAATCCTCCTTTTCGGGAAGCAGCGCCCGCAGGGCCCGCCAGGCGAGCTTGCCGTGGCCGACTTCCCTGCGGCCCGGCGACCGCAGCATGCTGGCCTCGCCGACCGAGTAGGGTGGGAAATTGTAGTGAAGCAGAAAATGCTCGCGATACTCGCCTTCCAGAGCATCGATGATCTGCTCGTCCTGGCCGGTCCCGAGCGTTGCCGTGACCAGGGCCTGGGTTTCACCGCGCGTGAACAGGACCGAGCCGTGGGCCCGGGGCAGGATGCCGACCTCGACATCAATTTGCCGGACATCCTCAAGTCCCCGCCCGTCAATGCGCTTGCCGGTTTTCAGGATGGAACCACGAACGATGTCCTTTTCCACATCCTTGAGCAATCCTGAAACCCGCTGGAGTTCCTGCTCGTCTCCGGTTTCGAACGAGGCAAGGACTTCAGCCTTGGCCGCGGCGACGTTCTCGAGACGCGCCTGTTTGGCTGTTTCTGTATACGCGGCTCGCAACGGTCCTTCGGCCGCTGTGCGCACGCGCTCCAGAAGATCCTCCTGTTGCTCCGGCACTTCGGGCAGGTGCCAGGGCTCTTTCGCACACTCTTCGGCGAGTTCCACGATCATGTCGATGACCGGCTGGAATTCGCGGTGAGCGAACATCACCGCTCCGAGCATCACGGTTTCCGACAGTTCGTCAGCCTCCGATTCCACCATATTGACGGCTTCCGACGTGCCGGCAACGACCATGTCGAGGCGGCTTTCTGTCAGCTGGTCGGTCACCGGATTGAGAACGTAACGATCATCGATGAAGCCGACACGGGCGGCCGCCACAGGGCCCATGAAGGGTATTCCGGAAATCGTAAGGGCAGCAGAGGTCCCGATCAGGGATACGATGTCAGGGTCATTCTCCAGATCATGCGCGAGTACCGTGCAGATAACCTGGGTTTCGTTGCGGAAACCGGAGGCAAACAGGGGGCGAATCGGCCGGTCGATCAGCCGGGATGTGAGCACCTCCTTCTCGGACGGACGCCCTTCCCGCTTGAAAAAGCCGCCGGGAATTCGCCCGGCCGCAAAGGTTTTCTCCTGGTAATTGACCGTCAGCGGAAAGAAATCGATACCTGATCTCGGAGTCCTCTGCGCGACGACCGTGCACAGCGCGGTGGTCCCGCCATAGGAGACCATGACAGCCCCGTCCGCCTGGCGGGCGACCTTGCCTGTCTCGATGGACAGTGTCCGACCGCCCCAGTCGATTTCCTTGCGATTGATGGTGAACATTTCTCTTATCCTTCCTGCTCTGTCGTTGCGTCCGCAGCAAACGCCAGGTTCGCGTCATTTCTGCTGAAGGCGCAGTTGTTCGTATGACCGGCCGGGATCCCCCGGGATCTATGTTCCGGCCGTATCCTCATTGTGACGGCTTCGCCGCCATGACGTTCGGACCGCAGGCCAGCCGAAGATGCGGGCCATGTATTTCCTGGAAATCCTGCTGTCAGCGTCTGAGTTCCAGCCGCTGGATCAGCGTGCGGTAGCGCGTGACGTTCGTGCGCATGAGATAGTCGAGAAGACGTCGCCTTTGTCCGACCATCATCAGAAGACCCCTGCGCGAGTGGTAGTCCTTCTTGTGGATCTTCATGTGTTCGGTGAGATTGCGAATTCGCTCGGACAGAATTGCAACCTGGACTTCGGACGAACCTGTATCATTCTCACCGACAGCGAACTCCCTGATGAGCTCCTGCTTGCGCTCTGGCGTAATCGACATCGTTTGTCTCCGTATTTCGCGCTGTCGCGCCCTAAAGGTTGAAAACCCTCACTGGCCTGATTTCATCTCCGACAAGGCGGGCAAGCGCAACAGGCGTGGACTGCGCCAGGGCGCATAACACCTCGCCATTGCGGAGTGCCTCGGTTTTGCTCGCTTCGGTGGGAAAAACCCTTTCGGGACTCACCCGAAATGCACCGCCACGACGGAGATGATCGGCCTGGGTTTCCGTCACTGCCAATGCCGGGATGTCGTCCAGCGCTGCCGTGACGGGAAGTAGACAATCTTTCAGCGCCGCACTATGCACCAGACGTTCCAGATTATCCAGAGAAATCGCATCATCTTCTGAAAAAGACCCGACGGCCGTGCGGCGCAGTTCCTGTACATGGCCGCAAGTGCCCAGAGCCTCAGCCAGATCGCGGGCGAGGCTGCGGATATAGGTTCCCTTCCCGCAGACCACCTCGAAACGCGCCCGTTCGGTATCAGGTCGATCAAGAAAGGAGAAACGTTTCACGGTCACCCTGCGGGGGCGAAGGGTGACGGGTTCTCCGGCACGAGCACGGGCATAGGCTCGCTGACCGTCGACCTTTATTGCGGAATAGACAGGTGGCACCTGCTCGATGGATCCGGTGAACAAAGCGAGGGTCTCCCTGATCCCATCATCCTTCGGTCGAACCGGGCTGAGGTCCACAACCTGGCCGGCCGCATCGTCAGTGTCCCTCGTTTCGCCAAACCGCAGCGTGAAACGGTAGGTTTTTTCCCGATCTGTGACCCAGCGGATTGTCTTGGTTGCCTCGCCAATGGCGACCGGGAGAATGCCGGACGCCAGGGGATCCAGAGTTCCGGCATGACCGGCCTTGCGGACATGCAGAAGGTGTTTCAGCCGGGCTATAACGGCGGCTGAGGATGGTCCGGAGGGCTTGTCGATAATGATCCATCCATGGATCAGGCCTGCAGCGCTGTCACGACTCATTTTTGTTGTCTGCCATGGACCCTGCAAGCGGGCTGTCCTCCGGTTCGACCGATACCGGACGATGTCGCAGGAGAGCATCAATGCGGTCCACGGTGTCGAATCGGGAATCGAGTTCGAACTGCAGGGATGGCAATCGCTTGAGCGTCACAGCATTGCCGATGCGGCGCCGCAGGAAAGGTGCCGCACGTCGCAGGCTGTCCAGCAATTCTTCCGAATGGCTGCCGCCGAGGGGCATCACAAAGACCCTGGCATGGCGAAGATCGGTGCTCAGCTGCACTTCGGTCACGGTGATCGAAACGTTTTCGAGGCCCGGGTCTCTGGCGTCTCCGCGCTCAAGAACATGGGAGAGGGCCTGGCGTATGGTTTCAGCAACCCTCAGTCGCCGTTGACCGGTCGCGCGCAGAGGGCTGTCAAATCGGAAATGGTCGCGTCTCATGACGGATGTCCGTCGAATTCCGTGAGTGGTCTGTCGGCGCTCTTGCACCCGCAGGTGCATGATCCTGCTTCTAGAGCGTTCGCGTAATCTCCTCGACCTCGAAACACTCGATGACATCGCCCTGGCGGATGTCCTGGTAATTCTCGAACGCCATGCCGCATTCGAACCCTTCCGTGACTTCCCTGACTTCATCCTTGAAGCGCTTCAATGTCGCGAGCTTGCCTTCGTGAATCACGACATTGTCGCGCAGAAGTCTGACCCTGGCACCGCGACGGACCACACCCTGCCCGATTTCGCACCCTGCCACGCGCCCGATCCTGGAAATGTTGAAGACTTCCTTGATATCGGCGTTCCCCAGATAGGTTTCCCGGATCTGCGGCGCCAGCATGCCGCTCAGCAATTGCCGGAGGTCATCGATCAGATTGTAAACGATCGAATAGTATCTCATGTCGATACCGTTCTCCTGGGCCATACTGCGGGCCTGCGCATTGGCCCGTACGTTGAAGCCGACCAGCATGGCTCCGGATGCCTTGGCCAGCGTCACGTCCGATTCGTTGATAGCGCCGACACCGGTATGAAGAACCCGGACCGAGACCTCGTCGTTCCCGAGTTTCTGGGCGCTTTGGGAAATGGCTTCGACCGACCCCTGGACATCGCCCTTGACCACCATTGGGATTTCCTTGACTTCGCCGCTCTTGATACGGCTGAACATCTCGTCGAGCGTGCCCCGAGAACCCGCCCGGATCTTGATTTCCCGTTCCCGCCGCTGACGGAATTCAGCGATTTCCCGTGCTCTCGCCTCGTTTTCCACAACCGCGAATTCGTCGCCGGCATTCGGTGTTCCGTTGAGTCCCAGCAACTCGACGGGCACCGAGGGCTCGGCGCTCTCGACGCGGTCTCCGGCAGCAGAAATCAGCGCCCGGACACGTCCCCATTCTGAACCGACAATGGCAATATCACCGACATTGAGAGTTCCTCTCTGCACGAGAACGGTGGCCACGGAACCCCGGCCGGTCTCGAGCTTTGCTTCAATCACCACGCCCTCGGCGGAGCGATCCGGATTGGATTTCAGCTCAAGTATTTCGGCCTGCAACATGATGGCTTCGACGAGCTGATCGAGGTTGGTGCCTTCGGTAGCCGAGACTTCGATATCCTGTATGTCGCCACCAAGGGACTCCGTGACCAGATCATGGGCGAGCAAATCATTGCGAACGCGAGACGGATCGGCGTCGCGCCGATCAATCTTGGTGATGGCGACGATAACCGGAACTTCGGCGGCCTTGGCATGGTTGATGGCTTCAATGGTCTGCGGCATGACGCCGTCGTCTGCTGCAACGACCAGAATGACAATGTCCGTCACCGTGACACCGCGGGAACGCATTGCGGTGAACGCTTCATGCCCGGGAGTGTCGATGAAGGTTATCTTGTGGCCCTCGCCAACCGTAACCTGATAGGCGCCGATATGCTGGGTGATTCCGCCAGCCTCGGCGGCCGCCGTGTCCGCATTTCTGAGAGCGTCGAGAAGGGATGTCTTTCCGTGATCGACATGTCCCATGACGGTAACCACGGGTGATCGGGGCTGCAGGGCGGATTCCTCATCGGCTTCTCCCCTCAGACCGATTTCGACATCCGAGTCTGCGACCCGCTTGGGTGTATGACCGAATTCCCGGATGATGATTTCCGCAGTGTCTGCGTCAATGGTCTGGGTGATGGTTGCCATGATCCCGTTATTCATCAGGGCCTTGATGACCGCGCCTGCCCGTTCCGTCATGCGATTGGCAAGTTCCTGAACGGTAATCGTTTCCGGCAAGGTCACTTCACGGAAGACCTTGACGGTTTCCTTGGGCTGCGATGCTGCCCTGCGTTCCCGTTCTCTCTGCCGGCGAACCGAGGCAAGACTGCGGGTTCTTTCCTCTTCGTTCAGGGCCTGGTTGATGGTCAGCTTGCCGCTGCTTCGGCGCGCCGCTCCTCGCCGCGAGGGGGTTCTGCGTGTATCGCCCTTCAGTGAACGCCGTTCCTGTTCGGGCGTCGTTCCCGGTGTGACCTCCGCTTCTGGCCGGGCTCGAGGTGTCTTGATCCGCCGTTTGGCGCTGTCATGCGGGGCTTCGGACTTGTTGTCGCGCTTGGCTGCCTGTTCCGCGGCCCTGCGTGCGGCCTCTTCTTCGGCACGTTTGCGCTCTTCTTCGGCGCGTTTGCGTTCTTCTTCCTGCTGCCGCCGCTCTTCGTATTCCCTTCGCTGCTGCTCTTCTTCGGCGCGTTTGCGTTCTTCTTCCTGCTGCCGCCGCCTGTCCCTTGCTTCCTGTTCGGCACGGGTCCTTGCGATGTCGGTTTCCGTTTGGCGCGCACCCTCCAGAGCGCGCAGCCGTGCTGCCCGTTCCTCGTCAGTTAGGAGTGGCCCAACCTCTCCGTCCGCTGGCAGACTCCGGTCCACGACGTCAGGCTCAATCGTGTCGATGGCGGCAGCACCTCCAGCCGCGACCTTGACACCGGTCTCCGGCTGGTTGACTGGCCGCCTGCGCCGCCGTTCGACCGCAACCGCCTTCGATCTGCCATGCGAGAAGCTCTGCCGTACCTGAGTGACATTGGACGCCTTGTTGAGCTCAAGCTTGCCGGGCCTGGAAAGCGTCAGCTTTTTCTTCTTGCCGTCCGTGGTATCTTTCTGTTCGGTCATCGTCCGTCAGGTTTCCTGCACTTCCATTCCGTTGCCACCGCCACTTCCGTGACCATAGAGGCTTTCGAGCCGCGCCGTTTCGCGCAAGAGCCGGTCGCACAAGCGACCCGCGAGAATTGCGGCATGGACCACCCGGTCCCGTCCGAACGGCACACCCAGCCGTGACGCCGTCCACAATGATATCATCCTGACTGCAGGCGGGAGTGAGAACTTGCGTTCCCGCGCAGCAGAGCCCGCATCAGACGCGATCAGCAGAGCCGCAACATGTTGCTGCCGGGCCATCTCCCGAACCCGCTCGAAGCCCGCAGTAGCGGCTCCCGACCGGCGGGCCAAAGCTATCAGATCCAGGCACCGGCGGTCGAGGTTTTCGATAACCCGTTCGGGAAGATCGGCGGGTACGCTGACCGGTCGCCGCGCGGCCTTCGAAAAGCAGTTTTCGGAACAGGCCTTCCTGACGATGTCAGGTCGTGCGGTCAGCCAAAGGCCGCGGCCGGGAAGACGCTCATCGATATCCGGCACCACCGTGCCCTCCGGAGAAATCGCAAAGCGCACAAGCGTATCGCGTGCCGCTCGCTGCCGCGTTACGATGCATCGCCGAATATCCGTCCCGGTCTCGTTCATCTCTTCCGTTCAATGAGACCTCAGCTTGCCGCTGCCGGTTCTTCCGTTTCGGTTTCGCCATCAGCCATGGGTGTTGGTTCGTCGTCGAACCAATGGGCCCTGGCCGCCATGATAATGGCATTGCCATCATCCTCATTCATGTCGAAGTCCGCCAGAATACCACGATCCCTGTCATCTTCGGTATCCGGATCGACAAGTTCCCCGGTCGAGAGGTCGCCCAGGTCATCAATGGTCTTGATCCCGGCCTTGCCAAGCGCAACAAGCATGGCCGCGGTCAGTTCCGGGATGGCCGCGACTTCGTCCGTAACTCCGAGCGAGCGTCTCTCGGCCGTCAGACGCTCTTCTTCCTCGGTCAGGAAATTGCGCGCCCGATTCTGCAGTTCCTGGGCGACATCCTCGTCAAATCCCTCAATCGTCAGAAGATCCTCGATCGAGACGAAAGCGACATCCTCGACCCCGAAGAATCCCTCGGTGACGAGAAGGTGCGCCAGGACATCATCGACATCCAGAGCGTCAATGAATTCCTGGGAGCGGGCCCGGAATTCCTCCTGACGCCGTTCCGATTCTTCATCTTCGGTGAGGATCGAGATAACCCACTGTGTCAGCTGGGATGCGAGCCGGACATTCTGGCCGCGTCGGCCGATGGCGAGGCTGAGCTGATCGTCGGGCACCACGATCTCGATCCTTTGCCGTTCCTCGTCAAGCACGACCTTGGTCACTTCAGCAGGAGCCAGGGCATTGACGATGAAGGTTGCGGGATCCTCCGACCACTGGATGATGTCGATTTTCTCGCCCTGAAGCTCACCGACAACGGCCTGGACCCGGCTGCCGCGCATACCGACACAGGCACCCACGGGGTCGATCGAGGAGTCGTGTGACAATACGGCGATTTTTGCGCGACTGCCCGGGTCCCTGGCTACAGCCTTGATTTCTATGATTTTTTCGTAGATTTCTGGCACTTCCTGGGCAAACAGCCGGGCCATAAACTGTGGGTGGCTGCGAGAAAGAAAGATCTGGGGACCGTGCTGCTCCCGTCGAACGTCATAGATGTAGGCTCGAACCCGATCTCCCGGCTTCAGCTCTTCGCGCGGAATCATTTCGTCGCGCCGGATGACGCCTTCCGCTCTTCCGAGATCAATAGTAGCGCTGCCGTAATCCCTTCGTTTGGCGCTTCCGCGCTTCACGACGCCGCTGATGATTTCGCCGACATGATTCTTGAATTCTTCATATTGCCGTTCGCGTTCCGCTTCTCTGACACTCTGCACGATGACCTGCTTCGCAGCCTGTGCTGCTATTCGGCCGAAATCGATCGGGGGCAGCGGGTCGACAATGAATTCGCCAACCGCGGCGTCGGGCCGGTAATGCTGGGCTTCGCCGACGGTCATCTGCGTCACTTCGTTTTCGATGGTCTCGACAACTTCGAGATGACGCGAGAGAAGGACTTCCCCGGACCTTCGGTCCACAGTGACGCGGATATCGTGCTCCTGGCCGTATTTTGAACGGGCTGCCTTCTGGATTCCCATCTCCATCGCCGTCAGGACTTCCTCCTTGTCGATCAGCTTTTCTCGCGCCACCATGTCGGCGATCTGGAGGAGCTCCAGCCGGTCGTAGCCCGCTACGGGGATATTTTCCATGTCGATCATCGTACTCATTATCCGTTTTCTGTTGCCAGCCTGGCCGGAGGCCTGAGAGACCCGTTGGCAGGCCGCTCAGGCAGAACCGCTCCGGGAGGCCGCAAGAAGCTGGTCAGTCAGGACGAGCTTTGCACGCTGGATCTGGTCGTACGGGACGTGAAAGTCCCGACCCTCGACGGCGATGCAAACCATGCGTTCGTTCACGCCCGTCAGGATGCCGCGAAAGCGCTTTCGACCCTCGATCTCCACGCGGCTTTCAATCCGGGCCTCGAGGTTCTTGAAGCGCTCGAAGTCCTCGAGCCGGACCAGGGGGCGATCGATCCCGGGAGAACTGACTTCGAGTATGTATGGCGATCCGATCGGATCCTCCACATCAAGAATTGCCGACAGATTGCGGCTGACCTCGGCACAATCGTCGAGCGACATCTCGGTACGGTCTGTGCGTTCAACCATGATCTGCAGCGTCAGCCTGCTGCCCCCGCGCAATTGCACGCGAACGAGTTCATAACCCATCCCCTCGAGTGACGGCCCTATGATTTGACCTATCGCGTTGGCCTGGTCCATCCTGTCTATTGACGCCAAAAAAAAACGGGCGCCGCCCGCTTCCATTGTTGTTCGTCCTGTTCTCTCAGAATGCGTGACTGTCGCTGCACAACCTAGTCATCTGTTCAAGCGATGACAAGCCCCTGTTGCGGTATTTGCGGGACTGCCGTCATTCTGTTGGCTGCCGAGCGCTGACCGGTGCCCGGCTCCTCACGGTGCGCGGCCCACCAGAGCGCCAGCGAATGCCCTATCGTTCCCGGACAACCTCGTCCACTGGACGGGAACGGGTGGCCTGTTCCCCAAGGCCCCGGGCCCGCCTGCCGACGGCCCGTCATACACCCCCAACCCGAGCGGACGGGGCATCGGCCAAACCGACGCCCCGGTCCTCACTACGACGTCAGTTGGTAGGATTGGCTGCTTTCATTTTCTCTACGATCGTCCGGGCTGCGATCCCCTCGGCCTCGGTCTCGGCGATAATGTCCGCGGCTGCCGTTAACAGGAGGTTTGTTCCTTTCCGGATTTCGTCATCGGAAAAGCTGAGAAGCTCGTGATTCTTTGAGTTTCGAACCAGATCGAACCCGTCAATACTTTCCTTGTCATAGACTGCGGAGCCGACCTCGCTGTGTTTTGGTCCGGTCGTATTATCGATGACAGCCCTGTGCGCCGCGGACAGGCCGTCATAGGAATTCCTGTTCATCACCAGAAACATCGGTGAGGTGCCCCAGGGAAGCCCTTCGGTGAAGTATTTCGTCACCTCGATAAGCTTGAAGCCCGTGAGGGTCGTGGTCGAGGTCAGGACACCGTCGAGCAGGCCGCGAGCCATCGCGTTATAGACCTTGGTGATGGGCATGGCGATCGGCACGGCCCCGAGAGATTTCAGCGTCTTCGCCTGGGCCTGGGATGGTGTCCGGATTTTCATGCCCTTGAGATCGTCGATCACCTTGATCGGCTTGTTCCGGGTCATGATGACCGGACGGTCCACCGACCACATGAACAGCAGCTTGACCTCGGTATATTCCTTCTCGAGGTGGCCCTCATAGGCAGCCCACAGCGCCCGGGTTGCCTCGACACCGTTATTGGCGATACCCGGCAGTTCGATCAGGGATGTCCGGCGGAACTGGCTGGATGTGTAACCTTGCAGACCGAAGGTCATATCGGCAACGCCGTCAACGGCCCGTTTGAACTGACGCGGTCCGCCCTTTCCGAGCTTGCCGCCGACGAACATCTTGATTTGCAGGGTCCCGTTGGACTCGTCACTGACCTTCTTGACCCACGGGGTAAAGAAAGCGCGATTCATGGCATGTTTGGGTCCGGTAAACGATGCCAGTTTGAGCTCCACGGTCTGCGCCGCGGCCGGTGCCGCTGCCAGGCCTGCGGCCAACGCCGTCGTTATCAATGTCGTCCTGATGATCTTCATCGTAGGTTCCTCCTTCGTGTGGTTTCAAGATAGTGACAGGTGTGTTTTTCCCGCACCCTTTTCCTGGCTGTCCTTCCGGTTGACCCTATCCGCTTGCCTCGATCATCGTGTTGGGCAGGAACAGCGCGATCTCCGGGAACGCGATCAAAATAAGAATACAAATGATCATTGCGATCCAGAACGGAATGACGCCCGCGAAAATGTGCCGGAGGGGGACATCGTCGGCAATCCCCTTGACGACAAAAACATTTACGCCCACCGGCGGCGTAATCAGTCCGATTTCAATAATGATGACGATCAGAACCCCGAACCAGATAGGATCAAACCCCAACTCCACAATCAACGGATGAACGATGGGCAGGGTCAGTACCAGCATCGCAAACCCCTCAAGAAACGATCCGAGGACAATGTAGGCGCCCATCAGGATCAGGATGATTGTAACGGGTGACACATCCAGCCCGGTCAGGAGGTTGGCGAGGTCCGACGGAATTTCGGTCAGCGCGAGAAACGGATTGAAAACATGGGCGCCGATCAGGATAAAGAAGACAAGCCCGGTCGTCCGGATGGTCTGGTAAAGGACATCGGCCAGGGACTCGCGCGTCAGGCGACGGCGATACAACGTCAGCAGGAACGACAGCATGGCTCCGACGCCTGCTGCCTCTGTCGGTGTAAACACGCCGCCATAGATGCCGCCGATGGTAACGAGCACGATCAGGATCATGGCCGTGGACTGGCCTACCGACTGAATCCTCTGTTTGACCGAGGCTTTCGGGCCAGCCGGCCCCAGCTCCGGATTGATGCGGGTCTGGATGTAGATCGAGATGATGAACAGGGTTGCCAGAAGGATACCCGGAACAACACCGGCCAGAAAAAGGCGTCCGATCGATTCCTCGGTCAGGATGGCGTAGATGATGAAGCCGGTCGACGGCGGGATCAGGATACCAAGTGTGCCGCCCGCGGCGATGCAGCCGGTCGCCAGTTTGGAATTGTAGTTATAGCGCCTCATCTCCGGCAGGGAGACACGCCCCATGGTTACGGCCGAGGCAACTGATGACCCGGACAGGGCCGCAAAACCCGCGCAGGCGGCGATGGTCGCGGAGGCAAGACCGCCCCGCCAATGACCAAACCAGCCATAAGCGGCGTTGTAGAGATCGCGGCTCATCCCCGAGACCGAGGCGAAGTTGCCCATCAGGATGAACAGCGGGATCACAATCAGCTCGTAATTGTTGGAGATGACGAAAGCTTCATCGGCCAGCATGGAGATGGCCGGTGTCCAGCCGTTCATGAAACCGAAGCCCACGACACCGACAAGCGCCATGGCAATTGCAACCGGCATGCGAAATGCCAGAAGCGCAAACAGGGCCGCAAGCCCCAGCAGCCCGAACATCGTGTTACTCATGTTCGGACCGGCTTTCTGTTCCCCTGAAGGCTTGCCACGCCTGTCGGAAGAGTACGATGGTAAAGACTGCGGCTCCCAGAGCCAGGGCGGCGATAAACGGAACGTACGGTATCTCGACCATCTGTGTGACTTCGTTCACCTCGACGGCGCGGATACCCAGCAGGATACTTTCCCAGGTCAGCAGCCCGACCAGCAAGCCGCAGATCAGCAGCACAACGGCATCACTCCGCTGAATGGTGCGCGGTCTGGCGAATGATGAGAGCAGATCCACGAAGATGTGCCCCCTGGTCAGGCCGGTATAGGCCAGGGAAAACGCGACGATGGGAATCAGCATCACTTCCGCGGTGTCATACACCCCGAGGGGCGGTGCATTGAACACACGACGCATGAACACCGAGTACACAATCAGGCACATCAGTGCCAGAAGGGTCACGCCGCTCACCAGGGCCAGAAACTTGACAATGCGTTCCAGAATGGCAGGCCTGCCTGTTTCGCCGTTCTTGTCGGAGGATGGATCCTTACCGGTTGACGGCAAGTATGCAAAGCCGCCGGAACCTTGTCATCAAGAAATGGTGCCTTGGCCGAATTCGAAAGCTGGCCGCAATGTTACCGTTCCGGGCATGAAAAAAGTCGGAAGTGCCGATGGGAGTACCGGTGTCCAGGCCGCCGTTTTCATGGAATATGGATTGCGGAAACCGCCCGGATGCCCTCAGTTGCTGTCTGTGATCGGGACCGCCGTCGAGACAGTCCTGCAACCCCTGGTTCCGGAAGCCGTCCTTGCAACCGGCCGGTGTGCGGCTTTCCCGGAAGTCTCGCTGCTCCGCCTTGACGAACGTTTTCGAGGAACGCGCTCATAGCGGAGGTACCAGCTGCTGCGTCCCCCTGCCTCCGCCTTTTCCCCGTAGCGTGTCTGGGGCCAGTCATCGGGCCGAATACGCCAGTCTCCGGGATGCCGCGCGGTCCAATGGAATTCCTTGTGACGAAACAGGAGGCTGAGAATTTGTTCGAGATAATTTTCATGGTCGGTTGCGATGCGCAACTCTGCCCGGTCACGCATGATGTTCGAGAGAAGCTCGAGGAAGGAGGGAGTGATGATCCGGCGCTTGTGATGCCGTGCCTTGGGCCACGGATCCGGATACAGGATGAATACGCGATCGAGGCAATTTTCCGGAAACCCCGGCAACAGGACATTCACATCGTCGCGATACAGGCGAACATTGCGAAGGTCATGTCTTTCGATCTCGCGCAGGAGTTTGACCACACCGTTCATGAAGGGTTCGCAACCGATCACCCCGATCTCGGGATTGGCCAGGGCCTGCCAGACAAGATGTTCCCCTGCGCCAAAGCCGATTTCGAGCCAGAGTTCCCGCGTGCCAGGCGCGAAAAACTGCGCCGGGGCCAGACGGTTGCCCAAGGGATCCGGTATGATATCCAGCCCGGGCAGGAGGCGTGCGGCAAGATCCCGCTGGGACGCCTTGAGACGGCGGCCACGGTTTTGCCCGTGCAGCCGCCGCCTCGGTGCTGACTGCGGTTCAGGCGAGCCGTTGGGCGGCGGCGCGCAGGTCATCGACGAGGTCCAGCTGCTCCCAGGAGAAACCTCCTTCGAGGTCGGGCTCCCGACCGAAGTGACCGTATGCTGCGGTCCTCGCGTAAATGGCACGGCTGAGGCCCAGCCGTTCCCTGATCCCGCCCGGCGACAGGTCGACCACGTCCTGTATCGCGTCTGACAGGCGATCTTCGGCAAGGCTCCCGGTGTCGCCGGTGTTCACGTAGACGGACAGCGGCTTGGAAACGCCGATGGCGTACGAGAGCTGAATGAGACATTTCTCGGCGAGGCCGGCTGCGACCACATTCTTGGCGACCCAGCGCGCGGCATAAGCAGCGGACCGGTCGACCTTGCTGGGATCCTTGCCGGAGAACGCGCCGCCGCCATGCGGGGCTGCACCACCATAGGTATCGACAATAATTTTTCTTCCCGTCAGACCGCAGTCCCCGACAGGGCCGCCGATCACGAACTTTCCGGTCGGATTGACATAGAACTCGTCTTCATCGCACATCCATCCATCCGGCAAGACACGGGTCACGTAGGGGCGAACGATTTCCCGGACCCCGTCCTGATCAAGGTCCGGGGAATGCTGGGTCGAGACCACGACCGAATAGGCGCCAACGGGTACGTGGTTTTCGTATTTCAGCGTCAGCTGGCTTTTCGAGTCGGGATAAATTCCCTGAAGTTTTCCTGACCGCCGGTCCTCGGCCATGATCCGCAGGATTTCGTGGGAGTAATGGATCGGTGCCGGCATCAGGCTCCGTGTTTCCTTGCAGGCATATCCGAACATGATGCCCTGGTCGCCTGCGCCCTCCGGTTTGTTTCCCGCGGAATCCACTCCGAGTGCAATGTCTTCGGACTGATCGTGAAGATAGTTCTCGATCCGGACAGTCTCCCAGTGAAAGTCTTCCTGGTCGTAACCGATATCCCTGATGGCGTGGCGGACGGCTGGCTCAATCCGGGCCTGGACGTCTTCCGGGCCGCGCACCTCGCCTGCGATGACGACCCGGTTTGTGGTGGTCAGGGTTTCGCAGGCGACCCTTGCCCCGTCGTCCGCAGACAGGTAAAGGTCGACGACAGTATCGGAAATCCGGTCAGCGACCTTGTCCGGGTGGCCTTCGGAAACGGATTCGCTGGTGAACAGGAAAGAGGTTTCGGACACGGGCGTTTTCCTCCCTTGGTGGTGTGTTGCGGTCAACCCGGGAATCGGGGCCGTGAAATTTTGCGGATCTTGTCGCAAGTGACGCTGTGAACGTCAAGTTGCCATCCATGAAGCCGCGAGATGCGAGGCGGAAGTCGGCACATGAATCCTGGGGTGGCCACTTCTTTTCGGACAGTCTGTCGGCGCGGTCAAGGTGTATTCCGATTGAAGCTCAGGCCGCGAGATGCCCCTTGGGACAATTTTCCTGTTTTACCTGTTGTGTTCCGCCAGGGCCCGGCCATATATCGATTTGAGGCTCCTGTTCGCGAATATGATGTTCGTGGCCGACTGAAACGTCGGGGGTCGCACTGAGGGTCTCTGGTGGGTTCCCGGCCGGGCTGGCGGCCTTCCCCGATCCTTGCGCTGTCGCCCGGGCAACCTGCAGTTTCCCGATTGCAATCATCGTGAATGAAGGCATCTCCTGTCAAAAGGAGAACAGCGGGGTCTGCCGTATCAGCAGGCTGCAGCGGCAGGGGTTGCTGCATTCGAACTGTTTGGCTAGGTTCCGGCACCCATTTGTGAAGACCACACCGCACCGATCCTGTGACCAGGAGACGGTGCTGGCCTACAGGAGACAAGGATGTCGCAGGACCAGGCTCTCGCCGCCGCCCACGCCCGAATTGAGGATTACCGAAGCCGCATCGGGCGCCTTGACGCCGATTCCCTCGACCTGATTTTTCGCGAAGCCCGTAACCACAACTGGTGGCAGGAAAGGGATGTCAGCGATGATCAGTTGCGGGAAATCTGGGATCTGGCAAAGTTCGGTTCGACAAGCGCCAACACGCTTCCGGCCCGGATCGTGTTCATACGCTCCGCCGAGGCCAAGGAAAAGCTGAGACCCTGTCTGTCGCCGCCAAATGTCGAGAAGACCATGAAGGCGCCGGCAACAGCCTTGCTCGCCTATGACATCCGGTTTTTCGACGAGTTTGCAAAGCTCTTCCCGATGCGCCCCGAAATGGCGAACCAGTGGAAATCCGACAACACCCTGGCCGAGAATTTTGCGATGCATCAGAGCACCATGCAGGGAGCCTATCTCATCCTCGCCATTCGGGCGGTTGGCCTCGACGCGGGAGCGATGCTGGGCTTCGATCGCGCCGCTGCAGACAAGGCCTTTCTCGAAGGAACGACCTGGCGGTCAAACTTTCTCTGCAATATCGGTTACGGTGATCTCAAGGGCATCTTGGGGCCGAGGCTCTATCGCTACGACTTTGACGAGGTCTGCAAGATCGTCTGACGGTCTCCGCGGGGCATGGCGTCACAGTCAGAAAACCGAACCCAGGGCAATCAGGCTCCGGGTCCGAGCTTCACCCGGCACCCGGCCGTTCGTTCCAGTGCACCAGCGGCAGGCCGGCAACCGGAGCCCTGAAGTAGGGAATTCGATCGGCACGCAGGCTGCCCATATATACGGTGTGGAGATCTGATCCGCCGAAGGTGACGGACGCGCACCAGGTTGCAGCACGGCCCCCGCATGACATCAGAAGTTCGGGCGTGACCGTGCCGTTCTGGAACGCCCTGTCGATTTTCCGGATTTCTTCCTCGGAGGAATCCTCGAAAATCACCTGTACGCCCTCGTCAGGGCGAATCGCGAAGATTCCGTCACTCATGACATAGGTGCCCCACAAATTGCCGAAGGAATCGAAGGCGATGCCGTCGATGAACCGGCCATGGTCGCGGGGTCCGTAGATCTGGCCCGGTCCGAGATCGCCATTGTCGGATATGCGGTAGCGGATCACGTTCCGGCCGCAGGTCTGGACCACATACAGATACTCTTCACGGGCATCGAGCTTGCATTCGTTTGAAAAATGCACGTTGTCGGCGACTATCCGGACTCCTTTCCCGTCTTCGTACAGAAGCACACGCCCGTCCGAAAGGTCCTTCCGCACGGCTGTCGGCCAGTCATGGAGCATTGTGGAAACCGTAATCCAGATGCGGTTGCGGGAATCGCGGCACACGAAATTCACCTTGCCGATGGCTTCGCCGTCAACCGAATCGAACATCACGGTGGTTGTCCCGTCGCGCGTCATCCGCTCGAGGCAGTCCGTACCGAAATTGGAAATCAGAATGTCACCGTTGTCGGCGAAGGCCAGCCCGTTGGGCAAGGTTCCGTCAACAAAACGCCGGGCATCATCTCCGGCGGCGCCGAACGCCTCGGCAATATGCGACTGGGTGATGATCTGCTGGGAACCGTCCGGCCGGATGCGCACGACCCCGCCCCGGGCATCGGCCGCCCACAGATCACCGTTCGGTTCAGCAAGAATGCACTCCGGCCTCTGAAGGTTCTCGCCTGTGAATTTGAGGTCCTCATGGGTGACGACAAAGCCGTCAATCGGATTGCGGGTCATGACTCTTCACTGCTCCTGTGGGTCAAATCGGCCGCGGTTCGAACGACATCCCCTATCGCCATCCGCCGCCGCCGTTTACGTAGACTGTATCTGCCGTCATGTACTCGCAGGCGTCCGAGCACATGAACAGGACCATCTCCCCGATTTCCTCGGGCCGTCCGAACCGCTTCATCGGAACATCATTCTGCATCTGCTCAACAAGTTCCCTGGAAGACACGGCATGAAAGGGTGTGTCGATTGGTCCCGGAGAGATCGACAAGGCGCGGATCCCCCGATCCACGAACTCGCGGGCCACACCCATGGTCATGGTAACGACAGCACCCTTTGCCGAGGCATAGTGGACGGAATGGCCGGGTCCGCCCCGGCGATGGGCCATGCTTGCGATATTCACAATCACGCCCCTTGAGCGTTCGATCATATGAGGCAGGATTCCCTGCATGCAGTGAAAGACACCGTCGACATTCAGTGCGTAGGACTGACGCCAGAGATCAGGATCGATTTCGAGAAACCCCGATCTGCGACCGGGCGATCCTGCGCTGTTGAGTTGAAAATCGATTTGTCCGAAAGCCTCAATGGAGGCCGATATGGTTTCCTCGACCGAGGATCGGTCAGTGACGTCAACACGGAACGCCACCGCTTCGGCGCCATGGTGCCGGATGTTCCGGGCCGTTTCACTGGCACCGTCAGCATCGATGTCTGCCACGACAACATTTGCTTTCTCCCGGGCGAAGATTTCGGCTGTCGCCCGGCCAATGCCGCTGGCCCCGCCGGTAATCAGGATCGTTTTTCCGCAGAAATATCCAGGCGTCCCTGGCATGTCTCCATCCGCTCCAGAGGTGCTATGTCATTGCCACTCGATGACCCCTGATTTATACAGCAGCATGCGCACACCCGGAACCCGCAAGCCTGCTGCCGAGACTCGCGTGATGGTCGCCATGTCAGGAGGAGTCGACAGCTCTGTCTGTGCAGCCTTGCTCGCCGAGGAAGGCTTTCAGGTCGTCGGAGTCACACTGCAGCTCTATGATCACGGTGAGGCCGTCAACAGGGCCCGTTCCTGCTGCGCAGGGCGTGACATCCATGATGCACGCCGGGTCGCGGAAGCCCTGGGCATCCCGCACTATGTCCTGAATTACGAGACGCGGTTTCGCGAAGATGTCATGGATCCGTTCGCTGACAGCTATATCCGTGGGGAAACTCCGATTCCCTGCGTATTGTGCAATCAGACGGTCAAGTTCAGGGACCTGGTGAAGCTGGCCCATGATATTGGTGCCGATGAGCTCGCAACCGGGCATTACATCCGCCTCGTCAATGGCCCCGGCGGCCCTGAGCTGCAGCGCGCGGTTGATGCCCGGCGCGACCAGAGTTATTTTCTGTTCGCCACAACCCGGGAACAGCTTTCCTGGCTGCGGTTCCCGCTGGGCGACATGCCGAAGGACGAAGTTCGAAGTCATGCCCGGCGCCTGGCGCTTCCGGTTGCGGACAAGCCCGACAGCCAGGATATCTGCTTCGTTCCCCATGGTGACTATGCAGCCGTCGTCCGACGTTTGCGACCCGGGGCGATCGATCCCGGCGAGATCACCCTTCTCGACGGGACGGTTGTAGGAACTCATGACGGTATTATCGGATTCACCGTGGGACAACGCCGCGGTCTGGGAACGGGCGGCGGAGGAGACCCTCTTTATGTGGTGCGAATAGAGCCGGAAACCCGCCGCATTGTCGTTGGTCCGCACTCTGCGTTGGGCCAGTCAACCGTGAATCTGGTGGACCTGAACTGGCTGGGAAGCGATCTCAGCCAGACTGAGGACGGCCTGTCCCTCACGGTCAAGCTGCGATCCACACAGGAGCCGGTTCCGGCCCGGGTGTTCCCTGATCCGGCGGTCGGCCGCGCCAGGGTTGTCCTTGACCAGCCCGAGCGTGCGGTGACACCGGGCCAGGCCTGTGTGTTCTATGACGGAGACCGTCTGCTGGGCGGAGGCTGGATCGCCCGTGACCCCGATACGCCCGCGGCTTCGTCGAACAACAGGCCAGGGGGCACCCGTTGCGCTACGGTTGCAGACAGTGTTGCATGACCAAGGATTGCGGGCTGTCCTGTGCGGCCGCACCGTGTTTCGCGAAACCAAGAGAGGCCTGCCCAGGCTGCGGATCGGCCGGAATAACGGAGTGGTGTGATTTGCGGAAACAGCTTGCAAAGGCTGTTGTGTGGTTATGAGTGAGGCCGCGGAACCCTGGACAGGTCAGCGCCTTCCTCGCAGGGAGGACCGGGCGTTGCTCACAGGCAATGCGCGGTTTGTGGATGATCTGGCACCGGTACCTGGCATCCGCCATGCCGCAATCCTGCGCTCCGATCATGCTCATGCACGCGTGCTGTCTGTCGATGTCACGCGGGCCGAGGCGTTGCCCGGGGTGCGTGGCGTCGTGACCGGTGCGCAAATCAGGGAACATCTCAACCCGATTCCGAGCGCGATCCGGGTTCCCGTCCGGTTTGACCCCATTGCGACCAGCAAGGTCAGGTATGTCGGTGAACCGGTTGCCGTCGTGGTCGCTGATGACCGCTATGTGGCGGAAGATGCACTGGAACTCATTACGGTCGCGTATGAACCCTTGCCGCCGGTTGTGGACCCTGAACAGGCTCTGGCGGAGGATGCCGCCTTGCTGCACGAGGAGGTCGGCTCCAACCGGGTACATCGCCGGACGTTCCGGTATGGAGACCCGGACACGGCTTTCGAAAACGCCGATCGGGTCGTCCGCCTGAAATGGCGGTTTCCTCGCTATTCCTCGACGCCCATGGAAACCTACGGGCTCATTGCGCATTTCGAGCGCCATCCCGACCGTTACATCCTCTGGTCGAATTTTCAGGGGCCTTTCATCCTGCATGCACTCATGACCGGAGCCCTCGGTGTACCGGGCAACCGGTTGCGTCTTGTGACCGCACCCCATTCGGGCGGGAGCTTCGGTATCAAGCAGGCAATGTTCCCCTACATGGTGCTCATGGCGGGCTGTTCACGCATTCTGGGATGTCCGATCAAGTGGACCGAAGATCGTCTTGAGCATCTGATCGCCTCATCGACAGCCTCCGATCGGCTGGACTCGGTCGAGGCAGCGTTCACCGGGGACGGTGAACTGGTGGGATTGCGCTACCGGAATCTTGTCAATGTCGGAGCCTATGTCCGGGCACCCGAGCCGGCGTCCGTCTACCGTATGCATTCGGCGTCAAATGGCTGCTACCGCGTGCGCAACATTGCGATCGAGAATCAGCTGGTCGTGACCAACACCACACCCATCGGCCTGAACAGGGGCTATGGTGGCCCCCAGTTCTACTATGCGCTGGAACGCGTGATGAACGCGGGGGCACAGGAACTCGGGCTGGATCCGGTAGAAATCAGACGCCGGAATTTCATTCGGGCCGATGCCTTTCCCTACGAAGCGCCGGCCGGCAGCACGTTTGATTCCGGAGACTATGAGGCTGGTATGGAGCGGGCCCTTGCGCTTTCCGATTATGAGGGACTGCGAGAAGAGCAGCGTCAGGCTCGCGCTGACGGACGACTTTACGGGATCGGAATGGCGGCCGGAATCGAGCCTTCGGGATCCAACATGGCCTATGTCACTCTCGCCCAGACTCCGGAAGAGCGGGCGCGGGCAGGCGGTCGTTCAGGTGGTCTGGGCTCGGCGACGGTATCGCTTGACCCTTCCGGCAGTGTCACCGTCAGAACGGTTTCCACCCCGGCTGGACAGGGGCATCAGACTGTCGCCGCCCAGATCGTGGCCGATTGTCTGGGCCTGCGTCCCGACCAGATCGATGTCGTGACCGAAGCCGACACCCTGACGAGTGCGTGGTCGCTGGCCTCCGGAAATTACGCCAACCGGTTCTCTTCCGTCGTTGTTGATGCCATTCTTGAAAGTGCCCGGAGAGTGGCAACCCGGATCCGGCGTGTTGCGGCCGAGAACCTCGAGGTTGCGCCTGAAGACATTGAACTTGTGGACGGGTTGGCGCGGGTTGTCGGGGTGCCGGAAAATGCCCTGCCACTTCGCCGTGTTGCGGCCCAGACCCATTGGCATCCGGAAGCCCTGCCCGAAGGCATGTCGCCAGGGCTGTTCGAGACGGTAATCATCAACCCGCCAATGCTGGGAGCGCCGGATGAAGCGGATCGCGTTGCCAGTGCCGTAACCTTTGGCTACGTGTTTGATCTGGCTGTCGTGGAAATCCAGCCCGCCACGGGGAAGATCGAAATTCTCAAATACGTCTCTGTCCATGATGTTGGCAACATGCTCAATGAACTCGTGGTTGAGGGGCAAATCCATGGCGGTTTCGCCCATGGCCTGGGTGCCGCCCTGCTGGAAGAGTTCGTTTATGATGCCGGCGGCAATCCTCAAACCGGAACGTTCGCGGATTATCTCTGCATCACCGCACCGGAAATGCCGGAACTGACGATCGGACATGTCAATACCCCCTCTCCCCATAACCGGCTTGGTTCGAAGGGGATGGGTGACGGGTCCTCGATGCTGGCGCCTACGGTCATCGCCAATGCGGTGAGCGATGCCCTTGGGCGTTTCGATATCGAATTGCCGCTGGGGCTGAACAAGGTCTGGGCACTGGCCAACAATGTGCCATACGAAAGGCCGGGAACAGCTTCTGTTCGTACAGGTGATCAGCGGGAAGACGGGATTGCTGTTGATGGCGGCCTTGCTGGCGAAGGAACCGTGGAGATCGCTGCTTCTCCCTTCGAGACCTGGCGGCTTATTTTCGATCCTGATGTTCTCGCGTCCGCGCTTCCCGGATGCGAGAGTCTGGAACAGACAGGGGAAGATCATTACCGGGCGGACATTGTTATCGGAGTGGCCGGAATGAAGGGGCGCTATGGCGCGCGTCTGGCGCTGCATGACAAGCAACCCCCCGACAGTGTTCGCCTGAAGGGCCAGGCCTGGGGTGTGCTGGGTTATGGAGAAGGTGAAGGTGTGGTTCAGCTGGAAGAGACTGGTGAAGGCAGGACACGCATCCATTACCGCTATCGCGCCAATGTCGGAGGCAAGGTTGCCCTGGTCGGGCAGCGCATGCTGGAACGTGTGACCGGTCTCATGATCGGTCAGTTCTTCCGTGGAATTGAAAGTCATCTGCGCAACCCGGGCGGCCACAAATCGCCGGCCTGGTGGACCCGGCTCATGCGCGGCCGGAAGCCATGAAGCCGCCGCGTTTCGAGTATTGCCGGCCGGAGACGCTGGATGAGGCGCTCGAACTCCTGACCGAGTTCGGAAGCGAGGCGAGTGTGTTGTCCGGTGGACAGTCCCTCGGCGCCATGCTCAACATGCGTCTCGTTCGACCCGCAGCCCTGATCGATATCAATCATGTTGACGAACTCGCGGAAACAGTGACCAGTGATGACAGCATTCAGACCGGTGCCCTGATGCGTCAGGCCGCTGCCGCACGATGTTCGGAAGTGCGTCTCGCGGTCCCGCTTCTCGCTCAGGCCATGCCCTTTGTCGGCCATTACCAGACGCGCTCTCGCGGCACCCTCGGCGGCTCGGTGGCGCACGCGGATCCGAGTGCTGAAATTCCGCTTTGTCTCAGCACTCTGGGTGGTTCTGTCATCTTGCGGTCGCGGGCGGGAACGAGGGAGATGCCGGCGCAGGAGTTCTTTCTGGGTGTGTTGACCACTGCCCGTCGCAGTGACGAGTTGGTCAGCGGGCTCAACTGGCCCCGGCATCGCGAAGGGATTGTTTACGCTTTCGAGGAAATCGCACAGCGGCATGGCGACTTCGCGATCGTTGCGGTTGCAGTGGCAGCCCGGGTCGGTGCAGACGGGCTGATCAGGGAATTGGCGCTGGGTCTCGGCGGTGCGGAAGACCGGCCTGTGGTCTTTGATACAAAGGACTTTCTGGGAGAGGCTGCCACCGACGAGGTCGCCGAAGCGGTAGCGCATCAGGCGGCATCAGTCCTTGAACCTATGCGGGATTTGCAGGCCAGCGCCGATTACCGCTGCCAGCTCGTTCGGGTTCTCGCTGTTCAGGCATTGTCGCGGGCGTTTCGCGAGGCACGGCGGTCAGGCAGGCAAGGCTGATGCTGCGAATTCGTCCCGACCAGAAACAGCGTGTAACGATGACCGTCAACGGAAGAAACCTGTCGGGTCATGCGGAACCCCGGATGCTGCTCAGCGATTTCATACGGCTCGAGCTCGGTCTGTATGGCACACATGTCGGATGTGAGCACGGGGTTTGCGGAGCCTGCACCTTGATCATTGATGGCGTTGCGACACGAAGCTGTCTCCGGTTCGCCGTACAGTGCGACGGCAGCATCATTCGTACAGTGGAGGGGCTGGCTGATACTGATGGTGCCCTGAACGGATTGCAGCGGGCTTTCAATGAGCAGGGAGCCTTGCAGTGCGGCTATTGTACGGCTGGCATCCTCATGTCGGCGACATGCTTCCTGGAGGAAACGCCTTCTCCCACCCGGGAAGAGGTCCGGGAAATGTTGTCTGGTCACATTTGCCGCTGCACCGGCTATGAACAGATCGTGCGAGCCATTCTGCAGGCGGCCGGGGAAGAGACATGAATCTTGGAACTGTCATCTGCCGCCACGCGCTCCGGGAACCTTCAGCACTGGCCATTATTGAAGGCGATACGCGACGGACCTTTGGTCAATGGTATGACGAGATTTGCGCAGTCGCCGGAGGGCTGAGATTGCGGGGGCTCACCAGGGGAGACCATCTGCTCGTCCTGCTGCCAAACCGCTACGAGACGGCGACGCTCTATTGGGCCTGCCAGTTACTGGGTGTGGTTTTCACGCCGTTCAACTGGCGAGCCGGGGGCGAGGAAGTTTCCTATGTGATTGAAGACGCCGAGGCTGCCGGAATTGTTTTCGACGACCGTTCGCGCAAGGCGGCTTCGACAGGTCTGGGTGCACAGTCGGGGGCCCGGGCCACAACGTTTGATATCGATGACGGCGATTTCACGGCGCTGGCCCAGTCGCCGCCGATCGACGGACCAGTGACGGTGGACGAGCAGGACACCTGCCTGATGCTCTACACCTCCGGTACAACGGGCCGGCCCAAGGGGGTGCCGCGGTCGCATCGCGCCGAACGGCTCGCGGCGACCCATTGCCTTGCCCTTCTCCGGTACGAGTACGGCATTTCGACGCTCGGTGCGACACCGATGTTTCATACGATGGGTGTGCGTTCGATGCTGATGTCAACCCTTCTGAACGGCACCCTGGTCTGCCTGCCGACCTGGGATCCCGTGGAAGCCATGCGGCTGGTCGAGCGGGAAAGGATCAGGAGCCTGTTTCTGGTGCCCACCATGTTTCACGACATGCTGGTTCATCCTGAACGTCCCGAGTTTGACCTGTCTTCGGCCCGGAACCTGGCCTATGCCGGAATGTCGATGACGACGGCGCTGACCGAACTCTGCGAGCGCGAGTTTCGGCCGGATCACTTCGCCAATTTCTATGGATCAAGCGAGATCTTCACCTTTACGGTCTGCAATCACGTCGCGAGGAAACCCGGCTGCGCCGGCCGCCCCGGCATTGCGCAGCTGATCAGGGTCGTGACACCGGATCCGGAGGGACACGCTGGCCCCGATGATGTTGTTCCCCACGGAGAGCCCGGCGAGATCATTGCGCCACTCGACGGAATGGAAGCCTTTGCAGGCTATTGGAAACGGCCCGACGCTGATCGCAAGGCGATCCGCGGCGGATGGTATTTCACCGGAGATCTCGGATATCTTGACGAAGACGGCGAGCTTTATGTCGTCGGGAGAGTTGACGACATGGTGATCTCCGGAGGTGAAAACATTCATCCCGAGGAGGTGGAGGATGTTCTTGCCAGGTCTCCGCTGGTGGCCCAGGCAGCCGTCGTCGGGCTGCCCGACGATCGTATGGGCTCGCGGGTTGCGGCCTTCGTCGAGCCCGCCTCCCGGGACTGTTCGGCCCGGGCGCTTGATTCCTGGTGTCTCGAGAGTTCGCTTGCCCGTTTCAAGCGGCCGCGGTCCTACGTATTCGTAAAATCCATTCCCCGTTCCGCGTCCGGAAAGCTGCTGCGCCGGCTGTTGCGCGAGGGACAGTATCAACCGTTGAGCGGTTTTGACACCGCACTCTGATAAGGAGAGTGGTGTTGTCGCCGGCTTTCCTCAAGACATGAAAGGATAAAGACATGCAGGAACGGGACTATTCGGTCCAGCGTGCCTCCACGCTTGGATCGCTGGACGGTCTGCGGGTGGAGGTCGATGTCGAGCGTCGGATCGGATATCTCGTTCTTGACCGGCCGCCCCTGAACATTGTGTCCTTTGCCGGCCGGCGCCAGATCCGAGCCATTCTGGAGGCCATGGATGAAGACACTGACGTGGGAACAATTGTCATCCGGGGGGCGAACGGGGTTTATACGTCGGGAGGCGACGTCAAGGCGTTCCCCGATATTCCCAAGAACGGAATGTCCGATCTGCATTGGAACATCGGGACGCCGGAACGCATCGGAAAGCCGGTGATCTGTGCCATGGAAAAATATGCGTTTGGCGTCGGGTTTGAACTGGCGCTTGCCTGCGACTTCCGGTTTGCGACCCGGGAGACGCTGGTCGGACTGCCGGAAATATCGTTGGGACAGATGCCTGGTTCCGGAGGAAGTGTCCGTGTGGCCCGGATAGCCGGCCTCACCCGTGCCAAGGATATGGTTCTGCTGGGGAAACGCATTCCCGCGGAACAGGCACGGGACTGGGGCCTCCTGACCGAAGTGGCAGAGGACGCTGCAGCATTGACGTCCCTGGTGGAGACCTGTGCCCGCAAGCTCAATGACCAGGCGCCAATCGCTCTGGCATCACTGAAAAAGGTTCTGAACGGCGCCTATGAGGCGCCGCTGAAGACGGCCCTCGAGCTCGAGGGTCACTCCTATGAAAAACTGCGCTGGACCGAGGATTACGGGGAGGGGATCCGTGCATTCACGGAGCGTCGAAAACCCCAATTCAAGGGCCGGTAGGCTATTCCGGTCCGGCGGCCCAGACATCGACCTCGACAAGCATTTCCGGTTGTGCAAGCCCGGAAACGACCAGAAGGGTCGAAGTGGGTTTGTGATCACCAAGAAAACGATCGCGGATCGCCATGTGCTGGTCGCGCCATCTTGGGTCCGTAAGATATTGTACCACCTTGACAATATTCGGAACGCCCATGCCGTGTGCTTCGAGGCAACGCACCACATTGGTCCAGGCCGCTTCGGTCTGGGCCTCGATCCCGTCCGGGAGAGTCCCGTCGGGGAGGGTGCCAACCTGACCTGACAGGCTGATGATCCGGTAACCGGCAGGTACGGTCATGGTATGGATGTAATGGCGGGCCGGAGGGGCCACGCCGGGAGGGTTCATCGGATTGAACATCGATTGTTCCATTCGCTCGGGGTTGCCAGCGTTTCAGGCTGAACGCTGATGGTGTCACTGCAATGATGACCGGGTTCAACCGTCCCGCCAAGTCGCTTTTCCGGGAAGCGACGGAACAGAATCGCCGGCGTGGCAGGGCATCGCGGGTCTTTCAGGCGAAATCGGGCGGGAAGAGGGCTTAGTCACGCTGCAGGCTGTTTTGCTTCTTGCATGCCGCCTTGACCCGGCGCTTCGCATCCGTGTGGCTTCGGCTCGCGGCCGGAGGGCAGAGAATCCGGGCAGATCCCGTTCGTATGACGGCCGGGCAGGGTTTCCGGAGGGGGTGTATCCTTCCATTCGCCAGGCATGGCGCTCACACCAGTCAAGGGAATCACATCTCCGTCTCGTCGGGATTGCCGTTCCGGAACGCCACAGATGACGGCGAGCGCGCCGATTTCCGGCAAGCGCCCGGCCACATGGCTGACTGGCTCGAACCAGTCGGAAGCGACCATTGCACCGGACCTGGCCTCAATGGCTCACAGGCTGCTGTCGTTGTCCCACAGCAGATTGCACTCAAGACCGCGGCTGTCCCGGAAGAACGACAGACCGGACCGGCGGCCCAGGTCGAAACGATGCTTCAGCGCCTCCGGAACGACGGTGATTTCGAACTGCGAACCGCAAAGCGGGTGGGTCGCGATTTGTCCGGCATATTTTCTGTGCCGCTGACGAGACTCGCCAGTCCGATATCATGGAAATGGAGATCAGGGGTCTTGAGCGGCTGATTGCGGATATTGGCGTGATACGGCAGCAGCCGGAAGACGGCACAGCCCGCTTCCGGAATCGCAAGCCAATAGCTTGCGGTGGCGTGGGAAACCCCGGCATCGGCCCCGAGTGACGAAAGGTTGGCCAGTTACCCCCCACGCCAGCCACTCATCAATATCTGGTGGGCCTGTCGTGCGCGCAGGGGGATGGATGTACGGGCATTGTCCATGCCCGGCATGTTACGGCAGGGTTCGCTCGTGCAGATGATGAACGGCTTTCCGGGTCCTGTTGTGAAGATTTAGTGGGTGGCTTGATGAAAGCCAGCGATGTACCGTCCCTTCTGATACTCCCAGCTCCTCGGCAAATTCTTCGGGCGACAAATGAAGCCTCGTGCGCAACTGGTTGATCCAGTCCGCCGTCAGGTGGCGTGGCATTGCCCCGGTGCCCGTTTCCGGATCCGCCGGCCGGGCGCTTGCGGACTTGCGTTCCTTTTTCCTCACCACGGGGGTTTCGGAGGCCGGTGCAGGCGCGGTGACCGCCCTTCCCGGTTCCTCGCCATCGCCCTCGATGTCCACACCGAAGATAGCCGAAAGGTCGTCCCCGGCGAGCGCGTCGGCCGTTGCGGCCGCCGTTGGCAGCTCGATGTCCGAACTGATCAGCTCCTCATGATCAACGCCCCGAAGGACGAACAGGTCCTCGGGACTCCTGTCGAGACGACTGCCTATGCCGTAAAGCACTGCGGAGACATGTTTGCACATTCCCGCCCAATCAGGGCAGCTGCACGTCATCCTGATTTCGTCCGGTTGCGGAAACAGACCTCGCTCGCGGTCCGTCACGACGGCCATGACCTCGTCGGAGAGCTTGCCCTGGAGAAGCTCAAGCACAGAACCGATCTGACCGGTGCAGCGCGACTTGACAGACTTCCAGTCGCTGTTCGCAAGTTTCGAGATCGACACAGAGATTTCGTAAGTACGGGACCCGGCAACCACAGCGCTGACACGTCCGGGTCCGATTTCCAGATGCCCCACCGATCCGTTGCGAACGTAGGTTCGACCGCGCGGCAGACGGTTCCTGTAATCGGCGTAGGATTCGAGATGATCGCACCATGCCTTGCCCCAGAAACTGCGGGCGATCGTCCGTCCTTCAAGTTCCACAGGACGCACCTTCAGGCCATTCTTTTTCCGCTTGCTCAGAAACCTCTTCATGTTGAGCTTGCGTTGGGTAACCGGCACATATTGTCCCCACATACGAGTGCTCCTCAACATGTACTTGGTTTCGATCATTCGCATTATATTACAAGAGAAGCCGATCGGCTTCCCGTATTTCCTGACAGAAAGAAACCCGCGGAGCTTCCGCGGTGGTGGCGATGTATTGCAAGGGACTCATGCCGGCAATAGTCTGCCCGCTGTCCCGCAGCCCGAGCGCATGTGACAAGCCTGCCGGGTCGCGGACGGCAGCACAAATCTGACAGTTGCGCGTTCGGGAATGAGATGGACATACGACTGACCCCGGGAGGCCGCCTGCGCTGGGAGACCGATGATGACGGCGCGGAACCAAAAGAGTTGCAGACGGCCATCGATACGGATTGGCGAGAAGCTCTCTTCATCCTGGCAGCAGAAAGGAGCCGCGCAGACAGAACCCCCGGACTCGTTTTCTGGCAGCAACTTGCGGAGCGCTTTCTCGCGGCCCTCTGCCATATTCCGGAAGGAGCGCTGAATACAAGTCCGGAAGCGCCCGCTCCGGCGGACTGCGCATCCTGGGTTCTGGCCGCACCACCCATGCAGGGCGGCGAATACCTGTCAGAGGAAACGATCCTGCATGTCTGGAACGAGCTTGACCGCTGGGTTCAGGAAGCCATTGAGGGTGGAGGCGCAGAGCTGGCAGAGTTTCTGTCGGAACGGGCCCCGAAATGGCGGCAGGTCGGGAAAATCTGTTTCCACCTTGCCGAAAACCGCCGCGACGAAACAAGACCCTTCGCTTTCATGGCGACCTGCATCGCCGGATTCAACAGCAACGGTCAGCCGCGCCATGTGCCGCTGCAAAAAGCACTGGATCAACACGCGCAATCCCGCAATCGGGCGGCTCTGCTTCGCCTCCTCCAACCCGTAGCCGAAGCGCAGAAACTCTGTCCCTGGCTGGACCGCCTCGTCAAGTCGGATGAAATCTACCATCCGGCTGCCTGGTCGACGGAACGTGCTTACCAGCTGTTGCAAAGCGTTGAAAACCTGGAGGAGTGCGGTCTTTCCGTACGCCTTCCGAACTGGTGGCGCAGACGAGCGCGGCCGCAGGTTTCGGTCAAGATCGGGAGTGACAGGGAGGCCGCATTCAACGCGTCGGCATTGCTGGATTTCAATGTCCAGGTGGCACTCGGCGACGAGACGCTAACGGAACAGGAACTGCGCGACCTGCTCGATGGAGACGACGGTCTGGTTCTGTTCAAGGGACAATGGATCGAGGTCAATCGCGAAAAGTTGCAGGAAGCGCTTTCCCATTGGGAAAAACTCAGGGAGGAGGCTGATGCACGGGGAGGTGTTTCCTTTATCGAAGGCATGCGCCTCCTTGCAGGAACCCCGGCTGATCTCGTTGGCGACAGTCTGCCTGAAGACAACCGCGTCTGGACCCTTGTCGAGCCAGGTCCGGTCCTGCAGCAAGTCATGGAGCGCCTTCGACAGCCTGAAAGCAGTGAAGGCGGGCATGGTGTCGAGGACCTGAAGGGAGTCTTGCGACCCTACCAGCACCAGGGACTTGAATGGCTTCATTTTGTGACCGGACTTGGACTGGGTGCCTGTCTTGCCGATGATATGGGGCTCGGAAAGACGATCCAGATTCTCGCCCTTCTCCTGCGCCTCCGGCATGAGCAGCCGGGGCCGTCCTTGCTCGTGGTACCAGCGTCCCTGATCGGCAACTGGCAGAGCGAGGTCTCAAAATTCGCGCCATCCCTGAATCTTCGGATCCTCCACCCTTCCGAGACCCGTCGCGAGGACCTGGGATCTATCGCGTCGGATCCCGAATGTCATCTGAGTGCATGCGATCTGGTGGTGACAACCTATGCCATGGCGATGCGCCAGCCATGGCTGGCGTCGCTGCAATGGAACCTGGTCATTCTTGATGAAGCCCAGGCCATCAAGAACCCGGCAACCCGGCAGAGTCGGGCCGTGCGGTCCTTTCATGCGAGAGCCCGCATTGTGCTCACCGGAACACCGGTCGAGAACAGTCTCGGAGATCTTTGGGCCCTGTTCGATTTCGTCAATCCGGGACTTCTCGGATCGCGAAAGGACTTCGATCGCTTTGTTGGCAAACTGGCGCAACGCAAGTCCAACAGCTATGCACCGTTACGGAGTCTGGTCGCTCCCTACATTCTCAGACGCCTGAAGACGGACCGGCGCATTGTTCCTGATCTACCGGACAAGACGGAAGTCACCCGCTTCTGCCATCTCTCCCGCGCCCAGGTCCGGTTGTATGAACAGGTTGTGCGACATATGGAAGATGTCCTGAAAAAGGCGGAAGGCGCACAGCGTCTTGGTGTGGTTCTCAGCACGCTCATGCGCCTCAAACAAATCTGCAACCACCCGTGTCAGGCCCGGGGTGACGGCGACTGGAAACTCTCTGACAGCGGCAAATTCCAGTGTCTGAAGGAAATATGCCAGGAACTTGCCGAACGACAGGAACGGGTCCTGGTCTTCACCCAGTTTCGCGAAATAATCGATCCCGTTTCCTGGCTTCTTGAAGAGACATTCGGGCGCCGTGGCATGATCCTTCATGGGGAAACCGGAGTTCGGCGGAGAAGTGAAATTGTCGAGCAGTTTCAGTACGAAGACGGACCACCCTTCCTCATCCTCTCCCTCCGCGCCGGCGGGACCGGCCTCAACCTGACCGCCGCATCCCATGTCATTCACTTCGATCGATGGTGGAATCCCGCAGTCGAAAACCAGGCGACCGACCGGGCGTTCCGGATCGGGCAGAAACGCAACGTACTGGTTCACAAATTCGTGACCACCGGGACCGTCGAAGAACGGGTTGACGAAATGATTGCCCAGAAACAGGAGCTGGCGGACGAAATCCTGACCAGCGACAAGGAAATCAACCTCACCCGCCTCTCCAACGAGGAGGTTCTCGATCTGGTGCGCCTCGATCTGTCCCGGGCCGAGGGCTGAGCCCCCGCCCTGGATCTGGAAGTCCGGATAATCCCCTTCCTGTCGCTGCGCACGACCCTTGGTAGAGATCGTCCCGATCCCGGGAGCCACCGGCAGCGAGACCGCTGCTGCCGGGCGGTTGGACCATGACCGGAAAGACTTAACGGAGAGGGATGAACCGGTTTGGGCGCCATTCTCGGGATGATGCCGAAGGGGCGAGACGGGCCGGGTCGCGCACAGGTGTGCGTGCGCTGACAAATGACCACGTTTGCGCTAGCTTGGCGTTCAAACGGCGCTGGCCGGCCTGATCCGATGGAGGGGACGGTGCACAGCGAAAATTCTGGAGAAAATGTGCAGCCATGAACGAAATCACGCAGCTGGATGAAAAAAAGGCCTTTGCTGCCCGGCCCGAGACCATTGGCGACATCAAGGGCTCGTCACCCATGACCGGAGCCGAATTCCTCGAATCGATTGATGACGGGCGCGAAATCTATCTTTACGGCGAACGCGTCGAAAAGGTTACCGAGCACCCGGCTTTCCGGAATACGGCACGGATGATCGCACGCCTTTATGACGCCATGCATGATCCGGCGCTGTCCGGGAACCTCATGATCCCCACCGATACCGGGTCGGGCGGTGTCACCCAGGCCTATTTCAAGGCACCCAGGACGGTCGAGGAATCGGTGGCTGGACGTGATGCCATAGCCCAATGGGCACGTCTGACCTATGGCTGGGCCGGTCGCGCTCCCGACTACAAGGCCGCCTTTCTTGCCACGCTCGGCGCCAATGCCGGATTCTACAACCCGTACGAAGAAAATGCGAAACGCTGGTATCAGTTCAGCCAGGAGCGGATCCCGTTCGTCAATCATGCCATCATCCATCCGCCCATGGATCGCGACAAGCCGCCGAACGAGGTCGCAGACGTATGTGTCCATGTCGAGAAGGAAACCGATGCTGGCATCATTGTCTCGGGTGCCAAGGTGGTGGCAACCGGGTCGGCGCTGACGAACTATACTTTCGTTGCCCACCACGGACTGATTCCGGTGCAGGATCGCGATTTTGCGGCCGTGTTCATGATCCCGTCCAATGCTCCGGGCGTCAAATTCGTTTGCCGGACCTCATTCGAGTTGACCGCGACCGTAATGGGGAGCCCGTTCGATTACCCGCTGTCGAGCCGTATGGACGAGAATGATGCCATCTTCATTCTGGACAAGGTCCTGATCCCCTGGGAAAACGTGTTCGTCTACGGTGATGTGGACACGGCCAACAACTTCTTTCCCCAGACCGGTTTTCTTCCCCGGGCGCTGCTCCATGGCTGCACGCGGCTGTCGGTAAAGCTGGACTTCATCGCCGGATTGATCCTCAAGGCGATCGATGCCGCCGGAACCAAGGACTTCCGCGGGGTGCAGGCCAATGTGGGCGAGATCATCGCATGGAGAAACATGTTCTGGTCGCTGACGGAAGCGATGGTCCGCAACCCGATGCCCTGGCTCGGAGAGTATCTGCTGCCGAACATGACCCCGGCAAGCGCGTATCAGGTTCTGATGAGCTTCGCTTACAGCAAGATCAAATATATCATCGAGGAAACGGCGGCGTCGGGTCTGATCTTCCTGAATTCCCACGCAAAGGATTTTCTCAACCCGGAACTGCGTCCCTATCTTGACCGGTATCTGCGCGGTTCCAACGGTTATGATGCAGAGCAGCGCGTCAAGCTCATGAAACTCCTGTGGGATTCCATCGGAAGCGAATTCGGCGGCCGCCACGAGCTTTATGAAATCAATTATTCCGGATCGACAGAAGAAATACGCCGCTACGCGCTGTTCGGCGCCATGGCCAACGGCGATGTCGACAAGATGAAGGGATTTGCCGAGCAATGTCTCGAGGAATATAACCTCGAGGGCTGGACGGTGCCGGATCTTACGGATCCGGGGGCGTTGAGTTATCACGTGCGAAACCAGTGAACCGCCGAGCCGGAACCGACATTCCAGGGAGAATGACTCCAATGAAGTCCCCTACCCGACCGCGAACCATCACCCGCCGCAAGTTCGTATCCACATCGGCTGCTGCCGGTGGCGTAGCCGCAGTTGCATCGCAATTCCCCGCGCCCGCCATTGCGCAGGCCAGGACCATCAGGATCGGCTATGTCAGCCCCCAGACCGGCCCTCTTGCGCCGTTCGGTGAGAGTGACAATTTCAATGCCGACGGGTTTCGCGCAACCATGCGAAACGGCCTGAAGATCGGCAAGACGACGCACAGGATCGAGGTCATCGTCAAGGACTCCCAGTCAAATCCCAACCGGGCTGCCGAGGTTGCCAAGGAGCTGATTGTGGATGACGAGGTCGATCTCATGATGGTGGCCAACACGCCCGAGACGACCAATCCTGTGGCGACCCAGTGCGAGATCGAGGAAGTGCCCTGCATCTCGACCAACTGTCCGTGGCAGCCATGGTTCATCGGCCAGCAGGGAAACCCGGGAGCACCGGACACCTGGAGGCCGTTTGAATGGGCGTTTCATTACTTCTGGGGCCTCGAGGACGTGATTGCCGTCTTCACCAACATGTGGTCACAACTCGACACCAACAAGGTCGTGGCCGGCGCGTTTCCGAACGATGCGGACGGCAATGCATGGGGTGACAAGAATGTCGGCTTCCCGCCGGCACTGGCAGCCAAGGGCTACACACTTGTCGATCCGGGCCGTTACCAGAACCTGACGGACGATTTCACGGCGCAGATTACGACGTTCAAGAATGCCGATGCCCAGATCATGACGGGCGTCATGTTGCCTCCCGACTTCACTGTTTTCTGGACCCAGGCGCGTCAACAGGGATTCCGGCCGAGGGTCGCAAGCGTTGGCAAGGCCATTTTGTTCCCGGTTTCTGTTGAGGCGCTCGGGGCTGCGGGCCATAACCTTTCCTCCGAGGTCTGGTGGACTCCCTCGCACCCGTTCCGGTCCTCGCTGACCGGTCAGTCGGCCGGGGATCTTTCCCGGGCCTATACGGCTGCGACCGGCAAGCAATGGACGCAGCCGATCGGCTTCGTGCACAGCCTTTTCGAAATGGCCGTGGATGTATTGAAGCGGGCTGCAGATGTCGGTGACCGCGAAGCAATTCGCGACGCTATTGCCGCCACCGATCTCGATACGATAGTGGGCAATGTCCGCTGGGATGGGGCCGGTGTGCCTCCGTTCGCTGCGAAAAACATTTCCAAGACCCCGCTCGTTGGCGGCCAGTGGCGTCATGTCGGAGGCGGAAAGTACGATCTGGTCATCACCGACAACAGGACGGCGCCGCAAATTCCTGTCACGTCGGACATGCAAGCCATATCCTGACCTGACACCGAAGCCGACGACAGCTTCGGTGTCGCTCTCGGCATGCTTCTGGAAATTCGCGAGCTTTCGAAGGCGTTCGGGTCGGTTATTGTCGCCAACAACCTGTCCCTGTCCGTCGAGGAAGGGAGTGCGCTTGGCATCATCGGGCCAAACGGGGCTGGCAAATCGTCCCTGTTCAACCTCATCGGGGGCGAGCTGACGCCAGACAATGGAACCATCCGGCTGGACGGCCAGAACATTACCCATACCCCGCCCCCGGGACGGTGCCGGGCCGGGATCGGCAGGTCGTACCAGATTCCGCAACCATTCGATACGCTGACTGTGTTCGAAAATGTGATGGTCGGTGCGAGCTACGGTCTTGGTCGGCGCGAACCGCGAGTTGCTGATCATTGTGGAGACATCCTGGAACGCACCGGACTGTTGGGTATCGCCAACCGGGTTGCCGGTTCACTCACCCTCCAGGAACGCAAGCGTCTGGAAATGGCGCGCGCACTGGCGACGCAGCCGCGTCTTCTCCTCCTTGACGAAATTGCAGGCGGTCTCACTGATGCAGAATGCATGGAACTGGTGCAGACCATCAGTGACATCCATGCCGAAGGGGTGACCATCGTCTGGATCGAACATGTCGTTCATGCCCTTCTGGCGGCTGTCAGCCGGTTGGTGGTCCTGAATTTTGGCAGTCTTATTGCTGATGGTGTTCCCGAATCGGTCATGACCTCCCGGGAGGTTCAGGAAATCTACACGGGCCTGACGGAATAACGATGGCCGCACTGCTGGAAACCAGGAAACTGGTGGCCCACTACGGTGATTTCCAGGCTCTCTACGGGATCGATGTCGACCTGCAGGAAGGTGAAACCGTCGCGATCATCGGTGCCAACGGGGCGGGAAAGTCGACATTCCTGCACAGCGTGGTCGGCCTTCATCCCGGTGCCGGGCAGGCGGTCAGGTTCCAGGGAACGGTCATCGGCCATATGACGGCTCCAGAGATTGTCCGCCTGGGTCTGGCACTGGTGCCCGAAGGCCGGCGGCTGTTCCCCTCGCTCAATGTCGAGGAGAACCTGCAGATCGGGAACTATCGGGGGCTGAGGAGCGGCTACTGGACGATCGATACCGTTTTCGATCTGTTTCCGATTTTGGCAGAACGGCGCCGTCAGGCCGCCAGCAGTCTGTCCGGCGGCCAGCAGCAAATGGTCGCGTTTGGCCGCGCCCTGATGTCCAATCCCCGGTTGCTTCTGTGCGACGAGGTTTCGCTTGGTTTATCTCCGCTTGTCACTCGTGATATTTACGCGGCCCTGCCGGCCATCAAGGAAAACGGGGCCACGGTTCTGCTTGTCGAGCAGGATTTGCGACGCGCACTCGGTGTTGCCGACCGCATCTATTGTTTCATGGAGGGCCGCGTGACACTGACGGGCCGTCCCGACGACTTCGATGCCGAAGACATTCGTCGGGCCTATTTCGGCATGTAGACATGCTGACCTGGCTTGAGGCGATCATACAGGGTGCGTTGCTGGGGGGACTCTATGCCCTGTTTGCAGCGGGGCTGTCCCTGATGTTCGGCATCATGAGGCTTGTCAATCTGGCTCATGGCGACATTATTGTGCTGGCCGCGTTCATCATACTCCTGGTGGCCGACTCCTTTGGCGTCAACATGTTTCTCGCCACGGTTGTCGTGCTGCCGGTGATGTTTGCGCTGGGATACGGAATGCAGCATGTGCTCCTCAACCGGACCCTCGGGCGCGACATCCTGCCGCCCCTTCTTGTGACCTTTGGCATCTCGATCGTGATCCAGAATGGTTTGCTTGAGGGCTTCAGCGCCGACAGCCGAAGGTTGCAGGCGTTCGAGATCGAAACCCTGTCATGGTCGCTGGGCGGCGGTATGGCCATCGGAGTCTTGCCGCTGATGACCTTTATCACGGCCGTCCTCGTGATTGTCCTCCTCAATCAGATTATCTATCGGACGGAACTCGGCCGTGCGTTTCGGGCGACATCTGACGATCCGGCCACGGCGCAGCTGATGGGGATCGATAATCGCAAGATCTTTGCACTCGCGACCGCGGTTGCCTTTGCGGTGATTGCGATTTCCGCGATGTATTTCGGCAATCGTGCCCAATTCGATCCGACGATCGGCGGTTTCCGTCTTCTGTACGCCTTCGAGGCCGTGATCATCGGCGGACTGGGTAGCCTGTGGGGGACGCTTGCCGGGGGAGTCATTCTTGGCGTTGCCCAGACGGTCGGTGCCAAGATCAATCCGGAATGGCAGATTCTGGCAGGACATATTGTCTTCCTTCTGGTTCTGCTGACACGCCCCCGCGGGCTGTTTCCGCGGGCCGAGGACTGAGTTTGATGTCGGAAACCCGTTTTCGGATCGCAACCCGCACGCCGCTTTCGGCAGCTGCGATTCTGGTCTGCGTGGTCCTTTTTCTGGTTCTCGCGGCTGCTCCTGCCTTTGTATCGCGGAGCTTTATCCAGAACCTGTTTTTCATACTGACCATGCTCGCTCTCGCGCAATACTGGAACCTTCTGGCGGGATATGCGGGGCTCGTTTCGGTCGGTCAGCAAGCCTTTGTGGGGCTTGGTGCCTACAGCCTCTTTGCAGCAACCATTCTCTATGGGATTGATCCCCTGATCGCGATCGTGATCGGCGGCATTGTTTCGGTCGTTCTCGCGGTTCCGACTGCACTTGTGATTTTCCGGCTGCGCGGCGCGTATTTTGCGATCGGAACCTGGGTTGCGGCCGAGGTATTCCGCCTGGTTCTTGCGCAATGGAAGAGTGTCGGCGGGGGGACCGGAACGTCCCTTCCGCGCAGTGCGACGAGCGGGATCTACGGTCTTGACTTCATCAAGGACCTGTTTGGTGTTCGCACTTCGGCGGCGCGCGATATCGAGGCTTACTGGCTGTCCCTGATCCTGGCGGCTGGTACGATCCTTCTCGTTTGTCTCGTCCTGCGGGCCCGCCAGGGACTGGCTCTGGCGGCAATCCGCGATTCGGAACGCGCGGCTGGCAGCCTCGGTGTTCATGGATTCCGGACCAAACTCTGGGTATTCGCGGTGGCAGCTTTCGGGACCGGTCTCACCGGTGCGCTGATTTATTTCCAGAAGGCCAGGATTTCCCCCGACGCTGCCTTTTCAGTCATAGACTGGACGGCATTCGTAATCTTCATTGTGGTCATTGGCGGCATTGGCACTGTCGAGGGTCCCATCATCGGCGTCCTGATTTTCTTTGTGCTGCAATATTATCTGTCCGATTACGGAACCTGGTATCTGATGCTGCTGGGTGGCATTGCGATAGGTGTGATGCTGTTTGCACCGCAGGGCATCTGGGGCTTTGTGTCCCGGAAATTCAATTTGCAGCTGTTTCCGGTCCGCCGGCGGCTGATTTCCGGACCGACGTCGCGTTCGAGGCGGTAGTACTTCGGGCTTGCTGATCCGCGCCTGGTTGAAACACAGACCCGTCGGAACACCGGATATGATCGTGGAATGTTGCGGGTCTGGCCCGGTCGCAATGGCCCTGTCCCGTCTGTTGTCCTGGACAGCGTGTCTCATCACTGCCCCCGAAGATCCCTGTGGAGCCAGGCTCGCACGAATATCTTGCCCGGAACCGCATTGCCAACCAGGTGACAGGACCACCTTGCGCTGTGTCCGGTTCTGGCACATCCGGGCACGCTGTGATATCTGTGAGCCATTGCGGGACCGCAGACAGGGACAATCATGACCGGTATTCAGGACCTGCCCGCTCCCGATCGCTTTGAGGCCAGAGACGGCGTCTATCGGTCGGCCTGCCGCATGTGCCACGGCGGCTGCGGTGCCTTGCTTCACGTGGAAGCCGGGAAGGTGGTTCGCCTGGAGGGCGACCCGGATAATCCGATGAATCTCGGAAAGCTTTGTCCGCTGGGAGCGGCCAGCCTGGAACAGGTCTACAACCCCAGACGCCTGAAATATCCGATGCGGCGTGTGGGCAGCCGCGGAGAGGGAAAATGGGCGCGGATATCCTGGGAGGAAGCCTACGACGAGATCGTCGAACGGCTGGAGGAAGCGCGCGAACGATTTGGTCCTGAGTCCGTCTGGGTGGGAACAGGAACCGGACGACACCATTTCGGATATGTATCAAGGTTTGCCAATGCGATCGGTACACCGAACTGGTGTGAACCGGGAACGGCGCAGTGTTTCCGCCCCCGCGTGCATGGCAGCATCCTCACTATGGGCCAGTTGCCGGTTTGCGTCTATACGAATGACGCAATGCCCGAACTGCTGCTTTTCTGGGGGCATAATCCCATCTATTCGGGCCCCGACGGCGAGCTCGGTTTTGGGGTGAGACAGGCCCTCGCGCGCAAGCCCCGGATCATCGTTGTCGATCCCCGAAGGACCATGCTGGCGAAGCGTGCGGACCTCTGGCTGCAATTGCGTCCCGGCACCGACGATGCGTTGGCCCTGGCAATGCTCAATGTCATTATTGAAGAGGGACTAGAGGATCGGGCGTTTGTCGAACGATGGACGTTTGGTTTTGAACGGCTGGCAGATCGCGTCCGCCGCTATACGCCCGAGTGGGCCGAGCCCGTAACCTGGGTGCCAGCCGAGAAGATCCGTGCGGCGGCTCGCCTGTTTGCAGAGGTCAAGCCTTCAATGCTGGAGTGGGGCTGCGCGATGGAGCATACACCCAACTGCTTCCAGACCATACGGGCTCTCCTGTGCCTGCCCTCGATCACGGGAAATATCGATCAGCCAGGCAGCTGGGCGTTTGGCATGATGGCGGTGGACCCATTGCCTCAACTGTTCGATGTGGTTCCCCGGAGCGAACAGAAAAAACGCCTGGGCTACAACGATCACAAGGTGCTCAGTGCGGAGGGGGCACAGCTGCCGTCCGCTCATATTCCAACCATCTTCAAGGCCATTCGGACCGGAGACCCCTATCCCGTCCGCACGGGTCTGATCTTCGGAAATAACGCACTATCAACCTACGGTGATGTCCGGACCGTTTACGAAACGCTGACAGCGCTTGACTGGCTGATGGTGGCAGATCTGTATTTGACGCCAACGGCGGAACTGGCCGATCTTGTTCTGCCGGCTGCAAGCTGGATGGAAGTGGACGCCCTCCCGGCCGTCCCCTTCTACGGCCAGAATGTGATTCTGGCGCAGCAAAGGGTGGTTCAGGTCGGGGAATGCGTGCAGGACGAAGTCATGATGACAGAAATCTGCCGGCGACTCGGAACCTCCCACGGGCAGGAAGCACCGGAAGAAATCTATGATCGCATGCTCAACCCGAAGTTGGGGCTGACCTTTCAGGAGCTCAAACAGCGCGGTTTCGTTCAGCCCGAGTTCCGGTATCGCAAGTACGAGGACAATGGTTTTGCCACGCCGACCGGCAAGATTGAACTCTATTCCACGCAAATGGAGGAAATGGGCTACGACCCTCTTCCATATTTCGAGGAGCCGCCTGAAAGCCCGGTATCCACGCCGGAAATCGCCCGCGACTATCCCTATATTCTAATCACCGGTGCGCGCATTCCGATGTTCTTCCAGTCGGAATACCGCCAGATGCCTACGTTGCTTCGGGGGCGCCCCGAACCGGAATGTGAAATTCATCCGGAGACTGCCGCAGCTCTCGGTGTGGATGCCGGCGACTGGGTATCCATTGAGACCCGGCGAGGGCGATGCCGTCAGAAGGTCAGGATATTCGATGGGATTGATCCGCGCGTTGTGCATGTCCAGCATGGCTGGTGGTTCCCCGACGAGGAACACGGGCCTGATCACGGGATATGGCGTTCCAACGCCAATGCGCTGACCAGTATGGACCCGCCTTACTGCCCGTCCATGGGGACCTATCAATTACGTGCGCTTCTGTGCCGAATCGTCCCGGCCGAACAGGCGGAGGAACCCTGGCGGCCGCCCATTCCGGAGACCTACCAGACGAATGTTGCCGAGGTTCAGGAATGGAGTGAAGCCGAGATCAAGGCGTTCCGCAACAAACGGAAGCGGGCTTCCTGATCCGTCCTTCAGCAGATCCAGATCATATCGAGGAAAGAAACTCGCGGACTACCCGTTCATATTCGCGGGGGTTGGCCATGGTGCAGATATGTCCTGCGTCCGGCAGGGAGACATGCTGACCATTCCGGACAGTGCGCGCCATCCGATCCATGACTTCCGACGGTGCGCCAATTTGGTCAAGCGCGCCCGACACACAGAGAACCGGCATCGCGAGTTCGCCCAGACGGTGTCCAAAATCGACGGACAGCAGGGCCTGGATGCAGCCGTGGTAGCCTTCGATCGATGTGCGCTGCATCATGCGCCGGACGTCTTCCATAATCCGGGGATTTTCGCGCCGGAAACTGTCGGGAAACCATCGCGTCATGGTGACGTCAATGATGGCTTCGATTCCGCCCTCGGATGATTTCTCGAGCATCGGCGGCCAGATGGCAGCGTATTCGGGGGCCAGTTCCAACCTGCAGGCGCTCGGGATGAGGGCCGTGATCCGGTCAGGTGCATCAAGGGCCAGGGCCGTTGCCGTCATGCCGCCAAGGCCCAGGCCCACAAGACAAGTGCGCTCGATCCCGAGTGCATCCCAAACAGAAATCACGTCGGCGGTGAGCTGGGGAAACGAGTAGGGCGGCGGCGTGGCGTCCGAATGTCCGTGTCCCCGGGTGTCGAGTCTCAGCAACCGATAATCCCGGGCCAGTGCGGGCAGGTGTGTGTCCCACATGGTGACGTCATTGGTGATTCCGGTGATGAAAGTGATCCAGGGCGCACCGTCAGGACCATCGATCACACAGTTGATATTTATGTCTTTGGCCCTGATACGCATGCTTTCGCCCCCGTCTCCTGACTCATTGTACTTGCCATGCCGTTCCGATAATAGTGACAGGAGTGTTTCGGTGCGGAGGGTGAGGCCCCGCGCGCGGGAGATAAAGAACCTTGAATGACGCGTCATCATGCGAGTGGCCGCAAGATGTTTTTTCCGTTCTGAAGCAGGCGGAAGTTCGCCAGGTCGGGTTTGTGCCCGATGCCGGTCACGCCGAACTTATCCGTGCATGCCTTGCTGACAATGAGGTCAAGACCACCCGGCTGACAACCGAGGAGGAAGGAGTCGCGCTGGGACTTGGCGCCTGGCTTGGCGGTGAACGGACGGCGCTCCTGATGCAGTCATCGGGGGTAGGAAACTGTATCAACATGTTCTCGATCCTGCACGAGACCCGATCGCCGCTTGTCATGCTTGTTACGATGCGCGGTGAATGGGGTGAGTTCAATCCGTGGCAGGTGCCAATGGGGCAGAGCACCCGGCGGGTGCTGGAGGAGGCAGGAGTCCTGGTGCACGAGGTTGGCGAGGCTGCACATGTGGGCGAAACTGTCGAGGCAGCCTGCCGGATTGCCTTCGATTCCTACCGGGTGGTCGCAGTTCTGATCAGCCAGAAAATCATAGGATACAAGAATTGGCACAAGTAAGGGTCAGGGGCTCGGGAGAGTAATGTCTGAAGCGGAGCTTGATCGTCGCAACGTGGTCGCGAGTCTCCTTCATGAGCGCGACGACCTGCTGGTGGTGACGGGACTTGGATCGACGACCTGGGATGCCGCAGCGGCAGGCGATCATCCTTGCAATTTCTACCTTTGGGGCGGTATGGGCGGAGCAGCGATGACCGGTCTGGGTCTTGCACGCGCACAGCCTGAACGCCGGGTTCTGGTGATTACGGGTGATGGCGAGATGTTGATGGGGCTCGGCAGTCTTGCAACAATTGCTGTTGCCAGCCCGTCCAATCTCGCGATTTGCGTGATCGATAACCAGCATTACGGCGAGACAGGCATGCAGCAGACGCATACGGCGCTGGGTGTCGATATGGCCCGAATGGCGGAGGGTGCAGGAATTGTCGAGGCCTGCACGGTATGGACTTCGGCAGAACTCGAGGCGGCGGTACCGCTGTTGCTGTCTGCTCCGGGGCCGGTATTTGTGGATGTGAAGGTTTCGACCGGTGTGGTTCCCAACGTATTGCCGATGCGTGACGGGACGATCATCCGGTCCCGGTTTCGTCAGGCGGTACTGGGGGATGACGCAGGTGTGGCCTGACGGGCGACAATATGACAGGACCTTCTGAACACCTGTTCAGGAGGCAGGACAGGGAGTCCGGTGTGGATAGTTTGACCAGATACAGGATGTTTATTGGCGGGGAATGGGTCGATTCGCTTTCCGGGGAAATGTTTGAATCGTTCAATCCCTATACTGCGAAACCATGGGCATTGATTCCGAAAGGCGGTGCCGCGGATGTCGACCGGGCGGTTGCAGCGGCGTCGAACGCCTTTAGCAGCGGAGAGTGGCCGGCCCTGACGCCGACGGCACGGGGGCATATGATCCGGAAGTTCGCCGATCTTGTCTCGGAACATGCCGATGCGCTTGCCGAGATTGAAGTCCGGGACAACGGCAAGCTGATCGCGGAGATGAGCGGCCAATGCCGCTATCTGACCCAGTGGTACTATTATTATGCCGGCCTGTGCGACAAGATCGAAGGCTCGGTCATTCCAATCGACAAGCCGGGGCATTTCAACTTTACGGTCTGGGAACCCCTGGGCGTATGCGCCTGCATTGTTCCATGGAATTCACCTCTTCTGTTGCTTGCATGGAAACTGGCGCCGCTTCTGGCAGCGGGTAACACGGCGGTCATCAAGCCGTCCGAATACACGTCTGCGTCCACCCTCGAATTCATGAAGATTGCCGAGCAGGTGTTCCCGCCCGGCGTCATCAATGTCGTCACCGGATTTGGTGCCGAGGCGGGAGGGCCGCTGGTGGAGCATCCCGGCGTTGCCAAGGTGGCGTTTACCGGTTCCGATGCAACCGGGTCCGCGATTTACAGTCAGGCAGCGGGCCACATGAAGCGGGTGACGATGGAACTTGGCGGGAAGTCGCCCAACATCGTGTTTGCCGATGCGAATCTCGACAATGCGGTAAAGGGTGTGATCTCGGGTATCTTTGCTGCGACCGGCCAGACCTGTATCGCAGGGTCCCGGTTGCTGGTTCAGGCGTCGATTCACGACGAATTTGTTGACCGGCTGGTTGGTCTCGCGCGCACCGCAAGGATTGGCAATCCGGCCAGCTTTGAAACCCAGGTCGGCCCCGTAACCAACATCCCGCAATACGAGAAGGTGCTGCGCTATCTGGATGTCGGACGAGAAGAGGGTGCAGAGGTGGTTCTGGGAGGCGGTACGCCATCTGGACCGGAAACCGGAGAGGGATGGTTCGTCGAACCCACGATCTTTACCGGTGTCAACAATCGCATGCGCATTGCCCAGGAGGAGGTTTTCGGCCCGGTCCTGTCGGTCATTCCTTTTGTCGATGACGAGGAGGCGGTCGCGGTTGGCAATGATGTAATTTATGGCCTTGCTGCGGGACTTTGGACGCAAGACATGGGGCGGGCCCTGCGTCTGTCGAAACAGCTCCAGGCAGGGACGGTTTGGGTCAACACCTACCGGGCGGTCAGTTTCCTGTCGCCTTTTGGTGGATACAAGAAGTCAGGGATCGGCCGGGAAAGCGGTCAGGAAATGATAAAGGAATATCTTCAGCACAAGTCTGTGTGGATCGAGACTTCGAATGCAGAAGCACCCAATCCCTTTGTGCTGCGCTAGACCGTTCGCTTTATCGGCCCGGTTCGGGACGTCACGGGCCGCCGGTGCTGGCTTTCCAGGCCGGTGCGGAAAGACGGCGCTTGCCATCCGGTGATTTCAGGATACCGTCCTCGTCAAGATCGGTTCGGTCCCACAGCTTGCACGTTACCGGGACGTGCTTCTGGTCGAGCGCCTCGCAGTAGTTGGTGTATTCACAGACGATAACCTCGTCACCCCGCCCCAGGCTCACCTTTTGAAACCAGTCCGGATCGGCCAGGGCCTGTCTGGCGAACCCGATGATGTCAGCATGTCCGGATGCCAGGATCTTTTCGGCCTGGTGGAAGCCGTGAATACCGCCTGTCACGATCACGGGCGTGGAATAGCCCGCGTCTCTTATGGCGGCTCGTATGGTCGCAACGGGTTCGATGTTGCGGCCGAACGGTCCCTGTGAATCGGAAACGTATTGCGGCATGCATTCATAGCCGCTGGGTCCCGTATAGGGGTAGACAGCCCGGCCCACGGCTGGCTGCGCTGCATCCTCAAAGCGCCCCCCACGTGAGAGGGACAGAAAGTCCATGCCGGCTTCGGCAAAGGCTACGCCGATCTTCACGGCATCCTCCACCCGGTTGCCGCCTTCGACGATATCGTCACTCAGGTAACGGCATCCAACCGGATAATCGCTTCCTACGGCCTCGCGAACCCTTTGAAACACCTCGAGCGGCAGACGCAGCCGATTCTCGATCGGGCCGCCATAACCGTCGGTCCTCGTGTTGAGCCTCGAGAGAAAGGAGGCCATTGTGTAGGCGTGGGCATAATGCAGCTCGACGCCGTCGAAGCCTGCGGTCCGGGCCCGGACTGCGGCGGCGGCAAACAGGTCCGGGATCACAACGGGCAGATTGGCGATGTGCGGCAGGTGGGTATCGGTGACTCTCTCCCGGTATCCGTTCCGCAGGGCATCGTGTTCGCGTTCCGACAGGACCTCTTCAAGGGCATCCGGATCCAGTTCAACGAGTCGCTCCCGGATCTGTTCGTCGCTGGCATCGGGCATGCCAAGAGCGCGGCGGTG